>CAWCYH010000009.1:0-137283 GCA_963799745.1 uncultured Solirubrobacterales bacterium | reverse complement strand
GGCATGGACGCGGCCGTCGCGGTCGACGGTCTTCGCCCGGCGGTGGCGGCCGAAGACGAACGCGCCGGCATACGCCGGGTTGGTCAAAAAGTCGTGCACGGCGCCATAGCTGAGTGGCGCCCACCGAACCCCCCGGTGACCGACGGTCCGGCGCAGCGGGTTAAAGTGGCCCTCGTCGATCAGCTCCATCACGACCTGCCTCGCCGAGCCGACTCGCCGCCACAGCACAAAGACACGCTCGATCGCGTGGCGGACCTGCTCATCGGGGCACAACACAATCCGATCATCGTCGTCGCGGTCCAGCCCGACCGGCGGCGCGAGGCGCAGCTCGCCGCGCTCGGCCTTGTTCCGCAGCCCGCCATCCCGACGGGCGCACGGGTGGGTAGAGCTCCGCCTCACTCATCGTGCCCTTCAGCCCCAGCAGCAATCGGTCGTTGAACTCGGCCGGCGAATACACGCCGTCGGCGTCAGCGATGAGCGTTCCGGTCAGCGCGCACAGATCAAGCAGCTGATGCCAGTCCGCCGACGAGCGAGCGAACCGCCAGAACTCCAACGCAAGCACCAGCCCGACGTGCCCGAGCCCCACCTCGGCGACCAACTCCTTAAACCCGATCCGCCCGTCCGTCGAGGATCCCGACCGACCGGTGTCCTCATTCAACGATCGATACCGAGCGCGGCGAGGAGCCGAGCTCGATCGCTCGCTCCCGCAGCGCGTACTGCCGGGCAGAGGACTCAACGTTCCGCTCGACCTGGTGCAGCGTTGACTGGCGCACATACACCACCGCCCACCTCCCCCGATGCTGCTCGGTGACCTTCGCGTGCTCACTCATCGCGCTCGGCCTCCACCAACCGTGCCAACAGCCGCGTGAGCTTGGATCGTCACCTCGCGCTGGCGCTCCGGCAGGCAGGGTCTCCCATACCGCCGCTCCGACCAGCACCTCGCTCAAGCCCAGCGCGAGCTGTCCCGACATCGCCACCTCCGTTTTCCCCGGAGAGTCCGCCGCCGCCCCGGACGCGCCCGCAACGCCTCGACCAGCTCACCCAGTCGGCGCCAACCAACCGGCGAGATCACCACCCCGAGCAACTCAGCCTCCGCGCTCCGGCGGGGAAGATCCGTCCACCGCGCCGGGATCGTCCCCACGCTCCCGTCCACCAGTCGGCAGCGGACCATCGTCTCGCCGTGCTCGGTCCGCCACCCGAACACGTCCAGCTCGACGTCGCGCGAACCCGCCCGGCGCACCCACCAGCCGCACCCGCGCGGGCAGCGGATCGACAACATGAGTAGTGCGACGCCTAATCGCCGGGGACCGGCAAGACGCATGTCGAGACTCCCTGATCAAGTCGTCCTGAGCGGCAGCCAGGCTGACGCCGACGTGGCGGAGTTGACTCAAAAGACACATTGACCCCGCGGCAGGCCGCGGGTGTCCTGGCTTTGGAGCCGTCTCTTCGTCGTGTCGGCGTCGGCCTGGCTGTCGCACCGCTGGCCTCATCAGAAGCATGTCCGCTCCTTCAGGGGCGTGACTCATCACAGTCTCGCCGCGCGGCAGTCCAGGCCGACCACCAGTTATACGCGCAACCCCGTCGAACGGGAGGTTCTCGCATCGGCATCCTTCCAGAGCAGGTCCATCACGTCATCGGCGTGGACACGCATCGCGATTCGCACTCGGCCGCGATCGTTATGGCGGTCGCTGATGTCGTGGTCGAGGATCGAGCACGTTCTCGGCCGACGCGTTTGGTCACAAGCGGCTGCTGAGATTCGCCATGCTGCACGCGAAGGGGCGCCGCGTGTGGGCGATCGAGTCCAGCGGCAGTTACGGCTCGGGGCTGACGACGTTCTTGCTCGCGCACGGCGAATGGGTCGTCGAGGTCGAGCGACCGGTCCGCCCGGCGCGCCGCAACGGCGCGAAGTCGGACGAGCTCGACGCGATCCGCGCTGCCCGCGAAGCGCTCACCCGTGATCATCTCGCCCAGCCCCGTCGAACGGCGATCGCGAAGCACTGCGCGTGCTGCTTGTCACCCGCCGCGGCGCGATCCGGCACGGACGAGCGATCAACCACCTAAAGCGCTGATGGTCACCACCGCCAAGAGTCCGCCATCAGCTCCGTCGCCACGACACCGATGATCTCATCCGCCGTTCGCCCGGCTGCGCACCCTCGAGTCGCAATCGGTCGAGCATCGCGCAACGGTGATCGCGCTCCGCCACACCGCTCGTCGCATCCTGGTGCTCGAGGCCGAAGCCAACGACCTGGAGACAGAGATCCAGCAGCTGATCAAGACCAACGTTCCGTGGCTGCTCGACGAAGTCGGGATCGGCCCGATCACCGCCGCTCAGGTGTCTGCTGCTGGTCACACCCCGGGCGGATTCGCAGCGAAGCGCCTTCGCGATGCTTGGGGGCGCCGCACCGATCCCCGCCTCTTCCGGGCAGACCGATCGCTACCGCCTCAACCGCGCTGGTGACCGCCAGCTCAACTGCGCGCTGCACACCATCGTGCTCACCCGTCTGCAGCACGACCCGCGACCCGCGCCTACGCCGCCAAACGCGCCGCCGAAGGCAAAACCCCCCGCGAGATCAAGCGCTGCCTCGTACGCTAATCGCCCGCCACCTCTTCCGCATGCTCGAAGCCAACGGCCCCAACTCGACCATCGCCGCGACCGCCGCGGTCCGCGCACCCTCGGAATCTGCCACTGACCCCGCCTCTGGCACCGAATCCCGGCAACCGATACCCCTTGGCGACATCGCCGAGGACCGCAGAACGCCTCACACGCGCCGAGCCGATCAAGTATCACCCCCTCCCAAGCCCAATCAACGACCCCTTGACAGACATAGAAGCCTCCTCCGCCTCGCCTTCGGGGTCCGCGCGTGTCTCGCCGGGCAGCGGGTGCGGTTCGCCCGCGACCGAATGGGTCGCCCGGCTCTCGAAGCCAAGCGCCAGGGCGAGCTGGAGTCTGAGCTGCGGCGGCTGTCATTCATCCCGCTGATCATGGTCGACGAGTCGGCTACATCCCGTTCGACCCCGGAGCCGCGAACCTGATGTTCAGCCTAGTCTCCAACCGCTACGAGCGCGCCTCGATGATCGTCACCTCCAACAAGCCGTTCAGCAAATGGGGCGAGATCTTCGGCGACGACATGGCCCCACCGCGATGATCGACCGACTGATCCACCACTCAGAGATCCTCAGCCTCAAGGGCGACAGCTACCGGCTGCGCGGCAAAGACCTCGACGCCCGGATCGGCGCCAAACCCCCCGAAATCGGCTGACCCACACCCTCGGCGAACCCGCCGAGGGCCGCAGAACGGCTTACAACGCGCCGATCCCCGGCCACGCCCCGCCGAAACGGGTCAAAGCGACCATCGCCGCTCAGCCCTCGCCTACGGCTCGGCCTTCGCGACGACGGTCCCTCTGCCTTACCCCGAGACGGGAGAGCAGCCTCAAACCTCAAGTGGCCTAGTTTTCAACCGGCAGAACTGGCCTACTTTTCGACCGGCCTTGACAGGACTGATCCCGAGCGTGGGCCGGGCTGACCGCCGGGAAGGTCAGCCGACAGCCTCCAGCCAGAGGGATCTGAGTACGTCCCGGGGCGCGAATTTCGCGGGGGGTATTTGAAGTTCGTCTCTTGCGCTAGCCGGGGTTCTCGAGGCCGTAGCGCGGGGTTGGGGGTGATTGATGTGGGGACGCGGGGGTGTGCGCCCGGCGACTGAGAACATCGGTGGCTTTCAGATCATCAGCGACCTGGTCGACGCGCGATCGCCGCCCATGCTGAGAGCGAACCGCCGGATCGAACGAGGTCGCCCGAATGAGGCGAAACTGTTCGCCGGCCGGCGTGGCTAGCAGCACCGGTTCGAGTCCGTCAGAGGGCTTCCGGCGAATCTTCCGGTAAGGGCGGGGGTCGGTTTGTGCGCCGGGTGCTTGTGCGCCCCCCCCCCGGCAATCAGGCTGGGGGCGGGGCACCCGATTGGCTGTGGCTCGGCAGCTGGGCATATGAGTTTGGGCGGGAGCTGTGGGAGCTCTCGGAGCCCCGGCAGCGGGTGTTCGTCTGCCGCGCAAAGCTGAGAGGAATAGCGAACGGAGGAACGGTGAGCATGCAGCTCCAGGACCTGAACGGCAGTGCTGAGCTTTACCCGTACGTCGGCGTCCCGACATTTCTGCGGGCGTGCTCGCGGGCTCAGCGCACGGCAGCGACATTGCGGTGCTCGGAGTGCCGTTCGACGAGAGCTGCACGCCATTCATGCCGGGTTCGCGGTTCGGGCCCCGGGCGATCCGTGAAACTCGACTCGTTTCGTGGGTAGCACCGACACCCTGTTCGACATTCGCACTGGGGAGAAATTGTCTCGCCCAGGCGCCGCCGGGCAGCAGATTTTAGACCTCGGGGATGTCGAGGTGCGCCCCGCCACCCCCGTCGGGGACGGCCGCGAAGACATTCACCGAAGCGGTCGGCTCTATGTCGCCCGCTGGCGGCGGCGCTGCCGCTCGTCCTCGGCGGCGACCACTCGATCACCTACCCCATGGTTGGCCCCTTCTAGGGTCCGATTCATGTCGTTCAGTTCGACGCCCATCTCGATTACCTCGAACCGGACGGTGACTACCGGTACACCAACGAGCACGCGTTCCGGCAGATCAGTGGGCTGGATTCAGTCGACCCGGCTGACCGCGGTGGGCATCCGCAGCCTGCGAACTCCGGCCAAGCTCTACCGTGACGCGATCGCGCATGGCAACCGCATCGTCCCTCCCCATGAGCTACGGGAGCTGGGGTCGCACGGTGTGGGCGGAGCTCGTGCCGGCGGACGCGCGCTGTTACGTGACCATCGACATCGATTCGCTCGATCACTCGCTCGTCCCTGGGTGTGTGTCGGCAGAGCCTGGCGGCCTGACCTACGACGAGCTGCGTGGCGCGCTGGTCGCGCTGGCCGAACGCGTCGAGATCGTGAGGCTCGATCTGGTTGAGGTGAATCCGATGGTCGATACCGAGCGCCACCGCCTACCTCGCGGCCCATCTGCTGGTCGAGACGCTCGGCGCGATCTGCCGCCAGCCGCGCTGGAGTGCCGCCAGAGCAAGGGCGACAAGTGGAAAATTTCCCGGGCAAGCGGGCTGAGGGCGGATATCTTCCCAAGGTGACGGCGACATTCGAAACGCTCGCTGTTGTGGGCAACGGGATGCTATCGGACACGGGATCAGCCAGGTCTACGCCGTCGCCAACAAGAACGCGAGCCTGGTTTTCAATCTGAGGACAGCCTCGACCGGGCGATAGGCAACATCCGCGCGAGCCTGTCCGACTTCCAGCGCCACGGCCTCATTGATGCATCGCAGGCAGAGGCCGCGGTTGCCCGGATCCGGACGACGACCGACCTTGGCGAGGCCGCATAGGCGCAATTCGTTATCGAGGCCGTCACGCACGACATGCCGCTCAAAGTCCAGCTATTCGCTGAGCTCGACCGGACTGCGCGCCGACCCCGGTGCTCGCGACGTCGAGCGGAGCACCGGCGAGCGCAGTGTTATCCGAGGTGCAGCACAAGGAGCGCGTGATTGCCACGCATTTCTGGTTCCCCCCGCAGCTGATTCCGCTTGTGGAGGTGTGCGCCGCCGCGAGCCCCGAGACGTCCCCCGAGGTACTCGAGCGCGCGTGCGACGCTGTGCGCGCGTGCGGCAAGGCGCCCGCGGTGATCGAGCGCGAGCTGCCTGGCTTCATCGGCAACCGGCTTCAGTTCGCGCTGTTGCGCGAGGCGTGGAGCCTGTAGGGGAGCGGGGCCGCCAGCGCCGAGGCGATAGACGCTTGCGTTCGCAACACGATCGGCCGCCGCCTTGGCGTCACCGGACCGATCGAGTCTGCAGACATCGGCGGGATCGCGACGATGGAATCGTTTGCCCGCGGGCTCTTTCCGGACCTTGAGACATCGAGCGAACCGCCTGCGGCTGTCGCCGACCGGATCGCGCGAGGCGGAATCGCATTCGTAGCAGCGCGACGAAGCCGGGCTCCGCGCCGCCCGCGTCGAGGAGCTATTTCGTCGTCTTGCGGTGGAACGGCGAGCACAGGAGACGAGTGAGGTGGGGACGGTGACTTGAACTCCGATCCCCGTTCGGCACGGGGTCCCGAAATAGAGCAAGTGCGTCCGGCTCGCCTGGATTCACTGCCGGAGCTGTGGTGCCGCGCCGCTAGCCTCGTTGTCTTCCTGGCGCGGATGGGCCCCAGCGGGACGGCACGCCACTAGGGCTCGATGGCGTGGACCGCCACAGCGGCGGATCCGAGCTCGGCGTCAGCGAGCTCCAATCCACCATCGAGCGCGACGAACACCGTGTCGAGCTCGGCGTGGGAGTGGTTGAACGGCGGCGCCAGGAACAGTGAGTCGCGCTCGCCGCTGGTTCCCAAAAGGACGCCTGCCTCAAGAACGGCTCGATCGGCAACCCGCGTGGCGATAGGGGGTACCCAGGTGGCTGCGCATTAATCTCGCCCAACTCTCGCCGCTTCCCAGCTCGACGGTCCAGTGCCATCCCGCGACCGTCAATGCGAGCGACGCTCGGGTGCTGATCCGCCACCAGCTTCATGCGCTGTTCGATCTGTCCGTCAAGTTCGTCCACTCGCTCCAGCAGGTCGTCCCGAACGAGCACGCGAAGGTATGCTCGCATCGCGGCCACCATCATCGGATGGCCGCGGTACGTGCTGTAGGTCTGCCAGCTCTGTCCGTCAAGCTCAGCGAGCAGCTCCTGCGAGACGACGACGGCACCCGCCGGCATACCGCCGCCTCCGAGCGGCTTTCCGAGGGTGACAATGTCCGGCCGCGACGAGGCGCCCTGGAAGGCAAACCAACGCCCCTGGCGCCCAAGCCCGTGCACGACCTCATCGGCGATCCACAGCACCCCGGCCTGGCGGCCCTCGGCCGCGACCGCGTCCTGGTAGCGGCCGTCGTAGTAGACGCCGCCCTGGGTGTAGTCGATGATGACCGCGGCGACGTCCGTCGGCGCGCCCCGGCGAATGTCGGGACTATCCAGAGGGCTGACCGCCGATCCGAGCACCCTGCGGGCCGGGAAGCTCGATGATCCGGTGCTCCCGCGGGGCGCGTCGCACGCCGCCGTCGAAGTTAGAAGGCCACCGTGCCAGTGCGGTTGCACGGTGACGTCGCGAGCCAGCCCGGTCATTCCGTGATACGCGCGCTCGCGTGTCGCCAGCGCCGACCGGCCAGTGATTGCCTGACACAGCGACAGGGCCAGATCGTTGGCCTCGCTACCGGAGAGGAAGAACCGCACGGCTCCCACCCAGGGCTCGCCATAGAAACGCCACCTCGATGAGATCTTCAGCAGCACGTTCGCGGTCCGACCATTTCCAACCCTCATTTATCACCAGCCGTCCTCCGGCCGCCGCCGCTCGGACCGCAGCGACGATGTCCGGATGCTGGTGGCCCACGGGGCCACCGGTGTTGCTCGCGTCGATCAGGCGCTCGCCGCACTATCGAGGAGGAAGTAAACCCCTTCCCCGCCGCAGATCGTGCCGTAGTTCGCGTCGCCGCTGTTGAGGCCGGTCAAAAGTAGTCGGGATAAGCTTAGGGGCCGCTCCCATTCGTCCCAGCTGACTCTCGCTTCATACGTGCGGACAGTCTACTGTCGACAGTCGACGCATGTCAAGCCGTGGGGCGGCGAGGGGTTTGGACTGCTCTAAGCGGGCGCGAAGGAGGGCTTAGCACGCGTCAGGACTGCCTGCAGCAGCACGGCAGCGCACGCGCCGGCGCACGCCTCGGGTGAGGACCATTCCTGTGGCTGGTGGCTCAGGCCGTCGCGACACGGGACGAAGATCGTCGCGGCCGAGGGGCGCGAAGCCACGTATCCCGCATCATGCCCGGCGCCGCTGAGCATCGGTTCAGAGGTCATCCCGAGCTCGTCGGCGGCTTGACCGACGAGGTCAATCAAATCCGAAGGGAACGCGATCGGCGGGTGCACCCACAGCTCCGCCACCGGCTCGCGCCGGATCGAGGGAGCGATGTGATCGAGCTCGCCGTTGAGCTCGGCCGCCATTCGGTCGAGGATGCGCTCCTCAGAGTGGCGCAAGTCCACAACCATTCGGAGAGCGGCCCGGGATCACTGAGCCTGCATTGGGCTCGACATAGAAGATTCACACCGTGCCCCGCCCGTCCGCCCCATGAGACGTGCCTATACGGTCAACGGCCGCGACGATCCGGGCGGCGGCACGCAGCGCATCCGCTCGCTCGTCCATCGGTGTGGTCCCGGCGTGGCTCTGACTACCGACCAGCCGCACCTCGAGCCAGCGAATGCCGAAGATTCCCTGTACCACGCCAATCTCGACGCCCGCACGTTCGAGCTGGGCCTCTTGTCGATGTGCAATTCGAAGTACGACTCCAGCTGAGTGGCCACTGAGGACGTCGGACCGCGCTGACCGGAGCTCGCAAGGGCCTCACCGAAGGTCACCCCACTTGCGTCGTTGAGCGCCAGCGCGCGTTCAAGGTCCAGCGCCCCGGCCCAGATCGACCAGCCCACGCGGCGCATTCGAAGGCCGCGCCGCCTCTGCGTCGTTGCAGATCGTGGTCGGCTCGAGCGCCAGCCAGACTCGGGGTCGGCATCGTCGGCGCGCGGAAAAGGGGCAGCCCGGCCAACACGCCTAGCGCGCCATCGAACGCGCCTCCGTCGGGCTGCGAGTCGAGATGGCTGCCGAATGCGACCGCTGGCCCTGGCCGCAAACCCGGTCTGCGGACGAAAAGACGTTGCCCGCCTCGTCGTTGCGCCACTCGCAGCCCAGCGTCTGCACCCAGGTGTGCAACAGTTCCCGGCCAGCGACATCCTCGGGTGTCAAGGCAATTCGGGAAACCCCTCCGGCGGGAGTCGACCCGACCTTCGCCATGTCTTGAATTGCTTGCCAGAGGCGGGCTTGGTCGATCCTTGCCGTCACCGCGACATGGCGGCAGCGATGAGGCAGACGATCTCGTTTTTCTGAATTGAGGCGTTGCATCGCCGTGATCCCGCTCGGATCCAGCGACGGAGTTTCCTCACAAACGTCCCCGCCGACGACGTTGAGCCCGGTCATTGAGCGGAGGATGACTTGTGAGTCCCGCATTGACAGACCGCCGGGCTCGCGCGCCGCGGTACGGGGTCCTTCAGTGGGATCGGGGCGAGGCGCACCATCGATGTCGTAGGTGATGTACGACGGACCATCGCCGAGAACCTCGCGGATCCGCTCGATCATGGTGACGAGACGCGCCTCCTCATAGTCGTCGTAGGTGATGACGGTGTAGCCGGCATCGAGGCCGTACTGAATGTCGTCGTCGCCAAAGCACGTTACCGCGAAACCCCTTCAGCGACGACGCGCGAGGCATGGATCGTCTGCTCTTCGTGCGCGCGCCGCATGACGCTCGCGTGGTTGTCCTTGGCGTTCCGAAGAAGATGTCCTGGATGTCGGCGTGGGCGTCGAACTGCAGTACGCCGACCGGCGTGCCGTCATAGAGGCCCCGCAGCATTGGAAGCGTCGCCGAGTGATCGCCGCCGACACCCACCGGGCGTACGCCGGCGGCGCGGACCTTGGCCACGAAATCCCGTGCGCTGGCCAGGCTGCCCGGGATAGTCCAGGACGTTGACCGGCGCGTCTCCGAGGTCGGCAACATTCGCGACGTCGAATGGACTGATGCCCGAACGGGGGTTGACGCGACGGATGCCGCGGGAGGCCTCCCGGATAGCCGCCGGCCCCTCCCGGTGCGCCCGCGGTAGGTCGCTGCGTCGAGCGGGATGCCGAAGATACCGATGTCGACGTCCTCGAGCTCGTCGATCCGCGGGATCCGCATAAACGTGGCGACGTCCGCATAGCGCGGTACGACGGCCCAATCAAGAGGCTGAAGCCTCCGGCGATCAGACACTTAGTTTCTCCCCCAGTTGGGGCAGCTGTCGACAGTCTACAGACGATGTCATCCCGCCACGCCAGCGGTCAGCGCGATGTGCGACGGCGCCTGGCAGTGAATCGCAGCAGCTCGAGAAGACCTGAGTCATCGCCCCCGAGTCGCGCAATGAGTTCCGGAACCGTCGACACCACGTGCTGCTCCATCGCCGCGGCCGCTTCCTCTGGCGAGCCGGACTCGATCGCATCGACCAGCGGCTCGTGCTCGGCGGCGACATCATCGAGGTCATCGAAGCCGGCGTCGTCAAGCCCCATGACCAGCATCAACCGCCTCCTGCTCCGAAAACAACCGCACCAGCAGATCGTTGGCGCTCCCCTCGCAGATCATTCGGTGGAACTCGAGCTCGGCGCGGACGACGGAGTTCGCGTCCCGGCGCGCGGCGGCCCGAGACATGGCCTCGATCTTGGCCCGCAGCGGCTCGGTGGAGCACCCGCGGCGCATGAACAATCGGACTGCCGTCGTCTCGATGCCGAGTCGGACGTTGTAAAGGTCGACGACATCGTCAGCCGTCAAGACCGTCACGAACGTCCCCTGATGAGGACGCTCGGTAACGAGGCCCTCCTCGGCGAGTCGCTGAATTGCCTCGCGGATAGGGGCGCGGCTCATGCCAAGGTCCGCGGCGAGTCGCGTCTCGATGAGACGTTCGCCGGTGTCGAACTGGCCCGTGATGATCGCCTCCCGGGTCGCCGCATGGGCCTGGTCTGCCAGGCGATCGCGGTGGACCGGCTTTAGCCGTCCGTTCCTACCCGTGGCCACAGAACCATCATAGGTCAATGACCGGCCCGCTCCCTGCTCAAGTAGACTGTCGACTGCCGACAGCTGACGATAGGAACTCAGTGTCCAGCCCGCGCTTCAGCAACCCAGAGCGTTGATCCGCCGATCGGGCAGTACAGCCACGTCTCGATAGTCGAAGGCGGCGCGACGCTCGTCCATGTAGCCGGCCAGCTTCCGCTCGGTGGCGATGGCCAGCTCGTCGGCGAAGACTTCAAGGCTCAGGCAGGATCATGTCTTCGCCAACCTCGCCGCTGTTCTCGAAGCCAGCGGGTCCGCGATGGATCGAATCCTCTACCTGCGCGCATACCTGACCCGCGACGAGGACTACGGCCTGTTCAAAGAGGCGCGTGCCCAAGCGTTCGAGGGGCACCGGGTCGTCTCACCCCACCGGCCACGACGGTCATCGTGGCCGGGCTGGTCGGCGGCAGCCGCATCGAGCTCGACGCGGTGGCCGCTGGGCACGGTGGCAGCTCGGGCTAGAGCGACGGCCCGTCGCATTCGAGCGACCAGCCGGGCGCCGATGCCATCTTCGAGCTTCTGTCGTGAACCTCAGCGTCCAACGCCTTCGCCGGTGCCCTCCCGCTGGAGTCGCTGGCGATCGATTTTCCCGGTCGCCGTCTGTGGCAACGCTGCGGCAAAGACGACGCGCCGAGGGTAGGCGTAGGCGGCGACCTGATCGCGGACGAGCTGCTGCAGCTCTTGACCCAGGGCCTCGGGATCCGCGGGGTCGGTGTGGGTAACGACGTACGCGCTCAGGATCGGCTTCCCGTTCTCAGGTACGAGCACGACGCCCACGTCGGCGACCTGCGGGTGTCGGAGGAGGATGCGCTCGATCTCTCCGGCCGAGATCCGAATGCCGCTGACCTTCAGCAGCTCACTGTTGCGCGCCTCGAACCACAGGAAACCTTCTCGGTCAATCGATCCTGTGTCCCCCGTGCGCAGCCACCGACAGGACGAGAACTCAGGGTCGGGGCCGCGGCCGTTCCAGTATCCGAGCATCACGATCGGGCCGCGCGCGTCCACGGCGATCTCTCCCTGCTCCCGGGACCGAGGGGCTCGTCGCCGTCGCGATCGAGGATCACGACGGTACCTCCCGCGGCAGGGCGGCCCACCGCCCCCGCCGGGGTATCGAAGCGGCTCGCGCACCCCATCGCCAGATAGGTGCCCTCGGTGAGTCCGTAGTCGTCATTCACCGCCACTCCGAACAGCGCTCCGTGTCGCGCCGAAGCTCGGGATCCAGCGTCTCGCCACCGGTCATCACGACTCGCAGCGCGAAACGCCGCTCCGGTTCGGGAGGTGCGTCGCGCATCCGGCGAAGCACGGCGGGGAACGGGCAGGTGACATGGCACTGTTCGAGGAGGTCGTAGGCTCGGTCGATGGCAAAGCCTCCGGAGGAAGTGACGATCGGAAGGCCGAGAAACGCCGTCGGAAAGACAAACTCTGCGAGCGACCCGAGCCACGCCCAATCCGAGGGCGTCCAGATGACGTCGGTCTCGCGCGGCGCACCGTTGGAAACCATGCGAAAGCCGGGGACCATGGCGTGGACCATCCGGGCGCCCATCGCCGCGCCTTTGGGAGGGCCACTGCTGCCGGACGTATAGAAGATGAACGCGGGTTGGTCACGCTGAAACTCCACGGAATTGCGCACCTCCGCCGGAGGCGTCCAGCAGCACCGATAGGTTCACATCGCCGCTCGAGGAGTTGTCCACGTCGACAATCTGCTCGAGACTCGCGGGACGATCGACGCCTGCGATCCGCGCCGCCGAATCGGAGACCCCGAAGGCGATCTTGGCGCCGCTGTGCTCGAGGCGATGTCGCAGCCCGTCACCAGCGAAGGTGGGCGACAGCGGCACCGAGATCGCCCCGAGACGGAAGATCGCAACGTGCACAGCGAGCGCATCGAAGCCCTGCGGCAGATCGACCGCGACCCGATCGCCAGACCCGACACCTGCATGTTTGATCGCTCCGGCGATTTGCCTGCGACCGCATTTGTAGATCAGCGAACGTCCGAGCGACAACCGGACCCGTTCCGGAATACTCGAGCACCGCGAGGGAGCCCGGCGCGCGGGCAGCATGGCGATCGCAGAGCAGGTCGGCGAGACTGAACCGATCCGGGATCGGCACGACGAAATCCGAGCAATCGGTGGGCCGTCGACGGCTGCAGCTGAGGCCATTACCGTGCTCTGCTCTTGCCTACGACGATGGATGCGAAGATACCTCGATCGGCTGCATCCTGTCGCGGGCGCCCAGGTGGCGGATGCTACGCCGGACGCAGCATTGTTCGGCTCGCCCGTGGCGATCATGATCGCCGACGATGCAGGCGAGCACGAGCAGCCCGGACGTGATCGTCATCGGTGGCGGGCTGGTTGGGGTGACTGCGTCGCTCCTGCTGGCCGAGGCAGGGGTGAGCGTGACGCTGTTCGAGGCAGACCACGTTGGCGCCGCCGCGTCGGGGCGAAATGCGGGCTCGATTCAGCACCCGCTCGACCCGGTGCGCGCGCCCCTGTACGACGAGTCGATCGAGCTCTACAAGCGGTTCGGGGTCCTGAGCGGGCCACCGGCGGGAATGATCGGCATCGCTCGCACCGACGAGGGGCGCGCCGCCTTCGCGGACGCTGCGGCGCAGTTTCCGTCGCTCCAGCCCGAGCTGCTCGATCCCGATCAGGTGCGAGAGCTCGAACCTGAGCTGGCTTCGGATCTGCTCGGGTGCCTGCTCAGGACCGGCTATCCGACCACTCCGCACGGGGCGACGACGCGAATCGCCACGCTCGCGCGGGATCAAGGTGTGACGATCGTTCAGGGCCAGCGGGCCGAGCCGGTCGTCCGGTCTGGCCGCATCGCCGGTGTGCAGACCGCAGACGGGTTGATTCCCGCTGAGTCGGTATTGGTGGCGGCGGGTCCGTGGACCCCCGGCCTGATTGATCCGACGGGCGCCTGGAGACCGGTGGTATTCGATTGGGGAGTGACGGTCCACATCGAATTCACGGGCCGGGTCAGGCACCGGCTCGAGGAGCTGCCCGTGACCCAGGGACCCGATGCCTCACCCGACGGCATGTCGGACCGCTGGGAGCTGACACCGACTCGGGAGAAGACGGTGCTCGGTGCGACCCATTCCCCTGAGCAGCCCGACGAACAGGCGGGGGCTCGAGACGTGCTGGCTGGGACGGCCCGTTTCATGCCCGGCGCTGCCGGCGCTCGGGTCCGAGAGATTCGCTCCTGCGGGCGCCCGACATCGTTCGATGGCTGGCCGCTGATCGGCTGCTGCGGCGCTGACGGGCTGTACGCGGTCTCGGGCCACGGGCCGTACGGGATCTCGATCGGGCCGGGATCGGCTCGGCTGGGCGTGGATGCGTTGCTGAGAGATTCGCCGGTGCCCGGCGGGCTGTCGTGGGAACGCTTCGACTCATCCAAAATCGACAACTGAAAGCGAGTTAATGATGCCGGCCTTTGCTGCCTTTCCGGAAGCTGTCCATCGCGAGCGTCTGTCGCGGGCTCGCGCCGCGCTGGCTGAGAACGGGGTGGACGCGTGTATCTGCGTGTCGCCCGAGCAGCTGTACTACCTCGGCGGTTACGACTCATGGACCGCCATGAACGGGGTGCAGGGCATGGTGCTCAGCTCGGAGGATGACGAGCCGACGTTGATCGTCAGGGATGTGGACGTTCCGATGGCCGCCGAGACGACCTGGGTGCGAGACGTGCGCAGCTATCACCTGGGACAGGACGACCCGTTGGACATGATCGCGGCCGCTGTGGGCGAGCGGGCTACCGACGGCACCTGCGGCATCGAGCTCCAGAGCAAAGCGCTCTCGCCGGCGGAGGCGAGGACGCTAGCCGACGGCCTGAGTCCGAGACGGGTGACCGACGCGAGCGTGATGATGGGTGCGCTGCGCGCCATCAAAGACTCGACGGAGATCGAATACCTGCAGACGGCGGGTCGATTCGCCGGCGAGGGGCTCCGCGCGGTGGCCAGCGCGCTCGCGCCCGGGATCACGGAGATCGACCTTGCGGCGGCGGTCGAGGGAGCGGTTCGCTCGGCGGGCAGCGACTTCCCCGGGATTCCGCTGGAGCTGGCGAGCGGACCACGGACGGCTGCCGGTCACGGCACGCCAAGGGAGCGCGAGCTCGAGCCGGGCGACTTGGTGCACGTGGAGTTCGCGGGCGTCCACCGGCGTTATCACGCGGTGGCCATCCAGACGCTCGCGCTCGGGCAGCCAACTCAGGCCGGGGCGGACCTGTACCAGCTGGCCACCGAATCCCTGACGGCGGGAGTCGAGGCATGCCGCCCGGGAGCGACCGGCGGGGAGATCGACGCCGCGTCACGTGTTCCCCTGGAGCGGGAGGGGCTCGGAGGCGCCGCGATGATGCGTTTTGGCTACGGCGTTGGCATCGCCTACCCGCCCACCTGGCTCGAGGTGCTCAACCTGGCCGAGGGTTCGCCGCACCAGCTGGAACCCGGCATGGTCGCCGTGCTGCACGTATGCCTTCAGCTGAACGATCAGGATCTCGGCGTGATCGTCGGCGGCACCTACGTGATGACCGACGAGGGCGCCTCGCCGATTGCCGGTGCGGGCTCGTGCGCGTTGACGGTGGTCAGGGCCTGAGGACGAAGCGAATGAAGGCAAAGACCGGGATCGTCTACGACGAGCGGTGTCTGGCGCACGACAACGGCTCGATGAGCGTCAACGAACGCGCGCGCTGGATCCCCGTGCCTCACGTGGAGTTAGCCGCCCGTATGACGAGAACCTTCCAGGTGCTGGAAGGTGCGGGCGCGTTGGCGCAGCTGCACTCTCTGCCTGGTCGTCAAGCTACGCGCGCGGAGCTTGAGCTCGTCCACAGCGATGCGTTGATCGACCGGGTTCGCGACGCCTCCGCCAGCGGCGAGCAGGCCTGGGTGGGGCCGGAGGCGCGGGTGGGAGGAAACAGCTGGGACGCGGCCCTGGCGGCAGCAGGTGGCCTCCTGAATGCAGTCGACGCCGTGCTGTCCGGGGAGGTCGCCAACGCGTACGCGCTGCTGCGCGCTCCAGGTCACCACGCCTCGGCCGATCAGGCCATGGGTTTCTGCCTGTTCAACAACGTGGCGATTGGGTGCCGCTACGCACAGAGGCACCATCATCTCGAGCGCGTGGCCGTGGTGGACTGGGACGTTCACCACGGCAACGGAACCCAGTCGGTCTTCTATGAGGATGGCTCGGTCCTGTTCATCTCTCTCCACCAGGCCGGCCTGTATCCAAGAGATGGGGGAACGGTGGCGGAGGCCGGCCGCGGTAGCGGCCTCGGCTACACCATCAACGTGCCTCTGCCCGCAGGCGCGGGAGACGCGGCTTACAGGGATGCGGTCGAGCGTGTCGTGCTCCCGGCGCTGCGCGGCTTTGCACCGTCGTTGATCTTCATCTCGGCCGGTCAGGACGCTGCCGCCTCGGACCCGCTGGGGCGAATGAGTGTCACCACCGAGGGCTTCCGGGCGATGACGAAGTCGGTTAAGGCGATCGCCGAAGAGCTCTGCGCAGGTCGGCTCGTGATCGCGCAGGAAGGGGGGTACAGCCTGGATCATCTGCCGTACTGCAACCTCGCCGTCGTCGAGGCGGCGGCCGACCTGGCCGGTGCGTTCGATACCGACCCCATGGACTCGACGTTCCGGACGGTCTCCGGCCTGAGGACAGGTCACTCATCGACGCAGTCGTGAGCTCACGCCAGAGCTTTGGCGTTTAGGTGCGGACCGGCTCGGCCGAGCCGGCAGCGCTGGGCGAGACGGTCATCTGCCGGCGCACCTCGACCGCAAGCTCGGAATCCGCATCGGCTAGCGCCTCGACCGCCGAGTAGTGGTGGAGGCCGTCGAGCACCATCGAGGTGACCGCGATCCGGTCGCCCCAGGCGGCGGCCATGAGCGCGTTCTGGCGCAGGAACTCCTCGCCCTCGCGCGCGCCGACCGCCGCGATCAGCGGCGCGTCGGTGGCCGGCCCCAGCAGCGCGACGCTGTTGCGTCGAACGGACTCCGGATCGAGCTGCAGCGTCGGGTTGGAGATAGGAGTGGCGGATCGGCTCCAGGTCGTAGAGGCCGCTGATGCCGCAGCCGCCGCGGACGGTCGCCGCCGGAATCCCGTACTCATCGTGCCAGCCGGAGGCCATCAGCATGCCGACGATCTGACCGCCGGCCGAGTGGCCCGAGACGTAGATGCGATCGGGATCGATGCCGAGTTCGCGGCCGTGTTGCCACACGTATGCCACTGCGCGCCGGCACTGCGCCGACGAGCTCGTCGAGGCTGACCGCAGGGACGAGTGCGTACTCGACGGTGATGCAGGCGGCCCCGAATGACAAGAACGACTCGGCCAGGAACGAGTAGCGCTCCTTGTCGCTCGAGCGCCAGTAGCCGCCGTGGAAGAACACGTTGACCGGGGGCGATGCGACGCCATCCGGCAGGAACACGTCCAGGCGCTCTCGCGGGTGTCCGCCGTAGGCGATGTCGAGCTGGGCGCTGACGTTCCTGCGAGTGGCTTCGCTGCGCTCCGTGAACCTGTCGGTGAAGGTCTCGAAGTCCGGAACCAGCAGGCGAGTGTTCAGAAGCCCGTCGAGCTGCTCCTGCGAGTAGCCGTCGTAGACGAGACTCATCCCAAGCGGCTAGGCGGTCTGCGGGACGGTCGAGAAGTGAGGGATGACCTCGCGCGCGAACAGCTCCATGGTGCGGACGACACGATCGTGATCGCTCAGATAGTCGAGGTACACGCTGAGATGATCAACACCGATCTCCTGATACGGGGCGACCTGCTCGCGAACTCGCTCGGGAAGGCCGAACGGGACGTTCGCCAGGACCTCGTCGGCGCCGACCTCGTGCTCCACGGGCTTGATCTGGATCTTTCCGTTGACGTAGACCTCGTTGCCCTCCAGCTGTGCGTACAGCCCCCGGTGGATGCGCAGTACGTCGTCAAGGGCGGCGTCGATCTCGGCCTGGGTCTCGCCGACGAACATCGTCCGATTGACAGCGAAACGCGCGCTCTCCCGCGGAACCCCACACTCGGCGAGCGCAGTCTCGAACTGCTCGTGCCCCTCGGCCAGGTATGAGAACGGGTTGCGGAACGGGCTGGTGATTACCTTCGTGGCGACACCGAGACGCTGACAGGAGTGGACCTGCCCATGAATCGACTGCGGAGTGACCGCCGAGAGCCAGAGCGACGGCTCGGGGCGCGTGACCGGTCGCGGGAGCACCGTGGTGGGCGGGAAGTTCCAGAACCGGCCTGTGTGTGAGAAGTCGGTGTCGTTGTGCCACGCCTGGGTCATCACCTCAAGGTGCTCGTAGAAATGAGCCCGGCTGGTCTCCACATCCATCACACGCTCGAACCGCTGCGCCTCGTAACCCGAGGAACCGCGACCGACGGCCAGCTCGAACCGACCTGGATAGAGCACGTCGAGCTGGGCGATCCGGCCGGCCAGCTGGAGTGGGTGGTGGTCGCGCAGGATCACCACCGCCACCCCCACGCGGATCCGCTCGGTCCGCTCGAAGATCCGGACGGCGAGCAGGAGCGGATCCGGGATCAGGTTGTAATCGTTGAGGTGATGCTCTGCGAGCCACACGACGTCGTAGCCGAGCTGGTCAGCGAGCACGGCCTGCTCGGTGATGTTGGCGTAGAGCTGAGACTCACTCCGGTCGTTGCCAAGGTTGTGCCCGCCGATGAAGATGCCGAATTCCATTATTCATTCCTTATTGCTCATTTGTGCAATAGTGATGGAAGATACTCCGAGCCCTTCGACGTTGCAAGCCCTTGCCTCGCACCCGGGAAAAACCTGACGTCCGCCGCGCCTCGCTACTTCAAGCGGCCGTGGAATGCTTGGCGGAACAGGGGCCCGGCGGCATCACGATGCGGGGGATCGCCGCCGTGGCCGGCGTCAGCTCCGGTCTACTTTCGTATTACTTCAAGGACAAGGAGGAGCTCCTCGCCGACGCGTACCGACACCTATCCGCGCTTCTGCGCGAGGCCGAGGAGAGAGCCGTCGGGGAGGCCGGCGACGATCCCGTGGAGCGACTGCGCGCGTTTCTCTCGGCCGGCTACCGAGAGCCCTTCCTCGGGACGACACACCTGCGCGCGCGCGTTGCGCTGTGGGCGCTGGCGGTCACCGATCCCGAGTTCGCGAGCGTCGATGACGAGGTCTACGCGAAGTACAAGCGCAAGCTCGTCGAGCTGGTGGATCCGCTGATCCCGGGGATCGCGCCCTCGGACCGCACCATCAGCGCGCTGTCGGCGATGCTCGACGGGCTCTGGCTCGAGCACGCGGCGGGGCGCGAGGGTGCTCGGGACCCCGACAGCGTGATCGAAGCCGGGATCACGCTCGTCGAGGCGGCGGCCGCACTGTCGCACTCCTGAGCTTCGGGTTCGGCGGCGGGATCGCATCCCCGAACCGGGTGTCATCCGCTGCGAGGCCGCCGGAGCCAGGACGGCCTGAAGCTAGAGTGCGCGCCCGTCAATGAGGGACGAGGACCCGTTGCTGAGGGTGTTCTGGCACCCCGATGTCCTGCGGCACGACACCGGCCGGGGCGTGTTCGAGGCCGTGCCGTCGCCGCTGATGGCCGAGGACGAGACCCATCCGGAGTCAGCTCGGCGCATCATCAACATCAAGTCGATCCTCGAGCGCGGACCCCTGGCCCCAAGCATCGAGTGGCTGCCGGTGCCGCTGCACGACGAGGAGGAGCTTAAGCTGGTCCACTCCGCCGCGTACCTCGACGAGCTGCGGCGGGCGATCACCGCGGGGGGGCGGCGATTCACCTCGACCACGGTGCTCGCTCCGGATTCCTGGCCCGCGATCATGGCCGCTGCCAGCGCCGCGATCGAGACCGCGCGGGCGGCGATGGCGCACCCTGGCGTGCGCGCGTACGCGCTCGTGCGGCCGCCCGGTCACCACGCTCAGCCAGAGCGGGCCGATGGCTACTGCTTCGTCAACAACCTGGCGCTCGCCGTCGAGACCGTCCTCCGCGATGGCGCCGAGCGCGTGGCCGTCGTCGACTTCGACGTTCACCACGGCAACGGAACGCAGGAGTGCTTCTGGACGCGTCCGGACGTGCTCACCGTTTCGATGCACATGGACCACGGCGCCTGGGGACCCTCGCACCCCCAGACCGGGGCGGTGGCGGAATGCGGCGCTGGGGCGGGCAAAGGATTCAACCTGAACCTGCCCCTCCCGTATGGGACGGGTGATGCCGGCTACGAGCGTGCGATGCGCGAGGTCGTGGTCCCGCTCGTGAACGAATTCGAACCCGATCTCGTGATCGGGGCGGTCGGGCAGGACGCGAGCCAGTTCGACCCCAACGGCCGGCAGAACGTGACGATGAACGGTTTCCGGGTGATCGGTGAGGCGCTCCGATCGATGGCCGATGACTCCGCCGGCGGCCGGCTGGCGCTCGTCCAGGAGGGCGGATACAACGCCTCGTACTCCGCGTTCTGCTTGCACGCCACGCTCGCGGGCGTGCTCGGCATCCCGACCGCTCTCGACGATCCGCTGGCCTTCATGGCCGATCGTGTCGACGTCGGACCCGTACTGACAGAAGCACGAGACCTGCTCAAGACGCGCTGGGCGGCGTTGACCCGATAACGCGCCTGACGGCGTACTCGCGAAAGGAACCGAAGATGGACGCGCAAAAGCTGAATGCCTTCCTTGACGACCAGACCGCTCAGATCGCGGCTCGCCAACCGGATCTGGCCTTCGAGCCCAATGAGTACGCCGAGCGGCTCGCGCGGCTGCGCTCAGCAATGGAGGCGGCGAAGCTCGACCTGCTGGTGGTCAGTGCTCCCGACGCGATGTGCTGGCTGCACGGCTACCAGGCACGCTGGTACAAGGCGCACGGCGCGACGGCCTGGCCTCCGTTCCATTGCACCGTGGTGCGCGTTGATCACGACCGCATGCTCCATTTCGACATGGAGCGCCACCGTTATCTGATCGCACGGAACTCGGTGGCCAGCGACCTGCGACTGCGCTCGGCGACCAGCGTGGATGACTGGCTCAACTTCTTCTACGGCGAGCTGGCCAGCGAGGGCTGGCTCAAGGGCACTGTGGGAATCGAGAAATGGAGCTCGGTCCCGAACCGGGCAACCAGCGAGATCATCGAGGCCGGGTTCACCAGCCGTGGATGTGAGGTCGTGGATGCGAGCCTGGTCACCCGCGGGGTCCGGAAGTTGAAGTCGCCGGCGGAGATCGAGGTCATGCGTCGTGCGGCAGAGGTATGCGACGCCGGACTGCGAGCGCTGCAGGCGATGCTGGCGCCCGGGATCACCGAGCTCGAGTGCTGGGAGGCGATGATGCAAGCCATGGTGGAAGCTGGCGGTGGTGAGCCGGCCGCCATCCAGGAGAACGTGTGGATCGGGAGCGAGCACCTGGTTCACGCCCTGAGTTCTCGGCGGAAGGTGACCGCTGGGGACATCGTCGGCTGCGATCCGTGCGGCGTCGTGGATCGATACCACGCCAACGCGGCCCGCGTCCTGTCGGTCGGCGAGCCGGACCCGGTGGCGGTCGAGCTGATGGGTTTGCTGGCGGACGGTGCGGCGCTGTACCAGGAATCCGCCGGGCCAGGCGTCAGCGTGGCGGAGGTTCAGCGCAAGCTGCGGTCCTACTACCAGGAAGCCGGTTTGTGGGACCTCCGTGGCTGGCTCGGTGGCTACGAGCTCGGCATCTCCTTCCCGCCCGATTGGGTCGGGGAGTGGATGTTCGGGGTCGACGATCCGGACTCCGAGGAGGTGTTCGAGGAGGGACTGGTCACGAACTACGAGAGCCGAGCCGGGCTGGCGCTGATCGACACCTACGTGATCGGGTCAGAGAGGACGGAGCGGCTGAGCTCGGTCCCGCGAGAGATCCTGGTCGCGGCACACTAGGACTCCTCCGCAGGGAGGTCGGGTGGAGCGCTCCGGTAGCTGGGCGGGGTTCGCGACATCCGGATCGGGTTGCTCGGGAGATGGGCCACCGAGCCGTCGGCTCGCGGGACCTCGACGATCGGCTCAAGGCCGAGCCGCCGTGCCAGCTCGAAGGCCTGGCTGATGTCGTTGACCTGTCCGGCCGGAATCCCGAGCTTCATCAGGCGCTCCGCCCACTCCGCCGCCGGTCGCGCGGCGAAGGCGCCCTCCAGGGTGAGGCGCAGCTCCTCCCGGTTGTGAACCCGCTGTGAGTTGGTCGCGAAGCGCTCGTCGCCGGGCAGGTCGGGGAGGCCGGCGTCAAGGCAGAGAGCCCGGAATTGCGAATCGGTCCCGACCGCGAGAACCAGATCGCCATCCATCGTGCGAAAGAGCTCGTAGGGGGCAATGCTCGGATGCGCGTTGCCGAGCCGGCCGCCGACCACACCGGCGAGCGTGTAGGCACTCGCCTGGTTGACCAGCGCCGTGAGCAGCGAAGACAGCAGACTGACCTCGATCAGCTGTCCCTCTCCGGTCCGCTCGCGATGACGCAGGGCGGCAAGGATGCCGATCGTGGCGAACAGCCCACAGATCACGTCGACCGGCGACCCCCACCTTTGTCGGCTCGCTGTCGGCGTCCCCGGTGATGCTCATGATGCCACCCACCGCCTGGATCAGCAGGTCGTAGCCCGGCAAGGCGGCCCCCGGCCCAGCCCCAAAGCCAGTGATCGAGCAGTAGATCAGCTCGGGGTGCCGGCCCCGCAAGGTCTCGTAGTCCAGACCGAGCCGCTTCATCACCCCCGGCCGAAAGTTCTCCACCAGGACGTCGGACTGAGGGACCAGCTCGCGGGCTTCAGCCAAACCGGCCCCAGTGCTCAGATCGATCGCCACAGAGGACTTGTTGCGGTTGATGGCGGCGAAGTAGGTGGCGGCACCGCGGGCGTCATACGGGGGTCCCCAGTTCCGCGTCTCGTCTCCGGCCCCGGGGCGTTCGATCTTGATGACGTCGGCACCGAGGTCGGCGAGCACCATCGTGGCCATGGGCCCGGCGAGGATGCGCGAGAAGTCCGCAATCCGTACATCTGTCAACGAAGACGGCACAATGCTAGAGCTTATATCCTCGAAACTCGCAAATGCAGGAGGTACACGCTGTGACCCCCGCCGCCGCCGTGGAAGCGCCCGCCGTACGTCCTCTGGATTTCCTCGCCCTCGACCGGCTCCTATCCGACGAAGAGCGCGACATTCGAGATGTCGTGCGCGCGTTCGTTCGGGACCGGGTCCTGCCCGACGTCGGCGACTGGTTCGAGGACGCCACGATTCCTCGGGAGCTGGTGCCCGAGCTCGGCAAGCTGGGTCTGCTCGGGATGCATCTGACCGGATACGGCTGTGCGGGGGCCAGTGCCACCGCGTACGGACTGACCTGTCTCGAGCTCGAGGCCGGCGACAGCGGTCTGCGGTCGCTCGTGTCCGTGCAGGGATCCCTGGCCATGTTCGCGATCTGGCGCTGGGGGTCGGAGGAGCAGAAGCAGGAATGGCTGCCGAAGATGGCCGCCGGCCGGGCGGTGGGTTGCTTCGGCCTGACCGAGCCCGATGCCGGCTCCGATCCCGCGGCGATGCGAACCCGTGCGCGTCGCCAGGGCGCTGACTGGATCCTGCACGGGCAGAAGATGTGGATCACCAACGGCTCGATCTCTGACGTGGCGATCGTCTGGGCGGCGACCGATGACGGCATCCGCGGGTTCGTGGTGCCTCGGGAAACCCCGGGCTTCACCGTTCAGGACATTCACAAGAAGCTGTCGCTGCGGGCCTCGGTGACCAGCGAGCTGCTGCTGGACGACGTGCCCCTGCCGGCCAGCGCGATGCTGCCCGAAGTGCACAGCCTGCGCGGCCCGCTGTCCTGCCTGAACGAGGCGCGCTTCGGGATCGTGTTCGGTGCGGTCGGCGCGGCGCGCGCCTGCTTTGAGGCGGCGCTCGAGTACAGCAAGGAGCGCATGGTCTTCGGCAGGCCGATCGCCGCCACCCAGATTCAGCAGGCAAAGCTGGCGGATATGGCCCTGAAGGTGAACCAGGGCACGCTCCTCGCGCTCCACCTCGGGCGAATGAAGGACGCGGGTGTCCTGCGGCCCGAGCACGTGAGCATGGGCAAGCTGGGAAACGTGAACGCGGCGCTCGAGGTGGCGCGGAGCGCCCGGCAGGTGCTCGGCGCAAACGGAGTCACGTTGGAGTATCCGGTGATCCTCCACATGAACAACCTGGAGTCGGTCGTCACCTACGAGGGCACGGCGGACGTGCACACGCTGGTGGTCGGCGGCGCGCTGACGGGGATCAACGCCTTCCGATGAGCAGCGCCGGATGACACCGAACGTCGGAACGCCGCTGTCGGTGCCGGGCACCGCCCAGGAGCACGCGGTCGAGGGGCTGCGCTGGCTGATCGTCTCGGGAAGGCTTAGCCGGGCCAGCGCGTCAACCAGGAAGCGGTGGCGGAGCAGGTCGGGCTGAGCCTGGCGCCGGTTCGCGAGGCGCTCCGAGTGCTCGAGCAGGAGGGACAGATCACCTACCAGGCCCGCCGGGGCTATTTCGTGACCGAGCTGCGGATGGCCGATCTGAGGGAGATCTACGACCTGCGCTGGCTGCTCGAACAGCGGGCGGTCCGGAAGGCCCTGCCGCACATCAATGATCAGGAGCTCGAACGGATCGAGGAGGCCGCCCGGGGTTGCGTGGCCAGTGTCCGGGACGGGGACGTGGCGGGCGAGCTCGCCGCCAATCGCCGCTTTCACCTGGCGATCCTCGAGCCGTGCGGCCAGCCGCACCTGATGCGGCTGATCCGGATGCTGTGGGATTCGACCGAGGCATATCGGGCGATGTACTACAACCTTGCGGAGGAGCGGGCGGCGTCGCTCAAGGCACACGACGAGATCATCGCGGCGGTGCGGGACCGAGAGGCCGACGCGCTGGTCAGGGCGCTGAACGCGCATCGTGAGCGCGCCCTCACCGTGCTGGGCGCCCTCTTGTCCGAGCCTGCCGCCTAGCTGAGGCCGGGTAACCCGGTCGTCCCAACGCTTCGTGCGGTGCCGTTGCGGTGCCGGCCGAGGCGAACCTAGACTCGGCGCGATGGTCGGCCATGGCGCTTGAAGTCCTCGCAATCGTCAAGCACGATTGCCCGGTCTGCGACCAGGTCCTGCCACCGCTGGATGCTGCGGGCGTGCGACTGATCTCCCAATCCTCGGTGCAGGACACAGCCGCCCAGGCGGAGCGGCTGAAGCTCACGCGGGTGCCCGAGATCGACGACGAGCTTAAGCTGTCCGAGCGCTTCGACCCCGACGCTGTGCCGGCAGTACTGCTGCTCGACGGCGACGTCGAGGTCGACCGCGTAGAGGGGCTGGCACGAGACCGGATCGCCGAGCTGGTGGCGCGAGCCGGAGCGAGCTTCGCGGTTGAGGGGCTGCCGGAGCGCAGGCCCGGGTGTGCGTCGAAGGGCCGAGAGCCGGAGATCGCGGCTCGCTTCGCTGCGCGCCGCGCGCGACGCGAGGGACGGATCATCGCCCGCGAGCTCCAGATCGGCGCGCTCGAGGATCCGGCGCAGGCGCTCTACGAGCGCGGCATGACCGACGGGCTTCCGGTGATACCGCCCACGCCCGAGCGCGTGGTCGCGATGCTCGAGCACACCTCGCGCCATCCGCAGGATCTGGTCGGGATCGTGCCACCGTACTCCCGCCGCGCGACCGTCGAGAAGGTGGCGATCAACGCGGTGATGGCGGGGTGCGACGGCCCGGAGCTGCCGGTCGTGCTGGCGGCCCTGGAGGCCGCGTGCCGGGATGCGTTCAGCCTCCATGGGGTCGTGGCGACGACGGGACCGGCGGGGCCCATCGTGGTGGTCGGCGGCCCGTACGCGGCCGAGATCGGGATGAACGGCGCAGGCAACGTTCTGGGGCAGGGAAATCGCGCCAACCTGACCATCGGGCGCGCGCTCCAGCTCACGATCCGCAACGTCGGCGGGGGGATCCCGCAGCGCGAGGACCGGGCCACGCACGGCTCGCCGCTGAAACTCGGGTTGGCATTCCCGGATCGCCTCGATGGCACCCTGTCCTGGCCGGGCCTGGCTCACTCTCAGCTTCCCGGCCTGGGCGCTGAAGAGACCGGCATCACCGTGTTCGCGGGCGACGGGCCGACCTTCCTCGCCGACGAACGGGTCCGCGACGCGGAGGGCCTGGCGACGGCACTGGGCGCTCGACTGGAGGCCGTGGCAGATTCCCGCGGCGACCGCTGGACCTGGGATGTGATGCTCGTCCTAGGCGGGGAGTACGGGACGATGATCGAGCGCGCCGGCTGGTCGCGCGAGCGGCTCCAGCGCGAGCTGTACGACCGCTCGCACGAGTCGTTCGCGGGCTCCGACCGGATTCTGCTCGTCTTCGCCGGTAGCGATGCCGGACTGTTCGCCATGCTGTTCGGCGGATGGGTGTCCGGCGCCGCCGGCTCCACACCACAAACCGGGAGCATCGAACCATGGAGATGAACCTGACGATCCTCGATCCGACCGACGAGTCGGCCCCCGCCGATCGCCCGCTGGCCGCCCGGGCGGGCACTCCGGGAACGGTCGCGCTGCTCGACATCCGCAAGTATCGAGGCGATCTGTTCCTGGACGAGCTCGAGCGACAGCTCAGCGATCGCGGGATCAATATCGTCCGCGTTGCCAAGCCGACTTACACGAAGCCCGCGCCAGGTGACCTGCGCCGGGAGATCACGGAGCGATGCGACGCCGTGATCGAGGCGCTGGCCGACTGAGGATCGTGCGTGTCCTGCGGTCTGCGGGACGTGGCGGAGTTCGAATCGCTGGGGCTTCCAGCCGTGTTGGTGTCGACCACCGGTTTCGTCGATGCGGCCGATGCACAAGCCCAGGGTCTGGGACAGCCAGGCCTCCGCCGCCTGCACCTACCGCATCCGATCCAGAACCGCACCGACGCCGAGATGGCCGAGCTGGCGCGCGCCGTGGCCGACGAGCTGCTACGCGCGATCTCCTGACCGAGCAGCGGCGGCGACCGCCGGGGCGAGTCGTTTCTGGACCAGCTCGAGCTGCTCGAGCGCCCGGTCGTGGGGGACGCCCGGCAGGCGGAAGAAGAAGCCGAGGTCGTGCCACGGAGCCCGCTGCCAGGTCGCGGCCAGGCGCTCCGCGATGTCCTCGGGTGTGCCGATCAGGTGGTCGGCCATCGGTCCGGCGTCGAAGGCTCCGTCGCCCCTGGCGAACTTCTCGTACTGGGACTGCTGGTAGGTGAAGGCCGGCAGGTACAGCTCGTGCCAGTCGCGCTCGGGGTCGTCCGAGACCCACAGCGCGAAGCTGGCGTGCCAGCGGAAGTCGTCGAGCCCGCGCCCGGCCACCTCGAGCTCGGGCCGCAGCGTGTTCTCCCAGTACGCGGGGACCTTCTCCTCCGGACGCTCGAACTCGTACGAGATCGTGCCGTCGCCGATCTTCACGGCGCGGCGGATCGCCGGGCGAGCCATTCCCGACACCAGGATCGGCAGGCGCTCCTGTACCGCCCGCGGCGTCACCGGCACCAACGCACCCTCGGGCCCGTCGGCGATCTGCCCGTCCGCGAAGCCCTGGCGCAGCATCGCGACCCGCTCCTCGAGCAGCCGCCCCCGATCTCGGATGTCGACGCCGAACAAGCCGAAGTCCCGGTCGTAGCCGCCGACCGCGACGCCGAGCTCGAGCCGGCCCTGCGAGACGAGATCGACGACCGCGCCCGCCTCGACGACATGGCGGGCGGAATGGAGCGGCAAGACCATCACCGCGGTGACGAGCCGGATGCGGGCAGTGACGGTTGCGATCGCGGCGAGCGCCGGGAGCTGCGCGCCGAGGTAGCCGTCGTCGACGCCGTGTATCTCGCTCGTCCAGAACCCGCGGAAACCGAGCTCGTCAGCCAGCTTGGCCTCGTCGATCAGCTCGGCGAAGCGGCGCGCGTAGTCGGTGTCGCCGGGTGCGGGCCGGCAGTCGGACCAGGCGCTGAAGGTGAACGGGCCAGCCACGGGCGCAGGATAACCCGCGAGTCGATCGCCGCTCTGCGCTCTCACACGTGCAGGATCCCCCAGGCGGGTGTGTCGCGAACGAGCGAGCCGCGGGCATCGCCGAGGTCGACAATGATCCCGTTCGACCGATGGCAGACGCGAGCTTCGATGTCATTGTTATCGGCGCCGGAGCCGTTGGCGCCTGCACAGCGCTGGAGCTCGCGCGCTCCGGGCTCAGCGTCGCCATCGTCGAGAGCGGCGAGGGCTGGGGCGGCCGGCTGCTCGTGGGGGAACGCCGGGATGATCGTCCCCAGCCATGCGTCGCCATTCGCTGAAATCAGAGATCTCGTCAAAGCGACGCGATGGCTGGCGAAGCGGGACAGCCCGTTCGGCATCGAGCTGTCGCTGGCCCTCCTACCGTGGTCGCTTCGGCTCCTCTACGAGTGCCTCAACGTGCGCCACGCCCGCCGGGTGACGGCGCTGCTTCTCAGCCTCGCCCACGACAGCGCCGAACTCCATGCGGCATACAGCGCGGAGGGGATCGATACCGGTTACAAGCGCAACGGGCTCTTGGACGTCTACCAGACCGAAGCGGCGTTTCACGAGCATGCGACGCGCTCGTGAGCTTGCCGGATCGCACGATTCGTCATCTAGGTCCTGTCGGCTGCGGAAGCGCGCGCCGCCGAGCCGCTCCTCGGCGGCCGGCTGGCCGGCGCGATCCTCAATCCAGACGAGGCCCAGTGCGATCCGGGGCGGTTCGTGCCCGCGGTCGGCGGCGCCGCCGTGGCCGCCGGTGCGACGTTCATGACGAGCGCTGTCAGGTCACGCGGGCTGAGAGCCAGCAGCAGCGCGAGGTGCGGGTGAGGACGGACAACGCCGAGCTGTCCGCAGAGCAAGGTCGTGCTCGCCACCGGCGCACGCGCGCCCGAGTTGGCGCCGCGCCTGCCGGTGGTCTCCGGCACCGGTTGCAGCATCGATTTGACGGAGACCGCAGGCCGCCCCGAGTCCGTCCGATGATGCTGCGGGAGGCTCGCGTCGCCATCACTCCGTTCGACGATCGGGTGCGGTTCGCCGGGACGATGCTGCTCGCTCGCACGCCGCCGGCGACGGTCGATCCGCGCCGGATCGAGGGCATCCTACCGCGCCGGCACGGATGCGACTGCCATCGCTGCGCAGCGCCGAGCGCTCGACGGGCTGGATCGGCGCCCGGCCCTGCACGCCCGACGGGCTGCCGCGGGTCGGGTTGGCTCGGGCGCGACCAGCCGAACGTCGCCGTCGCCGCCGGTCACGCGATGCACGGGATGTCTCTGTCACCGATCACGGGCAAGCTGGTCCGCGGGCTGCTCGAGGGAACGCCCGATCCGCGACTCGCGGGACTTAGCTCCCGATGGGAGCAGCGACATGACGATTCCCAGGTTCGGACTCGAGGTGTCCAGTCGCGTGGAACCTCCTCAGCTGAGCAGGTCGGACCCTTGCGTGACTGCTACGAGCGCGTCGTCCGCCAGACGCAACTGGCCCGAGATGCAGGCTTCGACGGCATCTTCACGGGTCACTACTACGTGCGATATCCGGTTCCGATCCTTGCAGCCTTGGCCGCTGTTGGGCCGTCTCGCCGCCGAGGCCGGCGACATGCAGCTTGGGACTGGGATCCTGCTGATGTCGCTGCTGCACCCGATCGACGTCGCCGAGGAGGCGGCGACGCTCGACGTGCTCTGCAACGGCCGCTTCATTCTCGGCGTTGGAGCGGCGTATGGGAGGAGCTGGATCATTTCGGCATCGACCGCCGCACCCGAGGCAAGCGCGTCGAGGAGATGGTCGAGATCATTCGCGCGCTGTGGCGGGGCGAACCATTCGACTACGCGGGTCGCTTCTTCGAGCTGAATGGCGTGCGGCCGACGCTGCTTCCGGTGCAGCAGCCGGGGCCGGAGATCTGGCTGCCGCGGCCAACGCCGATGCGGCCGTGCGCCGTGCCGCGCGGATCGCCGACACATGCTTCTTCAGCCCGCACTCCTCGCTCGCGACGCTGGTGCGCCAGCGCGACCTGTTCCTGATACGTACGCGGAGGCTGGGCGGGGCGACGGGCCAGGAGTGGCTGCCGGTGATGCGCGAGGCATTCGTCGCCGAGAGCGCGTCGGAGGCGACCGCGCTGATGCGGCCCTACGTTGAGCGGCAGTACCACGAGCTGTACCTCGAGCACGGCCAGGACAAGGTGATGCCCGAGGGCGACGATCGGTTCGATCTGCCGATCGAGGAGCTGACTCGGGACCGGTTCATCGTCGGCGATCCCGGACGAGTGCGCGGCCGAGATCGCGCGCTACGTCGACGCCGGCTTTAACTACCTCGTGCTGCAGCCACCCTGGTGCGAGGTCGACGACGCCGCCAACGAGCGTTGCATCACGCTGCTCGGTTCAGAGGTGATCCCCCGCGTCAAGGCCCGTGGAAACGATCTCGCTATGATCAACGGTCGCAAAGCAGATGAAGTCAGACCCCCAGCCAGCCCCGCTCCACGGTCTCACTCGACGACCCGTTCGCGGCCGGCTGCGCGTGGATCGAAGGTGAATACGTTCCGATCGGCGAGGCTCGCGTGCCGATTCTCGACACCGGCTTCGTGCGGTCGGACCTCACTTACGACGTGGTCGGGGTGTGGGGCGGCCGCTTCTTCCGCCTGACGACCATCTGGCGCGACTCGAGCGCGGCTGCGAGCTGATCCGGCTGACCCCGCCCGTTTCGCACGATGAGCTTCGAGAGATCCTGTTCGGCGTGGTGATCCGCTCGGGCCTTCGCGAGGCCTACGTCGAGACCGTGATCACGCGCGGCGTGCCTGGAGCCGGAGAGCGCGATCCGCGAGCTGCTTACGCCGCGTCTGTACGCATACGCGATCCCCTACGTGTGGATCGTGCGGCCGGAGGCCCAGGAACGCGGGCACGGACGTGGTGGTCGCCGAAGAACACCCGCCGGATCCCGGCCGGACGCGGTCGATCCGACGGTGAAGAACTTCCACTGGGGCGACCTCGTGCGCGGCCTGTTCGAGGCCTACGATCGCGGCGCCACGCTGCCGATCCTCACCGACGGCGACGGCCACGTCGACCGAGGGAGCCGGGCTTCAACGTATTCGCGTTCGCCGGGGGCGCCTGTACACGCCATCGCACGGTGTGCTCGAAGGGATCACGCGGATGACCGTGGCCGAGATCGCAACGGAGCTGGGGCACGAGGTGGTGATCGACCAGGTGCCGGTCAGCGTCCTGTACGAAGCCGACGAGATCTTCTTGACGAGCACGGCAGGCGGAGTGATGCCCGTCGCGACGCTCGACGGCCGCCCGGTGGGTCAGCGGCTCCCCGGGCCGGTGACGAGAGCGATCCGCGATCGCTATTGGGAGCTGCATGACGACCCGCGCTACACCGAGGAAGTTTCGTACCCCTAGCCCGATTGTCGGGGGTGACACGGCCGGGCCCTCTGGCGGCGCGTGCGCGTGACTAACCTTGCCCTGCCGCCGCAACAGGAGCAAAAGACCCGAGAGGAGAGCAGATGGCCGATTACGCCGTTGTTGACCCGAGCACCGGTGAGACCGTCGAGGAATACCCGACGATCTCCGATTCCGAGCTACAAGACGCCATCGCCAAGGCGCACCAGACGCACCAGGGCTGGAGCGCGAGCACAACGGTGAAGGAGCGGGCCGAGCTCGTGCGCCGCGTCGGGCAGCTGCACGAAGAGCAGAGCCAGCGCCTGGGCGAGATCATCGTGCGTGAGATGGGCAAGCCGATCGGCCAAGCGGTCGGTGAGGTGACCTTCTGCAACGCGATCTACGGTTATTACGCCGACAACGCCGAGAAGTTGATGGCCGACGAACAGCTCGAGCTGCTCGGGGGAGGCGGCTCCGCCCTGCTGCGACGCAGCTCGCTCGGCGTGCTGCTGGGAATCATGCCGTGGAACTACCCGTACTACCAAGTGGCGAGGTTCGCCGGTCCGAACCTGGTCATCGGCAACACGATCCTGCTCAAGCACGCGCCGCAATGCCCGGAGTCCGCGGCGGCGATGCAGGAGATCTTCATCGAGGCGGGCTTCCCGGAAGGCGCCTACATCAACATCTACGCCACGAACGATCAGATCAAGGACGTGATCGGCGACCCCCGCGTGCGCGGCGTTTCGCTGACGGGCTCGGAGCGCGCGGGTGCGGCGGTGGCCGAGATCGCCGGCCGGCATCTGAAGAAGGTCGTGCTCGAGCTGGGTGGCTCTGACCCATTCATCGTGCTGAAGACCGACGACCTCGACGCGACCGTCGCATCGGCCGTCGAAGCGAGGATGAGTAACACCGGCCAGGCGTGCAACGCCGGCAAGCGGTTCATCGTCACCGACGATCTGTACGACTCGTTCGTGGAGAAGTTCACCGATGCGATGAAGGCAGCCCAGCCGGGCGACCCGAAGAACCCCGACACAAAGATCGGGCCGCTGTCATCCCAGATCGCGACCGAGCGGCTGGCCGATCAGGTGCAGCGGGCGATCGACCAGGGAGCGAAGGTCGTGCTCGGCGGCGGCCACGAGGGCAACTTCTTCGAGCCGACCGTCATCACGGACATCCCGGAGGGTGCTCATGCTCGCCGCGAGGAGTTCTTCGGCCCGGTGGCGCAGATCTACCGCGTCGCGAGCGAGGAGGAAGCGGTCGAGCTGGCCAACGACACGCCGTACGGCCTCGGCTCGTACATCGCGACGACCGACCAGGAGCAGGCCGAGCGGGTCGCGAACCAGCTCGACACCGGGATGGTGTACGTCAACGCGGTCGGCGGCGAAGGCGCGGAGCTGCCGTTCGGTGGCGTCAAGCGCTCAGGCTTCGGCCGCGAGCTCGGCAGGTTCGGCGCCGACGAGTTCGTGAACAAGAAGCTGATCCGCGTCGGCGGGTGACGGCTGGCAGGAAGTGGCGCCAACCGAATCTCGCTCTGAGCAGGCGCAGCTCGACGGGCTCTCGTTTGAGCCGCTGACGCCAACGGCATTTCTGCGGCGGTCGGCGATCGTGCATCGCGAACGGCCGGCCGTCGCCGACGCCGGACTGTCGCTGAGCTATGCCGATCTGTACGAGCGGACCGCGCGGCTGGCCGGTGCGCTCGAGGAGCTCGGAGTGTCCCCGGGCGGCCGGGTCGCGGTGCTCGCGCCGAACACGCATCTGATGCTGGAGGCGCATTACGGCATTCCCGCGGCGGGCCGCGTGCTGGTCGCGCTCAACATCCGATTGGCCGCCGGAGAGCTCGGCTTCATCCTTCACCACAGCGGCGCTGAGGTGCTTCTGTACGACGACGAGCTCGAGTCGCTGGCCAAGGGAGCGGTCGCGGCCGCCGGCTCGCCGATCCAGACCTTCGGCTCGGCGGAGTACGAGCGGATGATCGAGGCGGCACCGCCGTCGTGGACGACGCCCGAGGACGAACGCGGACTGCTGGCGATCAACTACACGAGCGGCACGACGGGCAAGCCGAAGGGCGTGATGTACCACCACCGCGGCGCGTACTTCCAGGCGCTGGCGATGATCTACCACGCGGGGCAGCAGTCCGAGAGCGTGTTCCTGTGGACGCTGCCGATGTTCCACTGCAACGGCTGGTGCTTCACCTGGGGCGTGACGGCGGCGGCCGCCCGCCACGTCTGCCTGCGCCGCCCGGATCCGGCTGAGATCTGGCGGCTGATCGATGCCGAGGGCGTGACGCCCCTGTGTGCCGCCCCGACGGTGCTCGGCGACATGGCGAGCCACGCGGACGCCCACGTGCCGGCGCGCCCGCTGAAGATCGCCACCGGCGGCGCCCCGCCCTCCCCGGCGCTGCTCTCCCGGCTCGAAGGGCTGGAGATCGAGGTGACCCACCTGTACGGGCTGACCGAGACCTTCGGCCCGGTGATGGTGTGCGACTGGAAGCCCGAGTGGAACGACCTCCCGGCGGAGCGGCGCGCCCGTCTGAAGGCGCGCCAGGGCGTGGGCAACGTGATCGCGCAGGAGCCGCGCCTGGTCATGGAGGACGGCAGCGACGCTCCGGCCGACGGCCAGACGGTGGGCGAGATCGCCGTCCGCGGCAACGGCGTGATGCTCGGCTACTACCGCGATCCGGAGGCCACCGCCGCCGCGGCGCCCGACGGCTGGTTCCGGACCGGCGACGTCGGCGTGATGCACGGCGACGGCTACGTGGAGCTGCGTGACCGCAGCAAGGACGTGATCATCTCCGGAGGCGAGAACATCGCCTCGATGGAGGTCGAGCAGGCGATCGCCAGCCATCCGGCGGTGCTGGAGGTGGCGGTGGTGGCGCGCCCGGACGAGCGCTTCGGCGAGCGGCCGGTGGCCTTCGTGCGGCTCATCCCCGGCCGTGAGACGACGGAGCCCGAGTTGATCGATCACGTCCGCGAGCGGCTGGCCCGGTTCAAGGCGCCGAGCGAGGTCCACTTCCGCGAGGATCTGCCCCGCACTGCAACCGGAAAGATCCAGAAGTTCGTCCTGCGCGATCAGCTGCGCGCTCAGCGAAGCCCGTGAGCGCGATGCAGGCCAAGGCGATGTCGGGCCCATCGCCTCGGATATCCGAGCGCGAGGCGGCGGAGATCGCCCGGACGCACTACGGGCTCGAGGCCAGGGTGGAGCGCCTCGCGGGCGAGAAGGATGACAACTTCCGGCTCGACGCCGGCGATCAGAGCTATGTACTCAAGGTGGCCCATATCGCCGAGGGGGCCGAGGTGCTGGAGCTCACCGGCGAAGTGCTGGATTACGTGCGGCGTGTCGCTCCGTCGCTTCCGGTGGCGACCCCGATCGCCGCTGAAGATGGGAGATTCATCGCGCGGTTCGAGAGCGAAGGGGGAGATGAGCGCATGGCCCTGCTCACAACCTTTCTCGGCGGTCGGGCCTTGCGCCACACCCCGACCTCCGCTGAGCTGCGCGCGAATCTGGGCCGGACACTGGCGCAGCTGGTTCGAGCGCTCGAACATTTCGAGCACTCGGGTCTGGATCGCTACGTGATGTGGGATTTGCAGCGGGCCGACGGCGTGATGAGCTGGCTCGCCGAGCTCGAGTCGTCCGCTCACGGGACGGCGGGGCGCTATGCGGCTGCCGCGGCATGTCTCGAGCGGTTCAACGAGCTGGTCGCGTCGCGTCTGGAGGGATTGCGTCGCCAGGCGGTGCACAACGACTTCAGTGCCGACAACCTGCTGGTCGCCGACAACGACCTCGACATCGCCGGGGTGCTCGACTTCGGCGATATGACGAACGCGCCGCTGATCTGCGATCTCGGGATCGCGGCCACCAGCCAGGTGCAGGACAGCGACCGGCCGATGGCGCCTGTGCTCGACGTCGTGCGGGGCTACCACGAGGTGCTGCCGCTGCGAGAAGAGGAGCTTGAGCTGCTGTGCGACCTCGTTCGCACGCGGCTGGCCACGCGGATCGTCATCAGCGAGTGGCGGGCGGCCAAGTTCCCGCAGAACAAAACCTACGTCCTCAGGAACACGGCCTTGGCGCATGCGCAGCTGGGGCGGCTGCCGGTCGAGGCGATCGAGCAGGTGAGCGCTGAGCTGATTGCGGCCTGTCACGATGGGAGCGCTTCATGAGCCGGGGCGGCGTGATGCCGAACGGCTTCGACCCGGGCACGGCGCAGGCGCTGCCGCCTCGCCTCGGCGAGCTGGTGACCCGACGCCAGCGGGTGCTGGGAGCCGGTTACCGGCTGTTCTATGACGAGCCGGTCGAGGTCGTGCGCGGTTCGGGGGTGCACCTGTTCGACGAGCAGGGCAACGACTATCTCGACGCGTACAACAACGTGCCGTGCGTCGGTCACTGCCATCCGCACGTGGCTGAGGCGATCGCGGCACAGGCCCGGACGCTGAACACCAACACGCGGTACCTCGACGGACACATCCTGGACTACGCCGAGCGACTGCTGGCCACGCACGCTGACAGTCTCGACACCGTGATGTTCACCTGCACCGGAAGCGAGGCGACCGACTTGGCGCTGCGGATCGCCCGCTATGCCACCGGCGCGCGCGGTGTGATCGTCACCAGCAACGCGTATCACGGCGTGACCACCGCTGCGGCCGAGGTGTCGCCCAGCCTCGGTGCCGGTTCGCCACTCGGGAAGGTCGTCCGCGCCGTGGCGCTCCCGCCGCTCGCCGCGGACCTTGAGGAGGCAAGCGCAGTGATGGCGGCGAACGTTCGCGCCGCAATGGCCGACCTCAAGGCGGAGGGCCACGGCATCGCTGCCTTCTTGGCGGACTCGGTGTTCTCGAGCGACGGGCTGCGTCCCGGCCCGCCGGGCTTCCTGCAGGCGGTCGCCGATGCCGTTCGGAGCGCCGGCGGCCTGTACATCGCGGATGAGGTCCAGTCGGGGTTCGGGCGCACGGGGGAGCGGATGTGGGGATACCAGCGCCACGGGCTGGAGCCCGATCTCGCCACGATGGGCAAGCCGATGGGCAACGGAATCCCGATCGCCGCCGTGGCCTTGCGGTCAAAGCTGGTCGAGGAGTTCGGACGCGAGGTTCGCTACTTCAACACCTTCGGAGGCAACTCGGTCTCGATCGCGGCCGCCACCGCGGTGCTCGATGTGCTCGAACGCGAGGGGCTGCTGAAGAACGCGGTCGAGGTCGGCGGATTCATGCTCGAAAGGCTCACGAGCCTGGCGGCCGATCGCCCGTACCTCGACGTGGTCAGAGGGGTCGGGCTGTACCTCGGAGCCGACCTCATCGATCCGGCCTCGGGTGACCCCGACCCGGCGCTGGCCCGCAGGATCGTCAACCAACTCCGCCGTCGGCGCGTTCTGATCAGCGCCACCGGGCCGGCCGCTCACACGCTCAAGATCCGCCCGCCGCTTCCGTTTGGACGAGAAGACGCGGAAAGACTGCTCGGGGAGCTCGAGCAGGTGCTTGCCGAAGTAGACCTTCAACCCGCTTCCCAAACAGGAGCTCACCCATGAACGAGAACGTCGTCGAGTACGTAGTAGAGGCACCGGTGGCTCGGATCACGCTGAACCGGCCCGACAAGCTGAACGCTCTGAGTTATGCGCTGGTTGACGCGCTCAGCGACGCGATCAAGCAGGCCGCCCGGGATGACTCGGTCAAGGTCGTCGTGGTGCGGGGCGCCGGGCGGGCGTTCTCGGCCGGGTACGACCTGAGCGAGGAGGTCGAGGACAAGAACGAGACCGCCGATGCCTGGCATCACGTGCTCACGGCCGATGTCAACGTCACGCTCGAGTTGCTGCGGCTGCCCAAGCCGACGATCGCCGCCGTGCACGGGTGGTGCCTGGCCGGCGGCTGTGAGCTGGCGATGGCCTGCGATTTGATCATCGCCACCGAGGAGTCGAAGTTCGGCGAGCCGGAGATCCGCTACGGGTCAGGGCCGGTGACGCTGCTGATGCCGTTCCTGATCGGGCAGAAGAAGACCAACGAGCTGCTGTTCACCGGCGACGTCATCGACGCCGCGGAGGCCGAGCGGATCGGCATGATCAACCAGGTCGTCCCAGTCGACGAGCTCGACAAGACGGTCAACGAACTGGTGGTCAAGATCGCGCCGACGCCGGTCGCCGTGCTGCGCTACACGAAGCTCGGCCTGCTGAGAACGTATGGAGGCGATGGGGCTGACCTCGGCCGTGGCGGCGAACCTCGATCTGTCCTCGATCCTCAACGCCTGCGACACGCCCGAGCAGCGCGAGTTCGACGCGATCGTGGCGCGCGATGGCCTCAAGGCGGCGCTGGCCTGGCGCGACGGGCGCTACGGCAAGATCGCGGTCTAGCGGCGCGAGACCGCCAGCAGCGCCAGCATCTCGAAGGCCACGGTCGCGGCGGCGAGTGCCGTGACCTGGCCCGGCAGTGTCGTAGGCCGGCGCGACCTCGACGACGTCGAAGCCCGTGAACGGGATTCCGGCCAGCGCGCGCATGAACGCCAGTGCCTCTCGGGGGAACAGGCCGCCCACCTCGGGCGTGCCCGTGCCGGGCGCGGACGCCGGTTCGAGCGCGTCGATGTCGAACGACATGTAGGTGGGGCCGTCGCCGATCCGCGCCCGGGCCCGCTCCGCGTACTGAGCCGGCGAGAGCGTCAGCAGCTCGACGCAGCGGATCACCTCGAATCCCATGTTCTGCGGCTGCGCGAGATCCTCGGCGCCGTAGAGCGAGCCGCGCATCCCGGCCAGCAGCGAGCGGCTCGGATCGATCAGACCCTCCTCCAGGGCGCGGCGGAAGGGCGTGCCGTGGAAATACTTCTCGCCGTAGTACTGGTCCCAGGTGTCGGCATGGGCGTCGAGCAGGATCAGGCCAACTGGACCGTGGACTGCCGCCTGCGCCCGCAGCTCGCCGAGCACGATCGAGTGGTCGCCGCCCAGCACCACCGGCACGATCCCGGCGCGGATGATCGGCTCCAGCCCCGCGGCGATCTGCTCGGTGGTCCGCAGCGCGTTGCCGGGCGTGATGTTGAGATCGCCGCCGTCGACGACCGACAGCGTGCCGAACACGTCGACCTGGAGCTCCGGGTGATAGGGGCGCAGCAGCGCCGAGGCCGAACGGATGCCCTCGGGCCCGAAGCGAGCGCCGGTGCGGAAGCTCGTCGCGGTGTCGAAGGGCACGCCGATCACGGCGGCGTCGACGTCGTCGTGCGGCAGCTCCACGTGCGGCAGCCGGGCAAAGGTGCGCGGCCCCGTGTAGCGAGGCGCCACGCTGGCATCGGGGGGCTGAAATCTGGGTGCTGAGGAGCTCACGACTTCCGACCCTCACCGGCGGCGTCTGCGCCCACGAGGATCGCCGTGTTCCGCCGACGTGCAGCCGCCGTCGGCCATCTCCTGGTGGGCCTCGCCGATCTCGTCGAAGGTCAGCACCTGCCCGACGACCGGGTCGATCACGCCGTCGTTCAGCAGCGACCACCAGCCGCGCGCCTGCTCATCGTTGGACCCGTGGCAGCCCTGGAGCCGTTTCTGGCGGACCCAGTGGTAGCGCAGGTCGACCATGCGCCGAGTAGCCGGTCGTCCCGGCGCAGATCACCACCATGCCGCCGCACTCGCAGACGAAGATCGAGGTCGGGAATCGTCGCCTCGCCCGGGTGCTCGAACACGATCGCGGGGTTGCGCTCGCTCGCCGACGATCTCCCAGATCTGCTTGCCGAACGCACGGGCGCCGGCGGTCCATGCCTTCTGGCCCGCGGCGTCGGTCCAGTGCGGCGGAATGCCCCAGTGGTCGAACTCGGTGCGGTCGATGTAGCCGGCCGCGCCGAGCGACTTGCAGAACTCGCCCTTCTCGCGCGCTCGAGACGACCGCGACCGGGATGCCGCCGGCGTGCGCGACGAGCTGGATCGCCTGCGTGCCGAGGCCGCCCGAGCCGCCCCAGATCAGGACGACGTCGCCCTCCTTGACGGTGTGCGGCTCCCAGCCGAACAGCATCCGGTAGGCGGTCGTGCCGACGAGCGTCGCCGCCGCCGCCTCGTCCCAGCTGAGATGCGGCGGCTTGGGCAGGCACTGGTGCGCCTGCGACGAGCGCGAACTGCGCGAACGAGCCGTAGTTGGTCTCGTAGCCCCAGATCCTCGCCGGATGGGCGCGATCATCGGGATCGCGGCCGGCCTTCACCCACGGGTCGTTCGCGATCCCACCATGCCGTGGTGGACGATCACCTCGTCGCCGACCGACACACCGTCCACGCCCTCGCCGACCGCGTAGACGATTCCGGAGGCGTCGCTGCCGCCGATGTGGAAGTCGGCGCTCGTCGCCGGCGCGCTGGCGCGCGGCGATCACGTCGATCGGGATCCCCTGCGCCGCCCACACGTTGTTGTAGTTGATCCCGGCCGCCATCACCGCGACAGCACCTCGCCGGCGCCGGATCGCGGGCGTGTCGATCTCCTCGATCTCGAAACGCCGCGATCGGGTCCCCGAGCCGGTCCTGGCGGATCACCTGCGCGAGCATCCGGTCGGTACCTCGCCGACCGGGGGCAGGGCCGGCAGAGGATGCGTCGTCGTCATCGCTCGTCTCCATTCGTGTGCGTCGTGGATGCGCTGTCACCGACCGCCATGACCGCCCTGACGATCGTCTCGTACCCGGTGCACCGGCAGAGGTTGCCGGCCAGTCCGATTCGGACCTCCTCATCGGTGAGCGGTCCCGAATGCGCGAGCCAGCAGGGCTGTCGCGGAGATCAGCATTCCGGGGGTGCAGAAGCCGCATTGGACGCCACCGTGTTCGAGGAACGCACGCTGGAGCTCGCACAGCTCGCCGGGTGGCGCGAGGCCCTCGACAGTCGTGATCTCACGACCGTCGGCCTGCAGAGCAAGGTACGAGCAGGAGTTCACCGGCTGCGCCGTCGAGGAGCATCATGCAGGCGCCGCACTCGGAGTCGTCGCATCCCTCCTTGGCGCCCGTGAGCCCGATGGCGTCTCGCACCGCGCGGAGCAGACTCGCGTGGGGCTCGATCTCGACCGGATAGGACGATGCCGTTGACGTTCAGCGTCGGCTGAGACCTTCATCGGGTCCCTCCCGGGTCGAACGTGGGCTCGCGGGGATCGGGACGTCCTCGCCGCGGCGCGCGCCGAGCGCGGCCTGCGATCGGCGCGCCGACCGATCACCGCCGCCATCGCGCTGCCGGTAGCCGGCCGATCCGCGCACGTCGGAGATCGGCTCGGCTGCGGCGCCGACAGCCTGGCCTGCGGCGGCGACGGCATCGACGCCGCCATCGCTGCCGACGAGCGCCGCTTCGGCGTCCGGCACGCGCCGGATCGTCGGCGCGAGCGCGGTGATCGCGACCCGCGCGTCGGCGACCGCGACGCCGTCGAACCGGACTACGGCGCGTCGCGCCGACGACCGCGATCTCCATCGCGCGCCGGTACTCGAGCCGGACGTAGGCAGCTGCCCGAGCCGGCTGCCGGCGGCAGCGGAACGCGCACTCGGACAGCAGCTCGTCCGGGGGCCGCGGTCGTACGTCCGGGCCCGGCCAGCAGCTCGCCGATCGCCGAGCTCGCGCGATCCCGACTGAGATCGCAGCACGACGACCGCGTCGAGGCACAGGAGCGGGCCGCCCGCCTCCATCGCCGGCGAGGCGTTCATCAGGTTGCCGCCGATCGTCCCGAAGGCGCGGGTAGCGTGGGATCCGACGATCGCGCTCGCGTCGGCGAGCGCGGTCAGCTGGGCGCCGGACGAGCGGAGTTCGCGGCCATCGTGCGCGTGCGTGACCAGCGCGCCGATGCGCAGCGTTCCGTCCTCCTCGACCATGCCGGCTGAGCTCCTCGAGCCGGTGGATCGCGACCAGCCGCTCGCGGCAGCGGCGCCTTGCCCTGACGCGCTCCGACGACGAGATCGGTGCCGCCGGCGACCGCACGGGCGCCGGCGGTCGAGCGCGTCGACGGCGCCTCATCGACGGTCGACGCGACTTGCAGGGAGCCGCTCACTGGGCCGCCTCCCATACCCGCTCAGGAGTCATCGGCAGCCGGTGGACGCGGCGCCCGAGTGCCTTGCGCGATCGCGTTGCCGACCGCGCCGGGCGTGGGGACGCACGGTGGCTCGCCGATCCCCTTGGAGCCGTTCGGGCCGCCGTCGGCGGCGTAGGTCTCCACCCAGGCGATCTCGATGGGGGGCGCGTCGGCGGACGTGACGAGCTTGTAGTCGAGCAGGTGCGGGTTGAGCTGGCGCCCGCGACTCGTCGAGCTGCATGCCCTCGGACAGCGCTTGGCCGATGCCCATGACGACGCCCCCGCGGACCTGACCCTCGGCGCCGACCGGATTGAGGATCGTTCCGGAATCGTGCGCCGCGGCGACGCGCAGCACCCGCGCGACGCCTGTCTCGCGGATCCACCCGCACACGCACGGCGTGGGTGATCAGCTGCGGCTCGAGGAACGACTCCATCCCGATCCGGCCGACGACAGCCGCTGTCGGGATTGCACTCGCGGCGACTGCGGACGGCTGGCCCGATCCCTTGCCCAGGATCTGCGTGCCGCTCGCCGCCAGCTCGGCGATCGCGACCGACTTTGTCGGGCGACCCCTTGACCCGGACCTTTCCGTCGGTCAGCTCGAGGTCGAGGGGATCGATCTCGAGCTGCTCGGACGCCATCTCGAGCAGCTTCTCGCGCGACCTCGCCGGCGGCCTCCATCACCGCGCGCCCGTTGTTGAACGTCGTCTGCGAGCCCGAGGAGCCGACGTCGTACGGGCCGGCGTCGGTGTCCTGGTAGAGGATCGAGAAGTCCTCCGGCTTCATGCCGAGCACCTGTGCGGCCAGGATCGGCAGGCCCATGACGGCACCTGAGCCGTTCTCCTGCGCCCCGGTGATGATCGTTCCGGTGCCGTCGGCGTTCAGCTTCACGTAGGCACCCGACGGGATGCCGAACGACGGCCACCAGCCGCAGGCCACGCCGATGGCCTCGTTCTCGGGCAGCTCTCGCCCGTAGCCGATCAGCTCGACCGCGCGCTCGAGCGTCTCCTTGACGCCGACCGGTCCGAACACCTGACCGGTCGGGCCCTCGCTGCCCGCCTCGATCAACGTCCGCCGCCGGAGCTCCACCGGGTCGATGCCGAGCGCCGCCGCGACCTCGTCCATGTGCTGCTCGATCGCCCAGCACGTGTGCGGCGCCGTGGGGGCGCGAATCGAGCCGGACGGCTGGTTGTTCGTGTACACGAGCTTGGCGTCGATGTCGACGCTCCCGATCACGTACGGTCCGACGGCGTGCATCGCCGCCAGCTGCGCGAAGAAGCCGCCCTCGCCGCAGTACGCGCCGCTGTCGAGCACGAGCTTGGCCCGGCGGGCGACGATCGTGCCGTCGCTGCGCGCGCCGGTCTCGAGCTCGATCGCGATGCCCTCCCGCCGATGGTCCGGCGCGATAAACTCCTCCTGGCGAGAGAACACGAGCTTCACCGGCCGGCCGGCCGCGCGCGCCAGCGCGGCGACGTGGGCCTCGTAATGGAAATCGCACTTGGCGCCGAACCCGCCGCCCAGCAGCGGCACGACGATCCGGACGTTCGACTCCGGCATCCCGAGCGTGAAGGCGACGCCACTGCGAGCGCCGAACGGCGTCTGGGTGGAGGACCAGACCGTGACCCGGTCGCCCTGCCATTCCGCCACGATCGCGCGCGGCTCGATCGGAACTCCGTGCGCACCGTCGGCGACGTACCGGCTCTTGACGACCACGTCCGCCTCGGCCATCGCCGCGTCGACGTCGCCTTTCACGATCGTCGAGCGGCCGACGACGTTGCCTTCGCAAGCCCATCGCCTCGCTGGCCTCGTAGGTCTGCCAGTCCGCGTGAACGAGGGGGCGTCGGCGCCGAGCGCCGCCTCGGGGTCGACGACCGGGGTCAGCACCTCGTACTCGACGTCGATCAGGGAGGCCGCCTGCTCAGCGATCTCGGGCGTCATCGCGGCGACGCCGGCAACGACGTCCGCCTCGTATCGGACCTCCTCCTTGGCGAACAGGCGCCGGTCCTTGACCATGTGGCCGTAAAGCACGTCGGGAACGTCCTCGTGCGTGAGCACGGCGAGAACGCCCGGCAGCGCCCCGGCCCGCGATGCGTCGATCGAGAGGATCCGCGCGCGCGGATGGTCGGCGTAGCGAAACCGCGCGTACAGCTGACCGGGCAGGTTCAGATCCGCCGCGTAGCGGCCGCTTCCGGTGACCTTCTGCTTGCCATCGGGTCGAATGAACGCGCGCTCTTCGGTGCTGACGGCCACCGCCATCTCCTCGTCTCGTTGCCGCAGGGGCTTCGATCCTATGGGCGACAGGCGGTCATTGCCGGATCTCGGGGCCTCGACACCCCCCGGCTGGGCTGTCCCCGCGACCGCAACCCAACCGAGCCCTTGCGGCCTCGACTAGCTTCCAGCCCATGAGCGAAGCCACCCGCGAAGAAGGATTCACCTGGGCCCGTGCCGTCGAGGAGCTCGAGCGCCGCCAGCGATCGGCCGAGGAGCTCGGCGGCGCCGAGCGCATCGAGCGCCGCCGCACCCAGGGTCTGCGGCACGGTCCGCGAGCGGATCGAGAAGATCACCGATCGCTTCTACGAGGTTGGGGGCGTTTGCGCGCTTCATCGAGCGCGACGCCGACGGCAACCCCGATCGAGGACCTGCCGTCGAGCTACGTGTGTGGTCTGGGCGAGGTCGACGGGCGCCCGGTGGCCGTCGGCGGCGACGACTTCACGGTCCGCGGCGGCGTGCCGCAGCTCGGCTACCTGGACCGGATGAAAGGCGGGATGGGCGGCTTCGTCGAGGATCTTGCGCACGAGTACCGGATCCCGCTGCTGCTGTTCATGGAGGGGATCGGCGGCGACGTCGCGACGATCGACGACAAGGGCCACTCGTATCTCGTCAGCTCGATGAGCTGGCGCCGCTGCTTCGAGCTGATGGCGGAGGTGCCCGGTGGTCACGGCCGTGCTGGGCGCGGCGGCCGGCGGCACCGGCGGGCCGGGCGGTGGTCAGCCACTTCAGCGTGATCAGCAGCGGCAGCGTGATGTTCGCCGGCGGGCCGCCGGTCGTGAAGCGCTCACTCGGGTATCGACGTCGACAAGCACGACCTCGGCGGCGCGGTGATGCACACGACCGTCTCCGGGTGCGATCGACAACCTCGCCGCAGGACGAAGACGACGCGATCGCGCAGATGCGTCGCTTTCTCTCCTACATGCCGCAGAACGTGTGGGAGCTGCCGCCGCGGGGACCGCGCGACGATCCCGCCGACCGCCGGGATGACCGGCGCTGCTCGAGCTCGTGCCGGAGAACAGGCGCCGGCCCTACGACATGCGCAAGATCCTCGAGGCGATCGTCGACCGCGGGTCGTTCTTCGAGATCGGCCCGAAGTGGGGGCGAGCGGTGATCACAGGCCTCGCGAGGCTCGACGGCATCCCGTGCGGGATCGTCGCCAGCAACCCGAAGGTCCTGGCCGGGGCGCTCGACGGCGCCGCCGCCGAGAAGCAGGTCCGCTTCTTCGACGTGTGCAGCACCTTCCACCTCCCGATCGTCTACTTCGTCGACGTGCCCGGCTTCATGGTCGGGCCCGACGCCGAGCGCGGCAACGTCCTGCGCAAGGGCATGCGCGCGATCCAGGCGTTGATCGAGGTCGACGTGCCCGTCCTCACCGTCCACGTCCGCAAGGCGTTCGGGATGGCGGTTAGCGCGACCTCCGATCCGGACGCGCTTGGGCTGCGGATCGCGTGGCCGAGCGCGGAGTGGGGCGACATGCCCGTCGAGGGCGGCGTCGACGCCGCCTTCCGGCGCGAGATCGAGGCCGCCGAGGACCCCGAAGCTTTTCGCCGGAGGCCGAGCGCAGGCTGTTGGCCGCAGCCGACCCGTGGAAGACGGTCGAGGCGTTCGGGGTCGAGTCGATGATCGATCCGCGCGACACGCGGCCGATCCTGTGCGGGTTCCTGAACGCCAGTCTCAACAAGCTCGCCACCAACCTCGGCCCACCACGCAAGCGGTGGACGATGCGGCCCTAGCAGACGACGGTGAGTGCGGACGCAGGCCGCGCGCTCGGTCGCCAACGGGATCTTCCTCCCCGAGCACCGACGCGTTCGCGCGGGGCCGATCGAGCTGCTGCTGGAGGCGCGTCGAGCGGGACCCCGAGCGCGACCTGTTCCGCTGGCCGGGCGGCAACCGCATGCGCGTCGGCGAGTTCTTCGATCGCGTCTCGGGTGGGCGGCCGTCCTCGCTCAGGAGGGCGTAGTCAGCCGGAGACCGGGTGGCGTCGTTCTGCACCAACAGCGCCGAGTTCATCGCGCTCCAGTACGGGACATACGCGCGCGGGCGCGGTCGAGGTCCCGATCAATGCGGAGCTGCGCGGCCCGATGCTCGAGGCGGATCTCGCGGACTCCGAGCCGGCGGTGATGGTGGTCGACGCCGAGCTGGCGCGAGGTCGTCGTCCGACACCTGCCGGAGGGCACGCGGCTGCTGGTGCTCGACGACGCGCTGACTCGCGCGGGTCGGACGCGCCGAGCCCACCGAGCTGTTCGATGAGCGACGCCGCCGATCTCGCGCTGATCCTCTACACGTCGGGCACGACCGGTCCCTCCAAGGGCGTGATGCTGCCGCACGGCTACCTGCCGACGCGTGGCGAGCAACTGGCAGGCGGTGATGGAGCTCGGGCCCGGCGACGTGTCCTATTTCTCGCTGCCCTTCTTCCATATCGACGCGCACGTGATCGGGGCGCTGTGCCTGCTCAGCGACTCGGTGTTCGGGTTCGCGAAGCGATTCAGCGTGAGCCGCTTCTGGGACGAGTCGGCCGAGCTCGGCGCCACCTGGTTCATGATGGTCGGCGCGACGCGGCTCGGCGCTGGCGGCGCGTCGGCCGGCGCGACCGCCGCAGCACACCTTCCGGTTCGGCGTCGGGGCGCCGATCATGCCCGACGCGTATCGCGTTTCTCGAGGACGAGCTGGGGATCCCGCATGCTCCAGCTCTACGGCCAGACCGAGGCCGACCACGTCACCTTCACGACGTTCGACCGCAACCGTCGGGGAAGCGCCGGCTGGGCGTGCATGGGCTTCGACGTGCGGATCGTCGACGAGATTCGACGAGCCGGTGCCGGTGGGGGAGATGGGCAGGATCCTGTACCGCCCCCAGGAGCCGCTGATGATGACCTATGGCTACTGGCGCAAACCGGAGGCGACCGCCGCGGCGTGCCGCAACCTGTGGTGGCACACGGGCGATCTGGGCCGGCTCGACGAGGATGGGTTCCTGTGGTTCGGCGGGCGGCTGTCGGACAGCCTGCGCCGCCGCGGGGAGAACATCTCGGCGTGGGAGCTCGAGACCACCATCAAGGGTGCTCCGGGCGTCGGCGCCAGCGCCGCCGTGGCGGTTCGCGACGAGATCGGCGGCGAGGATGAGGTAAAGGTGTTCGTGATCCTCGAGCCCGATGCGCAGTGGGACGCCGACGCCTTCTTCGCCTACTGCGAGACAACCTGCCGCGATTCGCGGTGCCGCGCTTCGTGCAGCTGCTGACCGAGGAGCAGGTCGTCCGAGGACCCGGCTCGGGCGCGATCCAGAAGCACCTTCTCCCGAAGGAGAACGACGCCGAGACGATCGACCGCACGAGCCTCCTCAGCGGGGCGGCCGATGGCTAGGGCTCGCGCGGACAGGCTCGGGATGTGATCGATGTCGTTCGCCTCGCTCATGGACCTCCGAACTCATGGCGACGATCGCTTCAGCGGGGAGGGCGAGGAGTACCGGTGGGACTGGCTGTACGGCGGGCAGGTGGTGGCGCAGGCGCTGCGCGCGGCGGCCACCACGGTCGAGGCCGATCGAACGCTGCACTCCGTGCACACGTACTTCCTGCGGAGCGGGAGGCACGGAGGGGTCGATCTCACCGTCGAGCGCCTGCGTGACGGCCGGGCTTTCTCGGTGCGTGAGATCGTCGCCACGCAGGAGGGCAGAGTGGTCGCGAGGCTGACGGCGAGCTTCCACACCGAGGAGCCCGGTGAGGACCAGACGCTGCTCAGCGCACCCGAGGCGCCGGCGCCCCAGACGCTTCAGTCCGTTGCCTGGACGCCGCTGTTCGACCACCGCTACGCGTTGGGAGACGATCCGCCGCGGCTGATGACCTGGGTCCGGGTTACCGAGCCGGTGGCCGATGAGCCGGTGCTGCACGCCTGCGGGCTGGCGTTCTGCACCGATGACCTGTTCGACACGCCGGTCGTGTGGATGCTCGGCATCGAGCCGTGGCGACCGGAGGAGTTCACGCACCCGAATCGGAAGTTCCTGACCCAGAGCCTCGATTGCAGCCTGTGGCTGCATCGGCCGTTTCGGGCGGATGACTGGCTGTTGCTGGACAACCGCTGTTCCACGCTGATAAACGCGTGCGCGATGGTCAACGGAAACATCTTCGACCGGCGCGGTCGACATGTCGCGACGATGGCCCAGCAGGTGCTCGTGAGGACGCTCCCATGAGGGTGATCGTGATCGGCGCCGGTCTAGCCGGCCTCACGGCCGCCGACGCGCTCACGCACGAGGGGATCGAGGTGACCGTGCTCGAGGCGACCGACCGGGTCGGAGGACGAGTGTGGTCGGAGCAGTTCCACGGGCTCGGCACGGTCGAGCGCGGGGCCGAGTTCGTGCTCCTCGGTAAGAGCGAGGTCGCCGGCCTCGTGAAGCGGTTCGGGCTCGAGTTGTACGACAAGGGAATGCTGTACGCCAACCGCGAGCCGCGGGGCGGCGAGACGGTCACGAGAGCGGAGGTGAAGACGGCGTTCGATCGCCTGGCCGGGGAGCGTCGCAGCGGACAGACCGTCGATGAAGCGCTCCGGGACCAGCCCGGGCCGATCGCGGCTGCGCTCAGGACGCGGGCGCAGATCAGCAACGCGTACGACCCCGGTGATCTCGACGTCGAGGATATCTTCACGGCCACGGGCGGCATCAACGATCTCCCCACCCAAACGGTGGCCGGCGGGAACATGCAGATCGCCGAGGGGCTGGCGGCCGCGTTGCGGGAGCCGGTGCGGCTACGGACAAGCGTGACCGCGGTGGCGCACTCGCCCAGCGGCGTCACGATCTCGACCTCGGACGGACAGCTCGAGGCCGACGCGCGCCGTTCTTGCCGTCGGCGCCGGCGTGGTCGACGACATCGACTTCAGCCCGGCGCTCCCGGCCGGCAAGCGATCGGAATCGCTCCGGTTCGGGCACGCGGCGAAGCTGTTCGTGGCGCTCAAGCGCCCGGCGCCACCGAGCGCGGTGATGTCGGTGCCCGACGCCTACTGGTGCTTCACGCAGCTCACGCCATCCGGCGAGCAGCTGCCGATTCTCGGCGCGTTCGCCGGCTCGCGCGAGGCGATCGAGCGGCTTAAGGTCGACAGCGGCCCGGAACGGTGGGTCGGGCTGCTGCAGGAGCTGCGCCCCGACCTTAAGCTCGATCCGATCCGGGTGCTGCTGGCCACCTGGCACGACCAGCCGACCTTCCGCTCGATCGTGATGGCGCGGACGGTCAGCGCGCCGGTCGACGATGACGAGCTCGCGCGTCCAGTCGGTCGGCTCGCGTTCGCGGGCGAGTACACGGCGGGCATCGAATGGCACGGTTCGATGGAGGGAGCGGTGAGGAGCGGCCGGCGTGCGGCGCGGGACGTGCTCGCGTTCAGCGCACGGGAACCGCGCCGGACCGACCCGGCAGCAGCGCATCGGCCCCCTGGAACGCCCTGACCTCACCGAACACGATGTGCTCGGCGACGAGCCGGCCCACGACCGGCGACAGCTGGACGCCGACGCCGTCAAGCCCGAGCGCAGCGATCACATCGGGAGCGTCCGGAAACGGCCCGACGACGATCTGACCGTCGGCGCTGACCGGGTAGATGCCCGACCAGCCACTGACAAACGCGAGCCGGAGGCCGGGCAGCCGATCAGTCAGCTTTCTCGAGAGCTCCTCGACGTGATCGGGGTCGGCGGCACGATGGGGATTGTCAGGATCATCGAACTCGCCGGTTGTGAGGTCGTTCGAGTGCAGGCCGGCGATCAGTGCGTCCGGCCGTTCACCGCGGAAGTACAGGCCCTCATCGCCGCTCCCGGGGATGTAGTCCATGACGAACGGCATGAACGGCTCGAGCGGCTCGCCCGTCGAGACGATAACCGCCTGATGGCGCTGCGGGACGATCGTCACCGGTGTGCCCAGGATCTCGCCGACCCGATCGGCCCACGCGCCCGCCGCATTGACGACGAAGTCCGCCTCGATCGTGCCGCGGCTCGTCGTCAACCGCCAGCCGCCGCCCGCGATCGGCTCAGCTTCGCTCAGCGCGGTGCGAATTTTGATCTCCGCGCCCCGAGCGGTGGCGATCTCCGCGTAGGTCATGCACAGCTCGTGTCCGTCCAGGTAGCCATCGTCGCGGCCGAGCAGCCCGCCCGTGAGATCGGAGGTCTCCATCGATGGCACGAGCTCCGCCAGCTCGCGTGGATCGAGGAGGCTGCAGTCCGGGGCTCCGAGCTCCCGCTGGAGTGCGACCGAACGTGCGAACAGCTCCATCGTCTCGGCGTCGTGGGCGAGGCGGATGTAGCCGATCCGCCGGATCTGGATCCCGTGGTCACGCTCGAGCGCGCACATCCGTTGGTAGGCGTCAATCCGGAGCTGGAGGTCGAGCCGCTCGAGGTACTGGTGGCTGTAGACACCCACGGACAGTCCCGAGGAGCCGCTCACGAGCTGGTCCTTCTCGATCAGCACGACCTGGCATCCGAGCCCCACGAGCTCGGCGGCGCAGGCCAGCCCGACCGCGCCACCACCGATGACGCACACGCGCCCGGCGGTCATCGCGCGATCACGCCGCGTCGCTCGGCACGCGCGCCCAGTTCGTGGGCGTTGCCGCCTTTGCCAGCTGGGCCCCGTCCACGAGCACGACCGAGCCGCTGACGAATGAGCTTCCCGGGTCAGCCAGCCACGCCACGGCCTCGCCGATGTCACGCGGAACGCCGATCCGGCCGACCGGGGTGAGCTCGAACGGGGCCTCTCCGGCCAGTACCTCGGGCGCCAGCGCCTCGCCGGTCATCCCCGTGGCCACCCAACCGGGAGCGACGGCGTTGGAGGTGATCCGGTGGCGAGCGAGATCGCGCGCCATGCTCTTCGTCAGGCCGTGGATGGCCGCTTTGCTCGCGTTGTAGGCGGGGCAGTGCGGCTCGGCCACGTAGGCGTCGATCGAGGAGATGAACACGAGCCGGCCGGCGTCCGTCTCGCACTTCACCATCGCCTGCGCGGCGGCCTTGGCGAGCAGGAAGGATCCGGTCAGGTTGATGGCGATCACTTGATCCCACAGCTCGTCGGGATACTCGAGCGCGGGATATGAGGTCCCGGACATGCCGGCGGCGCAAACAGCGATGTCAAGGCGGCCGAAGCTCTCGACGGTGTGCTCGACCAGAGCATTGACGGCCGCTGCATCGCTGATGTCGCACGGAATTCCGTCGATCGGCCCGAGGCTCCCGAGCTCGTCCACGGTGCTGGCCACCCGATCGGCTCCCCGCGCGGCGATCATCACGCTGGCGCCGCGTTCGAGCAGCGACTTCGCGACACCGCGCCCGATCCCACTGCTACCGCCTGACACGACGGCGACACGATGGGTGAGCGGCCCGCTCACGCGTGCGTCTTCTCGCCCGGCTCGCGGACGGGCACGAACGTGGCCGGCACCAGGTTCGCCGCGAGCTTTGCCAGCCGGTCGGGTTCGCGGCCCTCATCCTCGGCCTGCTCCTTGCGCACGACGCCGTCTCGCACGAAGCGCCCGCCGAGATAGCGGATCGGCTCCGGCGGCAGCTTCGCGTGCGGACGCAGCGCGCCGGCGGCCGCGGCGAACTCGTCGTCGCGATCGAGGACGAACGATGCGAGCACGCGCCCTCCGAGGTGACTCGGTGCGACGCCGTTGCCCGAGTAGCCGGCACCGAACGAGATGTGCGGCGCCGACTTCAGCCGCCCGAAGAACGGCAGGCCGTTCGACGAACGATCGACCGGGCCGGTCCATACGTTCGCGAGCGGTGCGTCCCGCAGGCTCGGATACAGCCGGTACATCGCGCCGGCGAGAACATCCCGCCGCTGCTGGGAGACCGGGCCCATCTGCGTCACGGTGATCCGGCCGCCGAACGCGAGAATGGCGCTCGACTTTCCGAACGCGAGCCGTCCGTCGGTGGTCGTGTGGTAGTAGATCGGCAGCAGCCGCGAGTCCGAGATCGAGACGCCGTCGGTCAGCCCGAGCTGCTCGAGACGGTCGGGCACCGGGTCGGTGGCGAGGACATCGCTCGAGACCACGAACGAGCAGCGCCGAAGCTCGGGGACGGACTGAAGGCCCCAGTGGGTGCCGAGCACGACCCGTGGCGCCCGAACCTGACCGCGGGCGGTCTGAACGATCGCGGGGTCGCTCGTGCTCAGGCCGAGCACGGGCGAATGCTCGAAGATCTCGACGCCCCGCTCCATCGCGACGTCGCGCATCCCGCGGACCAGCTTTCCGGGGTGCAGCGACGCCGGTCCGTGCTCGAACGTCCCGCCTTGGATCGTCTGCGAGCCGCCACGGTGACGCGAGGCGTCCAGGTCGATCCGGTCGAATGGCGAGTCCGGTACCGCGGCGCCGATCTTTTCGACGGTCTCCTCCCACGCTTGCGCCTGCGACGCGTTCGAGGCCATCCACAGCCATCCATCGGCACGGAACTGGGCGTCGACACCCTCCCGCTGGCAGAACTCGCCGATTCCCTGGATCGAATCGGCCGCCAGCCGGCAGATGCGGACCGCCTCCTCGGTCCCGGAGACCTCGGTGAGCTTGACGAACTTCGACCACATCGACATCGCGAAGCCGCCGTTGCGGCCGCTGGCGCCACTGCCGCAGATCCCGGACTCGAGCAGCACGACCCGCGTCGAGGGCGCCAGATCCTTCAAATGCAGGGCGGTCCAGAGACCGGTGTAGCCGCCGCCGACGATGCACACGTCGGCGTCGATGGCGTCCTCGAGCTGGGGACGATCCTCGGAGGGGGTCGTCGCGAGCGCGTCGCGAAGCCAATAGACGGTGTCGACCGCGTCGACCGGCTTGGATGTGGGCTCGAGGTTGATCTCAGTCATACCGCGGCGAAGGATCCCCGCTCTCACCATCCAGTGCACGCATGACGCGTCACGGTTCCCCCGCATGGGGGTCGCCAGAGGCAAGACCGTCGACATGCGTGAGCGGCGGTTCGACCCTGCGCGGCATGAGCGCGCAGGGCCTGCGGCCGAATCCGACCTTCGCCAGCTCGGATGTGTCGGTGGCCTGGATGCTCGGAGCCGACTCGCTCCCGAGCCACGTCGATCCCGATCACCCGGCACTGATCTGGGAGTCCGAGACCCGGGCGTACGCGCGAGTTGCGCACGCGGGCGCTGGCGCTGGCGCGAGCCCTGCGCGAGAAGGGGGCGCTGCCCGGAGACGTGGTCGGTGCGCACCTGCTCAACCGGGGCGAGACGTTCGAGCTGTACTTCGCGTGCGCGTACGCGGGTCTGACCTTTGTGCCGGTGAGCTGGCGGCTCGGGCCGCGCGAGATCGAGATGATCCTGTCCGACTGCACAGCCGCGGCTTCTGTTCTCCCAGCCGGCCGTCGCCGACGCCATCCGGGGGCCGGCCTCGAGCCTCGGAATCGAGCTGCTGGATGCTCGAGGATGAGGCGTCGGGTGACGAGTACGAGCGGATGGCGAGCGGAGCGCCGATCGAGGGTCCGCTTGAGCGAGGAGAGACGCAGCTGATCCTCTACACGTCCGGGGACCACGGGCCGGCCGAAGGGCGTGATGATGGGCCACATGAACATCTTCTGGTTCGCGTTCCAACAGGCGGTGCGATACGGCGAGATGGACTCCGAGATGGTGATGCTGATCATCTCCCCGACGTTCAACACGGCCGGGATCAACGAGCAGAGCATCCCGACGTTCCTGGTCGGCGGCACCGTGGTGATGTTCCCGAGCCGCAGCTGGAGCGCTGAGCGGATGTCCGAGTACATCGATCGGTTCGGGGTGACTCACTCCGTCTGCTACCCGTCGATGCTGGAGCCGTTCCTGGATGCCGACTCGAGGCATCGAATCGGGCTCGAGTCGATCAAGTTCTTTCTCACCGGCGGCGAGAATGTGCCGCCCGCGACGCTGGCGCGGTTCCGCAGGCGCTGGTCGCACCTCAACGTCATCGTCGGCTTTGGGGGCACCGAGAACGGCTGCCCGACGACGATCGAGAACGACGAGATCGACCGTCACGTGACCTCGGTCGGCCGGGTGACGCTCGGCACTTCGATCCGGATCCAGGACGCGGCCGGTGAGCCGCTGGCGCAGGGCGAGGTGGGAGAGATCTGGGTCGCGGGCCCCTCGGTGGTCAGCGGCTACTGGAACGCACCCGAGCTGACCGCGTCGGTGACGCGTGACGGCTGGATGAACACCGGCGACATCGGTTTTCTCGACCCCGACGGCTATCTGTACCTGCGGGGTCGCTCGCGTGATCTGATCATCTCGAGGGCCAGAACATCTACCCGGCCGAGATCGAGAACGTGCTGTCCGAAAACGATGATCTGCTCGAGTTCACCGTCGTCGGCGTGCCGGACGACGAGTTCGGGGAGGCGGTTTGCGCGGTCGTCGTCGCCAAGCCGGATCGGGACGTGAGCGCCGACGCCGTGATTGACTTAGTGCGCGACCGGCTGGCGTCGTACAAGAAGCCGAGGCACGTGGTGTTCGTGGACGCAATCCCCCGCAACCCAGGGCAGAAGGTGCTGAAGAAGGAGGCCGCTGAGCTGGCGATCAAGGAACTGGCTCTCGACGTCGCCGCCGGTGGCTGACCGATGAACGAATCCGGCACTCCGCCCACTCCGACGTTCGAGAGCTCCGAGGTATCCGTGGCGTGGATGCTCGGCGCCGATTCTCTGCCGAGCCACGTGAACCCGGACCACCCCGCCCTCGTGTGGGAATCCGAAGTCCGCACGTACGCCGAGCTCCGCACCAGGGCGCTGGCGCTGGCCCGGTCGCTGCGCGAGATGGGGGCGATGCCGGGTGACGTGATCGCCGCGCACCTGCTCAACCGCGGCGAGACGTTCGAGCTGTACTTCGCCTGTGCGTACGCGGGGTTGACGTTCGTGCCGGTGAGCTGGCGCCTGGGGCCCCGGGAGCTCGGGATGATCCTCTCCGACTGCACCCCGAAGGTCGTGTTCTCGCAGCCGACGGTGGCCGACGCGATCCGCGGCGCGGTGGACGAGGTCAGAGCCGCGTTCGTGATGCTCGAGGACGACGCCGCGGGGGAGGAGTACGAGCGGATGGCGAGCGGGCTTCAGCTCGCGGGGCCGTACCAGCGGGCCGAGCCGCACATGATCCTCTACACGTCCGGGACCACGGGCCGGCCCAAGGGCGTGATGATGGGCCACCTCAACATCTTCTGGTTCGCGTTCCAGCAGGCGGTGCGCTACCCGGCGATGGACACGAGCACGGTGATGATCGTGATCTCGCCGACGTTCAATACCGCCGGGATCAACGAGCAGAGCATTCCCACGTTCCTGATCGGCGGCACGGTGGCGATCCTCCCGAGCCGAAACTGGAGTGCCGAGCGGATGTCCGACTGCATCGACCGGTTCGGGGTAACGCACGGCCTGATCTACCCCTCGATGCTCGAGCCGATGCTCGACGCCGATTCGAGGCAGGAGATCGGCATGAAGTCGGTCAAGTTCTTCCTCACCGGCGGCGAGAACGTCCCCCCGGCCACGCTGGGCCGGTTCCGCCGGCGCTGGCCGCACATCAGCATGCTGATCGCCTACGGCGGCACGGAGAACGGATGCCCGACGACGATCCAGGACGAGGAGCTCGACCGGCACCCGGGCTCGGTCGGTCGGGTGACGCTGGGGATCACGCTGCGGATCCAGGACGCGGACGGCAACCCGCTGCCCCAGGGCGAGGTAGGGGAGATCTGGGTCGCGGGCGGATCGGTGGTCAGCGGCTACTGGAACGCACCCGAGCTGACCGAATCGCTGACCAGCGACGGCTGGATGAACACCGGCGACATCGGATTCGTGGATCCCGACGGGTACGTGTACCTGCGGGGCCGCTCACGCGATCTGATCATCTCGAAGGGTCAGAACATCTACCCGGCGGAGATCGAGAACGTGCTGTCCGAGAATCACGACCTGCTCGAGTTCACAATCGTTGGCGTTCCCGACGAGGAGTTCGGCGAGGCCGTGTGCGCAGTGGTGGTGCCCAAGCCCGATCGGACGGTCACCGCCGACTCGGTGGTCGACTTCGTGCGCGAACGGCTGGCGTCGTACAAGAAGCCGCGGCATGTCGTGTTCGTCGACCAGATTCCTCGCAACCCCGGCCGGAAGGTGCTGAAGAAGGAGACCGCCGAGCTGGCGGTCACGGAGTTGGGGCTCGAGGCGCCGCCGGTGACCAGCTGATTGATTGGCCGATGACATCGCGCTCTCTTCGGCGGCTCCGATGCCGGCGACGCCGTTGCGCGGTTGGCTTCTAGTAGGACTTGCCGTCCCGAAACGTCGAGTCGGCGAGCATTTCGGCGTCGCTCTGGGGCACCCATGGAGCCCGCGTGCCACCCCGCCACCAGAACTCCCAGCGCTCGGCCGTCCACGGCATGGCCGATAGCCAGTGGAAGAGGTCTGCGCGCAGCCGCAACGCTGGCGCGGGCCATGAGTAGCCCACGTGGCTGTAAAGGGTTGTCCAGCGCTGGACCGTGTCGATCGGGGGACGGACCCGTCGCTCCCAGTCGTGCAGGCTGTGTGGGGAGAGCCCGAGATCAGCCAGCGTACGTGCCAGCTCCCACGAGGCGACAAACGCCAGCCCTGCTCCCTGACCGAAGTTTGGCGGCTGACCGTGCGCGGCATCGCCGATCAGCGCCACCCTGCCTGACACCCAGCTCGTGCACACGACCGCGAGGTGAGGATGGTGCACAGCTCCCTCGTCTGGGATACGGTCGAACACTTCCGCGATGTGCGGGTACAGTGACTTCCAGTACTCGCGATTGACCGGAATCGCCCGTACCTGCGGCCGTGCCTCGGGACCGATCAAGAAAACGTACGTCCAGTCCTTGTGGCAGGGCACTATCCCAACGCGGTGCGGACCCGCCCAGTACTCGCTGGCAATCGGCTCCTCCTGGCGCGGGATCAGCATCCGGGTGGCACCGTCCGGCAGCCGCTTGTAGGACTTTGTGAGGTCGAGTCCCTCGCGGATCCGCGAGTGGACGCCATCCGCGGCCACCACGACATCAGCCCGCGTCGATGAGCCGTCGGCGAGTTTGACCGTCCCGTCCGGCCGCGCAGAGAGTACGGTTCGGCCCGTCAGCAGCTCCACGCCGGCGTCTACGGCGGCCGAGAGGAGGATCTCGTGAAGGTCGCCCCGGCGCAGGACGATCAACCGTTCGCCCGATACGTCTCGGGACACGATCGTGCGCCGCTGCTCATCGACGATCCGTGCGACGTTCATCCGTTCACCCGCCGCGCATACGGCGTCGCCCACTCCGAGTGCATCGAGGATGGGGAGGCTGTTCTCCTTCAAGTAGATGCCGGCGCCGAACTCGCGCGGCTCGTCGCTTCGCTCGAAGATCTGCACCGCGAAGCCTTTCTGGGCGAGGGCGGTGCCGGCCGCTAGTCCAGCCAGTCCGGCTCCCACAACAGCAACCGACCCCCGACTCATTGCGATCCACCTCTCCACCCCGCACTGGTGGTTTCACGCATCGGGATCACCGGGGCTGGTCCCGAGGCCCGCGGTGGCGCGGTCGCCCGATCGTGCACGACGCGTCCCCCGACGATCGTCAGGTCCGCCTCCAGGTCCGGCAACCGCTCGACATCTAGCCCGAACGGGTCATCGGCGAACACGGCTACGTCGCCCAACTTGCCGACCTCGAGCGACCCCTTGAGCTCTTCGTCGAACCCGACATACGCGCCATTCGCGGTGTACGTCCTGAACGCCGTGACCAGGTCGACCGCCTCTTCGCGCGAAAATGGGGTGCCACGCTTGTTCACCCGTCGCTGCATCAAGGAGATGCCGTGCCACGGGTTGGTCGCAAATGGTTGCGTTCCCGCGCTATCGGAGTTACCAGGCGGCCGCAAGCCAGCAGCAATCAATGATTTATACGGATACAAGCGCCCGCCCTCCGGCAGATTCGCTTCATGGTCGTCGCGCTCAACATGCATGAACGCGGCAGTCGGCACCGGCGTGGCGCCGATCTTCTTCAGACGTGCGAACTGGCTTCCGTCATCTGCTTTCACGAGACCGATGTGTTCGATCCGGGTCCGGTGATCGCTGTTGCCGCGCGCCACGTTTACAGCCTCAATCGCATCCATCGCTAGTGAGTGCGCCGCGTCTCCCCGCGCGTGCATCCATACCTGCACACGGGCCTCCCGAGCCCGCGCCAAGACCCGCACGAGATCCCCGTAAAGGAAATTCTGCAGTCCCCAACCACGCGCTTTGCCAGACAGCTGCGCGTGGTGAAGGGCCGCGCACCCGGACCCGTCCAGGAACAACTTCAATGACCCAAACCGCAGCCAGTGATTGCCGAAGCCGGTCGTGAACCCAACGTTGGCGAAGCTGTCGACGGAGTCGACCGTCGGCTGATGGCCGGGCGCCAGAATCGGGTTCAGGACGATCCGGCACGGCAGTGCATCCTCTGCGCTCAGCCGCTGCCAGGCTCGCGTGCCTCCGCTTGAGGCGGGCAGCTCGTGAATGGTGGTGATTCCGTGGCGAACCCAGCCGTCGCCGACCTCGGCCGCCAGCGCTTGTGCCAGCGCGTCCTCGGAGGGACGCGGAACCGGGAAGAGGTCAAACCCCTCCTCCATCACGCCCGTCGGCTCCCCGCCGGGTCCGCGCAGCACCCGCGCCTCGACGCCCGAGACGAAGCTCCGGTCAATGTTCGAGCGGGCCAACGCCAGCGAGTTGGCTACCTGCTGATGCATGCTCTGCCGCACCACGACCGGATTCTCAGGAGCAATCTGATCCAGTTGCGGCCGCGTGGGGAGCTCCTGCCCGAATGTTCCCTGCCCTACGATCCACGCACCCGGTGCTGCACCCCCTACCGCGTCGCCCAGCCGCTGAAGCGCCGTCGCGACATCCAGGTCGCGCACGACAACCCAAAAATGGTCGGCGAGCGTTGAGAGCTCGACGTGCGCGTGGGCGTCGATCAACCCTGGCAGTGCCACTCGGCCGTCGAGGTCGACCACCGATACGTCGTCGGGCACACGCGCGCGGACCGACTCTGTCGAGCCGATCGCTGCGATCACTCCCCTTTCGATGTAGATAGCATCGGCTACGGAGTCCGACGGGTCGAAGGCCCGGACTTGACCATTGACGAGGGCGATGCTTCCGTCGTTCATCGAACACCTCCGAGAGTTTCGTCAGTTCGGCTGCGCTGTTCCTCTTCAACTGCTTCGACGCGCCCGACGTCTAGTGCATCAGCGCTCGGAATGATCGGGCCTCGATCGGCTGCGGGCATTCGCCGCGGGGATTCTAATCGCACGAGCTCCTCCTTTCGCACCAGGGAGCCATTCGAGGCTCGCCTCCCACAAGAAGCCGCGGCACGTCGTGTTCGTCGATGAGCTCGACCACGCCGCCGGCAGCCGGGGCGAGCTAGTGGACCCCACCCAAACATTTCACCGGTTATGGCGGCCCCGGATGGCCGCCAGGCTTTGTCCTCGGATCCTCGTGCAGCGCTGCTGCACGTCGGATCCTGCCTCCTCGCCTGACGACCCCCGGGTCTCGCCCTTCCCGGCGAAACGTTCAGGTGGAGCCCACTAGGGTCACCCGCACGATGAGCTCCGCCGGCGATCTGCTGACCACGAGCGTGATCGGGGTCGGCCCGATGGGCGGGGCGCTGGCGCGGACGCTCCACGAGCGTGGCGCGCGCGTCACGGTCTGGAACCGGACCCGCGCCACGGCGGACGCGCTCGTTGTCGCTGGCATGGAGGCGGCGGCGACGCCGGCCGAGGCGTTCGAGGCGAGCGAGCTGACGATTGTCTGCGTCCGCAGTCACGACGTGGCGCTCGAGATCATCCGCTCGGCGCCGTCGCTCAACGAGCGTCTCGTGGTCGAGATGGCCTCTAGCACTCCCGACCAGGCGCGCGAGTTCCATGCCGAGGCGGTCCGGCATGGCGCCGATGCGCTCGACGCGAACATCCTCAGCTACCCGGAGCATGTCGGCACCGCCGAGGGCCTGTTCACCTGCGCGGGCCCGCGCGCCGCCTGGGAGCGGGCCGAGCCGAACCTCCGCGCGCTCGGTGACTGCCGGTACGCCGGCGAGGACCCGGGCGCCGCTCGCGTGGTGGCGAAGACCGCGGCGTCGGTGTATTTCGCGGGGCACAGCGCCTTCGCTGAGGCATACGCGGCCGCGCTTGCGCTCGGAGCCGATCCGGACACGGTCGTGCACGTGGCGCTGGCGATGAACCGGCTGGCCGCTGACGGGATCAAGAAGACCGCGGCGGAGTTCAACCAGCGCCGATTCGACGACGTCGAAGCTCGGATGGTGACGCGGGTGCAGGACGCGCAGGCCGGGTCGGACACGATCCGCTCGGCGGGTATGCCCGGGCTGATGATCGGCGCCTCGCTGGAGCTGATGAAGCGCGCCGTCGACGCTGGACGCGGCGACGAGGAGATGGCGGCGCTCGTCGACCTGCTGCTGAATCCCGACGGTTAATCCCCCGACCGGGCAATTTGCTGTGGCCCCCGTGGGGATCTGCACCGTCTGGCTCTACACACCGGAAGGATGAGCTCCGCCACGAGCGGGCGCGGCTCTGCCCGCGCTGTGACGCTCCTCGTTCACGCGTTCATATGCATCTCGACGTCGGTATCCGTGATCGTCGTGCCGTTGCTCCCTCGCCTGGCGGAGCGCTACCACGCGACCAGCCTCGAGATCGGTCTGGCGCTGACGATTCCGAGTCTCGTGATGGTGCTCCTTTCGGTACCGGTCGGCGCGCTCGCCGACAAGCTCGGCGCGCGGAGGATCGCGATCTCCGGCGCTGCCCTGGTGGCCACCGGGACCGTGCTCCAGGGGTTCGCACCCTCGCTGGTTACGTTCCTGCTGGCCCGGGCTCTGTTCGCGGTCGGTTGGACGGCCGCGTGGACGAGCGGACCGGCGCTGCTGATCGAGCGGGCGCGCGCGGACGGCGGGCCCGCGGGAGTGGGCGCGCTGGAGGTCACGGCCGGCGGCGCGTTCGTCGTCGGGCCGGTGCTGGGCGCCTTTCTCTCGTCAATCGGTCGCGCGGCCCCGTTTCTGATCGCTGGTGGCGTGGCAGCGATCGTATTCGTAGGCCTGCTGGAGGTGCCCGAGTTCCCGCGTCGGCGGAGTGCGGGGGAGAAGAGCGGGCACATCGGCTGGATCCGGGCGGCGACGAGCGGCCCGACGGTGCTGGCTGGCGCGTTCGCACTGCTCTGCACCGGGTTCGCGACGGGGGTGATCAACCTCGTCGTACCGATCGGACTTCATTGGGACGGCGCCAGCTCCGAGCAGATCGGCTTGGTGTTCGCGATCGCGGCCGGCCTGTACATCATCGGATCGGCGCTCACCGTTCGCTTCCTCGCGTTGCTGACGACGTTCTCGGCGATGGCCGGCGGGCTGCTGGCGCTCGCCGTGTCGGCGGCGCCGGCGGTGATCAGCGTCTCGGCGGCGGGGATAGTGGCCGCGCTGATGCTCCATACGGTGGTCCGCGGCGGAATCATGAGCGCCGCATTCTCGCTGATCACAAACGACGCTGACGGCGGCAGCGGCACGGCGGTTGGGCTGTTGAACATGTCGTTCGCTGCCTCCTCCGCGCTCGGTCCGGTCGCCGCCGGCCTCCTGCTCCGCAGCGGTACGGTCCGAGTCCCGTTCGTGGCGATCGGCGTGGTGGCGATGGGCGGCGGCGTGCTGCTGGCCAGGGTCGGGCAGCGGGCGCGGCTGCGCACCGAGACAGCGGCCTCGGTGGAGGCTGCGCAATGACTCTGAAGCGCCACAAGACTACTCTCGATACTTGTGGTAACGCACAATGGTTGGTGGTTGGATTAGGTGCCAGCCTGATTCGAGTCGACACCTGCCGTCGGTCGTCACGCGGCCGGAGGCCAGCAACCAGATGTGGAAGGAGAGACTGTGAGCACGACCGAAGCTGCAGCTCCCGCGAGTGCGCCAGAGACCGAGGACGCCCCGACCGTGCACGGGTTGATCGGCGGCGCCTGGGTCAAGGGCGCGGGCGACGTCAAGGAGACGATCAGCCCGACCCACGGCGGTGTCGTGACGCACATGTCCGTTCTTCACGCCTGACCAGGTGGACGCGGCGGTGGCGGCGGCGAAGGCCGCGCAGAAGGAGTGGGCGGCGGTTCCGATCGCCGAGAAGGCGCGGATGGTGCACGCCGGGCTGGACTCGATCGCCGAGCACACCGAAGAGATCGCGCGGTGGGTCAGCGCCGAGATGGGCAAGACGATCCGTGAGTCCCGCGAGGAGATCCTGACCGACATCACCGTCCCGTGCGGCAAGGCGATCGTCGAGGACGCGCTGCGCTTCCACGGCCGGGTGATCCAGCCGGCACAGCCCGACCGCTTCCCGGGCCGCCGAGTGATGGTGATCTACCAGCCGATCGGCGTCGACCGGGTTCATCTCGCCCTGGAACTTCCCGGTCGAGATGATCATCAACTGCATCGCGTCGATGATGGTCGGCAACACCTGCGTGTGGAAGCCGAGCGAGTGGGCGCCGTACGGGCCGCAGATGATGGCCAAGGCGTTCCTCGACGGCGCCGGATTGCCCTCCGGCGTCCTCAACCTGATCTACGGCGGCCCCGAGACGGGCGAGCACGCTCGTCACCCACGACGATGTCGGGCTGATCAGCTTCATCGGCAGCACTGCGACGGGCGAGCGGATCGCCAGCGCGGCGGGGTCAAGCGACTGCTGCTCGAGCTCGGCGGCAACGGGCCGCTCGTGTCCTCGATGACGCCGACGTCGACAAGGCGGTCACGACGGCGATGTCCGATTGCTTCTACCAGGCGGGGCAGGTGTGCACTGCCGGCGAGCGGGTGCTCGTGCACGAGAGGATCCACGACGAGTTCGTCGAGAAGCTGACCGCGAAGGTGGCCGAGCTGAAGGTCGGCGACCCGCTCGACGAGTCGACCGACATGGGGCCGCTCTCCGACGGGCGGATCCTCGACAAGGTCGTGCGCCACGTGGAGGACGCGCGGGCGAAGGGCGCGACGATCGTCACCGGCGGCAACCACGACGGACTGTTCTACGAGCCGACGATCCTCACCGGAGTGACCACCGACATGGAGATCGCCCAAGAGGAGACGTTCGGTCCGGTCGCGCCGGTGATCAAGATCTCAGAGCGCCGAGGAGGCGCTCGAGATCGCCAACAGCCTCGAGTACGGGCTGTCGATGGCCGTGTTCACGTCATCGCTGCCGACGGCATGGAAGATGGCCGAGGGGCTCGAGGCCGGGCAGGTGAACGTCAACGCCGGTACCAACGACTGGGAGCTCAACGGGCCGTTCGGCGGCTGGAAGAAGAGCGGCATCGGGCGCGAGCTCGGTGGCGATGAGTCGCTGCGGACTATTCGCGAACGTCAAGACGATCGGCATGGATCTGGTTAGTCAGACATCGATTGCGACGACGCTACGCTGACGACCGAGACCGACACGCACGGACTGGCGCGCCGGCCGGCGACGCCTACACGACCGGCGGCAGGCACGCGATCGATCTGGCCGCGGCCCACCGGCTGGCGGTGCACGACAACCTCCACGAGGGCACCTGGAATCACTTCTCGCTGACCGATCCCGAGGATCCGTCGGCGATCCTGATCTCCCCGTCCTACATCCACTGGTCGCAGGTGACGGCGAGCTCGCTGGAGCGGCTCGGGCCTGACGAGCCGGCGGCCAAGCGCGACCTGGCGCTGTGGATCGCGTACCGGATCCACTGGCCGGTGCACCAGGCGCGCCCGGACGCGCAGGTGCGTGCTGCACGTGCACTCACCGCACGTGGTTGCGCTGTCGATGATCGATGTCGAGCTCAATCAGGCCGAGCAGAACGCGCTCGTGTTCTGGGACAAGTCGCGTACACGGACGAGTACGACGGCCTGTGGCCGGACGACCTCGAGCAGGGCCGGCGAATGGCCGAAGCTCTGGGCGAGAAGAGCACCCTGCTGATGCTTCGTGGTCACGGCGCGATCGTGGTCGGCGAGACCGTGGGCCTGGCCTACACGGGCGTGTACATGCTCGAGCGCGCGGCCCGGACGCAGATCCTGGCCATGAGCACGGGCTAGCCGCTGCTGAACATGAGCGACGACGAGCTCGAGCGGATGTTCAGCCGCGAATGGGTACCGGTCGACCACGAGAGCTCGACTACCTTCGACCAGCACTTCAACGCGATGAAGCGGGTGCTCGACCGCGAGCAGCCCGACTACCGCGACTGACGTCTGCGCGATCCCGAACCCCGGTGAAAGTCGGCTGCCCCGGCGCCGGCGCGATGGCCCACGAGGTCGCGTAGCCGGCGTCGATTGCGGAACTTCCCACTGCACTTCAAACGACAAGGGCGGCATAAATGGGCTCGAAGTACATCGACGGATCTCTGGCGTACGTGGCGAAGGCCAATTACTCGGCGGCGGTCATCCACGGCGCGACCATCTACATCTCGGGATGTACGGCTGGACACCAACGGCGAGGTGGTGTCCGACGACTTTCGCGAGCAGGCGCGAGCGACGTTCCGCAACATCGGCACCGTGCTGGGCGACTGCGGCGCCGGCTACGAGGACCTGATCTTCATCCGCACGTTCGTTCTCCGGCAGGCCGACTTTCCGGCCTACGTCGAGGTTCGCCGCGAGTTCCTCGAAGCCCCCGTTCCCGGCGACCCTCGGGATCTGCGTGCCCGAGTTCGCTACGACGGGATGCAGATCGAGATCGAGGCGATAGCACGTAATCCGGCTGTGTAGACCTAGAGATTGGAGCGCACGATGCTCACGGAAACCCACCGGCTCAGCGACGACGCATCGAACCGCCCGCTCGGTTCGGCGGCGAGTGGATCCTGCCCGGCGACGATCACTACGAGGAGCTGCGGTGGCTCAACGATCGAGCGCTATGACCGCCAGCCGGCGGTGATCGCCCGTCCTCGCGGGGTCGCCGATGTCCAGGCTGTCGGTCCGCGCGGCCCGCGCCGCCGGCCTTCCGGTGACGGTCCGCAGCGGCGGCCATGGATTCGCCGGTTACGCGCGCGGCCGAGGGCGCGGTGATGATCGACATGCGGCTGATGGACGACGTGCACGTCGATCTGCCGAAGCGCTCGGTGCGGATCCGGCCCGGCGCGCTCGGCGGTAACATCATCCGCGAGACCGCGCCGTACGGACTCAGCCCGGTCACCGGCATGGCCGCTGAGATCGGCTACGGCGGGATCGGGCTCATGGGCGGGTTCGGTTATCGCTCGCCCCGCTACGGGACGACCTGCGACAACCTGCTGTCGGTCGACCTTGTGCTGGCCGACGGCAGCTGGGTGACGGCGTCCCCGGTCGCCAATCCGGATCTGTTCTGGGCGGTGCGCGGCGCCGGTGACAACTTCGGCGTCGTCACCTCGTTCGAGGCGATGCTCCATCCGATCCCGCCCGATGCCGATGTGCTGACGCTGCTGTGGGATCCGCAACGACGCCGAGGAGCCGCTGCGGAAGTTCCTCGAGATCGAGCCGTCGATGTCGGAGGATCTCTACTGGTCGCTCGACGCGTTCTTCTTCGAGCCCGGTCGTGCGGGACTGGGCATCTCGTCGTTCCACCTCGGCGGGCCCGACGTCCGAGCAGCACGAGATGGCAGCTGCTGACGGCGCTGGCCGAGTTGGGCACGGTCGTCCACCACGAGGTCAAGACGATGCCGTACGAGGACATGTACTACCTGCCCCTGCACGGCGCCGACTGGTTCGACACCACGCGGGCCTACATCGGCTATGCCTGTCTGCGCGAGCCTCGAACGACGACGCGACGATCTCGGCTGTTCATCTCACAGGCGCAGGAGCTCGCAGGCCGGCGCCGGCGACCCGGCCGTCGAGCGCCGGCTGCTGGCGCTGTACCCGTATGAACAAGGGCCTCTCGCGCCCGGCGTGCCGCCGACCGCGCAGCCGCCGAGGTCAGGGCTCCTGTTGCTGCCGATCGCGTACTACTCCGAGCCCGAGGACGATCTCGCGCACGAGCAGTGGTCGACGATGTCGGCGCGCGCCTATCGTCGACGCCGGCCTGACGCATCGGCGCACACAACGCACACATCATCCATGCGATCAGCAACCCGACCCAGCAGGCGGTCAAGGACTCGTTCGGCGAGAACTACGAGCGCCTGGTCGAGCTGAAGGCCAAATACGACCCGGACAACGTGTTCCGGGGCACGCTCAGCGCGCCGTGACCCCAGGCAATCCGATCGACACCTCGACGCCGGCCGTCGATGAGTCGCGGATGCGGCAGGACCGGCTCGCCCGCGCGAAGGAATACATCGGCCGACACGGGCTGGCCGCGGCGCTGCTGTTCGATCCACTGAACGTCCGCTATGCGACGACGCTGTGGATGGCGCCGGTGTGGGGGATGCACTTCACCTACCGGTGGGCGCTCGTCCCGGCCGAGGGTGAGCCCGTGCTGTGGGATTACACCCATAACGGCGCCTTCGAGGTGGCGCAGCACACGTTCCCCGACGGCGACATCAGAGCGGCCGGCTGGTTCCTTCACTTCGGAGCCGGCGAGCGCTCACGCGAAGGCGCGACCGCGTTCGCCAAGGAGATCGTCCAGGAGCTGCGAGTTCGGGGGATCTTGGGCGAGAAGATCGGCGTGGACCGGCTCGACACGGTCGCCTTCCTCGCCTTGCAGGAGGAGGGCGTGCGCGTCGTCGACGCCAGCCCAGCGCTCGGCGAGGCCCGGGCGGTGAAGACGCCGGACGAGCTGGTCGCTCTGCGCGAGGCGGCCCGGGCCTGCGACCTCGGGATCGAGGCGCTGCGCAAGGAGCTGAGACCGGGCGTCTCGGAGAACCAGCTGTGGGGCACGCTGCTGGGAACCGCGTTTGCAAACGGCGCCGAGTACTGCGATACCCGAATGCTGTCCTCCGGCCCGCGCACCAACCCGTGGAACCAGGAGGCCAGCGACCGGGTCATCGAGGCCGGCGACCTGGTCGCTTTCGATACGGATCTGGCCGGGCGGCGCGGCTACTTCACCGACATCTCGCGCACGTACCTGTGTGGCGACGTGAGCCCGACCGGTGAGCAGCGGCGGCTCTACGGGGTGGCCTACGAGTTCGTCCAGGCGAATATCGCCGAGCTCCGGCCCGGGGCCTCGTTCGCCGAGCTCGGCGAGCGGCTCGGCCGGCGCCTGCCGAATGAGTACTTCGACCAGCGCTACCAGTTCATCGTCCACGGCTCCGGGCTGGCCGACGAGTTTCCGACGATCGTGTGGTCGGACAACCACGAGGGCGAGGTGCAGCCCGGCATGGTGTTCAGCCTCGAGGCGTACATCGGCGAGGCGGGGGGCGACGAAGGAGTTAAGTACGAGGAGCAGATCATCGTCCACGAAAACGGGAACGAAATCCTCAGCACGGCGCCGCTGGACGAGCGGTTGCTCTAACCCCAGATGACGACAATGTCTCCCTCCCGCCAGCGGGTGGTCGTGATCGGCGCCGGGATCGTCGGCAACAGCATCGCCTATCACCTCGCGCGTCTCGGCGTCACCGACATCACGCTGATCGACAAGGGGCCGCTGCCGCGCCCCGGCGGCTCGACCGGCCACGCGTCGAACTTCATCTTCCCGGTCGACCACTCGAAGGAGATCACCACGCTGACCGTCGAGTCGATGCGCCAGTACAAGGAGCTCGGCGTGTTCACCGAGAGCGGCACGATCGAGGTGGGACGCATCGAGGCTCGCATGGACGAGCTGGCGCGCCGGATCGCCTCGGCCGGGGCGTGGGGCGTCGAGCCGGCCTCCCTCCTGGGACCCGCCGAGATCAAGGCGCTCGTGCCGTTCATCAACGAGGAGCTGCTCCTCGGCGGCTTCTACACGCCGGGCGGTGGGGTGGTCGACTCGCTACGCGCGGCGACGATGATGCGCGAACGCGCCCGCGAAGCGGGAGCGACGATCGAGGACAACTGCGAGGTGCTAGGGATCGACGTCGCCGCGGGCCGGGTGACCGGAGTCAGGACCAGCCGCGGCGACATCCGCGCGGATGAAGTGGTGATCGCTTGCGGTTGCTGGAGCCCGCGCATCGGGCGGATGGCGGGCGCGGCGATTTCGCTCACGCCGATGGTTCACCAGCTGATCGACGTCGGGCCCGTCCCGCTGTTCGTGAACTCCGGGTCCGAGATCGACTATCCGGTGGTGCGCGACATGGACACGAACATGTACGAGCGCCAAGAAGGAACGGCGCTGAAGATCGGGTCCTACGCGCACCGCCCGATCGCTCTCGACGCCGATGAGATCCCGTCGATCGAGGAGGCGGTGCTGAGCCCGACCGAGCTCCCGTTCACCGACACCGACTTCGAGCCGCAGATGGCGCAGGCGCTCGAGCTGATGCCCGAGATCGTCGGCGGCGAGTCGGTCAACGTGACCTACGCGATCAACGGTGTGCTGTCGGTGACAGTCGACGGGCTGCCGTTGATCGGCGAGACACCGGAGGTTCGGGGGCTGTGGACGGCCGCGGCGATCTGGGTCAAGGAGGGCCCGGGGGCCGCAAAGTGCCTCGCCGAGCTGATGGTCAGGGGTGAGTCCGAGATCGAACTATACGAGTCGAACATCGCGCGGATCTACCCGCACCAGAAAACGCGGGCGCATCAGAGCTCGTGCCTCGGAGGGCTTCAACAAGATGTACGGGATCGTCCACCCGGCCGAGCAGTGGGCGTCGAACCGGGAAATGCGGCTGTCGCCGTTCTATGCGCGTGAGCAGGCGCTCGGGGCGTCGGTCATCGAGACGGTGGGCTGGGAGCGCCCGAACTGGTACGAGTCCAACGCCTCACTGCTGGAGGAGTACGGCGATCGGGTCGGGAGGCGGGAGGCCGGGTGGGACTCACGCTGGTGGTCCCCGATCATTCTGGCCGAGCACCTGGCGATGCGCGACCGCGCGGCGATGATCGATCTGACCGCGTTCTCGATCTTCGACGTGACCGGGCCGGGCGCGCTCGACCTGGTGCAGCGACTCGCGATGCGCCAGATGGACGTCCCGATCGGCCGCAACGTGTACAGCCGATCCTCACGGAGAGCGGCGGCTTCAAGCAGGATCTGACGATCATGCGGCTGGCCGACGACGTGTTCCGCGTCGTCACCGGCGGCGCCTACGGGATGTCGGATCTCAAGTGGTTCCGGGACCACCGGCCCGCGGACGGCTCGGCTCAGGTCCACGATCAGACGAACGCCTGGTGCACGCTCGGGCTCTGGGGCCCGCGGGCGCGGGACATTCTCGAGTCGGTCACGGGCGACGACGTCAGCCACGAGGGCTTTCCGTTCGACTGTTGCAGGACGCTCGAGATCGGCGCGCAAGAGGTGATGGCGTCCAGGATCAGCTACGTCGGAGACCTCGGCTGGGAGCTGTACGCGCCGATAGAGCAGGGTGCGCGCCTGTGGGACGTGATCGCGGAGGCGGGCGCGCCGCACGGCCTCGTCCCGGCGGGAATCGGGGTGTACGGGACCACCGGGCGCCTCGAGAAGTGCTACCGCGTGTACGGCGCCGAGCTCGAGGCCGACTTCAACGTCGTCGAGCCGGGGATGGCGTGGGGCACGGTGAAGGAGGCGGACTTCATCGGCAAGCAGGCACACATGCGCCACCGCGAGGAGGAGCCGGCGGCAATCCTCTGCACATTGACGGTTGACGATCACACATCGGCATCCGGGGTCAAGCGATACATGCTCGGGCACGAGCCGATCCTGACCCGCGACGGCAAGCCGCTGATCGACCGCAAGGGCCGGCGCTCATACGTGACCAGTGCGGGCTCCGGACCCTCGGTCGGCAAGTACATATTGATGAGCTACCTGCCGCCTGAGCACGCGGTGGTCGGAGAGCAGCTCTCGGTGCTGTACCTGGGCGAGCGCTATCCGGTGACCGTCGAGCTCAATGACTCGACCTCGATCTTCGATCCTGACAACTCCCGGATTCGGTCCTCAACGCGCTCGGGGCCGCCGGTGAGCATCTCGAGCGCCCGCTCGACCGGGACGCGGCGGTAGCTCTCGCTGGCGCAGCCGTCGGTTCGGATCGAGTCGCGCCGGTTGCGCACGTGATCGCGCTCGGCCGCCGGGACCTCGTCAGTCCGGCGGGCGAATTGCTCGCGCCACAAGGCGCGTTCCTCCTCGCGCCCGGGCACGGGCGGCGAGGCGGTCGTGGCGGCCAGCGCGCGCTCAGGGTCGAGCGTCATCGACGGGTTGACCTCGGTACGCGCGTCCAGCCCGGTGATCACCAGGTCGCCTCCGGCCACCCGTCCGGACGGGTCGTAGGCGAACGCCGTGCGGAGCCGATCCAGCGCAGGTGCCAGCTCGGAGACCCGATGCTCGACCGGCACGGGCTCTGAGTCGACCACGGCCAGCCGCGTGATCGCGCGATCGTTGATCTCGGTCAGGATCGCCCGTGCGTCGCGCGCCACGCTGACCTCCTTGCGCTGGGGCCAGAAGTCGAAGTAGCTGTGATCGCCGTGCGGGCCACCCACGTGGAACACGTACAGCTCCGGGTATTGAATGCTCTGGCCGCGCCGCTCCGGACGGAAGTCGTAGAACGCGACGATCGCCAGCTGGATCAGCAGACTCGCGCCGATCGTGCCCATCGGCCCGGTGGCGACGATGCCGAAGCGGTCGTTCGCGTCCCAGGACGGGAAGACGTCTTCGCTGCGCGCCGGCTCGCCGCCGATCTCGATCCCGAACATCGAGCTGTCGAGTTGTGTCGCGGTGTGCATCGCGCTCACGATGGGGCGCTGGGACTCGGCTGGCAACTGTCGGATCCACGAACGCCTAAGGGAGTCGCGTAGCCAAAGACAAACGGGTCACTGGTAGGCTCGAATCGTGAGCGGAAAGACGTTTCTGTGCCTGTGTCACGACGTCACAACGCGACGACGTTGAGCAGGCTGTTCGCGCCGGCTATGACGATCCCGAGACGCTGAAACGGTTCACCGCCGCGTTCATGGGGCCCTGCCAGGGCAAGTGGTGCGGGCGGCTGGTGATGCGTCGAGATCGAGCGGTGCACCGGCAAGCCGGCCGGCGGCGACCGCACGCCCATCGGCGCGCCCGCCCGTATTCGGCGTTCGGCATGGGCGCAATCGCCTCGAGCTTCCCGCCGATGGAGGAGGAGTGATGGCGACCGCCGGCGCCACCCTGTCCGAGCTGCGCAGCTCCTACGACGTGGTCATCGTGGGCGGCGGCATTCATGGTTTGGCACTGGCGCACGGACTGGCCGACCGGGGCATCCGCAACGTTGCCGTGCTGGAAGCGCGGTGGCCGGGTAGCGGCGCCAGCGGCCGCAACGGAGAGCTGATCCGCTCGGCCTTCGGCACCATCGAGTGGATCCGCTTCTACGAGCACAGCGTCCGGCTCTGGCACCAGCTGTCGGCCAAGCTCGATTTCAACGTGCTGTTCACCGCCGGCGGCTACACGGTGATCGCTTCGAAGGAGGAGGACCTGGAGCGATGCCGGGACGCGGTCACCCGCCAGCAGGCCCACGGCGTCAACACCCACCTGGTCACCGCCGACGACATCCTCGAGCTGGTGCCGGCGATCAATCCAGAGGCCGCGCTGGGCGGATACCACCAGGTCGACGGCGGCTACGCCCACCACGATGCGGTCGTCTGGGGTTACGCGCAGGCAGCGTCTCGGATGGGGGTGGAGATCCATCCGTACACGACCGTCGAGCAGGTGCTGACCGAGAACGGCAAGGTCACGCGGAGTGGCGACGAACCGGGGCCGGACGAGCGCGCCGATGGTGGTCAACGCCGCAGGCGCGTTCTCGTCCGAGGTTGCCGCGATGGCCGGGGTCGACCTGCCACTCGAGCGGTTCCGGATCGAGGCAGTTCGTGACCGAGTCCGTGCGCCCGTTCATGCAGCCGGCGATCTCGCTGATCACGCTCCACGGCTACGCCCACCAGACCAGCCGCGGCGAGTTCATCGGGCGGGACGGAGTTCGCTGACCCCGACAGGTCCGACAGCCTCACCGTCACCCACCCGATGCTGGTCGACATGGCCCAGAAGTTCGTCCATGTGATCCCGCAGCTGGCCGGCGTTCGCGTGGCCCGTCATTGGGCGGGCCTGGTCAGCCAGTCCGCCGACCTGGCGGCGGTCCTCGGTCCGGTTCCCGAGCTCGAGGGGTTCTGGCTCAGCTGCGGCTGGCTGTACGGGTTCATGGGCGGCCCGGCCGCGGGCGACCTGCTGGCCGAGAGCATCGCCACGGGCCGGGTTCACGACTACGTGGCGCCGTTCGGGATCGAGCGCCTGCGCACCGGCGAGCTGATCAACGACGGAACCCTGATCCAGAAGATGGAAGACGTGGGGGCGCGCGCATGAGCGACGGCGACAGGCGGCTCCCGACCGACGGGGGACGCGCGAGCGTCTCATTCACCTTGGAGGGCCGGACGATGTCCGGCTTCGCCGGTGAGCCGATCGCGTCCGCCCTGCACGCCAACGGCGTCGACGTACTCAGCCGGAGCTTCAAGTACCGCCGCCCGCGGGGGCTGCACTGCATGGCCGGTGCCTGCCCGAACTGCTCGATGCGGGTGGACGGGTTGCCGGGCGTGATCACCTGCCAGGAGCCGTTGCACGGCGGCGAGCAGGTCGAGCGTGAGCGCGGCTGGCCGAGCGCGGACCGCGATGCCCTCGGGGTGCTCGACCGGCTCTCGCGGCTGACACCGAACGGGTTTCAGTACCGCTGGTTTCGCAAGCAGCAGCGGTTGTTCGAGGCCACCGAGCCGATCATGCGACGGCTGGCCGCGCGCTCGGCGATGCCTTCTGTCGAGGCCGCGGCCCGGGTCTACGGAAGCGGTCCGCTGCCGAGCGGCTCCGAACCTCGCCGCACCTCGGTCGACGTCGCGGTCATCGGCGGCGGCGTGGCTGGGATGAGCGCTGCGCTGGCCGCCGCTGAGGGCCGAGCTTCGGTCGCCCTGTTCGAGCGCGAGGTGGAGCTCGGCGGCGCTGCCGCGGACGAGCCGCGCCGCGGCGCTGAGGTCGCTGCCCTGGCCGAGCGGGTCAACCGTGCCGCTGGGCTGGAGGTCCACCTGGCCGCTACGGCCTTCGGATGGTTTCAGGGCGGGACGATGCTGGTGGACGACCGCGAGGGCGTTCAGGAGCTTTTGGCCAAGCGATGGGTGATCTGCCACCGGCGGCTATCCCCAGCCGCTCGCCTTCCCCGGCAACGATCTACCGGGCGTGATGCTCGGCCGGGCGGTGCGCCGGCTCATCCGGCACGGCGTGAAGCCCGGCGACCGCGTGGTGGTCCTCACTGACAGCGATGCCGGCCTTGAGCTCGCCGACCAGTTGCGAGCGCGGTCGATCACGGTCTCGGCCGTCGCGGACATGAGGTCCGGCAACGGCGCCGGAGCGAGCTTCCAGGCAGCGGCCGGTCACTTAGTGCTGCGGGCGCGTGGACGCGGTCGTCTATCGAGCGTGACCCTCGGACCGATCGGTGCCAGCTCGGGCACCGACGTCGACTGCGACGTGCTGTGCATCGAGGTGGCTCCGAAACCGGCCGACGATCTCGTGCTCCAGTTGCTCGTCGACGGCTCGCTCACACTCGAGCAGCCATCTGACGATGTTTGGGGCACGGGCCAGCCAGGTCCGACCGAGGTCACCGCTGGGGTCTGGATCGCCGGCGGGGTGAAGCAGGCGGCATCGTTCGCCGAGGCCGGCGAACAGGGTGAGGCGGCGGGCAAGGCTGCTGCCCTGTCGCCGTGACCGAGGTTGCCAACAGCGTGGGGGAGCAGGAACGACCGGTCCTGTTCGAGCACAAGGTGCGAACGCGCTGGACCGACGGCGACCCGTTCGGCCACGTCAACCACGCGGTCCTCATCACCTACCTGGAGGAGGCGCGGGACCTGTGGTTCGAGGCGACGCTCGGCAGCTGTCGCGTGTACGTGATCGTCAGGATCGAGATCGACCTCAAACAGGAGGTGTTCCCGAACACGGGCGAGGTCACCGTGCAGCTCGCCGTCGAGGAGCTCGGGCGGACGAAGATGGTGACGAACGAGACGCTGATCGGTCCGAACGGAACCGTTGTCGCGTCGGCACGGGTGATCACGGTCCGCTGGGACGAGCACGCGCGCAAGCCGATTCCACTCACCGATGCCGAGCGTGAGGCGCTGGTCGCGCCCGTGACGGCGGGCTGAGCGCGAGCTCACGTGGCACTTCGCATGGCGGTATCTGGTCTGGGCCGGCTCGGGGGCGAGCTGATCCTCCGCGTCCAGGAGTCGCGGTCGGCTGTGCTGGTAGCCGTCGTGTCCGAACGCGCGGACGCGCTCCGCTCCGATCCACCGGCGGTGCTCGCCGCCGGGGTTCGTCTGCTCGATCTGGACCAGGCGCTGGCGGACGACGACATCGACGTGATCCTCGACGCTCACCAGTTCACGCCCGACGACGTTGCCGAGCTGTACGGCCGCTGCGCTGAGCGCGGGAAGGATGCGGTCAGCTCGAGTGCCCTGTTCGACGCCGCCACTGAGATCGGCGAGCAGCGGGCCGCGGCGCTCGACGAGGCAGCCCGGCGCGCGGGCGCCCGCCTGCTCAGCACCGGCATCGTGCCGGGTCTCTTCCTCGACGTGCTGCCCTCGATCTGGGGCGCGATCTCACCGGGCTGGATCCGGGTCAGCGCGCTCCGGATCGGCGAGTCCGGCGCCTGGGGACCCGAGGCGCGCCGCCATCTCGGCATCGGCGGCGAACCGGCAGCGCTCGAGGCGGTGACGCCGATGCCATTGACGGCTCCGGTCGTGTGCCTAGCCGCCGCGCTGGATGTCGTGCCACTCGAGATCAAAGAGCAGCGCACGGCAGTCGTCGTCGACCATGACGTGACGCTCGGCGACGAGGTGTTCGCGGCCGGGGTGGCGATCGGCTTCAAGCATCGCGCCTGGGCGACCGTCGAGGGCGGCCGCACGCTCGAGGTCGGCTGGCACGGCATCGTGGGGCTGGCCGAGAACAGGCCGGGCGCGCCCAACGGAGTGACGGTCGAGGTCGACGGCGCCCTGCCGATGCGGATGACCGCCACTGGCGCCTTCGCCGCCGATTCCTATCCGGCCACGGCCGCGCGGATGGTCCATTCCGCCATCGCGATGCAGAGCGTCCGGGCCGGGCTGCTGCGGCCCGAGGAGGTCCCGTTCGGCTGGAGGGCCTGAGCGGAAGCTACTCGCCGTCGCCGTCGCCGTCTTCGGCCGGTAGCCAGGCGAGCGCATCGGCCACGCATACCGGCTTCTGAAGACCCTCGGCCTCGAACGTCTGGCGCATCGTCACGAGCACGCCCGAGCCGTAAGGCCGGACGCTCTCCACCGACAGGGCGCATCCTCAGCCGGCGGCCTACCGGTAGCGCGGCGGGGAAGCGGACCTTGTCGTAGCCGTAATTGAGGGCGAAGTCGAAGCCGCTCCACTCGATCAGCTCCTCCTCCCACTGCGAGCCGAGCGACAGCGTGAACAGGCCGTGCACGATCGTGCCGCCGAAGTCGGACGCCGCGGCGCGCTCGGTGTCGACGTGGATCCACTGGTGGTCGCCGGTGATGTCGGCGAACTGGTTGACGAGCGGCTGGTCCAGCTCCTGCCAACTGCTGACGCCGATCTCGCTCCCGACGAGCGCCTCCACCTGATCAAGGGACTGAATCGCGTTCGGTGCCATTTTCAACTCCTCCAGGTCGGTCCGGATCTGGGGACGGAGGGTATGGCGGCTGTGCGGGCGGGCGACCCTGTCCGCGCGGTGAATAGCCCGGTCAGGCAGTCGCCGGCCGCGCACGGCGCTCGATCCCCCGCCCGGGTCCTCTTCGCGGCGGCGGCGTTGACCTCTCCCGGCACGGCCGCGTAACCCCTTTCGATCGGAGCAATTGAACCAGAGGCGGAGTGCTCGGGATGAGCGACGGAGTCACGTTTCCCGATGAGGTCTCGGAGCTGCTCGAACGACCGGTCACCGCCACGATCACGACTGTCAATCCGGGCAACACCCCGCAGTCGACTGTGGTGTGGTTCGAGCGGAGCGGCCAAGGGCTGGCACTGTTCGCGTGGGAGGACGCGATCAAGGTGCGCAACATGCAGCGCAACCCGCAGGTCGAGGTGATCGTGATCGACCACGAACGAGAGCGCTACCCGGGGTGTCCGGTGTATGTGCGGTTCATCGGGACCGCGGAGGTGAAGCCCGGAGACCCGGAGATGCCCGACCGCCTCGCGATCCGCTACGGCGAGCCGGACGGATACCCGAGGGAACTCGGGGCGTTCGTGTCCGTACACATCACGCCGGAGCGCATCACGGGGTTCGGGCCGTACCCCGGCGGCGCGTGCCGGCGGCTGGATCCAGGGCTGAGCGACGACCGGCCGCTGGCACGAAAGCGAGGCGTGAATGGCTAGAAAGCGGGTGGTCGTGATCGGCGGCGGGGTGCTCGGAATGGCCTGCGCCGCTGAGCTGTCGGAGGCCGACGACATCGATATCACGGTGCTCGACCGCCGCGCGCCTGGCAGCGGATCGACCGGGGTCTCGGCCGGCGTCTACTCGTCTCAGTACGTCGGCCGCCAGGATGTGGAGCTGCGCACCTGGGGGATCAAGCGGCTCGAGCGGCTGTCGGCCGACCATGGCCTCGTGCTACGGCAGATCGGGTTCCTGCGCCCCTCGCAGACCCGAGAGCTGACCGAGGCGCTTCACATCTCGGTCAGGCTGCAGGAGGAATGCGGGCTGCCGGGGGCGCGCGTGATCGGCGCGGAAGAGTTCAAGCGGCTGGTGCCCGACTTCGCCTACGACGACTTCGATGCCGCGCTGTATGCGGAGCGCGAGGGCTACCTCGACGGCAACGAGCTGTGCAGCGTCCTGTCCGAGATCGCGACCGCGGCGGGCGTGAGGGTCGTGGGACGGGCTGAGCTGCAGGGCGTGCGGCAGGCCGGGCCGGCGAAGTACACGCTTGCGACCACGCGCGGAGAGTTCCCCGCCGACCTGATCGTCAACTGCGGCGGCGCCTGGGCGCCCGAGATCGGCCGGTTACTCGAGGCGCCGGTCGAGGTTGTCAACGAACGGCACGAGGTTCACATCTTCAACCTGCCGCCGGGTATCGGCTACACGGTCCCGTTCCTGCTCGACTACGTACCGGGCTACACGAAAGGGGAGGGGCTGTACTTCCGCCAAGAGGGCGAGCACCAGCTGATCGCCGGTCTTCACTCCAACGACATCCTCGGTGAGGACCTGGTGACCGTCCCCGATGACTTCTACACCGGCACGACCCATGAGCTCGCCGACGACATCGTCCGGCGGATCGCGCAGGCGTTCCCCTCGCTCCCCGAGATCACCTACGCCGGTGGCTGGGCGGGGCTGTATCCGCACAGCCCCGACGGGCAGCTGGTCGCCGGTCCCCATCCCGAGAACCCGGACATTCTCGTCGGCGGGGGCCTCGGGGGCGCGGGTCTGACCGTCGGCAACACGCTGGGACGGCTGCTGGCCGACTGGGTGCGCTACGGGGAGCCGCGGATCGCGGACGCGGCGAACCTCGCGCCGAGGCCATTGCCGGTGCTGGGCTGACCCCATGACCGACGTGAGCGTCATCGGCCTCGGCCACATGGGCGCCGCGCTCGCCCGCGCGTTCATCGACGACGGCCACTCGACCTGCGTCTGGAACCGGACGGCGTCGAAAGTGCAGGCTCTGGGCGACCTCGGCGCGGTGGTCGCGCCGACCGTGCCCGCCGCGATCGAGTCGAGTCCGGTCTCGGTCGCCTGCGTGACCACCTACGACGATCTGCGGGCGCTGCTCGAGCCGGTGGCGCCGGACGGCCTCGGGGGCCGGACGATCGTCAACCTGATCACAGGCACATTGGCCGAGGCCGAGGCCATGCAGAGACTCGTCACCAGTCGCGGCGGCTCCTACCTCGATGGTCATATCCCGATCTATCCCCGTCACATCGGCCTGCCGGAGACGATCCTCATGTTCTGCGGGCCGAACGGGCTGTGGGAGCAGCACCGGGCGATGCTGCTGGCGCTGGGAGGCGCGTCGCTGTACTTCGGCGAGGAGATCGGCAACTGCAACATCATCGCCGCCGGCGTCAGTTCGTTCTTCCACGTCGCGCTGACGGGGCTGTTCGAGAGCCTCGCATCCGGCCTCGAGTCGCAGCGATCGCTGGACGAGATCCTGGTCCTGATCGAGCAGCGCCGGGTGCTGATGGCGGACGTGATCGAGCACTCGGTGCGGGCGATCCGGAGCGGCAACTTCAAGGCCGAGGAGGCGAGCATGGCGATTCACCTCGGTGCCATGCGCTCGTTCCGGGAATCACTGAGGAGCGCCGGCCAACCGACCGTGCTCCTGGATGACGCGATCGGATATCTGGAGAAGGCATGTGAGGCGGGCCTCGACGACCTCGAGCTCTCGGCGCTGATCAAGGTCATGACCCGGGAGCCTTGATCAGGCACGGCTTGCCGCCCCCGGCAGTCTGCTTGCGCGCCCCGTCGCTGTAACCAGCCAGACGGCCGTTCCTTTGGATGTTTTCCAGTAGCGCCGTCCTGTGGCTCACAGCAGCATCGCCTGCCGTCTGCAACCTGATCAAGGAGTCATACCCGTGACGGCAACCGATACAGCCGCATACTGGACCACGCGAGGTCTCAGACGTCGAGCAGGCGGACGTCTACGTGCGCGGTTATAGCCTCGGGGACATGATCGGGCGGCTGCCGTTCCCGGCGGCCACGTATCTGCTGATCCGCGGGCAGATCCCGACGCGCGGGCAGGCGCGGATGGTCGACGCGATGCTGTGCTCGATCCTCGACTACTCCTTGTACAAGCCGGGGACTGTCGCGGCGCGCTACACGGTGTCGGGCAACCCGAGCATGCAGGCCGGGATGGCCGTGGCGGTGATGTCGGTCGGCGAGTACACGCTCGCGCCGGATGACTCCGGCCGGTTCATCATCGACAGCTACGCCAAGCTCAAGGACTCGGGCCAGGCGATAGAGGTGTTCGCGGACAGGTTCGTGGCCGATTACACGGCCTCGGGCAACCGCGTGCCGGGCTTCGGGCATCCGGTGTTCCGCCACCTCGATCCGCGCGCTCAGCGGCTCAAGCAGATCGCGCTCGAGGAGGACTGCTGGGGTGAGATGGGCGACTGGTACGAGGCCGTGCACCAAGCGTTCACGACGCTCAAGAACAAGCCCGAGATCCCCATCAACGAAGTCGGGATGATGGCCGCGATCCAGGCGCAGATGGGCTTCACGCCCGACGAGATGACCGGAATCGCGTTGATCTCGAGCCTCCCCGGCGTGATCGCTCACGTCTCCGAGGAGCTGCAGACGAAGACCCGGATCCGGGTCATGCCCGACGACGTCACGCACTATCCCCGTGAGCGGCGCGACCTCGACGCCGACCTGCAGGCAGCGGGCTGGGAGTAGCTCCAAGCCGATGCTGCGAACGGCGCTCACCGACGGGCTCGGGATCGAGCATCCCGTGCTGTCGGCCGGAATGGCCCGGGTGTCGCAGGCGGACCTGGTGGTCGCGGTCTCGGAAGCCGGCGGCATGGGCTGCCTCGGAGGCGTCAGCTACATGCCCGACGCGCTGCGGGCGGAGATCCGCGAGATCCGCAGCCGCACCGACAAGCCGTTCGCTGTCGATCTGCTCGTTCCCGACATGCTGCTGGGCGCGGATGACGACGAGTGGAAGCCGGTCCGCGAGCTGTGGGAGAGGCTCTCGCCCGCCGAGCGGGTGAAGCTGAAGGGCGTCGAGGCGATGCTGACGCCGGGGGCGGTGCAGGATCAGCTCGCGGTGATCTATGAGGAGCGTCCGCCGGTGATCGCGCTGACGTTCAACGTGCCGAAGCACCTGGTCGACGCCTGCCACGAGCGCGGGATGCAGGTGATCGCGCTGACCGGCTCGGTGGGGCGGTCGGTCGCGGCGGCAGAGGCCGGCGTCGACTACATCGTCGCTCAGGGCACCGAGGGCGGCGGCCACACCGGCTACGTCGGCACGCTGGCATCTGCTCCCGGCGGTCGTCGATGCGATCAGCATCCCGGTGATCGCGGCGGGCGGGATCGTCGACGGTCGCGGGCTGGCCGCGTCGCTGTGCCTGGGCGCCGCGGGCGTGTGGTGCGGGACGCGCTTCATCGCCAGCGACGAGGCGTACGGCCACGATGCCTACAAGCAGCGGATCCTCGAGGCGGCGGCCAAGGACACGGTCCTGTCCAGGGCCTATACCGGCAAGAACCTGCGGGCGCTCGGGAACGACTGGACGGCCCGCTGGACCAGCGGCGAGCACGAGGTCGTCGGCTTCCCCGGCCAGTACGCGGCCGCCGGGGTACGCGTCGAGAGCGCCTACCAGGACGGCGAGCTGAGCGAGGGCATGATGCCCGCCGGCCAGGGCGTCGGTCTCGTGCGGTCCGTCATGCCCGCGGCGCGAGATCGTGCGCGAGATGGTCGCCGATGCCGAGCGCGTGCTCGGAGACCTGGCTCCCGGCGCGCTGTCGCATAGCAACTCTTAGCGGCCGATGCTGTTCGGCGGCAACCTGGCGAACGAGCTGCCCGTGGCGCGAGACCGCGCGCCGGATCGAGGAGCTCGGCTACGACTACATCGCCGTCGGCGAGCACGTCGCTTCCACAGCCAGACGACCAACGGGTTCGTCTCGCTGCGCTCGCCGCCGGCGCGACCTCCACGGATCCGGCTGCTGAGCGCGATCACGCTGCTGCCGCTGTATCCGGCGGCGCTGGCCGCGAAGATGACGGCGGAGCTGGCACGCCTGTCGGGCGAGCGGTTCGATCTCGGAGCCGGGGATGGGCGGCGAGTTCACGGCGGAGTTCGAGGCCTGCGGCGTCGATCCGCCGAGCGCGTGCCGCGCCTGGAGGAGGCGCTGACCGTGATCGGCCGTCTCCTGTCCGAGGAGCACGTGACGTTCGCCGGCCGGTTCACGACGCTGACGACATCACGCTGATGCCGAGGCCTTCAGCGGCACGTGCCGGTCTGGCTCGGCGGCCGCAAGGAGCGCGCGATGCGCCGCGCGGCGCGGTTGGCCGAACGTGTGGATGCCGTACCTTTACACGCCGGAGCAGTTCGCGACGCAGCATGGCGACGATCCGCGAGGAGGCCGCTCGCCTGCGGGCGCGCGGCCGACGCCGTCGACGGGGGCGCTGCTGGCGTTCACCGTCGTCGGCGATGACGGCGACGAGTGCCGGCGGCGTGCGGGAGAGCGGCTGTCCGAGATCTACGGCAGCGACATGCGCTCCGCCGCGCAGCGCTATGTGCTCGCCGGTACAGCCGGAGGAGATCGCGGAGCGGGTCGTGGCCTACCGAGAGGCAGGCGTGGGCCGGCTCATGTTCTCGCCCGTGACCGAGGACGGCGCCGAGCATCTCGAGATGCTCGAGCGGATCGCGGAGGAAGTGATCCCGAGTGTAGCCGGACCGTAGCGGTTGGCCAAGATCCGACGGCTCGGCGCCGGTTTGTGCGGAAGTTCAACGGTTGTCGATCAGCCCGGGGTGGTGGAATGCGGGCCATGCTCGAGCCAAGCGAGTTCGCCATCGAGCTTGCATCAGGTGGCAACCCGGCCTCCTTCGCGACCGTCAACAGCGACGGCGCACACCGGCGGCCGCTCCGAGCGGTAGCCGCGTACCGATGACGCTCGGGAAGCTGGCCTCGGAGACCGAGGCCGAACGAGAGGACCTGCTCGCGCTCGTCCGCCGGTTCGTCGATCAGGATGTCCGCAGGCAGGCGCCGGAGTTCGAGCGCAACGACGAGTACCCGAAGCCGCTGCTCGACCAGATGGCCGAGCTCGGTTTCTACGGGATCCTGATTCCTGAAGAGTACGGCGGTCTCGGGCTCAGCTTCCGGACCTTCTCGGAGATCCAGATCGAGCTCTCGCGGGGCTGGATGTCGCTGTCCGGGACGCTGACCAGCCACTTCACCTCGGCCAAGATGATCATGTCGTTCGGCACCGAGGAGCAGAAGCGCGATCTGCTGCCGCGGATGGCGCGGGGGAGCTGAAGCTGGCGTTCTCGATGACCGAGCCCAACGCAGGCACCGATGCCCAGGCGATCAGGACCCGGTGCCGTCCGCGATGGCGACGAGTACGTGATCACCGGTCAGAAGACCTGGGCGACGCACGGGCTGAACGCCAACGGGATCATGCTGCTGGTCGTCACCGACCCGCAGGCGCAGCCCGCGGCACCGCGGCATGACCGCGTTCGTGCTCGAGAAGGAGGCCGGCTGCCACGCGTACCTCCCCGGCCTGACGATTCCCACCGCCGCTGCACAAGCTCGGATATAAGGGCGTCGAGTCGACCGAGCTCGTGTTCGACGGGTTCCGGACCCCGCGTCGACCGTCCTCGGCGGCGACCGACGGCGTCGGCAAGGGCTTCAAGCAGTTCATGTCCGGGCTGGAGGTCGGGCGGCTGAGCGTGGCCTCGTGCGCGACCGGGCCGCGACCGAGGCGTTTGCGCCAGGCGGTTCGCTACGCGCAGGAGCGCGAGGCGTTCGGGACGCCCGATCGCCGAGCACCAGGCGATCCAGATGCCACCTCGCGCAGATGCGCGACCAGGGTGCAGGCTCGCGAGCTGCTGTGCTCTCGATCTCGCTGAGCGGCTGGATCGCGGCGAGCGCGCCGACCTCGAGGCGGGGATGGCAAAGCTGTTCGCGAGCGAGACGGCGGCCATGGTCGCGCTGGATTCGATGCGCGTGCTCGGTGGCTACGGATTCTCGAACGAGTTTCCCGATCGAGCGGATCTACCGCGACGCTCCGTCTTCGTGCTCGGCGAGGGCTCCAACGAGATCATGCAGCAGCTGATCGCGCGGCGGTTCTGGTCGCGAAGTATCCGATCCTTAGCGCCGGATCGCGCCTCAGCTCGGCGGCTCGTCTGCGCCAGTGCTGACCAGCGCCACGTGCAACGCGACGATCGTCTCAGACGAGCGCAGATGGACGCCGAGCAGCTCTTCGGCCCGCGCGAGTCGGTAGCGGACGGAGTTCGGGTGCAGGTGCAGCGCGCGGGCGGTTCGCCCCACGTCCAGGTCATAGCGCAGGTACGCAACCAGCGCCTCGTGCGCGAGCGGGTTCTCGCGCAGCGGCGCGAGCCACTGCTCGATCTTCGGCGCCAGGCGCTCCAGTGGCACCTCGTGGACGAGCACGGTGCCGACATCGAGGTCGTCGTAGCGGATGACGTTGCCCCACTGTCGCGGACCGCGCGTCCGCGCCCGCACCGCCAGCACCGCATCGGCGTAGGACTGGCGCACCGCGAGCGGCTCGGTGACGCGCCGCCCGACGCCGAGCCACAGCGTCGAGCGCAGCGACGCGATGCGCTCGGCGGCGGTCTCCTCGCGCGTCGCGGTCGGCCACGATCAGCACGACCCGCCCGTCGCGAATCGGTCGCCATGGCGGGACCTGCGCCGTGTCAGGCGCGCGCCGATCGCGGGCACGAGGGAGTCGAGGTCCGCGTCCGGCCTCCGTGTCCTCGACGACGATCACGGTGGCGCCCTGAGCGATGTTGAGTCCGCTGGCGGAGGCCCGCGCGGCGACGACCGCCGCATCGCGCTTGTCCTCGAGGTCGAGGAACGCCTCCAGCGTCGCCCGGCGAACGGCGGCGTTCTGGACTGCTGCACGCGCTCGAGTCGCGCCATCGCCGCCAGCAGCGGCACGGTGGTCTGCCCGGCCGCCTTCGCCAGCGGATGCAGCGGCTTGCCGGCGGGTCGCTGCGATCACCAGCCATCGCACGTCGCTCGAAGTCGCGCGCGATCGGAAACGCGAGACCATGCAGGCTCGTCGAGCTCGAACTGCACCGTCGCCCCGGAGCGCCTGCCGATCTCGGCGATGATCTCTGAGGCCCGGGCAGGTCCCTTGAGCTGAGCACCACCTCGCCGTGCCGGCTGTGATGATCCCGACGTCGAGTCGATCAGCCCCGAGAGGCGCTGGACGACGGTAGAGCGCGGACTCTCCTCGCCGAGCGAGTCCATCAGGAACCGTTGCATCGCCGCGAGCCGGTTGGCGGCCCTGATCTCGTTGGACAGCGTCGCCTTGTAGACCAGGCCGATCAGGTCGCGGAACGCGGTCGCTGTGCGGGATCGTGAACACGGGAACGCCGCGCGCGTCGCCTCCTCGATCAGCGCTGGCCGGGACCTCGGTCGTGAACGATGTCGAGGCCGAAGCCGAGTGCCGCCACCCCGGCGTCGTCGAGCTCGTCGATCAGCTGGCGCTGCTCGGTGGGATCTTCGGACAGGTGCACCCCGGTCGTCAGCATCACCCAGTCGCGATCGAGCCACCGTGCCGGATGCTCGATCTCGATGCTGTGCGCTCCGGTCACGACCCGGCCCGCCCAGCCCTCGGGCGCGACCACGATCTCGAGCCCGAGCTGCTTCGTGATCGAGCAGGTCGCCGAGCGTCAGCTCGGGTTCCCCGAGCCGAGAATCAGCCTGCATGGCGGTTTGATTCACGCGCCGGCATGCATCGACCTTACTCGCACCGAGTCGCCGGAGTCGGCGGTCGTCGCATCGGTTGAGTTTCCCACTAGCGCGATCCGGCGCTGTTGTGCGATATGAGCTTGCGCGCGTGCGCGCGCCCCGACACGCTCGCGCCAACGTAAACGAACGGAGGAGAGCGGTTGCCTCACACGAAAACGAATCCGTTGTGATCGTCGGCGGCGGCTATCGTCGGCTCAACGGCCGCCTATCTACCTCGCGCGCGAGGGCGCACTCCGTGACGCTCGTCGAGCGGGAGCACCCCGGTTGGGGAGCGTCGGGACGCAATGCCGGCTACCTGTCGATGATCACCCGCTCGGCCGGGCCCCAGCTCGACTCGGCTTGGGCCGGGCGAGACTGTATGAGCAGCTCAGCACCGACATCGACAACTTCGATTCCGTCCGTCCGGGACCCTGACGTACTTCTTCGAGGACCAGGCCGCGTTCGTCGAGGGATTCGCCGCCACGGCGCCGCGACGATGGCCTCGCGGTCAGCGTGATCAGCGCCGACGACGCGAGGAGCTGTGCCCGATCCTTCCTGATGACATCGTCGGGCGGCGTCCACTGCCTCAACGACGGCTTCATCCATCCCGAGAAGCTCGCCACCGCGCTCGCCACCGCGGCGCAGCGCGCGGGGGCCCGCGTGCTGAAGGCCGATGCGCTGGCGATCGACGTCAACGGCGGCCGCTGTCATGGCGTACGACGTCCGAAGGCTCGATCGCCGCCGACGTGACGCTGGTCACCGCCGGGCCGTGGACCCCGAGCTGGTCAAGCCGCACGGGATCCCGCTCGAGATCGTCGGGCTGCGCTCCCAGCTCGCGCTGACAACGCCCGTGCCGTACAGGTTCGACGTCGCGCTGTTCGGTCCGACGTTCTTCACCGAGTACACGTTCGTCCGCGACCTGCCCGGCTACGACGACGACCTGATCCTGCACCCGCTGCAGCGGGTGATGCCACAGGTGGGGACGCTGGAGCTGTTCGCACAGCGGGCCGACGGCAGCCTCGTGCTCGGCTGCCCGATGGAGCTGGTGCGCCGGCGACATGCCGACGGTCGCCGGGATGGCGATCACGTTCGGCATCCTCGGCGATCACGTGCCGGCGCTGCAGGACCTCGAGGTTCAGAAGATCTGGGCCGGGACTCATCCCCCAGACCGGCGATGGGGTGCCGGTGATCGACGAGGTGACGGGCACCGACGGGCCTGTGGGTCGGCGCCGGCCACGCGTATGGCGCGATGACCGGTCCGGTCAGCGGCAAGCTGCTGGCCGACCGGATCATGGGCAAGCCGGTGGAGGTCGACATGACCCCGTTCCGCTACGACCGCCAGGCGATCACCGAGGGCCTCGGACGGACCGTGACGCTGTGAGCAGCTCCCGCCATGCGCACTGGGGTGAACGGGCCAAGCGGAAGCCGTCGACCACGGTCGACGTCGGCGGACCGCGTCGCAATCGACGCGGCGCCGGCCGCGGTTTGGGCCCGGCTCGAGGATGTCGATGCGGTCGCACAGCTGCCTCCCGGGCCTGGTCGCGGGATCGCTGGCGCCGGCCGGCGAGAACCGCTACACCGCGGATGCTCGAGCACTCGGCGATGGGCTTCACCGCGCACTGGGAGCTGCTGGCGACGATCGAGCTGTCGCAAGCCCGAGCAGCGGATGCATGTCGTGCTCCAGGGCAAGGATCCGAAGCTCGGGCTGACCATGGACGGATGGGCGACGGTGGTCCTCGACGGCCGCGACCGAGACGGCGACGGCGGCCGCACGCTCGGCGCTCGACTACAGCGGCCACGTGCACGTCGAGGGCAGCCTGGCCGGGGTCGGCGGCCCGATCATCCGCGGCATCGTGGGCGACGCGCTGGACCGTTTCGTCCAGGCGTCAGTGGCCGCGAGGCGGAGGAGAAGCCCGGACCGTTCGCGCGGCTCTGGCGCGGATCAGGCGGTGGCTCGCTGACGGCGCGATCCCACGCCTGCTCGATCACCCTGCGAGCGAGCGCCGGGAGCACGCGCAGCCGGTGCCGCCGGGTGCCGCGAACGTCATCGATCGGAGTGGCCGCCTCCACCAGGGCGGCGCACGCGGCTTCGATCGCGTGCGGCTCGCAGCCGCTCCGACGAGCGCCTCGGCGGCATCGGGCACGAGCAGCGGCACCGGCCCGACGGCGCCGATCGCGACCGACGCGGACGAGCACACGCCTGCGACCGCGGCTGACCCTGGCCGCGACCCCGACGACGGCGAGGTCCATCGCGTTGCGGTACGTGAAGCGCCGGTAGCTCGAGCCGCCTCCGTGGAGCGGGACCTCGACCGCGGTGAGCAGCTCGTTCGCGCGCCTGAGTTGCGTCCGGGACCCGTGAAGAACTCGCTGACCGGCACCGCTCGATCGCCGTCGACCGAGCGCAGATGCAGACGGGCGTCGAGCACCAGCAGGCCGCACAGCGTGTCGCCCGCGGGCGAGGAGCGAACGATGTTGCCGCCCAGCGTCGCGCGAGCGCGCGTCTGCGCGCCGCCGACCACGCTCGCCCCGTCGACGATCGCGTCGAGTCCGGGACGCCTGGTCGCCAGCAAGCTCTCGCATCGTCGTTGCGGCGCCGATCATTCGACTCGTCTCGCCGCCGACGCCGCGCAGCTCGGGGATCGACTTGATGTCGACGAGCGCTTCGGGCGCGACGATCGCCGCCGGCGCGCAGCGTCACCAGATCGGTCCCGCCCGCCAACGCCAAACGCCCCGTCGCGGCGACATCGCGACGAGCGCGTCCTCGAGCGACTCCGGCCGGACGTACCGAAAAGGCGGCGGCGCTACGGCCGTGAGGCCCCATCTACTCTACGTCCCGCTTGCGACGACCGACGGCGCGCGGTACGGCGGCGGCTCGAGCCCACTCGTCGAGCAGCTCCTCGTAGGCGTCGAGCACCGCCGAGGCGACCGGGCCCATCACGCCACCGTTGATCACGCGCCCGTCGATCGAGTTGACGAACGCGACGCCGGTGCCGGTCCCGACCACGAACACCTCGTCGGCGCAGAACAGGTCATACGGCGACATCGTGGCGCTCCTCGACGATCAGCTCCATCGCGATCGCGCCGGACTCGATCAGCCCGAACACGGTGGCCCGCGTGATACCCGGCCAGGATCGTCCCCGACGGCGGCGTGCTCAGCACGGTGCCGCGCACGGCGAAGATGTTGGCGACCGGGAGCTCGGCGACGTTGCCGTCGATGTCGAGCAGGATCGCGTCGTCGGCGCCCGCGGCGACCGCCTCGAGCTTCGCGACGATGTGGTTGAGGTAGTTGTTGGACTTGACTCGGGGCTCCATGCAGATCGGCGGGGTCCGCCGCGTCGAGGCGATCGCGAGTCGGATTCCCTGCGCGGGGTCCCGTTTGACGGCGGGCTCCGACTGCATCGTGATGACGACCTTCGGGCCAGGCGCCCGTCGCGGATCCGAGACCGGATATCCCTCGCCGCGGCTGACCACGATCCGTGACGATCCCCGAGTGCAGGCCGTTGCGCTCGATCAGCTCGTGGACCATCTCGGTGAGCTGCTCGGCGGTGTACGGCTGAGCGAGCTGAAGGTAGCGGCACGACGCGTCGAGCCGGTCCAGGTGGGGTTGCAGCGCGAACGGCCGCCCCTTCCGGCAGACGATCGACTCGAACACGCCGTCGCCGTACAGGAAGCTGTGATCGAAGATCGACACCGTCGCCTCGGCGGCCGGCATGAACTCCCCGTCGACGCAGGCGTAGCCGCGTTTGTAGGCCGGCAGCTGATCGTGATCGTCAGAAAGCTGTGTCACTGTCTCTCTCCTGCGGCGTTGATGGCGAATCCCGCTCCATCGGGCGTCAGCCAGAAGCGGGGAACCGCCGACTCGTCGGGGCTGATCACCGCCCGGACGGGCGTCGGCACGCGGACGTCCTCAATCCAGCCCTCTGACATGGGCGAAGACGCTCGCGCCGTCGCCGAAGTCCGCCTGACCGAGCACGTACGGCGTCTCGACAGCCCGGGCCGCGCCACCCACACGGTCGTGTACGACACGAGCGAGCCCTGGCGCGGGAGCGGCGCCTCGGCGAACGGTCGACCGATCCGCATCGGGCGCAGACCGCGCGCGCCGGCCAGCTGCGCGCGCCGCATTGCGAGCATAGCGAGCCGACGAGCACCCCTGCGCTCGGCGTCGAATCGTGCGCGCTGCAGAAACGGCGGTCGCTGTTCGGCGGCGGTCAGTTCCATGGCGCCTCGCGCTCCAGGATGTGGATGCTCGCCGCGGCCGGATCCCCTTCCAGCCAGCCGCCGCTGTTCTGCGCGAGCCCGATTCGCGGCTGACCGCACTGACGCTCGCCGGCGTCTCCACGCAGCTGCCAGGTGATCTCGGCCAGCTGCGCGAGGCCGGTCGCGCCGACCGGATGCCCGCGCGAGCACAGTCCCGCCGCTCGGGTTCACCGGCACGCGTCCGCCGATGTACGTCGCGCCGCGAGTCGAGCAGCGCGCCGGCGTCGCCCTCCGCGCACAGACCGAGCTGCTCGTAGTAGAGGAGCTCGCCGGGCGCCATCGCGTCGTGGACCTCGACGACGTCGAGGTCCTCGGGCCCGACCCCGGCCTGCTCGTACGCCTGCCGCGCGCACAGGGTGATGATCGAGGGATCGTCGGCGCCGACGTGCGCGTATCCGGATGCGAGCGCCGATCGCGCGAACCACCACCTTCGGATGGCGCGTCGCGGCCGGATGGTCGCCCGCGACCAGCACCGCGGCGGCGGCGCCGTCCGAGATCGAGCTGCACATCAGCAGCGTCAGCGGCTCGGCGATCGGCGCCGACGCCTCCACCTCCTCGCGCGTGAAGCGCTTCCGGTACTGGGCGTACGGGTTCAGCGCGCCGTTGTCGTGGCTCTTGACCGCGACGTCGAGCAGGTGTCGGTGCTCGAGCGCGCCGGCATCGATCCGCCGGCGGACGCGCATCGCGTAGATCGCGGTGAACTGCAGTCCGAGCCCGGCGATCACCTCGAGGTCGGCGGCGCTCTCGAGCGCGTCGAGCGAGCGGCCCGTGTCGCCGACGAACATCTTCTCGAAGCCGACCGCGAGCGCGACGCGCGCGGCGCCGGCGCGGATCGCCATCGACGGCCTGCGCGAACGCGGTCGAGGCGCCGGCGCACGCATTCTCGACGTTGATCGACCGGGACGCCCTCGATCCCGACGTCGCGCAGAACGCTCTGGCCGCGGATCTGCTCCTGCCCCTGCAGGACCCCGGCGAGGGCGTTCGACGAGTACACGATCTCGACGTCCTTGAAGCCGAGGCCGGCGTCGGCGAGCGCGCGCACGATCGCCTTGCGCGCGAGGTCCTTCAGCGACGCGTCCGGGAAGCCGCCCGAACTCGTGCATGCCGACTCCGGCCACCGCGACTGTCGTCGCTCATACGCGGTCTACCGCCTCGCGCGCGCAGGTTGCTCGGTGATGAACTGCGCGATCTCCTCGATCTTGGTCGCCGGGTGAAAGACGGCGTCGACGCCGAGCTCTCGCAGCGTGGTGACGTCGGCCTCGGGGATCGACGCCGCCGACGAGCAGCAGCACGTCGTCGAGTCCGGCGTCGAGCATCAGCGCGTGGACGCGGCGGACGAGCGGCACGTGGGCGCCGGAGAGGATGCTGATCCCGATCACGTCGCAGTCCTCCTGGAGCGCGGCGGCGACGACCTGCTCGGGCGTCCGGCGCAGACCCGTGTAGATCACCTCCATGCCCGGCGTCCATGAGCCCGCGGGCGACGACGCGCGCGCCGACGTCGTGCCCGTCGAGGCCGACCTTGGCGACGACGACGCGGATCATCCGCGCGCCGCCTCAAAACGTCTGATCCGGCTGCCATTCGCCGAACACCTCCCTGAACACGTCCGAGATCTCGCCGACGGTCGCATACGACGCGCACCGCCTCGAGCACCGTCGGCACCGAGTTCTCGCCGCGCTTGAGCGCCGCTCGACGTCGCGCAGCGCCGAGCGGTCCGTCGCTGCTCGCGTGTGCGACGGAGCTCGCGGACCTCCTCAACAGCGGCGCTCCTCGTCCTCCTCGGTCATGCCGCGGGTCGGCCGGATCGCCCACTCGTCGAAGTCCGCCGTCCTCGCTCTGCAGTCGATCGACGCCGACCATCGGGCGCAGGCCCGCCTCGAAGCGGTCCTGCCGGCGCACGGCGCCCTCGGCGATCACGCCCCGGATCAGCCCCGAGTTGATCGCGGTCACGGCTCCGCCCTCGTCGCTCCACCTCGGCAAGCGCGTCGCGGATCGCCCGCCTCGATCTCGTCGGTCAGCGCCTCCAGGTAGTAGGAGCCGCCGAGCGGGTCCGCGGTCAGACCGAAGTCCGAGCTCGAGCCCCATGATCTGCTGGGTGCGGATCGCGATCTTCACCGCCTCGTCCGATGGCGTCTGGATCACCTCGTCGTAGGAGGCCGTGTACATCGTCTGGATCCCGGCGAGGTAGTACGCGAGCGAGCCGAGCGCGATACGGACGATGTTGTTGAGCGGCTCGAGCCGGGTCTCCCGGCCGTGCCCGTAGGCGGTCACCGCGAGCGCCAGCGACTCCGGCTCGTGCGCGCCGAAGCGGTCGCGCATCAGCTCGGCCCAGATCCGCCGGGTCGCGCGGATGTTGGCGATCGCGACGAAGAAGTCCTCGCGCTCGTCGAGGAACAGCTGCATCTGCGGCGCGAACGAGTCGATCGGCAAGCCCCGGCCCAGCAGCTCCTCGATGTAGTGGATCGCGTTGCCGATCGCGAACGCGGTGCCCGCGGTCGAGCCGGCACCGGCCGCGTTGATGTGGTTGACGCACACGTCGAGCGGAAAGAAGTGCGGCGCCTCGTGGGCGCACCACTCGACGACGTCGGCCGCCAGCTTGACCGCCGGCTCGATCGGCAGGAACTGCGTGCCCCGCGCGACGTACTCCTTCAGCGGATCGTTCTGGAGGTCGACCACGAAGTCGCCGATCGCCACGCCCTGTCGTTCGCCGAGCGCCACGAACAGCGCCAGCGCGATCGGTCCGATCGAGTTGCCGAGCATGCCGACGCGCGCGACCGAGGACACCGGCACGTGCTCGAAGATCGTCTCCATGTCGCGCAGCGAAGCGACCGACACGCCGGCGCGCCCGACCTCGCCGGCGGACATGATGTGGTCCGGGTCAAAGCCGATCTGGGCCGGGAGATCGAGCGGCGAGCTGGAGGATCTCGGCGCCCCAGCTCGGCGAGCTTGCGGCAGCGCTCGCCGGTAGCCGCCGGGGTCCCGAGGCCTGTGTACACCTTGACCAGCGTGGGGCACGAGCGCACGCCGTCGGGCTCGACGCCACGGCGCGAACGGGTACTCGCCCGGCCGGGGCCTCGCGGTGGGCCGCGGTGCCGGGGTCGAGGTCCTCAGGCCCGTAGCACGGCTTGACCGATGGGCCGCGTCCAGGTGGAAGAACTCCTCGTCGTCCGGGGCGCCCCAGGCGCGGTCGGTCCAGCGGTCGGTGGGTTCGTGGAGGGCTCAAGGGGTCTCCTTGGCCGGCGAGCTCGCGCAGCTCCGTGAACGCGACCTTGCCGTAGGCGTTGCGGGGGAGCCGCGGGACGATCTCGACGCGGCGAGGCTTCTGGTAGCCGAGTTCCCGGCCGGAGAACTCGATCAACTCGTCGGACGACGCCGGAGCATCGGCTCGCAGGCTGACGAACGCGGTCACCTGCTGGCCGAGGATCTCGTGGGGGAGGCCGAGGACGGCGGACTCGAGCACCGCCGGATGGCGGTTGAGCGCGTCCTCGACGACCCGGGGCGAGACATTGAAGCCGCCCGAGATGATCATCTCGTCCGAGCGTCCGAGCAGATAGAAGTACCCGCGCTCGTCCTGCTCGGCGATGTCCTTGGTGTGCAGCCAGCCGTCCCGCACCGTCTGAGCGCTCAACTCCGGCTGGTGCCAGTAGCCGCTCATCAGCTGCGGACCCCGCACGATCACCTCGCCGGACTCGCCGGGGGGGACCTCGACCCCGGCCTCGTCGACTGCTCGCACCTCGACACCCGCGCCAGGCGCGGCCGGCCGAGGACAGGAGCCGGCCGCCCTTGGCGTGCTCCTCGAGGCCGAGCACGGTGATCGTCATCGGCGCCTCGGCCTGGCCGTAGAGCTGCATGAACTTGTTTCCGAACAGCTCGAGCAGCTCGCCGAGCTGTTGCGCCGGCATCGGCGAGGCGCCGTAGATGATCTTCTGGAGCGCCGGCAGCGCCGGCGGCTCGATTCCCGCTGCCAGCATCTGCAGCAGCATCGTCGGCACCACCTTCAGCACCGACGCCGCGTGGCGCTCGGTCAGCTCGATGCAGGCGGTGGCGTCGTACTTGGGCATCACGACCGAGGTGGCGCCACTGATGAGCCACGGCAGCATGAAGAAGCCACCACCGTGGCTGAGCGGCTGGGTCAGGACTGCGGTGTCGCCGACTCCGACCGGGCCGAACTCGAGCAGCAGGAGGAGCGCGACCGAGAAGTACGCGCGATGGGAGAGCATGACCCCCTTCGGGCGTCCCGGACGTGCCGGATGTGTAGAACAGGCAGTAGAGGTCGTCACCCGACGGGTCGGCCGGAAGCGGCGCGCCGCTGGCCGTTGACAGGGCGGCCTCGTAGTCGCGGATCTCGCCCTCGTCGGAGCCGCCACGGAGCCGCAGCACGCGCCGGAGACCGTCGAGCTCCTGGAGGATCTCCGAGGCCGCCGGCGCGAACTGCTCGTCGTAGATCAGTGCCGTCACGCCGGCATCGGTGAGCACGTCGATCTGCTGGCGCGTCGTCGAGCGGATGTTCAGCGACACGCGCACCAGCCCGGCCGCGGCCAATCCGGCGTCTATCTCCATGTACTCGGGGCAGTTGGGCAGGAACACCCCGATCCGGTCGCCGACCTCGCAGCCGGCGTCCGCGAGCGCGTTGCCGAGGCGGGTGGCCCGGTCGACCATCTCGGTGAAGCTCAGCGTTCGATCGGCGCAGATGATCGCGGGCAGATCTGCGTACATCCGAGCGGTTCGATGCATCAGCGAGCGGTATTGCATGGCTAGAGCCGCAGCTCTCCGGCGGCGTCGACCACGAGCATGTCGTCAGAGAGTGTTTCGCCGGCCTCGAAGCGTCCGTAGTGGAACCGCGCGAGACGGGGATCGAGCTTGCCGGTGTTGATGTACTCGGCGCCGAGGCGGCCGGTGCCGACGGAGACCATGTAGCCCTCGCCGCCCCAACCGCAATCGAGGAAGAATCCTGGTCGCTCCTCGACTTCGCCGATCAGCCCCGCTCCGTCGGGCGACATGTCGATCAGCCCACCCCAGGCGCGCAGCACGTTGACGCCGCGGAGCGCTGGGAACCGGCGGGAGATCGTTGCGGCCGTCTGTCGCAGCGCCGCGTAGCTGCTGGACAGCGACGGGTCGGGGAGATGGCCGGCCGGCTCCGCCCCGGCCACGAACTCACCCCGTGAAGTCTGGGCGATGTAAGCCTGGTCGTGAATGATCGAGACGACCGGATGCAGGAACGGCCGGTAAGGCTCGGTCACCAGCATCTCGAGCGCCAGCAGCCGCAGCGGCAACTCGATTCCGGCCATTTCCGCCACCTCGGCCGAACCCGACCCGGCGCAGTTGACGACGATCTCGGCGCTGACCGTTCCGCGCGTGGTGACGAGCTCCGTGATGCGCTCGCCGCTCAGGCGCAGTTCCGTGACCGGAGTCCCGGTATGGACCGCCACGCCGAGCCGGGCGGCCGCATTGGCGTAGGCCCAGACGAGCGCATCGTGGCGTGAGATCCCGGCCGTGGGGTCGTGGATCGCGCCCAGGATCCCCTCGGTGTCGAGCGGCGGCACGGCTCCCTTGAGATCGGAGACGCTGACGAAGCGGGTAGGGGCGCCGACGCGGTTCTGCATCTGGACCGCCGTCTTGGCCGATTGCACCGCGCGCTCGTCACTCACGCACAGGAACGAGCCGCGCTCGGTGAACATCACGTTGTAGTCGAGCTCGACCGAGATGTCGTTCCACAGCTGGCGGCAGTACCAGACGAGCTCGACCCAGGCCTGCTGCTGCCACGAGGTGCGGATCAGCGACAGGTTGCGCCCGCTCGCGCCGGCGCCGAGGTAGGAGCGCTCAAATACGCCGACGTTCGTGCGGCCGGCCTGGGCGAGGTTGTAGGCCAGGCTGAGGCCGTGCAGACCGCCACCGACGATCGCCACGTCGTAGTTACGCAGCTCGCCCTGGCCGGGGATCACGCTACGGGCCATCGACACCCCCGAGGCCGGCGAGCACGCCGAGCGCGATCGGGTGCGCGGGCGGGCGCAGCGTGGGCCGGCGCAGCTCGTCGACCGAGACGCCGGTGCGGCGGGCCAGGTGCTCAAGGATCGTGTCCATGCACGACTTGCCCTGACACGGGCCCATGAAGCACGCGGTGTAGCGCTTGAGCGTTTCGGCGTCCCGGAAGCCCTGGTCGATCGCCCGGTCGATGTCCGCCTCGGTGATGTCGAGGCACAGGCACATGACTCGCTTATCGGCCATCGCGTCCCTCCGAAGCCCATGTCCCGGCCAGCTTCCCTTCGGTGGCAGCGGCGCCGGGGTCGGTGCCGCCGGACACCGCGCCGACCGCCTGGAGGTTCGGCAGCGTTCGCGCGTCCGGGCCCGGGTTCCCATTGATCGCTGTCGCGCGCTCTCCGATCACGACCGCGTCACCGTGACTGGTCGCCGCGTAGCGGAGCTCATCGGCCGGCTGCCAGCCGCCGCTCATGGCGATCGTCCCGCAGGGCAGCTTCTGCGCGCCGTGCGCCGTTCCAACCGACAGCCCGCGGACGCTTCGTGGGCCACCGTTCACGGACAGGATTTCGGCTTCGGTCCACACCTGCGTGCCCGGCTCGGCGCGCAACATGCCCGGACCGCCGGAGCGAACGTCGACCACCGCTGCGATCTCGCATCCGGCCGCGGTGAGCCGAGCGGCTGCGTCGTACGCCCAGTCCTGGTCGGTGACGATCGCGATCGCGCCCTTCGGCGTCACGCCGTCGTCGAGCACGAGCCTGAGGAGCGCGCTCGTCAGCATCACTCCGGGCCGGTCGTTGCCGGGGAACGAGAGGCCGCGCTCGTACGCACCCGTGGCGAGCACACTGCGCTGCGCGGTCACCTCGGCTACGTGGTCGCGGCAATCGACCACGTAGCGGTTGCTGAAGCCCGCGATCACGGTTCCTGGCGCGAGCACCCGAATCTTGGGTTGCGCGCTGACCGATGCCCGCAACTGCTTGGCCTCTGCGCTGTCGGACCCGCGCCCGGCGAGCGGGCGCCGCGTCGCGAGCACGACGTTCAGGCCGCGCTCGGCCGCGGTCGCGGCAGCGGCGAGCCCAGCGGGCCCGCCACCGACGACGAGCAGGTCAGCCTCAATCCACTCCGCGGGCGGGATCTCGAACGGCTCCGGCAACTCGCTCTCCGCGGCCAGCGCCCGGAGCCGGCCCTCCCACACCCGCCAGGCCAGGTTCTGGCGCTTGAAGTACTGGTACTGGAAGCCGACCGGAAACAGCGAGCCGGTCCGGTCAATCGCTCGGAACGGATCAATCCGCCGTGCGGCAGCACCTTCGCTCTCGACCACGTGGTTGTCGCGGGCCGCGATCATGCACGTGCGAATGTGCGGCTGGCCGTCGACGCGGAGCATGCAGTTCGGGCAGTGACCGTTGGCGCAGTAGAGGCCGCGCGGCCGCCGGTACTTGCTGCTCCGCGTGAGCGTCGTGACGCCGGCATCGAGCAGCGCGGCCGCGAGCGACTGGCCCTCGTGCGCGGTTACGGGCTTGCCGTCGAAGGTGAAACGAACGGTCCGGGCGCTCATGACGAGAACTGCTCCCTGAACGCCTCGAGCGTGCGCATCAAATCGTCCTTCAGCACCGCCCCGCAGCGATCTGCGTCGCGGGCCCGAACCGCCGCGAGCAACTCGCGATGGGTCTTCAGCGTCTCGCGCATGGACACGCGGGGCAGTGCATAGGCGGCGCGTGCGTAGCGCTCGGAGGAGAGGCGCAGATGCATGATCCGGTCGACGAGCGACTGCCGGCCGGAGGCGCGGTAGTGAAGCTCGTGGAAACGGCGGTCGAGCGTGTAGAACTGATCTACGTCTCCCTCCTGGGCGGCTGACGCCATCTGGAGCAGCAGCTCCGACATCGCCTGCACCGCCTCGTCGGTGATGCGCTCGGCGCCGAGTCGCGCCGCCAGGTCCTCGAGCCCGATCCGCATCAGGTAGAGCTCCTCGTACTCCTCGGCACTCAGCTCCGAAACCCGGGCGCCGCGGAATGCGTCATTGCGAACGAGCCCCTCGCTGGCCAGCAGTTGCAGCGCCTCGCGGGCGGGGGTCTGGCTGACGCCGTAGCGCTCGGCGATGTCAACAGGGTTGAGTTTCTCGCCGCCCTCGAGCTCGCCGCGCACGATCGCCTGCCGGAGCTCGGCGGCGACGAAGTCGCGCGAGGTGGGGCGGCGGCGCACCTCGGTGATCCCGGTCGCCATCATGCCGGCACGCCCGCGCCCTTGCGGTCTTGGCGCTCGGCCTCGGTGGCGGCCCGATCGATGGCGCCCGTTTCATCGCAGACGACGCCGTAATCGTTCCGTGCCTTCTCCAGCGACAGCAGGCCGGCGCCGATGTCTCGGGCGATCGCGTCGAGGCTTCGTTCCAGCGGGTCACCGTAGCCGCCGCCTCCGGACAGATAGGTGGAAACGAGATCGCCGTTCTGCACGCTGTAGGTGCCCTTCGAGTCGAGCACGGTCGATCCGGCACGATCACCGTTGAGCACGGTTCGGCCGGCGGTCCCGGGCAGTCCGCCGCGCACGCCCGGCGGGGGGAATTTCTGCCGATCGGTCAGGTTCGCGAACGTCATGTCGTCGCCGAGGAGCCGCACGTCCTTGCGAATGCCGTGGCCCCCGCGGTGCGTGCCCGCTCCGGCCGAGTCCGGGATCAGCTCGATCCGCTCGATCAGCACCGGGTACGAGGTCTCATTGACCTCGACCGGAATGCCGTCGATGTTGAACGCGTTCGGCGCGCCCTCGAGACCGTCGCTGAGCGGCCGGCCGCCGAAGCCCCCGATGATGATGTCGTAGAACACGAACCGCCTTTTCGAGCGTGGATCGATCCCACCGAGGTTGGGATTCGCCCAGTGCGAGCTGGCGGCCATCACGCGGTCCGGGACGACGTCCGAGAACGCCTGCATCAGCACGTCGACGAACCGCTGCTGCATGATCGCGCGCGCTCCGCCTCCGGCGGGAGGCTGCGAGTTGACGACGCGAGCCAGGCTCGGCCACGAACATGATCGGGACGAGGCAGCCGTCATTCTGCGGAATCGCGGCGCCGCTGGTGATGCATTTGACCGTGTAGAAGCAGAACGCCCTCACGTAGGTGAGGACGGCGTTGATGCTGGACTTGGTCTGGGGGCTCGAGCCGGTGAAATCGATCGTCAGCTCATCGCCGGCGACCGTGACCGCCACCTCGATCCGCAGCGGATCGGTGCCCGGTCCGTAGTCGTCGAAGAAGTCGACGGCGCGGTAGGTGCCGTCGGGCATCGCCGCAATGTCCGCGCGCATCGCCGCCTCCGAGCGCTTGAGGATCTCCTCGCCCGCCTCCCTGTATAGCTCGAGCCCGTACTTGTCGACCAGAGCCGCGAGCCGCCGTTCGAGGATCCGGTTGCAGTTGCGCATCGCCAGCAGGTCGCCGATCAGCTTGTCGGGGATGCGGACGTTGGCCTCGATGATCTTGAGGATTTCGGGGTTGACCTCGCCCTCACGCCACAGGCGGGTCGGCCACAGTCGCAGACCCTCCTGGTAGTGGTCGTTGATCCCCTCGACCTGCTGGGAGCCGGGGGCCGCGCCGCCGACATCGATCATGTGCACGCAGTTGACCGCGAAGCCGACGATCTCGCCTCCCGCGAAGCACGGGCTCATCATGAAGAAGTCCGGCAGGTGCCCGGAGCCCATGTACAGGTCGTTGAGGATCAGGCAGTCGCCGGGCCGGAGGTCCTCGACGCTGTAGTACTCGAGGAAGTTCTTGACCGCCGAGGGCATCGAGCCGAGATGACCCGGGCTGAAGTCGCCCTGGACGATCATGCGGGCGTTGCGGTCGAACAGCCCGACCGAGAAGTCGCGAGCCTCGCGGACGGCCTCGGAATATGCCGTGCGGCTGCAGCACATTGCCGGAGTCGTTGGTCAGCGCGACGAGGCCGCGCCAGATCACCCCGAGGGTCAGCGGATCCATGTCGCTACCTCTCCACGGCCGTCGTGTCCAGCAGCTCGCCGGCGTCGGCTGACTCGCTGATCGTCGCGAGTACGTTGCGGTGGCCATCAACCGTGGCGACGTCTCCGGGGATCAGCAAAACCGCGCACTGTCCGTCCTCGATCACCGCCGGTCCATCGATCCGCGCGCCACTCGGCAGCTCGTCGCGCCGGTAGATCGCGGTGCTCACATAGCCACCGGTCTCAGGGAAGAACACCTGCGCGGCGCTCCTGGCGATCGGGCGTGTCCGAGGTCAGGTTCTCCGGCAGCTCGAACGGCGCCGGCTCGAGCACCCCGGTGACGGTGACCGCCGTGACGCGCGGCTCGGCGGTGTTGTCGCTGTAGCCGTACATGGCCGCGTACTCGTGCTCGAAGCGGGCGCGCAGCGCGCCAGTCAGATCAGGCTCCTCACCGTCGGGGAACTCGACCTCGATCACGTAGCCCTGGCCGGTGTACTGCATGTCGACCCGCGGCGTGATCGTGCGGCTGCCATCGGCGCCGACGCCATCGAGCATCGCGTCGACCTGTGTGGCCAGCTCGTCGACGATCGCCGTGATCGCGGCAACCCCGTGCTCGTCGACGGGTGCGGCGATGGAACGCGCGAGATCGACTCTCGGAGCGGCCTGCAGGAGCCCGATCGCGGAAGCGATCCCCGCCGCGGCGGGGAACAGGACCTCGGGCATCCCGAGGCTGCGCGCGAGGCGGGCCGCGTGAGATGGCCCCGCGCCACCGGTCGCGACGAGCGTCAGATCACGGGGATCGCACCCACGCTCGATCGTCACCGAACCGACCGCGTGCTCCATGTTGCTCGTCACCGCTTCGTGGATCCCCCACGCGGCGGCCGCGGTGTCGAGGCCGAGCGGTTCACCGATCTGAGTCTCGATTGCGGTGCGCGCCGACTCCACATCGAGGGCCATCTTGCCCTCGAGGAAGTAGGCCGGATTCAGATACCCGAGCACGACATTGGCGTCGGTGACGGTCGCGGAGTGCCGCCGTTGGCGTAACACACCGGCCCCGGATCGGCACCGGCGCTCTGCGGTCCGACCTCGATGATCCCGAGCCCCACCCGGGCGATGCTTCCGCCGCCGGCCCCGATCTCGATCAGGTCGACGGTTGGCGCCACGACCGGGAGCCCGGTGCCCTTGCGCATCAGCGTCTGGTCGACGTCGAAGTGGCGCTCCATGTGCGGTGAGCCGTGCTCGATCAGGCAGGCCTTGGCGGTCGTTCCGCCCATGTCGAACGCGACCATCTCGGTGCGGCCGATCGTGCCGCCCACCCAGGCGGCGAGAGAGACCCCGGCGGCCGGCCCCGACTCCAGTGCCCGGATCGGGAAGCGCGCGACCTTCTCGGGTGTGGTCAGCCCGCCGTTGCCCTGGTTGATGAACAGCTCACCGGTGAACCCCCGCGCACGCAGCGCGTCCTCCAGCGCGTCCAGGTAGTGACGGAAGCGGGGCTGGATGTACGCGTTGACGACCGCCGTGCTGGTGCGCTCGTACTCGCCGATGATCGGCCCGACCTCGTGCGAGAGTGAGACCGACACGTCCGGCAGCGCGCTCCCGATGCTGTCGCCCACGCGGCGCTCGTGGCTCGGGTCGGCGTACGAGTGAAGCAGCGCGACCGCGACCGCCTCGACCTCGCACGTCCGGAGCTCGGCCACGATCTGATCGACGGCGGTGGTCGTCCAGCTCGGTCACGACCTCGCCGTTGTGGCGCAGCCGCTCGGGCACGGCGAAGACCAGGTTCCGCGGCACGAGCGGCTGATGGCGGTTGAGCCAGATGTCGTAGGTGCTGTAGCGGAGCGGCCGTTGCATCGTCAGCAGATCGCGGAAGCCGTCGGTGACGAGCAGCGCCGTCCGCGCCCCCTTGCGCTCGATCACGGTGTTGGCGCCGATCGTCGTGCCGTGGATCACCTCGCCCACCTCCGACATCTGTGCGCCCGCGGCGGCGAGCAGCTCGTCGATGCCCTGAAGTGCACCGATCGACGGGTCGGATGGGGTGGACAGCCGCTTCCATACGTGCACGGCCCCAGTCTGCGCGTCGTGCAGCGCGAAGTCGGTGAACGTTCCGCCGATGTCGACGCCGATTCGATAGCGCTCGCTCATCGTGCGTTTACCTCCTGCAGGGCTCGAGCGGGGAGCGTGTCGAGAAATTCAGTGAGGGCGATCGCATCTACCGGCAGACGCATCGGCTGTGCACCGAGCAGATCGCGGATCGCCGCGCCGACGGCGGCCGGCGGGAGGATCACCGGCGGCTCGCCAACGCCCTTGACGCCGAGCGGTCCGGTGGCGGCGGGGTGGCTCTCGATCATCACCGTCTCGATGCTCTGCGGCACGTCCGCGATCGTCGGCATCCGGTAGTCGACGAAGTTCGCGTTTCGGACCACGCCGTCGGGGCCGACGTCCATGACCTCCGTCAGCGCCTGGCCGAGTCCCTGCACGACGCCTCCCTCGATCTGCCCGCGCGCGCCGGTCGGGTTCAGCACCGGGCCGGTGTCGTGGACGGCGATGTAGCGCAGCACGCGGATCCGCCCGGTCGCCTCGTCGAGCTCGAGCTCGACGCCGTGGCAACCCCACGTGGCCTCGTTCAGGATTCGTGAACATCATGCCCTCCATGCGCGAGCCCTCGGTGGTCAGCGCCGGGCCCTTGAAGCGGCCGGCGGCGACGATCGGGCCGGTACGATTGAGCGCGCCCTTGGCGACCTCGGCGATCGTGAGCGTCGGACCCGCCGGGCTCCCGCGGACCGTCGCGAACCCCTCCGCGAGGATGATGTCCTCAGGTGAGGCCTCGAACTGCTCTGCCGCCTCCTCTCGCAGCATCCGCGCTGCCTCCTGGCTGGCCTGGAGCACGGCGTTCCCCGGTCCGTAGAGGGAACGACTGCCCTTCGAGCCGGAGTCGTACGGAGTGTCGCCGGTGTCGGCCGAGACGAGGCGGATGTCCTCGGCTTTGACGCCCAGTTCCCTGGCGGCGATCGCGGTCACCCCCGTGACGATGGCGCCAGTGCCGATCTCCGTCCCGCCGGTGGAGAGCGTGACGCTGCCGTCCTCGTTCATCGCCACCGTCGCGGAAGAGGGCATCCCGGTGGTCGTCCACCAGCCGCATGCGATCCCGTAGCCGCGGGTCGGCGAAGACCCCTCGCTCTCCTGCCGCCACTGCTCGATCCGCTCGGTGACGATGTCCAGGCAGTCGCCGATCGCCACGTCCTCGAACAGTTCGCCCGACGGTCCTCGGTCGCCGCTGCACAGCAGGTTGCGGCGGCGGACCTCGACGGCGTCGATGCCGACCACGTCGGCGATGTCGGCCATGTGGGCCTCATACGCGTACACGACCTCGGGCCCGGACGGAGCGCGCGCGGAGCCGGTCGGGCAGGTGTTGGTGTAGACCGGCCAGGCCCGCAGGTCTACCGCCGGCGCCCGGTAGGGACCGGTGGCCAGCAGAGCCGCCAGCGAGGCGATCCCGGGCGTGTCGAAGGCGTAGGCGCCGGCATCGAGCCAAACCCGGCTGCGGCGGGCCAGGATCACCCCGTCGGCATCGATCGCGCTCTCCAGCGCGACGACCGAGTTCTGCCGCGGGTTGCAAGCGTGCATGTCCTCGGTGCGGGAGGCGACGATCCGCACCGGCCGCTGCGTGGCCAGGCATAGGACCGCGGCCAACGGCGCGAGACCGAGGTGGAGCTTGCCGCCGAAACCGCCACCCAGCGCGGGCACCCGGACCACGACCTTCAACATCGGAAGGCCGAGCAGTGACCCCAGCCCGGCGCGGACCACGAATGGGGCCTGCGAGGTGGTGGTGACGATGATGCCCCCGTCCGGCCCCGGCTCGACCAGCGTCGCGCGCGGCTCGATGTACCCCTGGTACACGCGGCCGGATTCGATCCGGGTGCGGACGATGTGTGCGGCCAGGCGGAACGCGGTGTCGACGTCGCCGCGCTGCACGCGCGCTACCGCACCGACGTTCGGGCGGCCGGGAATCACCTCGGGTGCGTCGTCGTCGAAGGCGGCCGCGATCCCGACCACCGGCTCGGTCGGCTCGAGCTCGAGCTCGACGAGCGCGGCGGCGGCTCCGGCGGCCGCGGGGGTCTCGGCGGCGATCAGCGCGATCGGCTCGCCGGCGAAGCGGACGGCATCGCGCGCGAGGATCGGCTGGTCCTGAAGGATCGTGCCCCACTGGCGGTCGGGCAGGTCAGCGGCGGTGAGCACCGAGTGGACGCCGGCGGCGGCTTTGGCGGCATCGACGTCGACCCGGATGATCCGGCCGGCGGCGATCGGCGAACGGACGACCGAAGCGAACAGCAGCCCGTCGGGCTGGAGGTCTTCGGTGTAGCGGGCGGTGCCGCTCGTCTTGATCGCGGCGTCCGGACGTCGCGAGGTCCGCGACCAGGTCAACGCGGTACTGCCTCGCGTAGTTGTGAAGCGGCGTGGAGTACCGCATCGACGATCGGGAGGTACCCCGTGCAGCGGCAGAGGTTACCGCCCAGCGCCGCCTCGACGTCAGCGCGCGTGCAGTCGCCGTGCGAGCGGGCCAGGAACTCGGTGGCGGTGACCACGAAGCCGGGCGTGCAGATGCCGCACTGGACCGCGCCGGCGGCGGCCAACGCGTCGGCGACCAGCGCGCCGATGCCCTCGCTGGCCACGTGCTCGATCGTCTGCACCTCGCGCCCGGCGCACTCGCTGGCGTAGACCAGGCACGAGTTGACGGCCTCGCCGTCGAGAATCACGGTGCAGGCGCCACAGTCCCCGGTGCCGCAGCCGAGCTTCGTCCCAGTCAGCCCGTAATCCTCGCGCAGCACCTCGATCAGCAACCGGCAGTCCCCGTCCGCGAGCGCGCGCGGTTCACCGTTGCAGACGAGGAAACCCAAGACTCAATGGACTGTACTATATATTCTTCGCATGGGTGACGAGCGGGTGGTGGGCGACCCTGGTGCGCCACACGGTCGGCCGAGCGCGAGTGTTTGGCGCGTCGGGGTCGGGATTGCGAACTGATACTCCACGCGGCGGGCCTCCCACGACAGGGTTAGTTCGCGCGCCGGGTCATTGAAGCGGTGCCCGGCGGTCGGTACTGACCGGTAAGCATGGAGATCTTGGTCCCCGACACGCTGTTCGTGCTTGGCGGAACGGTCCCGAATGACGGGCGCATCTCGTGGGTGCGGGGCGGCGCCGGCGGCCACATTCCGCTGAACTGCTACCTGCTCAAGCAGGGAGGCCACGGCTGGCTGATCGATACTTCGCTGCCGGTGGTCGAGGATGCGGTCGTCTTGCAGGCGCGTTCGTTTGCCGAGCTTGACGAGGTTGACCTGATCCTTACGCGGTGCGTCGAGTTCGACAGCGTCGGCAACGCCGAGCCACTGCTGCACGTGCTGCCGATCAACGTCGCCTACGCCGACTTCGAGCCGACCGAGTGGATGTTCTTCCGTGCGCCGTGGGCGCCGCCCGCGCGCGAGGTGACGCCGCGCCTGCTGCCGCAGAACGCGCCACTGGAGCCGTCGCACGGCCGCGAGATCTTCGTGCTGCACACCCGCTTCAGGCTGCTGGCCACCGCTTGGCTGTACGACGCGGGAACCAGAACGCTGTTCTCGTCCGATGCGTTCACGCACGTCCTCTCGGAAGAGCAGGGTCAGCGGATCGTCACCGCCGACACCGACACCACCTCGGCCGAGGATGTGCACGAGCATCTGATGACGAAGTTCGACTGGCTCTCCGGCGCCGAGACCGGACCGCTGCGCGCGTACCTGGACGGCTTCCGCGAGCGCTGGCCGATCGAGATCATCGCGCCGGCGTACGGCTGCGTGATCGTCGGCGCCGAGCTCGTGGACCGGCACTTCGAGATGGCTGCGGGTGCTCTGGTACGTGCTCGCGGTTGCTTCCGTGGGCGTGTTCGCGTACGGCGTCGTGTGACCCTTCCTGCGCTACCGGCGCGGCAAGGGTGGGCCCTGGCCACCGCTGCCGCCGGCGGAGTTCGCCCGCCGGATGTGGCGGGCGGCGGCCGGGCTGGTGCGCGGTCCGCGGATCGGGCGGCGCGACCGAGCGGCCGGCGGCGCCCACGGGCTGATCTTCTACGGCTTCGTCGTCCTGTTCATCGGGACGGTGGTGCTCGGCTTCGATACCGATTTCACCAAGCCAGTGTTCGGCTGGGACTACTTCCGCGGCGGTTTCTACCTCGGCTACAAGGAAGTGCTGAACGTTTTCGGCACGGCGCTACTGATCGGGGTGATCTTCATGATGGTGCGCCGCTCGCGCTACCCGGGGAAGCTCCAATACGCGGGTGCGCAGGGCTGGGCAAGCCGGCGGTCGCGTACTCCACCGGCGACTGGGCGTTCGTGGGGATCCTGCTGACGATCGTCCTCACCGGCTTTCTGCTCGAAGGGGTCCGGATCGCGATGGACCATCCTGGCTACAGCGGGGCGCAGTTCGGGGGCTGGGTGGTGGCGCAGGCGCTGAGTGGCATCGGCAATCCCGCGCTGGCGGCACTCCGGCACGGGCTGTGGTGGTTCCACGGCCTACTGGCGATCAGTTTCGTGGCCAGCATTCCGTACACGAAGGGCGCGCACATGCTGGGTGGCTGGGTCAGCCTCGCGCTGCGCGAGCCGGACGCCAAGGTGCGCCTGCCGGTGATCGAGGCGACGGCGCCGACGTGGCCGGCTACGCGACGACGGCCGACTTCAGCCCGAAGCATCTGATCCAGCTCGACGACTGCACCCGCTGCGGCAAGTGTCATGAGGCGTGCCCGGCCAACGCGACCGGACGCCCACTGTCGCCCCGGGACGTGATCCTCAACCTCCACGAGCAGTGCGCGCAGGACGTGGACCTGAAGGTGGTCGGTCCCGACGGCATCGCGCCCGAGACGATCTGGGCCTGCATGCAGTGCAACGCGTGCGTCGAGATCTGCCCGGTCGGAATCGAGCAGGCGCCGATCATCAACTTGATGCGCCGGGCGCTGATCGAGGAGGGCGAGCTCGATCCGCGCCTGCAGTCGACGATGGAGACGATCCACAAGTCCGGCAACTCGTTCGGCGAGAACAAGCGCCGCCGAGGGCGGGGGACGCAGGAGCTCGAGTTCGAGGTCAAGGACGCCCGCAAGGAGCCGGTCGACGTGCTGTGGTTCGTCGGCGACTACGCCTCGTTCGATCCGCGCTCGCAGGGTGTCTCGCAAACCATCGCCCGGCTGCTGCACCGCGCGGGCGTGGACTTCGGGCTGCTGTTCGACGGCGAGTGGAACGCGGGCAACGACGTCCGCCGCGCCGGCGAGGAGGGGTTGTTCGAGCTGTTGGCCGAGCACAACATCGGCGTGCTCGAGGGATGTGAGTTCTCACGCATCATCACGAGCGATCCCCATTCCCTGAACACGCTCAGGAACGAGTACCCGGCGCTCGGCGCGCAGTGGCCGGTGATGCATCACACGACGCTGCTGGCGGAGCTGCTGGAGTCCGGCTCGCTCCCGATCAAGCCGCTCGGCTACCGCGTGACCTATCACGACCCTTGTCACCTCGGCCGGATGAACGGCGAGTACGACGATCCACGCCGGGTGCTCGAGCTGCTCGGCTGCACGCTCGTGGAAATGCCGCGCAACCGCGACAACTCGTTCTGCTGCGGGGCTGGTGGCGGCCGCATCTGGATCCCCGACACGCCGGGCGCCGAGCGACCGTCGGAGAACCGGATCCGCGAGGCGACCTCGCTTGCGGACGTCGAGCTGTTCGTCGTCTCCTGTCCCAAGGACGTGACGATGTATGAGGACGCGATCAAGCCCTCCGGTAACGGCGAGCGGATCGCGCTGCGGGAGATCTCAGAGCTGGTGGAGGAGGCGCTGGTCGGAGTCGAGGTGCTGGTCGATGCCTGAGCCAACCGTCATCGCACCACCCGATCGGGGGATCGGTGCGGCCAGCCCCGCGATCGGTGCCGCGTGAAGATTATATTTTATTCTCAATAGTGTCTTCCAAGGAGCGGGGCGATGGATAAGCGCGGCGACAAGTACGACCTCCTGTTCGATCCCGTGCCGATCGGCCCCAAGGAGCTGAAGAACCGCTTCTACCAGGTGCCGCAGTGCAACGGCGCCGGCGTCGATAAGCCCGGCCTCCAGGCCTATCACCGTGCGATCAAGGCCGAGGGCGGGTGGGCCGCGCTCTGCACCGAGTACTGCTCGGTCAGCCCCGAGTCGGACGGCACCGACCACGTCGGCGCGCGCCTGTGGGACGACGACGACGTGACCAATCTGGCGGTGATGTGCGATCACGTCCATGCGTACGGCGCGCTGGCCGGGGTCGAGCTCTGGTACGGGGCGCGAGCCACGAACCTCGAGAGCCGCAATGTCGGGCGCTCGCCGAGCGTGTTCCCGAGCGGCGACCCGGTAGGGATCTACCCGCGGCTGATGGACACCGACGACATCGCCCTGGTTCAGGGCTACTTCGTCGACGCGGCGATCCGGGCGCGCGACGCCGGGTTCGACATCGTCTACGTGTACCAGGCCCATTCGCAGCTGCCGATGTCGTTCATGTCGAAGCGGATGAACAAGCGGACCGACAAGTACGGCGGGTCGTTCGAGAATCGACTGCGGTTCTGGCGCGAGCTGCTCGAGAAGGTGCGGGAGGCGGTCGGTGACGATTGCGCGATCGCCTCGCGGGCGACCGTCGACAGCCTCCAGCCGGACGGGATCGTGCTGGAGGAGGACGGGCTGCGGGCGATCGAAGCGCTCGATCACCTGGTCGACCTGTGGGACGTCACGGTCGGCGCCGGCGAGGAATGGGGGCAGGACGCGGGCGCTTCGCGCTTCTTCCCGATCAACCACGAGGCGCCGTACACGCGCACGGTCAAGCAGCACTCAGACAAGCCGGTCGTCGGCGTCGGCCGGTTCACCGACCCGGACGTGATGGTCGACGTCGTCAGCTCGGGCCAGTACGACATCATCGGCGCCGCTCGGCCGTCGATCGCGGATCCGTTCCTGCCGCAGAAGATCGCCGAGCGCCGCTTCGACGACATCCGCGAGTGCATCGGTTGCAACCACTGCGTGGCCCGCTGGGAGATGGGCGGTCCGCAGATCGTCTGCACCCAGAACGCCACCGCCGGTGAGGAGTACCGCCGCGGGTGGCACCCCGAGCGGTTCCGGCCGGCGGCCAACCGCGACCTCGCTGTCCTCGTCGTCGGTGCCGGCCCGAGCGGCCTCGAGTGCGCGCGCGTCCTCGGCGAGCGTCAGATGTCAGCCGTCCACCTGGTCGAGGCCGAGGCGGAGCCCGGTGGTCACCTGCGCTGGGTGACGAAGTTCGGACACTCGAAGGAGCCCTCGCCGAACCGCGAGAGGGGGGGTGGCCTGTCGGAGTGGCGGCGCGTCATCACCTATCGCGAGGGCCAGATCCAGAAGCTCAAAAACGTCGAGCTGCACAGAAGTCGCGACTCAGCGCCGAAGACATCCTCGACTACGGCGCCGAGATCGTCGTGATCGCCACAGGCTGCTCGTACGCCACCGACGGACTGAACCCGGTCAGCAACGAGCCGATCCCCGGCGCCGACGCCAGCCTCGATTGGCAGCTGACCCCGAAGGACGTAGCGCTCGGGGCCAAGCCGGTCGGCCGCCGGGTACTGGTGCTCGAGAACGAGCGCTACCACATGGGTGCGTCGCTGGCCCAGAAGCTGGCCAGCGAGGGACACGACGTGACGCTGATGACCCACCAGAACGAGTTCATCTCGTTCATGCGGCTGTCGCTCGAGGGCTCGATGATGAACCGCGAGCTACACCGGCTCGGGGTCAAGCTGCGGCCGCACACGATGGTCAGCCAGATCGCCCCCGGCCATGTGCAGGCCTACGACGTTTGGGACGAGAGCCGGACCGAGACGATCGAGGTGGACTCAGTCGTGCTGTGCACGATGCGGGTGGCCAACGACGAGCTATACCGGACACTGAGGGCCGATCCGGAGGCATTGGCGGAAGCGGGCATCGAGCAGCTCCACGTGGTTGGCGACGCAAACTCACCACGCCTGATGCCCGAGACCGTATTCGATGGGCACCGGCTGGCGCGTGAGATAGACAGCCCCGATCCGCGCTTCCCGCTGCCGTTCATCCGCGAGCGGCGCATCTGGGGGACAACCAGCGAGTCCGACTTCGAGCGACAGCTCACCGTCCCGCGCGACTTCGAGATCTCGGTGCTGCGATGAGCGAGAAATTCATAGATCTGACGGGCAAAGTCGCGTTCGTGACGGGCGGCTCGCGTGGCATCGGAGCCGGCATCGTGCGCGGCCTGGTGCAGCAGGGCGGCTCGGTCGCCTTCACTTACCTGAGCAAGGCAGCCGACGCCCAGGCGCTGGTCGACGAGTTCGGGGCCGACCGGGTCCTGGCGATTCAGGCCGACCAGTCGGAGAGCGAGGAGGTCCTCCGTAGCTGGGAAGAGGCCGTGGCCTGGAAGGGCGGCATCGACGTCCTCGTGTGCAACGCCACGATGCGGCCGATGATCTCGGTCGACGCATCCTTCGAGGAGTGGGACCGGGTGTGGAAGCACGCCACCACCGCGAACCTGATCGCAGTGGCGCATCAGTGCCGTCTGGCCGTGCTCCATTTCCGCGAGCGCGGCGGCGGGATCATCATCGGCATCTCCGGCCGGCACTCGATGCGCGGCGATGCCCCCGACACGCTCCCTGACGGGACGACCAAGGGCGGTGTGGTGGCGCTGTTCCGCGGTCTCGCCCGTGGGTTCGCGACCGAGAACATCTCCTCCTTCCTGGTCAGCCCGGGGCTGATCCGGACCGCGCAGGGCGAGGAGCATCTCGCCCACTACGGGGCCGAGAAGTGGCTGGCCGAGATCCCGATCGGCGAGCTCGGCGAGCCCGAGGACATCGCCAACTTCGTCGTATTCCTGGCCAGTGGCCGGGCCCGCTATGCGACCGGCGGCACGTTCCCGGTGCATGGCGCCTCGGTGATCCACTGATGAGCCGCTCCGTCCGAACACTCATCTTTGGTGCCGAAATCGACCAGGAGGCTTCTCTATGACTATCCACCTCAGTTCCGAAGCAGGGTTCACCGATATCCCCGCGAGCGGTCTCCTCGAGCTGCCAGCCGCCAAGCCGCTGACGGGCGAGATCGAAACCTGGACTCGCCGACTCTTCAGCAGTACTGATGGGGCCAGCTCGGTCGGCTTCTGGGAGGTCAGCGCCGGGACCTCCTACTGGGACTTCACCGACTACACCGAAGTCGTCTACGTCGTTGAGGGCGAGCTGACCGTGACCGAGGTTGGCGGCGATCCGGTGCTGCTGAAGGAGGGAGACGTCGGTGTGTTCCCAGTCGGTTGGAAAGGCGAATGGGAAGTGCCATCGGGGCTCAAGAAACTCTACGTCGTCTTCCCGGACGCAACTGCAGGCGCCGGCGCGTGAGCCGCATCGTGCTGGTGACGGGCGCCGGGTCGGGAATCGGCGCCGCGATCGCCCGCGCGTTCGATCAGCTGGGCGATCAGGTCGTCGCCTGCGATGTCTCCCCGAGCGGGTGCAGGCGGTCGTCTCGGAGCTGTCCGACCGCGCGCGGTCGGCCGTCGTCGACGTCTCGAACGAGGCGGAGATACGCGCGGCTGTCAGCTCCGCTCATGAACAGGCAGGGCGGCTCGACGTACTGGTCAACGTCGCCGGGGTGGTCGACGGCAAACCCGAGCTCATGCAGACGACGTCCGAGCTGTGGCGGCGGGTGCTCGACGTGAACCTCTCGGGCACGTTCTACGCCTCGCACGAGGCCGCGCGGATCATGCTCGAGCAGGGTTCGGGGCGGATCATCAACATGGGCTCGATCTCGACCTTCTCGGGCCGCGCCAACGGGGTTCCGTACACGGTCTCGAAGGCCGGCCTCCTCGGGCTGACAAACCGGCTGGCCTGGGAGCTCGGCCCGCACGGGATCACGGTGAACATGATCCTGCCCGAGGCGATCAGCACCGGTATCGGTGCCAACACTCCCGAGCTGCTCGGCGATCTGTTCCCGAAGGTGACGGGCGGGCTGATGACCCCGGCCGACCTGGCCTCGCTGGTGCCGCTGAACCGGCGCGGCAGCGCGGACGAGGTAGCCGCAGCGGCGGTATTCCTGGCCTCCGAGGCAGCGTCCTACGTCAACGGTGTGGCGCTGCCGGTAGATGGAGGATTTCTGGCCGGCTGAGGCCCGCCAGGAGGCCGCGCGGGGCGCCGCAAAAGGTCCGAGCCACCGGGCCGTAGTCGTAAAACGCACAATTGTGGTTCCAGTCGTGGCCCGACACGATCCGGCCCGTGCAAGCAGCTACGCCGCGGCTGACGGTATGCCTGACCTTCGACTTCGACGCCGTCTCGCTGTGGACCCAGTCGTTCCGCTCGGACTCGCCGTCTGACATCTCGCGCGGCGAATTCGGGCCGCGCACCGCGGTCCCGCGAATCCTGGAGATGCTCGACCGCCGCGGGCTGCCGGCGACGTTCTTCGTTCCCGCGATCACCGCGCGGCAGTTCCCCGAGTCGGTCCAGGCGATCGTGCAGGGCGGCCACGAGATCGGGTGCCACGGCGACCGGCACGAGCACATCGCGGACAAGTCACGCGAGCGCGAGCAGGAGATCCTCCGGCGCAGCATCGACACGCTGAGCGAGATCTCCGGGCAGGCGCCGGTCGGCTATCGCGCGCCGGGCTGGGCGATCAGCGTGAACACGATCGCGTTGCTGAGCGAAGCCGGGATCGCATACGACTCGAGCCAGTGCGCGACCGACTTCGTGCCCTACCTGGCGCGCCGTGACGATCGGATCGAGGACCGGGAGTGGACCCCGGGCACCGAGTCCGAGGTGTGGGAGATCCCGATCGCCTGGGAGCTCGACGACTTCCCGCACTTCATCCTGCGCCCGCCGCACTACGCGGTCGGCCGAGCGATCGATCAGGTCTACGACCTGTGGGCGGCCGAGTTCGACTACGCGTACGCGAACGTGCCGGACGGTGTGTTCACGCTGACCATGCACCCACAGGTGATCGGCCGGGGGCCGCGACTGCAGATGGTCGAGCGACTGATCGAGCACGTACAGGCGCACGGGGGCATCCTGTTCAGCCGGGTCAAGGACAAGGTCGGCCGGCTGAACGGGCAGCCCTACGACAACTAGGAGTGACACTGCATGACTACGGAAGCAACTGCAGCGCCAACGGGGAAGTACTTCGACGATTTCGAGATCGGCGATACGTGGGACTCACCGGCGCGGACGATCACCGAGGCCGACCTGGTGCTGTTCGCCGGGTTCTCAGGTGACTTCAATCCGATCCACACCGACGAGGAGTGGGCGAAGACGACCCAGTTCGGCGGCCGCATCTTCCACGGTCCGGGCGTGTTCGCGATCGCGACCGGGCTCGAGTCACGGCTGGGGCTCAAGGACGGCACGGCGATCGCGTTCCTCGGCATGACCTGGAACCTGAGAGACGCCGTCCGCATCGGCGACACGATCCACGTGCGCGAGACGATCGCCGAGAAGAAGCCGTCCTCGAGCAAGCCCGACCGCGGCATCGTCACCTTCGACGTGCAGGTGCTCAACCAGCGCGACGAGGTGTGCCAGGAAGGCCAGTGGGTGGTCATGTTCAGCCGCCGCCAGCCCTGAGGATTGAGGTTGCCGGAGCCGAGCACCCTGAACGAGGCGATCGAGGCGGTCGCCGCCAGGCAGCCTGAGAGCACGGCTGCCGTCGGCGCGAGCCGGCGGATCAGCTACGCCCAACTCGTGGCTGCGGTTCACCAGTTGAGCGACCGCCTGGCCGCTGCGGGCGTGCGACCGCGCGACCGCGTGGCGATCTGCGCCGAGAACAGCCCCGAATACCTGATCGCGACGCTGGCGATCTGGCGAGTCGATGCGATCGCCGCGACGGTCTACGCCTCGTCAGGAGCGAACGAGCTCGGCTACGCGCTCGCGAACGCCTCGCCCCGCCTGATCCTGGTCGATCCGCCGCGGCGGCCGATGATCGAGGAAGCGCTGACCGCCGGAGGACACGCGGCGGCGGTGGCGGAGATCGGCACCGACGGGCGGTTCGAGGGGCTGCCGGAGCCGACCGGTGGGTTCGAGCCACCGGTGATCGACCCCGGCAACGCCACCTCGATCTGTTACACGTCGGGCACGAACACGCATCCGAAGCCGGTGGTGCACTCGTACGCGGGGTTGCTCGCGTCGGCTCAGAGCACCGCCAGCGTGTGGCGAGTGAACGCCGATGACGCGATCCTGGTCAGTCTGCCGATGGCGTGGCTGTTCGGGCTCGTGACGACGTCGATGGTGGGGCTGATCTCGGGCTCGAAGATCGTCAGCCTGCCTCGGTTCAACCCGGTCCACGTGCTCACGGCGATCGAGCAGGAGGGAGCCACGATCCTGCCCGTCGTCGTGACGATGGTGGTCAAGCTGGTGTCGCTGCTCCACGAACCTGAGACCGCGCCCGACACGTCGAGCCTGCGGTACTGCGTCTCCGGCGGCGAGCCGCGGCGTGAGCAGGTGTTCGACGAGTGGCACCGCCTCAGCGGCTGCCCGGTCCATGACGTGTACGCGGCGTCCGAGTGCTTCCCGGTCATCACCTATGACCCGGGGGCGGACCCGGTGCCGCTCCGCGGCGCCGCCGGTCGCGTGGTCGAAGGCTCGGCGATGAGGGTGCTGGCCCCAGACGGGTCCGAGGTCGCGCCCGGCGAGATCGGAGAGGCGCTGTGGCGGGGCCCCGCGCTGATGCTCGGCTACTGGCAGGAACGCGCGATGACCGAGGTGGCGCTTACGCCCGACGGGTGGTACCGGTCCCGCGATCTCGTCCGAGTCGACGACGAGGGATACGTGTTCGTGGTCGGGCGCGCTTCGGAGATGATCATCCGCGGTGGCGTCAACATTTCGCCGGCCGAGATCGAGTCCACGCTGAGAGAGCATCCGTCGGTCGCCGACGCGGCCGTGCTCGGGCTGCCCGACGCCGAGTACGGGGAGGCGATCGCCGCAGCTGTAGTGCTCAAGAATGAGGAGGATGAACTCGACCCGAAGGTGATGGCCGCGTTCTGCGCCGCCCGGATCGCACGCTCGAAGGTCCCGACGCAGTGGCGCCAGTTCGCGGCGCTTCCCCGCAACGCCACCGGCAAGGTCCTGCGACGAGATCTCGCAGGCGCATTCGATCAAGATAGGAGCCGCGCATGAGCAACGAGCTGAGCGTCGCGCCGGTCCAGTTCGACCTGCGCGCGGAACCCAGTCTGGAGGGCTTTCTCGACCACATCGAGTCTGCCGTGGATCAGGGAGCGAGCGCCGGTGGAGAGGTCGTCCTGCTGCCCGAGTTGGTCAGCACCGGCCTGCTGGCCAGCCACCCGGCGGCGGACACGCTCACCGTGCCCGACATGGGCGACGCCTACCGCGACGTGTTTCCGCAGCACGAGGAGGCCTATACCGATCGCCTGCGGAGCTTGGCGCGCATCAAGGGTGTGTGGATCGCCGGCGGTAGCCACTGGCGACTGGCCGACGATGGGCTTTGCCGGAACACGGCGTTCCTGGTTGGACCTGATGGCGAGTTCCGCACCCAGGACAAGCTCCACCTGACGCCACCCGAGAGGGCGATCGGCGGAGTCGGGGGGGACCGGGTGTTGATTGCCCCAATCGGCTCGATCCGGGTGGGGATCCTGATCTGCGCCGACATCGAGTTCCCGGAGTTGACCCGTCACTTTGCGACCCACGGCGTCGAGCTGGTGCTGTGCCCGTCGCTGACCTGGAACACGCGAGGGACCAATCGCGTCCGCTGCTCGAGCATCGTCCGGGCACTCGAGAACAAGCTGTTCGTGGCCATGGCGCCCATGTTCGGCAGCTGCGAGATCCCGCGCGACGGCGCGATGCATGCCAAGGGCCAGGCGTTCGTCGCCTGCCCCATGGACAAGGTGTTCGGACTCAACGACGGCGTCCTGGCGGTGACCGACCGGCCAGGCGAGGAGCTGGCCGTAGCGGCCCGGCTCGACTTCGACCAGCTGGCCGAGAGCCGGGCCAACCCCGAGCCACCGGGTCTCAGCAACCTCCGCCCGGAGCTCTACGCCTCGCTCGATCAGGTAACCGACGACATCGCCGCGCAGGCGGTGAGCTGAGCATGGACTTCGGACTCCAAGGCAAGGTGGCGATCGTCGCGGCCGGGAGCAGCGGGCTCGGCCTGGCCACGGCCACGGCGCTCGTACGCGAGGGCGCGACCGTCAGCATCTGCGGCCGTGACGGCGCTCGCCTCGAGCGCGCGCTCGAGACGTTGCGCGCCGCCGGTGCGGGGCACGCCGAGGGCGAGAGCGTGGACCTGCTCGACCATCAGGCCGTGGAAGCGTGGGTCCACGGTGTGGCGAGCGCGCACGGTCGCCTCGACATCGCGGTGGCCAGCTCCGGTGGGCCGCCGATCGGGCCGAGCTCGACGTTCACCATCGATGACTATCGCGCCGCGATCGACACCTGTGTCCTGCCGCTGGTCGACACCGCCCGCGCGGCATTCCCGTACGTCAGGGAATCGCCGGCCGGCCGGCTGCTGTTCATCTGCTCCTACATCGCCAAGCAGCCGCTGCCCGGGTTTCCGCTGTCAGCGTCCTCGCGCCCGGCGGTGCTCGGCTTCGCCAAGACGCTCACGTACGAGTTGCGGGGGACACTGACGACCGTCAACGTGCTGGCTCCCGGCGTCTTCGATACGCCGGCGATGGACGATGTCACGGAGGCCGACATGGCGGTGCATACGGAAGCGGCGACGCTGGGTCGGATCGGTCGTCGCAGGAGCTGGGGGACCTGATCGCGTTCCTGGCCAGCGAGCGAGCTTCGTATATCACCGGCACGGTGCTCACGGTCGACGGCGGCGCTGGTCGATCGCTGTTCTGATCACGGCTCGCGCCATGACGGCGTGCGGCGCTCGGCGAAGGCGGCGACGCCCTCGCGGCTCTCCTCCGAGGACATCACGCGCTCGAGCAGCTCGAGCTGTTTCACCCACGCGCGCTCGTACGACTGCTCCACACTCGCGCGCACCGCTCGCTTGGCGGCGCTCACAGCGAGCGGTGGATTGCGCGCGATTTCGTCTGCCAACGCGACCGCGACCTCGAGCGCCTGACCCTCCGGGACGCGACGGTTCACCAGCCCGAGGCGGTCGGCCCGCTCGCAGTCGATCATCGCGCCGGTCAGCAGCAGCTCCATCGCGTGGTGGTAGGGGATCTGGCGGGGCAGCCGGACGACGCCGCCGGCACCGGCGAGCAGGCCGTGGCGCACCTCGGGGAGACCGAAGGTCGCCGTGTCCGCGGCCACGACCAGGTCGCAAGCCAGGGCGAGCTCGGTGCCGCCCCCGACAGCGTGCCCCTCAACTGCGGCGATCAGCGGTTTCTCGGGCGGGTCGTCGATCACCCCGTAGGTGCCGCGCGGCTCGACTCGGGTGCTCTCCCCGGCGGCATAAGCCTTGAGATCGGTGCCGGCGGAAAAGGTACCGCCGGCACCGGTGAGGACCCCGACCCGGAGCGCAGCGTCCTGCTCGAGGCGGTCGATCGCCGCGCCCAACTCCTCGGACTGGCGCCGGTCAAAGGCCTTGCGGGCGTGGGGGCGGTTGAGCGTCATCACGAACACCGGTCCGCGCGTCTCGGTCAGGACCGCCTCCGCTCGCGCCGGATGCGTAGCTCATCGATGGCAGTGTTCTGGCAGCCGGGCGATCCGGACAAGGCCGGGGCGACAACCCACCCCGGGTTGTTGGTGAAAACCACAATCGGACTGCCCGGCTTCGGTCCTCGGCTGCTTGTGCTCCGGAGACGAAGCGGCCTGAAATGGCGGTCCGTCAAAGGCTCGATCGCCCTTGGCGCGTAGCGTTGGCATGGAGACGCCGGAGAGGCTTGACAGCGGCGAGCCGCCGGGCGTATTGTTTTCGTGAGCGCTCGCTCAGGTGAGGTTTTGGAGGGAGAAAACGTGGCCGTAACAGCACCCACTGCAGCCCCTATTCCTGTTGAGGCGAGTGGATTTGCCAACCGGCGAATCCTCGTCGTCGACACGCACGAGCTCGTATGCGCCGGGCTTCGGGCATTGCTGTGCAGGCAACCTTGGGTTGCCCGTTGCATCAGCGCAACCGATCGCAAGAGCGCGTGTGAGCTCGCGTTCCGCTACGAGCCGCATGCCGCGCTGGTCGAACTGCTCGTCGGCGATGACTCGGGCGTCGAGATCAGCCAGGCGATCCTTGAGAACAGTCCTTCGACCCGGATCGTGTTCATGTCTGACACGGGCCGGATCTCGGAGTCAGCAGCCCGCGCCGCAGGCGCTCGCGGCTTCATCTCCAAGGACTGGAACTGCGCTTCGATCGCCGTGGCGGTCCGCCGTGCGACCCTGGACAGGCCGGTGTTCATGTCGGCAACGACGGGAGCGACTCGAGTCGGTCTCTCGGCCCGTGAGCGCGACGTCCTTCGTCAGCTCGTGCTCGGCGCCACGAATCCGGAAGCGGCCTCGCAACTAAACCTGTCACCGCACACGATCAAGCAGCACACGAGTGCGGTGTACCGGAAACTCGGCGTCCGCAACCGCACGGAAGCGGTCAGCCGCGCGCACAGCCTCGGGCTGATCGACTGAGGTAGCGGCCCGCTAGAGCTCCAGGATCCGCCGCGCTTCGAGCGCGGTCCAGAGCTCCGTCTGGGCCTCGATGCTGGCCAGCCGCTGGCCGGTGATCTCCTCGATCCGCCGCAGCCGGTACGCGAGGCTGTTCGGGTGCACGAACAGGCACGCCGCCGCTTCACGGAGACTGCGCTCATGCTCGAGATAGCACCGCAGTGAGTGCACGAGGTCGGTCTGGTGGCCGTCGTCGTACTCGAGCAGCGAGCCGAGGGCCGAGGTAATCAGGCGCTCGAGCGATGCCCGGTCGGCGGCCAGCGACAGCGGGTACTCGACGTCGTTCCCGGCCTGAACGAGATCGGCGCCCCGCAACTGGGCGATCTCGAGCGCGAGCAGCGCATCCCGGCGGGCGAGCACGAGGCCATCGGGGATCGAGAACGGCCGGCTCGCTCCGGCGATCAGCTCGGGCAGCTCGGCGAGCGCCGTGGTCAGGGCCGGACGGTTCGGGGCAAGCAGGAACGTGAGTTTCCCGACGCTCATCAGATGCGGGATCTGCGAGCGGCGAAGCGAACCGCTCAGCGTTGCCGCGAGCGAGCCTGAATCGAGCTCATCGCGCCGGCGCAGGGTGATCAGCACGAGCGAGGCCGAGATGTCGAAACCCTCACCTGAGAGGCGGCGGCGGATGCCATCCGGACCGAGCTGGCCGTCGAGCATGTCTTGAAGCAAGGCGCCGCGGAACGTCTGCGCCAGCTGCACATCGGAAAGCATCCGCTCGACCTCGAGCGCCGCCACGGTTTCGATGTGCTGGATCGCGACGATGCCCGCCGGCGTCGCACCGGTCCGCTCCAAGGCGATCACATAACCGACCAGCTCGCCCCGAACGATCACCGGCAAAGCGCGTGCGTCACCGACCGACAGCGCCCGCTCGACCGGTGTCGGTAGTGAGGCGACGATTGCGTCCGGAGGCACCTGCACACCGTCGAGCAGCTGCTCGTGCCACGGTGTCGCGAGGTACAGGTCGTAGCCGCTCAGGTCTTCCAGCCGAGCGAACAGCTCGGCCGGACCGAGCCCGTCGACGACTCGCGCGCGTAGCGAATCGAAGATGTGCACGTGGGTCATCAGACGCCGCTGTGAGGACTGCTCGTTGGCCGCGACCACCGTGCGCGCGAGCTCCGAGAACGGGACCTCCCAGCTGACCTCGAGCACCGGGAGCGCCAGCTCGTCGGCCAGGTGGAGAAAGTCGCGTGACAGACGCGGCCCGATCCGGTCCGCCAGCGCCAGCGCGACCAGCCCTTTGCTGGCGAGGCGCCCCAGGTACGCCATCTGGGCGTCGCGCTCCTTCGGAAAACCGACGCCGACCGACATCAGCAGCTCGCCGTCCTCGAGCCACGGCGTTGGATCCTCCATCTCGGACACGTGGGCCCAGGTGACGGCGCGGTTCAGATGGCCGTCGCCCGCGAGCACGGTCAGGCCGAGGTGCGGGATGGCGACAAGCTCGGTAAGCGTGATCGGCAAGGCTGTGCGGGGTCGTCGGCAGGACGGTCGTCGGGGGTCCATCGGCGCCACCGTCCGGCACGTAAGATCGCACGTCGGAAGTGGGCGATGAGCGGCCCGGATTGCAATTGGAGCCGTCGAATCCCCCAGCCGGGGGACTCGGTGTGTGGGGCGTTCGTGTTGGCTGACGATCAAAACGACCCACACCCGAAAGCCATAGGCCTCGGCAGCCGCGTCGAAAGAGGTCCTGGCGGCGCCGGCGCTGTTCGTCGGAGGCGACAAACCACCCGAGCCGGGTCGGTGGGGGTGCTAGTTGAGGGCTTTCCGACGTAGCGATAGGTTGAGCTTTCGGGTTTTCGCCACGTCGACACCGGAGCCAGCGCAATGACAACCGATGCCACCATCGCGACCCCCTTGCTGCCGGGCGGATGCGGACGCTCCACGCTGGCGATCCGTCCCCGCGCGCCGCTCGCGCTCAGCGGCTCGGGGTGGGAGATCCTCGTCGAGGACGGGCGCCGGCTGATCGACGCCAACAACAACTTCATGTCGCTGATCCACGGTCACTGCCATCCGGCGATCGTCGAGGAGCTGAGGAACGCCGCCGGCGAGGGACTGTCGTTCGGGCTTCCGAACTCGTGGGAGCTCGAGCACGCGGCGCGACTCGTCTCGCGGGTCGAGCACGCCGAACAGGTCCGGTACGCGAATTCTGGAACCGAGGCGGTGATGCTCGCGATTCGCCTCGCGCGTGCCAACACCGGACGGGCGAAGATGGTCGTGATGCAGGGCGCATACCACGGCACGTCCGAGGTGGCGCTTGCGGCCGGTGGGCCTCGCGTGCGGCGCGGGGTCACCGAACGCGCCCTGGCCGAAGTGGAGCTGATCGCGATCAACGACGAGGCGGCCCTGCGCGCAGCGTTCGAACGCGAGGGCGAGTCGATAGCGGGAGTGCTGCTCGACCTGATGCCCAACCGATGCGGTTTGATCGCACTCGAGCCGCCGTTCGTCGACGCGGCGCGGGAGCTCACGACAGCCGCCGGCAGCACGCTGATCTTCGACGAGGTCGTGACGCTGCGTCATTGCTTTGGCGGCTTGCAGAGCGAGTACACGGCGGTCCCCGATCTGACCGTGACGGGCAAGTTGATCGGCGGTGGGCTCGCCATCGGCGCGGTGCTCGGGTCGGCGGCGACGATGGCACCGCTCGACCCCTACCAGCCGGATGGGATGGAGCACGGGGGAACGTTCACCGCGAACCCGCTGTCGATGCGCGCCGGGATCGTGGCGATGGACCTGTTCGGCCCGGAGGAGGTCGAGCGTCTGTCTGCGCTCGGCGACCAGCTCGCCGACATGCTGCGCGAGCGCGCGGCCGATCTCGGCTGGGAGCTGCGCCACCGTGGATCGCTAGTGCGGCTGCTGCCGCGCGAAGGACTTCCGGCCGAGCGGGCGACGGAGCTGTTCCACGCTGCGTTCGAGCACGGCGTGCTGATGATGCCGACGGGCACGATGGCCCTCTCGACGGCAATGAATCCAGAGGTGATCGGACAGATCGGCGACGGCGTGACCGCAGCGCTGGAGCGGGTGCGGGCGTAATAGAATCGCGCCGCGATGGCATTCAAGGTCGGTGACGAGGTGGCGGTCGACAACTCCTGGAAGATGCGGACGTCGGTGGCGCCGAAGACGATGCGGATCGGCACGATCCTGGAAGTGCTCGGAGAGGGCCCGCGCACGCGGTACCGCATCCGCTGGCACAACCACGGCGGCGGCGAGAGCATCTTCGCTCCCGGCTCCGGCGCGATGCGGCTGGCCAGCGACCGCTCGGACGCAGGCTTCGCCACCTCCTGACCTGCGGCTTCGCCGCCGTCAGTAAGCGGCGACGCTCTCGAACTCGCCGGTGTGGTGGGGGGTCCGGGTCGACGTCCGTGCTCCCGTCCGGCACAGCGCGACGAACATCACCAGCGCGAGCGCGGTCGCGGTCGCGGCGAACTCGAACGTCGAGTGGTACGCCGCGAGCATGTGGGCTGGAGACGTCGAGGAGCCGTCGAGGTTGAGCTCCCGCTGCAGCACGATCGCCGCGAGCGCTGTGCCGAACGAGGCGCCGAGGCGCATCATCGTCGCCACCAGTGGCGCGGCGTGTGAGATCCGGTCGGGGTCGAGATCGACGTAGCCCGCGGCGGTGCCGGCGACCCAGGCGAAGCCGCCGCCGATGCCGGAGACGAGCAGCAGGACCCAGATCAGCCAGATCGGGCATCCCGCTCCCATATGGGCAAAGATCACGGTGCTCACAGCGAGACCGAAGACCCCGGCGGCGGCCAACTGCCGGGTTTGGAGGTGGTCGCGGATTCTGCCTGACGCCCACATGCCGATCGCGGTTCCGATCCCCTCGGGCGCGAGCAGGAGGCCCGCGCGCTCCGGCGAGGCATGGAGCACCTGCTGGAAGTAGAGCGGCAGCAACAGGACGATGCCGAACCAGGCGACGTTGAAGCAGAACAGGGCCACGGAACCGGTCGCGAATGTCCTGCGCGCGAACAGGCGGAGGTCCAGCAGCGGGTGCTCGGCCCGCATCGCGTGCCGGACGAAGTCGCAGACGAGCGCGGTTCCGGCGAGGAGCGGGATCAGCACCGATGCGGACAGAGGCCGATTGGTGGCCTCCGCCTCGGCGAGCGCGAACACGATCGACGGCACCCCGAGGCTGAGCCGCACGAGTCCGGTGAGATCGAGCGTGCCGGCAGGCCGGCGCGGGGTATCGGGCAGCCGGTAAACAGCGGCGATGGTCGCGACGATGCCGATCGGCACGTTGATCAGGAAGATCCAGCGCCAGCCGAGAGTCGAGACGAGTACGCCCCCGAGCACGGGTCCGAGTACCGAGCCCACCGAGGTGACGAGCCAAATCCGGCTCATCATCCGGGTCATATGCTCGGGCCCGGCGACCTCGGCTGCGATCAGCTGGGTCAGGCAGAGGATGATCCCGGCGGCGACTCCTTGGAGGACCCGGAAGGCGACCAGCTCGGGCAGCGTCGTCGCCAGCGCGCACAGCCCCGAGCTGGCGGCGAACACGGCCGACGCGATCGTGTACACGCGGCGCGCGCCGAGGCGCCGCGCGATCCAGCCGCTGGCGGGGATGATGCTGGCCAGCGAGAGCAGGTAGCCCGTGGCCACCCACTGGACGGTGGCGATCGAGCTGTGGAGGTCGTGGCCGATCGTGTGCAGCGCGACGTTTGATCACGGTCGCGTCGACCGAGGACATCAGCGTGCCGATGCCGACGATCGCCATCACACGCCGCATCGCGCGGCGATGGGAGTCGGCGCTGCCGAGCTGGAGCGAGCGGGCCACAGGGCCAATGTAGGGGCGGGTTATGATTCATTCAAATGAAAGTTCCTGTTGCTTTTGATCGATTTCTGTGAACAAAGATCCGATCGACCTGCGGACGCTCACGGCGCTCATCACGGTCGCCGATGAGGGCTCCTTCCGAGGGGCCGCACGCGCGCTGGGCTACACGCAATCGGCGATCTCGCACCAGATCGCGACGATCGAGCGGCGGCTCGGGATCACCGTGTTCGACCGCCCCGGCGGCCGGGGGCACATCAAGCTGACGCCCCTCGGCGAGCTCGCGTACCAGAACGCCCAGCGGGTCATCGGCGCTTCCGACGCGCTCGAGGCGGACATGACGGCGGCGCTCGCGGGCGAGCGGGGGACCGTCCGGATCGGGATCTCGCAGAGCAGCTGTTACGTGCTCACCCAGCCCCTGGCGGAGCTCCGCCGTCGCACCCCGGGCATCGAGATCTCGCTGATCAACTGCGCGACCGCCGAGACGCTGGCCCATCAACTGGACCGGGGCCAGCTCGACGTCGGCCTGTTCGTGAACATCGAGCCGGACGAGCGTGTGGTGACGATCCCGTTGTTCGAGGACGCCTGGATGCTCCTGGCCCACCGCGATCACTCGCTGGCGCGCTCCAGCTCGGTGGCACTCGACGCGCTCGATGGCGCGGAGATGATCGCGTGGCACAACCGCTGGCGGGCGCAGGCGAGCCTCGAACAGTTGTGGCGCCGTCGCCGCATCCGGCCGCGCATCGTCTACCGGACGGACGACAGCATGATGATCCAGGCGCTCGTCGCCGTTGGGCTCGGGTGCGCCTGCCTTGGCGCGCTCTCGATCCAGGAGCTGATCGACCCGCGCTTGAAGCGGATCAGGATCCGCGACGAGGTGACGCCTCGCACGCTCGCGGTCTGCTATTCGCGCCGCCGTGAGCCGACACCCGCGGCGGTGGTGCTGATCGACGCGATCCGGGAGATTCCGAGCCCGGCGCACATCACCCTCGGGGCGCCGACCGACTCGTAGCCTGCTCGGGCAGGGTGCTGATCGGCCTCGGTTGACGCTCGCAGCCCGTCGCGACTAGCGTCGCCCGCGATGCCCAAGTCAGACGACGATCAGCTCAAGCTGCTGCACGAGACCGTCGGCGCGTTCGCTGATCGGGAGGTCGCCGCCCGGGCGGCGCAGATCGACGCCGAGGACGAGTTCCCGCACGACCTTTACGGCTCGATCGGGGAGATGGGGCTGCTCGGCGCGTGGGTGCCCGACCGCTTCGGCGGCAGCGGTCCCGATGTCAGAGCGAGTCTCGTGATCGTCGAGCGGCTCGCGCGCGCCAGCGGCGCCGTCTCACTGATCTTCGCCAACTGCGGCGACGCGGTGGCGCCGCTGCTCTATGCCGCCGAGGACATCCAGGAGCGGTGGCTGCCCGGGGTCGCGACCGGCAAGGTGATCCCGGTATTCGCGCTGACCGAGCCCGACGCCGGTTCCGACGCGGCCGGGGTCAAGACGCACGCGGTACGCGACGGCAACGAGTGGGTGATCAATGGCAACAAGATCTTCATCACGAACGGATCCGTGGGTGACGTGTTCACGATCTTCGCCCGGACAGATCGCGACGACGGAGCGCTGTCCGCGTTCGTGGCGCCGCGAGATGCCCCGGGACTGATCGTCGGCAAGGACGAGCAGATGCTCGGGCTCCGCGGCGCTCCCGCGACCGAGCTGCGGTTCGAGGACCTGCGGGTCCCCGCCTCGGCGATGATCGGCGAGGAGGGCTCCGGGCTGCGGATCGCGCTGTCCTCGCTCGACGAATCCCGCCTCAACGCCTCGGCGATGGCCCTGGGAGTGGGGCGCGGGGCGCTGGAGATCGCGGTCGCTTACGCGCGAGAGCGCAAGCAGTTCGGCCAGCCGATCATCGAGCATCAAGGGCTGTCGTTTCTGCTCGCGGAGATGGTCACGAAACTGCGCGCGGGGTGGGCGATCCTCCAGGCGGCGATCGAGACCATGGAGGCTGCCGGGGAGCCATCGCGGGCGACTGGCGTCCAGGCGGCGATGGCGAAGCTGTTCTGCACCGACGCGGCAATGCAGGTCGTGACGGACGCCGTCCAGGTCCTTGGTGGCTACGGGCTCGCCCGCGAGTTCCGGGTTGAGCGGATGATGCGCGACGCGAAGGCGTTCCAGATCTTCGACGGCACGAGCCAGATCCAGAAGCTGATCATCGGCCGATATCTGGCGCGGGCACGCGTGCCGCTACCGGAGCGGTTCTGAGCGCGATGGGCCCCGTGGAGCTTCGGTACTACGAGCCCGCGTACGAGACGTCGGACGCGGAGTCGATCCGCGCACTTCAGCTCGCAAAGCTCCGGCAGTTGCTGGCAAAGACCTCCCGCGTGAACGACTTCTACCGCGACCACTGGGCCGCGGCCGCCGGCGGCGACGTCGACAGCATCGATTCGCTGCACGAGTTCGCGCGCCGGATTCCCACGGTCGGCAAGGCCGACTTCCTAGCGGATCAGAACGCCGATCCGCCGTTCGGCCGCCGTCACCGCCACGCGCGCAGTCTCGAAGGACCGTTGTACGTCGCGACGACGAGCGGCACCTCCGGTCAGGGACAGGAGGTCCACATGCAGACCAAGCGTGAGTGGGAGGCCACCGGGCTCGTCTACTCGTATCTGTTCCGGTGGGCCGGGCTGCAGCGAGGAGAAGGGCTGGCGTTCGCGCTGCCCGTGACGATGCTGGGCGGCGGCCGGCTCGAGCAGCAGGGGGCGGACTACTACGGGCTCTCGATCTACCCGCTCGGTAACTACGATGCCGCTCGGAAAGCCGAGCTGATGCACCGCTTCCAGCCCGCCGCGGTGATCGGCATGACGGCATATCTGGGCCGGCTCGGCAACGAGTTCGCAGGCGAACCGCCGAGCGCGACGCGCGTGGTCATCTCCGGGGGCGAGGGCTCTGGGTACGAGTGGCTGCGACGGCTCGAGCAGCTCTGGAACGGCCGGGTGTTCGACCGCTACGGCTCGACGCAGGCGGGAAACGACCACATGTTCTGTTGCGAGTACGGGATCGGCACGCCAGAGCGGCCCGCGATGCTCCACAACATCGATCCGCACGTGCTGCTCGAGGTGATCGATCCCGACAGCGGCGAGCACGTCGCGCCGGGCGAGACCGGGGAGCTCGTCGTGACCGACCTGTACCGGGTCGACGCGCCGATCATCCGCTGCTGGACGGGCGACCGCGGCCTGTATCGTGCGCCCGGATCGTGCCCGTGCGGCAGGCCATTCGGGGGCGTCGAGATCGCGACCGTCGGCCGCGTCGATGACATGCGCAAGATCAAGGGGCTGAACGTGTGGCCGCTGGCGGTCGAGACCGTCGTGTTCGAGCACGACGCAGTGGCCGACTACCAGGTCGTGCTGTCCTCCGGTGACGGCGGCCAGGACATCGCGACACTGCGAGTCGAGCCGGCCGAGCAGCTCTCCGGTGCAGACGTCGATGCACTCTCCGCGCTGCTCGCGGGCGCCGTCGAACGCCGCGCCGGCATCCGCTTCGAGATCGAGATCGTCGACCCGGCGACGGTGGCGCGTGACGACTGGAAGGCAAAACGCTGGATCGACAGCCGCAACCACATTGCGACGGGCTGATTGGCACGTGCGCTAACCGCACCCACTCAACTTGTGGCAAGTCCCAATGTGTCCGCAAATCGGGCGACCCTAGACTTGATCGCCGTCAGGGGCCGGCAGCGAGAAGCGTCCGAGCAGTGAGGAGCGAAAGATGAGCCTTAAGCGCCGTTGGCATGACATCAGTTGGCGGCTCCTGGACGTCGCGCTGAACGAGAAGGGGCAAGAGTTCTGGAAGCGGATTCCGGAGCTGCCGTCGGCGCTGCGGAGGCCGAAGTACCAGATGACGCCGCGCTTTCCGCGCCAGCGGGTCGCCGTCACGGCTCCGCCCGCGCTGCGCACCGCGCCCGGCGTGGTAAGGGACGAGAAGGCCGCGTGGGCGGCGTACCGAAAGGCGCCGCTGCGCGACTTCTGGGTCGTCTACCCGGGGGCGGAAGAGTGGATCTTCAAGGTCTGGGCGGCGTTCCTGTCGCCGGTGATCCCGCGCTACCTCCGCGGGATCGACAGGCTGGCCGAGGTCGGCCGGACGGAGCCCACGCCGAACCCGGAGCCGCCCTCACCGGAGCAGCTCGCTCGCCTGATCCGCGTTGAGGCGGCACGGCTGGGTTTGACGGCGGTCGGGTTCGCGCCCTACGACCCGCGCTACGTGTACCGCGAGCATCAGGGCGAGGTCGAAACCGGCAGCGTGATCATCTGTGTGTTCGAAGAGGACTACGACTCCGAGCAGCTCGTGCCGAGCAACGAGCACGAACGGAAGACGTTCGAGTGCTACGTGACGCAGTTCGACCTGACCGAGAAGCTGGCGCGATTCATCCACGGTCTCGGCCATCGGGCCCAGCCGCACTCTGCGACGGGGCCGATGATGTACATCCCGTTCGCGGTCCAAGCCGGACTCGGACAGATGGGGTTCAACGGCCAGCTACTTACCCCGGGCGCCGGGGCGCGCGTGACGCTGACCGCGATCACGACGAACGCCGACATCGCGCACGACGAGCCGGTCGACTTCGGGATTCCCGGAATCTGCTCCGAGTGCAAAGTATGTGTGCGCCGGTGCCCGGTGGGCGCGATCCCGGCTGCGCCCGCGGTCCATCGCGGAGTGATGAAGACGAAGATCAAGACCGAGCGCTGCCTGCCGACGATCGGGAAGGCCGGAGGGTGTGCGGTGTGCGTGAAGGTGTGCCCGATTCAGCGCTACGGGATCGAGGCGGTGCTCGCCCATTACGAGGACACCGGCCGGATCCTCGGCAAGGACTCCGACGACCTCGAGGGCTACACGTGGCTGCTCGACCGGCGCTATTACGGGGCCGGCGCGAAACCGCGGATCAGCAGCGAACAGCTGCTGCACCCGAAAGAGCTCGAGTTCGATCCCCATCTGCTGTACGAGCCCGTTCCGGAGGAGAGTGTGATCGACCGGTATGTCGCGTCGCACTGAGGCGCCGCCGGGCGAGAGCTCCTGCTTCTGGATCGCGGACGCACTCAAAGCCGACCCGAATGTCGCCGCGACGTTGACCGAGGCGATCACGGCCGACGTGTGCATCGTCGGTGGCGGCTACGCGGGACTGTGGACCGCGATCCACCTTAAGGAGCGCTCCCCAGACCTCGACGTCGTCGTCGTCGAGCGGCGGCTGTGCGGCACCAGCGCGAGCGGGCGCAACGAGGGGATGCTGATGTCGTGGTGGTCGAAGTTCCCGACGCTGGCGAAGTTCGTCGGTCCGGAGTTTGCGGTCGAGCTGTGCCAGCACACCGAAGCGATCGTCACGTCGATGGCCGAGTTCTTCGAGCGCGAGGGGCTTGACATCAACTACAAGCACGGCGGCTGGCTGTGGACCGCGACGAGCAAGGCCCAGATGGATGCGTGGCGTCCGACGATCGACAGGCTGGCGGAGTTCGATCAACATCCCTACACGGAGGTGTCCGCCGCGGAGCTGGCCCGACGGGGCGGATCAAATCGGTTCGTCGGCGGGGTTTACGAGCGGGGAATGGCGACGATTCAGCCCGCGAAGCTTGCGCGGGCGGTGCGCACGGTCGCGCTGCGCCGCGGCGTGCGGATCTACGAGCACACCGAGATGACCGGACTCGACCGCGGCTCGCCATCGGTCGTGCACACGCCTTCTGGCAGCGTCACCTCGCCGGTCGTGGTGATCGCGATGAACGCGTGGAGCGCTCGCATTCAGGAGCTCCGCCGGCGATTGGTGGTGATCGCCACGGATGCGTTCGTCACGCGCCCGCTCGGTGAGCGGATGCCGCCGGCGCTGTCCGAGGGGACCGGGATCACCGACTCCCGCCGGCTGATCATCGGCCTGCGCGCGACCCATGATGGACGGATCGCGGCGTCTCGCAGCGGCGGCACGCTGGTGTTCGGGGCACGGTTGGGTGATCGCTACGAGGGGCCGAGCCCCAGAGTGACGGAGCTGCTGAAGTACTTCCGCTGGACGTATCCCGAGCACAGCGATGTCGAAATGGCGACCAGCTGGCGAGGCCCGATCGACTACTCGGTGTCGGGGCTGCCGTACATCGGCCCGCTCGGGCACGTCCCCGGCCTGTTCGTCGCCGCCGGCTTCTCGGGCAACGGTGTGGGGCCGTCGTACCTGGCCGGCCAATCGCTCGCGGCGCAGATCCTCGGTGGCGCCGACGTGCTGCGCGGTTCGGCGCTGACAAAGCCGCAGCCGGGGTCGCTGCCGCCGGAACCGTTCCGCTACGTCGGCGGGCGGATCGTGCGTGCCGCGATCGACCGCAAGGAGAGCCGGGAGGACGCCGGGCAGAAGCCGGGCCCGCTCACCACCACCGTCGCGCGGCTCGATCCGACGAGCTTCATCGACAGGCGACGATGAGCTCAATCGACTTCGAGTTCGCTCAGGCCGTCGCCGTCGACGATCCGTCGCAGGACGCGCTCGATCTGCTCGGTCGGCATCGGTTCATCGCTCACGAGACATGCGAGCCACAGGCCATCGACCGCGGCGGACAGCGCGTCGGCCGTCTTCTCGTCCGTGTGATGGCGGTAGATGCCGGCGAGCATCCGCGACCATTCGGTGCTGATGGGCCGAAGCCGCGGCCGGCGCAGCGCGGCGACGTACATCTCGTAGCGCACCGCGACCCGCTCGCGCCTGGAGCTGAGGCTGCCGAGGATCAGCTCTATGGTGGCCTCGACGAGATTGCCCTCACCGAGGCTCTGCTCCCAGACCTTGAGCTCAGCCGCGCTCTCGGCGGCGGCAGCCTCGAGCCCGGCGGCGAGCAGGTCGTCGAGCGTCGCGAAGTGGTAGGTCGTCGACCCGAGCGGGACCCCCGCAGCGGCCGCGACCCGGCGGTGCGTCAACCCCTCGACGCCGTGCACGGCGACAACTTCGATCGCCGCCCGTGCGATCCGCTCGCGCCGATGCGGGTCTGCGCGGCCCGTGCGCACCTGCTTGCCATCAGCCGCCGGAGCAGAGACCCCAGCCTCAAGGATTTCAACTGTTCCGGTTTGCGCGGTGTCAGTGATCGCGGACCTCAGCACGTCGAGCTACACCATCTTAACGTTCACCGACCACGCAGCTGCGGTTGCCATCATCGATAGGGGAGTTGCCCAATGACGACCGGAGTTGAGACTCGAGCTCACAGTTCTGAGGAGGCTCGCTGGCGCGAGCGGAGCCTGTGGCTCGACGGACTCCCCGGCTCGTTGCAGCCGCGCCCCGCGCTCGACGGCGATGTGAGCGCGGACGTGGCGATCGTGGGCGGCGGTCTCTCGGGGCTGTGGAGTGCCTACTACCTGAAACGCGACCAACCCGAGCTCGACGTGGTTCTCCTCGAGCGTGAGATCGCCGGCTTTGGTCCTTCTGGTCGGAACGGTGGCTGGGTCAGAGGTGGGATGTCCGGCGCGCCGAGGCTGTACGCGCGGCGGGCTGGGTGGGATGCGGTCAAGCGTGGTGAACGCGACACGATCGACGCGGTCGATGTGATCGGCCAGGTGGTCGCGGAGGAGGGGATCGACTGCGGCTACAGCAAGCAGGGCGACGTCGCCATTGCCGAGAACCAGGCGCAGCTCAAGCGGTTGCGCCAGGACCTGGCGGATCGGCGAGAGCTCGGCGTCGGCGAGGAGGACATGCGCGAGCTGTCCAAGGCGGAGGTCGACGAGTTCGTCCGCGTCCCCCACTGCGTCGGAGGCGTGTTCGACGCCGGTGCGGCGCGCGTCGACCCGGCGGCGCTCACACGCGGACTGGCCGAGGTGTGCGAGCGTCGCGGCGTGCGCATCTGTGAGCAGACCGACGCGCTCGAGGTGGCCCCGGGCCTGGTCAGGACCTCGCGCGGGACCATCCGCGCGCGCACGGTGCTGCACTGCACTGAGTCCTACACGGTTCAGCTCCCGGGTTCCAAGCGAGCGTTCCTGCCGCTGTACTCGCTGATGATCGCGACCGAGCCGCTCTCGGACGCGGTGTGGGACGAGATCGGCTGGCGAGACGGGCTGCTGGTCAAGGACCGGCGGCATCTGTTCTTCTACGCGCAGCGGACACGTGACGGGCGGATCGCAATCGGCGGTCGCGGGGCTCCGTACGGGCTCGGATCGCCCATCAGCGAGCGCTCAGAACGAGACGACCAGGTGCGCGCGCGGCTGGTGGCGACGATCGAGCGATGCTTCCCGGCCGCGGCCAGTGCGGCGATCACCCACCACTGGGGAGGCCCGCTGGGCGTGCCTCGGGATTGGTGCATGGCGGTCAACTACGACCGGGCGAGCGGCCTCGGAAGCACCGCCGGGTACTCGGGACACGGAGTGCTCGCCGCGCACGTCGGCGCCCGCGCGCTCGCCGAACTCGCCCTGGGGCGTGACACCGAACGGACCCGCGCCCCGTGGGTGGGGCATCGCAGCCGCAACTGGGAGCCCGAACCGCTCCGATATATCGCCTCGCGCGCGATCATCTCGACGCTCGGCAGTGCCGATCAGGCCGAGGCGCAGAGTGGCGTCGAAGCGCGCAGGGTAAGGCTCGTCGCCCCGTTCATGCCGCCGGCGTAGAGTGTCTCCGCGGTTGTCCCCCGAACGGGGGACGGCCTGGGAGATCACGCTCGACCATGCCGCGCGGCGGCAGATTGACTGCACCTACGATGGCGGACAAGGAGCGGCGGGCGGCCGAGGCAGCCGAGGCAGCCGAGGCATGGCGGCGGATGCTCGAGGATCTGCAGGCCCGGCGCGAGTGGGCACGCGCCGGCAGCGGACCTGAGCGACTCGAGTCCGAGCACAGCCGGGGGCGTTACGTGGCGCGCGAGCGGGTCCACAAACTGCTCGATCCCGACACGTTCATGGAGTTCGGGGCGCTGGCGACGACGCCCAACGCCGACGGATCGGGCGAGCTCCCGACGACGTTCGTGTGCGGCATGGGCGAGATCGATGGGCGAACCGTCGCGGTCGGAGCGGAGGACTTCACCGTGCAGTTCGGGGCCATGGGCACGCACCTGGCGCGGTTCAAGATGGCCTTCGGAGGGTTTCTGGAGGAACTGGCCCACGACATGAAGATCCCGCTGGTCCTGCTCCTGCACGGTGTCGGCGGCAGCATCGCGATCCAGGAGGCAAAGGGCTTCCCGATGCTGGTCTCGACGATGGGCACGTACCCGATGTTGGAACTGCTCGATCGGGTGCCGGTCGTGGCGGGCGTGATGGGACCTGCGGCGGGCGCATCGGCGGCGCGAGCGACCGCCACCCACTTCTCGGTCATGAGCCGCCGGCACGGCTGCCTGTTCGTCGGCGGGCCGCCTGTGGTCAAACAGTCGATGGGAGTCGAGATCGACAAGTTCGAGCTCGGCGGGGTCGAGGTCCACACGAAGCAATCGGGCGTGATCGATAACGCCGCCGACGATGAGGATGAGATCTTCGATCAGATCCGCAGCTTCCTGTCGTACTTCCCGTCCAACGTCTAGGAGCGGCCGCCGTACGTCGAGACCGATGACCCGGTTGACCGCTCCTGCGACGAGCTGCTCGAGATCGTCAGTCCGAGCGACCGGCGCGCCTACAACGCGATCGCTCTGATCGAGGAGATCGTCGACCGCGATAGCTTCTTCGAGGTCGTGCGGGACTACGGCCGCTCGCTCCGCACCGGGGTGGCTCGGATCGGGGGCCATCCCGTCGGGATCTTCGCGACCGACTCGCGCTACCAGGCGGGCGCGATCGACGGCCCGGCGGCGGACAAGCAGACCCGGTGGGCGGAGACGTGCGACCTGTTCGGGCTCCCGATCGTCTACTTCGTCGACGTGCCCGGTCTGACGATCGGCCCCGAGGGCGAACGCTCCGGTGTGCTGCGGCGAGGCACGCGAGCGGTGCAGGCGATCACGCGCGCGCGGGTCCCGGTGTTCACCGTTCACGTGCGGCGGGCCTACGGTCTCGCCGCACAGGGCACCGGGCAACCAGAACGGCTACAGCATGCGCCTCGCCTGGCCGACCGGGCAATGGGGGGACATGCCGGTGCCCGCCGGCGTCGAGGCCGAGTACGGCGCCGAGATCGCGGCCGCCGAGGACCCGGTCGCCAAGCGCAAGGAGGTGACCGAGTCGTTCGCGGCGCAGATGTCGATGTGGCGGACCGTGAAGAAGTTCGGTGTCGAAGAGGTGATCGACCCGCGAGAGACGCGGGCCGTGCTTGGCGCGCCTCGTCAGGGTGGCTGCGAAGGCGATCGAGCCGGGACCGATCCACGGCCCTCAGGTTCGTCCGTGACCGCGCCGGGGCTCCGGGCGCAGAACGGGCGTCGCGCAGATGAACGGTGGCCCGGTCCGTTCGGAGACGAGCTGCGCTCGCTCGTGCGCGAGAACCTGCGCCGGCTCAAGCGCCGCCCGATCCGGTTGACCGCTGAGCGCCGTCGAGCCGGCGTGGCCGTGGCGGTGCTCGAATCCGACTCAGAGCCGGCCGTGCTGATGATCAAGCGCTCCGATCTGGGCCGGCATCCGGGGCAGTGGGCCTTTCCCGGTGGCGCCGTCGAACCGGGTGAACGCACGGCGGCCGCCGCGCTTCGAGAGGCCTGGGAGGAGGTCGGTCTGGAGCGCGCCGAGGTCGTGGGTGTGCTCGATGACATCCTCACGGGTACGGGCTTCATCATCACGCCGATCGTGGTGTTCGTGGAAGCCGGCGCCCGCCTCCGGCGCATGACCGATGAAGTTCACTCGCTGCACCGAGTGGGCCTCGCGCGGCTCATCGCGCCGGCAATGCCGAGCTGGGCGCGCAACGACTCAGGCCCCGAGGTGCTCCAATACCGGTTGCGGCACGACATGGTCGTGCATGCGCCGAGCGGCGCAATCCTGTGGCAGTTCGCGGAGGTCGCGCTGCGGGGACGCCCCACACGGGTGGCCAAGCTCAGACAGCCTGAGTTCGCCCTGCAGTAGCTTCGTTGGAACAACAACCCTCGCGGCTGCGATTCGTGCGATCTTGGCCGCTCGCGAGCGGCGACATGGGATTGGATGTGCGCGATGAGGTCGTTGTGCGGACAGAGGGCGCGTAATGCCAGAGGGTGAAAGGACCGTAGCTGTCACCGGTGCCGGATCCGGAATCGGGCGCGCCATCGCGGAGGCCTTCGTCGAGCAGGGTGACACCGTGTTCGTGTGTGACATCTCAGAGCAGCGCGTCGGAGAGGTCGCGGACGGCGATCGGTGCGCCCGGACGAGGCAGCGTGGTCGATGTCTCCGACGAGGAGCAGATCGCGGGCTTTCTGCGCTCGGCACATGAGCAACACCGGTCGGCTCGACGTCCTGGTGAGCGCAGCCGGCATCTTCGACGGTTACGCCGGCGTCGGGGAGACGAGCCCGAGCTGTGGCGGAGAGTGCTCGATGTCAACCTCACCGGCTGCTTTCTGGGCACGAAGGTCGCCGCCGAGCTGATGATCTCCCAGGGATCGGGCAGGATCATCAGCATCGGGTCGATCGCCACGTTCCGGGGTGGCGCGGATGGAATCGCGTATACGGCAGCCAAGGCGGGGATGCATGGCATGACCCGGCGACTGGCCTTCGACGTGGGCCGGCATGGCGTGACTGCGAACATGATCTGTCCGGGGGTCATCCCCAGCGGGATCCGCGCCAACTCCGCTGAGGTCCTCGGCGACCTCTCCCCGGAGCAGCATCGCGGCATCGGGGTCACCCAGGAACTGATGGATTTCCTCATCCCGGCCGGGCGGCCGGGACTTCCGCAGGAGGTCGCGGCGGTCGCGGTGTTCCTCGCCTCTGACGGAGCCGCGTATGTCAACGGCACCGCAGTATCGGTCGACGGCGGCTGGGTGGCCGTATGAGGGTTCTGTAGGGTCAGGCGCAGATGCGCCGTGATCCCGTATCTGTTCTACGAAGACGTCGCCGGCGCGTCGGCCTGGCTGCGCGAGGCGTTTGACTTCACCGAGACGCTCCGGCACACGACCAGGGACGGAATCGTCACACACGTGGAACTCACATGTGGGGGCGAGAGCATCATGCTCGGCGCGGTCGATCGCGGGGAGGGCCAGGCGCTCGGCTACCGCACGCCGCGCGGTGGCAGCGCCCACAGCTCGTTCGTGTTCATCATCATCCCCGATGATGTCGAGGCGCACTTCGAACGGGCGGTCCGCGCCGGCGCGACTGTGATCGCGCCACCCGAGGACAAGCCTACGGCCAGCGGCAGTACACCGTCGAGGACCCCGAAGGCCATCGCTGGTCGTTCAGCGAGCAGGTGCGCGACGTGCTGCCCGAGGAATGGGGCGCGACGCGGCTCGGCTGGGTGCCAGCTGAACGGTGACCAACAGGCATCTGGAGGCGTGACATGACGAAGATCTGCTTTCTGAACCCATTCGGAACCGACGTGTACGACTCGCTGATCGAAGAGACAGTGACTCCGTCACTGCGGTCCGGGACCGAGCTTGTGATCCGGCACCTGGTCGACTACCCGGCAAACATGGACTACTTCGTGCCGAAGCACCTGGCGGAGGTCGGCGTGCTGCGCGCTGTGCTCGCCGCCGAGCGCGACGGCTTCGACGCGTTCGTGATCGGCTGCTGCTACGACCCCGCGCTGACGCAGGCCCGTGAGCTCACCTCGATGCCGGTCGTCGGGCCGCTGGAGGCCTCGGTGATGCTGGCGAGGTTGTTCGGCCATCGGTTCTCGGTGGTGACCGACCATCTTCAAGGCGGTTCCCGAGCTCGAGGACCGGGTCCGGGTGTACGGGCTCGAGAGCAACTGCCGCTCGGTGTCGGCGATCGACTGGTTCATCACCGATATGGTCGAAGATCCTGACGCGGTCGCCCGTGATGCTGTACCGCGAGTGCAAAGCGGTGATCGAGCGAGACGGAGCCGAGGCGGTCGTGATCGGCTGCACGATCGTCGCGGCGTGCTACGAGCGGGCGGTGCTCAACGGCGCCACCGAGCTGGCGGACATCACGCTGATCAACCCGAACCTGATGGCGATCAAGGTCGCGGAGCTGTTCGCCGATCTGAACGCCGTCGGGCAGTACCGGATCAGCCGGCGGGGCTACTACCAGCAGCATGCCGCAGCACAACCCGGCCGAGGCCGAGGAGATCCTGGCGCTGCTCGATGCCGAGGCGGGGGTGGGGGCGCCAGCGCTAGCAGCGCCGCTCGGCCCCGAGTCACGGATGACGAGCGCCGAATCAACCGCCGTCGAGGCGCCGGAAAGGTTCGCCGGCGAGTGGATCGTGCCGGGAGACCCGCCGTACGAGGAGCTGCGTTGGATCAACGATCGCCGCTACGACCGCACGCCCGCGGTGATCGCCCGGCCGCGGGGCGTCGCCGACGTGCAGGCCGCGATCGGCGCGGCTCGCTCATCGGGGCTGCGGCTCACGGTGCGCAGCGGAGGCCATGGCTTCCAGGGGTTCGCCGTTGCTGACGACGCGCTGCTGATCGACATGCGGCTGATGGATGACGTCCACGTCGATCTCGCTCGCCGCAGTGTCCGGATCCGTCCCGGCGCGCTCGGGGGAAACATCGTCAGGGAGAGTCTGCCTTACGGATTGGCTCCGGTGACCGGGATGGTCGGCGACATCGGCTACGGCGGGATCGGGACGATGGGCGGGTTCGGGTATCTGTCCCCGCGCCACGGCGCCACGTGCGACAACGTCCTCGCCTACGAAGTGGTCCTGGCCGACGGAAGCTGGGTAACCGCGTCACCCGCCTCCAATCCGGACCTGTTCTGGGCCATGCGCGGGGGCGGTGACAACTTCGGGGTCGTCACTGCTTTCGAGCTGATGCTCCATCCCGTCCCGCGCGACACCGCGGTGATCACGCTCCTGTGGGACATCGAAACCGGGCTGGAGCCGCTCAAGCGCTTCATGGAACTCGAGCCGACGATGTCCGAGGATCTCTACTGGTCGATCGACGGATTCTTCTGCGAGCCGGGCCGAGCCGGGATGGGTATCTCCGCGTTTCACCTTGGTGTTCCCGAGGTCCGTTCACGGGAGGTGGAGATGCTCCGTGGGTTGACGACTCTGGGGAACATGCTCGAGTGTGAGATCAGGACCGTGCCCTACCAGGACATGTACTACCTCCCGCTACACGGCGCTCACTGGTTCGATACGACGCGGGTGTACTACAACGTGGTGCGCGCGACCAACCTCGGCGACGAGGTTTGGGAGCTGTTCGCATCGCAGGTGAAACGGCTGCAGGAAGGGGCTGGAGACCCGGCGGTCGAGCGGCGGGCGATCGCGATCTACCCATATGACAAAGGACTTGCTCGCCATGCGGTTCCGCCGGCCGCCCACACTGCGCGCCAGGGCTGGGTGTACCTGCCGATGACCTACTACGTGGACGCCGACGAGGACGCCGGCCATGAGCGGTGGTCCGACGCGATGGCGCAGGAGCTCGTCGACGCCGGGCACACCCATGGGACCCGCAACGCGGGGATGCTGCACGCGGCGAGCAAGTTGACCCCGCAGGCGGTGAAGGACACGTTCGGTGACAGCTACGAGCGTCTGCTCGAGCTCAAGGCGAAATTCGATCCGGACAACGTCTTCCATGGCACGCTGAGCGCCGACTGATGATGAATGACACCCTCACATCGAAGGCTGTGGAGCAATACGGGCTGTACATCGACGGCGAGTATTCGCCGGCCGAGGGCGGTGGGACCATCGAGAGCCTCGATCCGCGACCACGGAGCCGGTGGCGAGGATCGCGGCGGGCACCGCCGTGGATGTGGACCGCGCCGCGCTCAGCGCGCAGCGTGTGTTCCCCGGCTGGGCTGACACGACGCCGTCGCGCAGGGGCCGGATACTTCGTGATATCGCCGATGGGATCCGGGCCAGGCTCGATGAGCTGGCTCGGCTCGAGACGCTGGAGAACGGAAAGCCGCTTTGGCTTTCGCGCGCCGACGTCGAAGGGGCCGCCCGTTACTTCGAGTTCTACGCCGGCGCGTCGGACAAGTTCAGTGGAGAGACGATTCCGCTCGGGCCCGACTACATCTCCTACACGCGGCGAGAGCCGTTCGGGCCTGTCGCCGAGATCTTGCCTTGGAACGCGCCGCTCAACCAGGCGGCGCGGGGGCTCGCGCCGGCGCTCGCCACCGGCAATACCGTCGTCGCCGAGCCGTCGGAGCTGACGTCGATCACGTGCTTGAAGCTGGGGAGATCGGGTCGGCGGCCGGGCCGCACCGGGGGTGCTGAATGTGGTGACCGGCACCGGCGAGGTCGGGGGACATGCGCTGGTCTCTCATCCGGCGATCCGCAAGGTCAGCTTCACCGGGTCCGTGCCCACGGCAGCTGTCGCTGACGTTGGCGTGGACTGGCTGATCCCGTGTCGCTCCGGCTACGGGGAAAATCAGCGAACCTCGTGTTCGCCGACGCGGACTCGACGCGGTTACGCCGAGGCGTTCGACGCATTCACGAAGCAGCGGGCAGATCTGTTCGGCGGGAACGCGATTGCTGGTCGCCGACGAGATCCACGAGGCTCGTCGCGCGCTTTGTCGAGCTGTCGGAGGAGGCCACGATCGGACCAGTACGTCGGACCTTCAGCTCGGGCCGCTTACGTCTGAGGCGCAGCTGTCAATCGTCGCCGCTACCTGGCGATCGGCGAGGAGGAGGGCGCTCGGGTCCCGCCCGAGTACACGACGGCGGCCCGCGCCCCGGATATTTCGTCGGCCACGAGTTCTGGTCGGTGTCGAAGACAAGATCACCGTGGCGCGCGAAGAGATCTTCGGACCTGTTCTGTGCGTCATCCTGTTCAGCGGGGACGACGGGCGGTCAGCTGGCCACGACAGTGATTATGGTCTCGTGGCGGGAATCTGGACCCGCGATGCGTCTCGTGCCCACCGGGTCGCTGCGCGGCCGGAGGCGGTCAGTGTTGTCAACGAATACTTCGCGGGCGGCGAGGCCACGCGGTTCGGCGGCCACAAACAGAGTGGTACGAACGGCTGAAGGCGTCGAGGCACTGATCCACTACACCAGCTGAAGACCGTTACGATGAGGCTGTAGACCGCTCAACTCCCCTGCTCGGGCGGTGTGACATTCGTACAGATGAGCGCATGGCGCGGCGCCATAACGTGCCCGCCGTGACGAAGGACGCCGGTTCGAACGTGCCAGCCGGGCCTGAGGCCCGCACGCCACGGGCCGCCTCTACACGCTCCAGTTGTGGTCGCGCTTCTCGATCTACATCTTCTTCGGCGCGAACTTCGTCGGGATCAGCGAGGTCGTTCATCACGGGCTGCCCGTAGTCGACGTGGGATTCAGGTATCGCCTGGCGGGCCGGCTGACGCTGGCTGTGCTCGGGGCGCGGGGAAATCCGATTGGGCTCAGCCGCGGCACCTCCTGTCGACGGCCTCGTGCGGCGTCATGTGTCTGGGCGTGTTCGGCTTTGTCTCGTTAGCGGAGAAGCACGTCTCTTCAGGGGCGGCCGCACTGCTTTCGCTCGAGCTCGGCATCGACGTCGGC
>CAWCYH010000008.1:0-220015 GCA_963799745.1 uncultured Solirubrobacterales bacterium | reverse complement strand
GTGGGTCGAATCGAAACGTTTTGCCCGGAAGGCCGAGCCCGGGGGTCAGGCGAGGACGTCCCGCGTGCCGTGGCGAGCCGACCGGTGTGACTCACGGTCAGGCGGACGGTCGCCTCTTGCTCGCTCGGTGACGTGATCGAGGGAGCGGGTTTTCACGGCGCGGTGTTCGACGTCGACGGCGTGCTCGTCGACTCGCCGCACGAGCACGCCTGGCGCGTCGCACTCGACCAGCTCTTCGAGACGAGCTGGACATCGATTCGCGACGCTACGCAATACACCTCCGAGCGCTTCACGCCCGAGGTCTACCGCGCGCACATCTCCGGCAAGCCAACCATGTGCGGTGCGCGCGCCGCGCTGAGCTACTTCGGGGTGCCCGCCACCGACGCCCGCACCGAGGAGTACGCCCGCCGAAAACAGCGGGTCATGGACGAGCTCCTGCGGGCCGGCGAGCTGACCGCCTACCCGGACGCCCTGCGGTTCGTGCTTGCCGTGCGTGGCGCCGAAACCCCGATCGCGGCGGCCTCGTCCTCGAAGAACGCAGCTCGGTTACTCGGCCAGATCAGACTCGATGCCTTCGCCGATCGCGAGGGTCTTCGCTACGACTTCGTCCGGCCGGGCATCACCCTGCTCGACATTTTCGACGCGGACGTCTCTGGAAGGGATTTCGCCCATGGCGGCAAGCCCCATCCCGAGATCTTCCTTACCGCCGCGCGAGAGCTGGGCGTCCCCGCGGACCGGTGCTTCGCGGTCGAGGACGCCGTCTCCGGCGTACAGGCGGCGAAGGCGGCCGACATGGCCGTCATCGGCCTGGCACGGGCCGGCGAGGCGGACGCCCTCGCTGCCGCCGACGCCGACATCATTGTCTCGACGTTGGACGAAGTGGATCTCCCAGCGCTCTCGGAGGGCTGCGTGGCGCGGAAGAAGGAGCCGCCGGACTCCTTCAGTTGACGACCGGGGCGGCGCGCCCAATTCACTCGAAAGTCCTCGACCGCGGAACGAACGGGCGAAGTCGGCGGGACCGCGATAATCGCTGACTCGCAAGACGCGGGCGCGTTCACCGCCTACCCGGACGCGCTGCGCTTCATCATCGCGATAAAGAGACGCCGGGATCCATGTCGCCGCGGTCTCCTCCTCCAACAATGCGGGCCTCTTCCTGCGCCAGATCCGCCTGGACACCGTCGCGGAAGAGAACGGTCTGGAGTCCGACCGGGTGACGCCGGGGCTCACCCTCCTGGAGTCTTCGACGCCGATATATCGGGCCGCGACTTCGCGCAGGGGAAGCCGCATCCTGAGATGTTCCTCACGGGGTGCAAAGAGCTGAGCGTGCCGCCGGAGGAGTGCTTCGGCGTTACGGACGCGGTGTCCGGCATCCAGGCGGCCGAGGCGGGAGGGATGGCCGCCCTCGGCCTCTCGCGCGCGCATGACGAGGAGCTCCTCGCCGCCGCCGATCCGGATGTGCTGGTCACCTCCCTGGACCATGTCGACCTCGACGCGCTGGCCGAAGGCCGCTGGCTCAGAGGGGCGCCTGATCGCCGCAGATCACGCTCGACGAGGGGAAATAGCCACGGACGACCTGCGCATCGTCGCCGCCCGGGCGGGCTTTGAACTGGAGCTCCACTCGGACGGTGTCTGCTCCTCGTAGGCGTCCGCCACCACCTCACCCAGGGTCACAATCTTGCCCACCGTTGTGAAACTCCTGTTTTCCGGGTTAACACGCGTCACCTCTCCGAGCGGAGCTATGGCGCCGATCGGAGGCTACGCCTGGATTCGAGTTGCCCAACGACGTCCCTTGCCGCGATGGCGCGCGGGATCGATCGGCCGATCAGGTGGAGCCGGCCAAAGGTGGCCGACCTCAAGGCATCATCCGATATCGCCGAACGCGGGTTGACATGTCGCACCTTGGTGGGTAGAAGTGCGTTGAGAAGGTGAGCGCGGCGCGAGAGGAGCGTGACGCCGTTGAGCAGCATCGCCAAGCCCGTAGTGGTCGCACAGCCGGAGGCGACGCGAAGCCAGCCGCTGATCGGCAAAGGCATGGTGGTGGTGTTTATCGCGCTCATCTGCTGCTTTACGGCTTGGGGTATCGCGCAGGATCTGACGACGCCGATGGTCGCTGGGTTCAAGCGCATCTTCGCGATGAGCACGTTTCAAGCGTCGCTTGTGCAGCTGGCGTATTTCGGCGCGTACTTCCTGCTGGCACTCCCGGCGGCCTTCATCAATCAGCGCTTTGGCTATAAGACGGGCATCCTGAGCGGTCTTTCGCTTGCCGCGCTCGGCGCGTTTCTGTTCTTTCCGGCGAGCAAGATCATGACCTACGACGCGTTCCTCGTCGCCCTGTTCGCGATGGCGGCTGGCTGCTCAATGCTCGAGACGTCAGCGAACCCGTATGTCATCGCGCTTGGTCCGGAGAGCACGGCAACGCGTCGCTTGAACCTCGCCCAGGCGTTCAATCCCGTCGGCACGAACCTCGGCGTATTCCTCGCTGCGACGCTGATCCTGCCCAAACTCGCCGATCCGGTCGATATCTCGTCCCTGACACCGGATCAGCTACACACGATCCGCGCCGGCGAGCTGGGGGCGGTCATGGCGCCGTACGTTGGCCTCGCGATCCTGCTGATCCTGATCGGGATCGCCATCGCAACCCGGAAGGCGCCGCCGATCGTGGAGGAGTTCCCAGACGCGAGCTCCTACGAGGGCGGCACTCGCGCGCTGTTTGGCGTCCTGTGGCGCAACAAGCGCTACCGCCTCGGCGTGGTTGCCCAGTTTATGAACGTCGGCGCGCAGGTGTGCACGTGGACGTACCTGATCCAGTATGTGGGCCAGGCGCTCGGCGGCAGCCTCACCAAGGGAGCCGCATACCTGCAGGTGAGTCTCTTGATCTTCCTCGCCTCGCGCTTTCTCATGACCTGGGTGATCGGATTCGTCCGGGCCACCAAGGTGCTGGCGGTGCTCGCGTTCCTTGCCGTTGCGCTGTGCCTGTTTGCGATGGGGAATCCGAACATGGCAGGCGTGATCGCCGTCGTCTCGCTGTCGTTCTGCCTGTCGCTGATGTTCCCGACGATCTACGGCGTCGCGCTCAAGGGCCTTGGACCGGCGACGAAGTTCGGAGCGGCCGGCCTCGTCATGGCGATCGTGGGCGGCGCGATCATGCCGGTGCTCCAGGGCAAGGTCGTGGACGCGACCAGCCCCGCGTTCTCGTTCATCGTCCCGGCGTTCTGCTTCGCAGTGGTCGGTCTCTACGCGCTCTACGACCTCAAGGCCGAGCCGAGCGAGGCGGGCGGGCAACCCGTTCGCGAGGTCGCTCCGCCGACTGTCGCCAGGCCACCGCAACCCGCCGAGGGGACGGGGTGAGCGGACGCTGGCGGGTCACGCTCCTCGCGGCCGCCGTAGCCGCCGTGGTCAGCGCGTGCGGCAGCCAGTCGCCGACGAGCCCCGCGACGAGCACCAAGCAACTCGAGGTCGTCTCGTGGTGGACCTCACCGTCCGAGTCAGCTGCCCTCAACGACTTGTTCGCCGCCTTCCGCCAGTCAAACCCGGGCGTCACGGCGATCAACGCCGCCGTCGCGGGCGGCGCCGGCTCCAACGCGATCGTCGAGCTCGCGAAACGACTCCAGCGCAACGACCCGCCCGATGTCTGGCAGACGTTCGCCGGGAAGTCGGTCCAGGGCTACGCCAGCCGCGGCGTCATCCGCAGCGTCGCGTCAATCTTCGCCGCTGAGCGTCTCAGCGAGAGGATGAACCGCACGATACTCACCGCGCTCATGCACGACCATCAGCCGTACGGTGTCCCGACCGGCGCTCACCGCAGCAACGTCCTGTGGTTCAACACCAAGCTCCTCGAGCGGGCTGGCGTCGCACGCCCCTCGAGCAGCTACACGATCGACTCGTTCATCAGCGACCTCAAGAAGATCAAAGCCTCGGGCTCGACGCCGCTATGTCTCGGCGCCAAGGACCCGTTCACCACGGTCGAGCTGTTCGAGAACACGCTGCTCAGCTCGATCGGAACCCGCGGTTGGCAGCACATGATCCACAACGGCCTCGACTGGCGCAGCAAGCAGGTCCAGACCGCCCTAAATAACTTCGGCGCCATCCTGCGCTACGCCGACCCCGAGGCGAACCAGCTGACCTGGGACCAGGCGACCAAGAAGCTAGCGGCCGGAGGATGCGCTTTCGAGTCCATGAACGACTCGGCCTTCGGCGAGCTCATCGCCGACGGTGCACACGAGGGCACCGGGTTCGACGGCGTTGCCTTCCCCGGCACCCAGGGCAGCTTCCTCGCCGTCGTCGACGTGTTCGTCGCCGCAACCAAGGCAAAGAACGCCAAGAACGCCCTGGCGTTCCTAAGTGGGATCAGCAATCCCGCCACGCAACTCGCGTTCAGCAGGCATAAGGGGTCAATCCCTGTCGTGCACGACGTCGACGTCTCGTCCTTGCCCGCATATCAGCGGGAATCCTCGAAGGCGTTCTGGACGTTGCCCGTGCTGCTGTCCGTCGCCCACGGCGAAGGGCTGAGCCCCGTCGTCCAGGAGGCCTTCTACGACGCCGTCGCGACCTACATACGGACACGCGACCCGAACGCGTTCGCAGCCGATCTGTACAAATGGATCGCGCAGAGCACGGTCCCGCAACCCTGATCCCCGGCAGATTCCTCAGGCCGCAACGCGCAAGTGAGCGCGCGTCGAGCTTAAGGAACGACAACCCGTCGTCAACGCAGAAGCAGGACCTGCAGTCGTGCGGGCGCCGTCCCCGCCTCGGTAAATTCCGCCGCGACCGGTTCCCTGGGTAAGCGGCAGGCCTCTTTGCCAAGGTCGCCGTCGCTTGAGACGACCACCGAGAGCCGCGCCGCGGCGGCGAGACCGAGCAATGAAACAAGGATCCGGCTGTCTGCCTGGGCGCGCGGGCGCTCCTCCGCTCGCATGATCGCAGCGCGCTGCCTCGGCTCGAACCGTATCCTGTTAGACGCGGTCGGATCGCGGCGTTTCGAGCGGGCCATGCGCGAATTAGTCGCGATAGACCGAACCGAATCTCGCGCCTGAGCAGTATTAGGAGCGTCTTGCCTGAGACCGGCAGGGTTCCTGCGCCCGCGGCGCGAGAAGCCATCGGCCGCCGCCGCTTACACCAAGATCAGAACTCGCGGACGGAGCTTTATCTGCTCGGCGCTGTCGCGTCGATGAGGGCGCGCACGGTGGGTGCGCCATGCGAAGCTTATCCCGTGCCGGAGGCGGTGATCTTCGATCTCGACGGCGTCCTCCTGGATTCCGAGCAGCTCTGGAACCGCCAAGGAGCAGCTGACGCGTTGCTCCGGCGGCCGCTGGCACGAGGATGCGCCGACCGTGATGCTCGGCATGAGCTCGCCGGAATGGGCACGCTATCTGCACGACGAGCTCGCCGTTCCACTCGATCCGCAGGAGATCAACCGCCAGGTCGTGCGGCGCATGCAGGAGCTCTACCGAGAGCAGCTCCCGCTGCTCCCCGGAGCGCTCGACGTTGTCCACGCGTTGCGACAGCGCTGGCCGCTGGGGCTTGCCTCCTTTTCAAACCGCGAGATCATCGAGCTGTTGCTGGAGCTGGGCGAGCTCGCCGGCACGTTCGCTGCCACCGTCTCCTCAGAAGAGGTGGCCCGGGGCAAGCCGGCGCCCGACGCGTATTCTCGCCGCAGCCGAGAAGATGGGCGTCGATCCTGCGAAGTCAGCCGCAGTAGAGGACTCCAGCAACGGGCTGCGAGCCGCCACCGCGGCGGGCATGACAGTGATCGCGGTGCCCAATCCCGACTATCCGCCCACCGATGACGCGCTAAAGGTGGCGGCCGCCACCGTGGACGCGATCGCCGATCTCACCCCCAAGCTGGTCGAACGAGTCGCGGGCTGACGCGTCACCGGCGAGAGACGAGTCGTCGCGTTCGCTCGCCTTGCGCCATCAAGGACGAGAACCAGCGCTCTGGCTGGCATCGCCACACTGCTTCGTCGCCGTTGCGGGCACGACGGCACCGTGCCCCACATTCCGGGGCGAGGAGCAGTCGCGCACGGGACGGTGCTAACTCGATTTCGGCTAGCACGCCATAGCGCGTTGGACGACAACGAGTCGTCGCGGCGAGCGGGCCGGACTGCTGCATCGCCGGGGCGGTCCGCAAGTGGCTTGCACCTCGACCCGGCGACGCGTGCGGCGCGGTGCTGCTCGACGAGGCGAAGCAGCAGCGGCCACCTGAGTGCGCGAGGTGCTCGCCCAGACGTGGGTGGCCGGCCTTGAGCAAGCGGCCTGCCCGCTCGGCGGGTCATCGAAGCAACAGCCAGCGGACGCAACCTCGCGCTGCTGCATCCGCGTGAATCCGCTCGTCCCGTGCCGGGCACAGCTACTCCGGACTCGTCGGGCCCCCAGCCGGCGACCGCCAGGATCGCTTTCACTTCCCGACTCGACCGAGGCGTACTAGTCCTTCGGCGACAACCCGATCGCAAGCTCAGCGACGTCGAGCCGGGAAAGGGGTCGTCCGCAGGGGCGCTCACGGGCACATCAAGAATGGGCGGCGTGGAGCATCCGGTCGCTGACATCGTCGTCGCTGCAGGTCGGCACGGGCGCATCGGCGCGCGCCTGGCATCGGCAAGCGGTCCGGCGCTCTCGGCGCGACCGAATCTTCAGAGGACCGACGAGCTCGTGCTTGGCGCCGGCGCTCGAGCCGAACTCAAAGCCGACCACTGCACGCGCGTCGAGCGCCTCGGCCAGCCGTTTGAGGGTCCGCGCGCTCGTCGCGTGCTGGCCGCTCTCGATGCGGGAGATCACCGAGGGGTCGTTCCCATCCGTATCGCCAGCTCGGCCTGCGTCAGTCCGAGCTCGGCGCGTCGGAAGATCACGATCCGCGCCAGCGCCTCGAACGGAGCGAGGCGCTCAATATTCGGCCCGCAATTCGGGATCGCGTAGATCCTCGGCCAGGTCGTCGGCGACGGCTGTTCCGATCGGACTGACGGTGCGCTGGCCATGGATCTGCGATCTGTGCGGGAACGGCAAGTGCGGGACAGACGGGCTCAGCTCGTTGAGTCGGTCGAGCTGGTGGCGCAGAACGGCGCGCCGGCGCGCGTCGAGCGCACGTACGTATTCGCGGACCGGTTCTCGACCGGCCGGGTCGCGGTAGTAGACGGCTTGGAGTTTGCTCACTGGCGGAAATCCGCGACGGCAGGTGCTTCTTCCGGAACCAGACCTGCGGCTGCACGCGGGGGTTCGAGTCCCTCCTCCGGCACTCACCAATGCCTGCACTCGGGCGCTTTCTGGTCATGACGTTCCTGACGGATAAACCCGGCGACCAGCTGAAACGCCAGGCGAACTGACGTCACGGTTCGGTATGCACGACAACGTCCGTCATATGCGGTTGTGCGTCGCGGATGTCGTCTTCGAGCCGGCTGGCGAGTTCGTGAGCCTTGGGCAGCCTGCTGTCGGGCCCGGCGACGACGGAGACGAACACGACCAGCCCGCCGTCGGTGTGCAGCAGACGAAGTTCGCGCGGGGGGTGACCGGTGCGAACCAGGACTAACTCGGTGATGCGCTGTCGCTCTCGCTCGTCTGAGGCGCTGGTCTCGTCCCGCGCCTCCAATGGCCGCTCCAGCGGCTCAAGGTGGGTGTGCACGTCCTCGACCCCGGGCTGCGCACGCAGCGCCGCCTCCACCCGCTCGGCGGCCTCGTGAGCGTCGGCCAACGGAGCATCGGCCTTCATTTTGAGGTGCAGAGACACACTCTGGCGGCCGTTGTGTCTGTAGATGGCGATGTCATGCATGTCGCGGACGAGTGGCTCAGCGAGTGCCGCCGCGATCGCCCGGTCGCGCAGGTCGAGACCGTAGCGGCGCGGCTCGAGGTGAACCACTACCTCGCTGTCGGGCAGCGCGCGACGCACCGCAGCTTCGATGCGGTCGGCGATGCCATGGCCCTCGACCACGGCTTGGCCGGGTGGGACGGCGACGACAGCGTCGGCAAAGTAGGTGCCGCCCGACTCTCGCACTCGCAGACGGCGCAGCTCGACGTCGTCACCGAGGTCGGTGATCGCGGCGTGAGCACGTGCTTGAGCCTCGGCGGGCATGGTGTCCATCAAAACGCGCGCGTTCTCGACGATGAGCCTCGCGGCGGCCAAGAGGATGATGGCGGCCACGAGCAGGGCGGCGAGCGCGTCGCCCTGGTGAAAGCCGGCGCTGACGGCGACCAGGCCGGCAAGGACGGCCAGCGACCCAGCCAAGTCACCAGCGAAATGAAACGCGTTGGAGCGCAACGCGGCGGATTTGTACATCGACGCCCCGCGCACGGAAACGAGCACGCGGCTCAAATCGACGGTGAGCGCGACGGCGATCACCGCGAACACGTACCAGTGCGTCTCGAACGGCTGGCCACCATTCGCCAGCCGCCCGATGGCCTGGATCACCACGACGATGCCGCCGCCGATAAGGATTGCAGCCTCACCGAGTGCAGCGAGGTTCTCGGCGCGGCGGTGTCCGTAGGGGTGGTTCGCGTCAGCGGGCCGGCCACCAAGCCGGACGGCGAACAGCGTCAGCACGGCGGCCAGTACGTCGCCGCTGGACTCGATCCCAGCCGATACCAAACCAAGGCTGCCGATCAGCAGGCCCGTACCCAGCTTGAGCACCACCAGCGCGGCCGCCGCGAACACAGACACCAGCGCCGTGCGGCCCTTCCCCCCGGAGTCGAGTTCATTGCCCCGGACCTCGCCGGAGGCCAGCTGTTGGCTATAGGAACCCATCGCTGAGAAGGCAGCCAAGCCCAAGAGCATGTTGGCAGGCGGCGCCTAGGCCCGTCCGCCTCGGCTGAGTGACCAAGCCGCGTGAGCATGAGCCACTTCGACAAGACACACTGATCCGGCCGCATCCCGCCTCCGTATACACGTCGACCAACACTCGCTCTGATCGGAGGATCCGAATGGCCATCGAAGGTGAAAGCGTAGGAACCGATCGCAGGCAGTTCCTCGGCAGAACGGCGGTGGCCGGCGCGGGCGTCCTGGCCGGAGCTTCCGGGCTCGAAGCGCTATTCCCGTCTTTCGCCGCGGCGCGGAAAAAGGGGGGCGTGACCAAGGGCGACCTGGCGATCATCGGCGCCGCCCAGATCGCCGAGGCGCTCGCGGTGACCACCTACTCGAACATCATCAACACCGCGACGTTCTTCTCGAGGCTCGCCTCAGATGACCAGGGTTACTTGAAGGCGGCCCGGGAAGAGGAGATGTCGCATTACCTGCTTGAGATGAGCGTGACCAAGAAACCGTCGCCGTTCACCACCTTCTATTACCCACCGAAGATGTTCTCCGAGGCGCAGACGACGCTGAACGTGCTGGTGACGCTGGAGGACGCATTCATCGCGGCTTACCTGGTCGGGGTGCGCGACTTCAGCACGCCCGATCTGCGGGTGACCGCTGCGCGGATCATGGGTATCGAGAGCGATCACCGCACCCTCGCCCGTGTCGTTGCACCGGGGGTGGCCGCGCGGGACGGCGGTCCGATCGAGAAGGTCACAGGCATTCAGGGGAAGGCCGAGAGCGTCGACCCTCCAAACAACAACGGCTATGAGCGGACTCTGCGGTGGACCAACATCGCCCAGGCGGTCAAAGCGCTGACACCATTCGCCGACAAGACGGCCGCCGGCAAGGCCGGGTTCGACACCGCGAAGGCGTACAAGTTCAAGCCCTTCACGCCCAAGCTACCCGAGCCGCTGGGTGCTTTTCATTCCTTCCTCGGCTGAACGACGAGGCGAGCGGCGGGCGGTGGCTGGGCGAGCCACCGCCCGTAACTGAGGTCAGGAAGCGGTGCCTGGGGCGAGGTCCACACATCGCACACCGCAGCTGCTGCCGTTCATGGCGCGGCGTCATCCTTGAGCACCTGGCGCAGCAGGTCGCCCAGCTGACGTTGCTCGACGGCGGACAGGCGCTGGAAGCCTCGCGTGGGTTGCCCGACCCGCTCCAGCATACGTCCGCGCAGCCGTCGCCCGGCTTCTGTCAGGACGACATGCTTTACGCGCCGGTCGTGGGGGCTTGGCTGGCGGGTGACGAATCCCCTTGCCTCGAGGCGGTCGATGAGCCCGGTGACGTTCGAGTTGTCGCAGGCCAGCAGTTCGGCAAGTTCGTTCATCGGCAGCGGCGAGTCCAGTTGGAGCAGCGCTCCCGCCTGGGCCGGGTGCAGATCAAGGTCGGAGGCAGCGATGAGAAATCGCCGTCGCTGCTGTCCAAACAGGGTGCGGAGCAGCGCCCACACCTCAGCTGCCGGCGCTTCCATCTCCCGGCTCTCCAAGATTGGCTCCATCGCCCCAGATTCTATTGATAACGTCGATCGTTGACAACCTCAAGCTTTTGCTAGATTGCCAGAGATGAGCGGACAGCCGGCAATCGAGGTGGAGAACCTGGTTCGGGAGTTTCGAAACGGACCACGGGCCGTCGACGGGATCGACCTCGCCGTCTCGCCCGGGGAGATCTACGGATTTCTTGGACCCAACGGCGCCGGCAAGTCAACGACCGTGTTGATGCTGACGACGCTGCTGCCGCCGACCAGCGGGCAGGCCAGGGTCGGCGGGTACGACGTCGTGCGCCAGGGCGCCCAGGTGCGCGCGACGATCGGCGCGGCATTGCAGGAGGCCGCACTCGACGCGATCCTCACCGGTCGCGAGCATCTGATCCTTCAGGCCACGCTGCAAGGACTGCCCGCCGCCGAGCGGCGCCGGCGTGCCCAGGCGCTGCTCGAGCGAGTTGGGCTGACCGAGGCGGCCGACCGGCGCGTTGGCGGCTACTCGGGCGGCATGAAGCGCCGCCTGGACCTCGCCCTGGCGCTTGTGCACTCACCTCGCATCCTGTTCCTCGATGAGCCGACCACCGGGCTTGATGTGCAGAGCCGGACGGCGTTGTGGGAGGAGGTGGCGCGGCTTGCCCACGACGAGGGGATGACCGTGTTCCTCACCACCCAATATCTCGAGGAGGCCGACGTTCTGGCCGACCGCATTGGGATCATCGACCACGGCCGGATCGTCGCGGAAGGCACGCCGACCGAGCTCAAAGCCGAGATCGGCAGTCCGAGCGTAGAGGTGACGCCGACGGACCTGGACGCGGGAGATCGGCTCGGCGAGCTGCTCTCCGGGTTTGGCGAGATGCGGCGCAATGGTCGCGGCAGCGTCACGGTGCAGCTGCCAGGCGGCGAGGCGGAGTTGGCCGAGATCGTCCGGATTCTCGATCGCGCTGAGCTACGCGTCCAGACCCTCCAGTTGCATCAGCCGTCGCTCGACGACGTGTTCCTGGCCAAGACCGGTCGCAAGCTCGAGGGATCCGGAGATGGTGCCGTGGCGCAGGAACCAGGGGAAACGCGCCGGCGCGGGCGGAGGCGACGTGGCCGTTGAGAGCGCCCTCGGCGCGCCCCGGGCTGAGCGCTCAGCTCGGGCGGGGGGCGTCGTGGAGCAGACCCTTGCCGTGGGACGGCGCGCGGTGCTCCGCACGGTGCGCCAGCGCGCGCTGATGATCTTCCCGATGGTCTTCCCGTTGATTTTGTTCGCGATCAACGGCTCGGCGCTCAGCCCCGCGACGCACATCCCGGGCTTCCCGACCGATAACTATCGCGACTTCCTGATTGCGATGCCCTTTATCCAGGGCGCGATGTTCGTGTCGATCACGGCGGGTGTCGATCTCGCCCGAGACATCGAGAGCGGCTTTCTCAACCGGCTGGCGATGACGCCGCTGCGGGGCGAGGCCCTGCTGGTCGGGCAATTGGGTGGCGCGCTCGTGTTGGGCATCGTGCAGGCGATCGTCTACCTGCTCTTCGGGCTGGTCACTGGCGTCACGTTCGCCAGCGGCGTCGGTGGCGCGCTCGTGCTGCTCGCCCTCTCGATCCTGATCTCGTTCGCATTCGCCAGCCTCGGCGGGCTGCTGGCGTTGCGATTCGGCACCGGCGAGGCCGTGCAGGGGATCTTTCCGCTGTTGTTCGTAACGCTCTTCCTCAGCTCCTCGAGCTTGCCGCGCAACCTGATCAAGGCGACCTGGTTTCGGGACGTTGCGACATACAACCCGATCTCCTACCTGCTCGAGGGGCTTCGCAGCCTGGTCATCACCGGCTGGGACGCACGGGCGCTGGCGCTGGGGTTCGGGTTCGCGATCGCGCTCCTGGTGATCGCGCTGGGACTCTCGCAATCAGCAATGAAGACGAGGCTGGCCAGGGGATGAATCGCTTTTTCTACGTCGTCCGCGGCGTCGCTTGGCGCTCGATCCACAACACGATCGTCAACCCGGCAATCCTCGTGCCCTCGATCGTCTTCCCGCTGTTCTTCCTGATCGCCTTCGCCGGCGGCCTGTCGCGGATCAGCGACGTGCCGAACTTCCACTATCCGCCCGGCTACACGTCCTTTCAGTTCGTGTTCGTATTCCTGCAGTCCGCGGCGTTCGGCGGCGTATTCACCGGGTTTGCGATCGCCCGTGACTTCGATTCCGGCTTTGCCCGCCGGCTGCTTTTAAGCGCCCCGCAGCGGAGCGGAATCATCGCCGGCTACACGGTCGGCGCGCTGCTTCGCTGGGTGCTCACCGGGACTGTCGTGACGATCGCCGCGCTGATCGCGGGCATGAACGTCGACGGCAGCGGCGTCCAGCTTTTCGGCCTGCTCGGCCTCGGCGTGGCGATGAACCTCGTCGCCGCGCTCTGGGCCTGCGGGGTGGCGATGTTCCTGCGCACCGAACAGGCCGGCGCGCTCATCCAAATGCCCGTATTCGTGCTCCTGTTCCTCGCCCCCGTCTACGTGCCCTTGTCGTTGCTCACCGGCTGGATCCACGATGTCGCCAGCCTCAACCCGGCAACCGCGGTACTCGAGGCGGGCCGAGGCCTCCTGGCCGGATCGCCGGTCAAAGTGGCGATCGCGTTCGTCGGGCTAGCCGCGTCGGCGATCGTCATGGCTGCTTTCGCCCGGCGCGGCCTGGCAGCAGCCGAAAAGGCCGGCTGACCACGGTTGGCGATGTGGTCAGAGAAAGGCGTCGGCAATCGCCTGCAGGCGGTGGTCCTCCAGCCCTTCCAGTTGGGCCTCGGCGCGGGCGATGAGATCGGGGAGGACGATGCCGGCCAGCGTCAGCGGCGCGAGCTCGAGTTGATCGAGCGATCGCCAGAGGGCGAGCTTTCCATTGACTCCGAGAGCGAGTCCCTCGAGCTCGACGATCCTGCTCAAGGGCGAATAGCCAAAGAGGCGGCCGTTGAGCTTCAGCCGCCCCAGCTTTTCGGCTCCCCAACCACCGGTCACCTTGAAGTAATCGACTCGGACGCCGAGTGCCCGCATGATCTCCAGCAGCGACACACGGTCCGCCTCGATCTGCTCGGCCAGCTGTTCGAGGAACGGGGCGTAGCTCGTACCGCGATTGCTCGCGGCGGCGCGCCGCGCGAGCTCACGACCGGCCATCGCGCCGGCAAGATGGTCATTCAGATAGATCGCCAGCAGCATCTGTTAACCGGCACGGTTGCAGATCCGGCCGACGGCCAGCGCTACCCCTACCCCCCAGTCCCGTGGCGCGACGATCACCAAGCGTGATGACCCTCGATCACGCCGCGAGCATGTAGCCGCGGGCGCCGTACACGAGCAACGCGGGCCGTGACCCGGTACTTGGCGCCGCTGCCACACGGACAAGGCTCGTTGCGACCGGCTGGCATCCACTCAGATACGAGCGGGCGCGGACACATGGCGAGCGCGTCGCCAACCGTTCCCGCTCGCAGCGAGAAAGCCTTTGCTCATCCGATGGAGCGGTCAACCTCGCGCCGGCAACTTCACGACGTCGAGCGCCAGCGGTGCACAGACCAGCGCCGGCCGGTCGGCAGCCATCAGTTTGCGTCGTAGCAGGACGAACGCCGGCGCTCCCAACAGAGCCGGTAGGACCACTTGAATCAGCCGGTACAGGAGCACTGCAGCCGTGGCCTCCGCGAGGTTGACGCCGTAGAGCGCGAACACCCCGATGAGCGCTCCCTCGGTGCCGCCGATGCCGCCGGGCAGCGGCACGAGGTTGCCGAGCTGGCCGATCAGGTAACCGAGGACGAGGATCCCGAACGCGGGCACGTGCCCGACGGCGGCGAAGCCGAACCCGAGCGCCGCGATGTCGAATGCCATGTACGCAAACGAGCCCACGATCACGCCGAAGCTGTGTGAGCGCAGCAGCGCGATGGCTTGGTCCACCCCGTCGGCGCCGGTCCTCAGCCACGAGCGCAGAGCGAGGCTCACGCGCCCGCGCCGGCTGTGGGGGTCGGCGCCCGCGCCGCGTTCACCCACAGCGCGCAGAAGTCTCGGGCTCAATACGACGAGCAGCACTCCAAGGGCGGTGACGAGCGCGGGCACCAGCGTGAGCACGGCAGAAGCACGGCCCGCCAGGATGCCGACGAACACGCCGAACCCCACAAGCACAAGCGCGAGGAAGTTCGCAGCGCTGGTAACGACGAAGAAAGCTACGGTCCGCCGCGCGATGTGGTCGGTCGGCATGCCGGCCTGGCGAAGCGCCCAGACACCGAGCGCGAGGCCTCCAGCGCCACCGGCCGGGAGCAGCGAATTCGCCGCCAGCTCGGCCATCGCGATGTCATAGCTCAACCCCCAGGACATCTGCGAGCAGAACGTCGAGCGGAAGACAAGCAGATAGCCGAGGCAGGAACCGACCTCGGCGAGGATCAGCGCTACGACCCAGACCGGGTCTGCCCCGTGCAGGCGGGCCCGCACCTCGTCGAGCCCCGGCAGAGCACCAATCGCGATCGCGACGACCGCGATGACCGCCGCGATCTCGGCGACCCGAACGGCGAGATGGCGCGGATGCAGCTCGTCAGGCATCGCAGCGTCCGCGTGCCGAGCCGGCCGACGCACTTTGGGGCGGGTGGCTATCCCGCGCTCGCCGGGCGGCGCCAGGCGAGCATCACACCGTCGCCGATCGTCAGCAGGACGTTATGCACCTGCTCGTCCTTCTCCACGCGGTCGGCGAACTCGCGGATCCCGACGGTGCCCTCATCCGCGGCGGTCGGATCGAGTGCCGCTCCGGTGCGAAACAGGTTGTCGGCGACGATCACGCCATGCGCGGCGAGCTTTGGGAGGGCCATCTCGTAGTAGGCGGGGTAATCGGCCTTCCAGGCGTCGATGTAGACGAGGTCGAACGGGCCTTCGAGATCGGCAATCGTCTCGAGCGCATCGCCCACGATCAGCTCGATCCGACTTCCGTGTGGGCTCGCATTGAAATGACGGCGTGCCACAGCCGCGACCTCCTCGTTGGCCTCGAGCGTCGTAACCCGGCCCTCGGCAGGCAGCGCCGCCGCCATCGTCAGCGCCCCGACCCCTGTGAAGGTGCCGATCTCAAGCACCTGACGCGCACCACCGACGACGATCAACGCCTCCAACAACCTCGCCTCCGCGAGGCCGCTCATCATTCCCGGCGAGTCGGTGTTGCCCTGCGTCCACGCAGCGGCTGCGGCAAGGGGGCCGTCGAACTGGCTCGTATGCTCCCCGGCATACCTTTCCGCGGCTGAGGCAACCAATTCGCTCACCGGCTCAGGTTACCTTTCGGGACGATCCTCCGCCCACGAGCGTCCTGGATCGCGTCCGAGCGGGTGAGTGCTTTGCAGCTGCGCGCCCGGCCGGTGATCACCCGTAGCCCGAAATGCCGGCAGCCGTGGAGCCGCTGTCCGGTACCTTGCAGCTGAACGGCACGCCGGAGGGCGGCCGCATCGGCTCAGGAGGACTGACATGAGTTGCCTTGAAGGTTGACGATGGGCTTCTTTGGACGCGGTGGCGACGAGGATGGTGAGCGGGCGCAGTCGCTGACGCGGATCGAAAGCGGTGGGATTCCGCCCGGCGCCGAAACGCGGTTGCGGGCGCTCGCCATAGACGGCTCGTTGTTCACGAGCGGGCTTTCGGTGAACGAGTTCGCGCTGCTGGAGCGGCTCGGGCCGCAGCCGCTGGCTCAGGTGATGGGCGCGAGCGTCGTGCGGACGGGCTGGCAGTATCTGCCGGCGCTCGATCCCGGGAAGGTCTTCTTCAGCGGCTCGCCCTACGCCCCGACGCCTACCGGTAGGGCGTTGCAGAACTTGTATACGGAGCCGTCGCTGGCGCAGGTTCGCAATTACAAGTGGCGCACTGAGGTTGTGTGCGAGCTCGATGTGCTGACCGGCGCCTGGAACATGGCCCGGCGTCGTGCGCTTGACCGTCTGCGCGAGGAGGCGCGGCAGGTTGGCGCTGATGCCGTCGTTGGCGTTCATCTGCACCGCAGCGACCACGATCTCGGCGAGGGGACGATCGAGTGCGTGGTGAGCGGAACCGCGATCCGGCACCCGGATTCGCCCGGGACGTCGTCGCCGACCCTCACCGACTTGTCGGTCCAGGACTACTGGCGGCTCCATAGCGCCGGCCATGAGCCGGTGGCACTGGTAGCGACGACAGCGGTCGTGTTCGCCTCGCCGCCTCGTTCCACGCGCCTGCGGCGAGTGCGGACAAAGCCGCAGAACCAGGAGCTGGAGGAGCTCAGCAAGGGCTTTCAAGCGGCGCGTGAAACCGTGCGCGCACAGCTCCGCGGCCAGATCGCAGACGCTCGGGGAGCTGGCGCGGTAGGCGTCGAGTTCTCGCATTCGGTGCATCGCGAGAGGTTTGCGCTGGGGTCCTCGCTGCAGACCAGCGACCGACACGGTTGGCACACGGGCCGACTCGGGCTGCCGTACCGCGTCTCGGGTCGCGGTGATGTGGAACGTGGGGGCTGGGTGATCACGATCCATGCTGCCGGCACGGCGATCGCGCATCGGGAGCGCTCGTCGCCGTTTCCGGTCAAGACGGCGATCAGGATCGGGGCGAGATGACCGAATACGACCCGACCTCTGTTGAGGGGATACCGGCGTCGGGCCGTGAGCGTCTGGAGCAGAATCGCGAGGGTCTGTACACCTCCGATCTGACCGTGAACGAGTTCCTGCTCGTCACGGAGGCCGGCTTCGATCCGGTTGGCCTGGTGCTCGGCAGCTCGATCTTTCACATCGGGTTCCAGGTCGCTGGTCCGACCTCGAGCCGGGAACTCACGGTGCTCTCGCAGGCCATGTACAGCGCACGGCACCTCGCGATGACCCGCATGGAAGAGGAGGCAGACCAGCTCGGCGCCGATGGAATCGTTGGCGTTCGCCTCGATATCGGCCGGTACGAGTGGGGGCAGAACATGGCGGAGTTCATCGCGATCGGCACCGCCGTCAAGCATCGCGACGGCGTTCTCCACCGAGCACCGAACGGGAGGCCGTTTCAGAGCGACCTGTCCGGCCAGCAGTTCTGGACGCTGCTGCGCACCGGCCACCGCCCGGTCGGAATGGTGATGGGCAGCTGCGTCTACCACGTCGGACGGCGCGGGCCCCTGCGGACGATCGCGCAGACCGGACGCAACGTCGAGCTTCCGAACTTCACGCAAGCGCTCTACGACGCACGCGAGCTGGCGATGCAGCGAATGCAAACCGAGGCCCAGGAGCTAAGCGCAGAGGGCATCGTTGGTGTCTCGCTCTCGGAGAAGAGCCACGGCTGGGGAAGCCATGTGATCGAGTTCTTCGCGCTCGGCACCGCGATCGTGCCGACCGATGCCCAGGCGACGATCGAGCCGCCGATATCGGTACTTGACCTAAACGATCGGTGATCGCGGAGCCCCCGCCGGCACCGAACCGCGCGGGTGGCAGCGTCGCGCGGAGAACACCACCGGGATCAGGCTGTGAACGCGACCACGGTTCGATCGGCTGCGCTCTGCCGTGCATCCTCCAGAACGCGCAGGGTGGCCACTGCATCGCGAGGATCGACTGGCGGCGCACCTCGGTCACGCAGCGCGGTCCTCAGCAGTTGGTAGAAGCGCGGCCAGTTGCCACGCTCGCTGCGTAGCCGCTCGCTGTTCTCGCCCCTCACCAGGTAACCCCAGCGCGACTCCGGCTCGGCGCCCCAGTCGGATTTCGTGTCTGGACGCATCCCGGCTCGGAGCTCCTGCTCCTGCGAATCGACGTTAGGCGCGAGATATCCGGCTTCCGTGCCCAGCACTCGGAGCCGCGGGCCAGGAGCCGCGGTGACCGCCGATCCGTGCAGGTGACTGATCACATCGTTCGCGTGATGCAGAGCCAGGAACACGTCGTCATCACCGGGTGTTCCGCGGCGCGCAGCAACCTCAGCGTAGACATGAGTGGGCAGCCCGAACAGCACGAGCGCCTGGTCAACCAAGTGACTGCCGAGATCGAGCAGCACCCCGCCGCCCTGTTCCGGCGAAGCTGACTCGCGCCACGCCCCCGGGTTCGCCAACGGCCGCCACCGTTCAAACCGCGACTCATAGAGAAGCACCGTTCCCAAGCGCTGCTCGCCGAGGAGCCGGGCGAGCGTGAGGTGATCAGAGTCCCAGCGACGGTTCTGAAACACGGTCAGCAATACCCCAGCCTGCTCGGCGCGAAGGACCAGCGCCGCCGCTTCAGCGGCGGTGACCGCCAGCGGCTTTTCCACGACAACCGGCACACCGTGGCCGATCGCCTCGGCGGCCAGCCGCGCGTGGGCATGATTGGGCGAGGCGATTACGACCAGATCGTGATCGCCGCGCTCCCACAGCTGCCCGAGGCTCCTCAGGACTTGCGTGTTCGGATGTTCTCGCTCTGCCTGGGCTTGGCGCTCGGCACTGGCTGTGACCACGCTCGCTAGCGCGAGGCCCGTCGTCGCGTCGATCAGCGGCGCGTGAAAGAAACGACCAGCCAGCCCATAGCCGACAAGCGCCACGCGCAGATCTGGCATCGGCCCAGGATACGACCCACTGATCGTTCGGCCCCGTCGGGCGCATTGGCGCGGCGCTCAGGGTCGGCGCCAGGCGGACGACTGGCTCCGCGAGGAGCACGTCGCGCCACGCGGTCATGGCTCGGCTGGGAGCAGTGCGCGCAAGTCGTCGATCGCGTCAGCTTCGTGGGCGGTCTTCTCCGGCCGGTAACGCTTGACACGGGCGAAGCGCAGGGCGACACCACCCGGGTAGCGGGTGGACGACTGCACGCCGTCCAGCGCGATCTCGACGACGAGCTCGGGACGGACGAGCACCGCGATCCCGCGCCGGCCGGTCTCGCGTTCCAGCAGCGCTTCGGTCTGCCACTGCAGGAGCTCGTCGGTCAGACCCTTGAAGCACTTCCCGACCATCACGAACTCGCCCGAGCTGGGGTCCCTGGCGCCGAGGTGGAGGTTCGAGAGCCAGCCTTGCCGGCGTCCATGGCCCCACTCCGCGGCGAGCACGACGAGGTCATACGTCCGCACGGGCTTCACCTTCCGCCAGGCTTTGCCGCGCCGGCCGGCCGCGTAGGTCGATGCGGCGTCCTTCACCACGACACCCTCGTGGCCGACGCGCAGCGACTCGTCCAGAACACGTTGTGCCTGTTCGGGGCTGGATGTCAGGACGCCAGGGATCTTGAGCTGCGGCGCGATCGCTTCGAGCCTCGCAGCGCGATCCGTCAGGGGCGAGTCGAGCAGGTCCTCGCCGTCGACGTGCAGCAGGTCGAAGAGGAACGTCACGATCCCCTCCGGCGGGGCGTCGCGGTCGATCTGCGACACCGTCTGCTGAAAGGCGGCCGGGCCGTTGTCGCGCATCCACAGCGCCTCGCCGTCGAGGACCGCTTGCCTCAGCGGCAGGCGCAGCACCGCGTCGACGATCCCGGGCAGCGCGCCCGTGATCTCGTTGAGGTTGCGCGTGTAGACGCGCACCTCTTCCTCGCGGCGATGGACCTGGACACGGATTCCGTCGAGCTTCCACTCCACCGAGGCACACTCGAAGCTGGACATCGCCTCGGCCACGCTCGCGCCCGTTGAAGCGAGCATCGGGAAGATCGGCCGGAAGATCTCAAAGCCAACTCTCCTGAGGCCTTCCTCCCCGTCCGTCATCGCGATCTCCGCCATCCGGGCAAGATCGCCTGAGAGCATCAGCGCCCGCCGCGCGATCTCGCCGGAGACCCCCGCGGCCTTGGCGACGGCATCCACCATCAGCCCGGCCAGCGCGCCCTGCCTCAGCTCGCCCGTGAACAGCGCTCTGAGGAAATCAGCCTCCCGCTCGCTGGCGCGGCCGAGCAGCTCGCCGAGCAGCGCTCGGCGCCTCGTCGCCGATCCGCTGCCCGTGGCCTGCTGGATGTCGGCGACCGCTCGATCGAGATCGGTAACGGTGAGGGTCGCCTCGCCCGCCGGCGCAAGCTCAATGCCGTAGATCGTCGAGTAACCGATCCCTACGCGCCCCTGGCGCGGAACGCCGGATAGAAACGCGACACAGATCGGGATCTCGCTGGCCTCGAGCCGTTTCAGCAGCTCGGCGAGGATCGCCGTCTTGCGCGAGCGTGAACTCGTAAGCGCGACGTCCCTCGAGGCGGACACGACGTCGGCGAGCAGGGTCATACATCGACGCGCTCGTGGGACGGCCGAGTTGGCTGCGCGAACGCTTTGGCGGCGCGGCGGGGGCGCAGTAGCGGGAACGTCGCCTCGTCGGCGAACTGCTCGCCGGTCACGCCGGTGACGAAATGTCCGCCTCGGATCAGCCCGCGGTCCTCGAGACGGCGCAGGGCCCAGAGGATCTCTCGCCACGGAACCGCCAGCCGTTCCTTGAGATAGATCTCGCGGAACACAACCCCCCATCGCGCCAGCAGCTGCCAGGCGACCGTTTCGGCGAGCTCGTCGGCATCGTCGACGGTCCGTGCGCTGGGCAGCAGCGTCCAGCGGCCTTCCACGGCCTGGCGCCACGTGCCTCGCCGGCCGCGCGAGCCCGAGCGCGGGTAGGGTCTCTGGCGGCGCACGAACCGAGTGCGGGAGTTCAGAAGCGACCGGATGGCGCTCCAGCCGTCGGCGGTAATGAGTCCCCTGGCGACGCCGTCCCACAGGCCTTCCTCGACGTCGGCGGGGACGCTGTTGGTAACCGTCTGGAGATCGGAGTGAAACAGGGCGCCGTGTCCGCGCAGCGCAGCGAGCACTTCTCGCGCGCTGCCGGCGGTCGGTTCGGCCGGCGCGGCGGTTCCGCGGTGGGCCTGCAACAGCCACGGAAGATCCTGCCGAAGCATGAACGTGATCGGCGTCCGGCGGGACGGCGTCTTGCCGGCCCAGCGCGGCTGCTCGGCCACCCCATCGCCACCCTCGACGGCGGGCTCGAGGAGAGACAGCCGCCCCCACGCCACTTCGCCCGATAGGCACAGGTCGTCGAGCCACTCAGGGCGATACGACTCGACCCGCTCGGCGAACACCCGCTCCCAGTCGCCGGCCGGCCACTCGAAGCCCTGGAGTTGCTCGATCACCTCCGCCAGCCCGGCCCGGCCGTGGCGCTGGGTTCCGGGCGCGCTATGCCACCAGGACTCGAGGAACGCCTGCCACTCCTCCTGGCTGATGGGCCGGACCGCCGCGCGCCGACGCTCCCGGGTGTAGGCGTGGATGCGGGCCAGCAGCCGGCGGGCGCACCACTGCTCGCCACGGTCTGGCTCGAATCGCCCGCTGACCGCGAACCCACGCCCTCGGAGCGCCTCGAGAGCGATGCTCACCGAGGATCGTGACAGCCCGGTGGCCGCGGCGAGGTCTTCCTCGGTGACAGGGCCACACACCTCGAGATGACCCCGAACGACCATCACTGCTGCCTCGTCGGCGGCCCCGGCGTCGAGCAGGCCGGGCAGGTCGAGCGCAACCGGGTGATCAGGGACGAAGCGAGCGCGCGGAAACAGGGCCTGTAGTTCGCCCCGGCGCTCGGTCGCCCCCCACAGCGATCCGGCCGGTTCCGCACCGTGCACGCGCAAGCATCGTCGTTCGCGTGCCAGCGCCTCGAAATGCTCGATCCACTCTTGGCGCGGGCGCACAGCGACCAGCGAAAGGAGCACGTCGTGGAGCTCGTCGGGGTTTCGCACGCGCGGGATCGCCTCGGCCCGTACTCGCTCGATTGCGTCCGGGTCGAGCCGACCCAGCTCGCGAGGCTGCACCGGCAGGCCACGGCGCAGCGGCACCGCGCGCGAGCGGCGCTCGCCGATCTCGGTGTCCTCGTCGAGGTACGTGAACGGGGCGCCATTGAGGATCTCGTGGGCGAGCACGCTCGGCTCGACCGTGTCGACGAAATGCACTCGAACCGTGCCCTCCTCAAACCTCGCGACCAGCGCTTTCAGTCCGTCGATATCCATCGCCTCGTTCAGGCAGTCGTCCAGGGTCTCGCGCACCAGCGGGTGGTCGGGGATCTCGATTGGACCGGCGGGGGCGTTGTCCTGGCAGGCCGCGAGCGAGGGGAACACCGCGGCCATCAGGTCGGCAGCTTCCATCCGCTGGATATTGAAAGGATTCAGCCGCCCGCCCTTGCGACGAAGCACCGCGAGCGAGCGATTGAGGTTCCACCGCCAGCGGGCGGTGAACATCGGACTGCGGAGCACCGCTTGGGAGACCGCGTCCTGCACGGTGTGCGAGCGCAAGAAGGCGGGCACGTCTTCGAGCGGGAACGAGTGCTGGGGGCCGAGCGACAGCAGCACGGCGTCGTTGCTGGCCGCCGCCTGGAGCTCGAAATCGAAGGTCAGACAGAACTTCTTGCGCAGCCCGAGGCCGAGCGCCCGGTTGATCCTCGCACCCAACGGCGCGTGGACGATCAGCTGCATGCCGCCGGTCTCGTCGAAGAACCGCTCGAACACGATGTCCTCGTGGGACGGGAGCACCCCGCCCAGAGCGGCCCGGCCCGCGCGCAGATAGTCGACGACCAGGGCGGCGGCGACGGCATCGACGCCGGAGGCGTCCTGCACACAGGTGATGGCGCCCTGGCGCCCGTCCGCGTCGAGCCGCTGCGCCACGGCGCAGCGCAGCCGGGACACCTCCTCGGACAGCTCGTCCGTGCGGCCCGGCGCCTCGCCGCGCCAGAACGGGACCGTGGGGTGTCTACCAGTGGCGTCGCGCACGCGCATGACACCGTTGGTGACCTGCGCGATCTGCCAGGGATGACTGCCGAGCAGGAACACGTCACCCTGCATCGATTCGACCGCGAAGTCCTCGTTCACAGTGCCGACGAGGACGTCACCCGGCTCCATCAGCACGCGGTAGTCACCGGTCTCGGGAATCGCGCCGCCCGAGGTGAGGGTGGCCAGCCGGGCGCCCCGCCGGGCGCGAAGCCGTCCGTTGACCCGGTCGCGATGGAGGAACGCCATACGCCGTCCGCGCCCGGTTTCGATTCCGGCTGAGACCAGCTCGACGATCTCCTCAAACTCCTCGCGGGCGAGGTTTCGGTATGGCCCCGCGCGGGCGACCAGCGCGAACAGCTCCTCCTCCGCCACCCCCTCCTCGCCCCTCGCCGCCGTCTCCGCCACGATCTGCTGGGCGAGGATGTCGAGCGGCTGCTCCGGTGCCAGCAGGGCATCGAGGCGTCCCCGCTTGACCGCGGCCAGCAGCGCCGCGCACTCGACCAGCTCATCGCGCGTGGTCGGGTAAATGATCCCTCGGGGAACCCCGCTGCGCTGATGGTTTGCCCGTCCAACGCGCTGCAGGAAGGTGGCGATGCTATGCGGCGAACCGAGCTGGCACACCAGCTCGACCGGACCGACATCGATGCCGAGCTCCAGCGACGCGGTCGCCACCAACGCCTTCAGCTCGCCGGCACGCAGGCGCTGCTCGACCCGCTGACGGCGCTCGCGCGACAGCGATCCGTGATGCGCCGCCACCAGCTCTTGACCCAGCCGCTCCCCCAGCTCGTGGGCCGCCCGCTCGGAGAGCTTTCGGGTGTTGACGAACACCAAGGTCGTTCGATGCTCGGCTACGTGGCCCGCGATCCGGTCCAGGATCTCGTCGAACTGATCGCCGGACAACGCCGCCTCGAGCTCGCCGTCGGGCAGCTCCAGCGACACATCCAGGCGGCGGCGGTGCCCGACGTCGGCGATCACCGGGAGCGGCTCGCCCGCGCCCACCAGCAGGCAGGCAGCGGTCTCCACTGGCCTCACCGTCGCCGACAGCCCGATCCGGACGGGCGAACGCTCGGTCACGGCCTGCAGCCGCTCGAGCGTCAGCGCGAGATGCGCGCCCCGCTTATCGCGGGCCAGGGCGTGAATCTCATCCACGATCACCGTCTCCACCGTGTCCAGCGTGGCCCGGGAGCGCTCGGCGGTCAGGTACAGGTAAAGCGATTCGGGCGTCGTGACCAGCAGATTGGGTGGGCGGCGGAGCATCATCTGCCTTTCCCACGAGGTGGAATCGCCCGTCCGCACGGCAATGGTGATCGGCGCCGGCTCATAGCCGAGCTCTCGGGCGACCTCGGCGATCTCCGCGAGCGGCTGTTCCAGGTTGGAGTGGATATCGACCGCCAGCGCCTTCAACGGGCTCAGGTACACCACCCGGGTAGCGCCCTCGATGTACTCGCCTGCTTGGTGAGCCCGGTAGAGAGCGTCGATCGCGGCAAGGAATCCGGCGAGCGTCTTACCGGACCCGGTAGGAGCACAGATCAACGTGTGCCGCCCGGCGATGATCGCCGGCCACCCCTCGGCCTGAGCCGCGGTCGGTCCCTCACCGAACCGCCGCTCGAACCAGACGCGCACGGCGGGATGGAAGTAGTCGAGGACCGCGGAGCCCCCAGGAACGGTCGGCCTCGATAGCAGCGAGCTCACAGCTCCGAGTGATAGCACTGAGCTCACAGCTGCATTGATACCAGCGAGCTCGCGCCGACAGCTACTCTCGCGCCATGTTCGCCCCGACCGGAATCACCCCGATCCATCTCGATCCTCACCGGACCTGCCGCGCCGGCGACCACCGCCACATCCGTGTCTTGAACGGAATCGGGCGCCACGTCGCCACGGGCAGCAATCGGAGCGGCCGACGGACGCGTGCTGCCGGGGCCGGATGCGTAGGATCAACCCCATGACTGTGACCAAAGACATTCTTGACTCGATAGAGAACCGGCTGCGCGAACTGAAGGAAGAGATCGACGCGCTCAATGCCGCGCGTGCGGCGCTGGACGGTGGCGCTGCGCCGACACACGACCGGCGCCGAAGAAACCCGGCTGGGAAGCCGACAGCCTCAGCCAGAACGGCTGCGAACCCGACCGCCTCGGCTACAACGGCTGGGAAGCCGACAGCCTCAGCCAGAACGGCTGCGAACCCGACCGCCTCGGCTACAACGGCTGGGAAGGTAACGGCCCCGGCCACAACGGCTCCGAGGCCTCGGCGACGGCCTCGGCAGAGGGCTCGCGCGAGAGCCGATCGCGCGGTGGAGATCGTCCCGGCCGGAAAGCTCGAGCTGCTGCTGGCCGATTCCAGCGGGCTCACCACCGCCGCGCTCGCCGAGCGGGCCAACGCGAATCGCGACCAAGTACTCATCCTGCTACGGGAACTGGAGGCAGCTGGGCGGATTCGCAGAACCGGTCAGCGTCGCGCCACGCGCTGGCACACGATCACCGACGAGGAGCGGATCCAGGAACGAGCCGCCGAGCTGGCGGCCCGCAGCAAGCCGGCAGCCTGAAGATTCGGCCTGCGCGACGGAGACTCGGCCGGCAGCGCGCCCACACGGCCCGTGCAAGCTCCATCGACGTGGGCCATCTAGTCAGTGCTATAGCCCGACTCGATGGCCCACGTCCGTCGCCGAGGTTCGTCCGGGGCGGCCGTCGGTCAGCGAGCGGTGCGAGCTCGGTGGGCGCGAACCTTGGTGCGGTTTCCGCAGACGGCCATCTCGCACCAGACCCCGGAACGGTTCCGGGATCGGTCGTAGAACGCCCATTGGCAGTCGGACGCGCGACAGGCCTTGACCCGCTGCCATGAACCGTCTCGAGTCGATTCGACGATGGGCACGAGCAGCGCCGCCAGCGCTCCCGGGAAGCCGGCCGCGGCAGGCTTAATCGCGACCGAGCCTCCGGTATCGAAGTGCACGCCCAGCTGGCCCCGCCGGGCCGCGAGCTCGAGCTCCCGCGCCGCGGCCTGGTCCGCCGGGCCGCCATTGTTCTCCACCATCAATGAACGCAGTGCCTCGCGTAGCCGGATCGCCAGCCGGCGTTCGGAGGCTGTGGGGTTCGCTCCGTCCAGTAGCCCACGATCGGCCAGCCAGGTCGCAAGCCCGTCGGGTGTCCCGAGGGCATCGCTTCCGTCATCCGGATCGAGCGTGTTGACGAACTCGATCACGAGCTCGAGGTGGTTCGGAATCTCAGTTCCCGCCGTTGTCATCTCTTGAAACCAGCAATCATACGTGATAGGTTACGAAACCATCTATCGATCGACGGAGGTTTCAGAGAGATGCTACACGGTGCGCCAATCACCGTCGAGGCGTTTGCTGCGACCTACGACCGTGTCGCAGATCGCATGATCGAGCCCAGCCGGTTCACGCGCCTCGGCGCACGAATCCGCTCCCATGCCCTTGACCGCGCCCTGATCGCCGGGGCCGATCCCGCCGACTCCCCACAACTTGCGGCGCGTGCGGGAACGCTGACCTCCCGAGCGAACCGGTTGCTCCTGGCCTGCGGGATCGAGCGGCTGCTGCAGAGCGCCACCCAGGAACCGCCCGGCCGCACGCGGACGGTGGCCCCCAAGCGCGCCACCGTCGCCCGGCACGCCGATCAGCTGCGAGCACTCGCGGCGCTGCTCCGCGGGCGCACGCCGCTGTATGCGCGCGGAATCGCGATGGTCGGCGAGCTGCTGACCGACGGGACCGGTCCTGCTTACTACGGCGAGCCTGACGGGCTCACGCAGCGGCTGCACGAAACGCGCACCGCACTGGCCGGCTAGCCGCAGCGCGCCCCGGCTGGGCAGTTTCGCCGCGTGAGCTCTCGCCAGAGGCGCATCCGTCCACCTCGGATGCGAACATACGTTCCCATGACCCGAGCCCTGCATGACGGCGGCATCACCCAGCGGGCGGCCACGATCCTGCACGCCGATCTCGATGCGTTCTACGCCTCGGTCGAGCAGCGCGACGATCCCCGTCTGAGAGGCCGCCCCGTGATCGTGGGCGCCGGTGTGGTGCTGGCGGCGAGCTACGAGGCCAAGGCGTTCGGCGTACGAACGGCGATGGGTGGAACCGAGGCGCGACGGTTGTGCCCACGGGCGATCGTTGTGCCCCCGAGGATGTCCGCCTACTCCGAAGCCAGCAAGGCCGTGTTCAGCGTGTTCGAGCGGACCTCGCCGCTGGTCGAGGGCCTGTCGATCGACGAGGCGTTTCTCGATGTCCGCGGACTGGAGCGGATCTCGGGTTCACCGCTCGAGATCGCGCTGCGGCTGCGGCGCGATGTGCGCGAGCACGTCGGGCTGCCGATCACGGTCGGGATCGCGCGAACGAAGTTCCTGGCCAAGGTCGCGAGCGGACTCGCCAAGCCCGACGGTTTGATCGTCGTGCCGCCCGACGGGGAGCTGAGGTTCCTTCATCGGCTCCCGGTGCAGCGGCTGTGGGGTGTCGGCCGGGTCACCGCCGCCAAGCTCCACGGGCGCGGGATCACGACCGTCGGCCAGGTCGCGCAGATCGGTGAGGGGGTGCTGATCTCGATGCTGGGCGCCGCCTCCGGCCGACACCTGAATGCCCTCGCCCACAACCGTGACCCCCGACCCGTCCAGGCGCGCCGACGGCGCCGGTCGATCGGGGCCCAGCGGGCGCTGGGCCGGAGGCGAAGATCGATCGACGAGATGAGCGCCGATCTACTCGGACTGGTGGACCGCGTTGCGCGGCGCTTGCGTGCGGCCCGGCGCCTCTGTCGGACGGTCGTGCTGCGAATGCGCTTCGAGGACTACTCACGAGCCACGCGTTCGCACACGCTGGCCGAAGCGACGGACCAGACCCAGATGATCGTGGCGACCGCGACCGCGCTTCTGATCGCGTCGATGCCGATCATCGAGCGTCGCGGTCTGACGCTGATCGGAATCGCGCTCGCGAACCTGACCGACCACCGAGCCGTCCAGCTGGTCCTGCCGTTTGGGCGCAGCCGTGACCTCGACGCGGCGATCGATACGGTCCGCGAGCGGTTCGGAACCGCGGCGCTCACCCGCGGCGTCCTCGTCGGTCGTGATCCGGGGGTGTGGGTGCCGCTCCTGCCCGACTGATCGGAGCAGCGGAGCGCCCACCCTCGATCGCCGCTCGATTGCCTCCGAGCGCTCAATGCGCGGCACGAGGGGAACAATTCATTCATGGCGTCACTCACGATCCTCCGCACCGACCTGAGAGCAGCTTCGTGAGCTTTCTTCACGCGCTGGCGATCTTCGCCGCTGGGATCGTCGCGGGGACGATCAACACCGTCGTCGGCAGCGGCACGCTGTTCACGTTTCCGGTGCTGCTCGGTTTCGGCTACCCGCCAGTGGTGGCCAACGTCTCGAACACGGTGGGTCTGGTTCCGGGGTCGGTCACCGGCGCGATCGGCTATCGGCACGAGCTCGCCGGCCAGTATCGGCGGATGGTGCCGCTGGCGCTGGCATCGACGATCGGGGGGGTCGCCGGTGCGGCACTGCTGCTGACGCTCCCGGCGTCCGCGTTCAAGGCGATCGTGCCGGCCTTCATCGCGATTGCGCTCGTCTTGATCGTCCTGCAGCCCCGGCTCTCCGCGGCGCTGGAGCGACACCGCGGCCGCGCTGTCCGCGAGCGCGCAGGTCCGTTGGCCACGCTCGCGATCTTCGGCAGCGGCGTCTATGGCGGTTACTTCGGCGCCGCCCAGGGGATCCTGCTGCTGGCGATCCTGGGACTCTCGCTGGACGACGACCTGCAGCGGATCAACGCGCTCAAGGTGGTGCTCGCGGGGCTCGTCAACCTGGTTGCGGGTGTGGTGTTCGTGTTTGCGGCCCACGTCGCCTGGGGGGCGGCGCTGCTGATCGCCGGCGGCTCGACCCTGGGCGGTCTGATCGGGGCACGGGCGGGCCGCCGGCTCCCGCCCGCGGCGCTGAGGGCCGTGATCGTCGTGGTCGGGGTGGTCGCGATCGTCCGGCTGCTGTGATGGTCGCGATCGTCGCGATCGTGGGGCTGCGGTGATCGGGTCAGCCGGTGCCGCGCAACCTCAGCGCCATCAGCAGCGTGCTGCGAAGCCGCCCGTCCCGGCGCAGGTAGTGCTCTCGCCGGAGTCCTTCGACCTCAAATCCGGCCGCCGCGTACAGCGAGATCGCCCTGGCGTTGTCGGTCCACACCTCCAGGTCGAGCTTGTGCGCACCGGCGGCCCGGGCGTGGTCGACAGCCGCTTGCACCAGCTGCCTTCCCCCTCCCCGGCCGCGCGCCTCCGGGACGATCGCCATGCCGAGCGTGAGGACGCCGCGAACGCGCTCATGAACCGCGGCGTTGCCGACGATTTTCGCGGCGTCTTCGAGCACCCACACCGCCGCCGGCCCGTTCGCCTCAATCAGTGCGCGGAACCGCTCGGCGCGCTCGTCCACGTCGACCGGCGGCTCAGTGCCCAGAGATCCCTCGGGCGCGACCTCGGCGATCACCAGCGCCATTGGTGCGGCGTCCTCGATTCTGGCCCGGCGCACGATCACAGGCGAGAAGCCTGGCAAATCCCCGACTGGCCGGCGCTTGGGCTCGGCTGTCCCGATCTGGCTCACCCTCTTGACCACTAGGATCCGAGCCCCGCCGAGGTAGGAGCGCGATCGATGCAACTGTGTCTGATGATCGAAGGTCAAGAGGGCGTGAGCTGGTCCCAGTGGGTCGAGCTTGCCCGCGCGTGCGAGCAGCACGGGATTCCGGCGCTGTTCCGCTCTGATCACTACACCAACCTCGACGGCCGCGATCCGGGCCGGCCGGCGCTCGACGCCTGGTCGACGATCAACGCACTCGCCGCCGTGACATCGACGGTGCGGCTCGGGACGCTTGTCTCGCCCGCGACGTTCCGCCATCCCTCGATGCTGGCCAAGAGCGTCACCACCGCCGACCACGTCTCGAGTGGACGGGTGGAGCTGGGGCTCGGGGCAGGCTGGCACGAGCGCGAGCACCAGGCCTACGGCTTTGAGTTCCCGCCCGTGCGCACGCGGATGGACATCCTCGAGGAGCAGCTCCAGGTGGTGCTGGGGAACTGGGGTGAAGGTCCATTCTCGTTCGACGGACAGCACTACCGGCTGCGCGACCTCGACGCGCAGCCCAAGCCGATTCAGCGACCGCATCCGCCGCTGATCATGGGCGGCAACGCCGGGCCGCGCAGCGCGCGGCTCGCCGCCACCTACGCGGACGAGTACAACACCGCGTTCCCGACGGTGGAGGACATCAAACGCCGCAAGGGGCAGATCGACCGGGCGTGCGAGGAGGCCGGTCGGGATCCGATGCCGTTCTCGGTCATGACCGCCGTCGTGCTGGGCATCGATGCATCGGAACTCACCGAGCGACTCCGGCGCCTTGCCCAGAAGATGGGCGCCGACGCCGATGCCCTGGCCGCCAGCCCGCCCGAGGCGTGGATCGTGGGGACGCTCGAGGAGGCCGCCGAGCAGCTCGCGATCCGGCGCGATGCCGGCGTGAGCCGCGTCATGTGCCAGCACCTCCTCCACGACGACATCGAGGCGGTGGCGCTGCTCGGAAACGAGCTGGCCCCGCAGCTGAGCTGAGCGTGGTCGGCGACAGAGCCGCGGAGCCGTCGCTGGGGTTCGAGCTGGGCGATCGACAGAGCCTCCGTCTGCTGACCCAGTCAGACGCGCCCGAGCTCTACGAGGTAGTCGCGAGCAACCGCGCCTTTCTCTCGCAGTGGCTCCCGTGGCCCCCGATCCAGACCCTCGAGGGTACCCGTGAGTTCATCGCCGCCGGCGAGAAGCAGCTCAGGGCGAACCAGGGATTTCAGGCGGCGATCATCGACCGCGGCCGGATCGCCGGCGTGATCGGCTTTCACCGGCTCGATTGGGAGAACCGCTCCACCAGCATCGGTTACTGGCTCGCGGAGGACGCTCAGGGCCGCGGCGCCGTCACCCGCGCGGTCCGCGCCCTGCTCGACCATGCGTTCGGAGCCTGGAAGCTCAACCGGGTGGAGATCAGGGCCGCCGTCGGCAATCTGCGCAGCCGCGCGATCGCCGAACGGCTCGGCTTCGTCGAGGAAGGGGTGCTCAGAGACGCCGAGCGGATCGGAGATCGTTACATCGACCACGTGGTGTACGCGATGCTCGCCCGTGACTGGGCCGGCGGCTAGCTCGCAGCGCCGGCCCGCGATCGCTTCCGTATCGTGTCGGCACGATGGCACACGATCCGGCCCTCCCGCTGACGGGCGGCTGCAATTGCGGCGCCGTCCGCTTCGAGATCGACGCTCCGCCGGCGGGCGCCAGCTACTGCCACTGCCGGCGCTGCCAGCGCCGCACCGGCACCGCCGCCTCGGCGAACGCCCGTCTCGACCCCGGCTCGTTCCGGATCGTGGCCGGCGACGCGAGCCTGCGGGCGTGGAAGCCACCGGACGGGGCTGAGAAGTGGTTCTGCGGCGAATGCGGTTCGGCCTTGTTCAGCCGCCAGCCGGACCATCCCGAGCGCGTGGGCGTCAGGATGGGCGCGTTCGACGCCGACCCCGGCGTCCGGCCGAGCGCCCGCCAGTTCGTCGCCTACGCCGCGTCCTGGGAGCCGATCCCGGAGGACGGGTTGCCGCGGTATCCCGAGGCTCGGGGCTGAGTGCCGCCGGTCTCGACCGCCCGGATCTCGCCGAGCACCGCCTGGAATCCTTGGCGAAAGCCGCGCAGATAGTCGTTCTCGTCCGAGGCGTCGAGACGGCGCGGCCGCAGCGAGTCGAGGCAGTAGCGGCGTAGATCCTCGAGCGAGTGCTCTACGCGTGCAGCGTGCTGCTGAGCGCGCCACAGCGCGGCGCGCTGGCCCCCGATCAGCGCATCGTGCGGCTCCGCCGCGAGCCGCGCCAGCCGGGCGCGGATCGCGGGGATCAGTTCCATCGCCAGCATCACCTGGCCCTTTTGCCACGCGCTCACACTTCTAAACCCATGCTGGCAGACTCTTAGCTCCCGTGTCGATTACGCCATCGCTGGAGTCGGGCATCCCCGCGGCGCAGGATCGAGGAGCGCGCCCCGGTGCGGCGATCGTCAGTGTCGGGATGGCGGTGCCCGCGCGGCGCGTCGCCAACCGGGAGATCGCCGCGCGCATCGGTGTCGAGGAGGCGTGGATCGCCAAGCGCACCGGTACCCGGGAGCGGCCGTGGGCGATGCCCGGTGAGCGGATGAGCGATTTCGCGGCCCAGGCCGCCCGCGCGGCGCTGACCCGCGCCGGCATCGATCCTCGCGCGCTCGACCTCGTCCTGGTGGCGACTTCGACCGCCGACGAGATCACCCCCAATGCGGCGCCGCTGGTGGCCGGGCTGGTGGGCGCGGACCGAGCGGGAGCCCTCGACGTGGGGTCGGCGTGTACGGGTTGGCTCGCCGCGCTGGCGCTCGCGTGCGGCCAGATCGAGTCCGGGCGCGCCACCCATGCCTTGGTCGTCGGCGCGGACTTCCTCTCGCAGTTCCTCGACTCGACCGACCGCGAGACGGCACCGCTGTTCGCCGATGGCGCCGGCGCGGCGGTAGTCACCTCGACCGGCGGCTCGCCCGGCCGGATCGGGCCGGTCGTGCTGGGCGCCGACCATACCGGCGCTGAGCTGATCCGCCTGGCCCGCGGCGGCCGGATCCGTATGCAGGGCCAGGAGACGTTCCGCGCCGCCGTGAACCGCCTCTGCGAGGTCACCGACCAGGCGCTTGATCGCGTCGGGCTAAAGCTCGCCGACGTGGACCTGTTCGTGTATCACCAGGCGAACTCTCGGATCATCAGGACGGTGGGGCAACGGCTCGGACTGCCCCCGCAGCGGGTGGTCGACTATGTCGATCGCTTCGCCAACGCGTCCACCGCGACGCTGCCGATCGCGCTCTCGGTGGCGGAGGCCGAGGGCCGCCTGCGCCGCGACGAGCGGGTGCTGCTCGCGGCGTTCGGTGGGGGCTTCACATGGGGGGCGACCGTCGCGCAGTGGGGCGCGCCTTAGCCAGCGCTTCCCATCGGTTGGGGAGAGGGCGCGCTTTCGCGCGCCCCGGGGTGTCGCCGCCGGCGCGCTGCGCGCGCCCCGACGCTGTAGCCGGCCGCGCGCTGCACGCGCGAGATTTGGTTCGTTGAGTTTGGACCCGCCCGGGCGAACCCCAACCGGGCGCGCCCCCCAGGGCGCGCCCTTCCAACCTCCGGGGCAGAGGTTTCGGTCAGTCCAGCCGGGGGCGGTGCTCGGCCCACGGACGGGCCGTCTCGATTTGTCCCGCCAGCGCGTAGAGGACATCCTCGGCGCCGGGACGCCCCACGAGTTGGACGCTCAGCGGCAGCCCGTCGCCACCGAAGCCGGCGGGGATCGTCACCGCGGGCTGGCCGGTGAGGTTGAAGATCGGCGTGAACGGCATGAACCGGGCCGCCCGGTCGATCGCCAGCGGCGCCGGCTTGCCGAACGCGCCTTCGGCGGCGATCGCCGTCGTCGCGAGCCCCGGCGTCAGCAGCACATCGATCTCGTCCCACAGGGCGAGGATGCGAGCCGTCGTGGCGGGTCGTTTGGCGAGCACCTTGTGGAGACGGCGCACAGGCACCAGACGCCGGCCGGCGCCCGCGATCTGACGGGTCAGGGGCTCGAGCGCGGATCGGTCGGGCACCCCGCGCGACTCCTCGTAGACCCCGCGCAGCCACGTCTGCACGAACTCCAGCTGCGCCATGCCGTACTTGGGATCGCGCTCCACCACCTCGTGACCGAGATCCGCCAGCGCGCGACCGGTCCGCTCCCACGCCCCGCGCTGGTCGGCCCCGAGCTTCGCGATCAGTCCCGGCGGCACCTTGCGCGAGAGCGCGATCCGCAGGCGCCCGGGCGGCTTCGACGCGGCCTCGACGTACTTACCGGCGAATGGCGGCGCGGAATGCGCGTCGACGGCGATCGCGCCCTGCATCACGTCGAGCAGCAGCGCACTGTCGCGGACGGTCCGCGCCAGGGCGCCGAACACCGACAGTCCGAACCACCCCTCCCGCGCCGGCGCCATCGACACACGGCCGCGGCTCGGTTTCATTCCCACGAGGCCGCAACACGAGGCGGGGATCCGGATCGAGCCCCCGCCGTCGGACCCGGTCGCGCACGGCACCATCCCCGCCGCCACGGCGGCCGCCGACCCGCCCGAGGACCCACCCGGAGTCCGCGTGGTGTCCCACGGGTTGCGAGTCGTGCCGTTGGCCTCGGAGATCGTCCACGGCCAGATCGTCAGCTCCGGCACGTTCGTGATCCCAATCGGAATCGCACCGGCGGCTCGCAGCCGCCGCAGCGCCTCGGCGTCGGCCGATTGGGGAGGACCGAAGCTGCGCGAGCCGCGCGTCGTGGACTGGCCCGCCACCGCCAGGTCGTCCTTGATCGCGATCGGCACACCGGCCAGCAGGCCGTTCGAGCCCACGGCCGTGTTCGCTTCGGCCAGCGCCTGCTCGGCCAGCGTCGTACGGAAGGCGTTCAGGCGCGGATCGAGCGCCTCGATTCGCCGCAGGCACAGCTCCACGAGCTCCGTGGGCGATACCTGGCTTGTTCGCACGAGCTCCGCGAGCTCTACGGGTCCGGCATAGATCAGCTGTTCGTCAGCGGTGGTGGTCATTGCCATAGCTTCGCAGCCGGGCGTACGCGGCGCCGTGACCTACGCCGCGACCTAGTGTCACTACCGTCCGAGCGCCAGCACGAGCTCTCGGACCGCGCCCGGATAGCGGTAGGAGATGCCGCCGTGCTTGCCGTCGAACAGCTCGAGCGTGTGCTCCACTCCCAGCCGTGAGAGCTCCTGGGCGAACGCCTGGGCGCCGAGGTCGAGGAACCACTCGTCGCTCTTGCCCGCATCGAGATAGATCCGGCGCATGCTGCGCAGCGCGTCGGCGTGGCGCGGCGCCATGCGCACCGGGTCCAGCTCGAGCCATCGCTGCCACACCTCATCGACCAGACGGCCGGTCGAGATTTCGAACGGCAGCAGCACCTGACCCGGGCGATCGGGGTCAGGCGAATATGCGGCCGCCATCGCGTATGCCGCCAATGCTCCCCCCACCGGCCCCACTCGAAGTGATCCGCCGCGGCAACCCGCTCGAGCAACGCCTCGTAGGAACCATCGCACTCGTCTCGCAGGGTGCGGGCGATGACCGGAAACTCGGGCAGGTAGCACACCTCGAACAGCGCGTCGCCGGCGTGCGAGGCAAACGCTCCGAACGCATCCGGGCGCAGCATCGACACGACCATCGCACCGTAGCCCCCGGAGGACTTACCTGCCAGCCCACGATGGTCGCGACCTGGAAGGGCCGGATAGCGCTCCTGCACGAAGGCCGTCACCTCGTCGCAGAGGTAGTCCATGTAGCGCCCGGTGCCCGTCGAGTTGAGGAACTGCGCACCGCCGAGCGAGGTCCAGGCATCGACGAACACCACGATCGCATCGGGGCACTCGCCGGCGGCGAACATCGCGTCGAGCCGTTCGACCATCGTCGGCTCGAACGACTCCCGGCCCAGCCAGGCGTCGACCTGGCCGCTGTAGCCCTGGATCAGGAACACGACGGGCACGCCATCGCCCGAGTCGCCGACGCCCGGAGACTGGTACACGTACAGCGGTCGCCGCGACGGGTCGCCGAGCGGGTTATCGGCGAGCAGCTCCGATTCGACGACCAGCTCGTCCAGCGCGCCGGCCAGCGGCCGCTGCCACGGCCGCCCAGGCAAGCCCTCGACCTCGCGTAGAGCCATCGCGCGCACCGTACCGGAACCCCCCGCGTGGGGGGATTCAGCCGAATGTATAGTGAGCCGTCCGACCGCTCAGGACCAGTATCCACGGCCTCACGGGATGACGGAACAAGTACAGATCCCCAGCTCAAACGGCGCCGGAGCAGACGTCGACGCCGTCGAGACCAGCGAATGGCTGGAGGCGATCGACGCCGTCGTCGCCCACGACGGTCCGGACCGCGCGCGCCAGATCCTGACCAGGGTCCTCGAGCGCGCGCAGCACGCCGGCGCCGGGCCGATCGCCAGCCTCAACACTCCGTATGTCAACACGATCCCGCCCGAGCGGGAAGCGGAGCTGCCGGGCGATCCGGCGGTCGAGCGCCGGCTGCGTTCGATCATCCGCTGGAACGCGATCGCGATGGTCGTCCGGGCCAACAAGGTCTCCTCGGAGCTCGGCGGCCACATCGCCACCTATCAGTCGCTGGCGCCGCTGTACGAGGTCGGCTACAACCATTTCTGGCACGCACCGTCCGACGAGCACGGAGGCGACCTCGTCTACTTCCAGGGCCATTCATCGCCCGGCAACTACGCGCGCGCGTTCCTGGAGGGGCGCCTCAGCCCCGAGCAGCTCGATGGCTTCCGCCAGGAGGTGTCAAGGCCGGGGGGGTTGAGCTCCTACCCGCATCCGTGGCTGATGCCCGACTTCTGGCAGTTCCCGACGGTCTCGCTCGGCCTCGGGGCGATCACTTCGATCTACCAGGCGCGGTTCATGCGCTACCTTCAGGCGCGGGGGGTGAGCGACACCGAGGGGCGCAAGGTGTGGGCGTTCCTCGGCGACGGCGAGATGGACGAGCCCGAGTCGATGGGCGCGATCGGGCTGGCCGGCCGCGAGCAGCTCGACAACCTGATCTGGGTGATCAACTGCAACCTCCAGCGGCTCGACGGGCCGGTGCGCGGCAACGGGAAGATCATCCAGGAGCTCGAGGCCGACTTCCGCGGCGCCGGCTGGAACGTGATCAAGGTGGTGTGGGGATCGCGCTGGGACCCGCTGCTGGCCGCCGACACCGACGGCCGGCTGGTGAAGGTGATGGAGGAGTGCGTCGACGGCGAGTACCAGACGTTCAAGTCGCGCGACGGGGCGTACGTCCGGGAGCACTTCTTCGGACGCGATCCGGTGCTCCTCGAGCGCGTCTCGCACATGTCCGATGAGGAGATCTGGCTGCTCAACCGCGGCGGCCTCGACCAGCAGAAGGTCTACGCGGCCTACCACGCCGCGGTCCGCCACACCGACCACCCGACGGTGATCCTGGCCAAGACGATCAAGGGCTACGGGATGGGCGCCTCGGGCGAGGGGCAGATGATCACCCACCAGGCCAAGAAGATGACCGAGGACGCGCTGCGGGTGTTCCGCGATCGCTTCGAGCTGCCGCTCACCGACGAGCAGGTCCGCGACGCCGAGTACTACAAGCCGCCCGAGGACTCGGCCGAGATGCAGCACCTGCGCGAGTGTCGCGCCGCCCTCGGCGGCAGTCTGCCGGTCCGCCGGCGCAAGGCCGAGCCGTTGCCGGTACCGGAACTGAAGCTGTTCGAGTCCCAGCTGCAGGGCACCGATGACCGCGAGATCTCGACCACGATGGCGTTCGTGCGGATCCTCGCCGCGCTGCTGCGCGACAAGCAGATCGGCCGCCACATCGTCCCGATCGTCCCCGACGAGTCGCGCACGTTCGGGATGGAGGGACTGTTCCGGCAGGTCGGGATCTACTCCCCGGTCGGCCAGCTCTACCAGCCCCAGGACTCAGAGCAGCTGATGTTCTACAAGGAGGACCAGCACGGCCAGATCCTCGAGGAGGGGATCACCGAGGCCGGCTCGATCTCGTCGTTCATCGCCGCCGGCAGCTCCTACAGCACCCACGCGACGCAGATGGTCCCGTTCTACATCTACTACTCGATGTTCGGCTACCAGCGCGTGGGCGACCTGATCTGGGCCGCCGGCGACAACCGAACGCGCGGATTCCTGCTCGGCGGCACCGCCGGGCGAACGACGCTCAACGGCGAGGGGCTCCAGCACGAGGACGGGCACAGCCACGTGCTGTTCTCGGTGGTCCCGAACTGCCGCGCTTACGACCCCGCGTTCAATTACGAGGTCGCGGTGATCATCCAGGACGGACTACGGCGGATGGTCGGCGAGCAGGAGGACGTCTTCTACTACCTGACGCTGATGAACGAGAACTATCAGCACCCGGCGATGCCCGACGGCGCCGAGGAGGGGATCCTCCGGGGGATGTACCGGCTGCGCTCGGGCTCGGGGAAGGGACCGCGGGTGCAGCTGCTCGGGTCGGGGACGGTGCTGAACGAGGTCCTCGCCGCCGCCGAGCTGCTCGAGTCGGACTTCGGCGTCGCCGCCGATGTGTGGAGCGTGACCTCGTTCACCGAGCTGCGTCGCGACGGACTCGAGGTCGAGCGCTGGAACATGCTCCACCCGCTGGCTTCGGAGACCCGCTCCGCCTACGTCTCCGATTGCCTCGGTGAAGCGCCGGTGATCGCCTCGACCGACTACATCCGCGCCTTCGCCGACCAGATCCGGCAGTGGGTTCCCGGCCGCTACCGAGTGCTCGGCACCGACGGCTACGGGCGCAGCGATTTCCGCGCGGCGCTGCGTCACTTCTTCGAGATCGACCGCCACTTCGTCACCGTCGCCGCGCTGAAGGAGCTCGCCGACGAGGGTTCGCTCGATCCCGACCGCGTGCAGGAGGCGATCGAGCGCTACGAGATCGACCCCGACGCCCCGATGCCGACGACCGTATGAGCGCCACCGACGCGATTTCCGTCGAGGTCCCGGACATCGGCGACTTCGACGAGGTACCGATCATCGAGATCCTCGTCTCGCCCGGGGACGAGGTCGCGCTCGACGATCCGCTGCTGACGCTCGAATCGGACAAGGCCACGATGGACGTCCCGGCGCCGTTCGCGGGGGTCATCGCGGAGCTGCACGTGAAGATCGGCGACCGGGTCTCGCAGGGGACGCTGCTGCTCACGATGGAGCCCTCGGATGAGGGCGCCGGCGAGGGGGCCTCGAAGGCGTCCGCGGCGGCGTCCGACGGGGCGCCGACCGAGGCCGCCGCACCCGACGCGATCGAGACCGCGCTGGAGGCGGAGCCGCCCGAGGCTCCAGCGGACGGCGGACCCGCCGAACAGCGCACCGACGGCGGTGAGGCCCAGCGCACCGACGGCGCTCCCCCGTACGCCAGCCCGAGCGTCCGGCGGGTCGCTCGCGAGCTGGGCGTCGATCTCTCGAAGGTCAGCGGGAGCGGCCGCAAGGGCCGGATCACGCGCGAGGACATAGAGCAATTTGGAAAGCGAGGACCGGCTCCGGCTTCGCCGGCCGGCCCCGGGTTGGGCCTGGATCTGCCGCCGTGGCCGTCGATCGACTTCGAGAAGTTCGGACCGATCGAGCGCGTCGCGCGATCGCGGATCCAGCGGATCTCGGCGCCCAACCTGGCCCGCAACTGGGTGATGATCCCCCACGTCACCCACAACGACGAGGCCGACATCACCGAGCTCGAGGCGTGGCGTCGGCAGCTCAACGACGAGCACGCGCGCGAGGGCGTGAAGGTGACGATGGTCTCGTTCCTGGTCGTCGCGTCCGTCGCGACGCTGAAGGAGTTCCCGGCCTTCAACTCCTCCCTCGACGGCGAGGAGCTGGTGCTCAAGCGCTACTACAACATCGGCTTTGCGGCCGATACGCCGGGCGGGCTGGTCGTGCCGGTGATCAAGGACGCCGACCGCAAGGGACTGCTCGAGATCGCCGGCGAGCTGAGCGCGCTCTCGGGTAAGGCGCGCGAGGGCAAGCTCGCGCCCGGGGACATGCAGGGCGCATCGTTCACGATCTCCTCGCTGGGCGGGATCGGCGGCACCTCGTTCACGCCGATCGTCAACGCGCCCGAGGTGGCGATCCTCGGCGTCACCCGCGCCGCGATGAAGCCGGTGTGGAACGGCAAGGAGTTCGAACCCCGGCTGATCGTGCCGCTCTCGCTGTCCTACGACCATCGGGTCATCGATGGCGCCGCGGCGGCTCGCTTCGTCGCCCACCTGGTGCGTGTGCTGAGCGACCTGCGCCGGGCGCTGCTGTGAGCCCGACCACGGACGTCCGCGTTCCCGACATCGGGGATTTCACCGACGTGCCGGTGATCGAGATCCACGTCGCCGCCGGTGACGAGGTGGCGGTCGAGGATCCGCTCGTCACGCTCGAGTCAGACAAGGCGACGATGGATGTCCCGGCGCCATTCGCCGGCGTGGTCAAGCAGCTGAGCGTGCAGATCGGCGACCGGGTGAGCGAGGGGAGCGTGCTGCTGTCGCTCGAGACGAACTCCGCCGGGCCGTCGGCGGGTGAATCGCCGGGTGCCGACCTCGCCGAGGCCGCGGAGCGCCCGGGCGCCGACCTCGCCGACGCCGCAGAGCGCCCGGACGCGGACCTCGCCGATGCCGCGGAGCGCCCGGGCGACACCCCCTCCTCCCCTCCCCCCTCCCCCGACGCGGGCGAGCACGATGCACAGGTGGTGGTGATCGGGTCCGGTCCGGGCGGCTACACGGCGGCCTTCCGCGCCGCCGACCTCGGTCTGAAGACGATCCTGATCGAGCGCTACGAAACCCTCGGCGGAGTCTGCCTGAACGTCGGCTGCATCCCGTCGAAGGCGCTGCTTCACGCCGCGCGCGTGATCGCCGAGGCGGAGGAGATGGCCGCCCGCGGAATCACGTTCGGCGAGCCGAAAGTGGACATCGGGACGCTGCTTGAGTGGAAGCAGGCGGTCGTCGACAAGCTGACCGGCGGACTTACCGGCCTCGCCCGCCAGCGGAAGGTCGAGGTGATCCAGGGAGTGGCCCGCTTCACCGGGCCGAACGCGATCGCGGTCGGCGAGCGGACGGTGACCTTCGACAACTGCATCATCGCCGCCGGCTCGCAGGCGGCGATGCTCCCGGACCTCCCCGACGACCCGCGCGTGATCGATTCCACCGACGCGCTGTCGCCGTCCGAGATCCCCAAGCGCCTGCTGGTGATCGGCTGCGGGATCATCGGACTCGAGATGGCCACGGTGTACGACGCGCTTGGCTCGCGCGTGACGCTGGTCGAACTGCTCGACCAGCTGATCCCGGGCTGCGACGCCGACCTCGTCAAGCCGCTCCACAAGCGGATCTCCGAGCGCTATGAGGCGATCCACCTCGAGACGCAGGTCAAGTCCGTCGGCGCTCAGAAGAACGGGCTGAAGGTCGAGCTCTCGAACGGCACCTCCGAGCTGTTCGACTGCGTCCTGGTGGCGGTCGGGCGCACCCCGAACGGCCGGGCCGTCGAGGCCTCTGAGGCGGGGGTCGACGTCGACGAGCGCGGTTTCATCGCGGTCGACCGGCAGCTGCGGACCAACGTGCCGTGGATCTACGCCATCGGCGACATCGTCGGCGGGTCGATGCTCGCTCACAAGGCCACCCACGAGGGACGGGTGGCCGCCGAGGTGATCGCCGGCGTTCCCGGCGCTGAATGGGACGCCCGGACGATCCCATCGGTCGCTTACACCGACCCCGAGGTGGCGTGGATGGGGCTGACCGAGACCGCCGCCCGCAGCTCGGGCGTCGAGTACGAGAAGGCGGTGTTCCCGTGGGCGGCGTCGGGCCGCGCGCTCGGCCTCGGCCGCGACGACGGTCTGACGAAGCTCCTGTTCGAGCCCGGAACGCAGCGCTTGTTGGGGGCCGGCATCGTCGGGGTGAACGCCGGCGAGCTGATCGCCGAAACGGTCCACGCACTCGAGATGGGCGCCGACGCCGAGGATCTCGCGCTGACCATCCATCCGCACCCCACGCTGACCGAAACGGTCGGCTTCGCGGCGGAGATGGCGGCGGGAACGATCACGGACCTGATGCCGGCTCGAACCCGGCCGGACCGATCACGGACCTGATGCCGGCGCGAACCCGACCGGGCCGATCACGGACCTGATGGCCGGCGCGTCCGGCGGGGCGCCAAGCATCGCCACCACGTCACCGAGCAGCCGCCACGGCTCGAATTCGATTCGCGGCTGCGTGACCCTCAGCACCCGGCAGCCCGCCAGCTGCAGCTTGGTGTCCTTGACGCGGTCCCGTTCGAATTGCCGGCGCGACTTGTGCCACTCATACCCATCGACCTCGACCACCACCCGGGATCCAGGCCAGAAGAAGTCGACCTGCTCGCCGGCGACGATCACGTTCACCTGCGGCTCGGGAAGCCCGCCCTCCCGGATCAGCGCCAGAAATCGCCGCTCGAGCTCGGACCGCGTCCAGGGCGCCGGACCGTGGAGGTCGGCGAGGACGGCCTTCAGCGGTTTGAGACCGTGTCGCCCATGGTTGCGCGCCATGGCGGCGTCAAATGCCCGAGCGTCGAACAGCTCCTTCCTGTCCGCCGCCTCGATCGCCAGCCGGAGCTGCTGCATGGTGGCGATCTCGGCGTAGTCGAGCAACGCGCGGTGGACCGAGGTGACGGGAAGCCTGTCCACCTCCGCACAATCCTCGGCGAGCAACTTCCGGACTCGGTGGATCCGGATTCCGGCCTGGCCCGCTCGAGTACGTCCGGGAACGGAGACGTCAACCGCACCGCCGGCCAACGGGCGCAGGTCCCACGCGGCGATTGCCGCCCGGTGGCTGAGGACCGAGTTTGGCCCACACGCCAGCACCGCAGCCATCCATCTCCCCCTGCGATCGAGGCGGCGATGGCCCACCGCATAGACGCCACGGTAAATCCGGTGCAGCCGGCCCTGCTCCAGCCGGGACTGGACCGTCTCTGGCGTAAACCCGAGCTCGAGCAGCTGCCATCGCGCAACGACCCCGTGCTGGAGATCCGCCAGCGCAGCCAGGATTGCGTCACGTGGGCCATCGAGTCGGGCTATTTCACGCACTCGATGGCCCACGTCGGACATGGACCTGAAGGTGACAGGAAACTCGTCACGCGTGGGTCACGTGGCGCGCCAAGTCCGTGACAAAGCGGATGGCGCGGCGCAGAGCCGGCGACCCCAGCGCCGGCGGTCCGGCGCCGGCGGCCCCAGGCGGCGGGTCCGGCGCCGGCGGGCCCAGCTGCCGGCGGGCTCAGCGCCGCCGCAGTCGCCTGAGCAGGAGCAGGAGCCCGCCGGCAGTGGCGGCGACCCCAACCGGGGCCGGGAACGGGCGCCGGCTGACTGCGCGTCCGCCGCCACCCTCGCCGTGACGCGGCGCGGGCATCGGGAACTCCTCCGCGGCGAGGACATCATGGGGCACGGGGATCCCGGTCGGGTCCTCGGGCAGCAGGACCGGGCCGTGGTGGTGGAGATCCGGGTCGGCGGCCGGCATCGCGAAGGCCTCCGCGGCCAGCACGTCGTGTGCCTGCTCCTTTGTGGGCCTGCCAGTCTCGGGCATTTGCGGATCATCGCAAACGATCGCGCGAGGAGCCAGCCGACCCCCGTGGCGCCTGGCGCAAAGAGCCCGAAATCCGATCCGTTAATCTCAGCGTGTGTGACTGAGATCACCGTGCCGATCCTGCCCGTTCTTGCTATCCTCCACTTATCACTGGTAAGCAACTAGCGAAAGCGAAGAAACTTCAATGAGTCGCCTACTCCTTGTCCCGCTGGACGACGCCGTCGTCTTCCCGGGCATGTCGCTCACGCTGACCGTGGACGTCGGCGAGGAAGAGCGTGTACTGCTCGTGCCCCGGCACCAGCAGGATTTCGCCACCGTTGGAACGGTCACGGAGGTTGCTGACCGGGTCCGGCTGCCTGGCGGCGCCAGGGCCGTGGTCCTCCATGGTCTTCACCGCGGCATCGCGGGGGCCGCGCAGACGCTCCCGGACGGTCGCCTGTACGTCGAGGTCGATGAGCGGCCCGATCCTGAGAAGGGGCCCGTCGACGGACGCACCCGCAATCTCGAACGCGAGTATCGCGCTGTCGTCGAGGAGATCCTCGAGCTGCGCGGTGACGATGGCCGCGTCTCGGCATTCGTACGCAGCATCACCGATGCCGGCGCCCTCGCCGACACGAGCGGTTACTCACCCGACATCGGCTACGAGCAGAAGGTGGAGCTGCTCCGCACGCTCGACCTGACCGAGCGGCTCGAGCTTGCCCTCAAGTTCCAACGCGAGCGGCTCGCCGAGCTCCAGGTCCGCAAGCGGATCCGCGACGACGTCGAGTCCGGTGCCGAGCAGCAGCAGCGGGAGTACTTCCTGCGCAAGCAGATGGAGTCGATCCGCAAGGAGCTCGGCGAGGACGATGGCTCGATCGTCGAGGAGTACCGCACCAAGATCGAAGAGGCGGGGATGCCCGACGACGTCCGCGAGCAGGCCGACAAGGAGCTCGGCCGGCTCGAGCGGATGGGCGAGCAGAGCGCCGAGTCGAGCGTAATTCGCACCTATCTCGACTGGCTGATCGCCGTGCCGTGGAGCAAGCGCTCCGACGAGCGGCTTGATCCCGGGCACGCACGCGAGGTCCTGGACGCTGATCACGCCGGCTTGGAGGACGTCAAGGACCGGATCGTCGAGTACATCGCGGTCAAGAAGCTGCGCCAGGAGCGCGGCATCACCGAGGACAAGCGCTCGGGCGCGATCCTGACGCTGATCGGACCGCCCGGGACCGGCAAGACCTCGATCGGCGAGTCGATCGCCCGCGCGACCGGCAGGGAATTCGTGAGGATGTCCCTGGGAGGCGTGCGGGACGAAGCCGAGATCCGCGGCCACCGGCGGACCTACATCGGCGCGCTCCCGGGCCGCCTGGTGCGTGCGCTCCGGGACGCCGGCACGATCAACCCGGTGATCATGCTCGACGAGGTCGACAAGGTCGGCGCGGACTGGCGCGGTGACCCCAGCTCGGCACTGCTCGAGGTGCTCGACCCGGCGCAGAACCACAGCTTCCGGGATCACTACCTCGACGTCGAACTCGATCTCAGCAACGTGATGTTCATCGCCACGGCAAACGTGGCGGACACCATCCCGGGCCCGCTTCTGGACCGGATGGAGGTGATCCGCTTCGACGGCTACACGACCACCGAGAAGGTGGCAATCGCCCGCGGCTATCTGTGGCCGCGTCAGCTCGAGCGCAACGGCCTGAGGCCCGAGGAGGTGGAGATCTCCGATCAGCTGCTGAACACGATCGCGACCGAGTACACGCGGGAGGCAGGAGTCCGGCAGCTCGAGCGCGAGCTCGGGACGCTGCTGCGAAAGAGCGCCACCCAGATCGCATCTGGAACCAAGGCGGCACCCGTGGTGATCGATGTGGATGCAGTCCGCGACGCACTCGGGCGCCAGCGCCACTTCCAGGAGTCCGCGATCCGCACCGCGGTGCCCGGCGTCGCAACCGGCCTCGCCGTCACCGGCGCGGGCGGGGATGTGCTGTTCGTCGAGGCGACCGCGATGCAGGGCAAGCCCGGTCTGACGCTGACCGGACAGCTCGGAGACGTGATGAAGGAGTCGGCGCAGATCGCCCTCTCCTACGTCCGCGGACATGCCGACGATCTGACGATCGAGCCGCACGCGTTCGACGAGCGTTCGTTCCACGTCCACGTTCCGGCGGGCGCCATCCCGAAGGACGGCCCGAGCGCGGGCGTCACGATGGTGACGGCGCTCACCTCGCTCCTGAGCGAGCGCCCGGTCCGGCACACGGTCGGAATGACCGGCGAGGTCACCCTCCAGGGTCGCGTGCTGCCGATCGGCGGCGTCAAGCAGAAGGTGCTGGCCGCGCACGCCGCGGGACTCACCGACGTCGTACTTCCGGAGCGCAACCGGGGGGACCTGGATGACGTGCCCGAAGAGGTGCGCGACGCGATGAAGTTCCACTTTGCGATGACCATCGACGAAGTGCTCGACGTCGCACTCGAGCCCGCGCCGCTGCGGGCCGCTGCGTAACAGTTGCTCCCGATGCCCCGGCGAGCCCTCGGCTCGCCGGGGCGTTGGTTGAGGCTGCTCGCACGGTGGTAGGTTGATCCCATGAGCACGATCACAGCCCCAGAAGAGCACCGCGTAGTCGATCAGGTCCCGAAGCAGCTCTACATCGCCGGCGAGTGGCGCGACGGCGCGAAGGGGACCTTGTCCGTCGAGGACCCGGCCACGGGCGAGTCGCTTTGCGAGGTGGCCGACGCCTCCGCCGACGACGCCAGGGCGGCGCTCGACGCGGCCGTCGAGGCCGGACCCGAGTGGAGCCAGCGCCCGCCTCGCGAGCGGGGCGAGATCCTCCGGCGGGCGTTCGACGCGATCACCGAGCGTGCCGACGAGCTGGCTTTGCTGATGACGCTCGAGATGGGCAAGCCGCTGAAGGAGTCACAGGCCGAGATCGCCTACGGCTCCGAGTTCCTGCGCTGGTTCTCCGAGCAGGCGGTCCGGATCGATGGGCGCTACGCGGTCGCGCCGAACGGGCAAGGACGGCTGTTGACGATGAAGCAGCCGGTCGGTCCGTGCCTGTTGATCACGCCGTGGAACTTCCCGCTGGCGATGGGGACCCGGAAGATCGGGCCGGCCATCGCCGCCGGCTGCACGATGGTCGTCAAGCCGGCCCAGCAGACGCCGCTGTCGATGCTGATGCTGGCCAAGATCCTCGAACAAGCCGGCCTACCGGGCGGCGTACTCAACCTGATCACCGCCTCGTCGGCAAGCGAATCAACCGGACCGCTGATCTCCGATTCTCGCCTGCGCAAGCTGTCGTTCACCGGCTCGACCGAGATCGGCCGCAAGCTGATGGAGCAGGCCTCCGAGAACCTGCTTCGCCTGTCGATGGAGCTCGGCGGCAACGCACCGTTCATCGTCTTCGATGACGCCGACGTCGACGCTGCCGTGCAGGGCGCGCTGATCGCGAAGATGCGCAACATCGGCGAGGCCTGCACGGCCGCGAACCGCTTCCACGTCGCCGGCGCGGTGGCGGATGAGTTCGCCGAGAAGCTGGCTCAGAAGATCGGCGCGATGAAGGTCGGGCGCGGGACCGAGGACGGCGTGGAGGTCGGCCCGCTGATCGATGACACGCAGCGCGCGAAGGTGGCGGAGCTGGTCGAGGACGCCGTCGGCCGCGGCGCGCGGGCGCTCGTGGGCGGCCACTCGCGCGACGGCGCCGGCTACTTCTATGACCCCACAGTGCTCACCGACGTCCCGGCAGACGCCAGCCTGCTGAAGGAGGAGATCTTCGGTCCAGTGGCGCCGGTCAAGGGCTTCGACGACGAGGACGAGGCGATCGCGGCGGCCAACGACACCGAGTTCGGGCTGGTCGCCTACGTCTACACCTCGAACCTGAAGCGGGCGCTGCGCGTGGTCGAGCGGCTCGAGACCGGCATGGTCGGCCTCAACCAGGGGATGGTCTCCAATCCCGCCGCCCCGTTCGGCGGCATCAAGCAGTCCGGCTTCGGCCGCGAGGGCGGCCCGGAGGGCATCGAGGAGTACCTCGAGACCAAGTACGTGGCGGTGAACCTGTAGCCGGGAGCCAGGGAGAGTCGGGAGCTGATCCCACCCTGAGCGGCCGACCGGCTGAAGTTGGCTCTAGTAGCCGTCGCTGGCGTTGAACAGGACCGAGACCTCGGGTTGGTTGTTCGGGCCGGCCACCGCGAGATCGGTCTTTCCGTCGCCGTTGAGGTCCCCGCTGGCGATGCCGAGAGCGCTGCCGATCCCGGTGACGGCGACCGGCGACTTGAACGTACCGTCGCCATTGCCCGGGAGCACGGTCACCCCTTGCTGGACATCGCCAACGGCGACGTCGTTGTTGACGGACGAGGACAGGTGGGCGACGAGCACGGTGACGCTGGAGAGGGGGGTCGTGGGGGTAGGCGAGGGGCCAACCAGAGCTGCCAAGAGGTCGGCGGCGCCCTCGCCATTGCCCGGCTGTCGCCACAACAGGCTTGCATACACCGCTGCGCCAGTCGCTGCCTCGTTGTCGACGTAGAACAGGCTGAGGGGAGCGGGGGTGTTGTTGAGCAGGCCGGCGGCGAGGCCCGAAAGGCTCTCCACCTCTACGCCATTCCCGCTACCAGGGGACACGTCGTCCACGCTGAACATGCCGGTGCCGTCGTTGAGCAGGACCGACAGGTATCCCAGATCGAGCTGGGGTCCGCCTTGGATCGTGACGTGGTAGGCGCCGTCGACGGCCAGGTCGAGGTGACCCGTGTCGTCGAACCTGCCCGCCACGAGCGTGCCGGTGAGGGGGGTGAAGTATGGAACGCCCTTCTGGCCGGCGGTCATCACCGTCGTGTTGATCGGCGCCCCAAAGCTGCCATCGCCGCGCCCGGGCAGCACCGACACCTCCGCGTCCCCCGTTGTCCCTGCGATCTCAAAGGCAGCGATGTCCTGGTGTCCGTCGCCGTTGAAATCGCCTACCACTACGGACTGGGCGGGACCCGGCAGCGCATAGCTGACCGCCTTGCCCAGCGTGCCGTCACCCCGGCCCAACAGCACCGAAATGCTTGCCCCCGTGCTGGTCGTGACCACATCACGGTCGCCATGGCCGATGAGGTCGCCCACTGCTACCGCCCTCGGACCGGCGCCCGTCGGGTAGTTGACCGCTGGCGCGAACGTCCCCGCCCCCTCGTTGAGCAGCACCGACACGTCATTGGTGGCGGGGTTTGCCGTCACCAGATCGTTGCTGCCCGGGCCTTGCAAGTCGGCGATGGCGACCGCCGCTGGCGTGCTGTGCACCGGATAGCTGACCGGCGGGGCGAACGCCACGGGTACGCCCGGCACCGTCGTCGTAAAGCTCCGCGTCCTCGCGCACCGATCAGGATGGGCCCTCCGGCGGCCAGGCGGACCATTGCCGCCGCACACCCGGAAAAAGTACGTCGTGCCCGGCGAGAGCCCGCTGACCGTCTCCGAGAACGGGACCAGGGCGCCGCCTGGACCGTGCACGTGCCGCGGGACCGGCCCGCGCGTTGGCGTCTCGCTACCGAGCGACGTGCCCAGATCCGACTGGCTCGTCGCGTACTGAAACTCGTAATGGGCCCGCCTGCTCCCCGTCCTGCCCTGAGCGTTGAGGGTCGCCGACATCGACCCCACATTCGAAGCCGGCTCGGTAACTGCCACGCAGCCCGTTAGCGCCACGCACGACACCACCGTCAACACCAGTCCGGACGCTCGCCACATCACGGCTCCTCTCACTGCCGGTGGGGATCCACGCTACTCCGATCCGGGCCACTGGGCAACGACCACAGGGCTCTCCGGATCCGGCGCGACGAGACACGCGCATTACCGTGCCTGTGCCGCCGTCGTGCTAAACAGGCTCACATGGGAACCATCCATGTCTCTGCTGAGGGGAAGGTCGACGCGCCGCCGGCGACGGTTTACGGCTACCTGGCTGACATGCGCGAGCACCATCCCCGTTTCTTGCCTCCGGCGTTCTCGGACTTCGAGGTCGAGTCCGGTGGCGTGGGCGCGGGTACGATCACACGCTTCAAGGTGACCGCGGGTGGCCGCACCCGCGACTACCGAATGCAGGTCGCCGAACCTGAACCCGGCCGCGTTCTCACCGAGTCCGACACCGGCTCGAGCCTCGTCACGACGTTCACGGTGAATCCGGAGGGTGGAGTCTCGCGCGTGACGATCTCGACGAAGTGGGAGGGCGCCGGAGGCGTTGGCGGCTTCTTCGAGCGCCTGTTCGCGCCGCGGGTCATGCGCGGCATCTATGCGGATGAGCTGGAGCGGCTCAACGAGTACGCACGCAAGCAGGCGGCGGCTGGCGGCGGAGCCTGAGCCGGCTCGAGGTTTCCCCGCGGCGGGTCACCACCCGCCTCGCGGTTACCGTGCTTCTGCCTGAGCGGCGACTTTCTGGAGCTGTCGCTCGGGCGTGATGCGGATCACGTTCCACGCCAGCCCCAGCCGCTCGAGAGCGGCGATGAACAGCCCCGAGGGATCCAGCTCCCACCACCGCAGACCGTGGTAGGCAGAACGCGGGAAGGCATGATGGTTGTGATGCCAGGACTCGCCGAGCGAGGGCAGTGAGAGCCACGCGACGTTGGTCGAGCGATCCTCGATCTCGAAGCGGCGGCGTCCGAAGAAATGGCAGATCGAGTTCACTGACCAGGTGACGTGGTGGACGAGGAAGATCCGCACGAGCCCGCCCCAGATGTAGCCGCGCACCGCGCCACCCAGCGTGAAGCCATCGAGCACAAACCCGGCAACCGTCGGGATCAGCAGCGAGAGCAGCACGAGCAGCGGGAAGCGCCGTCCGATCCGGCGCATGCGCTGATCCTCGTAGAGCTCGGTCGCGTATTTCTTCCAGTCCGCCTGGCCCTGGGTCTCGAGCAGCCAGCCCGTATGTGCGTGCCAGAGACCGCGGAGCCCGCTGCCGTGACCAACGTGCGGGCTGTGCGGGTCGCCCTCCTTGTCCGCATGGGCGTGATGCTTGCGATGATCGGCGACCCAATCGAGGACCGAGCCCTGCACCGACAGCGACCCGAGGACCGCGAAGGTCCGCTCGACCCAGGGATAGGTCTGGAACGCCCGGTGGGTGAGGAGACGGTGAAAACCGACCGTCACGCCGATCCCGCTGATCAGGTACATCACGGCGAGGATTGCCAGGTCCGCCGGTCCGACAGCGCGGTTCCAGAGCAGCACGATCGCGGCGATCACGCCGACGAATGGCGCCACCACGCCAATCAGATTCATGTTGCGCTCGGCGCGGGTCACGGCACTGAACACCCTCCCACAATCCGTCGATCGGCACACCGACGGAGGCGCTCGAACCCCCCGTTTGTCGGGTCCGACGATCCTCGATGGCGTCGGCTGACGAGACGCCGACCCGCGGTTACTCAGCGTCTCATTCCACTGGCGAGGGACCAGGTTCAGGTCGCCGCGGGTTCGATCCCGCGTGCCCGGCCAGCGCACCCGCTAGAGGTTGCCGTCTCCATCGGAGGGCGCCCCGTTGTTGTCGCTGTCGCGGTCCCCGGCGGTCGGTCCCTGAGGAATACCCGAGGAACTCGACTGCGTCGAGGTGGCCGCCGGCGCTGACGCGGATGAGCTCGTCGACGACGAAGACCCGCCGCCGCCGCAACCCGCGACCGCCAGCGCGAGCACGACGAGCGCCAAGCCGGGTAGCTGCCATCTTCGATTCGCATTGCTGCTCATGTCGTGAATTCCTCCATCGTCGATATCTGCTGGGAGCGACGCCCAACTCGGCATCCAGCAACAAGGACGTCAAACCGACGCGATCCTTTCCCGTGCAGCCTTCAGCGCCGTGGAATCGTCGCCGCCCTCGCTCGGACCGCTCTAGCGAGGCCCGGGGCCGAACCCCGGCCTGCGAGCTCCAAGCTCAGCCACCAGCAGCTTCTGGGAGAGGTGACCGAGCGCGCGAGCCGCCGGCGGGAGTGAACCAGCCCTCCGCGCCTCGACGAGGTGCGGCCCGGCCAGCTCATAGGTCCGACCGGCACGCACGAGCTGCGCGTTGCCGGCGAGCACGTTCTGGACCCAGTCCGAGCGTTCGCCGTACAGGATCACCACCGCCACCGTCCGGCCTCGCTCGAAGGCAAGCACGGGCGTCCGGTAGGGCCTGCCCGAGCGCCGTCCGCGGTGGCAGATGACGGCCCAGGGCACCAGCAGCCAGGCGTAGCGGAGCTGTATCGGATTGGTCACGACGCGGTTGAAGCGCGCGACCCGGCGCGGGATCTCGATCGGCACGCATACCTAGTTTCGCAATCGACCGCCGCGCCCCTGTACCCTCAAGCGCAGCCCATGGCGTACGCGGAGCAGACGACGAGGATGGGGGCCCCGATCAACGAGCATGCCCCGGCCCTTGCTTACGAGTGGCGCCGGCTGACGCGGGCCGCGACCGCGGTCGCACTGATCACGGCGCCGGCGTTCTTCCTGGTTCTGTTCGACACCAACCACCTGAGCCTCCTGGCGGCGCTGCTCGTCACCGTGCTCGCGGTGCTGATGTTCCGCGGCCTGGTGGAGGTCGTGGTCCGCAAGCTGATTCCGTCACCGAGCCTGTACGGCGCCGACGCGAAGCTCAAGGATGAGGATATCGTGGCGCGCCGGCGCTACTGGTACTGGCGCACCAAGTACCGCCGGTTACCGATCTACATCGGCTTGATCCTGCTGCTGCTCGCGTTCTGCCAGCTGCTGTTCTCGTTCGCCGGGATCAACGCCCCGTTCTTCCATCCGTTCGCCGGGCTGCGGCAGATCTTCCCGCCGGACACTCTCCCGCAGCTGGCGCTCATCTTCTTCCAGCTTCCGCTGCTGTTCTTCGTCAACTTCGCGATCTTCTTTGGTCCGTTCTTGTTCTTCGCCGTTCGCCAGATCCGCGGCTACGAGCCCGGCGACGCGAGCTGGGGCGTGAAGATCGACGATGTTCGCGGCCAGGCGGAGGCCAAGGAGGAGATCACCCGCGTGATCACGCTGTGGCAGTCGGGCGAGGAGTTCGAGAAGGCGGGCGGTAAGCGGGAGCGCGGACTGCTGTTCCTGGGAGCACCCGGGACCGGTAAGACGATGATCTCCAAGGCGATCGCGACGAACTTCAACTGCCCGTTCGTGACGATCCCCGGCTCCGGCTTCGCGGGGATGTTCATCGGGATGGATGCGATCACGGTCCAGTTCCTGGCCCACAAGGCCCGCAAGCTGGCGAAGAAGTGGGGCGGGCAGTGCATCGTGTTCATCGACGAGATCGACGCCGTCGGCACGCGCCGCCAGCAGCTCGGCACCTCAGCGGTCGGAGCCGAGCCGGCATCGATCCACGACTTCTGCTTCTTCGGCCCCAACGGCGCGCTGACGCCAACCGGCGACCTCGTGATCGAGTCGCGGGCATGGCGGGAGCGGCTGTTCGCGCAGCGGGCCGAGTCTGCGCAGAGCGGCTACGCGACCTTCACTGAACGGACGACCGAGCGGATCCGGCGCCTCTACCCCGGCTTCGGCATGGGCGGCATGGGCGGGATGGCGCTGAACCAGTTGCTGGTCGTGATGGACGGGATCGACGAGCCGCCGATGGTGCGCAAGTTCATGACCAACCGCCTCAACACGTTCCTGGATGCGATGTTCGTGGTCCCCAGCAAGCTCGGCCCGGTCCCACTGCGGCTGGCGCCGCCGCGGCCCCGTCAGGAGCAGATCTACTTCATCGGCGCCTGCAACGTCCCGATCACCGTGCTCGACCCGGCGCTCACCCGCCCGGGGCGGATGGGTCGCCACATCTGGTTCCGGACCCCCACCAAGGACGACCGACTCGACATTCTGGACCTGTACATCAACAAGGTCGACCATGAGCCTGACCTCGACACCGACCGCAGGCGCGATGAGCTGGCTCGGATCACCAATGGCTACTCCCCCTCGATGATCGAGCAGTGCTGCTCGATGGCCCTGACCATCGCGCACTCCGAGGGGCGACGACGGTTCGGCTGGCAGGACATCGTTGAAGCGATGACGACCGTCGAGTCGGGCACGGCGCAGAACATCGAGTACATCCAGGAGGAGACACGCGCGGTGGCGATCCACGAGGCGGGGCACGCGGCGGCCGGCCACGTCTACCTGGAGAAGGACGTCCTCTCGACGAGACTCTCGATCCGCAAACGAGGGGGCTCGCTCGGCCACTACCAGAGCATGGAGAAGGACGAGCGCTTCTCCCACTTCCGCAGCCACGTGATGGGTGAGCTGATCATGACGCTCGGAGCGATGGCTGCGGAGCAGGTGTTCTACGGCGAGAACTCGCAGGGCGTCAGTGGAGACGTGTTCACCGCCACCGCCACGGCCGCCTCAATGGTCGGGATCTGGGCGATGGGCGCGGACCCGGTCACGATCGACAAGCTCGACGTCGACGAGCAATCTGAAGAGGTACTCGGGCGCCTGGAGCGGATCGGCGCGACGATCATGAACCGCGCCACCGGACAGGGCTCGCCCTTCACCGAGAATCCGCTCGGTTCGGTGCTGGGCGACCGCGACAAGCGTCGAGCCGCCGCGCAGATACTCGGGCAGGCCTATGTCAGCGCGTACGCGCTGATGGCGACCAACCGGAAGCCACTCGAGCGGATCGCCGAGACCCTGATCGAGCAAAAGGAGATGCACGGCGACGAGGTCGTCGATCTACTCAACCGTGTCGGACTGAAACGGCCGGAAATCGATCTGATGGACGACAGCACTTGGCCGAAGGTGTGAACGACCGCAAGCAGATCGTCAGCGCGATCGACGATGCGGCTGAGACGCCGCTGAACCGGCCGGTCGGCTTCTCGCGCCGCCGGTTCGCGAGCCGCGAGCCTTCGCCTCACTCGCGCAAGTTCCTCGTCGCGATGGTGACGCTGTTCGCGCTCGCGGCGGCGGCACTCGCGGTCTCGCTCGCGGTACTGGTCAGCCCCCATAGTTCCGGCTCGGGGCCCGCGTGGTCCGCGTGGTCCCCGCCCGACGGCGGCCTCGCCGGCGAGCGCGAGATCGCGAATCAGGTCTCGCCCTATTACCGCGCCACTCCCGCCGGGCAGTTGGTTGTCGTCACCGCGCGCAACATCTCGGACACCGGCACCACGACGCAGCTCGCGCTGCGCGATCCGACTACCGGGACGTTGTCGGCGATCTCCGGCAACAGCGCCGTGTACACGATGTGTGGTCTGGGCCCGAGCTGCGCGATCGCCACCGGCACCGCGTCGCAGGCGCGGCTGCTATTGCTGCGTCGCGAAGCGCTCGAGCTGGCGCTCTACACGTTCAAGTACATCAGCGGGGTTGACAACGTCGTGGCGATTCTGCCGCCGGGGCGCACCCAGGTGACGGGGCAGCTCACCAGCAAGCCGCCGGCTCCGGGAAAGACCGCGGCCACCACGCCGGTGGATCTCGCCGTCGTCTTCCAGCGTGCGGGCCTGCAGCACTTCCTCACCCAGCCGCTGCGCAACACGCTCCCGGAGCAGCTACCGCCGACCGTGAGCCAGATGTCGAGCGCGCCCGAGGCCGAGCTGGTCAGCGTGATCACCGCCCAGGCGCTGTTCACCCAGCGGCTGATCCAGGACCAGGACGGCAGCAGCGTCCTGGTACTGAGTCCACAACCGGCGCAGTAGCGATCATCCAGGGATGGTCGGTCAGCCGCGCTGGCGTTCGGGCCGCTGCGGGCGGCGCTGATACCCACCGCACTCGTACACCGGCAAGCGGGGGTAGCGCGGGAAACGCTCGGGCTCGGTCCGCGACCGCAGGCATAGCGAGAATTCCGAGCCGCGGGTATTGCGGATGAGCTGCTGGCTGCGACAGGAATCGCACAGACCCGCCGGCGGCCGAGTCATCTCGCCGCGGGGGCATCGGCTCGGGTCAGCTGCTCGACGGCCAGCACGAACGAGGTGTATGGATGACCGGTCACCTCACGAAGGGCCGCCTCGCATGTCCGGTTGCTCGACACGCAGGCGTCGAACCGCTGGCCGAGAAGCTCGCGAGCTGTGTCGCGCAGCGCCGAGGCGGGCAGCTCGGGGTGAAGCCATCCGCGGTCCCCGGCCATCCCGCAGCAACCGGTCGCGGCCGGGACCACCACCTCTTCGGCGATCTGCGAGGCGATCGAGACGAGCTTGCCGGACAGCCCCAGGTGGCGCGATCCGCAGGTGCCGTGGACGACCACGCTGCCCAGCTTGCGGCGCAGCTCCAGGCGGTCCAGCAGATGGTCGTGAACCCAGGCGATCGAGTCGAGCACCTGGATGCCCTCCGGCATCACCTCGGAGATCACCCCGTGCGTGCAGGAACTCGCGTCCAGCACCACGGGCAAGCGGCCCGCATCGCTCCAGCGCCGGAGCGCATCGCGCATCCGCCCGGCGATCAGCTGGTGCCCTTGCACGTACCCCTTCGAGCTCCACGGCGTCCCGCAGCAGTGCCCGGATACGTCTCCGGGAATCCACAGCGGCAGCCCAGCGCGGGCGGACAGCGCGACCAGTGCCTCGGGCAGAGTCGGGTGGGCCGCGGCGCCGCGATCGTTGCCGAAGATGCGGTTGATGCACGCGGGCACGTAGACCGCGGCGGCCCCCTCGCGCACGGTGAACGGCAGCCGCGAGGGAGCGGCCGGCGGGATGCTCGGGCGCCATGCCCGGGCCGCTGATCCGCCCACGCGCAGCCCGGTCCGCGCCGCGCGTTCGACCGCGCCGTAGCGCGCGGCCACGGCCACCGCGGCACGCTGCGCCCGCTCGCCGTGCTCGACCTGCCGCAGCCCCTTGATCAGCGTGCCGGTGTCGATCGCGACCGGGCAAGCATGCTTGCACGATCCGTCGACCGCGCAGGTCTCGATCCCGTCGTACTCGTATTGCGAAAGCAGCGCCAGCTGGACAGGGGAGCTGTCGGCCTGGCGGCCCAGCTCGCGCCGCACTGCGATCCGCTGGCGTGGCGTCGTCGTCACGTTTCGCGACGGACACACGGGCTCACAGAACCCGCACTCGATGCACTTGGTGACCGCCTGTTCGATTTCCGGCATCGATTTCAGGTTGCGCAGGTGTACTCCCGGCTCTCGGTTGAGCACGATCCCCGGCCCGAGAATTCCGTCGGGGTCGGCGAGCTGCTTGATCCTCCACATCAGCTCGGTGGCCGTGGATCCCCATTCCTGTTCCACGAATGGCGCCATGTTGACTCCGGTTCCGTGCTCTGCCTTCAGCGAGCCCTCGTACTTGGAGACGATCAGCTTCACCAGGCCGTTCATGAACGCGTCGTAGCGCTCCATGTCGCCCCGCTCACCGAAGTTCGGCGTGAGCATGAAGTGCAGGTTGCCGGCCGAGGCATGCCCCGCCACCCCTTGCAGAAACCCGTGCTCACCGAGCAGCGCGCGCAAGTCCTCAGCCGCCTCGGCAATCCGCGCCGGCGGGACGCACACGTCCTCGATGATCAGCTGTTGACCGGGGGCGCGCATCGACGCCAGCAGCCCGTGCAAGCCTTCCCTGACGTGCCAAAGCATCTCGATCTCCCCGCGATCGCGCGAGAAGCGAGCGGGTTCGATCAGCTTTCGCCCCGCGAGGATCTCGAGCGCACCGGCCTCGAGAGCGTCAAGCGCCGCCTCATCGTCGGAGCGGAACTCGATCAGGAGCGCGGCCGACTCCAGCGGCAGGTCCTTCCAGCGCTCGGGAGTTCCCGGCATGTTGTACGCGGCGGCGACCAGCGTCGGAGCGACCATCAGCTCGGTCGCGGTCGACCCGGATGCGACCAGCGGGCCGACGGCTTCCGCGGCCGTGGTCAGGTCCGGAAACAGCGCCAGCGACATCGTCGGGTGACGGCCCACCGGCACCGTCTCGAAGACGGCTTCCGCGACGAACGCGAGCGTTCCCTCCGAGCCGACGATCAGCCGCCGGAAGATCTCGACCGGTGAGTCGCCGTCCAGAAACGCGCACAGGCGATACCCCATCGTGTTCTTGATCTGGAATTTCCTTCTCACGCGCTCCACCAGCTCCCGGTCACCGCGCAGCTGGTCCTGGATCCGTTCCAGTCCCTCGGCCAGCTCGGGCGCACCCTGCCTGAACCGCTCCTCGGCATCTGGTGCCGCCGTGTCGATCACCAGTCCGTTCGCGAGCACGAATGTCATCGCGCTCACCGTGGAGTAGGAATCAGCGGTCACGCCACAGCGCATCCCGCCCGAGTTGTTCGCGATCACTCCGCCGACGCACGCGATGTCGGTGCTGGCCGGATCCGGCCCCAATCTGCGTCCATAGCGAGCCAGCAGACGGTTGACGTGGCCGAGCACCTTCCCGGGCTGGACACGCACCCTCGCCCCATCATCCGCGATCCTCACGCGTTGCCAGTGGCGCCGGACATCGACGAGAATCGAGTCTGTCTGCGACTGGCCGTTCAGGGACGTGCCGCCGGCGCGGAAAACCAATGGCGTGCGTCTCCGGCCCGCGAAAGCGATCAGGCTGCGCATGTCGTCGATGCCGCGGGGAGTGACCACGGCCTTCGGGATAAGCCGATAAGGGCTGGCGTCGGACGCATATCTGACAAGGTCGAGCGCTCGGCTCAGCACCTGCTCGGCGCCGAGTTCCGCGACCAGCTCGCTGCGCAGAGGCTCCGGGGTCCCGCCGGCGACCCAGTCGGGGGCGCGATCCGCGAGCGCGGGCATTACTCGAACCACATCCCGGACGCCACCCGGACCTGGATCAGGCGAGGCCCGTCGTCCGCACCGATCTCCTCGCGCAGCGCCTCGGTCAGCTCCTCGCGAGCGGAGACCTCACGGGCCGGCATCCCGTAGGCGCTGGCGACCGCGGCGACGTCGAGACCGGGCAACTCCAGTCCCGGCGCACCGTTCACCTGCTCGAATGCGGCGAACCACTTGAGGATCATGTACTCCTCGTTACGCAGCACGAGAAACGTGACCGGGAGCCTGTAGGCAACCGCGGTCCACAGCGCGGTGATCCCATACTGAGCGGAGCCTTCGCCGAGCACGCACACCACCGGCCGCTCGCGCTGGGCGAACTGAACGCCGACGGCCGCGGAGATCCCGAAACCAAGACCGCCGCTGGAGCTGAAGTAGTAGCTGCCGGGCTGGGAGAGCCGCAGCCGGTTGCGAAGCGCGATCGTCGAGGACGGCGTCTCCACCACGGCGATCCCGTCCTGCGGCCATGCGTCGGCCAGCGCCGCCATCGCTTGCGAGCCGCTCAGCGGATCGGCCTCGGGTGGGTCACCCGGCTCGGGTCGACGATCCGGGCCTGGACGATCGGAGTCGCCGACCAGCTCGACCAGTCGCTGCAACCCGAGCGCCACGTCGCCGAGGATCGCGTCTCCCATCGGGGCACGCGCGACCTCGCTCGGGTCGTTGGTCATCGCGATCAGCTGCGAGCCCTCGGCCAACAAGGGTCCTGGGATGTACGGGTAGTAGGGGAACACCGAGGAGCCGGCCACCAGCACCAGGTCGTAGTCTTTCAGGGTCTCGCTCGCCGGGCCGATCGCGGGGGGAAGGATTCCGACGAAGTTCGGGTGGTTCTCGGGGAAGCCGAGCCGTCCACCCCCCGGCGCCGGCGTCGCCCAGACCGGCAGACGCTGCTTCTCGGCGAGCGCAATCGCGTGGCTCCAGCCACCGCTGGCGTCGATCTCGGGACCGGCCACCAGCGCGGGATTGCGGGCCCCCTCGAACGCACTCGCCAGCTGCGCGAGGGCGGCGGGATCGGGAACCGCCAGCGGGTTCACGACTCGTCTGATCGCGTTGTTCGTCCGATCGGCGTCGGCCTCCACCTCCCAGTCGTCCATTGGAATCGAGACGAACGCCGGACCGCGCGGGGGTAGCGTCGCGTGGTGAATCGCCCGCGCGATCGCAGCCGGGACGTCCTGGGGACGGGGCGGCTCGTGACTCCACTTCACATACGGCCGCGGGCCGACGGTGGCATCGCGGTTGGTCAGGTTCGCCTCCATCGTGACGTGGGCCCGGACCTGCTGGCCGGCCGTGATTACGAGCGGAGCCTTGTTCGCCTGCGCATTGAAGATCCCGCCGACCGCGTTACCGACTCCGGGCGCGGTGTGGAGGTTGACGTGGGTGGGTCGGCCGCTCGCCTGTGCGAAACCATCCGCCATCCCCACCACGACGAGCTCCTGCAGCCCCAGGACATACGAGAAGTCCTCTGGATAGTCAGCCAGCATCGGCAGCTCGGTGGAGCCCGGGTTGCCGAAGGTCACCGTCATCCCGTGCGCACGAAACAGCTCGAACGTCGCTTCACGAACCGTCGCCATCAGGCCAGCTCCTCCTCGTCGTCTCGCTGCCGGTGATGCCTGCCGGAAGTTCTGTCGCACCGAAAACTTACCGTGGGCGCCACTCGGGACCCTACAGCCAAGCGGCAGCTTTCACGTCTCGGTGCGGGGTTCGCTCGGGGCGGTCCGTGCCAGACTGACTGGGTGAGTTGCGTCCCGCACCGGCGTCGTGGTCCGGGTGCCCGCGGCTCGATTAGCCGCCGCGTCGCGCCCGTGATCGTCGCGCTCGTGATCGGCGCGCTCGGTCTCGCCGGGTGCGGCTCATCGAACGCTGGTAGCAGTACACCGACCAGCTCCCTCAGAAGCACATCGACCAGCGGAGCGCCCCAAGCCCGGCCGCAGGCGATCGAACCGACCGCCGGCGTCCAGGCAGCCGGGCAGGCGGCGGTTACGCCGAGCGACCCCATTGGTGACGTGAACGCGCACGCACCACCGTTGTCTGAGGTCAGACAGCAGTTGCGGCTGGAGCTGATCGCCGCGCCGGTGACGAATGCGTCATACGTCGACCCACTGCAGTACGTCACGGTGTGGGAACGGACCGATCAGGGCGTGGACGCGCAGCTACCGGTCGGGGCGCCGATTCTCGCGCCGGGGACAGTCAAGATTCTCGCCATCGAACCAGACTGGTACGCCGGTCAGCCGCTGGTGTATTGGGAACTGCTCGACGGGCCGGACGCCGGCAAGGTGCAGTATGTCGCCGAGCAGATCACGGACATCGTGCGGCCCGGCACGATCCTGCAGCAGGGACAGGCAATTGCTCGTTATGCCCGTTCGGGAACCGGGATCGAGTTCGGCTGGTCGACCCCGAACGGGGTGACGCTCGCGGTCGCCACGACTGGCTACGAGGAGGGGGAGATCACGCCGGCTGGTCGGGCGATGCGCGCATGGCTGAACAGCCTAGGCGCGAACGCGGGGCCCAACACCTGAAACGAGTATCGGTTGACTGATTGTTTCTTGTCTGTCCCGCCACCGAGGCGGACAAGCGGCGGCGGCTCGAGCGCTTGGACATCGACGTCTCACGCCTCACGTTGTCGGGATCGATCTCGCGGATAGCTCAGTGGCCCGGCCCGGCTGGATTGCGGCTGAGGACTGCGACGAGTTGCCGAACGCGTGTCCGCCGCTCGCGGCCGGCCAGCCTGCCCATAGGATCGTCCCGACTGGACGCAGATCGATTGGAGGAGTGATGGCGGAGCGCTGGTTCTCGCAGGACGAGCTCGAGCAGATGTCGCGCCCAACCATGGATCGTGCGATCGAGGCGCTCGACCGAGGCGATCTCAAGGCTGCGCGCGCGCTGTGTGAGGAGATGAAGCACGAGTGGCGCTACCTGCACGACCTGATGGCCGAAGGGATCGGCGGGCTGATCTCGTTCGTCCAAGATCGACTTGGGGACGAGGGGGTGGCGGACGCGTGGGCGTTCGGTCAGGGTCGCGGCTGGCGGCGCGACGTGGAGGCGATCGCCGAGCGGGATCGCAAGCAGATCGTGTACGCGCTGGCCGCGACGTGGCGGGCGCATTCGTGCAGCGGCACTGGCCCTCACCCCGGCGCGTTCACGATCACCGAGGACGAGGAGAAGTTCACGTTCGAGATGAACCCCTGCGGGTCTGGGCAGCGGCTCGTGCGAATGGGACGCTACGAGGGCCCAAATGCGCTCGGGGTGACCCGGTCGGCGCACGATTGGAGCTACGGGCGCGAGGGATTTCCGCTGTATTGCACGCATTGCTCGTTCATGAACGAGTCACTGCCGATCCGCTGGATTGGCTATCCGCTGTACCCGAGCGACCCCCCGGACGATTTCGGCCGCGATCCGTGCACCTGGTATTGGTACAAGGACCCGGCCGACATACCCGACCGTCACTGGGAGCGTTACCGGTTGTCCCGCGCCCCCGGTGGCGCCGATGCCCGTTAGCACAGCGCCGAGTCAGCGGCGGGTGATCTCACCGGTGCCGCCGGCGGAATCGGCCGCGCGACGGCGGGTTGGCCTGTCACTCCGGTGGGTAAGGCAAGGCGGCCATCGTTCACGCCAAGAAGGCGTCCATCGTTCACGGCAACAGCACGATCTTGCCGCGGCTATGGCGCTCGCCCAACTCGCGGTAGGCATCGCGAACCCGATCCAACGGGTAGGTGCCCGCGATCGGTATCTCGAGGCTCCCGTCGGCGAGGAGTCCCGCGAGCTCGGCGAGCAGCGGCGCGCTCGCGACCGCGTGGCTGCCCTGCCCGTGGACGCCGAGGCGCTCCACCGCCTCATAGTCGATGATCGTGTTGATCCGCTGCGGAGCGACGCCCAGTTCGATCGCGAGGTCGACGTAGCCGCCCCCGAATGTGTCGATGAACGCGTCAACCGTCCCGCCGGCCGCCTCGCGGATGCGGTCAGCTTGCCCATCACCGTAACTCACCGGCACGATCTCGTGCCGGCGCAGCCAGTCGTGGTTGTGCTCGCTGGCCAGCCCGATCACCGTCGCTCCGCTGCGACGGGCGAGCTGGACCGCGACCGACCCCACTCCGCCCGCCGCGGCCGAGACCACGACCGTCTCGCCGGCCTGGGGAGCGACAGCCTGCACCGACGCGTAGCCCGCCATTCCCACCACGAACAACGATCCGGCCACCTCCCACGGGACCGTCGGCGGCTTCGCCGCGAGCTGATCGGCCGGAACCGCGACCAGTTCGGCGTGGCTGGCGCGTTCCTCGGTCCAGCCGAGCACCTCGTCGCCGGCCGCGAACGCGGTGACACCGTCACCGACTGCCCGCACCACGCCGGCCAGATCGGTGCCCTCGCCCGACGGAAACGTCGCGGGCCAGCGCTCGTGGAGACCTCCCTCCCGGATTGAGATCTCACCCGGGTTGATCGCCGCCGCCTTGACCGCCACCAGCAACCGCCCCGGGCCCGCAACGGGGTCCTCCACCTCGCGGACCTCCAGCACATCGAGTCCGCCGTACTCGTCGAAACGCACTGCCTTCATGTCAGCCCCTCGCTGATCGCCGGCTCGGCACGATACCCGGCTTTACGCTCGGGCACAGCGCGCCCACGAGGTGAAAGAGCACGGTAATCCGGGAGTTACTATACTTTATGAAGTATGCTGATATTCCGGCGCCTACTCGGTTTCCTGCATCCGTATCGGAAGAGCGTGGCGTGGTCGTTCGCACTCGCGTTCGGCGCGATCGGAATGACGGTGCTGATCCCCTACTTGACGGGGGTGGCAATCGACTCGATCCGCTCCCACAATCGACACGAACTGGTGATGTGGTCGATCGCGATCGCGGCAGCCGGTCTCGGGCGACTGGTGCTGAGCGTGTTGCGCCGACTGGTCGCCGGAAAGGTATCGCTGGGCGTCGAGCTCGACCTGCGCAACCGCCTGTATGGACATCTGCAGCGCCTCGAGCTCTCGTTCTTCGACCGCCAGCAGACCGGTCAGCTGATGTCGCGTGCCACGGTCGACCTGCAGGCGGTCCGCTTCTTCCTCGGCTACGGGCTGATCTTCATCGGCCAATCAGCGCTCTCGATCCTGCTCGCGGCCGCGGCGATGTTCCTGCTGCAACCACTGCTCGCGGCGCTGGCGCTGGCACCGGTGCCGTTCGTCGTGTTGATCGCGCAGCGCTACGGCCGCCGTTCACGCCCAGCGATCCAGGAAGCGCAGCAACGGATCGCGGAGCTGACCGCCGAGGCCGAGGAGAACGTTTCCGGCGTGCGCGTGGTCAAGGCGTTCGCACAGGAGGAGCGCCAGCTGGGCCGCTTCCGGCACTCCGTCCAGCGGGTGTTCGATCAGCAGATGATCGCGACCCGGATCCAGGCCTTCTACGGCCCCATGATCAGCTTCTTACCGAACCTGGGGTTGGCGATCATCCTGCTCGTCGGCGGGCGCCAGGTCATCGACGGGACGCTCAGCCTCGGCCAGTTCACCGCCTTCTACGCCTACCTGCTGCTGCTGATCTCGCCGATGCGGACGCTCGGCTACATGCTGAGCGCGGCACAGCGGGCGACCGCATCGGGCGCGCGGATCTTCGAGATCCTCGATCGCGAACCGCGAATGATCGTGCCTGGGAATGCGCCGGCGCTGCCGGACGGTCCCGGACAGGTCACGCTCGAGCGGGCGAGCCTGACCTTCGACGGTGCGACCCGCCCGGCCCTTCACGGCGTCGATCTCGAGGTGCAGGGAGGCACCACGGTCGCGCTGGTGGGGGCGATGGGATCGGGTAAGACCGCGCTCGTGTCGCTGCTGCCGCGGCTCTATGACGTCACTGAGGGATCGGTGTTGATCGACGGCGCGGATGTGCGCTCGGTTGACCCGGTCAGCCTCCGCCATCAGATCGCGATCGTCAACGACGATCCGTTCCTGTTCTCGGCCACAGTTCACGACAACATCGCCTACGGCCGCCCGGATGCGACTCGGGAGGAGGTGGAGCGCGCCGCTCGCGCCGCGCAAGCCGACGCGTTCATCCAGGAGTTGCCGCTTGGCTACGAGACGCTGGTCGGTGAGCGCGGCCTTACGCTCTCGGGTGGCCAGCGCCAGCGCGTCTCGATCGCGCGCGCGATTCTGGCGCAGCCCCGGATCCTGATCCTCGATGACGCCACCTCCTCGGTGGATGCTTCGACCGAGCAGGAGATCAAGTCCGCGCTGGGCGAGGTGATGGACGGCCGGACGACGTTCGTGATCGCCCACCGGCTCTCGACGATCGCCCTCGCGAACGACATCGTGGTGCTCGAAGGCGGCCGGATCGTCGACCGTGGCAATCACGGTGAGCTGCTCGAGCGCTCCGATCTGTATCGCGAGATCGTCGAGAAGGGAATGCCCGATCAGGTGTTCATGACGCGCAAGCCGCTCGAGGCGAAGGTGGCAGGACTGTGAAGCGCGGCGGCCGTTTGACCGAGCTCCAGCGTCGTCTGCGCGCGACCGGCGGCCGTGGCCGCAAGCTCCGCGCCCTGGCCCAGCTGCTCGCGCCGTACCGCTGGCGGGTGATCGCGATGTTCGCCTCGCTGGTCGTCGCAACTGGGGCCGCGCTGGCGCCGGCGCCGCTGGCGAAGCTCGCGATCGACACCGGCATCAAGCACCACGACGTCGCCGCGCTGGACCGCGTCGTGGTCGCGTTCGTGCTCTCCGCGCTGCTCTACGCGGCCGCCTCCTACGTGCAGACCTACCTGGTCGGCTGGGTTGGCCAGCGGGCGCTTCAGGACCTACGGCTGCAGCTGTTCTCACACCTGCAGCGCCTGTCGATCGGTTTCTATTCACGCAACCGGGCGGGCGTGCTCATCTCCCGCCTGACCAACGACGTCGAGGCGCTCGACCAGCTCGTCGAGGATGGAATGGCCACGCTGTTCCAGTCGGGTCTGATGCTGATCGGCGTGGTCGTGATCCTGATGGTGCTGGATTTCCACCTGGCCCTGCTGACGTTCCTGGCGCTGCCGCTGCTGGCCGCGGGCGCGCTCGCGTTCAGGATCGCTTCGGCGGACGCCTACCGCCTGACCCGCGAGAAGATCGCGACGATCACCGGCTACCTGCAGGAGACGCTGTCGGGGATTCGAGTGGTCCGGGCGTTCGGTCAGGAGCCGCGCCACATTGCCCGCTTCGCCGAGCTGGGGGACGAGAACCGGGCGGCGAACCAGACGACCGTGAACCTGAACGCGGCCTACTTCCCGGGCGTCGAGCTGCTCTCGGCGCTGGTGACGGTCGAGATCCTGGTGATCGGCGGCATCGAGGCGCTGAACGGTCACACCTCGACCGGTGTCGTATTCGCATTCATCGCCGCGCTCAACAACTTCTTCGACCCGATCCAGCAGCTCTCGCAGCTGTACACCACCTACCAGTCCGGGATGGCCGCGCTCGACAAGATCCTCGAGCTGCTGGCTCAGGCGCCGGACCTGGTGGACGCGCCGGACGCGGCCGAACTGCCGCGGATCCGGGGCGAGCTGCGCTTCGAGGATGTCTCGTTCCGGTACGGCAGCGATGCGGACTCGCCGTGGGCGCTGCGGGATCTGAACCTCGTGATCCCGCCGGGCCAGACGGTCGCGCTGGTGGGCGCGACGGGCGCGGGGAAGTCGACCTTCGCGAAACTGGCGGCCCGGTTCTATGACCCGACCGAGGGTCGAGTTCTCGTCGACGGCCACGACCTCCGCGCCGTGACCGCGGAGTCGCTGCGCTCGCAGATGGGGATCGTCCCCCAGGAGGGCTTCCTGTTCAGCGGCACGGTGCGCGAGAACCTCGCCTTCGGCCGCCGCGACGCCACCGATGCCGAGATTCGCTCCGCGGCACAGGCGGTCGGCGCTCAGGACTTCATCGAGGGCCTGGAGCACGGGTACGACACCCAGGTCGGCGAGCGCGGGGTGCAGCTCTCAGCCGGCCAGCGCCAGCTGCTGGCCTTCGCGCGGGCGCTGGTCGCCGACCCGCGGATCCTCGTCCTCGACGAGGCAACCTCCAATGTCGACGTTCACACCGAGAGCCTGATCGAGCAGGGCCTGCGCCGGCTCGTGGCCGGCCGGACCGCGATCGTGATCGCCCATCGCCTGTCCACGATCAGGCACGCCGGGCGGATCGTGGTGATCGAGCACGGGCAGATCGTGGAGCAGGGAACCCACGAGGAGCTGCTCGAGGCCGGCGGTTATTACTGGCAGCTCTATCGGGACTGGGCCGAGCAGGCGGCGGCTTGATTTTCGTAACCGCCCTCTCGGTCACGCCGGTCAAGGGAACCCGGCTCCATCGCGTGGACGCGGTCGACCTCGGACCTACAGGTGCGCGCGGCGACCGGCGATTCTTCGTGATCGACGCCCGCGGACGGATGGTCAATGGCAAGCGCCTCGGCGAGCTCCAAACCGTCGTCGCGGACCTTCGTGATGGCCGGCTGAATCTCACCTTCCCGGATGGCTCGGTGGTCGCGGCGAAGCCCGAAGGGGGCCGAGCGCTCACGGCCCGGTTCTTCTCACGCACCCTCGACGGCCGGATCGTGGAGGGACCGTTCGCGGACGCGCTGTCTGACCATCTTGGAGAGCCCGTTTGGCTCGTGGAGCCGGCGGCAGCGGCAGTCGACCGCGGCGAGGCAGGCGGAGCGTCGCTGATCTCGCGGGCGTCGCTGGCGGCGCTTGCCGGCGCCGCCCGCGAGGCCGACGTCGATAGCCGGCGTTTTCGGATGCTGATCGAGGTCGACGGCATCGCCGCTCACTCTGAGGACAGCTGGGTGGGCCGTAGCATGCGGATCGGGGGCGCCTCGGTCCGTTTCAATGGCCACGTCGGGCGTTGCCTGATCACCAGCCGCGATCCCGAGACGGGCAAGATCGACCTGCCGACCCTGGACATCCTGAGCAGCTATCGGGGAGCACTCGACACCTCCGAGCCGCTGCCGTTCGGCGTTTACGGCCGGGTCGTGGAAGGCGGCATCGTGCGGGTCGGAGACCCGGTGCGGGCCGTTGATTAGGCTTCCGGGGCGATGAGCTCCGAGCGCGTCCAGATCGAGGTCGCCGATCATGTCGCGACCGTCACCCTGAGCCGCCCGGAGAAGCACAACGCCCTCGACCTCGCGATGTTCGAGGGGATCACGGACGCAGCGTCGCGGTTGTCCGGGCAACCCGGCGTACGTGCTGTGGTCCTGCACGGCGAGGGCCCCAGCTTCAGCTCCGGACTCGATGTGATCGGCGTGATGGCCGGCGGTCAGGGCCTCGACGGACTGGCCGACCCGCTCCACGCCGAGGTACCCAACTGGTTTCAGCGGGCCGCCTACGACTGGATCCGCCTCCCGGTTCCCGTTATCGCGGCGATCCACGGCAACTGCTTCGGTGGCGGTCTTCAGATCGCCCTCGCGGCGGATATCAGAATCGCGACGCCGGACGCACGACTGTCGGTGATGGAGGTCAAATGGGGCCTGATCCCCGACATGTCGATCACGCGGACGCTCCCGCGCCTCGTCGGCATCGACGTGGCCAAAGAGCTCACCTACACCGGACGGTTGTTCAGCGGTGAGGAAGCGCTCCAGCTCGGAGTGGTGACGCACCTCTCCCACGATCCGGTGAGCTCGGCGCGCGTGCTCGCGGCAGAGATCGCGAGCAAATCTCCCCACGCGGTCCGCGGCGCGAAGCGGCTGTTCGAACAGGCCTGGACCCAGGCCGCCGAGGACAGCCTCGGGCTCGAGGCGGAGATCCAGAAGACGCTGCTCGGATCCCCGAACCAGCTCGCCGCGGTGGCGGCCGGGATGACGAAACAGCCGGCGGAGTTCGCGGATCCGGATTGAGGGCGGTGGCGAGCGCGCGACCGCGGCGCATGGCGGAAGCATCTGAGTCACGCCGCAAGTCGAGCTCCTTTGTTTCTGCCACCCCAAGAGTCCGTCTGGTATGACAGTTTCCGGGCACAGGAGCACGAGGTTCTCGAAGCGGTTGTCGAGCCCGTCACCGTTGACATGGGGAGTTCGAGTGCGATCGGCTGCGATGCGCCACTTCCGTCAGCCCACAGACTTCGCAACTGCGTTCCTTCAATCCGGCGGAGAGCAGCCGCGCCTTGAGGTGGTAGCGATTACACCGCCTCCCCGCCACCAGCACAACCTCGAGCGGCTCTGCCCGCGGCCGCGGCTCCTATCACTCCGCGGTGGATCGCGTCTGCCCAAGCGTTTCGGCTGAAGCCGAACCGCTGCAAAATTCCCGGAAGGAGTGACCGCTCTCGAGCACGCGCGGATCTCACCCCACTCGTAGCGCCGGGCGAAGTCGGGCGCATCGCGCTGGGATTACCAGCATCCGCTATGCCACGCACGGTCGGCTTTGAGATCGCGAGCGTTGCTGGCGATGCTCTGCTTGGGACGCCGTCCAGGCGTTCTCCGACAGGGCGACAGCTTGCGGGATTGCGGGGCCGTCTTCGGCTTTAGCACGGCGACGTGGCACGGAGCCGTCAGCGTGGTGTCGTCACGCCACGACCCGGATGCAGATCCATTTGAGGAGCCGATCCGCGCTTAACAGCTATCGAAATCGAGGGCCCCTCAAACAACGCCTTATTCGACTGGGATTGAAACAGGCGCATTGCGAACTGTGCGGCCTGTCGGAGTGGCGCGGCAGGCCTCTCGGCTTTGGCTCCACGACGTCAGTGGGGGTCGCAAGGACAATCGCCTGGAAAACCCTGAGTTGGTGGGTCCAAATCTGCCCCAGCCAGTATCGGGTGAGTCGGCGCGTCGGCCGCACGTTGTCGGCCAGCGACGCTGGTCGGCGTTCTCCCTCAGCTAACGTCCCGATGACCTTGCGCATCCTCGGTCTCCCCATCGAGCCGCCCCAGGCCGTGGTCAATCGGATGCTCTCGGACCTCGGTGCGGTTGCCCGCCTCGCGCGATTGGCGCCGGCACAGTTCGACCGCCTCGTGGAGCTCGGCGAGGAGATCGTGGCAATCGGTCGCAGCGTGCAAGAGATCGCGGAGCGCTTGGACAGCCGGGCGGACGCGATGATGGCGCTCGGCGACCGGCTCGACACGCGGGCGGCGGAGCTGGTTCGGATGGGATCGGACATGCGCGAGGTCGGGTCCCGGATCGACACCCGCGGCGGTGAGATCGTGGACAGCGCCACGCGCGTTGTCGAAACCGGACGCGAGCTGATCACCGTGCTGCCGACCTTTGAGCGGGCGCTGGAGATGGCGACTCCGCTCGAGGGGGCCATCGACCGATTTGGCCGCCTCGTCGATCGGCTGCCGGGCGGCGCGCCGCGGCGCCGACCCGAGGCAGGTGACACTCCCGCTGATCCGACCGCAACCGGACCCGCGACCGGACCCGCGGAGGACCCTGCCGAGGAGCTGCCGGCGAGCGACGTCTAGAGCGTCGCCAGGTCCGTCCCCAGATCGCCGAGCTGCTCGGCGCGGCCGTCGAGATCGGCGCCGGAGGCAATCAACCGCGAAGCATGGCCGAGGTCTTCGGAGCGCCCCACCGAGAGCGCGGCGGCAAGGCGGCCGTCCTTGACATACCAGACGCTGAACTCGCCCCCGTCGATCGAGCCGCGGACCACCTCCTGATCCCAGTCGAACGCGGGGCCGACGTACTCCAGCGACGCCCAGTCCGAGAGGTCAGAGAAGAAATACGGCACCACGTCGTAGGGCTGGTCGCTGCCGATCATGTTCAGCGCCGCCGTCTTACCCTGGTTAAACGCAACATCCCAGTGCTCGATCCGGATCCGACGGCCGCCGTGCACGACGCTCTCGTACTCGGCGATGTCTCCCGCCACATAGATCCCCTGGACGGATGACTGCAGGCGGGAGTCAACCCGAATTCCGCCGCTGTTGCCGAGCTCGAGCCCCGCGTTGCGGGCCAGTGTCACATCGGGCGTGGCGCCGACCCCGACGACCACCACGTCGGCATCGAGCTCGCGGCCGCGCTTGGTGATCACGTGGGTCACGCGGCCGTCGGTGCCTTCGAAGCGTTCAAGCTCATCGTCGCCGTGGATCGCGATCCCGTGTTCCTGGAGCCCGTGCGCGAAGAACCGTCCGGCCTGCTCACCGAACGCGAGGCTGAGCGGCACCGACTCGATCATCACCATCGTGCACGAGCTCCCGAGCTCGGTCAGTGATGCGGCGACCTCGCTGGCGATGTACGAGCCCCCGATCAGGACGACGCGCTTGCCGGCCGCGTCGTCGCGAATCGAGTCGCTGTTCGCGAGCGTGCGCAGATAGTGGATCCCCTCCAGATCGCAGCCCGGCACGTTGAGCCGCCGCACGCCCGAGCCGGTGGCGATCAGGGCGCGGTCGAAGATGATCTCGTCGTTCGTGGAGAGCCTGGCGCTCCGCGACGCCGTGTCGAGCTGCATCACCGAGGTGCGCGTCAGCGCCTCGACCCGTTGCTCGTCGTACCACTCCGGACGCCTGAACAGCGTCTCATCGCGTGTCTCCTTGCCTTGGAGGTAGCCCTTCGAACATGGCGGCCGGTTATAGGGCAGATCGGCCTCACGCCCCACCAGCACGATCGAGCCGTCTGCGCCCGATTCGCGCAGCCACCGCGCGCAGTTGCCAGCGGCCAGACCCCCACCGATCAAGAGGTAATCGACGCGGCGCTCAGCCATCGCCGCCGACCGCGGCACCCTCCGGCGAGAACTGCGGGGTGATTTGCGACTCGAGTCCCGGATCGAGGATCAGCAGCACCTGGTCGCCCGCCTCGATCACCGAATCGGACTTGGGCACGAATCCGGTACCACCGCGCAGCACCGAGATGATCAGGGATCCGTCGGGGAGAACCACATCCTGCACGCGCTGGCCGGCGGCGGGCGATCCGTCGCTGACCTCCAGCTCGATGATCTCGAGATGCTCCTCCTCGAGCGCGAGCAACTGGATCAGGCCGTACTCGGGCACCTCGTGCTCGATGAGCCGGAGGATCAGATCGGTGGCGGATACCGCGGGCTGAATTCCCAGCAGCTTGAAGTGCTGGAGGTTGCGCGGATTGTTGACCCGCGCGACGATCCGCTGGCAGCCGTACTTCTCCTTCGCCACCTGGCAGATCAGGATGTTGTCCTCGTCGTCTCCGGTGACGGCGATAACCAGGTCCGCCCGCTGGATCCCGGCACGCTCGAGCACCCAGAGCTCGGTCGCGTCGCCGTACTGGACCGCGTGCTCGAGTTCCTCCTCGACCACCCGGTAGCGATGGTGGTCAGACTCAATCAGCGTGACCTCGCGATCCTTGGCGATCAGCTCCCGAGCGAGGTTCCAGCCGACCTTTCCCGCGCCGGCGATGACGACGTACATCGCTACCTGACCCTGTCCTCGGCGAGCGCCAGCTCGGTGGCCTGGTCGATTGCCTGCTGCGTGGGGGAGATCGTGAGCAACCCCTGTTCCGCGTACCAGGCGGCCCGCCCGGGATCTGCGACGCGAACCACAACCCGCGGAACCTTGAACCGACGCTGAGCGATCTGCGCGATCACCAGGTTCGTATTGTCCCCCCGGGTCGCCGCCAGGAAAACCTCGGCTTCCTCGATTCCGGCTTCGATCAGCCCGTCGATCTCGAGCGCCGTACCGACCGTGAACCGTCCCCCGGAGTCCTCCCAGGTGGTCGACTGGTCCTTGTCGAGGCGCTCGTGGGAAAGCGGATCGCTGTCGAGCACCGACACCTCGTGTCCTGCGTCGAGCGCACGCTTGGCGACCGCTGATCCAACCCGGCCACAGCCCACGATCAGGATGAACATGCGGTGGACTCTAGACGGCTGGGTTTCCTGAAGCTACGTGATCAACGGAATGATCAGCAGCGCCACGATGTTGGCGACCTTGATCATCGGGTTGATCGCCGGGCCGGCGGTGTCCTTGTAAGGATCGCCGACCGTATCGCCGGTGACCGCGGCCGCGTGGGCTTCGGAGCCCTTGCCACCATAGGCGCCGTCCTCGATCAGCTTCTTCGCGTTGTCCCACGCGCCGCCACCCGAGGTCATCGAGATCGCCACGAACAGCCCGACGACGATCACCCCGATCAGCAACCCGCCGAGGGCTTCGACGCTGATTACGCCGACGATGAACGGGATCACGATCGGGATCAGCGCGGGCAGGATCATCTCCCGCTGCGCGGCCCGGGTGACGAGTCCGACGGCCGCGCCGTACTCCGGTTGGTCGGTCCCCTCCATGATCCCCGGCTTCTCGCGGAACTGCCGACGGACCTCCTCGACGACGGCGCCGCCGGCCCGGCCGACGGCCTCCATCGCCAGCGAGACGAACAGGTACACCATCATTCCCCCGATCAGCAGCCCTATCAGCACGGCGGGATTACCGATCGAGAAGTCATAGATCTTGCCCCTGTTGGCCAGCTCGCGCTCGAACGCGTTGAACAGCACGAGCGCGGCGAGCGCAGCCGAGCCGATCGCGTACCCCTTGGTCACGGCCTTGGTCGTGTTGCCGACCGCGTCGAGGGGGTCCGTCACATTCCGGACCTCTTCGGGGAGGTCGGCCATCTCGGCGATCCCGCCCGCGTTGTCGGTGATCGGCCCGAAGGCGTCCAGCGCCACGATCAGACCGGTCAGCGACAGCTGCGCCATTACCGCAACTCCGATCCCGTAGATCCCCTGGCTGCCACCGCCGGCGAGCTTCCACGCCCCGAGGATCCCGAGCGCGATCACAATCGCCGGCGGTGCCGTCGACTGAAAGCCTTGAGCGAGGCCTTGGATGATGTTCGTCGCATGACCGGTCTGGGATGCCCGCGCCGTGCTCTTGACCGGCGCGAAGCGGGTCGAAGTGAAGTAGTCGGTGATCACGAACAAACAGGCGGTGACGCCGATCCCGATCAGCGCGCAGAGATAGAACTTCCACCAATGCGGGGTCGTGGCGTGGGTCAGGCCGCTCCCCTTCAGGGTGACGCTGTGCATCATCCAGTAGGTGATCGGGAGGAACGCGAGTGCCGCCAGGGCGCCGGAGACGATCAGCCCCTGGTACAGCGCCCGCTCCACGTTTCCGGCGCGAGAGCGCACCGCAAAGGTGCCGATGATCGACGCGATGATCGACACCGCGCCGAGCACCAGCGGGAACAGGGCAACCGCGGACTGCTGGTCGAACAACAGCACGCCGAGGAGCATCACCGCGACCGCGGTGACCGCGTAGGTCTCGAACAGGTCGGCCGCCATGCCGGCGCAGTCACCGACGTTGTCCCCGACGTTGTCGGCGATCACGGCGGGGTTGCGCGGATCGTCCTCGGGGATCCCGGCTTCGATCTTGCCGACGAGGTCGGCGCCCACATCGGCGGCCTTGGTGAAGATGCCGCCGCCCAGCCGAGCGAACACCGAGATCAGCGAGCCGCCGAAGCCGAGCCCGATCAGGGCATCGACCGCATCGCGCTGGCTCTCCCCGGCGATCCACGTGAGCACGCCGTAATAGCCCGCCACGCCGAGCAGCGCCAGCCCGACGACCAGCAGTCCCGTGACCGCACCGCCGCGGAACGCGACCGCCAGCGCCGGCGAGACGCCGCCGCGGGCGGATTCGGCAACGCGTGTGTTCGCGCGGACCGAGACGTTCATGCCGATATAACCAGCGGAAGCGGAGAGCAGGCCCCCAAGTGCGAAACCGATCGCGACCCGAATGTTCTGGACCGGGATCAGCACGATGAACAGGATCACGCCGACTCCGGCGATCGTCGCGTACTGACGGTTGAGATAAGCGCCGGCACCTTCCTGCACAGCCGCCGAGATGGCCTGCATCCGCTCGTTGCCGGGCGACAGCGCCAACAGAGCGCGGGACGTGACGGCGCCGTAAACCAGGGCCGCGGTAGCGCACACGAGCGCAACCAGGACGCCGTGGTGCGTCAAAAAGCTAGTCAAGAAGGTCCTCCGGGGAGTCTCTTAGTTCGGGAGAGGCGCGCGCTGATGCGCAGCCACACAACTACAAAAGGGCCACCCCTCTGCGCGAGCGGAGGCCCGAAATTAGCCCGCGGAAGTCTAGCGTGTGCCGCTGTGAGATGTTCGCCTGTGGTACTTACTGACCCGGGACCCACAGGCGACCGCTGCGTTGCGCGGGACCCGGCTCCCCCGGCTGCGGCGGCTCGGCAGCAGGGCCACCCGGTCGCGGCTCCGCCCCCCCGGTCCTCGCGCTGGCGGGTTCAGACGCGGCGGTTCCCGGCGAAGCCCCCGCTTCCTGTCCGGCCGCCGCGCCGGCCGAATCCGCTCCGCCAATCCTCACAAACGCCAGCTGCAATTGCGACAGGGCGTCGCGCACGGTCCTGCCCTGGGTCGGTGCAGCCTGCTCGACCAACGGCAGTAGCGCTCTGACGGCCTCGATCGCGACCCGGACCTGCGCCTGGTCGCGTTCATCCTCGGTCCCCGGTGCCAGCCCGGTACGGCGCATTCCGAGGTTGACCATCGTCACGACGTTCTCGAGTAGGACCTGCTCGATGCGGACCTGCTTGATCTCGGCCTCGTACGCCGCCCGCAGCTGCTCTTCGGTCGGCTGCCCGCTCGTCGAGCTGGTCGGATCTGTGCTCATCGGGTCACCTCCGCTGTGCTTCCGAGCACCCCAGCATACGTATCGCGCGTCTGGGCGACCACCGCGCCGTAGGCCTCGGGCAGGCTCATCCCGGACTCCAGCATCCCGCGCTGGCGCTGGGCCCCGTTCAGTGGAGGCAGCGAGACCTCGATCCCCAGCTCGGTCCGGACCGGGGCGGACCACTCCAGCAGCCGCTCGAGTGCCTCCACCGCCGGATAGGGCTCCCCCCGCTCCAGATCGAGCAGGTCGCCGTCGAGGCCGTAGCGCACCGCCCGCCAGACGTTCTCTTCGATCAGGCGGCCGGGCAGCGCCTGGAACGGCACGCCGGCGTCGACGTCTCTGGCCGCCTGGGCGACGCAGGCCACGATCAACGCGGCTAACCCTTCCGACTCGGCAGCCGTCGACTGGGCGTCGCAGATTCGCACCTCCACCGTTCCGAAGGTGATGTGCGGTCGGATCGACCACCAGACCTGGGTGTACTCGACGATCGACCGGGTCCTGACCAGGAACTCGACGTACTGGGCGAATGCGTTCCAGCTTCCGAACGGGTCCGGAACTCCGCAGCGCGGAAAGCTCTTGGTGAAGATCTGCGTGCGAGCGCTGTGTAGACCGGAGTCCTGCCCGTCGAGGCACGGCGAGTTGGCAGAGATCGCAAGCAGCAGCGGCAGCACCGGCCGCAGCCGGTCGCAGACGAGTACGGCACGATCACACCCGCGCACACCGACGTGCACGTGCAGCGAGAAGGTGTTGTTGCGCCAGGCGACGTACTTGAGTCCTTCCTCCACCCGGCGGTAGTGCTCGGTGTCGATGATCCGCTGTTCGCGGTAGTCCGACCACGGGTGCGTCCCGGTCGCACCGAGCGCGACGCCGTGCTCGGCTGCGAGAGCGAACAGTCGGCGCCGGAGGTCACGTTGCGCGACCGTCGCTGCCGCCAAGTTGCGGCCACGCCCCGAGCGGATCTCGATCTCAGAGGAGATAAGCTCGCCGGCAATCGAGTGCGCCAGCACCGCGTCGGCCGCCGCTGTGCGCTTGAGGTCCTCGAATCTGGGGACGAGACCGAGATCGCGCGGATCGAGCAGCGCGAATTCTTCCTCGAGTCCGACCGTGAAGTCGGTAGAGGCTTCGAAGGCCGCGCGAGCGGTGTCCAGGTCGAGATTCACGTCCGGAAGAGGCGCCGGTCAGGTGAGATAGAAGTACAGCGCGTAGAGCAGATCTACGGCAGGGCTCGACGTGTGCACCGTCACCTCTGGAGGCACCTGAAGCAGCGCATCGGAGTAGTTGAAGATGATCTTCACGCCGGCGTCGACCAGCTCATCGGCGACCGCCTGCGCTGCGGGGGAGGGGACCGCGAGAACGGCGACGACGATCTCCTCGTCCTCGACGACATTGCTCAGCTCGGAGTTGTTGCGGACCGTGAGCGAGCCAATCTCGGTACCGACCTTGCGCTCGTCTACATCGAACACCGCGACGACTCGAAAACCGTGGTCGGCGAAGATGTCAGAGGTGGCGATCGCCGTGCCGAGATGGCCGGCGCCGAACAGCGCGATGTTGTGCTGGCCCGAGGTGCGGAGGATCTTGCGGATCTGCGTCACCAGCGATTCGACGTTGTAGCCAACACCGCGCTTGCCGAACTTGCCGAATCCGGAGAGGTCCCGTCGAATCTGGGTTGAGTTCACGTGCGTGTAGTCCGCGAGCTCCTGGGAGGAGATCGTCTCTTTGCCCATTTTGCGGGCTTGCGTGAGGACCTGCAGGTATCGCGAGAGGCGCGCCGCTACGCCGAGCGAAAGCTTCTCCCCCGGACGCTCGCCACCTATGACCTCACCCGGGATCTCGGTGCCTCGCCCGACCGTGTAACTCATCCCGGTCTCACTCTACTAGGGGCCACTTGGTGGCTGGGGATCAGTTAGCCACTTCTCGAACTCATCCTCGTCGACGAACAACTCGAAAGCTTCGCGACCGTCGATCGTGACGACTGGGATCCGCTCGAGGTAGATCCGCAACAGTGTCTCGTCATCGTCGATATCTCGCTCCTCGAACGCGAACGGCCGCTTCGCGCGTACTCGGAGCATGATCTCCTTGGCCTCCTCGCACAGGCAGCAGCCCGCACGGGCGAACATGACGACAGTCGGCTTCACGCGGCCAGCATCCGCTCGCCGGTGGCATAGACGTCGAGCCCCAGGTAGTCCGGGTACGGAATCGCTTCCACGTATCGGGCAGCGCTGGCGATCATCGCCGCGTTGTCCGTGCACAGCTCGGCCGGCGGAACATCCAGTTGCACGCCGAGCGCGCCGAGCCGCTCGCGCAGGATGCCGTTGGCCGCGACGCCCCCGCCCACGGCCAGCCGACCCATCCCGGTCGCCGAGAGGGCACGCTCGGCCCGCAGCAGCAGCGCCTCGACGATCGCGCGTTGGTAGGAGGCGGCGAGGTCGGCCCGGCGCCGCTCGGCCTCAGCCGCCCCAAGCTCACGGATGCGGTACAGCAGCGCCGTCTTTAGCCCCGCAAAGGAGAAATCAAGTCCCTGCAGTTTTGCCGCGATCGGAAATGCAAACGCCGAGGGGTCGCCCGCCCGGGCGAGTCGCTCGAGTGCAGCGCCGCCGGGATAGCCGAGGCCCAGTAGGCGGGCTCCCTTGTCGAACGCCTCACCAGCGGCGTCGTCGAGCGTCTGCCCGATCACCTCGAGCCGAGGCCCGCAGTCAGTCACACGCGCGAGCAGCGTGTGACCGCCGCTCGCGATCAGCGCGAGGAACGGAGGCTCGAACGGCTCGGGTCCGAGCATGCCGGCCGCGATGTGACCGTGGAGGTGATCGACCGCTGCCAGCGGCAGCTGGTGGGCAGCCGCCAGCGCCTTGGCCGTGCTGACGCCGACGAGCAATGCACCCACCAGTCCCGGGCCGCACGTGACCGCGATCAGGTTGAGCTCGCCGAGCGAAGTCCCCGCCGTTCTCAGCGCGTCATCGACGACGGCGCCGATCAATTCGAGGTGGTGACGGGAGGCGATCTCCGGCACGACCCCGCCGTAACGGTCGTGAATCCCTTGGGAGGAGATCACGTTCGCGATGATCTCCCCTGCCTCGGTGATGACAGCCGCGCAGGTGTCGTCGCAGCTGGTCTCGAGCGCGAGGATCACCCTGCCGCTCCAGTGCCCGAGGGCTCGTGGGCGGCTCGCCACATGATCATGGCGTCCTCGCCGGTGTCGTGGTAGTAGCGCGGCCGGGTCCCGGAGGAGCGAAAGCCGAACCGTTCATAGAGCGCGATCGCCGGGGCGTTCGAGGTGCGGACCTCGAGTGTGTACGCCTCATCGGGACCTGCACGTTCGAGCATCTCCTCGAGCAGTGCTCGGGCATATCCGCGCCGCCTCAGCGAGGGATCGACGGCGATGTTCATCAGATGCCACACGTCGGCATACCGGGCGCAGATCAGGTACCCGGCGAGGCTCTCGCGGCCGTCGCCGGATCGCGCCGCAGCGAGGCAAACGCCCGACGGCTTTGACAGCTCGAGCACGAACATCGCCAGCGACCAGGGCGTCGGAAATGCGCGGCGTTCGATCGAGATCACCTGGGGGAGATCGGAATAGCTGAGCCGTCGGATCGTGATGGGGTCTTCGTTCATCGGTTGCGTGAGCGGCTGATCTCGGCGTCGGGGCGGCGCAGATACTCGGGCCGAATCTCGTCAGCAGCGCTCGCGCGCGCATCGCCGGCGAGCCGACAATGGTTGATTGCGGCGACTCTGTGAAGGTCCGAGTCGTCCTGGGGGATCGTCGCCCCCGAGCGCTCGAGAACTTCCCTGAACTTTACCGCCCCATCCCCCACGGCCAGCGCTCGCGCGTCCAGGCCGGCGACCAACTCGGCGAGTGCCTGGGGCGCGAATGCTCGGGGCTCGAGGAGAGGCGCGGCATCTGATCGATCCACGCGCTCGGCCAGCCAGCTGGCAGCGAACGCCTCGGCGCGTCTGGCGTCGATCACCGCGAGCACCGCTTCGATCCCGAGTGCCTGCGCGCGCGAACGCGCGCCGAGTGCGAGCGACTGCAAGCTCGAGATCCCCACCAACTGAATGGCGCGCGCTTGGCCGAGAGCACGCGCTGTGGCGATCGCGATCCGTAGGCCTGTGAACGTTCCGGGACCGAGACCTACCGCGATCCGATCGATCTCCGTCCAGGCCGTCGTGCCGCGCTCGAGTAGCTCAGCAATCAGTGGCATCAGCCGCGTCGCGTGCCCGGGCCGAGCCCCTTGAGGCGGATCGTCACGCGCCTCGAGCGCAATGCCCGCGTTCGCATCCCACAGAGCGACGGCGGTAGCCGAGGTGGCGGTGTCGAAGCCGAGGATCCTCATGCCAGCTCGATCCGCACTGCTCGGCGGTCACCGCCGCTGTGGTCGAGACGCACTCGGGCGGCAATCCGTGCCAGCTCCGCGATCACCCGCTCCTCACCTCGAGGCCACTCCACGAACGTGATCATGTCGGGACCGAGGTAATCGGCCAGCAGGTCCGGGTCCTCCTCGCCTAAGTCCCGCACCCGGAATAGGTCGACGTGGGCAACGGCCACCGGCCCGGTGTAGCGCTGGCCGATCGTGAAGGTGGGGCTCGTGACGGTGCCGCTCACGCCAAGGAAGCGGCATGCCCCCCTCACAAAAGTAGTCTTGCCGGTGCCGAGCTCGCCCTCCACGAGCACGACGTCGCCGGGCCTAAGGCGGGCGGCGAGCGCCGCTCCGAGCCCTTCGGTCTCGGCGGCGCTGCTCGTTTGCCTCATGTGCGCGACACTGTAGACAGGTGTCGCTGGACGCGCCGGCAACGTCTGCCATTGCTACCTTCACTTCCGCTATGACCGCACCCCTCCAGGACCCGGCGCCGGGTCGCCTGGCGGCCCTGCGAGCACGATACGCACCGGCCGTCACCGAGTTCAAGCACTCAGACACCGCCAAGGTCGCCGGTCTGGCACTCGCGATGATCGCGAACAACGTGATCGCGCTTGGCTCCACGGTGGTCTTCGCTCGCTTGCTTTCCGATTACGGCTCGCTGGCGGCGCTGATCAGCTACTTCCTGATCCTGTCGGTCGTCGGTCAGGCGATGCAGGTCGCGACCGCGCGCGAGGGCGTGCTCGGCCACCTCGGGGTCGGTGCCGGCTTGCTGGCGACACTGAAGCGCTGGACCAGGACGATGCTGTGGTTCACGCTCGCGGTGACGGTCGTCTCGATCCTGCTTCGCGATCCGATCGCACAGGCTGTGGGCGTCAAGAACGACCAGTGGGCGGCTGCAATCGGGCTGCCGGCAGGCTGCTTGTGGCTGGAGCTCTCGATCCTCCGGGGGGCGCTGCAGGGCGTCGGCGATTACAGGAGCGTCGGCCTCAGCCTGATCGGCGAGCAGGCAACCCGCCTCGTCATCGGGGCGACCCTCGCTGCAGCCGGTCTTGGTGTCACAGGTGCCTACCTCGGCACACCGTTCTCGTTCATCGCGATGGGCTTCTACTGTGCCCTCCAGCTACGGCGTTATGCCGAGCAGGTGACCGAGTCCGCCCCCGCGACAAGAGGGGTGGCGGAGGCCGCGCTGGAGCTCTGGGCACATGTGAAACGTGCCTGGGCGCCGATAGCAGGGCTGATCGTGATCGCGGTCCTCCAGAACATCGACATCATCGCCGCGAAACATCGGTTTCGAAGCAAGGATCTCGCCAGCTCGTATGCGGCCACCGCCGTCGCCGCCAAGGTGCTGATCTGGGTCGCGATCGGCGCCGGCTTCTATCTCGTGCCCGAGGTCTCGCGTCGCCGCGCCGCCGGCGAGGACACACGGCCAGTACTGGCAACCGCGCTCGGGATCATCCTCGTTTGTGCGGTCCCGGTGCTGCTGATCTTCGGATTCGCCGCCAAGCCGCTGCTGCGAGCCGCCTTCGGCCCCCACCGTCTCGAGGCGTCGAGTTCGCTGCTCGTGCTCGGCGTGGCGTTCGCCGTCCTCGCCGCCACCTACCTCGCGATTCAGTACATGCTGGCGCTCAAGCGGACTTGGTTCCTCGTCGTGATCGCGGTGGTCGCCATCGCCGAGCCGGTCCTCCTGCTGCAGGCGTCGCGCAAGCCCCAGGGCTTCGCCGCGGTTGTGCTCGCGGTCCAGGCGGCGGGGGCGCTTCTCGCGTTCGCGCTCGCGCTTCGCCGCGACAACGCGCCACCGGCGACGGCGGTCAACCCCGAGCCCGCTTGATCTTGGGCGAACGCGGGGCCCTGGATAGATAACCTCGACGAATGGCGCGGGCACATTCGTGTCGCGTTCCTGATCGGGCGAGTCAGCGAGTAGCGTTCAGAACAGACCGAGCTGCGCCGCCGGCTCCGCAACGATCATTGCCGGCGGTTCCTCGTGCTCGGGGATCGAATCCTCGAGTTCCGGAACCGGCTCGAAGACAACTGGCTGTTCGGGTGCTCCGAGCGCCATCAGATCCGGAATCCGGTGAAAGTCGTTGCGCAGCGTCTCCAACGTGGACGGTGTATAGAGAGCCGCGGCGGGGTGATAAAGCGGATACAGCCGAACCGCACGCGACCCGATTACTCGGATCTCCTCCTGTCCATGGAGTCGCGAAATGCCGGTGGTATCGCCGCGCAGCAGCTTCGTCGAAAAGTTGCCCAGCGTGCAGATCACGATTGGCTCGATCAGGTCGACCTGCAGTTGCAGATAGTCCTGGCAGGCGCCGATCTCGTTGGGATGCGGATCCCGATTATCGGGTGGACGGCACTTCAGCGTGTTTGCGATGAACACGTCTTTGCGCTCCAGGCCGATTTCGGCGAGCAGCTTGTCCAGCAGCTTTCCCGCCTGCCCTACGAACGGCAGTCCCATGCGATCCTCATTGGCGCCGGGTGCCTCGCCGATGAACATCACATCGGCATCCGCGTTCCCAGCCCCGAACACCACCGTGGTCCGGGTCTGGTGCAGCGGACAGCGGATGCAGTCCCGTGCTTGCTCGTATACGGCCTTCAGCAGCTCGCGACGCTCGGCGGCGCTTGTCACGATCAACGATGTTAGAACCGAGGGATGACGGCCGGGCCGACCAGGTGGTTCCAACTCCGGCGACTCTCCGCAAGCAGCGGTAAGAAAATTTCGGAGCTCACGGCGAGGCTTCCTCGCTGGTGTCTTGCACGCCGCCTGAATCGCCTTGCCACGAACCCTCGCTTGGCCGATCATCTTCCATCTCTTCGGATGATCCTGCCGCGACCAGCCGACTGTTGATGGCCCGTATGGTGCCATGCGTGACATCGGCCGCCACGGCTATTTCGCGCGTCGAAAGACCGAGGCGCATCGCCCTCGCAATGGCCTGATGATGTTCGGCCCGCGCTTCGCGCGCCTGGCGCCCCGTTCGCTCCACACGTCGCAGCGCATCACCACCAAGCGCACTCCTCACTTCCTCCTTCCCGCCTGCCTCAGCTCGCGCGATCTCGATAAGCGAGCACCCGGCGGCCATGGCTGAGGTTGCTGCACCTAGCAGCGCCTCCGCAGCGCGATCAGCGGCAGCAGGTTCCTCATCTGTCTCCGCGCGCAGGCGTTCTCCGGCTGCCTCGGCGACGGCCAACAACTCAGCGGGCACATAACCCTCCATAGATTCATCCGGTGCGGACATCTTTGTACCTCCGTGATCGACAGGAACGTCCTGGGAAAATTTTACCGGGTGCGCGTCGATATCTCTCCATATGCTCAGGGCGACATGGCACATTTTCTGGCTGACCGTAGCCTTGCCTGGCCGTTTGATGCTTCCTGACCGCTCCGCCCCTGATCTCGAACAGACACAGTGCAAAGAGTCTCGTGCAATTCGGCGGCGCCGTCGAGCGGTGCGCGCTCGCCTCTGGGGCCGACTCGGCACGCCAGAACACTCACCGAACTTGCCAAGCATGGCTGCCTGCTTCGTTGGCTGGCTACAGGCTTGGCGGGTCTCGGATGAGCTGGGGGCGACCTACGACTTTGTTCGAGCTTCCATCTGCACTCGATCGATCTCTACTCGCCGCTCCAAGTGAGCTTCCGATTCAAGGAGGCGGATCCGGCATCGCTTGGGAACGCCGAAGCGCTCTCATTAGCCACCTGACCGCGCAGGTCGGATTTGGAACAATGGGCGGAACTCGATCGGGAGCTTTATGTGGGCAATTGCTGACCGCAGCAATCAAGCATTATGTGTTTGCGGCGGGCGGTTGCTGAGCTGATCACCCAGAGGCTAGTCGTCACCGTGCTCGCCTACTATCGACCCAGGCAGAAGTCCTTACATCGGTCCTCGCTTGGCCTACGCACGACCAATCGCTGGATAGAGGAATCGAAATTGAGCTGGCGTTAATAACGCCCCCGTCGCCGGGCTCTCGACTTTTAGATCGCTGGTCAATGGTGTCACGCAATGCGAGGGCGTGCCGGGGCAGGACCTCGATCAGCAGTGCTTTGAAATACCTAATATTTGGCCATATCGATCTTTTCGTGTTTGAACTCGACCTCAGGCGGGAATCGCCAAATGGAACGGATGCGAGTATTGATGAGGGTTTGTGATCATCAGGTTGGGCAGTCCGCCCTCGAGGCGGACTTTTCATTGCCGGCCTCGGCAAGAAGCCGAGGGACCAGGCGCACCCGCGCTATCTGCGCCGTCACCGCCGTCATCGCCTCCTCAGGCTTGTTCGCCGCACCGATCGCCAGCGCCGACGGCGGAGCGCTTGCCTCCGCTGCGCCTGTCGCAGCGGTAGCCGCGCCCGCCGCCCAGACGGTGGCGCAGGTAACAAAGCCGGCCGCGACCACCGTCGCGACGCCCGCCGCCGCCACTACCGCCGCCACCACCCCCGCGCCGGCCGCTGCTACCACCGCCACCACCCCGGTGGCAAGCGCAGCGCCCGCGGCCAGCAGCACCGTCAAGGCCGCCACCACTGCGGTGGCAAGCGCCGCGCCCACCACCGTCAAGGCCACCACTACCCCGGTGGCAAGCGCAGCGCCCGCGGCCAGCAGCACCGTCAAGGCCGCCACCACTGAGGTGGCAAGCGCCGCGCCCACCACCGTCAAGGCCGCCACTACCGCGGTCGCAAGCGCCACGCCGGCCGCTGCCACCCCAGTGGCAAGCGCGCCTGCCGGCACCAGCACCGCTACTACGGCCACCAAGCCCGCGACGAGCACCGCCACTTCGGCCACCAAGTCGACCACAAGCACCGTCAAGGCGGCCACCACCCCACTTACAAGCGCCGCGCCCGCCGCCAGCACCACCAAGGCCGCGGCCAGCACTACCTCGGCCGCGACGAGCACGGTCACGCGCACGACTGCTGCTGCCCCTCCCCCAGCCGTCAACACCGTCACCGGCCCAGCGGCGCCGGCCGTCAAGACCGCCACGTCTGCCGTCGCGACGGTCGTGAAAACGGCGACCACGACGGTCGCGCCCGTGGTAAAGACCGTCACCAGCGCAGCCGCACCAGCCGTCAAGACGGCGACCACGACCGTCGCGCCCGTGGTAAAGACCGTCACCAGCGCAGCTGCACCAGCCGTCAAGACGGCCACTACGACCGTCGCACCCATCGTGAAAACGGTCACCGCGACCATCGCGCCCGTCGTCAAAACCGTCACCGCGACCATCGCGCCCGTCGTCAAAACCGTCACCGCGACCGTCGCGCCCGTCGTCAAAACCGTCACCGCGACCATCGCGCCCGTCGTCAAAACCGTCACCGCGACCGTCGCGCCCGTCGTCAAAACCGTCACCGCGACCGTCGCTCCCGTCGTGAAAACCGCCACCGCGACCCTAGTACCGGCCATCAGGATCGCCACCATCGCCGTGGCTCCGGCCGTCAAGACGGCCACCACGGCTCTCGCAACCGTCGTCCGCCCGGTGACCGCGACGCTCGCCCCGGTCACGATTGCGACGCTCGCCCCGGTCACCACTTCGGTGTCGCAGACCCTTCACGAATCCGGTGTGACTATCCCATCCGTGCTGTCCTCAAGCGCCGGCGCGAGCTTGCAGTCGGCACCGATGCGGCAAGAGCCCGGGACTGTCAGCCCATATTTGACCGGGCAGGGAAGAGTACCCGTGGCGCCTACGGCGGCTCTGGGCGCGCCTCCGCCGTCGTCCGCCGGCGCCCCAGCGCTGGCGCGGCAGAAACTCGTTGTCCGCGGCTTGTCCTGGGCTTCCGCGGCCCGCCTCGCCCTTTCTGCGCTGTCGCAAAACGCGCTTCCGAGGCTTGGATTTGACCTCACGGGAGCATTCACGAGCGCCATCCGCCCGCGTGCCGGCACACCGAGCGCCCAAGCTCTGGCAGGCCCTGGTTCTCCGGCGCCCGACCCCTTGCCCACGATCCCTCAGACAGCTGGCGGGCCAGGCTCTGGGGCGGCGTCAGGCGGGATCTCGAACACGTTCTTCGGCGCCTTCGCGGCGCTACCGATGCTGATGAGGCCGCCGCTGCTGTGGCGGATCTCAGCCGCGCGAGAGGCAGAAGTGCCACCGCCTTTCGCCCTCCTTCTCGACCACCCCGGCTAGCCCTACTCGGTCACCCCATGGCTGTTGCATGCCGGCCGCGACAGCGGCGGCGTGTACCCCATCGATCGAGTAACAAAGGAGCTAGCCATGTCCCGCTCTCTAAGGGCGTGGAAGGGCTGGGCGCCGGCCGCCGCGAGCACGCGTGGAGCCGGTGTGCAGACTCAGCTGGTCCGTTCCGCTTCACGCCTGCTGTGGCTGATAGCGACGAGCGTGCTGCTGGCGTTCGCACCGTCGAGCGCAGTGGCAGTCCAGCGGAGCAGTCTGCGTGCCCACCCCGCAACCACCCGAATCAAGGCAAAGAAATCATCAACGAACCGGACCTACGGCACGACCGCGCCCTCTCGCATTGCGCGCGTCGATCCGCCTCGTACCTGCAGGCTCTCAGGACAAGAGCTCCTGGCGCCAGGCAGTGGTTATTCCAATCCGGGCGGATCATGTCCCGTACAGGCCCTCCAGCGTCGCCTGGCGCGAGCCGGCTACGTCCCCGGCCCAATCGACGGGGTCTATGGTCCCCTCACCGAAGGCGCGGTCCGGCGCTTCCAGCAAGCCCATGGCTTGCTGGAAGATGGCATCGCCGGTCCCGTCACCCTGAGATCACTGACTGCTCGGGCCCCCGCGCTCTATCCAGGAGCGGGGTATGGGTCGAGAGGCTCGCGCGCAGTGCGGGCACTCCAGCGTCACCTGGCCCGTGCCGGCTTTTCCCCGGGTCCAGTCGATGGCCTCTACGGGCCGCGCACCGAGCAGGCGGTCAGGCGCTTCCAGACCATCCATGGTCTGTCAGCCGATGGCATCGTCGGCAGGCGCACCTTCGCTGAGCTATCGGCTCATGCCGCTCCGGGTCCTCGAGTCGCCGGACGAAAGTCCGCCCGGCCGAGTCCTGCATCGCAGCCGAAGCCCACGCGACCAAGTACCGGTTCGCGTAATCCATCGCGGCCAACCCCGACCCCACGGGAGCGCCCGCGGCCAACTCCGGTTTCGCATCGGCCGGCCGCCGGGGCAACGCCGAAAGCCATCGGGAAGCCGAGTCACCCGACCATCACCCCGTGGACGGTGCTGGCATTGGTATTCGTCCTGCTGACGGCGCTGGTCGCCATCGCCCAGTACCGCCGCGATCGGAAGCGGGATCGCTCACGTGCTTCGCGAGCGCAGGGTCATAACGGCGCTGGCGTCGCACGACCAGAGGGTCCTCAGAGAGCAGCAGGGAACGCAGCTGCGGCCGTGTCAGCGCCTGCGCTGAGGGCGAAGGCGCCGGCGGGCGCTCGGCACACCGCCACTGCTCAAAAGACGGCCACTGAGCAGACGGCCACTGCTGAGCAGATGGCCACCGCTGAGCAGACGGCCACCGCTGAGCAGACGGCCACCGCGCAGCGGACGGCCACCGCGCAGCGGACGGCCACTGCGCAGCGGACCGCCGCCGGTCACCGGAATGGCGGTGTCAACTCCAGCGTCGCCGTGCCGTATACGGCCACGACGACGACGGAGCCCCACAACGGGGCCGAGGAACAGGACGGCGTCATGGCAGCGTTCACCCTCGGTGGCGTCCTTGCCGATCGCGGGGACTTCGCCGGAGCGGAGGACGCATACCGTCGTGCTGCCGAGGGCGGTCACGCAGACGCCGCTTCGAACCTCGGCGTGCTGCTCGAGCAGCGTGGCGATCTGGCCGGCGCAGAAGCCGCCTACCGTCGCGCCGACGAGCAGGGGCGCGTTGCGGGAACGCTCAACCTCGGTGGCCTGCTTGCCGACCGGGGTGACCTCGCCAGTGCCGAAGCGGCCTATCGGCGGGCGGCCATGCGGGGTGACGTCACCGCGGCGTTCAACCTCGCCAACCTGCTCTCCGAGCGCGGTGATTCCGCCGGTGCGGAGGATGCGTACCGGCAGGCGGATGACAGTGGCCACGCCGAGGCGGCGTCAAACCTCGGGGTGCTGCTCGAACGGTGCGGCGACCTGGTGGGCGCGGAGGCCGCCTACCGTCGCGCCGCCAATCGCGGCCATCTGGTCGGGGCGTTCAATCTCGGCGGCCTGCTCGCCGAGCAAGGGGACGCCGCGGGCGCAGAAGCCGCCTACCGCCAGGCGGCCGACGGCGGCCACGCAGATGCGGCGTCAAATCTCGGCGTGCTGCTCGAACAGCACGGCGATCTCGACGGTGCAGAAGGCGCGTACCGCCGGGCCGACAAGCAGGGCCACGCGGTCGCCGCGTTCAATCTGGGCAGCCTGCTCAAAGAGCGAGGTGATGTGAGCTCTGCCGAGGCGGCTTACCGTCGGGCCGATGACCGTGGCCACGTCGCGCTCGGAGACATGGCCCGTGAAGCGATCGAGCAGTTGCGAGGAGGCACATAGCCAAACGCAACAGCGAGGACACCGCAACAGCCAACGTCTGGCGTCGCCGGCGAGCATTGGCTCCTGCTCGCGCGGCGCCGCCAGGCGGCCACCCAGGCACGATTCCTCACCGGAGCCGTGATGGTTCAAGGCGTCGACAGGGTATATTCATGACGCGGCCGTCACCGTGTTCGGGACGGACCTCCAAACCAATCTCTCTCTCCACGCCGACCGGTATCTCACATGCGGGAACTGGAACGGGGCTCGTCCCCTGAGAAGTGCCGACCTACGCGAGTCGCGATTGTCGGTCGTGGCAGGCTGGGGAGGGCGGTGGCGAGCGGGCTCGAGAACTCTGGCTACCAGGTACTCGGACCGCTCGGACGAGGCGCCGATGGGGTCGGGGCGGATGCGGTGCTCCTGTGCGTACCCGACAGTGAGATCGCCGGCGCCGCGTCGCTGATTGCGCCCGGGCCGCCGGTCGGCCACTGTTCTGGAGCCACGGGTCTGACGGTCCTCGCCCCCCACGAGGCGTTCGCCCTACACCCATTGATGACCGTGACCGCCGAGGGTGCGGACTTCCGCGGGGCAGGCGCGGTGATCGCCGCCAGCACCAGTCACGCCCTTGAGCTGGCCTCGGAGCTTGCGCTTGCCCTGGGGCTGCGTCCGGTCGAGATCGCCGAGCAGGATCGTCCCGCCTACCACGCGGCGGCGTCGATCGCCTCGAACTTCCTGATTACGCTCGAAGCAGCCGCCGAACGCCTCGCCGCAACCGCCGGCGTCGAGCGCGAGCTGCTGGCGCCGCTCGTCCGGGCGACGATCGAGAACTGGGCCGTGCTGGGAGCCGAGCGCGCTCTGACCGGCCCTGTCGCCCGCCGTGACGAGACAACGATCGCGCGACAGCGTGACGCAATCGCGGCGCGGGCGCCGGACCTGCTGGCGCTGTTTGACGCGCTGGTGGACGCCACCCGTGTGCTGGCCGCAGGCGGGCCACCGGCCCCGCTGCCGCACCTCGCCGTCGGGAAGACGGCGCTCGCATGAGAACGATCCGCTCGGTCGACGAGCTTCGCTCCGCGCTCGCCCAGCGGCGGTGCGCCGGCCGGACGATCGGGCTGGTACCCACGATGGGGGCTTTTCACGAAGGGCATCTCTCGCTGATGCGCCGGGCGCGCGCACAATGCGATGAGGTTGTCGTGTCGCTGTTCGTGAACCCCGCGCAGTTCAATGATCCGAGCGATTTGAGGGCCTACCCGCGGGACGAGTCGCGCGATGCAGCGTTGGCCGCAGAGGTGGGCGCCGATTACCTGTTCATCCCCCCAGCGGCGGAGGTCTATCCCGCAGGGTTCGCGACGACCGTCTCGGTCAGCGGCCTCACGGATCGGTTGGAAGGAGCGCACCGCGGACGCGCCCACTTCGACGGCGTGACGACCGTCGTGAGCAAGCTGTTCAACATGGTCGCGCCGGACGTGGCGTACTTCGGGCAGAAGGACGCCCAGCAGCTGATCGTGATCAAGCGCCTGGTACGGGATCTCGACCTCCCAGTGCGAATCGAGGTGTGCCCGACCATCCGCGAAGCGGACGGACTTGCGATGTCCAGCCGTAACATCCGTCTGTCTCCGGACGAGCGCGGCCGAGCAGCCGCGCTGCACCGGGCTCTGGGCACGGTAGAGGCAGCGGTGGCCGCCGGTGAGCGCGATCCCGTCTCGGCGATCGCCACCGGGCTGACAGAACTGAACGCTGCGCGGATCGAGCCCGAGTATCTGGAGCTCGTATCGGCCGACACGCTGGCGCCGGTGCCGCGCATCGATGGTGACGTCCTCGCCGTCGTGGCCGCACGCGTGGGCGCCACTCGCCTCATCGACAATCACGTGATCCAACTCTCGAATGCTGGCACCCCGGCGGACGGCGCGCTGACCCCGCGATCGCGAGCAGCCCGGGAGGCGCTTACCACCGGAGACCTTGACCTGCACCGCACGATTGCCGGCGATCCTCAACCCCAATCACGAGGTGGCGACCCTGCTGGGGGCGCCAACCACGTAAGGAGATGATCTGAAGTGTCCGCGACCCCCCATATCCCAGTCCCCCAGAACCTAGCCGAACCGCTGCCGATGACGCTGCCGCGTCTGGCTGAGAAGAAGCGCCTCGGCGAGCCGATCGTGATGATCACCGCCTACGACTATCCATCCGCCCAGGTTGCGCAGGAGGTCGGGGTCGACGTCGTCCTCGTCGGCGACTCCGGCGCGATGACCGTGCTTGGCTATCCCTCGACGGTCCCCGTATCGACCGACGAGATGCTGATGCTTGCCGCTGCAGTCCGGCGCGGACTGCGGACGCCGCTGCTGGTCGGCGATCTGCCGTTCGGCTCCTACGAGGCGTCGGACGAGCAGGCGATCGCCACGTCACAACGATTCATCAAGGAGACCGGCTGCGATGCCGTCAAGCTGGAGCGGGGCGGCACGAGCGTCCAGCGCGCCCGGGCGATCGTCGAATCGGGAATCCCGGTGATGGGCCACGTCGGGCTGACGCCACAGACGGCGACGGCACTCGGTGGTTACCGCGCTCAGGGCCGCACGGCAGAGCGGGCAATCGCGGTCACACGCGACGCGGTCGCGTTGCAGGAGGCCGGTTGTTTCTCGATCGTCTTCGAAGCGATTCCGGCGGCCGTCTCGGAAGTCGTGATGGAGCGGATCGAGGTGCCGGTGATCGGCATCGGCGCAGGGCCCGCAACCGATGGCCAGGTGCTCGTGTTCCACGATCTGCTGGGTATCTACGACGGCCACGTCCCGAGGTTCGCCAAGCGCTTTGGTGAGCTGAAGGCCGAGATGGTGGCCGGTGTTGCGCAGTACGCGGCCGAGGTCCGCAGCGGCGCTTTCCCGGCTGCTGAGCACACCTACTCGATCGATGACGAAGAGCTCGCTCGATTCCGCCAGGAAGTAGAAGCGACCAGATAGCGAAGAAACCACGCCCCGGAGGCGCCGATCCGTAGATCCATGGCTAGGATCTCACGGGATGGCGCGCCTGGCCCAAGTGTTCAGTCCCCGCGACCGCGTCTACTTTGAGCTGTTCGAGGAGGCCGGCCAGAACATCCTGACCGCTGCCGATCTGCTCGACCGGATGCTGTCGAACTACCCCGACAGCAAGGATCTGGCGCAGGAGATCCTCGACTGCGAGCACGAGGGCGATCGGATCACCCACGATCTCATCGATCGTCTCAACCACACGTTCGTAACTCCGATCGACCGCGAGGACATCCTCGCGCTGGCCTCCGCAATGGACGACATCGTCGATTACACCGAAGAGGTCGCCGACTACCTCGGCCTTTACAGAATCGAGGCGCCGATGGACCAGTCGATCACGCTCGCCCGAGTGCTGAGGTCCGCCGCCAAGCAGATCGCGGATGCGATTCCCAGGCTGCGCGACTTCCGCGACATCTCGCGCTACACGGTCGAAATCAACCGGCTCGAGAACGAGGGCGACCGGATCACGCGCGAGAGCATCGCCGCGCTGTTCGATGGCGGCATCGATCCGATGGTCGTGATCCGCTGGAAGGATCTCTACGAGCGGCTCGAGGCCGCGATTGATGCAACCGAGCGGGTCGCGAACATCATGGAAGGGATCGTCATCAAAAACTCATAGGACGGACTGACCACCCCTGACGGCACGTGCGCTTCGCGCGAGTGCCGGCAGTCGACGGCCCAGCCAGTCCACTGAAGCTCGGGCCGGCGAAGTGGCTCCGCGAGCCTCAGCGTTCGATTCGCCTGAGTACCCGCGCCGGCGCCCCCATCGCAATCGAGTACGGCGGGATGTCCTGGGTGACCACGGAGTTCGCGCCGATCACGCAGCGCTCGCCGATCGTGACCCCGCTGGTCACGACCACGTGCGCACCACACCAGACGTTGTCGCCGATTCGAGTCGGCCCCTTGGTGGTGAACCCCTGCCAGGTGATCGGCGCCACCGGATCGTCGAAGCGGTGGCTTGCGTCGGTGACGAAGCAGCCGTTGGCGAGCATGCAGAACGCCCCGATCTCGACCAGCTCCATCGAGGCCACCATCACCCCGAGGTTCAGGAACGTGCCGCCGCCGACCCGCACGCGCGCCTGACCAGGCGCCGTGATCCACACTCCCGGCTCGAACAGGACCTGGGGCCCGAGCTCGAGCCGGCCCTCGCGGAGCGCCTCGAGCACATTGCCGTGGACCGGCCAGCGCACGAACGCGTCGCGGCGCATGAACTCCCAGTGGATCCGAGCGCGGTTCCACGGCAGCGAATTGACCTCATACCAGGCCCACTTCTGCGCCCATAGCTTAAGAGACTGCCTGGGCGGGCGCCGCAGCCCGGCGAAGCCCCGACCCATCTGTCTCAGCGCGCGCCCGCGGCAGCCTTGCGCCGCGGACGGGCGGAGCGCGGGGCACCGTTCGCGCTGCCCACCGGCGCCTTGCCGGTGCGCCCACGGCTCGGCAGGATCTCCGCCAGGAACCCGCCCGTGTAGGAGGCCTTGACCTTTGCCACCTCCTCGGGGGTGCCGGTCGCGATCACCCTGCCGCCGTCCTCGCCGCCGTCTGGCCCGAGGTCGATGATCCGGTCGGCAAGCTTGATCACGTCGAGGTTGTGTTCGATCACCACCACCGAGTTACCGGCGTCGACGAGCCGAGCCAGCACCTCGAGCAGCCGCTGGATGTCGGCGAAGTGAAGGCCGGTGGTTGGCTCGTCGAGGATGTAGATCGTCCGCCCGGTCGCGACTTTGCAGAGCTCGGCCGCCAGCTTCACGCGCTGTGCCTCCCCGCCCGACAGGGTCGTGGCCGGCTGGCCCAGACGCATGTAGCCGAGACCCACGTCGTTCAGCGTCTGGACCCGGCGCCGGATCTTGGGAATGTGGGCAAAGAACTCGAGCGCCTCCTCGATTGGCATCTCCAGCACGTCGGCGATCGTCTTGCCCTTGAAGCGCACCTCGAGCGTCTCGCGGTTGTAGCGCTTGCCGTGGCACTGCTCGCACGGAACGTACACATCCGGGAGGAAGTGCATCTCGATCTTGATCTGACCGTCACCACGGCACACCTCACAGCGGCCGCCCTTGACATTGAACGAGAACCGTCCCGGCTTGTAGCCACGGGCGCGGGCCTCCTGCGTTCTGGAGAACAAATCGCGGATCTGGTCGAACAGCCCGATGTAGGTGGCGGGATTCGAGCGGGGGGTGCGGCCAATCGGCGACTGGTCGACCGAGATGATCTTGTCGAGCTGGTCGAGCCCGCCGATCCGGCGGTGGACCCCGGCCCGCTGGCGTGTGCGATGGAGCCGGTTGGCTACCGCCTTGAACAGCACCTCATTGATGAGCGTCGACTTGCCTGATCCGGATACGCCGGTCACGCAGCACAGCACGCCGAGGGGAACCTTCACGTCGATCTGCTTGAGGTTGTGCTGCGTCGCCCCCTCGATCGAGATGTAGCCCGATGGCTTGCGGCGTCGGCGCGGCGTCTCGATCACCCGGGTTCCCGCCAGGAACTGGCCGGTCAGCGATTCGGGCACGCGCGCCACCTCATCGGCCGTTCCCTCGGCGACCACGTAGCCGCCGTGTTCACCCGCCCCGGGTCCCATGTCGACGAGGTGATCCGCGGCCCGCATCGTGCCCTCGTCGTGCTCGACCACCAGCACCGTGTTGCCGAGGCGGCGCAGCCGCTCGAGCGTGGCGATCAATTTCGCGTTGTCACGCTGGTGGAGCCCGATCGAGGGCTCATCGAGGATGTAGAGGACGCCGACGAGCGAGGAGCCGATCTGCGTGGCGAGCCGGATCCGTTGTGCCTCGCCCCCGGACAGCGTCGCCGCGGCCCGCTCCATCGAGAGGTACCCGACGCCGACGTTCTCCAGAAACTGCAGGCGCTCCTCGATCTCCCTGAGGACCAGGCGCGCGATCCGGCGATCGTGCTCGCTCAGCTCGAGAGCGCCGACCCATTCGAGCGCCCGCCGGGCCGAATGGCCCACGAACTCGTGGATCGGCGTCCCTGCGATCAGCACCGCTCGCGACTCCGGTCGCAGGCGCGCGCCCTTGCACTCCGGGCAAGGCCGCAGCGTCATGTACTCCTCGATCTTCTCGCGGGAGAAATCCGACTCCGTCTCGCGATAGCGGCGCTCGAGATTGGGAACGATCCCTTCGAACTGGGTCGAGTAGGAGCGGCGCCGGCCAAAGCGGTTGCGATAGGCGACCTGAACCCGATCGCCGTTGGTCCCGAACAGGAAGAAGTCGCGGGACTCCGCGGGCAGCTCTTCCCAGGGCGTTTCCAGGTCCACGTCGTAGCGCTCGGCGATCGCCTGGGTCAGCTGGTCGTAGTAGTCAGAAGCGCTCACCGCCCACGGCGCGATCGCCCCCTCGCCGATCGACAGGGTCGGATCCGGGACGACGAGCTCCGGGTCGATCTCCATCTGCGAGCCCAGGCCGGTGCAGCGAGGGCAGGCTCCGTGAGGGGAGTTGAAGCTGAAGATGCGTGGCTCGAGCTCGACCAGGCTCGGGCCATGGACCGGACACGCGAACTTCTCGGAATACGTCTGGATCTCGCCCGAGTCGACCAGTTCGATCTCGACCAGTCCATCCGCGAGCGCGACCGCGGTCTCGATCGAGTCGGCGAGCCGCTTTCGCAGCTCGCCCTTCATCACGAGTCGATCGACCACCACGGCGATGTCGTGCTTGAACTTCTTGTCGAGCGCGATCTCCTCGTCGAGGCGCCGCAGCTGCCCGTCAACCTTGACGCGCGTGAAGCCTTCACCGTGAAGCTCCTCGAGCGGCTTGCCGTACTCGCCCTTGCGTCCGCGGACGATCGGGGCGAGCACCATGAATCGCGTCCCCACCGGCAACTCCATCACCTGGTCGATGATCTGCTCGGCTGACTGACCACTGATCGGCCGCCCGCACACGTGGCAATGGGGATGGCCGATTCGCGCCCACAACAGGCGCAGGTAGTCGTAGATCTCGGTGACGGTGCCGACCGTGGAGCGCGGGTTGCGCGAGGTGGTCTTCTGGTCGATCGAGATCGCCGGCGAGAGCCCCTCGATCGAGTCCACGTCCGGCTTGTCCATCTGCCCCAGGAACTGACGGGCATATGCAGACAACGACTCGACGTACCGTCGCTGTCCTTCGGCGTAGATCGTGTCGAACGCGAGCGAGGATTTCCCGGATCCGGAGAGGCCGGTGATGACCGTCAGGGACTCCCGCGGGATCGCCACGGTTATGTCCTTCAGGTTGTGCTCCCGCGCACCCGAGACGACCAGCTGATTCACATAAGTGAGTCTAGTTGACCGAACAGACGTTCCCCTGCCAGGTTTCCCGCCCCGAGCGGGAAAATCAGCCCCCGACGCTTGCGTATACCTCGTCGAGCAGCCGAGCGCGGTCCAGGTGCTCGAAGTGCTCGGCCAGATAGCGGTCCGTCTCCTCGCGCGGAGTGCCGTTGAGCGCCATGTTCAGCGCGATCAAGCGGGCGCCCTCGACGTCCTCGGAGCCATCCTCAGCGTCGCTCAGGCGGCCCGCGGCCGCTCCGGGCTCGGGCAGCGGCATTTCGACCACCTCGGCTTCGACCTCCACGAGCTCCTCGATCTCGGCTGCTCCCTCGGTTTCGGGCCCCGCGAGATCGGGCTCGGAGATCACCGCGAACGCGGCCGCAGACTCGGGCTGGGGCTCGGGCTCGCCGCCGGCATCGGTTTCGAAGGTGCTTGGGGAGGCCGTCTCGCGTACCTCCTCCAGGTTCCTGGCCAGAAGCTGCAGGTCGGCATCCACCCGGTTGGAACCGGTGCGCAGCGACTCGAGCAGCGCGCTCAGCTCGCTCCCCATGGCATCGAGCCGCTCCAGCATCGCGGTCGTGGACTCCGAGACCCTGCCGACGTACTCTCGTGCCTGCGCGTTCGACTCCTCGCGCGTGGCTCGCGCCTCGCTGTTGGCCTCGGTGCGGATGACTCGTGCCTCCTCCTCGGCCTGGCGCTGGATCTCAGCGGCGCTCGACTCGGCCGCCTCGATGATCGCGCGCACCTGGTCGCTCGCCGTCGACGCCAGCGTGTCTGTGCGGCGACGCGCTGAGCGCCTCAGCTCGTCCACCTCGTCGGCCACCGCTCGCAGATGCGCATCGACTGCCTCGGGGTCGTAGCCCCGGCGCCCGATCGGGAAGTCCTTCTTCTCGATGCTCTGTCGTTCCAAGGCCACGCCAACCAACCTCCGAATCAAGATCAGGGAGCCGAAGCCGGAGCCTATCGGACCAGCTGTGACCGGCAGATTCGCCGGCGCGCCGGCGTTCAGCCGATTGCCGCTCTGCCTTCTGCCAGCGCCTGGTCCAGCTGCCGCTTCAGGTGCCGGATCTCGTCGCGGAGCTTGGCCGCGTATTCGAATCGCAGCTCCTCGGCTGCGGCCAGCATCTCCTCCTCGAGCGCCACGATCGTCTTCTCGATCTCGGCCGGCGGCATCGCTGCGACGTCTCGAGCCCGCCGGCGCCGGGAGCGCGGCACCTTCGAGTCAGACTGCAGGAACTCCGCGATGTCCGAGATGCCTTTGACGATCGTCTCCGGGGTGATGCCGTGACGCTCGTTGTATTCGCGTTGGATCGAGCGACGGCGAGTGGTCTCCTCGATCGCGGCGTGCATCGCCGCGGTCTCCTTGTCGGCGTACATCAGGACCTTGCCCTCGACGTTGCGCGCCGCCCTGCCGATCGTCTGGATCAGCGAAGTCTCGCCGCGCAGGAACCCCTCCTTGTCGGCGTCCAGGATCGCGACGAGCGAGACCTCCGGCAGGTCCAGCCCCTCGCGCAGGAGGTTGACTCCGACGAGTATGTCGAACTCCCCCAGCCGCAACTCGCGGATGATCTGGATCCGCTCGAGCGTGTCGACCTCGGAGTGGAGGTAGCGGACGCGGAAGCCCATCTCGAGCAGATAGTCGGTGAGATCTTCAGCCATCTTCTTGGTGAGCGTCGTGACGAGCGTTCGCTCATCACGGTCCACGCGCCCGCGGATCTCGTTCATCAGATCATCAATCTGGTTGCGCGTCTCCCGGACCTCGACGGCGGGATCGATGATCCCCGTCGGCCGCACGATCTGCTCGACGATCCGCCCTGAATGGCTCCGCTCGTATTGGCCCGGAGTGGCCGACACGAACACCATCTGCGGCGTGATCGAGAGGAACTCCTGGAAGGTCTGCGGCCGGTTGTCGAGCGCGCTCGGGAGGCGGAAGCCGTAATCGACCAACGTCTGCTTGCGCGAGCGATCGCCTTCGTACATGCCCCCGATCTGCGGCACCGTCTGGTGAGACTCATCGATAAAGCAGATGAAATCGTCTGGGAAGTAGTCGAGCAGGCAGTACGGCCGGTCGCCCGGGTTTCGTCCATCGAGGATCCGCGAGTAGTTCTCGATGCCCGAACAGAAGCCCAGCTCGCGCAGCATCTCCATGTCGTACTGGGTCCGCTGGCGCAGCCGGTGGGATTCGAGCAGCTTGCCCTGTGCCTCGAGCTCAGCGCAGCGGGCGTTCAACTCCCGCCCGATCTCAGCGACGGAGTCCTCGATCATTCCTTCGCGCACGTTGTAGTGCGATGCAGGCCAGATCCCCACGTGCTCGAGATCATCCTCGAGCACCTCCCCGGTAAGCGGGTCGAAGTGCTGCAGGTGCTCGACCTCATCGCCGAACAGCACGATCCGGTATGCGGTCTCCGCGTAGGCCGGGAAGATCTCGAGCGTTTCGCCCCGGACCCGGAACGTGCCGCGCGCGAGTGCCGTGTCGTTACGCGTGTACTGGATCGAGACGAGCTTGCGCAGCAGCCTGTCGCGGTCGATGAACTCGCCCTTGCGCAGGGTCTGCAGGTTCTCGTCGTAGGTCTGAGGCGAACCGAGGCCATAGATGCACGACACGCTCGCGACGATCAGCACGTCGCGGCGCGCGAACAGGGCGGCGGTGGCGGAGTGACGCAGGCGATCGATCTCCTGATTGATCGCCGAGTCCTTTTCGATGTAGAGGTCCTTGCTCGGGACGTAGGCCTCGGGCTGGTAGTAGTCGTAGTAGGAGACGAAGTACTCGACCGCGTTGCGGGGGAAGTAGGTGCGGAACTCGTTGCACAGCTGCGCGGCGAGCGTCTTGTTGTGGGCAATCACGAGCGTCGGCTTCTGCACCCGTTCGACGACCCCCGCCATCGTCATCGTCTTCCCGGTACCGGTCGCCCCGAGCAGCGTCAGGAATCGCTCGTCCACGCCCACCCCGTCAGCCAACGACGTGATCGCCGCCGGCTGATCGGCGGTCGGACTGTAGGCAGAGTCGAGCTCGAACTTCGGCATCGCGGACGGACCTTTGAGCGTAGCGGGATGACCAGACGGAACGGAACGCTAGCTGCGGTCGCCGTACGAGACCAGGTACTCCGGGATGCTCGCGGTGCAGCGTTCGTCCGGCACCGGCGCTCCGGGGGTCACGCTCAGCGGCAGCTCGCCCGCCCAGATGCCGAGCTTGTAGTCCTCGGCACTGTCGACCGGCGGCCCGGTGCGGGACTTGGCGGACGCTTCGTGGATCGCCAGTGCGACCACCTCCGTGGCCTTCAGCTCCTTCTCGCTGGGTCCGCGAGCGTCGTCCGAGCGGCCGGGGATGACGTGGTCGACGATCATCCGCAGCGCCTCGAGCTTTTGCTCCCGATCCCGGATCTCGCGGCCTTCGCCGAGCACCACGACGGAGCGGTAGTTCATCGAGTGATGGAAGGCCGAGCGGGCCAGCACCAAGCCGTCGAGTAGGGTCACGGTCAGGCACATCGGCACGCCGTGCCCCAGCGTCCCGAGTAGCCGGCTGAGCGGTGAGCCGTGAACGTAGATCTCCTCGCCGTGGCGGGCGTACAAGACGGGGATCACGAACGGTTGACCGTCGGAAACGATCCCGACGTGGGCGAACTTGCCTTCGTCGAGGATCGCGTCGATCGTCTCGCGATCGTATCTGCCGCGCCCGGCCAGGCGACGTACGGTTACTCTGCGGGTTTTGTTATAGTACGAATTCATGCTTGAGGTAGAACAATACCAGGAGCAGTCGCCTCCGCCACCCCGCCCGTGAGCGCCACCGCGACGAAGGCGGCCGGGATCACCGGCTCGACCGCGCGGGCGCTCGCCGCCAGCGCCGAAGCGGCAATCCGAGACGGTACCCTCCGCACCGGGCAGGCGCTGCCGACGATTCGCGCGCTGGCGGCGGCGGTGGGGAGCAGTCCCGCCACCGTCAGCGCCGCGTACCGAATCCTGCGCGAACGCGGACTGGTGGTCGCGGAGGGGCGCCGCGGCACGCGCGTCGCCCCCCGTCCGGCCCTGCGAACATCTCGGCGAGCAAGTTCCACGGTCCCAGTGCATGTACGCGACCTGACGACCGGGCTGCCTGATCCCGCGCTGCTGCCGCCGCTGGACTCGGCGATCGAGCGCATCGATCTCGCCACGAAACTCCATCTCGCTGGCCTCGAGTCCGCGGACCCCGAGCTGCTCGAGATGGCGGCTGCCGGGTTCCGGGCCGACGGGATTCCGGCCGGCGCGATCGGCGTGGCAGCAGGAGCCTTCGATGCGATTGAGCGAGTACTGCAGGCTCACCTGCGTCCGGGCGATCGGGTGATCGTCGAGGATCCCGCGTACGCACCGATCCGCGACCTGCTGCTCGCGCTGGGACTCGTTCCCGTGCCCGTGCCGATCGACGAGCTCGGCTTGCTCCCTGACCCCTTCGAGGCAAGCCTCGCCAAGGGAGTCGAGGCGATCTTTATCGTCCCGCGCGCCCAGAACCCGTTCGGTGCGGCACTCGACGGCGCGCGTGAGGAGCAGCTGCGCACCGTGCTCGAGCGCCACCCTGACGTCCTCGTGATCGAGGACGATCACGCCGGGATCGTGTCGGGGGTGCCCTGCCGGACGCTGGTGACCCCGGCCTCGCGACGGTGGTCGGTGGTCCGCTCGATGTCGAAGCTGTTGCACCCCGATCTCCGTCTGGCCATGATCGCCGGCGACGAGCTGACGATCGCCCGGGTCGAAGGACGCCGAGCGCTGGGGCCGAGATGGGTCAGTCACGTCCTCCAGGCGCTGGTGGCCGAGCTGCTGCGCGACCCCCGGTTCGAGCGCACCGCCACCCGTGCCCGCGACGCGTACTCGGCTCGACGGCAGGCGCTGCGGGCGGCGCTGGCCGATCGCGGGATCGCCGCTCACGCTCGTTCCGGCCTCAATGTCTGGGTGTCGGTGCGCGAAGAGGCCCCGATCGTCGGCTCGCTGCTCGAAGGAGGCTGGCTGGTGCTCGCCGGCGAGCGCTTCAGGATCGCCACGCCGCCCGGGATCAGGATCACGGTCGCCGCGCTTCACGAGCACGAGGCGCCGGAAATCGCGGAGATCATCGCCTCGGTCGAGCACGCTGGCCGAGCCCGCGGCTTTTACTGACCCTCAGCCGCGGCTTTACTGACCGTCAGCCCGCGAGCTTCCGGGGGTGCGACCGCACGCCGCTAGCGATACCCGAGCTCGGTGGGGTAGGTCCGGCGGTAGTTGCGTTCCTCGCTCAGGACCTTCAGCACGTAGTCGCGCGTCTCGGGAAACGGGATCTCGTCGATCGTAAGCGGGTGGCCCTTGGCCCGCGCATCCGCGACCCAGCGATCGACGTTCGACTCGCCGCCGTTGTAGGCGGCGATCGCCAGCATCGTCTTGCCGCCGTAACGGTCGAGCAGGTAGCGCAGGTAATAGGTGCCGTAGGCGATGTTGACGTCAGGTTTGGCGAGGTCGGAGACTCTGAACGCGATGCCGTCCGAGCGACGGGCTAGGAATTCGGCGGTTTGCGGCAGGATCTGCATCAGTCCCACCGCCCCGGCCGCTGACGTGCGCGGATCGAATTTCGTCTCCGCGTAGATCACCGCCGCGATCAGCGCGGGGTCGAGATGTTTCTCGGCCGCCTGCTCGGTGATCACGTCGGCGTACGACAGCGGCAACGTGAACTCGTTGACCGCCCTGCGAAACAGCGGCATCGCCACGACCACGCCGACCCCCGTGAGCACGACCGCGATGAACACCAGCACCAAACGACGCCTGCGACCGACGGCCTTCCGTCGAGCGGTGGAGCGCCCACGGTTCGGAGCCCGCCGTCCCGGCGGGCTCCGGCGGCTTGGGGCTGTGGTTGGTGGACTCATCTAGTCCAGCTTCTCAAGGATGGCCGACAGCTTCTTTTCCAGCGCTTCGATCGTGCCGTCGTTGATGACGACATACGTCGCCCGTCCCGCCTTTTCCTGCTGAGAGAGCTGTCGCGCCGATCGCTGCTGGAGCGCCTCGTGTCCGCGCGCTCCGGCACGCTCCGCCCTCAGCGGCTCCTGCGCGATGACCGCGATGGTGGCATCAAACGCGCCCTCCATCCCAGCTTCGAACAGTAGCGGCACCTCGACGACCGCTGCACGGGGCGGCCGAGCAGAGCCCTCGAGCGATTCTCGCCACGCGCTCATCCGTACGCCCACTCGTGGCCACAGCAGGCCCTCGAGCCAGGCTCGGTCCTCGGCGGTTGCGAACGCGCGGTTAGCGACCGCCGCCCGGTCAACCGTCCCTTCCGGCGCCACCGACGGTCCGAACCGAGCCGTGACCGCATTTCTCACCTCCGCGCTGTCGTAGAGGTCGTGGACCACGCGGTCGGTCGACAGCACCGCCGCGCCGAGCCGCTCGAGCGCCTCGAGCGCGGTCGACTTGCCAGCGCCGATGCCGCCGGTCAGCCCGACGAACGGGACCTTCAGGCCGACGCGTCCTCCGGAGATGCTTCGGACTCGGCTGTGGCTGAAGCGGCGGGGCCTTCCGAGCCGGTCGCTCGCGTACTTTCATCGAGCGACTCGCCTTCGGGCTCCGGCGTCGCGGCCGGATCGGAACCGGCCTCCGCGTCCGGCGTCACGGCCGGATCGGAACCGGCCTCCGCGTCCGGCGTCACGGCCGGATCGGAACCGGCCTCCGCGTCCGGCGTCACGGCCGGATCGAAACCGGCCTCCGCGTCCGGCGTCACGGCCGGATCGGAACCGGCCTCCGCGTCCGGCGTCACGGCCGGATCGGAAGCCGCATCCGCGCCCGCGAACACCTCCTCGGAGAGGCCGAGCTCCGGCATGTCGTCGAGGTCGGCAGTGTCGCCCTCGACCGGCGGGACGATCGGTCGCACCGGCAGCACCTGACCCTCGACGCGCTTGATCGACAACGACAGCCGACGGCGCTCGGAGTCGATCTCGAGGATCTTGACTCGTACCGGATCCCCTGGCTGAATGATCTCCCGGGGGTTCTCGACGTGATGCTGCGCAAGCTCGGAGATGTGGACGAGTCCCTCGACTCCATCGAGGATCTCCACGAAGGCGCCGAAGGTGACGACTTTCGTCACCACGCCCTCGAGCTCGTCGCCGATGTTGTAGGTGTCGACCACGCGCTGCCACGGGTCTTCCTGCGTCTGCTTGAGCCCGAGCGAGATCCGCTGGCGATCACGGTCGATGTCGAGCACTTTGACGCTCACCGTGTCGCCGATCTGAAGGATCTCCGACGGATGGTTCACGTGCGACCAGGACAGCTCGGAGATATGGATCAGGCCGTCGATCCCGTCCAGATCGACAAACGCGCCAAAGTCGACGATGTTCGAGATCGTTCCCTCGACGACCTGGCCTGGCTGGAGGCGGTCGAGGATCCGCTCGCGATCCTCCTTGCGCTGCTCCTCTAGCACCGCCCGGCGCGACAGGACGACGTTGTTGCGGGAGCGGTTGAGCTCGATCACCTTGCACTCGATCGCCTCGCTCATGTACTCGTCGAGGTTCGGGACCCGGCGGATATCGACCAGCGACGCGGGCAGGAAGCCGCGGACGCCGAGGTCGATGATCAGGCCGCCCTTGACCACCTCGATTACGGTCCCTTCGACGGGCTCACCGGACTCAGCCGCGGCTTCGATCCTGCGCCAGGCCTTTTCAAAGCGAGCGCGCTTCTTGGAGAGGATCAATCGTCCGTCCTGGTCTTCTTTGGTGAGGACCAGCGCGTCGACCTCCTCGCCGAGCCTCACCTCGTCGCCGGGATCAACGGACTTGCGGATCGACAGTTCGCTGGAGGGGATGACTCCCTCGGACTTGTAGCCGATGTCGACCAGCACTTCGTCGTTGTCGATCCGGACGACGTGGCCAGTGACGACATCCCCTTCCTGGAAGGGATGGAGCGTGGCGTCGTAGTTGGGGACTATGCGCCCGTCGATCTCGAGCAACAGGCCATCTGATCCTTCGACGACCTTGGCGCCTGCCTGATCGACTCCGAGCGTCAGGGTGGTAGTTGAAGACATGTGTGCTCGGAGGATAGCCACCTCTTGCGCTTCGTATCATCAGCGCAGCGATGCCACGTCGAGCCACGAAGCGCGGCGATCAGCGAACTCCGCTCGATCGTGACTGCGATGTCCTGATCTGTGGATCGAGTTTCGCCGGCCTCGCCGTCGCCCGCGAGCTTGCTGATAGCGGCGCCGAGGTGCTCGTGATCGACCGCTACGAGATCGGCGAACGCCAGACGTCCGCGTGCGGGATCCCCACCGCTTGGCTGACGGCGATGGGTTTGGAGCCCGCGATGCAGCAGACCTTCGCCGAGCTCGTGATCCACACTCCCTACCGGACGACGCGCTACGACCTGCCGTGGACGTTCTCGACCTTCGACTACCGCACGCTCTGCCAGCTGCTGGCCGACCAGGGCGCGTTTGAATTCGAGACCGCCAAGGTCGACGGCCGCAGCGGCTCGTCTGTCCACACCGACCGGGGCACGATCAGAGCGCCGCTGATCGTGGACGCGCTCGGGTGGCGCCGTGTGCTCGGACGCGCTCAGAACATCCAGCCGCCCGACGCGCTGCTCTCGCGCGGGCTGGAGGTCCATCCGTTCGGCTCGGGCACAGACCTCGAGCTGTGGATCAATCGCGGCTACGTACCGGCCGGATACGGCTGGAGCTTTCCGGCGGACGGGGAGCTGCGGATCGGCGTCGGCTCGTTTGATCCCCGGTACCACGTCCGCGAGCCGACGGTGAGGCTGGCGCGCGACGTGGGCGCCCAGACGGTGCGCTACCAGGGCAACTGGATCCCGCATGCGCTGCGCGATGCGACCGAAGACGGCGTCTTCTTCGTTGGCGACTCCGCCGGCCAGTGCCTGCCGCTCACCGCCGAGGGAATCCGCACCGCGCTGTACTTCGGCATCGCCTGCGGCCGGGAGCTGCAGGCGGTGCTGGCGGGTGAGCGCAGCCGCGAGCAGGCGCTGACGAGCTACCACGACTTCTCCGCCGGCCACTCGTTCGCATTTCGCTCGCTGTTGCACCTCCAGCGGCTGATCCCCCGTATCTCCCCCCGGTTGCTCTCGCGCGGCTTGCAGGCGATGGGCAACAAGCGGTTCGTGGACTGGTCATTTGGTCACTACCTGGACATCGCGCATCCCGATTTCGCCCGCGGGGAGACCGGCCGGCGCGCCACCGTCGCCCGGGCCGCGTCCGCCGGTTAGCTATACACGGATGCTGATCTTCCGGGCGTAGAAAGCCCAGTTACCCCAGCTGTCGGTGCTGCGCACGACCACTCGATAGCTGCCCGGGCGCTTGAACATGTGGAGCACACGGCGGCGGTGAGCCCTCCCGCGATCGCCGAAGAACCAGTCGAAAGACAGGATTGGGCCCTCCGTCCTGATCGCGCGCGCAGCGAACCACAGTCTGCGGTTGGCAATCCCACGGCGCACGGCTGAAAACGAGATCGAGTCGCCTCTGGCTTGTGACTGGCAGGACCCGGTGGCGTCGCTCCACTCCTGTTGCAGGTAATAGTGATCGCCCTCGATCAGCTGGTTCCAGGCGCCGGGCCCGGCCCCGCCGAGGTTCGCTCCGAAGTTCGTAACGCACAGATCGGCCTCCTCCTGGCCGGAGCCTTCGATCCAGGCGTTGCCGAGCGGATCGGTGACCGACTCGTTGTGCTCGTGACTGATCGTGGAGATCGCTGGGTCGGCCGTACTCGAGTTCGGGCGCGGATTACCCGACTGGCAGTGGTCGGGCACGGCGTTGTAGGGAATCATCGCGTAGGGGACCTCGTCGGACATCGCCGCGTGATAGCCGCAATAGCCCGCGTTGGCCTCGCCGCCGAGCGCGCACAGGCTCGGTCCTTGGTACTCACAGCTGCCAAGCCCATCCGGCGTCACGAGGAAGTAGATGTCGTTCGGGCTCTGGGGAAGCCGGTCCGCATCGAGCACGTGCACGAGCTCGTCCCTGACTTGCTGGGCCGTCAGGCAGTAGCGCCACCCTGGACCCGTGCCAGCCGGCGGGGGCGGAGGCTCGCTGCAGCCGTTGGGAGGCAGCGGGTCCGTGGTCAGCACCGACCCGCGATAGGTCGAGTCGTAGGCGGCGGGGCCAAACGGGTCGCGGTACTGGCCGCTCAGCCCGTAGACGTTCGTCGGCATCCGACTGCCGGCGGCGACGTCGGCCAAGAACCGTTCGATCAGCGCTTGATAGCCCGTGTCGAAGCTCAGCCCGGAGCCGGCCGGCTGCCAGAAGATGACGTGCGTGCGGTTGAAGTGCAGGACCGGCCCGCCGCTGTATGGGAGCTCAGCCGCGTGGGCGCTGGCCCGAGGGTGGGTGCCGGAGGCGATATCGGGGACGACACCGCCGAAGAACCGGGCCCCGGCGGCTGCTGGCGCTAGTCCTGCCGCGGCAGTCGCGAATATGACTGCGGCGATCGCCCCGGCTGCTCTCGATCTGCTCACTTGGCCGCGAGCCAGTCCGTCCCGATGCCCGCGTCTACGGCCAGCGGGGGATCCATCTCGAACGCGGCCGCCATCTGCTCGGAGGCGATCGCCATCACCCGCTCCGCCTCATCGGCCGGCGCTTCGAACAGCAGCTCATCGTGGATCTGCAGCACCAGGCGCGTGTTGAGTCCCGCCTCGGCCAGAGCCTGGTCACAGCGGACCATCGCCACCTTCATGATGTCCGCCGCCGTCCCCTGGATCACCATGTTGACCGCGAACCGCTCGCCCTGCCGGCGCAGCTCCCAGCGGCGCGCTCGTAGCTCGGGAACCTGGCGGCGACGGCCGAACAGCGTCGAAACGTAGCCGTGCTCGGTCCCCTGCTCGATCGTCTCCTCGATGAACCGCTTGACGGCCGGGAAGCCCGCGAGGTAGCGCTGGATGAACTCGTCGGCCTCGGATTGCGGAATATCGAGCCGATCCGCCATTCCGTAGGCCGACAGGCCGTAGACGATTCCGTAGTTGATCATCTTCGCTTTGGAGCGCATTCCCGGATCGATCTGATCTGGGGTGACGCTGAAAACGCGGCAGGCGGTGGCGGTATGGACGTCTTCGCCCCGGCGGAAGATCTCCTTGAGCACGTCCTCCCCGGCGATGTGGGCGAGCAGGCGGAGCTCCACCTGTGAATAGTCCGCCGAGACCAACAGGTTCCCGGGCTCGGCGACAAAGCAGGCCCGGATCTCGCGTCCCAGCTCGGTCCGGATCGGCACGTTCTGGAGGTTGGGGTTGTTGGAGGACAGCCGTCCGGTGGTGGCGGTCGTCTGACTGAAGGTGGTATGCAGCCGTCCGTCGGCGCCGATGAACTCGGGCAGTGCGTCGAGATACGTCTGGGCCAGCTTGGTGAGCTCGCGCCAGCGCTCGATCTTGGGGATCACGGCATGCTCCTGGACGGATCGCCTGAAGCACCCGCGCGTCGGTGGAGTAGCCGGTCTTCCCGCGCCGCTTGCGGGACAGGCCGAGCCTGCCGAACAGCATCTCCTCGAGCTGCTTGGGAGAGCCGATCGTGAACTCCGCTCCGCAGAGCTGGAAGATCTCCAGCTCGAGCGCATCGGCCTCGGCCTTCACCCGGGCCGAGATCTCACGCAGACGATCGGTGTCGAGCTTGACTCCGGCCAGCTCCATCTTGCGCAGGACCCGAACCAGCGGCAGCTCCACCTCGTTGAGGAGATCCATCAGTCCCCGGCCGCGGATCTCCTCGCGCTGCCAGGCGGCCAGCGCGTGAACGAGCACCGCGTCGCTGGCTGTCGGATCTTCGAGGTCAGTCGCGAGCCCCCGCTCCTCGCACAGCTCGCGGAAGGGATAGCTGCGACGTGCCGGTTCCAGCAGGTAGGCGGCGACCTCCGTGTCGTGCGCGAGCGTCGCGGGAACCGTCTTCAGCGACTTGGCGTCGTGTGCGACCGCCGGTCGCGAGCCGATCGCCTCGACCACTTGCTCTGGCCCGCTGGTCTCCCCCGCCAGCACGAGACCGCTGTCTTGGTGGACGGCGAACCGCCAGCGCGCGTCGGGCGCGAACAGCACGCCTTCGGGCGTCTCGGGCGCCCTGACCGTGATTGCGACCTCGCGATGCGACAGCCGTGCGGCATCCTCGACCGTTCCTGCTCGCACGCGCGCGGACAGCGAGCGTTCGGCCGCGGGCGCGGGCGCGGCGGCGTTCGCAGACCCGAGCGCTTCCTCGAGCCGACGCAACGGCTCGCGCAGTTCGAAGCGCCTGAATACGTCTCGGAGCTTGGAGCGGTCCGGGTCGGTCGCGACGAACTGCTCCAGATCCAGGTCGAGCGGTATGTCGCGCTTGGCTGTTGCGAGCTGTTTGGACACTCGCGCGTCCTCGGCGTGGTCGATCAGGTTCTGCTTGCGCTTGGCGCCGCTGATCTCGTCGACATGCTCGAGCACGCCTTCCAGCGAGCCGAACCGCTGCAGCAGCTCCGCCGCGGTCTTGTCGCCGATTCCCGGCACGCCCGGGATGTTGTCGCTGGTGTCGCCCTTGAGCCCGATGAAGTCCGGAATCAGCTCGGGCGGCACGCCGTAGCGATCGACCACGCCGGCGCGGTCGTACACGCGGGTGTCGGTGATCCCACGGCTCGTGGTCATGATCTTGGTCCCGTTTCCGACGAGCTGGTAGGCGTCCCGATCGCCGGTCACCACCATCACCTCGATCGGCGGCTCGCCTTGCGCGGCCTCGACGATCGAGGCGATCACATCGTCGGCCTCGTATCCGTCCACCCGGAGATTGCGATAGCCGAACGCCTCGACCAGCGGCGCGAGGTGGGGCCACTGCTCCTTGAGCAGGTCGGGGCGCGTGCTCCGCTGCGCCTTGTAGTCGGCATAGATCTCCTTGCGGCCCGTGTACCCCGCGTCCCAGACCACGACGGTCGCCTTCGGTCCGTAGTCGGTGAGGATCTTCACGAGCATCGACGCGAACCCGAAGATCGCGTTCGTCGGCTCTCCGGTCGAGGTCGCGATCGATTCCGGGAGCGCGAAGAACGCTCGGTACGCGAGGCTGTTGCCGTCGATCAGAAAGAGCTCATCCGCCATCCTTTCAGCCTAGCTCGGTGAGGCGCGGATAAAGGGGGAAGGGGGGTGCGCATGCGCGCCCCCGGCCACCAACCGCCGGGGACTAAGATGCCCTCCCCCGTGGCCAGCACTCCGAGCGCCCAGTACAGCCTCACCCTCCGCGTCGAGATCGATCATCGGCCGGGAATGCTGGGGAAGGTGGCGAGCGCGATCGGCGAGGCGGGGGCGACGATCGGCGCGGTCGACCTGGTCCACGTCGACGGGACGCACACGGTCCGCGACATCACCGTCGAGACCGGTGACTCCTCCGACTGGCCACGCCTGACCGAAGCGGTTGATGCGATCGACGGCGCACGCGTGCTCGACACCACCGATCGCACCTTCATGCTGCACGTCGGCGGCAAGATCGAGGTGCAGAACAAGAGCCCGCTGAAGACCCGCGAGGATCTGTCAATGGCCTACACGCCAGGCGTCGCCCGCGTCTGCAGCGCAATCCAGAGCGATCAGGACAAGGCGTTTCAGTACACGATCAAGCGCAACACGGTGGCGGTCGTCTCCGATGGCACCGCGGTCCTCGGCCTCGGCGACATCGGGCCGCGGGCGGCGATGCCGGTGATGGAGGGCAAGGCGATGCTGTTCAAGGAGTTCGCCGGGGTCGATGCGTTTCCGATCTGCTTGGACACGCGCGATCCGGATCAGATCGTGGCCGTGGTACGCGCGATCGCGCCAGGGTTCGGGGGTGTGAACCTCGAGGACATCTCCGCTCCCCGCTGCTTCGAGATCGAGGGTCGGCTGAAGGCCGAGCTCGACATTCCGGTCTTCCACGACGACCAGCACGGAACCGCGGTCGTGGTGCTGGCGGCCCTGCTCAACGCACTGACGCTGACCGGCCAGCGGATCGAGAGCATCCGCATTGTGATCGTCGGGCTCGGCGCCGCCGGCGTCGCTGTGGCCCGGATCCTGCTTGCCGCCGGCGCGCGCCACATCATCGGGTGCGACTCTCGCGGGGCACTCCACGCGGGGCGCCAGGACTACGTCGAGGAAACCATGCATCCGGTCAAGCGGGCGCTCGCGGAGGTGACGAACCTGGAACGGCGATCCGGTTCGGTGGCCGACGTGCTCGCAGGAGCAGACCTGTTCATCGGCCTGTCGGGGGCGCACGTGATAGAGGCTTCGGCGCTCGCCACGATGAACTCGGACCCGATCGTGTTCGCGATGGCCAATCCCACCCCGGAGGTCTCGCCCGAGGACGCCGCCGTATACGCGCGCGTGGTCGCCACCGGCCGCTCGGACTACCCCAACCAGATCAACAACGTGCTGTGCTTCCCGGGGATCTTCAGGGGAGCGCTGGACGTCCGGGCAACGCAGATCACCGAGGACATGAAGATGGCCGCGGCCCGCGCGATCGCCGACATCGTCTCCACCGAGGAGCTACGCGAGGACTACATCATCCCGTCGGTGTTCAACCGGGAGGTGGTCGGCGCCGTCGCCAGCGCGGTCGCCGACGAGGCGCGGGAGAGTGGCACGGCGGCGGCCGGCGCGGAAATGGGGTTCGCCTCGACCGAGGAGTTCGGGGTCCTGCCGGGGCGGTAGGGGCGGCGTCTCGCCGCGCGCCTGGGCCGAATCCCGACCCTCGCCGCGCCGCCTAGGCCGAATCCCGACTCCGCCGCCGCCGCTTTGGCAGCGCCCCCTCCACCTTCCACGCCGAGCCCGGACGTCCCGGCAGCAGCAGCACGAGCAGTAGCCCGATCGCCGACAGCAGAAGCCCGAACGTCAGCCCCAGGCGCTCGCCGTAGCCCTTGCGCTCGGCCAGCCAAGCCGCTGCCGCGGTGGAGATCAGCCAGATGAACAGCAGGTAGAGCGCCTTGGCGCCGATCAGGGCGTAGATCGCGATCATGTGCCCAGATACGCCCTCTGGACTTCGGGGTCGTCGCGGAGTTGCTCCGAGGGACCCGAGAGTGCGATCCGCCCGGTCTCCAGCACGTAGCCGCGGCGCGCGATCTCGAGTGCGTAGTTTGCGTTCTGCTCCACCAACAGGATCGTCACTCCGGAGCGATTGATCTCGCCGATCGTCTCGTAGATTCGCTGGACGAGGATCGGAGCGATCCCCATCGACGGTTCATCGAGCATCAGCAGCCGCGGGCGGGCCATCAGCGCGCGGCCGATGGCGAGCATCTGCTGCTCGCCCCCGGACATGGTGCCCGCCTTCTGGCGCTCGCGCTCCTTAAGCCGCGGGAACAGCAGGTACACGCGCTCGAGATCCTCGTCGATCTCGGGTCCGCGGCGACGGTGGGCGCCGAGGTCGAGATTTTCGCGCGCGGTCATCCGCGGGAAGCAGTGGCGGCCCTCGGGCGCGAACGCGATACCCCGGCCGACGATTTCGTGCGCCGGAACGCGGGTGATGTCCTCACCCTGGAAGATGACCTGGCCGGCGCTAGCCGGGGTCAGACCCGAGATCGACCGTAGCGTGGTCGACTTCCCGGCTCCGTTGGAGCCGATCAGCGTGACGACCTCGCCCTCGTTGACGGTCAGCGAGACGCCGCGAAGCGCCTCGATCGACCCGTACCGGGCGCGGACGCCTTCCACCTCGAGCAGCGCCATCAGTCCTGCTTTCCCAGGTAGGCCTCGATCACGCGATCGTCGGTGCGAACCTCCGAGGCCGGCCCTTCCGCGATCTTCAGGCCGTGGTCGAGCACGGTCACGCGCTCTGACACATCCATCACGACCTTCATGTCGTGCTCGATCAGCAGGATCGTCAGCTCGAGCTCGTCGCGGAGCTTGCGCATGAATGCGGTCAGCGCGCTCGACTCTTGCGGGTTCATGCCCGCCGTCGGTTCGTCGAGCAGCAGCACGGCTGGCTCGCACGCGAGGGCTCGGGCAATCTCCACACGGCGCTGGTCCCCGTAGGAGAGTTGAGCCGCGAGCTGGTCGAGTGCGGAGGCGCGTACTCCCACGTACAGGAGCAGCTCGCGCGCCTTCTCGCGCACCTCGCGCTCCTCCCGGCGGACCCAGGGCGTTCGGAGGATCGAGCCGAACACTCCCGCCTTCATCCGCGAGTGACGGCCGATCATGACGTTCTCGAGCGCCGACATCGCGGCAAACAGCCGGATGTTCTGGAACGTCCGCGCGACCCCCATCGCGGTGATCTGATCGGGCCGCTTGCGGGTGATGTCCCGCTCGCCCAGCAGGATCGTCCCGTAGGTGGGCCGGTACAGCCCGGTCAGCATGTTGAACAGGGTGGTCTTGCCCGCTCCGTTGGGCCCGATCAGAGAGACGATCGAGTGGCGCGGGACGTCGAACGAGACGTCGTCGACCGCGACCAGGCCGCCGAACTCCTTGGTCACGCGGTCGGCGCGCATCAACGCGTCGACGGCCTGGGTGGAGGCGGTAGCGGTCACAGCGATGCCTCGGTCAACTGAGCATCCTCGGCGGCGATCTCCGCCGTCAGCTCCATCCGCCGCCGCCGCTCCGGGAACAGTCCCTGCGGGCGCAGGACCATCACCAGCACGAGCAGGAAGCCGAAGATCCCGAACGACAGCTGCGTCAGGTCGAAGTTCAGCCCGAACGTGCGCGGCACGCTGTTGAGCACATCGGGGATCAGGTAGAAGTTGATGTAGGACAGCAGCAGCGCGCCCAGCACCGCGCCCCAGATCGAGCCGAGGCCGCCGACGATGATCATCGCCAGCACGAAGATCGAGAACGAGAATGCGAACTGTCCCGCGTTGACGGTCGTGAAGTAGGCCCCGAGGAACGCACCGGACATGCCGCCGAAGGTGGCGCCGATCGCGTACGCGAGCAGCTTGGTACGGACGGCCGGCACGCCCATCGAGACCGCGGCCACCTCGTCCTCGCGCAGAGCGATCCAGGCCCGTCCGAGGCGCGAGTCGCGCAGTCTCAAAGTGACGAACAGGACCAGCAGCATGATCCCGAAGATCAGCCAGTACCACGGCCGCAGCTTGAGCAGGTTGAATGCCCCGATGCCCGGAAAGTAGGGGAGGTCGACGGCCGGGATGCCGAGGTTGCCGGCGGTCAGGGTCTGGCCGTGACCGAGATGGATGCTCGTGCCGTTGACCGCCACGACGCCGATGATCTCGCCGAACGCGAGGGTGACGATCGCGATGTAGTCGCTGCGCAGGCGCAGCGTCGGCAGGCCGATCAGCGCTCCCGCCATCGCGCAGATGACCGCGGCACAGACCAGGATCAGCAGGAAGTTCAAGTGAATCCCGGGTACGGACGCGGCCACGCCCGAGACGCCGACGTGCACGTGCTCGTTGAAGAAGAACCCGGATCCGAACCAGCCGATGCAGTAGGCGCCGATCGCGTAGAAGGCGACGTACCCGAGGTCCAGCAGGCCGGCGAAGCCGACTACCGTGTTCAACCCCAGCGCCATCACGACGTAGGCGAACGCGATGATCGTCGCGTTCATGAAGCCGCTGGTCTGCGCGAAGAAGAACGGCAGCACGATCCCGATCACGATCAGGAGCGCCGCCAAGGCCCTGCTCCACCACGGCGGCAGGCGGCGCTCCAGCGCCTGGCGCCACTCCCGCAGCTGGGCCCGGAGCTCGTTCATCCCGCCTCCCGCGTCTCCTCGCCGAGCAGCCCACGCGGCCTCAGGACCATGACCATGATCAGGTAGCCGAACACCACCGCCGGCGTCCATTGGGGGCCGAGCCGGAAATCGGAGAGCTGCTGGATGCAGCCAATGATCAGCCCACCGAGAACGGCGCCGCGGATGTTCCCGATTCCGCCCATCACGGCTGCGGTGAACGCGATCAGGCCCGCTTCGAATCCCTGGAAGTACCAGATCGTGGTCTCGTACAGCGCGTACACGAGCCCGGCGGCCCCCGCGAGCGCTCCGCCGAGCAGGAACGTCAGCGAGATCGTCGAGTTGACGTTGATTCCCATCAAGCGCGCCGCCTCGGGATCCTGCGCCGTGGCCCGCATCGCCCGTCCGGCCCGCGTCGTATTGATGAACCAGGTCAGCCCCAGGACGAGCGGAATCGTGACCAGGATCGCCAAGACGTCCGCGCGGTGGACGATCACGCCCGAGATCTTGAACACGGTTGCGTTCTCATGAATCAGGTCGCTGACGCCCGTCGGCGAACCGCCGCGCCACAGCAGCCCGACGTTCTGGAGGATGAACGAGAAGCCGACCGCCGTGATCAATGGCGCAAGCTTTGGCGCGCCCCGCAAAGGACGGTAGGCGACCCTTTCGATCAGGACATTGAGGGCTCCGCAGGTGGCCATCGAGAGCAGCAGCGTGACGAGCAGGCCGGCGACCAGTCCGAGCGGCCCGGTGGCCAACCCCAGCCCGAGCGTGCCCCACAGGCCCACCGACGTGAACGAGCCGATCATGAACACATCGCCGTGGGCGAAGTTGATCAGCTCGATGATCCCGTAGACCAGCGTGTAGCCCATCGCGATCAGCGCCCAGATCGACCCGTTCGAGATCCCCGCGACGAGGTTGAAGCCGAGCTGAGTGAGATCGTGCCTCACGATCGGGTGACCGGCCGCGTTGAGTCCGGCCTGATAGCCGTGGGTCAGGTCGCGGATGCCGTAGTAAACGGGCAGCGCCAGCAGCGCGACGATCAAGCCCCAACGCCCGATGTAGGCGCGCGCCAGCGCGAGCGGCCGGACCGGCGCCCGGGGCATCCTCGGCGTGATCGAGCTTGCTTCCATTTTTTGCGCAGTATGGAGGGGGCGCCGGCTTGACGCCCCCTCCGCTACGCGTTCCTAGAAGGTGCCGATCAGAGTACCTTCGTCGGCGTCAGTGTCTTGAAGAACACTGGACTACCGGTCGATCCGACCTTGTACAGGCCGTATGACTTGAGCGTCGTATCGCCGTTGGAGTCGAAGCCGTAGGTACCGAGCACCGAGTTGCGGTTCTTGGTCGCGAACAGCGCCGCCAGCATCGCGGCCTTGTCGTTGCCCTTGGCGCCGAGACTGGCGATCGTGTCCAGTCCCAGTTTCATCGCCTCGTAGCCGTAGATCGCGTACGGATCCGGGCTGGCGCCACCGTACTTGGCCTTGTACGCGTTGAGGAACCGCGTGCCGCCGGGGTAGGCGGCAAGGTCCAGCGTCGCGACCGTGCACTGGATCAACGGATCGATGCTCGCCGGTACGCCGCCGGCCTTCGCGTTCGTCCACGAGCTCGTGCACATGCCGTCGGGGCCGAAGATCTTGGCCGTCGGGAGCGCCGCGTGGACATCCTTGGTGATCTGCACGCCGCCGTTGGCGACGATCCCCGAGAAAATGAAGCAGTTCGCTCCCTCTCCCTTGATCGTGGCCGCATAGGAGCGGAAGTTCGGCGCCTTCGGATCGATCCCCGTGTTGCTCACGATCGTGATGCCGTAGTTGGCCTTCTCAAGCTCGAGCAGCGTCGCCAGGCCGGCGCCATAGGCCTCCTTGTCGTTGGCAACGGCGACCTTCGTGCAACCCGCCTGCTTCATCGCGAGCAGGTCCGACGCGGCCTGGATCGAGTCGATCGGCACAATCCGTAGGTAGGTCCGCTTGCCGGTCGGGTAGTACTTCTGCGGTTCCCCAGGCGCGCTCGCTCCCTTGATGCTGGTGGTCAGGCCGACGTAGGTGTTGGCCGGGCTGACCTGCGGGATCGCGGCCTCGTTGAGGATCGGGATTGAGACCTCGCTCGCTCCTGAGTTGAACTCGCCGATGTAATAAACGGTCTTCGAATCGGCCGCGGCCTTGCGCGCGTTGGCCGCGGTCTGACTGGGATCCCAGGAGCCCGCGGCGGCGGTCGAGTCGTCGAGTGACTGGTAGTTGACGGTGAACTGCCCGGCCTTGCCCCCCGCCTCAGACAACGCCAACCTGATCCCGTTCACAAGCGGGACCGTCTGCGCGCTGGAGGCGCCCTGGAGCGGGAGGCTCGAGTAGATGTCGATCGTCTTCGAGCCACCGCTGCTGCTGGCGGCGCCGGTGGTAGTGGTGGTGCTCTTACTGCTGCTGCCGCAGGCGCCAAGAGCGAAGACCGCGCCCGCAAGCATGCAACCCGTCATGGCTTTGCCGAGTAAACGCATGCTCCTCCTCTGTGTGTGGATGCCGGGAAGCCGTGCCCGGTAGCTGCGCAGAGTAATGGCGCGCCCGGACCTCAGCAAGACGAGACGCCGCGAACTCCCGAGCATCGCCCAATCCCCTAACGCAACCACAATGGAGGCTCACCAAAGCTAACCTTAACCCTCCATCGCCTTCCAGTAAAGAAGGCTCCCGTCGAGAACCCGGTAGACGCCGTAGCGGCGGATGGTGGTGTCGCCGGAGGGCACGATGCTGTAGGTCCCCAGAACGCTCGGTCGGTCTCGGGTATCGAGCAGCGCGCGAACGACCCTTGATCGAAGCACCGAATCGCGGCCGTCATCGCTGGCCCGGGTGAGCGCATCCAACATCAGGCTCATCGCCTCGTAGCCGAAGATCGCATACGGCTGAGGGGGACCGTAGCGCCGTTGATAGGCGGCGTAGAAGGCTCTGGCGGCGGCCGGTCCGGCGACGGGGCTCAAGACCGGCGAGGTCAGCAGCACCCGGCGGTCGAGCGTGACCGGAATCCCTCCCTCGGCCTGATCTGTAAACGTGCTCTCGGCCAGTGCCGCAGAGCCGAAGATCTTCGCATCGGGCATCGCGGCTGCGATCTGCCTGACCAGGAGCGGGGCGCCGGATTCGGTGAGCGAACTGATGAGCACGCAGTCGGCTCCGGCTTTGGCGACGCTCGCGGCGAGTGGCGCGTAGCTGGTGGCGCGAGGCTCGAATGCCTGGACGCCGAGCACGTGCAGCCCCGCGGAGCGAGCGACGAGCCCGAAGCTGTCGGCCAGGTCCTCCCCGTCGACCTCACCGTCATCGACGACGTACGTCTTGCGGCAGCCAAGGCTTTGCTGCAGCCTGACCTGCACGGATGCCTGAACGGCGTCGTTGGGGACGACCCGAGCGAACGTGCGGATCCCCGTCGGGTAGTACTTCTGGGGCTCGCCAGGCGCGGCGCCCGCGGCACCCGAGGTCAGGCCGACCGCTGTGCTGGTGGGGCTGATCTGTGGGATCCCCAGGCGGTTCAGCAGCGGAATCGAGACCGCGCTCGCGCCGGAATTCAACTCGCCCAGGTAACCGATCGTCGTCGGGTCTTGGATCGCGAGCCGTGCGTTGACGGTCGTCTGCCCCGGATCCCAGCCGTCGCTCTGCGGCGTCGAGTCATCGAGCGGCTTGAGCACGATCCGGTAGCGGCCGACGTGCCCGCGCGCCTGCGAGAGCGCGAGCTGCTCTCCGTTGACGACCGCTTGGGCGTTGAAACGCGAGGCGCCGTGCAGCGGCACGCTCGAGTAGATCGTGAGCGACTGGCCGGGGATCCGGTTTGCGGCCGCGTCGTTGCTACCGCAGCCGCCGATTGCGCTCGCCGTCAGCAGCAGGCCAAAGACGATGCCGGGCCACTTCACCCGGAACCACTCACCCTGGAGCTTGAACGAAGCGGAACGGCACCAGCTTGCCGTCACGTAAGCGGCTGAATACGAACGGCGCGAGACTGATATCCCCGGTGGAGCTGATCGAGTAGGTACCGAGCGCCGAGCTGCGATTCCTGATCGCGAAGAAGTCACGCACGACGATTGCGCGGTTGTTCACCGCTGAGCCCGCCTCCCGCAGGACGGCGAGGACCGCGCTCACTGCCTCATAGCCGAAAATGGCTCCTAGCGCGGGGGGATGGCCGTACGCGGACTGAAAGGCGGAAACGAACGCCCGACCTTGCGCAGGCAGCTGGTGTGGCAAGAATCCGGGCGCGGACACGAAGAGATTCAGCTTCGCGGATCCGAGCGCGGCGGCAAAGCCGCTGGTATCGAGCGCCGAGGGCGCGAACATCCTTACGCCGGCGTTCGCCGCTGCCACGTTCTCGAACAGCCGCGCCACGACACCCGAACTGCCCGAGGCGGCACCGAAGAACAGCGCGTCGGCACCCGAGGATTGGAACCGCGCGGCATTCGGGGGACCGGTCACGGCGCTGATCGACGAGCCGGCAGCCTGTTTGACGGCGAGCGCGACCGCGGCGCCGTACGCGCTCCCATCGTCGGTCACGTACACCTTCTTGACACCCAGGGTCGACATCTCCTGCACCTGCGCCTTGGCTTCCTGCCCGCTGTTCGGCACGACCCTGGCGAAGGTACTGCCGTAGGTCCCGTGAGTCTCGTAATAGGTGTTCGGCGCCCCCGGCACCGCCGCCGTGGCCTGCGTCAGCTCCAGCGCGGTGTCGGCGGGGCTGACTTGAAGGACGTCCTCGGCGTTCGTGATCCCCATCGAATCAGCCGACGTACCGGGGGTCAGCTCGCCGATGTAGGCAATCGCGCCCGAGTCCTCGATCGCCGTGCGGGCGTTGTTCGACACCTTGGCGCTGTCCACCGTCACGAACTTGATCGTGAACGCGCCGACGCGGCTGCCGGCTTGCTGAAACCGCTGGAAGGCCAGTCGCTCGGCATCGAGAATGTCCGGCGAAGCCGGAGACCCCACCGGGGCGCTCGCATAGATCGTGAGCGTGGTGCCGGAGGCGGTGACGCTCGAGGTGCCGCTCGCCGAACAGCTCCCCACACCGAGGGTCAGCGCCGCGAACGCGCAGACGCTGGCGAGCGGCCCTCGGCGCACGACCTGCGGCGCTAGTCCCGCCGGCCGGGCAGGAACGGGAGTAGGTTGCGAACCGCGATCGCCACGAGCACCATGCCGGCGGTGATCAAGATCGCGTCGAAGCCGCTGATGTTGATCGACCACAGCACGATCCACAGGCAGAGGCCGGCGGTGGCGGTGAGAATCAGGCCCATCGCATACGGATCCTAACCGAGTGCTGGTGCCGACAGCGCCGCGGAGAACTCGGCCACCAGCTCGCGCACCGCCGCCGCGGGATCCTCGGCTTCACCCGCCGCTCGGACAAGGCGACTGCCAATGATCACCCCATCGGCGCCGGCCCCAGCCGCGGCGTTCGCCTGCTCGGCGGTGGCAATTCCAAATCCCACGGCAATCGGGACCCTGGTGTGCTTGCCGGCGCGTTCGACGACGGCGTGAAGCCCGCCGTCGAGCGCCGTACGTTCGCCGGTGGTGCCGGTCAGCGACACCGTGTACAGAAATCCGCGGGCGGAGCGCCCGATCCTGACCAGTCGCTCCTCGGGAGTGGTGGGCGCCACCAGCGGTACGAGCGCGAGACCGCGGGCATCGGACGCCTCCCGCACCGCCGGCGCCTCCTCGAGCGGCAGGTCGGGAACGATCAGCCCGCTCATTCCCGCCCCGATCAGCGTGTCCATGAACCGCTCGAGGCCGCGTGCGAGCAGAGGATTCGCATAACACATGGCGACCACCGGGACGTACTCCGAGATCGTCCGGCCGACATCGAGCACGCCATGGACGGTCGCGCCCGCGCGCAGCGCGGCGCTCGCGGCGGCATGGATCACGGGTCCGTCCGCGAGCGGGTCCGAGAACGGCACACCGAGCTCCACCAGATCCGCCCCGCCCTCGGCATAGGCGAGCCCGATCCGGCGCGAGCTCTCCAGATCGGGAAAGCCGCCCATCAGGTAGGGCATCAGCGCGGCGCGGCGCCCGCTGGCTCGCGCGGACTCGAACGCTTCCGCGATCCGTTCGATGCCGTTCATGGGACGCTCACCCCAGGTGCTGGAGCGCCTCGCCCAGATCCTTGTCGCCCCGGCCCGAGAGGCAGATCAGGTCGAGCTCGCTGGGTCCGTGGCCCAACGCCCAGGCGATCGCATGGGCACTCTCGAGTGCCGGGATGATGCCCTCCAGCCGCGCCAGCGCAGTGAATCCCGCGAGTGCCTGCTGATCGCTGACTGCCACGTAACGGGCCCGGCCGGAGTCGCGCAACCAGGCATGCTCGGGCCCGGCGCCAGGGTAATCCAGGCCGGCCGAGATCGAATGCGCCTCGAGGATCTGCCCCTCCTCGTCCTGCATGATCGCCGAGTAGGCGCCGTGCAGGACGCCGGGGAGTCCCGCAGCGGTCAGCGGAGCGCCGTGGCGACCGCTCTGGAGACCTTCTCCGGCCGCTTCAACCCCCACCAGCTCGACCTCGGCGTCGGGCACGAACGCAGTGAAGATCCCGATCGAGTTCGACCCCCCTCCCACGCACGCGATCACCCGCTGCGGCAGGCGCCCGGCGTGCGCCAGTAGCTGCGCGCGCGCCTCGTCGCCGATCACTCGCTGCAGGTCCCGGACCAGAGCCGGATACGGCGCCGGGCCGACGCACGAGCCGATGACGTAGTGCGTGCTTTGCACATTTGCGACCCAGTCCCGAATCGCGGCGGAGACAGCCTCCTTCAAGGTGCGGGCCCCCGCCTGCACCGGCTCGACTCGGGCGCCGAGCAGCTCCATTCGCTCCACGTTCGGCCTCTGACGGCGCATGTCCTCGGTGCCCATGTAGACGACGCACTCCAGGTCCAGCAGCGCGCAAGCGGTCGCCGTCGCCACCCCGTGCTGGCCGGCACCGGTCTCGGCGATGATTCGGGGCTTGTGCATCCGCCGGGCGAGCAGCGCCTGGCCGATCGCGTTGTTGATCTTGTGCGCGCCGGTGTGGTTGAGGTCTTCGCGCTTGAGGTAGATCGGATGACCCGCCGTCTCACTCAGACGAGCCGCCAGATACAGCGGCGTCGGGCGTCCCACGTAGTCGTGCAGGAGCCTGTCCTTCTCGGCTCGGAATCCGGGATCGTCACGGGCGGCGATCCATGCCGTCTCGAGCTCGGCAAGCGCCGGCATCAGCGTCTCGGGAACGTATTGCCCGCCGTAGGGGCCGAAGCGATGCTCGACGGCGCTCATGAGGCGCTGACGGCGATCGCGGAGGCCACCGCCGCCGCGAACGCCCGTAGCTTGGATGGGTCCTTACGGCCGGGACTGCTCTCGACGCCGCTTGCGACATCGACCCCGAACGGGCGTACCGCAGCGATTGCCTCGGCCACGTTATCCGCGTTCAGCCCCCCTGACAGGATCAGCGGGACCCCGGCCCGATGTGAGCGGGCCAGCTCCCAGACGAACGTCTCGCCGGTGCCCCCCGGCTGTCCGGGGAGGTAGCTGTCGAGCAGGTGATAGTCGGTGTGGAACGACGACAGCGCCTGGATGTCGGCGCGGCTGCGCACCCGTATCGCCTTGATCACCTTGCAGCCGGTCCGCCGCGCCGCCTCCGCGCAGAACGCCGGGCCCTCTTGACCGTGGAGCTGGATCGCCGTCAGGCCGATCGAGTCTGCGCTCCATGCGAGCTCCTCGAGGCTCTGATTGACGAACACGCCAACGACCTCGAGCCGGCGCCTGACCGCGCTCGCGATCTCGGCGGCCATGGCCGGCTCACAGCGCCGGGGAGAGCCGGGCCAGAAGTTCAAGCCGATCGCCCAGGCGCCCGCGGCGGCTGCGCGCTCGGCGTCGCGCACCGAGGTGATGCCGCAGAACTTGATCTTTGGCGCCTTCGGCTCCATCCCCACATCGTAGGGGCGCACGCTGCCGGCTGGCGCCTTCGATCACGTGGTAATCGGTGAGGCCGTCCCTCTCCCCTGAACTCGAGCTAAAGGATCCCGGTCAGCTCACGGCAGGCAGCTTCGATGTCCGCGGCGCGCATCAGCGCTTCCCCGATCAGAACCGCATCCACCCCGGCCTTGGACAGGCGCTCGAGCTCGGCGGGGCTGCTGAACCCGGACTCGGCCACGGTTGTGGTCCCGCCGGGCAACAACTCCAGCAACTCGAACGTCCGCCGGACATCGACGGCGAGCGTCGACAGGTCCCGGTTGTTGATGCCGATGAGCTCGGCCCCGGCCGCGGCTGCCACATCGATCTCATCGCGGGTGTGGACTTCAACCAGCACGTCCAGGCCGAGCTCGCGTGCCAGCTGGTAAAGCTCCGTCAGCAGCTGGTCGGGCAGCGCCGCCACGATCAGCAACACGGCGTCCGCCCCGGCGGCGAGCGACTCGTGGAGCTGATAGGGGTCGACGATGAAGTCCTTGCGCAGGATCGGCAGGCGCGTCGCCGCGCGCGCGGCCCGAAGGTCCTCGAGCGAACCGCCGAAGCTGCGGCCCTCGGTCAGGATCGAGACCGCGGCGGCGCCGGCCCGTTGGTAGGACGCGACGACTTCCTCCAGCGAGAGTCCGTCCCGGATCACTCCAGCCGAGGGCGAGCGCCGCTTGTGCTCGGCGATCACGGACAGCCCCGGGGCGCCCAGCGCCTGCGCGAACGGACGCAGATCGCCCGCCGCGAGCCGCTTGGCCGCGGCCCGCTCGAGTTCCGCTTGCGGGACGGCCTCGCGCCGGCGCCGGACCTCCTCGCCGGTGGCGATCAGGATCGGTTCGAGCCGATTCACGGTACCCCCGCGTCGGGGTTCATTCGACCCATTCACAGCACCGCCGGCGCCAGGGTCCACTCGACGAACCGCTCCAGCGCCGCGGCGGCCGCCCCGGCGTCGATTGCCGCCTCGGCGGCGCGCACCCCATCCTCGAGCGACTGCGCGCCGCCGCCGGCGTAGATCGCAGCGCCCGCGTTCAGCACCGCCAGATCGCGCGCCACGCCGCGCTCGCCGTCGAAGATCCGCTTGGCGATCTCGGCATTCTGTTGCGGATCGCCACCCGGAACCGCTTCAAGGGGAGCGCGCGGCAGGGCGAAATCCTCCGGGGACACGGAGTAGCGCCGCAGCTCCCCGCCGACCACCTCGACGACGATCGTCGGGGCAGAGATGCTGAGCTCGTCCACACCGTCCTCGCCGCTGACGAGCAGCGCGTGCTTGGTGCCGAGCCGGGCCAGCGCTCCCGCCATCGTCTCGAGATACGCAGGATCGGACACGCCGACCAGCTGTCGAGTCGCGCCGGCCGGATTCGTCAGCGGCCCCAGGAAGTTGAAGATCGTCCGGACCGCGAGCTCCCTGCGCACGGGGACCACGTATCTCGTCGCCTGATGGTGAGCCGGAGCGAACATGAAGCCGAAGCCCACCTGGTCGATGCAGCGGGCCACCGCATCCGGCGAGAGGTCGATCCGCGCGCCAAGCGCCTCCAGCACGTCGGCCGACCCCGACAGGCCGGTGGCGGAGCGGTTGCCGTGCTTGGCAACCGCGCATCCGGCGCCGGCGGCGATCAGCGCGGCGGTCGTGGAGACGTTGAATGTCCGGCGCCCCCCTCCCGTCCCCGCCGTGTCGAGCAGATCGTCGTTGGGGACCTCCACTCGTGCCGCAAGGGCTCGCATCGTCCGGGCCAGCCCCGCCAGCTCCTCGACCGTCTCCCCTTTGGTCCGCAGCGCGATCAGGAACGCGGCGATCTGGACCTCCGAGGCGTTCCCAGCCATGATCTCTGACAGGACCGCGGCCGTGGCCTCCAAGCTGAGGTCCTGACCGGAGGCGAGCCTGTCGATCGCTTGGGTCAGCAGATCCGCGGCCGTCGTGGTCATCGCGTGCGCGCAAGGAAGTTGCCGAGCAGCTCGCGCCCCTGTTCGGTGAGCACCGACTCGGGATGGAACTGAACTCCCTCGGCCGGGAGCTCCCGATGGCGGACCGCCATCACGACGTCGTCGGCGGCTGCGCTGCGCTCCAGCGAAGCGGGAAGCGCGGGGTCCGCGACCAGCGAGTGGTAGCGGCCGACCTCGAGCGGTTCGCGCAAACCGCGGAAGATCGTCTTGCCGTCGTGTTGCACCTTTGTGGCCTTGCCGTGGACCGGGTGATGCTGGACCACCTTGCCGCCCCACGCCTGGACCAGCGCCTGATGACCGAGACACACCCCGAGCGTGGGGATTCCGGCGCTCGGGAAACGCCGCACCGTTTCCAGCGAGATCCCCGCCTCGTTCGGGGTGCAAGGACCCGGCGAGACGATCACCCGGTCATACCCCCGCACCAGCAGCTCCTCGACGGTGGCATGGTCGTTGCGCACAACCTCGATCTCGGACCCCAGCTCCCCGAGGTACTGGACGAGGTTGTAGGTGAAGCTGTCGTAGTTGTCGAGGACCAGGATCCTCATGGCCACTCCGGCTGGCGCACAGCGAGTTCGACGGCCTGGAGCACAGCCCTCGCCTTGGCCTCCGACTCGCGGTATTCGTAGTCGGGCTTGGCGTCGGCGACGGTGCCGCCACCGGCCTGGACGTGGGCTACCCCGTCCTTGACGACCACCGTGCGGATGTGGATGCACGTGTCGAGCTCGCCCGCGTAGCTGACGTAGCCGATCGCGCCGCCGTAGCCTCCGCGCTTGACCGGTTCGAGCTCATCGATGATCTGCATCGCCCTGACCTTCGGCGCGCCGGACAGGGTGCCGGCGGGCAGGACCGAGCGCAGGGCATCCAGCGCCCCGACCCCGTCGCGCAGCGTCCCGGTGACGCGCGAGACGATGTGCATCACGTGGCTGTAGGTCTCGAGCGCCATGAAGTCCTCCACTTTCACGGTCCCGTACTCGCACACCCGTCCGAGGTCGTTGCGTCCAAGGTCGACGAGCATCACATGCTCGGCCCGCTCCTTCGGGTCTGCGAGCAGCTCCTCGGACAGCTCGCGGTCCTCCTCCGCGCTCGCTCCTCTGGGCCGCGTGCCGGCGATCGGGCGAGTCGAGACGTGCCGCCCGGCGACCGTGATCAGCGGTTCCGGACTGGCGCCGGCCACCTCGAAATCGCCGAAATCCAGGAAGTACATGTAGGGGCTCGGATTGACCGCGCGTAACCCTCGGTAGATCGAGAACGCCTCGATCGGAACCGGGGCCGACCAGCGCTGCGACGGAACCACCTGATAAGCGTCACCCGCGTAGATGTACTCGACGATCCGTGCCACCTTCGCCTCGAACTGCTCGCGTGACATATTCGGCACGAAGCTCGGGGGCCGGCGATCCGTGACCGGTGGCCGCGCGGGGCGGGGAACCGGGCCGCCGAGGCGCCAGCGCACCTCCTCGATCGCGTCGATCGCCTGCTTGTAGGACCCTTCCAGGTCCTCGTCCGCGTACACGTTCGCGAGCACGGTGATGGTGTGCTTGAGGTGATCGAACACGACGAGCGTGTCGGTCAGCATCAGCGCCAGATCGGGCAACGCGAGAGGATCGGGATTGGGCTCGCCGAGTGGCTCCACCGAGCGCACCAGGTCGTAGGCGAACATCCCCACAGCTCCGCCGGCGAACGGCGGCAGGCCCGCGAGCGGAGCCGCGCTGAAGCGGCTCAGCTCGCCAGCCACGAGCGCATAGGGATCGCCGGACTCCCCAAGCGACCATCTGAGCACCTTGCGCGGGCGAAAGCCGATGAAGGAATAGCGGCCGACGCGGCCCTGATCGGCCGATTCGAGCAGGAACGCGGGCCCGTGCTCGCGCAGCTTCAAGAATGCCGAGACCGGCGTCTGGCAGTCATCGATGAACGTTGCGCGGAGCGGGATCAGGTTGTGCTCCTGCGCGAGCGCGCGGATCTCCTCCAGCGACGGACGTAACGACGCCGCGGTGAGCTCAGGGCTTACGGCGCTCATCGAGCACTCGTTCCGCGTCGCCGAGCGCGAGGCCGCGGCTCGCCAGCAGCACGGTCAGGTGATAGAGGACATCGGCCGCCTCCTCGGAGACCCGCCCGTCGGATTCCTCTCCGGCGGCCCGGGCGACCTCCTCGGCCTCCTCCTGCACCTTCCGTCCGAGTCGGTCCGGATCGGCGAGCAGCGCCACCGTGTAGGACCCCTTCGGGCGGTCGGTGGCGCGCCGGGCGATCGTGCGCTCGAGCGCCGGCAGCGCCTCGTACGGCGCTTGTGGGGTGAGTTCCCCCCGGTGAAAGCAGGTCCGCTCGCCGGTGTGGCAGGCCGGCCCCGCCGGCTCGACCAGCGCCAGCAGCGCGTCGCCGTCGCAGTCGTAGCGGATCGCCTTGACGGCCTGCGTGTTCCCCGAGGTGGAGCCCTTGTGCCACAGCTCCGCGCGCGAGCGGCTGAAGAAGTGCATCTCGCCGGTCTCGCGGGTCAGCCGCAGCGCCTCCGCATCCACATAGGCAAGCGTCAGCACCTCGCCGGTGCGCCAATCCTGCACGATGCACGGGACCAGGCCGCGCTCGTCGAATGCGATCTCCGAATCGTTCACGGGCCGTCGATTCTATGGCTCTGCGCTCGCCAGACCCGGGACCCGCTAGGTTCGAGACGTGCTGGCGATCTTCGACGGCCACAACGACGCGCTGACCCGCGAGGATCATGGTCGGTTCGTGACGGGTCGCCCGGACGGGCATCTGGATCTGCCCCGGATGCACGCCGGCGGGCGTGCGCGGCGGGATCTTCTCGATCTTCACCGCCTCCGAAGGGGAGGAGCACGAACCGATGCCACGCAATGACTCCGTCGTCGAGTTCAAGTACGCGCCCCCGGTTGCACACGCCACGGCAGCCGCCGATGCCACCGCCGCGGCCGGGCGGCTGCTCGCGCTCGAGCGCGCCGGACATGTCCGTGTGGCTCGCTGTGTCGCGGATCTGGACGCCGCCCTCGCCGATGGCGGGCCGCCGGCGGCCGTCCTGCATCTCGAGGGCGCCGAGGCGATCGATCCAGGCCTTCAGTCGCTGGAGCTGTGGTACGCAGCGGGACTGCGCTCGCTGGGACCGGTGTGGAGCCGCGCCAATGCGTTCGGCCACGGCGTGCCGTTCGTCTTCCCGTCCTCGCCGGACACCGGCCCCGGCCTCAGCCAGGCCGGGCGGGCGCTCGTGCGCCGCTGCGCCGAACTCGGGATCCTGGTCGACCTCAGCCACCTGAACGAGGCCGGCTTCTGGGACGTGGCGCGCCTCGGGGCGGGGCCATTGGTGGCCAGCCACGCCGCCGCGCACGCCCTGTGCGGGGCCTCCCGGAACCTCACCGACGCGCAGCTCGATGAGATCGCCGCCTCCGGCGGACTGGTCGGGATCGTGTTCGCGTGCTCGTTCCTGCGGACGGATTTCGCCAACGACGCTGACACGCCGCTCGAGCTGATCGCGACCCACGCGCGGTACGTCGCGGACCGGATTGGAGCCGCTCACGTGGCGCTCGGCTCGGACTTCGACGGCGCCACGATCCCGGCCGCGCTGGGCGACGCCGCCGGGATGCCGCTGGTGCTGGAGGCGCTCACCCGGGCCGGCTTCGACGATCACGAGCTCGCCGCGATCGCGTGGGGCAACTGGCGCCGGGTGCTCGGAGCGTGGTGGGATAGCTGATGCTGAGGCCGACGTTGGACACTACGCCGGGCCCGCGAGGCTCGACGAGCCTCAGTCCCGAAAACCTGCGCTGGCCAGAGAGCCTGCCGAGCTCACTCGATCCCCAATCGGTCGAGCAGGCGCTCGTCGGTTCGCCAGTGACGGCGGACCTTGACGGAGAGCTCGAGGTGGACGTGGTTAGCGAGCTCGCGCTCGATCGCCTTTCGGGCGGCGATCCCGATCGCCTTGACCATCCGCCCCTGAGCGCCGATCAGGATTCCCTTCTGGGATTCGGTCTCCACCAGCACGACGGCCTCGATCCGGACGAGGTCCGCGCGCGTGCTCTGCACGGACTCGAGCTCGATCTCGACCGCGTGTGGCACCTCCTCGTGGGTGCGCGCCAGCACCTGTTCGCGGATCAGCTCGGCGAGCAGTACGTCCCGAGACTGGTCGGAGTGCTGTCGGGATTCGAAGTAGAACGGTCCGGGGGGAAGCAGCGTGACGAGATGATCGATCAGCGCCCTCAGCCCGGATCCGGTCCGGGCGGAGACGGGAAAGATCTCCTGGGCCAGATCGAGCTCGGCGGCGCCCTGGAGGGCCGCCGCGGTTTTCGCTCGATCGGTTCGGTCGATCTTGTTGACCGCGATCACGACCGGAACCGGCGCGGAGGACAACAGGCGGGCGATGAACCGGTCACCGGGACCGATGCCGTGCTCGGCGTTGACGACGAACAGGCAGCCGTCGGCGTCGGCGAGCTCGGTCTCCACCCGCCGCTGCATCCGCGCGGTCAGCTCGTCTCGCGGCCGTTGGACGCCGGGGAGATCGACCAGCACGAGCTGCCAGCGATCCCCGGTCGCCACGCCGCGCAAGGCGCGGCGCGTCGTCTGCGGCTTGTCGGAGACGATCGCCACCTTCGCGCCCACGATCGCGTTCGCGAGCGTCGACTTGCCGACGTTGGGCCGCCCGGCTAGCGCGATGAAGCCGGACCGGGTGGGCGGATCGGCCTGAGCAGCGTGCGCGGGCACCGCTTCACCTCACCCACCGCATCAGCTCGGATTGGAGCGCGAGCATCTCGCCTTCGTCGGTTTCGTGATCCATGCCGGTGAGGTGAAGGGCGCCGTGGATCACCGCCTCGCGCAGATCGTCGGTGTAGGCGGGGCAGATCACGATGTCGCCGAGTTCGCGCGGTCCGGCCGAGATGCCGTCCTGATCGACGCCGAACGAGAGGACGTCCGTGGGCGCGTCGAGCTCGCGGAAGTCCCGGTTCAGATCGCGGATCCGGTCCTCGTCGACGAGCTCGATCGCCACGTGCCCGTCCGAGATCCCGGCCGTCGAGAGTGCCAAGGCGCACAGCTCCTCGATCTCGACCGCCGTCGGTCCCTCCGCCGGCGCCCCGTCGAGCCCGATCAACTCGATATCGAGCATCGCGGCACTGGGCCTTACGCCCGCTTGCGCGGACGGAGCTCCGGAGCCATCCGTTGCGTGTGCTCGGTGTAGGCGGCGACGATCCGCCGCACGAGCTTGTGGCGGACCACGTCCTCCTCGCCGAAGCGAACGAAATCGATCCCTTCCACCTCGCTCAGGATCTCCGACACGACCACCAGTCCCGAATCCTGCTCACGCGGAAGATCGATCTGGGTGATGTCGCCGGTCACCACCATCTTCGAGTTGAAGCCGAGCCGGGTGAGAAACATCTTCATCTGCTCGGGGCTGGTGTTCTGCGCCTCGTCGAGGATGATGAAACTGTCATTGAGACTGCGGCCACGCATGAACGCCAGCGGCGCGACTTCGATCACTCCCCGCTCCAGGTGCTGGGTGACCCGTTCGGGCTCGAGCATGTCGTGGAGCGCGTCGAACAACGGCCGCAGATACGGGTCCACCTTGGCCATCAGATCACCGGGCAGGAAGCCGAGCCGCTCACCGGCTTCGACCGCGGGTCGGGTCAGGATGATCCGGTTGACCTCGCGCCGGCTCAGCGCAGCCGCCGCGAGCGCCACCGCGAGGAACGTCTTGCCGGTCCCGGCGGGGCCGATCCCGAACGTGATCGTGTTGTCGCGGATCGAGTCCACGTAGCGCTTCTGATTGACGGTCTTCGGCGCGACCTTGGTCGTGCGGTGGCGCCACACGACGTCCTCGAGAATTCGCGCCGGTGACTCGTGCGCGTCGAGCGCGCGGGTGACCGCCTCGATCGTGCCAGGCGCGATCTCGTGGCCCTGCCCGATCAGCTCCGAGAGCTCGCGGATCACCACCGCGGCGGCGTCGACGGCCTCGGGATCGCCCTCCAGCGTGAGCATGTTGCCGCGGAGGAAAACGTCACAGTCGAGATGTCCTTCGAGCGTCTTGAGCACCGCGTCCTTGCTCCCTGCCAGTTCCGCGGCGACCGTGTTGTCGAGCTCGAGCTGCCTGCGCACGTAACCCCTTTAGGCCGTCAGTGCCTCGCGGACCCGGGCGGATGCCCGCTTGCCGTCGGCCCGGCCGCCGGCCTTGGCCATGACCACCTTCATCACCTGGCCGATGTCCCTGGGCTCGCTGGCGCCGGTCTCGGCGAGCGCCGCCGCGACGATCGCGTCAAGCTCCGAATCATCGAGCTCGACGGGGAGGTAGTCATCGATGATCCGCGCCTCGGTCTCCTCTTGCGCGGCCAGCTCGGGCCGGCCGCCGTCGCGGAACTGGCCCGCCGCCTCGAGCCGGCGCTTACGCTCGCGTCGAAGCACGGCCAGCTCGTCGCCGTCACCCTCCTTGGCGGCTTTCTGCAGCTCCGAGAGCACGAACCGCAGCGCCCCGACCCGCTGCTTCTCGCCCGCCTTCATCGCGCTCGTCATGTCGCTGCGCACCTGTTCGGTGACCGTCACTCCACTGAGGATAGCTTTGCGCCTAGACAAGCTCGCAGGTGATGCCGTCGGCGTATAGCTCCCGGCAGGTGGCCTCGATCAGCTCGCCACGCGCGCCCGCTCCTGCAGGGAGGTAGCAGCGGGTGTAGTCGGCGGTGTATCCGGAGCACTGGGTTTCGGCGACCTTGTCCACGAGCACGGACTCGCGGCGCCCGAGCTTGGCGGCTCGGTGGTGGCGCGAACGGACCTCCGAGTGACCACGAAGCGCCTGCGAGCGGCGCTTCTTCTCTTCCGGCGGAACCTGATCACCCAGACGTTCGGCTGCGGTCCCCGGGCGCGGTGAGTAGGAGAACGCGTGCACCCTGGAGATCGACGCGGCGTCGATCACCTCCAGCGTGCGGGCGAACGCAGCGGCGTCCTCGGTCGGGAAGCCGACGATCACGTCGGTCGTGAGGTTCACGTGGGGCACGCCCGCGCGCAATGACGCCACGTTCTCGAGGTACTCGGCGACGGTGTAGTGGCGGCCCATCGCGCGCAGGACCGCGTCGTCGCCGGACTGCATCGGTACGTGCAGGTGCGGGCACACCTTCGGCTCGCTCGTCAGCGCCCTCACCAATGAGTCCTTGACGTGAATCACCTCGACGCTCGAGAGGCGGACCCGCTCCACACCGTCGACGCCTGCCACCTCGACCATCAGCTCGCCCAGCTCCAGTCCGCGCTCGGGATCGCGGTAGTCCCCGACGCTGATGCCGGTGATCACGATCTCCGGCTGACCCTGTGAGACCCGTTGGCGCACCTCACTCAGGACGGCGGCGGCGGGTCGCGAGCGCGCGGCGCCGCGAACGGTGGGAATGATGCAGTAGGCACAATGGCAGTCGCAGCCATCCTGGACCTTGACAAAGCCGCGGGTGCGCGCCGCTCGCGCCGCCGTTTGCCGCGTGAGCACATCATGCCCGAGATCCGCGCAGCCGCCGAGCTCGGCCGCGATCGTAGCGGCCACATCGTCGGCGGTGCCGATGAACGGCCGCACGCGCCGGTCGATCTCGGTGAACCGCCCTGCATTCAAATTGACCGCACAACCGGCGACGTACACCTCGCGAGCGGATCTCAGCGAACGCCGCACCGACTGCCTCGACTTCGCCTCGGCCTCGTTGGTGATGCAGCACGTGTTGATCACGTGCAGCTCCGCCTCGGCCTCTGGCACCTCGGTGTGCCCGGCGGCCAGCAGCGCGCCGCGAGCAAGCATCGCATCCGCCTGCGACACCTTGCAGCCGAGAAATTTGACTGCGAATGAAGCCACCGCCGCCCACGGTATCGAGCCGTGGAGCCGGCCGGGGATTAGCCCCGGCGCCCCGCGGGCACCTGCGCTACGCGCGCAGGGCCCGCGGGTGCCAGGGTCACGCCCCTGACCGCGCCCGCGTCACCGGTGTCCTCGAGTCAGCACGAGCCGAGAGGAGAGAGGGCTCATAAGCACCGCCAGCTCGAGGCTTGGGCCGCGGCGCGACGACATCGAGCACAACCCCGGCAAGTGTCACGCCGATCGCGAGCGGATTGGGCAACTGTGTTCACCTCCTTCGCAGGACTCGGTATCGGAGCGTCCCGCAAAGGATCCGCCACGGTGCCTGCGCCGCCATCGGCCGCGTGGCCAAGATTCCGCGCCGCTAGCTGTCCAACCTGAACGGGCCATCCGCGGCGCCGTCCGCTCGGCGCTCGAGCAGCAGTGCCGCCCATTCGCCCGTTGATCGCCGGCGCCGCTCGAGAAGCCCGCGGGCCGCGGAGGCGGCGGCGACCTCGTCGGCCTCTGAGATGAGGAGTCCGCTGGCGATCATCCGCTGGGGAACCCGAGCACCGTCCGGAAGCCTCCGCACGAGGTCGAGCAGCAGGAGCGAGGAGAGGTTGGCGGCGACGGTCCGCGCGGTCGGGACCTCGCCCGCTCGCAGATCGTGTCGGCGAGCTTCGACCGTGACCCCGTTGCGGCGCGCGTTCTCCTCGGTTGCCGAGATGCTCGCCCGGTCGCTGTCGAGCGCGAGCACCGGCGTCCACCCCAGGCGCGCGGCGGCGATCGCGAGCACCCCCGAACCACATCCGAGATCGAGGAAGGGTCCGCTTGCCTCGAGCTCCAGCATCAGCTCCAGGCACAGCCTGGTGGATGCGTGCGCGCCGGTTCCGAACGCCTGCCCCGGGTCGATCACGAGATCGACCGGGGCGTCTCCCCGTGGCTCCCACGGGGGTCGGACCGTGAGCCCGCCGTCGAGCACCACAGGGCGGTGATACTCCCGCCAGCGCTGAGTCCAGTCATCCGCGATCTCGGTCGTGCTGAGATCGACCAGCGCGGCGCCGGCCGCCGCCCTCACCCCCGGCAGCGCGGGCAACTCGCCGGGTGCGCCATACACCGCGTACTCCACGATCCCATCTCCGAGGGCAACTTCCTCAACCCCGCTCGGCGCCAGTTCGAGCAGCTCGGCGAGGACCAGCTCGGCGTGCTGCTGCCGGACCCGGACGGCGAGGCGAAGCATCGAGTGGGGCCGCTAGCCGCCGAACGCGCGCTTGATCTTCCCGAACACGCCTTCGTCGGTGCGGAGGTTGTGGTCGCTCATCGAGTCCGCGAGTTGATCGTAGAGCTCGCGTTGCTCGCGGGAGAGGTGACGCGGAACGATGACGTTCACGACCACACGCAGGTCGCCGCGACGATGGCCGCGCAGCGCCGGCATCCCGCGGCCGCGCAACACCACCATCTCGTGCGGCTGCGTCCCTGCCGGGATCTCCACCTCGACCGGATCCTCGACCGTGGGCACGGTGACCGTCGTTCCAAGCGCCGCCAGCGGCGCCGGCACGTCGACCGCAGTCACCAGATCGTCGCCGTCGCGAACGAAGCGGCTGTCCTCGCGGACCCGGATCAGCACGTAGAGATCGCCGGCCGGCCCCCCACGCTCCCCGGCATGACCTCTGCCCGACACGCGGATCCGCTGTCCGTCCGCGATTCCGGCGGGAACGTCGACCGCGACCTTGGAACGCTGGACGCGCCGCCCGCGGCCGTGACAGGTCTTGCACGGCTGGCGCGGCACCTTTCCCTCTCCGTTGCAGACATCGCAGGTGGCGCTGCGCACGACCTGACCGAAAGGCGTCCGGGAAACGGCTCGCAGCTGACCGCTTCCGCCACAGCGCGAGCAGGTGTCGATCGGGGTCCCCGGCTCGGCTCCGTTGCCGTGGCAGTGCTCGCAGAGCTCAATCCCCTCGTAGGCGATCTCCACCGATGTGCCATGCGCGGCCTGCGCCAGATCGATCTCGGCGCTGACCGCCACGTCGCCGCCCTGGATCGAGCCCCCGGCCCGGCCACCGCCGAACGCGCTCGTGAACCCGCCGCCACCGAAGAACGCCTCGAAGATGTCCGCGACCGAGCCGAAGGCCTCGAAGTTCGGGGCGTAGCCGCCGCTGCGCAGCCCCTCGTGGCCGTAGCGATCATACGTCGCGCGCCGCTCCGAGTCGGCGAGGACCTCATAGGCCTCGGCCGCCTCCTTGAACTTCTCCTCTGCCCCAGGATCGCTGCTGTTGACATCAGGATGCAGCTCGCGGGCGAGCCGCCGGAACGCCTTCTTGATCTGATCTTCGCCGGCGTCACGGGAGACGCCCAGAACCTCGTAGTAGTCGCGCGGCATCAGCGGCTCAGGCGCGGGTTGCGTTCCCAGGGCTCGTCGTAGACATCGGCGATATAGCTCGACAGCTGAAGCGCCGCCTCACGCACAGCCCTGATCGCCTGGCCGTAGTCCATTCGCAGCGGACCGATCACCGAAACCGCCCCCAGGCTCCGCTGAGGAAGCCCATAGCTGGCGGCTACGAGCGCGAGCGAGCGCAACGCCGGACTCTCGTTCTCGGCCCCGATCCGCACCAGCACGTCGCGTTCGGGCAGCGCCGAGCGCAGCACGCCGAGCAGCGTCACCCGACGCTCGAGCATGTCCATCAACGCGTTCAGCTCCGAGATGTCGGCAAATCGTTCGGTGCTCAGCAGCCGCGTCGTCCCCTCCACGTAGAGGGTCTCCTGTGCCACTTCCTCGAGTTCGGTGAACACGGGCGCCAGCGCGTCGATGAACTCCGACTCGGTGCCGGACAGCGACGGATCGTGCAGTCGCTGGTGGAGCATCCGCGCCCCCAGTCCGAGCCCGACCAACCGCTCGTTGAAGTAGCTCGCGGCCCAGCCAGCCAGGCCCGCGTCGACCGGACGCGCGAAGGTGAACAACCGCTTGGTGACCCCGCCGGTCGAGGTGATCACGACCACCATCAGCACCTGGGGCTGGAGTACCAGCACCTCGACGTGGCGGATCGTCGAGGTCTCGATCGGTGGCGCCGTCACGACCGCGAGCAGGTTCGTGACCTGAGAGAGCGTCTCGCTCGTCATCCGCATCGCCTCGTCGAGCTCTCGCTTGACCAGCGACAGCGACAGGCGAGGGGCCGCGGCTTCGCTGGGCAGGAGGCGGTCGACGAAGTAGCGGTAACCCGCTTCCGTGGGGATGCGACCGGCGGAGGTGTGCGGATGGGCCAGCAGACCCAGCTCCTCGAGGTTCGCGAGCTCGTGGCGAATCGTCGACGGCCCCCACTGGAAATCCACCGACAGGGCCTTCGAGCCCACGGGCGAGCCGGCCGCCAGATACTCGTCGACGACCCTGCGGAGTACCAGCTCTTGCCGTTCGGTCAGCACAGCCTTGATTGTAGGTCGGCGCTCTCACGCCACCGTAGCCAAGCCATCGCCGGTGCGGGTCGGCGCTCTCACGCCACCGCAGCCAGGCTGTCCCCGCTGCCGGTCGGCACTCTCACGCCGCCGGAGCCGTCCGCGGCGCCCTGCTTAGAGGTGGACCTCGGCCTCGCCGTTGCGGATGATCCGCTGGCCATCCTGCTCGGCTTCGGAGCGCACGATCGCGACGTCATCCCTGAGCTCGCGGACGGTGCCCTTGACCACGATCTCCTCGCCCAGCTTGCCCATCCCGCGGAACTGGACCGAAAGCCGTTCGAGCGTCTCGGGCCCGCCCGCGGCCTCGGTGTGAGCCCGCGCCACCTGGGCCATCGTCCACAGCCCGTGGAGGATCCGCCCGGGCAGGCCGACCTGCTGGGCGAACTGCTCGTCGATGTGGATCGGATTGAAGTCACCCGAAGCGCCGGCGTAGCGAACCGTGACGTACGGGTCGGGTGTCACCCTCAGCTCGATCGTGTCGCCTTCCCGGAGGCTCATGAGATCCCCCGCACGATGTTCGTCCAGGTCCCCGTACAGACCGTCTCTCCCTCCTGATTCTTCGATACCGACTCGAACACGTAGAAGCCCATCCCGCCGCGATCGGAGATCTCCTTGATGGTCGTGGTGGTGGTGATCTCGTCCCCGGCGACGACCAGTGGGCCCCAGCGGAACTCCTGACCGCCGTGCACCATCATCGCGAAGTTGAGGCCCACGTCCGGATCAAAGATCGCCGGGGCGACCGAGCGGCCCGCGTACACGACCGCGAACATCGGGGGCGCGACGACATCGGCGTATCCGGCGGCACGAGCGGCGTCGAGGTCGTGATGGAGTGGGTTGGTCTCGCCGACCGCAGCCGCGTACTCCCTGACCTTCTCGCGCCCGACGGCGTACACGACCGGCTCGTATGACTTGCCGATTGCCTGTGTCTTGAGTGGCACGGCCGCGGAGTCTTTCAGATGATCACCGGGACCGTTCCGCCGTCCACCGACCACGCGGCACCGGCCACGTTCGACGCAAGCTCAGAGCACAGAAACACGATCACCGCGGCGATCTCATCGTCACTCGCGAGCTGGCCGCGGGGGACATGGGCGACCGCGACCTCGAGCGCTTCCTCGCGACTGATCCCGCGCGCATCGGCGGTCTGATCGGCGAGCCCACCCGGCGCCAGCCACAGCTCCGTCCCGACCGGGCCTGGCGCCACCGCGTTGACCATCACGCCGCGGCCGGCGTACTGATCGGCGAACGCCCGCGACAGCGACAGCTCCGCCGCCTTGGTGACCGAGTACGCCATGTTCGCCTTGGATGGCCGCTTCCCCGATGACGAGCAGACGTTGACGATCCGGCCCCATCCGCGATCGGCCATCGCCGGCGCCGCCGCGCGCATCAGGCGCATCGGCGCCATCACGTGAAGCTCCCACTGGGCCTGCCAGTCCTCGTCGGTGAGCTGCTCGATCGTCTTCACCGCACTGGTGCCGGCGTTGTTGACCAGCGCGTCGATCCGGCCCAGGCGCGTGAGGCACGCATCGAGCACGCGGTCGCCGGCTTGCGGAGCGCTGACATCGAGCGCCACTGCCTCCGCGCGCCCGCCGGCGCCGTGGCAGGCTCGCGCGAGCTCCTCGAGCGCCTCCTCGTTACGCCCGACCAGCAGCAGCGCCGCGCCCTCGCGCGCGAGCATCAGCGCGGTCGCACGGCCGATCCCGCGTGAGGCGCCGCTGATGATGCAGGCGCGGTCCTGCAGGCCGAGATCCATGGGCCGGATTGTCGCCGACGGCGCTCAAAGCTCGCTGGGAAGGGCCGCGGTGGCCGGGAAGCCGCGCCGCTTGTACCCCTCGTAGTGACGCCGCCAGGCGTCGCTGTCGTAGGGGCAGGGGACCTGGTCGCCGTCGAGCAGCTGCTCGAGCCCGTCGAGGCAACCGTGCCAGCCGGCGCCATCCCGCGCCGCCTTATCGGCTGAATCGAGCTCGACGGTGAACAGCAGCAGGCACGCTGCCCCGTCGTCGATCGGCTCGAGCGCAAAGTGGAGGTGATCCTCGCCCCACGTGAACGAGAAGCGGCGCGGAGGATCGAGCTCCGTCACCTCTCCAAGCAGCGTCGAGGCGCCGTCGGGCAGCGTCATCTTCGCAAAGACGAATGTCATCCGTCCGCCCACGCGCAAATCGACCTGAACCTCGCACGGGAACCACTGAGCCAGCTCGGCGGGCTCGGTTACGGCGCGCCACACATCCTCAACGGGATGGGCGATGCGCCGCTCGAAGTGAAGCGCGGGGCGGTCGTCGATCAACTGGTAGCTGGCTTCCATCGGACTCACTCCTCGTTATCGGGTGTGACACTGCGATCGAGGTGCGCCTCCAGCGCGTCGAGTCGCTGATCCCATAGGCGTCGGTAGGGGGCGAGCCAGGCATCGAGCTCGGCCAGCGGCAGCGGGTTCACGCCGTAGACGCGGCGCTGTGCATCGCTGCGGGCCGTCACCAGCCCGGCCTGGCGAAGCACGCGCAGGTGCTTTGAAGTCGCCGGCTGGCTCAAGCCGAGACGGCGGACCAGCTCGCCGACCGGCCGTGGCCGCTCGCGCAGGAGCTCGAGCACTTCGCGGCGGTGCGGATCGGCGAGCACTGACCAGGTGGAGGGCACCACGTCAAGCATATAACCATGTGGTTATATGCCTGTCAAGGCATGTCGCGCCAGCTTGGTCAGGTCAGGCGCTCGGGCAGGCCGAAGCGCTCGAAGGCGCCGTGCAGCCGCCTGGAATCGGCCGGCTGATCCGGGAAGCGCTCGTAGGCCTCCGGCTCGCTGGCGTCGATCGAGCGCACGATGAACGCCGTCACGTCGCTGATCTGAGCGCCGCGCAGCGTGAGCACGTTCAGCGCGAACGGCAGGTACGCCCGCGCCTGCTCGTCCCATGCGTAGAAGCCGAGCGCGGGCTGCCCGTTCGCGCGGGTGTAGACCGTCCGCCAGCGCCACGCCCCGGACATCGGCGCGTTGGCGGCCCAGATCGCGACGCCTTCGCGTCCCTGGTACCAGCTTGCCAGCGGCGGCATCGTGAACGTCACATCCTCGGCCAGCATCGCGGCGAAGGCCTCGACGTCGCAGCGCTCCCAGGCATCCACGTAGCGCTCGACGAGGTCGTGCAGGCCGTCGTCGGGCAGCGATCGCAACGTCACCTGCTGACTTTGCCGGGGGACGCGCTGCTCGACCGCGGCTCGGGCACGCTGCAGCGCGCTGTTCACCGACGCGACCGACGTCTCGAGCACCTCAGCCGTCTCCTTGGCCGAGAACCCGAGTACCTCGCGGAGAATCAGTACCGCCCGCTGATTGGCCGCCAGGTGCTGGAGCGCGGCGATGAACGCGAGCTCGATGCTCTCGCGCTGCTCGTAGCGAGCCTCCGGCGACGCATATCCATCCTGCACCTCGAGCGTCTCATCGGGATAGGGCTCGAGCCACACCGACTCGACGAGCGGCATGCCCGGCCCAACGTGTGGATCGGCGGCCGGACCGTAGTCGATCGGCAGCACCCGCTTGGGCCGCCGGGCGATCTGAGTCAGGCACGCGTTCGTGGCGATCGTGTAGAGCCAAGACCGCAGCGTGCTGCGTCCCTCGAACCGCGCCAGTCCACGCCACGCTCGCAGCAGCGTCTCCTGCAGCGCGTCGTCGGCATCGTAGACCGAGCCGAGCATGCGATAGCAGTGCGCGTGCAGTTCGCTGCGGTACGGCTCCACCAGGCGCGAGAACGCTCGATCGTCGCCGGCGCTGGCGGCAGCAAGCACTTCGGGCTCGGGGTTCGCCGCTCGGCGGGTGCTCGACATCAGCATCAAAACCTTAGACCGTCTGCGCCCCTGAAACTCATCGCCGATTAGTTCCGGGAATCGGGCGAGTCCTAGGGTGCAGATGAAGCCAGCGGACCCACGCCCCGTCGTCCACCTGGAGCTTCACACCGGCGAGCTGCCCGACGCGCGTTCGTTCTGCGCCGAACTGTTCGGCTGGCAGCCGGAGCCAATCCGAACTCCGTTCGGCTCCTACCTCGCCCTCGGGCTCGGGGCTGCTGTCGGCGGGGGGATCGTGCAATGCCCGATCAGGCGGCCACTGTGGCTGCCCTACGTCGAGGTGCAACGGGTTCGCGAGACCACCGACCGGGCGCGCGGACTGGGCGCTCGAGTGCTGCTCGAGCCGCGTGAAGGACCCTACGGGTGGCGAAGCGTCGTCGGCACCCCGGCCGCGGGCGAGATCGCGCTCTGGCAACCCAAGCGCTGAGGCGGCCGATCGCACTCCGGCAACCCAAGCGCTGAGGCGCCTACATCGCCGCCTCGGCCGCCTCCCCCAGCAACGCGATGCCACGCAGGATCGCCGGCTCGCTGAGGTTCGCGAAGCCGAGGAGGATCCCCGGAGCCCCCCCGGCGCCGGCCCGGTGCCAGGACAAGGCTTCCGCGCCGATCCCTCGCGCGGCGGCGGCGCCGAGGACCGCGTGCTCGTCGACGCCGGGGTCGAACAGGACGAGCACGTGCAATCCCGCGGCGGCGCCCAGGACCCGCGCCCCCGGCACCGCTTTCGCCAGGGCGTCCAGCAGTTCCTCACGGCGCCGGCGGTAGCGCAGCCGCATCCGTCGCAGATGCCGGTCGAGTTCGCCACGGGAGAGGAAATCCGCCAGCGCGAGCTGCTCGACAGCCGATTCGCTCCCGTCCGCCAGGGCTTTCTCGTACGTCAGCGCTCCGGTGAGCCAGGACGGCGAGAGCAGCCAGCCGAGGCCGATCCCCGGCGCAAGTCGCAAACTCACCGAGCCGATGTGGCACACGCGTTCGGGCGCGAGCCCCTGGAGCGCTCCGAGCGGGACCCGGTCGTAGCGAAGCTCGGAGTCGTAGTCGTCCTCGACGATCAGCGCGTCCTCGTCCTCGGCCCATTCGAGCAGCGCGGTCCGGCGCTCGGCCGCCAGCACGCCGCCGGTCGGGAACTGGTGTGCGGGGGTCAGGACGACCGCCTCGCAGCCGGTCGCTCGCAGCTGGTCGATGTCGACGCCGTCCGCGTCGACCCCCACCGGCACGGGCTCGAGCCCGGCCCGTTCGGCGATCAGCCGGTGCTGTGCCCAGCCCGGGTCCTCCACCGCGATCCGCTCCAGGCCGCGGTCCCTGAGCGTCCGGCAGAGGATCGCCAGCCCCTGGGTGGATCCCGCGCAGACGAGCGTGTGCTCGGGCTCCGGCGCAGCTCCCCGCACGCGGCCGAGATATCGCATCAGCTCGTTGCGCAGCTCGGGCGTTCCCCGCGGATCACCCTCTCCCAGGGCATCGAACGGGGACTGCCGCAGGACGGTTCGAAGCGACCGGACCCAGCTATCGCGCGGAAACGCGGCCAGATCCGGCACACCGGGCCGAAAGTCGTGCTGGTAGCGGGGCCGCAGCGAGCTGGCGGCGACCGGCGGACGTTCCAGGCTGAGCGACGCCGAGACCCGGGTCGACGCGCCCTGGAAGGCGGTGAGATAGCCCTCGGCGCTCAGTTGGGCGTAAGCCTCGAGGACGACGCCGCGGGAGACGTCCAGCTCGGCCGCGAGCGCTCGCGAGGACGGGAGCCGGTCCCCCGGAGCGAGCCGGCCGCTGCGGATCTGCTCTCGCAGCCGCCGCTCGAGCTGCTCGTGCAACGTGGCGCCCGAGCGTCGCTCGAGCCCGACCAAGAGACCGGGACCGGTAACTGGCTCTCTGTCTGTCTCCATGAGTGGACCTTAACACCGAGCCAGTTGCGTCTTACGCTGCCTCCAGATACTTCCTGTGGACCGACCGGAAAGGGCGAGACGATGGACCAGATCACGATCGTGGGGGGCGGGCTGGCCGGGCTGACCGCCGCGGTGTCGTGCGCGGAGCAGGGCGCCGACGTGCGCCTGCTCGAGGCACACGCTGAGCTCGGCGGCCGGGCGCGGAGCATGAGCGGCCCCTACAAGGCGAACCTCGGGCCTCACGCGCTGTTGTCCAACAGCCCGTTCTGGCGCTGGCTCGGGCAGCGAGATCTAATCCCGCCCTACGCCCGGCCTCCGCTGTCGGGAGTCCGCTTTCGCTGGCAGGACGAGATCCGCCGCGTCCCAGCCGTCGGCGCAGCAGTGGCCGCGCTCCGGCTGCGCGGCCGCTCGGCGCCGATCGACGTCGACTTCCGCACCTGGGCCTCGGAGCACGTCGGTGGCGAGGCAGCCGAGGTATTGGCGCGGAGCGCCGGGATCCTCACCTACTTCCACGATCCAGGCGCGCTCTCGGCGGCGTTCGTGTGGGAGCCGCTCGTTCGGGGACTGCTGTCCGCGCCCCCCGCGGCCCGATACCCGCTCGGAGGCTGGTCAGCGATTGTGGCGCGACTGCGCGATCGCGCGATTGCGCTCGGCGCGACGATCGAGACCAACGTCCGTGTCGAGGAGCTGCCGCCCCCGCCGGTGATCCTCGCCACCGAGCTCTCGGACGCTCGGCGCCTGCTCTGTGACGAGAGACTGGAGTGGCTGGGCGGTCACGCCGTGTGCCTGGACCTGGCCCTGCGCCATCGTCGCGGCGATCCCTTCGTGGTCGTCGACCTCCAGGAGACGGGATGGGTCGAGCGCTACACCGCGGCGGACCACTCGCTGGCGCCCACCGGTGAGGAGCTGATCCAGGCGCAGATGCCAATCCGCCCGGGCGAGTCCGCGGACTCGGCGGCGACCCGGCTGGAGCGACTGATCGATGCGGCATTCGTCGATTGGCGCTCGCGGGAGACGTGGCGCCGGCGCCAGGTGATGAACCGGCGCACCGCGGCGCTCGACCCGCCGGGGAAGTCATGGCGCGACCGCCCCGCGATCGATCGCGGCGACGGTGTGTTCCTCGCCGGGGACATGGTCGCCGCGCCGGGATGCCTGTCGGAGATCGCTTGCGCGAGCGCGATCGAGGCAAGCCGGCTGGCCCTGACCGCCGCGACGGCCGGATCCCTTGTGGGCTTCGCCGGGCGGCGATAGCCTCTATGCATGGCCAGACGAACACTGCTGAGGGCGTCTGACGCCGAGCGCGAGCAGGTTGCGGAGCGCCTGCGTGAGGCGACGGGCGAGGGAAGACTGCTTCCCGAAGAGCTCGAGGAGCGACTTGGCCTCGCGCTCACCGCCCGAACGCAGGGGGAGCTGCACGCACTGGTGGCCGACCTGCCCGGGCCCCGTGCCGCGTCCCGCCGAGCGATGCACCTGAGCCCGTTGAGCGCGTTCGCGCTCGCGCTCGCCGCAGCGATGCTCGCGGTGATCCTGGTGATCGCAGTCGCGTTGTTGCTGACCGGCGTGTTCGTCTTCTGGGGTGTCTGGATCGTGTGGGGTTGGTGGTTCTTCGGACGCCGCCGGCGGCCCTATTCGGGACAGCGCCGCACGTACGGCGCGCGCCTGTACTAGTCAGCCCTTCTCGCCCAGCTCGAGTACCGCGAGGAACGCCTCCTGGGGCACCTCGATCCGGCCGACCTGCTTCATTCGCTGCTTGCCGCGCTTCTGCTGCTCGAGCAGTTTGCGCTTGCGGGTGATGTCGCCGCCGTAGCACTTGGCGGTTACGTCCTTGCGATAGGCCTTGATCGTCTCACGGGCCACGATCCTCGAGCCGATCGCCGCTTGGATCGGGACGTCGTACTGCTGGCGCGGGATCGTCTGGCGTAGCTTCTCGGCCAGTGCCCGTCCGGACTCATACGCCTTGCTGCGGTGGACCAGCATCGACAAGGCGTCGATGGGGTCGCCGCCGAGCAGGATGTCGAGCTTGACCAGATCGGATTCACGCATTCCGATCAGCTCGTAGTCGAGCGAGGCGTACCCGCGGGTGCGCGACTTGAGCTGGTCGAAGAAGTCGAGCACGATCTCCGCCAACGGCAGGTCGTAGGTCAATTGCACCCGTTCCGCGGACAGGTAGTGCATTCCGGCGTGGTCGCCGCGGCGCTCCTGGCAGAGCTCCATGATCGCGCCGATGAACGTCTTCGGGGTGAGGATCGAGGCGCGGATGTACGGCTCGCGGACCTCGGCCACTGCACCCGGATCGGGCATGTCGTTGGGCGAGTGGACGGGGATCGTGGTGCCGTCGGTGAGGGTCACCTCGTACTCCACGCTCGGCATCGTCGCCAGCAGCTCGAGGTCGTACTCGCGCTCGAGCCGCTCGCGGACGATGTCCATGTGCAGGAGCCCGAGGAATCCACAGCGAAACCCGAACCCGAGCGCATCCGAGGTCTCCGGCTCCCAGCTCAGCGCCGCGTCGTTGAGGCTCAGCTTCTCGAGCGCGTCGCGCAGATCGGGGTAGTCGTCGGAATCGATCGGGAACAGGCCGCAGAAGACCATCGGCTTGACCTCGCGGTAGCCGGGCAGCGGCTCTGATGCCTGATTGACCCTCGTCGTGAGCGTGTCGCCCACGCGCAGCCTCGTCACGTCCTTGATGCCCGTGATCAGGAACCCGACCTCCCCCGCATGCAGCGCCTGCGCCGAGGTCATCTGGGGCGTGAAGAAGCCGATGTCGTCGATCTCCGCCTCGGTGCCGGCTTGCATGGCCCGGATCGCCTCGCCTTTCGTGAAGGTCCCGTCGACCACGCGGATGTAGGCGATCACGCCGCGGTACTGATCGAACTCCGAGTCGAAGATCAGCGCACGGGGCGGCTTATCCGGATCTCCGGCGGGAGGCGGGACGCGCGTAATCAGCTCATCGAGGACGTCGATCACGCCCTCGCCCGTCTTCGCGCTGATCCTGCGCACGGCCTCGGCGGGCTCGCCGAGGAGCTCCGAGACTTCACCCGCCACGCGCTCGGGCTCGGCGCCCGGGAGATCGACCTTGTTCAGGCACGGGATCAGCTCCAGGCCAGACTCGATCGCCAGGTAGGTGTTGGCGACGGTCTGCGCCTCCACCCCCTGCGAGGCGTCCACCACCAGCAGCGCGCCCTCGCACGCGGCCAGCGAGCGGGAGACCTCGTAGGTGAAGTCCACGTGGCCGGGGGTGTCGATCAGGTGCAGCTGGTAGGTCTGCCCGTCGCGCGCCGACTCATAGAACACGCGCACGGCTTGGGCCTTGATCGTGATCCCGCGTTCGCGCTCGAGATCCATCGAGTCGAGCACCTGCGCCCGCATCGCGCGGGGGTCGACCGTGTGCGTGAGCTCGAGGATCCGGTCGGCCAGCGTCGACTTGCCGTGGTCGATGTGGGCGATGATCGAGAAGTTGCGGATGTGAGCCTGGTCGGACATGTTGAGTACAAGGGTATTTCGCGCGCGGGGCTCAGCCAGCGGCGCGTCCCCGCAGCCGTCCGATCACCAGCGCTTGGATCTGCTGGGCTTCCGGCACGCGCATCACGAGCATCATCCTGGCGTAGGCGGTCACCCCGAGCCCGATCGCCACCCCGACCGACACCAGCTGGCCCGGCAGCGAGCGGCCGAGAGCGGCGTCGAGCCCCGTCCAGACCGCCCACGAGATCGCCGCGAGAACCGCCGAGGCGACAATGATCCGGACCGTGATCATCACCGTCTGCCGGCCCTCGATGTGCCCGTTGAACCCGGCCCGCAGCCGCCGCAGCTGCAGCGCGGTCATGACGGCATTGGCGGCCGCGGTACCGATCACCAGCCCGGCAATCCCCAGCGGCTTGTACAGCGCCACGCTGACGACGATGTCGACGATCATGTTGAGCCCGGCGAGCCCGGTCGGGATCCAGGGCCGCCGGACCGCGAAGAACGTACGCGTGAGCAGCAGGTTGATCCCCCCGAAGGGGAGGCTGAAGGCGAACCAGAACAGCGCGATCGAGACGAGGTGGGTGGAGTACGCGGTGAACTCGCCGCGCTGATAGACCAACCGCGTGATCGGCGTCGCCAGCACCATCAGCAGCGCTGCGGCTGGAATCAGCAGCAGGTTGATCTGGCGCATGCCGACGCCGACGGCTGTGCGCATGCCGCCCACGTCTCCGCGTGCCGCTTGCCGACTCAGCGTCGGGAACAGCACGGTCGCCACGGCGACGCTGAACACTCCCTGCGGCAGCATGTAGATCCGGAACGCGTTGTCGATCGCGCGTGGAGCTTGCGGAGAGACCAGCGTGCCGAACACCGAGTTCAGCAGCTGGTCGAGGTTGACGATCCCCAGACCGATCGTCACCGGGAGCATCAGCACGAACACCTGACGGACGCGCGGGTCCCGCCAGTCGATCGAGAACTGCAGGCGGAAGTCGATCCGCCGCAGCGCCGAGGCGACGAGCAGGAACTGCACGACTGTCGCCGCGAGCCACGCGACCGCATAGGCGTAGATCGACTGGTGAAAGTGCCGGTGCAGGGCCACCAGCAGCACGACGATCACCAGATTCCAGATCGCCGGAGCCAGCGCGGGGATCGTGAACTCGTCGTAGGACTGCAGGATCCCGACCAGCAACCCGGTCAACCCCAGCAGCAGCACGACCGGGAACAGCACCTGCGCCAGCCCCGCGGTCAGCTGGTCGAGCGTATGGTTGAAGGTGCTGCCCGTGAACAGCGGCATGATCGTGCCGGCCATCAGGATCCCGACCGCGGTCAGCGCGCCAAGCCCGATCAGGATCATCCAGAACAGCGTCGAGGCGAGCCTGAACGCCTCGCGCTTTCGCCCCTGCTGAAGCAGATCCGTGAACACGGGCACGAACGCGGCCGACAGCGCCGCCTGCGCGAACAGGTTCGACATCAGGTTGGGGATCTGCGAGGCGATCGTGAACGCCGAGGCAGGCCCCCGGGTACCGAAGTAGCTAGCGGCCACGATCTCACGACCGAGCCCGGCGATCCGAGACAGACCTGTGGCGATCGCAAAGATCGCCGTGTTGACACTGAGCCGGCGTCGGGGTCCGGTAGCACTCACGTCGACCGGCTCGTCGGTGGCGGGGCGCACGATCGTCTCGTCTGACACGGGCCGCTATAGTAAGCGCGCGCTGCGGCGAACCCGCCGCAGCTTGTCTGTGCTTTCAGGCCGATGGCGAACATCCATTCTCAGAAGAAGCGGATCGAGCGCGCGGAACGCGAGCGGCTCGAGAACCGCCGCTACACGTCGAAGATCAAGACGTACTTCCGCCGTTTGGAGCGCGCGGTCAGCGGCGACGACGAAGCCGTCGTCGATAGCGAGCATCGCGTGCTCGTGCAGACGATCGACAAGGCTGTCAAGCGTGGGGCGATCCACCGCAACAGCGGGGCCCGCAAGAAGTCCCGAGCCGCTCGCCTGCGACGCGGCGGCGCTGTCGGCTGAGCGCACGCGGTCAATCCGCTGCTAATAAGCGATAGCTTTGCCGCCAATGGCACAGACGCTGGAGCCCACCGCCAGCGGATCAGGGCCGGTGTTCTTCGAGCTCGAACGCCTCGAACGGACCGCCGCGGGGCGACTCGAGCTGAGCGGTCGCTGGTTCGGGGTACGTGGACGCAGGTTCGTCCGCCCCACGCTGACCTTTGAAGCTGACGGCCAGCCGTATCGCCTGCTCGCCGATCTCGAGCACAAGCCGTGGTTTGCCGAGGACGGGACGCCATGGACGGCTGCCTTCGCGTGGGACGCCGATACCAGCGCGTTCCAGGCGCTCGAGTTGACCGTCGCTCCCGACATCGCGATCCCGCTGCCGAACGCGGACGGCGGGCGTGGGTCGACGGGCAAGCGGCGCCTTCAGAACGCCGATGCTCGCGCCGCTTCGCTGCAGCGAGAGCTCCGGGCGATCAGGCAAGAGCTCATCGACGAGCGCCGCACGAGCGATCGTATGCGCGAACAGCTCGAGCCGTTACGCGCGGAGCTCGAGGTCGTCCGCGACGAGCTCACCCGGATCAGCGAAGAGAAGATCGAGACCGACGCGGCCCTGGCTCGCCGCGACGCGGCGCTCGCAAAGCTGACCGCGGTCGAGGCGCAGCGCGACGAAGTGTGCCGGTCGCTCGAGCAGGCCGAGAGCGAGCGCGACGAGGAGCGGCGGGCCCAGCGCCAGGCGCAGGCCGAACTCGATCGCGCGCTCAGCGCGGTCGAGCGGCTCCGCGCGGAGGGGGAGCTCGCCGGCCAGGCTCAGGACAAGGCGCGGGCCGAACGGGAGCACGCGCTACGGGCTCGCGATCACGCGCTGACCGAGCGTAACCAGGCCGTTGCCCAGCGCGACGAGCTGGCCCGCGCCGGCGACAGCCTCCAATCTCAGCGCGCGGCCGCGCGAGCGCTGGCGAGCCGACGAAACCTGTCCTGGCGTCCGTCGCCGTGGAGCGGGCCGAGCCGCCGCCCTGCAGGCGCAGCCCCCGACATCCGCCGACGGGAGATCGGCTGGCCGGCCCGGATCCTCGCGATCGTGCTGCTGGTTGCGGCCGTGATCGTGCTCGCAGTGATCTTGCACGTCGTCTAGCGGCGCGCCGCAGAGGCTAGCCGGCGATCCGCTGAATCGTCAGCAGCGCCACGGTGTCCTCAGCGGCGCCGCCGGCGCCGCCGCCCCGGGAGGCGAGCTCGAGATCGGCGATCTCCTCGAGCGCTTGGCGCAGCTTCTCGCTGCCGCTCCGCCGCGCATCGGCAATCAGACCATCGGCCGCCCTGGATGGCATCCGGAGCTTGCGCTTGATTTGCGCCGCGGGCTCGCCGGCGTCGAGCGCGCGCGCGATCTCGTGGCCCGTGCGGACCCGCTGCGACATCCAGTACAGGAGACCGGGAACCCGCTCCCCCTGTGCGCGCAGCGCGAGGTAGGCTCGCGTGGCCGGCGCCGCCTGACCCGCCACGAGCGCGTCCGCCAGCGACCAGGCCCTGCGCTCGGCCGACGGCGCGGTCAACGCTTCGATCTGCGCCTCGTCGAGGCGCGTGCCGGGCTCGACTGACAGCGCGAGCTTCTCGAGCTCTCGGAGCAGCCGCTGTTGACGGTCTCCGACTTGCCGGATCAGCGCCCGTGCGGCGTCGGGCTCGAGCGCCACCCCGAGCTCCCGGCCGCGGGCGATCACCCACTTCGGTAGCTCCCACGGCTTGACGCTCTCCTCGGCGCTGATGTCCCCGCCTGCCTTGCGGACGGCGGCGTGAAGCCGGGCCGGCGCCTTGATCCTTCCATCCTCCCGGGCAAAGAACGCCACGGTCGTCTCAGGCGCGATCGCCGCCAGCGCCGCCTCGAGCGCGTCGAGCTCTTTGTCCTTCCACCGCTCGACCCCCTCGACGATCAGGAACCGCCTCCCGAACGCGAACGTCATCGCGTTGAGGGCGGCTGCGACCGCGTCTGGCGCGGCCGCATCACCTTCGAGCAGCTCGACGCCCTGAACGCCGCTCTCGGCTTCCGCCAGCGCGCGCAACCGGCTGCGGCGCTCCCCAATCCGGCCATGGTCGGCTCCGTGAACCAGGTACGCGGGTTTGAATGTCGGCATCGGGGCCAGTGTAGGTGGAGGTGCTGACGCCCGCGCCCGGAGCGGGCAACGAGGCCCCACGACCCGCGACAGACCCCCCTCCCACTTAACCACCCCTACCGGCGGCTCAGGTCGAGCGCGCGATCCAGCGCGTCCTCGGCCAACTGCACCCGCTCGATCCCGTCGATTGCCCACGTGTCAAGACCCACCACCGGCACCCCGGACTTCAGCGCGAGGGCGACCTCCGACAGGGTGCCGTACGCCCCCCCGATGGCGATGACCACGTCCGCGGCCCGGACCACCAGGCCGTTGCGAAGCTCGCCGAGGCCGGTGGCAATCGCGACCTGAACCCAAGCGTTCGCGTCAGCGCGATCGAGACCCGGGAGGATCCCCACGGTCAGCCCGCCGGCGGAGACCGCGCCCCGGCAAGCCGCGGCCATCACCCCGCCGAGCCCACCGCAGACCAGGACCGTGCTCCGCTGCGCCAATCCGCGACCGATCCACTCAGCGGCCTCGATCTGCTCCCGGCTCGCGTCGCCGGGACCCACAACCGCGACGTACGGCCGCGAGTCGGTCACCGATCAGCTCACGACGACGTTGACGAGCTTGTCGGGAACGACGACGACCCTGGCGATCTCCTGGCTGTTGACGTGGGCCCGGACCCCGCGGGACTCGAGGCACAGACGCTCGAGCTCCTCCTGCGCGGCCCCGGTGTGAGCCGTGACCCGGTCGCGGACCTTCCCGTTCACCAGGCACACGAGCTCGAAGGTGTCCGCCTGAAGCATCGCCGGATCCGCATCCGGCCACGGCTGCACCCACACGCGGCCCCCGGTCAGCTGCTCGTAGACCTCGGCACCCAGATGCGGCGCGAACGGGAACAGCAGCGACGCGGCGGTCGCGGTCGCGAATCGGCGCGCGGCGGGATCGGCGTCGGGATGTCGGTAGATCTCATTGACGAGCTCCATCACGGCGGCGATCGCGGTGTTGAAGGCAAACCGCCCCTCCATGTCGCGGGTTACCTTGTCGATCGCCCAATTGGCCTTGCGAACCAGCGTCAGGGCGTCGCCCTGGGGGTATGGCGGCGGCTCGACGCCCTCGCCCTCATCTCCGAGCTCATCGCCCAGCCGCCACAGCCGCGACAGGAACCGATGGACGCCCTCGAGCGAGGTCTCCGACCACGCGGCGTCCTGGTCCGGCGGGCCGATGAACAGGATGTAGCAGCGCGCCGCATCCGCGCCGAAGCGCTCGACGATCGGCATCGGGCTGATCACGTTCCCCTGCGACTTCGACATCTTGTGACCATCGGGACCGAGGATCATCCCTTGCGTGAACAGCGCCTGGAAGGGTTCCTGCACGTCTAGCAGCTCCATGTCGGCAAATGCCTTGATGAAGAACCGGGCATACATCAGGTGCAGGATCGCGTGCTCGACGCCGCCGATGTATTGGTCGACCGGCATCCAAGTCGCCAGGACCCGGCGGTCGAAGGCCATCCGCTCGTTGTGGGGATCGCAGTAGCGCAGGAAGTACCAGCTGGAATCGACGAACGTGTCCATCGTGTCGGTCTCCCGCCGGGCGTGGCCGCCGCAGCTCGGACACGACACGTTGACCCAGTCCTCGGCGCCGGCCAGCGGCGGGCGCCCCTTGGGCTGGTAGTCCTCGATGTCGGGCAGCTCCACGGGCAGCTCTGCTTCGGGAACCGGCACCATCCCGCACCGCTCGCAGTAGATGATCGGAATCGGGCAGCCCCAGTAGCGCTGACGCGACACGAGCCAGTCGCGCAGGCGGTAGCTGACCGACGCGTGGCCGCGCCCCTCGCGGTCGAGCCAGGCGACGATCGCCTCGTACGCGTCGCGGTTGTTGATTCCGTCGAAGTCGCCCGAATTGATCATCGGGCCACCGCCCATGTACGGGAGCTCCTCGTCTTCGCTCCCGATCACCCTGCGGATCGGCAGGTCAAATGCCTTCGCAAACGCGTAGTCGCGCTCGTCGTGAGCGGGAACCGCCATGATCGCGCCCGTCCCGTACTCCATCAGCACGTAGTCGGCAACGAACATCGGCAGCTGCTCGCCGTTTACCGGGTTGGTCACGGTGCGTCCCAGCGCCACGCCGGTCTTGGGCTTTTCGGCTGACTCGCGCTCCTCGGCCGATTCGGTCATCACGCGGTTGACGTACTCGTGGACCTCCTGCTCGCCTTCGGTCCCGGCGGCCAGGCGGAAGACGTCGGGATGCTCCGGGGCCATCACGAAGAAGGTCGCGCCGAACAGCGTGTCGGGACGAGTCGTGAACACCGGATAGTCGATCGCCAGCTCCTCACAGCGGAAGGTCACCTCGGCGCCCTCACTACGGCCGATCCAGTTGCGCTGCATCGCCTTGACGTGTTCGGGCCACTGGATCCAGTTCAGATCGTCGAGCAACCGGTCGGCGTAATCGGTGATGCGGAAGAACCACTGTTCCAGCTGACGGAGTTCGACCTCCGCACCGCAGCGCTCACAATGCCCGTTGATGACCTGCTCGTTGGCGAGCACGGTCTGGTCGACGGGGCACCACTTGACGGCCGCCTCCTTGCGGTATGCGAGCCCACGCTCGAGCAGCTTCAGGAAGATCCACTGGGTCCAGCGGTAGTAGCTCGGCTCGTGGGTCGCGATCTCACGCGACCAGTCGATCGAGATCCCCCACGAACGGAACGCGGCTTGGAACGCGGCGATCGACTCGTCGGCGGAGCGGCGCGGGGGCACCCCGGTCTTGATCGCGTAGTTCTCCGCCGGCAGGCCGAACGCGTCATAGCCCATCGGATGCAGGACGCGGCGGCCGATCCGGCGATGAAAGTGCGCGATCGCGTCGCCGAGCGAGTAGTTCTTGAGATGGCCGATGTGCGGCTCGCCACTCGGATACGGGAGCATCTCGAGCACGTAGGACTTCTCGCGGGTGTCCGGCTCGCCGAGCGGGCCCGGCTCGTTCGAGACCTCCCAGGTGCCCTCGCGCGCCCACACGTTCTGCCACTTCGGCTCGATCTGCTTGGGGTCATAGCGTCGGTCTGACATCGCACTTCGGAGGTTACTTGCGTACGTGCTGCGCCACGTCGCGACGCTTTCGGCGATGTCGTTCTTGCGTCGGCGGCTGGGCGGGCGGTTTACCATCGGCGGGGTGTCGGAGGGTGCACGCCCCGGTTTCAGCGCCGCTGCCGCGTCGGCCGAGCAGGTCGCCAGGATCGTCGCCGCGGCCGAGGAGTCCGCGAAGCGGATGCTCGAGCAGACCGAGGAGCGCGTCCGCGATCGGATCGCCGAAGCCGATCGCGCCGCGGAGAATCGTGTTCGCGCTGCCCGGGAGGAGGCGGCGGAGATTGTCGCTGGGGCCCGCGCGCAAGCATCGAAAGCTGTGAGCGATGCCACCGGTGAAGCGCTGGCGATCATCGCGCGCGCCCAGGAGAACGCGGACACCGTAATGAGCGAGGCGACGGCGGCGGCCGCCGCGGGGCGCCAGGACACCGAAGAGCGTTCCCGCGAGCTTCTCTACGACGCGCGTACGACCGCCAGCGACGTCCGCAGCGAGGGGCTCGAGATCGCCTCCAACCTGCGCGAGATGGGCGACTCGCTGCGCTCCAACGCCGAGCGGTTGCTGCGCGACGTTCAGCGCATCCACTCCCAGCTCTTGGGCCGCCTCGATCGGATGGACGGGGCGCTGGGTGATCGACCGGTGGCGTCAGCGGGTTCGGGACCGCAACCGCCCGGGAGCCGCCCCGCGCGCGATCGCGCGACAGGCGACAACGGCGAGGTGCTCGACGTGCCGGAGTTCATCCCGCCGGCGTAAAGCGAGTGGGACCCCGGCCAGCGTGTATTACCCTTGCAGTTCACTTCGATCTCGAAGGGGCTATAGCTCAGTTGGGAGAGCGCCTGAATGGCATTCAGGAGGTCGCCGGTTCGAGCCCGGCTAGCTCCACTTCCCGGTGGCGCCGGCTGCGGCCGGGAGGCCCTCAGCCGGGATGCCCTCAGAGGCCTACCCGGTCTCTCCCTTGGCCGCCTCCAGCGCCGCCGGTGGGTCGAGCGCTTGATTCCTCCGCGCCAGCGCCAACGCCCGATCGGCCAGCTCGGCGGCCTCGGCCCCTGTGACCGTCTCATCCCGCAGCGCCAGTGCGAGCAGGACCTGGCGCATCAGCTCCGGATCCTGAGTGTCGGGAGGCGGCCCGGCCGGCGGCAGCGCGCGGACCGTGGCCACCAACCGCCCGGCGTTCGTGCCGCCACCGAACAGCCGTCCCGGATGCTTGTCGGGGATCGACGCCACCACCCCCCCGGTCGCCGGATTGACCACGTTGACCTTGCTGCGCAGGCCTGAGCGCTCCATCGCGAGCCGATAACCGGTCAGCCGCATGTAGCCAAGCTGCGCGGCAAGCTGGGTGAAGGCCGAGACCTCGGAGTCATCGCGGAGATGCTGCTGGTGCAGCGAGATCTGCGTGCCGGCGTCGGGGAGGGTGGGATCCGGATCAGGGGCCACGAGCAGGAACGCCTGCGGTCCGAGCCTCCCGGCTCCCACCCCCGCCACCTCGGCCAGCAGCTGGTAGCCACCGAGGCCGAGCGCGCCGACGATGCCTGGCGGCAGCGGGTGCGCCGAGAGATGACCGGGAGGAAAGCTCATCGGCCGCGGGACCGGCGCGATCAGTTGCCGAGCAGGCCGCCGACGATGCCACCGATCGTGTCGCTGCCCGAGCGCTGAGAGTTGCCGCCGGAGCCCTCGGCCACAGGCGGATGGAAGTACGCGCTCTGCAACCCGACCCGCCCCGGCCCGGTGAACCGGTTGAACACGAGGTTGCCGCCGCCGCTCATCAGGCCGGTCTTGAATCCGTACACCTCCTGCGCCATGGACACGGAGTGGTCGCGGAAAACCCAGCCGCCGGGCTCGATGTCGATCGTCTCCCCGGGATCGAGCTGCTTCTCGAACACGTTCCCGTATCCGTGCACCCAGACTACGCCCTCCTGATCGGCGGCAAAGAACTCATCGACCCAGAACCCGCCGCCGTACATCATGTTGGCGAAGCCCTTGATCCGGCTGTAGTCGTACTGGACGTTCGCGGTCGCGGCGAGGAACTGGTGCTCGCGGACGACGATCCCGTGGCCCGGCTGCAGGTGGAGCGCCGCGATGTGACCTGGCGCGTCGCGGCTGAACGCGATCTCGCCCGCCGACTGCGCCTCGAGCAGAAGCAGCGGCATCCCCCCGAACGCCCGGCGCTTGAGCCCCTTCTTGAGTGGATGCAGCCCGATCTGCATGTTCGGGTACTTCCACAACAGCACGTGGTGCTCGAAGTAGACGGGCACCTGGCCGTCGAGCGCCATGTGCAGGACGGGAACGAGCTCGCCCTCGAGGCGGTAGTTGAGGCCAGGCGCGGAGCCCTGGCTGATCTGGGTCGGCAGGATCTGTGGGGGAGCCGGCATCGTCTCTCCGTTCGTCGCTCGCAACTCGGGGCAGCCCGTGCCCGCCACTCATCGCAGAAGGTACCGCGCGCGGGGGATCCGTGCCGCGCCCGGATCGCCGGCGCCCCGAGTCCAGACCGCCGGCGCCCCGAGCCCAGACCGCCGGCGCCCCGAGTCCAGATCGCCGGCGCGAAGCCGCCGAATCCTCACTCGATCGCTGCGCGGGCGCGATAATCGACGCCTCGTGCCTCCGATCTACGTCACGGGCCATCGCAATCCCGACACGGACTCGATCGCCTCCGCAATCGGCTACGCGGAGCTGAAGCGTCGCCTGGATCCCAACGACGACTACATAGCCGTCCGGCTGGGCGACTGCAACCCGCAGACGCGGTGGGTGCTCGAGCGCAGCGGCGCCCGCGAGCCGGAGTTCCTTCCCCATGTGTCCTTGCGAGCGTGTGACGTGATGCAGACGAGCTTTCCGGTCAGCGGCCAGGACAAGCCGATCCGTGAGGCGGGGCTGGCGATGGCGCGGGCAGACCTCGAGCTGGTCCCGATTGTCGATGACGACGGCGCGCTGGTCGGCGTCCTCACCGAACGCGCGCTGGCCCGGCGGTTCGTGCGCGAGTCAAGGCACACCTCGACCCTTCAAGACGCGCCGACCACCGTATCCGCCGTCGCCGAGGCCCTGGACGGCAAGGTCCTGACCGATGGGAACGCCAAGCTGGCAGGCAGGGTCTGGGTTCAGTCGATGGAGGTGCAGTCACCGACCGGAATCTCGGAGGGCGACATTGTCGTGGTCGGCAACCGAATCGACGCGCAACGGCTCGCCATCGGGCGCGGCGCCGCACTGCTGGTCCTCTCCAACGACTCGACGCCGCCCGACGAGGTGCTCGCGCTGGCCCGCGACCGCGGCACCGCCGTGATCGTCTCCCCGCTGGACTCCTACGTTTCGGGCCGGATGATCACGCTCGCTGCTCCCTGTCGCGCACTGATGGAGAGCGACCCGCTGACCGTCACCACCGACTACCTGGTGGCTGACGTCTCCGAGCAGATCAAGGAGATCCACTACGGCGCCGCCGTGGCGGTCGACGCGCAGAGACAGCCGGTGGGCGTGATCACCCGCTCCGACCTGGTCGCGCCGGCTCGGCGTCGCGTGATCCTCGTCGACCACGCCGAGCAGGGGCAGAGCGTCGCCGGGATCGAGCTGGCGGAGATCGTCGAGATCCTCGATCATCACCACATCGGCTCGATCGAGACGCGAGTGCCGGTGAGGGCAACATTCGACCCGGTCGGCTCCACCGCCACGCTTGTCGTCGAGCGGTTCCGGCAGAACGGCATGGAGCCGAGCCGGTCCACCGCGCTGATGCTCCTCGGCGCGATCCTGTCCGACACGGTGATCCTGAACTCGCCGACGACGACCGAGCGGGACCACGCGGTCGTGGAGTACCTGCAGCGCGTGTTGGTGATCGACGCGGCCGAGATGGGACGCGAGATGTTCGAGGCCACGGCCGATGTCTCGGAGGTAAGCGCGGAGGAGATCGTCTCGCGCGACGCGAAGTACTACCAGGTACAGAGCGGTCACACGATCTGCATCGCGCAGATCGAGGTCGTCGGCCAAGGCCTGCTGGAACGCAAGCCAGAGTTGCTCGAGGCGATGCAGCTGGCGCGCGAGAATCGCGGACTCCAGCTGTACGCGCTGATGGTCACCGACGTGTTGACCAAGGGCACGAGGCTGTTGGTCGCGGGCGAGACGGCGTTGGTGGCCAGGAGCTTCGGCACGACGGCGCAGGACAGCGTGGTCGAGCTTCCCGGGGTCATGAGCCGCAAGAAACAGGTCGCGCCGAAGCTGCTCGCGACGTTATAGACCCACGCTCAGCTCGCGACGCTCTGACCGGAAGGGACGTCGACCACCTGTACGGGAGCCTCGCCCCAGAGCTGCTCCAAGCGATAGTACTCGCGCGTGTCGGGGGTGAAAACGTGCACCACGACGTCGAGGTAGTCCATCAAGATCCACCGGCCCTGGGTGAGCCCCTCGACCCGGCGCGGGAGCAGAGCGTGGTCGGTCTTCATCCCCATGTGGATCGCGTCATGGATCGCCTTGGTTTGACGATCGGTGCGGCCGGTACAGATCACGAAGTAGTCCGTGTAGCCGATGATCCGGCGGAGATCGAGTTGCACGATTTCCAGTGCCTTGCGGTCCGACGCGTATTCGGCAGCCGCAGCTGCGATCTCCTCAGGTGTCATTCCTCTGTGTTACCCCTATACAGTCGATGCTCCCGGATGTAGCCGGCCACTGGGTCCGGCACGATGTACTTGATCGGCTCCCCCGCCCGGACCCGCCGGCGAATCGCGGTCGAGGAAACGTCGATCGTCGGCATCGGGAAGAAAGCGGCGCCGTCGCCTCCCCGCAACTGCTCCAGCGCGCCATCGATCGCCGCTCGGGAGGTTCCCGGGCGCTCGGCGATCGCCAACGTGCTGAGCGAGAGCACCTTCTCAGGCTCGTGCCATTGCGGCAGGCCCGCCGCGACGTCTCCGCCGAGAATCAGGAACAGCTCGTTATCGCGGGCATTCGAGGTCAGCTCCTCAAGGGTATCGACCGTGTATGACGGTCCGGGTCTGGCGACCTCGGCGTCGCTGACCGTGAACCTGTCATCGCCCTGCACCGCCAGGCGACACAGCTCCAGCCGATGCTCCACCCCGGGCTCGTCCTCGACGGGTTTGTGGGGAGGCATCCGGGCGGGAATCAGCATGAGTCGATCGAGCTCCAGGTGAAGATACGCCTCCTGAGCGCAGACGAGGTGCCCAAGGTGTGGCGGATTGAAGGTACCGCCGAGGATCCCCAGCCGCACGGCTCGCTCAGTCGCTCACGAGCGGATGTGGCCCGCGCCCTCGACCAGGTATTTGAACGTGCACAGCTCGCGCATGCCGATCGGCCCGCGAGCGTGGAGCTTCTGGGTCGAGTTGCCGATCTCGGCTCCCATCCCGAACTGGCCGCCGTCGGTGAACCGGGTCGAGGCATTGACGTATACGCACGCGGCGTCAACGCCCCGCTGGAACGCGCGCGCCGAGTCGGTATCTCGGGTCACGATCGCCTCCGAGTGTCCGCTGCCGTGGGCGTTGATGTGGGCGATCGCATCCGTGGCTGAGTCGACCACCGCGACGGCCATCTCCAGGGCCAGGTACTCCGTGTCCCAGTCGCGGTCGGTCGCGGCGTCGATCGGAACACCGGCGGCAGCCACTCTCGCTCGCTCGTCGCCGTGAAGCGTCACCCCGGCCTCGCTCAGGGCTGCCAACGCCTCCGGCAGGAACACGTCGGCGACCGCGGCGTGGACGAGCAGCGTCTCGGCGGCGTTGCAGACACCAGGCCGCTGGAGCTTGGCGTTGAGCACAATCGCCTGTGCGTCCTCGAGATCGGCGCTGGCATCGACGTACACGTGGCAGTTGCCCGATGCCGCGTAGATCACCGGGACGGTGGCGACGCCTTTGAGCGCGGCCTTCAGCCCCTCGCCGCCGCGCGGAATGATCAAATCGACGACCCCTGCCTGCGTGGCCAGTTCGGCCAGCTCGTCCCGTCCGCCGCCCGCCACGAGCGACAGGACCCCCTCGGGGAGCCCGGCGCTCAGCGCCCCATCGGCGGCCACGCTCGCAAGCATCGCGTTCGAGTGCGCCGCCGAGCTCGAGCCGCGGAGCACGATCGCGTTACCCGATTTCAGGCACAGCGCGGCGGCATCGATCGTGACGTTGGGGCGCGCCTCGTAGACGACCGCGACTACGCCGAGCGGGACGCGAACCTTCCGCACATCGAGTCCGTTGGGCAGCCTCGAGCCACCGATCACCTCACCGACCGGGTCCGGTAGCGAGGCGATCGAGCGGACGCCGTCGGCGATCGCGGCGACCCGTCCTTGGTCCAGCGCGAGACGATCGAGCAGCGCCGGCGAGAGTCCGCCCTCGCGACCCGCCTCGAGGTCGTTCGCGTTGGCCTCGAGAATCTCTGACGTGCGGTCTATCACGGCTGCCGCGATCGCCTCGAGCGCGGCGTCCTTGACGCGCGAGGAAAGGGTCGCCAGGACCCTCGAGGCTCGCTGCGCGCCCGCGCACAGCTCGGCGACTGATGTTGTCGTCGTGGCCATGTCGCTAACAGGTTACGCGAGCACGAAGTAGTCCCTGTGCACGGCCTCCTCGCTCGCGCGGGGCAGCACCCCGCGCACGTCGGCGGACTTCAAACCGAGCACCTTACGGAGCTCCGGCGCCGAGTAGTTAGAGATCCCCTTGCCGATCGTCTGCTCCTCGAACAGGATGTCTATGGCGTCGCCCGCCTCGAAGGATCCGACCACGTCGACGATGCCCACTGGGAGCAGGCTCGTCCCGCCCTCGCGCAGCGCCCGCGCGGCGCCGGCGTCGACCAGCACGCGCCCGCGAGACGGCTTGGCGTACTTGAGCCAGAGCTTGAAGCTCGAGTAACGACCTTCGCGAGCGGGAAACCGAGTTCCCACTGCCCGACCGGCGACCGCCGCCGGGATCGTCCCGGGCTGCAGACCACTCGCGATCACGGTCGCGATGCCGGCGGCGGTCGCCATCTCGGCGGCCACGACCTTGGAGCGCATGCCTCCCGAGCCAAGCGGCGAGGCGGCATAGCCGATGTCGAGCCCTCGGAGCTCGGCGAAGTCCCGCACCTCGCCGACCAGTCGCGCGCCGGGTTGGGCCCGGGGGTCTGCATCGAACACGCCGTCGGCGTCGGTTAGCAGCAGCAGCAGCTCGGCGCCGAGCAGGATCGCGACCTGCGCGGCGAGGAAGTCGTTGTTGCCGAACGAGATCTCGTCGGTGGTCGTGGTGTCGTTCTCGTTGATCACCGGGACCACGCGCCAGTCGAGCAGTTTGCGGAGCGTCTGACGGGCATTGAGGTAGTGGTCGCGGGCGCTCATGTCGAAGAACGTCAGCAGCACCTGGGCGGTCGGCGTGCCTCGGGCGCGTAGCAGCTCGTCGTAGACCTGGTACAGCTTGCCCTGGCCCACCGCGCTGGCCGCCTGCAGCTCGTCGATCGCCCGCGGCCGCAGCGGGAGCTCCATCACCCCCATCCCCCGCGCGATCGCGCCGCTGGTCACGACGATCACCGAGCGCCCGGCATGATGGAGCTCGGCGAGCTCGTCGCAGAGCCGGCCGAGCACATCCTCGCGCACGGCGCCATGCTCGTCGGCGACGATGCTCGAACCGAGCTTGACGACCAGGCAGCTCACGGAGCCAGAGCTTAGGGCCGGCGGAGCCCGCCGGCAGTTCGCGAACGGTGCGCCGGCGAGCTCCGCGCCGGCGCACCGTCACAGCTCAGACGCGCCTCACGCCTTGCGCCGGCACCACGGATCCGACGGGACGCCCTTGCATGGATTGCGCATCGTCGCCAGGTGCCTGGGCAGCGGGTGCATCACGACCATCGTGCGATGCGGGTAGTGATCGGTCGGCAGACACAGGCTGGTGTCGAGCTGCGAGTCGCAGAACACCTCGCCCAGGAACGGCCCCAGCTGCGCCGGCGCCGGGCTGCCATCGCAGGTCGGATGCAGCTGCTGGAGACCCGCGGGCGAGCTCGTCACGCTGCCCCCGCCCTCCTCGGTGTTGCCGCTGTAGCAGTCGGTCGGGTGCCCGGACTCGAGGTTGAGCTCCGCGAAGTCGCCGTTGCTCGGATTCCCGAACGAGCCGTTGTGGCCGAACTTGTTGTCGATCAGCGCATTGCCCCAATCGTCGTACAGGCAGCTGCCAGCGCCGAGCAACGGGAAGTTCGGAGTTCCGCCCGTGCACGGCGGACCCTGGTCCGGGTAGGCCACGAGGATCACTCCCCACGCGCTGTTGTCGACGAACCGGTTGTCCATGATCGTGTCGTCGCGCCCGCCGGAGATCGACATTCCGGTGCCCACCGGTCCGGCGGCGGCGGCGCCCGCCGAAGGCACGTTCGGATTGTTGTTGTCGTGCACGTAGTTGTGGATGAACACCCAGCAGGAATGGGTGTGCGTGATCGGGCTGGTGCCGTTGTTCGGGCAGGCCCCCTCCTGCGGCGGCGGGTTGTCGCCGTTCTGGCTGTTGGTGTCGAACCCGTCCTCGTTGTTGTCGAACTCCGAGTTCTCGATCACCAACCGGCCGCCAGAATTGGAGCCCGAGTAGCCGAGGGCGTTGAACTGGCCATGGGCGTGATCGACGGTCTGGTCGCAGATCTGCGAGCAGGCGCCGATGTAGTAGCCCGAGTCGTTGAAGTTGCTCGCGTACGTCTGATCCCAGCTGCCGCCCGTCCAGTTGCTGGAGAAGATGCCGTACGTCGCTGCCGTGGCTTCATCGCGGAAGAAGGTGCTGGTCGCGGTCAGGTAGGCGCCGTAGTAGCCATGGCCGCCGACCTTGCCGCTGTCGGCTCCGCCGTTCCACCAGATCCCGTTGCCGGCGTCTCGCGAACCGCCGAGGAAGTTGCAAACGGTCAGGTTTTCGATCGAGACGTTGGGAGCCTTGTAGACCATCACGCCGTTCGAGCCCGACGCCTTGCTCGCCGCGCTGTACGCGTAGCCCGACCCCGAGCCGCCGCCCTTGAGACCGAAGTTCTGCGCCGACGCGCGCCCGCTGCAGCGCGCCGAGCCGGGCTTCGTCCCGTCGACGATCACCGTGTTGCGGTTCATGCCGCGGATATGAAGGTTTGCCTTGGTGATCAAGACGCCGGCGGGGAAGTTCGGCGCGCCTCTGGGCGTGCGGATCGAACGCGGGGCGGTCTTGTAGTCGCCGGGGCCGATCAGGATCCAGTCGCCTGGCGTGGCGGCGTTGACGGCCGCCTGAATCGAGCTGTACTGGCCTCGGATCCCGTGATAGGAGCCGACCGTCAGGACTCTGGCGCCGGCCGGGGCGGCGCACGCGGCGAAGCCGATCAGACCTAGCAGGACTGCGAAAACACGACGCATATGACTCCTCTCTGCAAACAGGGCCCGGCCGGCCGGCGCGGGATCCTACACGTTGACGCTCCTCACGCGTCGGGGTCGAGGTCGAACGCCACCCCGGCAATCTCGACCTCGTCGCCGGGCTCGAACCCCTGGGCCTCGAGGGCTCCAATCACGCCGATGCCGCGCAACCGGCGCTCCAGGTGCGCGAGCGCGTCTTCGTTGTCGAGGTCGTAGCGGGCCACCAGTCGCTCGATCCCCTTACCGCTCACGCGATAGCTCCCCTCACCCACCCGGTCGACCCGATACGCGCGCGCGTCCGCGGGGCGAAAGATGCGGTGCTCGGCGAGCTCGCCTGGCCTCGCTGGGCCGGGCTCGAGGAGGACTCCGTCTCCTCGTGGGACCTCAGCCTCCGCTTCCGGGAGCTTCATGACAACCAGCTGCAGCAGGGTCCTGGCCAGCTCATCCAGCCCCGCGCCGGTCACCGACGAGGTCGCAATCACGGGCACCGCATCACCCAGACCACGCTGCCAGCGGTGGCGTTCAGCATCGGCTGTGTCGGCGTCGACGAGGTCGACCTTCGACAGCGCCAGCACTCGCGGGAGCGCCGCCAGGCGCGGATCGTGGAGCTCCAGCTCTCGTTCGATCGCCGCATGATTTTCGACTGGGTCAGAGCTGTCCAGAGGTTGGATATCCAGTACGTGGACCAGCACCCTGGTGCGCTCGACGTGGGCGAGGAACTCGTGCCCGAGGCCCGCGCCGGCGCTGGCTCCCTCGATCAGTCCCGGGATATCCGCGATCACCAGCTGACGGTCGTCGGCCTGGAGGGTCCCGAGTACCGGCTCGAGTGTCGTGAACGGGTAGTCCGCCACCTTCGGGTGAGCACGAGTCAGCCGCGCCAGCAGCGAAGACTTCCCGGCGTTGGGCAGACCGACCAGGCCAACGTCGGCCAGCAGCTTCAGCTGCAGCGTGATCCAACTCTCCTCGCCCGGGAGGCCGCGCTGCGCAAAGCGCGGGGTCTGGTGGGTGGGACCGGCAAATCGTTTGTTGCCGCGCCCGCCGGAACCGCCCCGCGCGACCACCGCCCGCTGTCCCGGGCTGACGAGGTCATACCGAGTCCCGTCGGCTTCGACGAGCACCTCGGTGCCGGGCGGGACCAACACCTCGAGCGCATTGCCGGCCGCTCCGTGCTTGAGCGAGCCCTGGCCATGGCCCCCCCGGCGGGCCTTGAAGTGAGCGCTCCGGCGAAAGCTCTCCAGATCGCGCAGCGAGTCGTCACAGATCAGCACGACGTCACCGCCGCGACCGCCGTCGCCGCCATCGGGACCACCCTTTGGGACGTGTGCTTCGCGGCGGAAGCTGAGGCAGCCGTCGCCGCCGGCGCCGGCCTTCACGTGGATCCGAGCACGATCGTGCATGCTTATAGGCTCGCATGCCCGATCCTGTGTTTCTGATCACCGGTGCCTCGAGCGGCATCGGCGCGGCGACAGCGCGGCAGGCCGCTCAAGGTGGCTATCGCTTGGTGCTCGCCGCGCGCTCGGTCGACCGGCTGAATGATCTGGCTGGGGAGCTCGGCGGCGACGAGCGGGCCATGGCGATTCAGTGCGATGTAACCGAGTGGGAGGAGCAGGAGCAGATGGTCGCGCGCACGATCGCTCGCTTCGGCCGGCTTGACGTGGTCTTCGCCAACGCCGGCTTCGGCGCCGCGCGCGGGTTCCTGAAGGAGTCACCCGAGTTCTGGCGCTCGATGGTGCTGACCAACGTGTACGGCGCCGCCTTGACGATCCGGGCTGCCCTGCCGGCGGTGCAGGAGGCGCGCGGTCACTTCGTGCTCACCAGCTCGGTGGCCGGAAGGCGCGCACTCCCCGGGTCGCTCTACTCCGCGACGAAGTGGGCAGTCACGGCGATCGGTGAGGCGCTTCGACAGGAAATGGCAGAGACCGGGGTCCGCGTGACCTTGATCGAACCAGGAATGGTCGATACGCCGTTCTTCGACAATCCGGTCTCGGGCGCGCTGCAGGCAGATGACGTGGCGCGGGCGGTGATGTTCGCGGTCTCGCAGCCGCCTCACGTGGATGTCAACGAGATCCTGGTGAGGCCGACGGCGCAGACCGACTGAAGGCCGGCCTCGCACGCCAACTCTGGGCTGGCCTCGCACACCAACTCGGGCTGGCCTCGCACACCAACTCTGGGCTGGCCTCGCACACAACTCGAGGCTGGCCCTCGGAGGCCAACCAGAGGCGGACTCGTGAGCGCTCACCCGCTTCCAAGCAGCCTCCGAACGTCCGCCGCGACAAGCTGCGGTCGCCTCGAGTGCTGACGTCGATCATGGGTGGCTGGCGGTCGATCAGCCCAAGCCACCACGCAGCGGTGGCATGGCTGAGCATCGCGCCCGGACCGGCATACAACAGGGCGGCCGCGAGGTCGCCTTCGATGCTGGGAGCCCGGTGTCCGACCGCGTGGGCAAGACGCGGTGGAGATAAGCAATCTCGTTCCATCGCGTGAGGGTTGCCTTGCCGACGCCAAGGTCCGAGAGCTGGGTGGCGCTGATCCGTCCGAACTGACGCTCGGCGAGTTGGCTGACGCGAACTTTGGCGTTCTGGTTCCGCCCCCGGTACCAAAACGCCAAAGTTCGGCCACGGCGCTCAGCTTGGCGCCAAGCCACGTCACAGAACAAGGCGTTGCGGCAACAAAACCGTGCCAACCGCTCCGCTGCTTAGCCTTCGCCGCACCGGCGATCTTCTTCGTCGTCCGCCGGTCAATCATCTGATGTCTCGTCGCGCCCAGGAGGATCCGGATGGGAGTGCCCGGAGTGCACGAACGCAATCCCGATCAAGGCGCGGCGCTGCCCGGCGTGCACGACACAGGTGATCACGGCCCGAGCGCCGGCGACCTTGCGAGCGCGGGCGACCTCGCGAGCGCCGGCGACCTCGGGAGCGCCGGCGACCTCGGGAGCGCCGGCGACCTCGCGAGCGCCAGTGACGACGTCAGTCCTGGGTGGCGTCTTGCGCGGGCACGATCGAGATCACGCGGCCGCGACGGCCGCGGGTGAACTGCACCGTTCCGGGCGACCGGGCGAAGATCGTGTCGTCCCTGCCGATCCCAGCGCCGTCGCCGGGCTTGAAGCGCGTCCCGCGCTGGCGAACGATGATCTCGCCTCCGGTCACCGCCTGACCCGCGAACACCTTCACGCCGAGGCGCTTGGCGTTGGAGTCACGGCCGTTGCGCGACGAGCCGAGGCCTTTCTTATGAGCCATTCTCGCCCTCCGAAATGGGATTGGTAGGAGCCTTCGAGGCCGCCTTGCCCGAACCCTCGGACGCCACCGCCTTGCCCGAACCCTCCGACGCCACCGCCTTGCCCGAACCCTCCGACGCCACCGCCTTGCCCGAACCCTCCGACGCCACCGCCTTCCCCGAACCCTCCGATGCAGCCGCCGTCCGCTTCCCGCGCCGCGACGCCAGCTTGATCTCCGTCACCTCCAGGCGCGTGAGCTCCTGCCGGTGGCCGGTGCGGCGCTTGTAGCCACGCTTGGGCTTGAACTTCACGATGCGGAGCTTCGGGCCGCGCTCGTGGGCGACGACGCGGGCCTGTACCGTGACCTGGGACAGCCCGTCGGAGTCGACCACCTCGGAGCCGTCGACGTACAGCAGCGGCTCGAGCCGAACCTTCGCGCCGTCATCCACCGGCAGCCGCTCGACGAGCAGGGACTGGCCCTGCTCGACGCGGTATTGCTTGCCGCCGGTTTTCACAATTGCGTAGGACATGCTCATTCGGAGGGGGCGGAGGCGGATCCCGCCTTGGCACCAGAACGGCGCCGTCCGCCTCTACGGCCGCGGCGCCGAGACTTTGATTCTAGGACATCGTCCGATTCGCCTCCAGGAGCCACATCTCCGTCCGGCCCCGAGGGCGGCACATCGACCAGCGACGCGCGAGCCGATGTGCGGCCCGCCTCCTCGATCCGCACCATGTGCTTCTGGCCGATATACGGGGTGCCTCCTACGACGGAGATGATGTAGCCGTCGATCTTCGCCACCGCATCGCCCGGGTTGTACATGTGGGGCTCGACGATCTCCACGTGCACCTCTTCCCCCTCCCGGAACGGCAGGGCGCGCTCCAGCACCTGATCGCGGCCGCCCTCGAGCAGGATGTGGAAGTGATCCAGTGGTAGCCCCTCGGAGCCCTCGAACACGAACCACTTGCCGCTCTCCTCCTCGATCGCGTGCAGCGCGCGGCCCTCGTTCGCGGTGAACTCGGCGCTGACGCGCGGGTTCATCTGGATCAGGAGCGCCTCGGCCGAAGACTCCTTGGCGAGGTCGCGCATCCGGCGCTCGAACTCGATCGCGATCGTCTCCTCGGACTTGATCACGCCCTCGCCGTGACAGGTGGGACATGGACGGGTCATGATCTCCCGCACTCCGTCGGTCACGTTCTGGCGGGTCATCTCCACCAGGCCGAGCGGCGAGATCTCGACGACGAAGGTCTTCGTGCGGTCCTCGTCGAGCGCCTTGCGCAGCGTCTTCAGCACGGCGTCGCGGTTGCGCGCCCGCGCCATGTCGATGAAGTCGATGACGATGATCCCCCCGATGTCGCGCAGCCGCAGCTGGCGCACCACTTCGTCGGCAGCTTCGAGATTGGTCTTGGTGATCGTGTCCTCGAGACGGGCCCCCCGGCCCCGCCCGATGAACGATCCCGAGTTGACGTCGATCACCGTCAGCGCCTCGGCGTAATCGATCATCAGATAGCCGCCACTGGGGAGATCGACCCGTCGCGACAGGGTGGAATCCAGCACCTCCTCCACCCCGAAGGCCTCGAACAGCGGGGTCTCGTCCTCCCACAGCTCGACGCGGTCGACCAGTTCCGGTGCGGTCCGGGAGAAGAACGAGACCAGCCGGTGGTGCTGCTTGGGATCATCGACGATCGCGCGCTCGAAGGCGTCGGAGAAGATGTCCCGCACGACCCGGACCGAGAGATCGGCCTCCTGAAAGACGAGCGCCGGCGCCGGCGTATCGGCCACCCGCTTCTGCAGGACCTCGTTCAGCTTGAACAGGTACTGCAGCTCACGCTCGAGATCGGCGCGCTTGGCTCCCTGAGCGGCGGTGCGGATGATTGCGCCGGCGCCCTTCAGATCGAGCTTGGCCGCCTCCTTGCGCAGACGGTCGCGCTCCTTGTCGTCAAGCCGGCGGGAGACACCCACGCCCTCGCCGAACGGCGCGAGCACCATGTAGCGGCCGGCGATCGTCAGGTCCATCGAGAGGCGCGCGCCCTTGGTCTTCAACGGGTCCTTGACCACCTGGACCACGATCTCCTGGCCCGGCTTGAGCATGTCGGAGATCTGGCGGGCCTCGCGTCCGGAGCCCCGGCCGCGGCGCGGGGTCTCGACGCCCGGCAGCACGATTTCGTCGACGTGCAGGAACCCGTTCTTCTCCAGGCCGATATCGACGAACGCGGCTTCCAGGCCGGCGAGCACGTTGTCGACGCGTCCCTTGTAGATGTTGCCGACGATTGAGCGGGCGCCGCGGCGCTCCAGGTACAGCTCCGCGACGTGATAACCGGCTGCGGGGTTGACGCCCTTACGGCGCCGGCGCGTGGCTCCCGCGCCTGATGTGCGTTGGGCGACGGTTCCCGTCGCCTCGAGTAGCGCGACCCGGGTCTCCATCCGATCGACGCTTACCAGTACTTGCTTCTTCAATTTTCTTAGTCCTTTGTGAGCTTGGCGCCCGGCGCCCAGAGGGCGGCACGAGCGGTTGAAGTGGTTCGCGGCGCACGCCAGGCGGCGGCGCCGGCAACAGGCAGGATGCCCGGCGCACGCCAAGCGGCGGCGCCGGCAACAGGCACTCGATGCGGCGCGCGCGCGCAGGGGCGCGAGCCGGCGGGGTGGCGCACGGATGCCGACGAGGGCCCGTGGGCGATGAGCGATCGATCACGAAAGTAGGGCCCTCCCCTTTGAGGAGGCAGTCAATCTTGCCTGCACATGTATTGACTGTAGAAGGCCCAAGGCGATGAAGGTGATGAGCACCGAGGATCCCCCGTAGCTCATCAGCGGTAATGGGACTCCGGTGATCGGCATGATCCCGATCGTCATCCCGACGTTGACGAACACCTGGAACATGATCATCGCGAGGACGCCACCGACGATCAGCGTCCCGTAGAGGTTCTTGGACATCGTCAGAATTCGCAGCGCTCGCCAGATCAGTAGGGCGTACAGGGACAGCACCAGTGCCGCCCCGGCGAAACCATACGTCTCGCCGACGACGGAAAAGATGAAGTCCGTCTGGTTCTCCGGCAGGAAGTTCAGGCTTGTCTGCGTCGCGTGGGCGACGCCGCGCCCCGTCTTCTGGCCAGAGCCGATCGCGATCAGCGACTCGGTGATGTTGTAGGTCTGATTCTGGGGATCGTGCGATGGGTTCAGGAACCCGGTCAGGCGCTGCACCTGGTAGGGCTTGAGCACGTGCACGCCGAGCGCCGGCGCGCCCGCCAGCACCAGCGCCACCGACGCCGCGAACATGGCGACGAGCGTGGTGAGCTGCTTCCAGGAGGTGCCCGCAACGAACAGGATCATGAACGCCACCGCGACGTACACGAGCCCCGTGCCGAGGTCGGGCTGGGGAATCACGATCAAGGCCGGGACCAGGGCCAGCAGCATGATCCGGGCCGTGGTGCGCCACTCGTGCAGCCTTCTGGAGCGATTGACCAGGAACGCGGACAGCGAGACGATCAGCAGCACCTTGCCGAACTCCGAGGGCTGGACCTGCAGGAACGGCAACGGGATCCACCGGCGGGCACCGCGCACCTGCGGCATCCCGAACACGATCACGTTCAGGGCGATCAACACCCCGTACAGCGGATAGCGGTACTCACGCAGTCGCGAGTAATCGATCCGGCTGAGCACGATTGCGATCACCAATCCGATGCCGGCGTAGATCGCCTGCCGGTCCACGTAGTAGAGCGGGTCCCCTGGTATCGAGTGACGGGTCGCGCCCTTGAGCGTCACGAGCGAGCACGCGACCAGACCCGCCGCCGCGAGCATCAGCAGCGGATCGAACAGGAACAGGGCGCGGGGCCGCGCCGGGGCGACCTCCTCGGGCGTCTGGATCGCGGTCGCGCTCACGGCGTCGGCCCGGCCTCGTCGAGGATGTGGATCGCCGTCGCGCTCACAGCGTCTTGGATTGTCCGGCGATGTACTGGCCGCGCTTGCCAAAGAACCACTGCGACAGGATCTGTCGCGCCACCGGGGCCGCGCCCTGCGCCCCGAAACCGCCCTGCTCGACCGTCACGACGACCAGAATCGGCTTCACCGGGTCGGGGACGAAGCACACGTACCACGCCTGGTCGGCCTGACCGAAATGCTGCGCGGTGCCCGTCTTGCCATACACGGGATAGCGGTCCTGGGGCCAGTTGGCGAACACGTCGGCCGAGGTGCCGCCCGGCTCCGACGCCGCCTCGTGGAGCCCGAGCCGGATCGCGGCGAGGTTCTGGGGAGCGATCTGCAGGTGGCGAGCCGGGGGCGGATCGATCTTCTGCAGCATCGTCCCGTCCGCGTTGTCGATCTCGAGTCCGACGTGCGGGCGGACGACCGTCCCACCGTTCTCGATCGTCGAGTAGGCGACCGCCAGCTGAAGCGGCGTAGCCTCGAGGTCGCCCTGACCGACGGCCAGGTTCTCGTTGTCGCCGACCGACCAGGGTCGGCCATCGGCGATCGCGCACGAGGGGTCGGGGCCGTAGCGCTTGAACTCGCCGGTGCCATGCACGCACTCGTTCTCCAGCTGGTCCTGATGCGTGCGCCACTTGGGTGACGGCAGGATCCCGCCGTTCTCGCCACCGAGGTCGATCCCGGTCTTGCGCCCGATCCCGTACGCGTGGGCCCACTGCTGCAGCGCGCCACCGTTGGGGCTGGCGCTGTTCATCAGGCGGCCGAGGTTGTAGAAGAAGTCGTCGGAGGAGACCTTGATCGCCTGCGTGAGATCCAGCACTCCGTAGGCGGCGTTGCCGGCGTTGTGGCGCAGATCGCCCGGCCCGTCCTGGGAATAGACGCCGGTGTCGTCGTACTCGTCGCTGAGGCTCCAGGCCCCGCTCTGCAGGGCCGCGGTGGAGGTGATGCCCTTGAAGGTCGAGCCGGTCGGATACGCGCTCTGGATCGCCCGGTTGAACAGCGGATAGCCACGGGAGGCGTTGTTGAGCTGGTCGTAGACCGACTGCGGAACCGGCTTGACGAACAGGTTCGGGTCGAACGTCGGAAGCGACCCCATCGCGTAAACCCGGCCGTTGGTCGGGTTCATCGCCACAAACGCTCCGGCCGGAGCCGGCGGGTTTGCGTCGATCGACTGCTGCAGGGCCTGCTGGCCGGCGCTCTGGAGGCTCAGGTCGAGCGACAGCTTCAGGTTGTGGCCGGAGATCGGCTTGTGCTGGGCCAGGTAGCCGGTGAACTGGCCCAGCGCGTTGACCTGCACGCGATCGGCGCCGTCCACTCCGCGCAGGTAGTTGTCGTAATACCACTCGAGTCCCGACTGGCCGACGACATCGTTGGGCGAGGCGCCGCGGAAGTGGCGCTCCTTGAGCTCGCAGTTGCCGCGCGATATGCAGCTGATCCTCCCGACAGTCCCGAACAGCTGCGCCGCCAATGTGTGGAACGGGTAGGAGCGCAGCCAGATCTGCTGCACGGTCACTCCCGGAAACTGGGGCTGGCGCTCGGAGAGGTACCACAGGACCTGGGGCCTGACGTCGGTCTTGATCGTCACGTTCGCGTACGGGAGCTGCGCCACCCCCTGCGCGACGTCGCAGGCGATCGGCTCCAGGCGAAGGACCCCGCGCCCGTCCACCGGGCACTTGATGCGGGCGTTCGACATCCCGATGACCGCCGCCAGCCGGCGGTAGAGGCGCTTTCGAGCCCGCCCGGACCTGGGGAGATCTGGCGGCGAGATCTGTACCGCGATCGCCGGCTTGCTGTCGACGAGTACATGGCCGGCGCTGTCGAGTATCTCTCCCCGAGGCGCCGCGATCGAGATCTCCCGGACGCGGTTGGTTCTCGCCTGCGCCAGGTACTGGTTTCCCGACAGCACCTGGAGGAACCACAGACGGAAGAAGATGATCGCGAACATCGCCAGTGCGACGCTGCCGATGATCGCCACTCGCAGCGCGAGCTGTGGCGTCAGCGGTGGACGGCGATCTTCGGGCGGCTGGATCATCGTGCCCGGCCCGAGGAACCGGGGGTCGGGAAGAGCCGCTGAGACGGGCGGCTCAGCGGGCTGAGCCCGCCAGTGCTGTACGCGCGGCGGCGGCGGCGGCGTGGATCGTCGGGCAGCACCGGCCGGATGAAGCGCCGCACGATCGCGAAGACGGGAAGTGCGATCAGCGTGTTCACCAGGATCGTGATCACGATCTGCTGGAGCAGGAGCAGGCTGACCGGCGCGTCGACGCCCAGCAGGAACTGGATCACCGCCATCCCCAAGCCGGCGAACGCGGTCGCCGCGGCCCCGACGGCCAGCGGCACGAGTCCGTGGGCTGGATCTCGCAGCTCGCGCAGGCGCCCGGACCAGTAGCCGATCGTGATGTACAGCAACGAGGTCACACCGAGCGTCTGAACCAGCACCAGGTCCACGAACAGGCCGATCCCGAAACCGGTCACCGCGCCGGCCAACGAGCCGGCCAGCAGCCCGACCGACATCACCACCAGCGGGGTCAGGTCGGCGCTCACCCCGAAGATCGAGATCTGCGAGATCGCCGCCTCCTGGATCACGACCGAGAAAAAGGTCAGGAGGACCAGCCTGAACGGAAGTCTCAGAGCACTCACGGCACCTGCGCCCGCTGGGTGCCCGCTCGCGGGCTGGTCAGGACCTGGACCACGTCGAGGTGACGCAGGTCGGCGGCCGGGTCGACCTGAACTTCGCCGCTGTTGATCAGCGTGTTCTGATTGGCGACGGACACCTGGCCGATCGGGATCGCCGGCGGAAACAGCGAATCGAGGGACCCCGACTTGAACCCGGCGGTCACCACCTGCTGTCCGACCGCGATCGAGGCATGGCGTGGCAGGTACTGGATGATCAGCTGGTTCGGGTTTCCCACCGCCGGCACGAGCACGCCGGTGTCGCCGGCGCCGTCCTGGACCTGCGCGGTGACCGCGAACGTGTGGTCGGTGATCAGGGTCACGAACGACACCGTCGGGGCCACCGTCGAGACCTCGCCCACCAGCGCGCCGTCGCCGGTCACCGGATCGTTCTTGCGGACGCCGTCCTCGGAGCCCTTGTCGATCTCGATCGTCGCGTACCACAGCGTCGGGTCGCGCCCGATCACGTTGGCGGCGACCGGCTTGTAGGAACTGATCCCGCCGGAACTGTCGAGCCCGACCTGCTTGATCAGCTGCTGGTTCTCGGCCTTGGCGCTCTGGGCCTGGGCGAGCTCGGCGCGGAGGATTTGGTTCTCCTTGAGCAGCTGGTCGCGCTGCGACTTGGCATGGAAGGTGTCCGAGAACCAGCCGGCGATGTCGCGCACCGGCTTGAGCGCTTTACTCGCGCCCTCCTGGATCGGCGAGAGGACCTCGACGATCCCCCGCTGCACGTTGTGCAGCGGGCTATCGGGCGACTCGCCGAAGTAGGCGGTCAGCAGGATCAGGGAAACGCCGACGAGCAGCGCGAGAATCGCGCGTCTTCGTCGAACTTGCTTGTCGTGCACGAGATGGAGATCTCCAACATCTTGCTCAGCTCCGCTTCAGATACCAGATCGTGAACCTAGTACCGGCGGCGCCGGTTACGTGAATTCTTGCTCGAACGGTGGATCGCCTCGAATTCCTCCAACGACCTGCCTGATCCGACCGCGACGCACGTCAGCGGCGATTCCGCCAGGTGCGCGGGCATCTGCGTCTCATGGCGCAGGCGCTCCTCGAGACCCTGTAACAGCGAGCCGCCTCCAGCCAGCATGATGCCACGATCCATGATGTCGGAGGCGAGCTCCGGGGGGGTGCGATCAAGCGTCTCCTTGACGGCGTCGATGATCTGGGAGACCGGCTCCTCGAGCGCGGCACGGATCTCCTCGCTGGTCAGCACGACCGTCTTCGGCAGCCCCGAGACCATGTCCCGGCCGCGGATCTCCGCCTGAACCTCTTCGTTCATCGGGAATGCGGAGCCGATCTCGAGCTTCACCTCCTCCGCCGTCTGCTGACCGATCAGCAGCTTGTACTCCCGCTTGACGTAGTTGATGATCGCCTCGTCGAGCTCGTCGCCGCCAACCCGGATCGACTGCGAGACAACGATCCCACCGAGCGAGATCACGGCCACCTCGCTGGTGCCGCCGCCGACGTCCACGACCATCGAGCCGGTTGGTTCGCCGACCGGAAGCCCCGCGCCGATTGCCGCGGCCATCGGCTCCTCGATCAGGTATGCCTGACGCGCACCCGCCGAGAGGCACGCCTCCTCGACGGCGCGCTTCTCGACCCCGGTGACGCCGCTGGGCACGCAGACGACCACGCGCGGGTGCGCCCAGCGGTTCTGATGGACCTTCTGGATGAAGTGGCGGAGCATCTCCTCGGTGACCTCGAAGTCGGCGATCACGCCGTCCTTCAGCGGCCGGATCGCGGAGATCGTTCCCGGCGTTCGACCGAGCATCCGCTTGGCCTCGATCCCCACGGCGTGGACCTCGCCGGTACGCGAGTCGACCGCCACCACGCTCGGCTCGGAGAGCACGATTCCGCGGCCGCGGACGTAGACCAGCGTGTTCGCGGTCCCCAGATCCACCGCCATGTCGCGGCCACCGAACCCAGTCAGATACGTGAAGAAGCCCATGCGTGTGTGAAGAGGTAACGGACGCGGCGGACGAGGCGGCGAGTTACGGGGGGCCCCGCCCAGGCTGCCCGCTAGGTCCAGGACGCGAGTGTATCGAACGCACGTCCGCCGACGGATCTCGCCGGAAGCCCCGAGGGACGGGGAAAATCGCTGGAAAATGCCGAGCAAGAGATAACCCCCGATGCACCCGGCGGTTGGCCCGAGGCGACGGTCCCGATCTGGCCTAGTCGCCCAGCAGCACCCCGGGCACGAGCTCCAGCAACGTCGTCACCGGCAGGCCGACCACGTTGAGGTAGTCCCCCTCGATCCGCTCCACCAGCGCAGCCCCACGACCCTGGATCGCGTAGCCGCCCGCCCGCTCGCGCCACTCGCCGCTGGCCAGATACCACTCGAGCATCGGCTCGTGGAGGGGACGGAACTCGACGACCGTGGTGGCCGCGGCGGTGCGCGCCACCTGGCGCTCGATCACGCACAGGCCGCTGATCACGGCGTGGCGGCGGCCTGCCAGGGCGAGCAGCGTCTCCCGCGCCCGGACGGCATCTGCCGGCTTGCCGTAGATCCGCGCGCCGACGCAGACCAGCGTGTCGACCCCGAGCACCAGCGCGTCGGGACGATCCCGCGCCACCGGCGCGGCCTTGCGGTAGGCGTTTTCGAGCGCCACCTCGGCGGGGGGTCCCATCGCCAGCTCTTCAACCATGGGCACGGACACCGAGAACTCGATCCCGAGCTGCTCGAGTATCGCCCGTCGCTGCGGCGAGCGTGAAGCCAGGATCAGCGGTGTCCGCGTCACCCGCTGGAAACGGCGCTCAGTCGAGATCCGGGAAGAACAGCCCGATCTCACGCACCGCGGACTCGTTCGAGTCCGAGCCGTGGACCATGTTCTGTCCAACCGCGATCGCGTAGTCGCCGCGGATCGAGCCGGTCGTGGCCTGCAGTGGGTTGGTCGCCCCGATCACCTGACGCGCGGCGTCGACCGCCTGCTCGCCCTCGAGCACCATCGCCACCAGCGGGCCGGAACTGATGAAGGACGCGAGCTCCTCGTAGAACGGCTTGCCCTCGTGTTCGGCGTAGTGTCGCTCACCCAACTCGCGTGTCATCGTCATCAGCTTGAGCGCGATCAGACGCAGGCCCTTGCGCTCGAAGCGAGCGATGATCTCGCCGCTGAGGTTTCGCGCGAAGGCATCGGGCTTGACGAGGATGAGCGTTCGCTCCATGCCGGGGCGTCTCCGTTCGGGTAGAGGTTTGGCCCGTCAGGGAGTCGACGGGCTGCTGCGCTCCGCCGGGGCGGCGGTGCTGGCCACGGGCTGCTCGGACGTGCTCGGGCGCCGGCGCTGCCGGCGCGGCTGGACCGCGACGGATCCGATCTCCGACTCGCAGAACGGACATACCTTCCACGTCGGATCAAGCGGCTTGCCGCACGTCTTGCACGGATCCTTCAGCTTGCGCATGCAGTTGGGGCAGCGCAGAAAGTCCTTCTCGACCTCGTAGTCACAGTGGGGACAAAGGTGATAGCCGAGCTCGGCCAGACGCGCCTCCGCCGCCTGCATCTCCAGCTCGCGCTCGCGAACGTCGTCGAGGTACTCGGGCGGCCGGACGATCATGTAGACGATCGTGCCGACGAACGGGAACAACGACGCGGCCGTTGCGCAACCGATCAGCATCGGGTCGGCGATCCGCCGGCGAGCGTCCGCGTAGGTCCAGTACACGAGCGCCAGCCACACGACCACGAGGAACAGGATCAGCAGGTCGACGACCAAATTGATCGTGCTGTTCTTGATCCCGAAAACGCCTGTGACGAAGAGCATTAAGTACGCGAGTGTAGTGGTCGGGGATGTCGTACCGCGCTGAACGGCGTCTACAGGAACAGCCGCCCGAACAGGTAGCCGATGCCGAAGAAGACGAGGATCACCACCGCCACGACCAGCGCGACAAGCCCGATCATGGTCAGGAAACTGGGATGGTCCTCGTGCTCGTTCACAGCATCGACGCGCGACGGCGCCCGGCCGGGGCCAGGAGATCGGCGACCAGGTAGATCGAGCCGGTGCCGAGCACGACGCCGTCGGCTCCCGCCAGCTCCCGGGCAAGCCGCAGCGCGGCGTGCGGATCTCTCACTATCTCCGCGGGCGGCCCATGCAGCTGACCGGCCAGTGATTGCAGGGTCGGGGGCGGCAACGCCCGCGGATTCTGGCTGCTCGTCAAGACGAGACGGTCGCAGGCCGGAAGCAGTGCCGCCAGCATCCCCGCGGCATCCTTGTCGTCGAGGATCGAAACGACAGCGACGAGACGGGTCGGCATCCGGCCTCGCTCGGACCGGCCGCGCCCGCGTCGTCCGGCTTGGCTGGCCATGATCTCCGGCAGCGACTCGACCAGCGCCGCCATGCCGTCGGGGTTGTGGGCGCCGTCGAGCAGGGTGAGTGGTTCGGTGTCAACGATCTGAAGGCGTCCCGGCACCCGGACCTGAGCCGCGGCGCGCGCCACCGCGTCGGGATCGAGCGCGCCCAGGTATGCCTCCGCCGCTGCTCGGGCGAGGGCAAAGTTGCGCCGCTGGAATGCGCCCAGCGCACCGACCGCAACCTGCGGCTCTTTGCCGGCGCGCACGATTCGAGCTCCTCGCTCGGCGGCCACCGCTTCGGCGACCCGCTCGGCGTCGGCGTGCAGCCCGTAGCCAAGCACCAGCGCCGCACCCGGCCTGACTACGTCGAGCTTCTCAACCGCGATGTCAGCGATCGTCGGACCCAGCCAGCGGGTGTGCTCGAGACCGACCGTGGTCAGCACCTGCACGCGCGAGGGGATCACGTTGGTGGCGTCATAGCGGCCGCCCAACCCGGCCTCGATCACCGCCACCTCGACCCCGCGGGCGGCCAGCTCCGAATAGGCCGCGGCCGTCAGGGCCTCGAACTGCGTCACCCGGTCATCGTCGCCCAGCGAGTGGTTGACCAGCTCCGCGGCGCGCGCCGCCCGCTGCACGGCAGCCGCGAACACCGGCTCGTCGAGGTCGTCGTCCTCGACTCGGATCCGCTCCGCGAACGAGCACAGATGCGGTGAGAGGTAGCTGCCCGTGCGCAGCCCCTGGGCGGAGAGGATCGCGGCGATCATCCGTACCGTCGAAGACTTGCCGTTGGTCCCCACGACGTGGATCGACTGAAACCGGCGCTCCGGGTGGCCGAGCGCGGTCATCAGCCGGCGCATGCGGTCGAGGCCGAACCGCATGCCGAACAGCTCGAGCGACAGCAGATAGCGCTCGGCCTCCTCAGGCGAGAAGCTCACAATGCCCCCAGGTCGGCCTTCAGCCGGGCGAGCTTGGCCCGCTCGCCCTGCACGACGCTCGGCGGTGCCTTCTCGACGAACCCCTGGTTGGCCAGCTTGCGCTCGGCGACGTCGATCTCCTTCTCGAGCTTGGCGCGCTGGGCGTCGCGCTTGTGCTGCGCGGCCTCCAGGTCGAGCCCCGCGCCGGCGAGGATCTCGACCGCGCCGCCGGGGACCGGGATCGCCTCGACCGGCTCCCCGCCGTCGTCCGAGAGGCTGATGCGGGCGAGCCGCGCCACGTGCCCGGCGGTCTCGTCGTAGCCCTCGGCGGCGAGTCGGGCGGACAGCTGCACGCCGGCCTTCACTCCGGCGTGGTCGCGCCAGCCGCGGAGCGCGCGGACCGCCTCGATCACGCGCTCCAAGCTCTCCTCGGCCGGTTCGTCGATCCTCGCCGCCTCCTCGGCGCCGGCGATACCGGCCGCGAGCAGCCCGGATGCACCCGGGACGTGACTGTAGATCTCCTCGGTGACGAACGGGATGATCGGGTGCGCGAGCGCGAGCGTCTGCACGAGCACGTGGAGCAGCGTCTGCGCGAGCGCCGGCTCGCCCTCATAGAGCCGTGGTTTGACGAGCTCCAGATACCAGTCGCACAGCTCGCCGTAGACGAAGTCGTAGAGCTCGAGCGCCGCGTGCGAGAAGTCATAGCTCTCGATCCGCGCCTGCACGGAGGCCCGCGCGCGCTCCAATCGCGAGAGGATCCAGCGGTCCTCGACCGTGCTGGGGGTGACCGCCGCTCTCAGGTCGGGGTCGATCCGCAGCAGGATCAGGCGCGACGCGTTCCACAGCTTGTTGGTCAGCTGCTGCCCCTGGGCGACCTTCTCCTCGCTGAAGCGGACATCCTGACCCGAGGACATCGCCAGCAGCCCCCAGCGCACCGCATCGGCGCCATAAGCGGGGAACTCGCCCGCGGGCTTGCCGCCCGCTCGGCTTCCTGCCTCGCTTGAACGGGCGGCGCCCGCGTCATCCAGCTCCGAAAACACAGGCGGGCGAAGCCCGCCATTAATCAAATCGAGCGGATCGATTCCCGTTCCCAGCGACTTGGACATCCGCCGTCCGTCGGGGGCCTGGATGATCGCGGTGATGTGGACGTCGCTGAACGGGATCTGCCCGGTGAACTCGAGCCCCATCATGATCATCCGCGCGACCCACAGGAAGATGATGTCCCGGCCGGTGACGAGCGCATCAGTCGGGTAGAAGGCGCTCAGCTCCGGGGTCTGCCCGGGCCAGCCAAGCGTGGCGAACGGCCACAGCGCGCTTGAGAACCAGGTGTCCAGCACGTCGGGGTCTCGCTCCCATCCCTCGCCCTCGGGTTCGACGACCCCGACGTACGTCTCGGCGCCCCGGTACCACACGGGGATCTGGTGTCCCCACCACAGCTGGCGGGAGATGCACCACGGGCGGATGTTCTCCATCCAGTCCAGGTACACCCGCGACCACCGCTCCGGATGGAAGCGCACCCGGCCACTCGTGACCGCCTCGATCGCGGGCCGGGCCAGCTCGTCCATCCGCATGAACCACTGCAGCGAGACGAGCGGCTCGATCCGCTCGCCCGAACGGTGCGAGAACGGGACCGTGTGGGTGTAAGGCTCGGTCCGCGCGATCAGCCCCTGTTCGCGCAGCTCGGCGACCACCGCGTCCTGTGCCTCGCCGACCGTCAAGCCGACGAACCGGTCCGGCGCTTGGTCGGTGATCCGGCCGTCCTCGCCGATCACGCCGATCTGCTGAAGGCCGTGCCGGCGCCCGATCTCGAAATCGTTGGGATCGTGCCCGGGCGTGATCTTCAGCGCGCCGGTTCCGAACTCGGGCTTGACGTATTCGTCGGCGATGATCCGCAGCTTGCGCCCCACCAGCGGCAGGATCGCGGTCTCGCCGATCAGGCGCCGGTAGCGCTCATCGCCGGGATTGACCGCGATCGCGGTGTCCGCCAGCATCGTCTCCGGTCGCACCGTGGCGACCGTCACCGCGCCCGAGCCCGACGCCAGCGGGTAGTCGATGTAGTAGAGGGTGTCGGTGACCTCGCGGTCCTCGACCTCGAGGTCGGAGATCGCCGAGCGGCTGCCGGGATCCCAGTTGACCATGTAGCGGTCGCGATAGATATAGCCCTGCTCGTAGAGGGCGACGAACACGTGCAGCACGGCCCGCACGTACTCCCCGTCGAGCGTGAATCGCTCCTCCTCGTAGTCGCACGAGGCTCCCAGCCGTTTGAGCTGCTCGATGATCGTCCCTCCGTACTGCTCGCGCCAGCGCCACACGCGCTCGACGAACGCCTCGCGGCCGAGCTCCTCCCGACTGCTGCCCTCCTCCAGCAGCGCGCGCTCGACCTGCGTCTGGGTGGCGATCCCGGCGTGATCGGTCCCGAGGATCCACCTCGTGCGCTCGCCGCGCATCCGGTGGTGGCGCACCAGGACGTCCTGGATCGAGTTGTTCAGCGCATGGCCCATGTGCAGCACGCCGGTGACGTTGGGCGGAGGGATCGCGATCGAGTAGTTGCTCTGCGCGTCGCCCTCCGGCGCCGGGTGGAAGATTCCCGACTCGAGCCACGTCTCGACGATCCGCGGCTCCACCTCGGAGGGGTCATAGCGGGTCTTCGATGCGAGGTCGCTCACTGAGCGTCGGAGTGTAGGCCGGGCCCGGGCCCGTCCCGCGCCCCCTCGCGCTCCGAACCGACCATCCCGCGATAGCGCCCCACCCACCGAGGGGGGCGCGCCGCGCGGGTCAGGCCGCTTCTTCGGAAGGCGTCGCCACCGTCACCAGCGTCGGCGGCACTTCCTTCTCGATCGTCTCGCGCGTGACCACGCACTTACGCACGTCGCGACGCGAGGGGAGCTCGAACTGGACCTCGAGCAGGACCTCTTCGATGATCGAGCGCAGACCGCGCGCGCCGGTCTCCCGCTCGAGCGCCTTGTCGGCGATCGAGGACAGCGCCTCGTCGGCGAACGCCAGCTCGATCCCGTCGAACTGGAAGAAGCGCTGGAACTGCTTTACGAGCGCGTTGCGCGGCTCGGTCAGGATCTCCATCAGCTCGTCGCGCGAGAGCTGGTGGATCGCCGACATCACGGGGAGGCGGCCGATGAACTCGGGGATCAGCCCGTACTGGATCAGGTCCTCGGGCAGGCAGTGCTCGAAGATCTCACCGGTGTCGCGCTGGTCCTTGGACTGGATGATCGAGCCGAAGCCGACTCCCTGGTGGCCGATCCGGCGCTCGATCACCTTGTCGAGCTGCGCGAACGCGCCACCGCAGATGAACAGGACGTTGGTGGTGTCGATCGAGAGGAACTCCTGGTGGGGATGCTTGCGCCCACCCTGCGGCGGCACCGAGGCGGTGGTCCCCTCGAGGATCTTCAGCAGCGCCTGCTGGACGCCCTCGCCCGAGACATCGCGGGTGATCGACGGGTTGTCGGCCTTGCGCGCGATCTTGTCGACCTCGTCGATGTAGATGATCCCGGTCTCGGCCTTCTTGACGTCGTAGTCGGCGGCCTGGATCAGCTTCAGCAGGATGTTCTCGACATCTTCGCCGACGTAGCCGGCCTCAGTCAGCGCGGTGGCGTCGGCGATCGCGAACGGGACGTTGAGGATCTTGGCGAGCGTCTGCGCCAGCAGCGTCTTGCCGCATCCGGTGGGTCCGAGCAGCAGGATGTTCGACTTCTGCAGCTCGATGTCGTTCTCATCGGACTGCATCATCTGGACGCGCTTGTAGTGGTTGTAGACGGCCACCGACAGCGACCGCTTGGCCTGTTCCTGGCCGACCACGTATTCGTTGAGCACGTCGTAGATCTCCCGCGGCTTGGGGAGGTTCTCGATGTCGAAGCTCGGTGGGGTGGTGAGCTCTTCGTCGATGATCTCGTTGCAGAGATCGATGCACTCGTCGCAGATGTAGACGCCGGGCCCGGCGATCAGCTTCTTGACCTGCCGTTGCGACTTGCCGCAGAAGCTGCAAAGGAGCTGTTCGTTGGAGTCCGTGGGACGTGCCATGCGATTCCTCTCTCCGAATACGGCCCGAGCCGCTGACCCAGAAGCCTAAGGGTAGTGCCTTAGTGCTGCGAGATCACCCGGTCGATGATTCCGTACTCCTTCGCCTCCTCCGAGCTCATGAAGTAGTCGCGGTCGGTGTCGGCACGAACCTTCTCGAGCTGCTGTCCGGTGTGCTTGGCGATGATTTCGTCCAGACGCCGCCGCACGTCGATGATCTCCCTGGCGTGGATCTCGATGTCGGTGGCCTGGCCCTGAAACGCCGATGAAACCTGGTGGATGAGGATCTTCGCGTTGGGCAGCGCCATCCGCTTGCCGCTCGCGCCACCGGCCAGCAGCAGCGCTCCCATCGACATCGCGATCCCGACGCAGATCGTCTGCACATCGGGCTTGATGAACTGCATCGTGTCGTAGATCGCCAGCCCCGCGTAGACCGAGCCGCCGGGAGAGTTGATGTAGACCGAGATGTCCTTGTCGGGGTCCTCGGACTCGAGATGCAGCAGCTGCGCGACGATCAGGTTCGCAATCTGATCATCGACCGGAGTGCCGAGAAAGATGATCCGCTCGTTGAGGAGGCGGCTATAGATGTCAAACGCGCGCTCCCCGCGCGAGGTCTGCTCAACGACCATCGGTACGAGTGGGCTCATGGTCCTCGCTTCTTTTGCTTCCTAGGCCGGATTCCTGCCGAATGTAGCAACCGCTCAGCGGTGGCCCTGGGCGTGAACCAAGCCGCCGGCGGCGAGGAGCGCGTCAGCTCCGCGGCGTCCACAGCTGCCCCCGCTCCTGCTCGGCGCCCTCTTTGCCCGGCGTCCACAGCTTCTGGCGCGCCTTCGCCTGCTCGACGCTGATCGGCGTCGCTTCGGCGACGAGCAGCTCGACTGCCATCCGGTTTGCCACGTCCTCGCGCAGCCGGTCGAGACCGCCGCTGGAGCGCAACCGCTCGAGCAGCTCCGGGGCCGTAGCGCCGGACCGCTCGGCAGCCGGCTCGAGCTCCTCGAGCATCCGCTCCTCGCTCGGCTCGAGCTGCTCGGCCTCGGCGACCGCGGCCAGGACCGCCTCGCGGCGGAGGGCGGCGGCGGCCTCCGGCTCGGCCTCGCGCGCGAGCTCCTCCTCATCCTTACCGGCGATCCGCAGGTAGGCGTCCTTGGAGATGCCCTGCCTCCCGAGCGCCGAGAGCATCTGCTCGAGCATCTCGTGGGCACGCGCGTGAACGAGCTGCTCAGGAACATCGATCTCGGCCGCGGCCGCGGCGGCATCGAGGACCGCCTCCTCGAACTCGCGCTCGATCGCCTGCTCGTCGGCCGCTCGCAGGCGACCGGCGATGTCCTCGCGGAGTTCAGCGAGCGTGTCCAACCCGGCCGCCTCGGCGGCGAACTCGTCATTCAGCTCGGGCAGTTGCTTGGCCTTCACCTCCGTGATCTTGACTTCGAAGTTGGCCTGCTGTCCGCCGAGATCGCCCGGGTAATCCTCGGGGAAGCTGACCTCGACCAACCGCTCCTCACCGGCGCTCGCCCCGGTCAGCTGCTCCTCGAAGCCGGGGATCAGCCTGCCTGACCCGAGCTCCAGCAGCTGATCGCGCCCCTCCCCGCCCTGGAACGGCTCGCCATCGATCTTGCCGACGTAGTCGATCACGACGTGATCGCCGTTCGCGGCGGGGCGCTGCACGGTCTCGAGCGTGGCGACGCGCTCGCGCAGCCGCTCGACCTCCTCGTCGATCGCAGCGTCCTGCACCTCGGGCTCGCGTTGTCCGACCTCGAGGCCCTTGTACTGGCCGAGCTTGGCTTGCGGGCGGACGCCGATCTCGATCGAGAACGCCAACGGCTCTCCGGCTGCCGGAAGCTCGCCCAGGTCGAGCTCGGGCTCGCCCACCGGGCTGATCCCGGCCTCGTCGATCGCGTCCGCGTACCAACCGCCGAGCGAGCTTCGCAATGCCTCGTCGAGCACCGTCTCGCGCCCCAGCCTGCGGATCACCACCGGTGGCGGAACCTTGCCCTTGCGGAACCCTGGGACCCGCATCTGACGGCCGAGCTCCCGGGCGGCCTGCTGGAGGCGGCGCTCGACCTCCTCCGCCGGCACCTCGGCCCGGACGCGCACGCGCGACTCGGGTAGCTCGGTGACGGTGGTCCTGACGGGTGACGCCATGGGCGAGAGCAGACTGTAGCTTCCAGGCGTGGGTTCCCGAATCGCAGCTCGCCTGCTGACCGGTCCGCTCGCGTTCTTCGTGGCCGGCGCGATCGATATCGGGACGTTCGTGATCGGGTCCCTGGCCCGGGCCATCGGCCAGCGCATACGATCACCCTGACGGCATTCCGCGACGAGGAGAGTGGCACGTGGCAGTTGTGGCTGAGGTCCTGAGCGAGGTTCAGCGCCGAACCCTTGCGGCGGTGTGCGACACCGTCGTCCCAGCGGTTGAGGCGGGCGACGAGCGGAGCGAGAGCATGCGCGCGTATCTGGCCCGCTCGGCCGGCGATCTCGCCGTCGCCGAGCAGATCATCGGCCTGATGGCCCAGGCGATGCCCCCGGACCAGCTCCAGGGGTTCGGGGCGCTACTCGACGGCCTCGCCCAGCAGGACTTCGCGAATCTCCCGCTCGAGGCGCGCACCCAGATCATGCACGGCGTAGCGGCTTCCTCCCACGAAGCCCGGCTGGGGGTGCTGGCCCTGCGCAACATGACGTTGCTCTTCTTCTACGGACTGCCCGACGAAAACGGGCGCAATCCCAGCTGGGAGGCGCTCGGCTATCCAGGACCGATCTCCGCCCCGCCCTCGCCCGAGGAGGCTCCGAAGACGATCACCACGCTCGATCCCGAGGGCGAAGAGCAGACGCTGAGCGCGGACGTCTGCGTGGTTGGCTCCGGCGCCGGCGGCGCGGTGATCGCCGCCGAGCTCCAACGGGCGGGGAAGTCTGTGCTCGTGCTCGAGATGGGCGGCTATCGCAACGAGGCCGATTTCAAGCAGCTCGAGCTACCGGGCCAGCTCGAGCTGTACCTCGGCGGCGGCCTGATCGGCTCCGAGGACGGATCGATCTCGATCTTCGCGGGTTCGACGCTCGGCGGCGGGACCGTCGTCAACTACATGAACTGCCTGCGGACACCGGAGCGGATCAGGCGCGAGTGGGCCGAGCACGGGATCGAGGGAATCGATCAGCCGGCGTACGACGAGCACATCGACGCTGTGCTCAAGCGGATCAACGCGACCGACGAGGCGACGACCCAGAACCGCCAGCACAAGAAGATGATCAGGGCATTCGACGAGCTGGGCTACGAACATCGGCCGATCGTCCGCAACGTGGACCCCAGCTGCGATGACCCCCGCGCGTGCGGCTACTGTTCCGCCGGCTGCCAGAACGGCTGCAAGCAGTCGACGCTCAAGACCTATCTGCAGGATGCCTCCGACGCGGGAGCGAAGGTGATCGTCGGCTGCCATGCCGATCGGATCCTCGTCTGCGACGGCCGAGCGGCCGGCGTGCAGGCGACGCTCACGCGAATCGAGGGCTCGCGCACGAAGCTGACCGTCAACGCGCCGACCGTGGTCGTGGCGTGCGGCTCGATCGAGTCTCCCGCCTTGCTGCTGCGCTCCGGGATCGGCGGTCCGGCGGTTGGGAAACACCTGCGCCTGCACCCGGCGGCGATCGTCAACGGCATCTACGAGGAGCCGATCGAGGCGTGGATCGGGCAGATCCAGTCGGAGGTGTCTGACCAGTTCGCCGGATGCGAGGGCGACCACGGGTTCCTGGTCGAGTCGGTCGGCGCGACGCCCGCGATTCACGCGACGGGGCTACCGTGGCGCGACGGCGAGCAGCACAAGCGCGAGCTGGCGCGGATGTTCGCCCACCACGCGCCGTTTTTGTCGGTCGCCCGTGATCACGGAGAGGGAGAGGTGGTGCTCGATCCGAATGGCATGCCGCTCGTGCGCTGGTCCCTGTCCGACGATCTCGACCGCCGCCTGTTCGTACGCGCGAACGTAGAGCTGGCGCGGATGCACCACGCCGTCGGGGCGCCGGAGATCCGGACGCTCCACGCCGAGGAGGTGGCCTGGCGCCGGGACTCGAGCGAGCCCTTTGAGGACTTCGTGACGCGGATCGAGCAGGCGCCCTACGGACCCTTGGACATCACGATCTTCACCGCTCACCAGATGGGGACGTGCCGGTTCGGTCGCGATCCGTCGGACTCGGTGGCCGACGGCCACGGTCAGTTGCACGATGTCGAGGGCGTGTGGATCGGCGACGCAAGCGCGTTTCCGACTGCGCCCGGCGTCAATCCGATGGTCTCGATCATGTCGCTCGCCCGTCGGACAGCCGAACACATCGCCGGCCGCGGCGCGTAGGCGGTGCGGATCGGTCGTCGAGCTACCGACCCACTGGCGCGAGCGGCTCGTCAGGAGCCGCGACTCCGCCGCGAATCAGGTTTCGGACCTCCCGCAGCGCCACCGGCAAGGTCGTCGTGTCGTAGTTGCGAGAGGCCCTGATGTCGGTGAGGATGCCCAGGCACCGATCCAGCGCCGGCTTGTTCCGTTGCACCCACTCCTCGATCGCGCCCTCGCTGTCGGATTGCTCGCCGACCGCCAACACCTCCTGGGTCAGCTCTCGATGGAGGCTATAGAGATCATCCCGCAAGGCCGCGCGGGCCAGCGCCTGCCAACGGTCCGCGCGCGGAAGCTCGAAGATGCGATCCCGCAGCCAGTTGAGCTGCAGCCTTGCGCCGAGCTGGAAGTAGGTGACCATCACCCGCTCCGGTTCGTGGTCGGCGGCGGCCACCTCGACGATGTCGAACACGGAGAGCAGCGCCGGCATGCCCGCGACCCGGCTGGCCAGTTCGGCCTGCACCCCCGCTTCGGCGAGCTGCTGCGCCTTGCCGTCGTACCATTCGCGATCGGCGCCCTCGAGCACGCCCGGAAGCGCCTCCGCGAGCATCCGAGCGCCGGGTCCGAACCGCTCCAGCATCGCCTCGATATCGATCCCGGCGCCGCCCGCGCGCACCAGCCACCGCGTCGCTCGCTCCACCAGCCGGCGACCCTCGATCAGCATCTGAAGCTGCGTTCCGGCCTCGACCTGGTTGTCCAGGTCCTCGACCGCCGACCAGAACGAGCGCATGTCGAACACCTCGCGTGCGACCGCGTAGGCGCGCGCCAGAAGTGAGGGACCGGCGCCCGTCTCCTCGCCGAGCCGGAACGCGAACGTGGTCCCGGCGCGATCGACAAGCTGGTTGGCGACGACGGTGGCGATGATCTCGCGGCGCAGGCGGTGGGCATGCATACGCTCGGGATAGCGCTGCGGCAGCGGGGACGGGAAGTAGCGCTCAAGGTCATGCGACAGGTACTCGTCCTCGGGCAGATCTGACTCGAGCAGCCGCTCGTAGAGGCGGATCTTGCAATACGCCATAACCACCGCCATCTCCGGTGCGAGCAGTCCCTGGTGGTTGACCTTGCGCTCGTTGATCATCTCCTCGCTGGGGAGGAACTCGAGCTCCCGGTCGAGCCCCATCACCTGCTCGAGGTGGCGGATCAGGCGGGCATGAACGTCGATCATCGAGCCGGCCTGAGCGAGCGAGATGCTGATCGCCTGGGTCTGGGTGTAGCTGCTGTACAGGACCCCGTCCGCGACGGCGTCGGTCATCTCGGCGAGCAACTCGTTGCGTTGCTTCTCGGTCATGTCCCCGTCGGCAACGAGCGAATCGAGCAGGATCTTGATGTTGACCTCGTGGTCTGAGCAGTTAACCCCCGCGACGTTGTCGATCGCATCGGTGTTGATCAGCCCGCCGCCGAGTGCGTACTCGATCCGGCCGCGCTGGGTGAACCCCAGGTTTCCTCCCTCGCCCACCACCCGGCAGCGCAGGTCCTTGCCATCGACGCGCACCGCGTCGTTGGCCTTGTCGCCCGCCTCAGCTTGGCTCTCGCTCGTGGCCTTGACATAGGTGCCGATTCCTCCGTTCCAGAACAGGTCCACGTTCGCCTGGAGGATCGAGCGGATCAGCTCGACCGGCGAGAGCTCGTCCGCCTCGATCGACAGCGCCTGCTTGACCTCGTTCGATATCCGGATCGACTTTGCCCCGCGCGAGTACACGCCGCCTCCCGGAGAGATCAACGATTCGTCGTAATCGCTCCACGATGAGCGCGGTTGTTCAAACAGCCGCCTGCGCTCCTCGAAGCTGGCCTCGGGGTCGGGGTTGGGGTCGAGGAACACGTGCATGTGGTTGAACGCGCCCAGCAGCTTGATGTGCCGCGAGAGCAGCATCCCGTTGCCGAACACGTCGCCCGACATGTCCCCGATCCCGACCACGGTGAAATCGGTCTCCTGGATGTTGGTGCCCAGCTCGCGGAAGTGGCGTTTGACCGACTCCCACGCTCCGCGCGCAGTGATTCCCATCTGCTTGTGGTCGTAGCCCTTCGATCCTCCGGAGGCGAACGCGTCCCCGAGCCAGAAGCCATAGTGGGCCGAGATCTCGTTGGCGATATCCGAGAACGTCGCCGTTCCCTTGTCTGCGGCGACGACCAGGTACGGATCGTCCTCGTCATAGCGGATCACCCCTTCCGGCGACACGCAATCGCCGCCGACGATGTTGTCGGTGATGTCGAGCAGGCCGGCCAGGAACGTCTTGTAACAGGCAATCCCCTCCTCCATCAGCGCCTCCCGACCACCCGTGGCGGGCGGACGCTTGACCACGAACCCGCCCTTCGATCCAACCGGCACGATCAGCGCGTTCTTGACCATCTGCGCCTTCATCAGGCCGAGCACCTCGGTGCGGAAGTCCTCCCGGCGATCGGACCACCGCAACCCACCGCGCGCCACCTTGCCGCCGCGCAGGTGGACCCCTTCGACCCGAGGCGAGTAAACGAAGATCTCGAACCGGGGCCGCGGCAACGGCAACACCGGGACCTGCGAGGAGTCGAGCTTGATTGACACGCAGGTGCGCGCGATCCCATCGGCCGGCTCGCCGATCCCATTCTCGTGATCGGTTGTCGGCGGCCCGTTGTCGGTGCGGAAGTAGTTGGTGCGCAGGGCCGCGCACACCACCGACAGGAAGCTGCGCAGGATCCGATCCTCGTCGAGGCTTTTGACGGCATCGATCGCCTTCTCGATCTCGGCCTTGGTCTGCTCGGTCGTCCGGGCGTCGTGGCGGTCGGGATCGAAGCGGGCGACGAACAACCTGACCAGCAACGTCGCAATCTTCGGGTGCGCCAGCAGCGTGCGCTCCATGTAGGCGTCGGAGAAGGCGATGCCGGCCTGGCGCAGGTATTTGGCGATGGTGCGGATGATCGTGATCTGACGCCCGGTCAGCGCTCCTTCGAGCACCAGGCCGTTGAGTCGATCGTCCTCGAGCTCGCCTCTCCAGACGCCCAGAAATGCCTCCTGGAAGTCATCCCGGATCTCGTCGATGTCCTCGGTCGAGATGCGCAGGCCAAAGTCATAGACCCAAACCGGCTCGCCACGATCCGGGGTGATCTCGTAGGGCCGCTCGTCCACCACTTTGGCGCCCATGTGCTCGAACGTCGGCAGGACATCGGACAGCGACACCTCACTCAAGCTGAACAGCTTGCAGCGGACCACGCCCTGCTGAGCCTCGAGCGGCCGGTACAGGCTGATGATCGGCTCGCCTCCCGATTCCAGCTCTTCGATCCGACCGATGTCGACGACGGCCGAGCGCGCGACCCAGTCCGAGCGATACCCGGGCGGGAACGCTCGCTCGTAGCGCTTGTAGATCCGGGTGCCGTGTTCCTCTCCGTGGTCCTCGATCAGCGCCGCGCGCAGATCATCGGTCCAGGCGCGCGTGGCCTGTACCAGTCGTGCCTCGATCTCCGCCACGTCGTAGCGCTCCGGGACGCCCTCCGGGCAGTGGATGATGTAGCGAACTCGAGCCAGCAGCGACTCCGACAGCTGCAGCGTCCAGTCGAGGTGGCTGCCGTTGAACTCCTCGATCAGGATCCTCCCCACGCGCTCGCGGTTCTCGGTGTTGAAGCGGTCGCGCGGGATGCAAACCAGGCACTCGACGAACCGGTCGAGCTGATCCCGACTGACGAACAGCCGCACGCGCTGACGCTCCCCGAGACCCAGGATCCCCATCGAGATCGAGAACAGGTCGTCGGTGTCCATCTGGAACAGCGAGTCGCGAGGATAGGACTCGATGATCTCGAGCAGCGCCTTGGCATCGTGGCTGTGGGGCGGGAAGCCGGCCCGGGCGAGGACCGCGTCGATCATCCCGCGCAGCATCGGAATCCCCCGGGCACGGGCCCTGTACGCCGACGTCGTGTACAGCCCCAGGAACCGCCGCTCCCCAACCACCTCGCCGTCGGCATCGAAGCGCTTGACCCCGATGTAATCCAGGTAGGACGGTCGATGCACGGTGGCGCGCGAGTTGGCCTTCGTCAAGACCAGCGCATGGGGCGCCGTCGCGAGCGCGCTCGCGGCCGAGCTCAGCTTCGTGTACGGGGTCGCGGGCGTGCCCCGGAGAATCCCCAGCCCGGATTCGACAACCGCCTTCAGCCCCGCCTCGTCATCGCTGTAGACCAGGTCATATTGGCGATAGCCGAGGAACGTGAAGTGGTTGTCGGCCACCCACGCGAGGAACCTCTTGACCTCCTCGAGCTCGTCGGGATCGATCGGCGGCGGCGCAGCCTCGAACTCCTCGACCAGCATCGCCGTCCGCTCGCGCATCGGCTTCCAGTCCTCGACGGCTGCTCGCACCTCGTCGAGCACGCGTTCCACGTTCTCGCCGAGCCGCGCCAGTGCTGCGCGGTCAGTTTCCCGCGCCACCTCCAGGTGCAGGATCGACTCGGCCCGCGCGTCCGGCTCGGCGCCACCCGGCTCGAGCACGTCGATCAGCTGGCCCGCGTCGTCGCGCCGGATCCAGATCACCGGGTGGATGACGAGGTCGATCGCGTACCCCTGGCGGCCGAGCTCCATCGTCACCGAATCGACGATGAACGGCATGTCGTCGCTGACGATCTCGACCACCGTATGGGGGGATTGCCAGCCGTGGTGCTCGAACTCGGGGTTGTAGACGTGGACCTTCGCCTGCCCTGGCTTGCGGTGCTGGGCCAGGTTCCAGTGCGCGACCGCGGCGCCATAGAGATCCAGCGGGCTGCGGTCGGCCAGGTCCGCGGCCGGAACCCAGTGGTAGTACTGGCGCACGAACGCCTCACAGGGCCCGGCCTGTTCCCCCGGGACCCGTTCGCGGATGCGCGCGCAGACGGTGTCGATCAGCTCTGCCTCGAGGTCCGCCGCCTTCAGCACCAACGCTTCCTCCAATTCGGCCGGTCCCGAACGGAGCCTACTTCTTCGGGCCGCGCCTGCCACCAGCCTACCCGTACCCACGCCGATGCACGCCGAGTCAGGCATCCGTCCGCGCGATACACGAACATATGTTCGATGACGAGCGACGGCAATCCATACGCCAGGTTCAAGCGCGCGCTGCAAACCGGCAACGAGTCGCTGGTCACGGCGGCGGCACTCGAGCTTCCTCGGGTCGCCCTCGACGACGCGCTGCGCATCTGCCTGGTCCTGCGCGGTGGCGACCACGATCGCTACGAGCGCGCCGCGGTGCGCTGGCTCGGACGGTTCGCACTCGAAGCTCGCGACGTGACGATCGACGATCTGCGCAGCGCGGCGGACGCGCTCGACGCGCTGCCGGAGCGCGCCGCGGAGGCGATGGAGCGCCTCCAGCAGCTGTGCCTTGCCCGCGGCGTTGGTTGATTCAGAGCGCCGAGTCCCTTCCGGGGCTCAATGCCTGAGCTACTGTTCGCATACCGAACGCATGAACGAATCAACCATTCTGGGCGCCGGATGAGCGTCGACCCGTCTCGGAGCTCGGACTTCGTCCAATCTCTGGAGCGCGGGCTCGCGGTCATCCGAGCGTTCGACGCCGACCACAGAGAGCTGGGCCTGAGCGACGTCGCCAGGGCAACCGGGCTCACGCGTGCCACCGCCCGACGCTTTCTGCTCACGCTCGAGCGGCTCGGCTACGTCAACTCCTCCGGCGGCCGATTCTCGCTGCGGCCGCGCGTGCTCGAGCTGGGCTATCCCTACCTATCGTCGTTGAGCCTTCCCGAGGTCGCCCAGCCGCACATGGAAGAGCTGGTCGCCAAGGTGAACGAGTCCTCGTCGATCTCCGTGCTCGACGACACCGACATCGTCTACGTCGTGCGCGTGCCCACCCGGCGGATCATGAGCATCACCCTGTCGGTCGGGACCCGGCTGCCCGCGTACGCGACCTCGATGGGTCGTGTGTTGCTCGCCGCCCTGCCGGAGGTGGAGCTGGACGCGCGAATGGAGCGGATCGACGTTCGGCCCCTGACCCCGCGCACCGTCAAGGACACCGCAGCGCTGCGCCGGGTGCTCGAGACCGTGCGCGCAAAGGGGTACGCGGCGACCGACCAGGAGCTCGAGGAGGGCTTGCGCTCGATCGCCGCGCCGCTGCGGGACGCGTCCGGGTCGGTTGTCGCGGCGCTGAACCTCTCGGTCCACGCCAGCCGCGCATCGATGGCGGTGCTTCGCCGCGATTTCCTGCCGGCGGTGCTGACCACCGTCGCCGTGATCGAGGAGGACCTGCGCGGTTCGGTCGGTGGCGGCGCCGCCGGGTTCCCCCTCCCCACGCGCTGACGGCGGTCGGCCTAGGATCCCCGGCCTCAGCCAACGATCGAAGGAGCGAGGAGCAGATGCCGGCAAAGGGCAGCGCACAATGGCAGGGCGACCTGAAGTCGGGCGCCGGAACGTTCACCGCGGGCGAGGGCATCAACGGTGAGTACTCGTTCAAATCGCGGTTCGAAGACGGTCCGGGAGCGAATCCCGAGCAGCTGATCGCCGCCGCTCATGCAGCGTGCTTCTCGATGGCGCTTTCGGCAGCGCTCGGCGACGCGGGCACGCCGGCCGAGTCGGTCAACACGAACGCGACGGTGACCCTGCGCTTTGTCGACGGAGCTCCGACGATCACATCGATCGCCCTCAGCACCGTGGGGCGCGTTCCTGGGATCGACGAGTCGACGTTCCAGGCGGCGGCGGAGGACGCCAAGCAGGGTTGCCCGGTGAGCCGCGCGCTCGACGGAGTGCCGGAGATCACGCTCGAGGCGTCGCTCACGTAGTCGGCTGCCCTGGGCCGATCGATTAGAAGATTTCCGGAGCGGGTCCGGTCCGGGGCTCGCCGAAGGCCGCATAGGCCTCGTCGGGCGAGGCGGTGGGGTCGGCTACGCCGGCGGCGTGCCGAACGGCGGCTGGCTCCACCGGATAGCGAGCGCTCCCTTTCTCCTTGCGAGCACCGACCGCGAGCACGAGCGCCGGCTCGGGCCCCACGCCGATGATCGTGTGGGCCGTCCCCGGGGGGCAGTGGACGAAGTCCCACGCCTCGAGGGACCGTTCGTGACCGTCGATGATCAGCCAACAACTCCCCCGCAGGACAAGGAAGTCCTCCTGCCCGGCCTCATGGTGATAGAGAGCCATCGGCTTGCCCGGGGCAAGCCAGTACAGGCCGATTCCCAGATCGTCGAAGTGGGCTTCGCCCTGGCCACCGAACCGGCACACGACGCGCATCTCGTTGTGCAGCCAGCGGGCGTCGCGAGCGTTGAGCACGAACCATCCCGCGGTTTGTGGAACGCCGTCCTCGAGTCTCGCTTCGCTCACCTCGTCCGCCGCCTTTGCTCGCCGAACCACGCGCAAACCTACCAACGGAATCGCGCCGCTGGCACCATGGCCACATGGATGCGGACGAGCTGTACGGCCTTCCCCTCGATCGGTTCGTGCCCGAGCGGGTCGCGCTGGCGCGTGCGTTGCGCGCCGACGGACGACGCGAGCAGGCAGCCGAGGTCGCTGCCCTGCGAAAGCCGTCGGTCGCGGCGTGGGCCGTCAACCAGCTGGTTCGGACCCAACCGCAGGACATCGCCGAGTTGTTCGAGTCGGGCGACAAGCTCCTCGAGGCTCATCGGGACGTGCTCTCAGGGCGCGGCGACGGACGCGCCCTGCGGGCGGCCGCCGAACGTGAAAGGGAAGCGGTCGACGCACTGGTGAGCGCAGCCCGTGGTCTGCTCACATCCGAGGGGCACGAGCTCAGCGCGACGATCGTCGATCGGGTCACGGACACTCTGCACGCCGCCGCCCTGGAGGAGGACGCGCGGGACAGCGCACGCGGCGGGCGCCTGGTCCGCGAACTGCGCCACGTGGGGCTCGGTGTGGCCGCGGGGCCGGGCACGGCGCCGGGGCCGCCTGCCGCCAAACCCCGCGAGGCGGAGGACAAGAGAGCCCGCGCCGCTCAGGTCAAGGCTGCCCGGGCCGCCGAGTCTGCGGCGCGTCGAGGTTCCGATCGGGCTGCCCGCCGTCTCCAGCTCGCCGAGCAGCGCCGTGAGAACGCCGCCAAGGCACTCCGCGATGCCGAGGACGCACTTTCGACGGCGCGCGCGGAAGCCGACGCCGCGGCCGGCGCGCATCGCCGCGCCCAGCAGGACCTCGACAGGCTCTAGCAGGTGTTCAGGCCCGGGTGGGCGCGCTCACCTCACAGGTGGCGGGCTGCCCTCGCCGCTGGCGCTCAGCGCCGGGTCCCACGCGCAGACCGCGCACCCGTGGCGGAACGCCGAGCGGGCGAACTCTAGCGCCCTCTCGTGCGGGTCGGCGTCGGCGCGGACATCGTCCCAGTCCAGAATGTATTCGCCCAGGTCCTGCTCCCAGCGCGCGGCCGCGGGCGACAGCGCCGCGGTCGCAAACCCGTCCGGCGCCGGATGCGCATAGGCGTAGAAGGCCGCCTTTCCGTAGCGCAGGTCGCCGGGCCACCAACCGATCGCGATCTCCTGGGCGTCCATCGCGTTACGCATGATGAAGTCGTCCGAGGGTGGGTCAGCCGGCTCGCCGGAGAACAGGCTCACCGCCAAATCGAATGATCCCCACCACGCATTGACCGGGGTCGAGCGCCCCCGAAAGGGCGCGCGGAACGCCGCCAACACCAGCGCGGCCTGCGTCGCCGCAGCGAAGTACGGCTCGACCTGCGCCGGTTCGTAGCGCGCGTGCTCGTCATCTTCGTCGAGCGGCACGGTCCACGGCACCTCCTGCGGGGTGGCATCGATTTGCACGCTTCCGCCAAGTTCGCCGACGGCCCCGAGCACCTCGCGTGTGACGTCGCGCACGGGCCGGTCGGGGGCGAGCGCGACCCGTCTCACGCCTCCGCGATTGTGCTCCACCAGCGCCTCGTGGGTCCTTAGATCGAGCGCCACGACCAGTGCCCCCGAGCCGTCGGGCGCCGGCAGCGGCGCCGTCTCCCACCCTCGCGCGGTCAGTCGGAGCGCCGCATGTTGGAGCTGGGGCTCGGGCGGCGCCAGCAGCACCGCGAGCTTGCCGAGGACCTGGGTGTGGGCGTGCAGCGTGTCACACGTCGAGGCCCACTCGTGGTAGGAAAGCGACGGCCAGGGAGAGGACATCGCCTCACGCTACCAGGGCCTGGCGTGCGATCCAGGATCAGCATGACAAGCTCGCACCGCACGCGGCTCCGCGCGCTTGATCGACATGTCAGAGGTGACGCGATGAATGAGATGGCCGGATCTGCCCGACCCAAGGGGTTCGATCAGGATTGGGTGAAGCGCGCCGCCGGCAGCGTCCAGCATCCGCTCACGAGGGCGCTGCTCGTGCTGACCTTCACCACGGGCCTGGTCGACGCTGTGAGCTACCTCGGCCTCGGCCGCGTGTTCACGGCCAACATGACCGGGAACATCGTCCTCCTCGGCTTTGGCATCGCCGGCGCCGGGGGGCTGCGAGTGGTGCCGCCGCTGGTGTCGCTCGGCTCGTTCCTCATCGGCGCGGGCGCCGGCGGCGTCCTCGCGCGGCAAGTCGGTGACCGCCATCCGGCACACGTGGCGCGGGCACTCGCGATCGAGGCATCGGTGGTCGGCGCGGCGGCCATCTTCGCGGCGGCGGTCTCAGTCCATCCGAACTCCCTCTCCGGGGACGTCGTGATCGCGATGCTGGGGTTCGCGATGGGCGTCCGCAACGCGACCGTGCGCCGCATCGGGGTTCCCGACCTGACGACGACCGTGCTGACGTTGACGCTGACCGGGTTGGCGGCGGACTCACCTCTCGCCGGCGGCTCGGGCAAAGGCTCGCCGCGCCGGGTCGCGGCCGTCCTGGCGATGCTCACCGGGGCCCTCGCCGGCGCGCTGCTGGTGAAGACGAGCCTGGTCCTGCCGCTGGCCGTGGCCGCGGGGCTCGCGCTGGCAACCTGGCTCGTGTACGTCCCGGCAGCGCGGCGCGCCGCCTGAAACGCCGAGGCGCGAATGCTGCGCCGACGCGCGCCGTGGCTGGCGCCGGGGTGAAACGCGCGGGCGCGTTGGGAAGAATGTAGGCGATGGAAGATCCCGACAGGCGCATCTCCGACGCCGACGGTGCGATGGAAAATCCCGACAGAGCGCATCTCCGACGCCGACCGTGCGATGGAAAATCCCGAGGAGCGAATCTCCGACGCCGACCGCGAGCGGGTGGCGGTGTCGCTGCGCGACGATTTGCTGGCTGGGCGCTTGACGCTCGAGGAGTTCTCCGAGCGGGTGGAAGTCGCCTACGGCGCCCAAGTCCGCGGCCAGCTGACCCGCGCTCGGACAGGCCTGCCCGAAGCGGGAAGCGTGGCCACGGTCCGGGCCCGGCGCAAACCGACCCGCTTCACGGCGGCCCTCTTCAGCCACGTGGCCAGACGCGGCAGGCTGCGCCTGCGCGGTTGGACGGTCGCCGCCAGCGCCTTCTCCGACGTCGATCTCGATCTGCGCGATGCCGAGCTCGACACCGAGGAGACCTCGGTGACGGCCGTCGCCGCGTTCGGCAACGTCGACATCTACGTGCCGGAGGGCGTGACGGTCACCGTCGGCGGCCTTGGCCTGTTCGGCCACCAGCGCGACTGGGGCCGCGACCTGGACCGGCCGAACGCGCCGGTCCTCCGCGTGCGGGCGCTGTCCGTGTTCGGCACGGTCGACGTGTGGCGCGTGCCGACGGACATGCAGGGCGACTACGACGAGATCTTTCGGCAGCTGCAGGGAGACCGGCGTCAGCTTCCCGCGTGACCCGGCGGACCGTGCCGGGGAGCTTGACACGAGCCAACCGGTAAGTATAGACTTACCGTAAGTTATGGCTTACCAACTAGATGGGCTAACCGCTCTGGGTGATCCCACCAGGCGCGCGATCTTCGAGTGCCTGGCGGATGGTCCGAGTGCGGTCGGCGAGCTGGCACGCGGGCTGCCGGTCAGCCGGCCGGCCGTGTCCCAGCACCTCAAAGTGCTCAAGGAGGCACGGCTGGTGATCGACCGACCGATTGGCAACCGCCGCATCTATCAGCTCGACCCGGACGGGGTGGGCGCCCTGCGCGCGTACCTCGACCAGTTCTGGAATCGATCCCTGACGGCGTTCAAGGCCGCCGTCGAGCAACCAGAGGAGGAGGTCTCATGACCACGAAGACAGCCGAGACGTCCGTGCAGACATCGATCATCGTCGAGGCACCGATCGAGCGCGCGTTCTCCGTGTTCACCGACGGCATCGACACCTGGTGGCCCGCCGATCATCACATCCTGCAGGGTGAGCTCGCCGAAATGGTGTTCGAGCCCTATGAGGGCGGTCACGTCTATGACCGCGCCGTCGACGGACGTGAGTGCCGCTGGGCCAGGGTGCTCGCCTACCAGCCCCCCTCGCGGTTCGTGATGAGCTGGGACATCAACCTGAGCTGGCAGCTCGAGGCCGACCCCGAGAAGACCAGCGAAGTCGAGGTGCGCTTCACCGCCGCTGGACCAGACCGCACGCTCGTCGAGCTCGAGCACCGCAATCTCCACCGGCACGGAGAGGGCTGGGAGCAGATGCGCGACGCCGTCGGATCTCCGAATGGGTGGAACCTCCAGCCCTTCGCCGACGCCGTCAAGGCGGCTTGACAGCACCCCCGGGAGGCCCGGATGAACAGACTCCTCGTGAACTGCGGCTAACCCTCAACCTTGCCCGGCGGACCCCCGAGCGCCACGATCAGGGCCGAAAAGCTCTTGCCCGCGGCGCTGGGGATGCTGTCCGCATCGTTCGTGGTGCTCCAGTCGCCGGTCTTTGCCGCATAGGTCTTGGTGCTGATGCCGGCGCCCCAGCCGATCTCGATCCCACTCGAGTAGCCGGGGATGATGGTGGCAATCGGCTGACCGGGCGCGACCGTGTCGCCGACGCGCAGCCCGCCCGCGGGCCTGACACCCTCGGCGTAGTAGACGTAGCAGCCGCTGTCCGGCCCGTATAACAGGCGGTACTCGATGAACGCCCCCGGCCAGCCGGTGTTAGAGGTGGCCACGTGGGTCACCCTCGCGGCGCCGATCGCCGTCAGAGTCCCCGACCCGGTGTAGTCGACGCCCTGATCGATCCGCTCCGGCGTCACGCGCGCGCCGGCGAGCGGGTTCACATAGCCCGTCGAGCGAACCACGAGCGGACAGGCTGCGGTTCTTCTCGCACCGCCCGATTCGATCCCGAGCACCGCCTGCTCCGGGTAGCGGGATTGCGAAGCCGCCGGCACCCGGAACGCGACGGCGCGGTTCCCGTCGGTCGACGCTTCGGCGCCCCGACCATCGAACACGCCCATGAACGTGGACGCCAGCAGTGCCAGGACGAACATGGCCCCGGCGCAGACGGCCCCCACCCTCGAGCGCTTCGCGGCCGCCAGCCAACCCACCAGCCGCGCCGTCGGTGACTCCTGCAGGGGCCGCTTGTGCTCGGGGTGACGCTCGGTCGGCCGTCGGTCATCGGGGGTGCAGGAGAGCGTCGACTTGCCCCTCCGCGCGAGCGAACGCTCGAGCGATTCCCGCCACGGCTCAACCCGACTCAGGTCACGCACGGTGTCCACAGACTCTCCCTCTGAAACGACTCAAAAGCCTGCGGAGTTAGCTGACGGGCTCGCGCTGTGCGCTACGCCGAACTACTACGGCGATTCGCCCCGGCGATCAGAATCAATCGCTGTGGGTCCCCCGCTCACCGGGCCACGGATGGTCCGGCGACTCGGCTCGCTATGTTGCGCCGGCACGCTATCACCCCGCTCAGCGGAAAGTCAGCCGCGAAAGATGAGCGCATCTCTTTTGACCGCTGCGTGCAGGAATGTCTTGCCTTCTCAGCTTCCGTCCACGCGATTGCGCTTCGAACTCGTCGCGTGCGGGCAGTACACAGGCGAGTCGCAAGATCGCGGCTGCTCCGAATCTCCGGCGCACCCAACCTTCAATGGAGGACGTGAAGAGATGATCATTTTGGGCATCATCCTGCTGATCATCGGGTTGATCGCCAAGGTGGCGATCCTGTGGACGATCGGGATCATTCTGTTGGTCGTCGGGCTGATCTTGATTGTGCTGGGCATGATGGGCCGCGCGGTGGGAGGCCGTCGGCACTACTACTGACGCGCAGAGTTAGCTTCCCGGTCAACCGCTGAGGCGCTTTGCCCGGGCTTGCCTCAAGCGGAGCTACAGTTGCGGCATGGAGCATCGGAGCCTCGGATCCCAGGGCCTCGAGGTCGGTGCGATCGGCCTTGGCACGATGGGGATGACGATGGCCTACGGCGACGGCGATGAGTCCGGTGGGGTCGAGACGATCCGCCGTGCGCACGACCTCGGCGTGACGCTCGTGGACACCGCTGAGCTGTATGGCGGCGGGACGGGTTCAAACGAGCAGTTGGTGGGCCGCGCAGTCCAGGGGTTTCGCGACGATATGGTGCTGGCCACCAAGTTTGGCTTTGTCCTGCCTCGCGAGCCGAACATGCCCAGGGAGCTCGACAGCCGGCCTGAGCACATCCGGGCGGTGACCGAGAACAGCTTGCGCTACCTGCAAACCGACCACATCGACGTGCTCTACCAGCACCGCGTCGATCCCGATGTGCCAGTCGAGGAGGTGGCGGGGACGGTGGGAGAGCTGATCGGCGAGGGCAAGGTCCGCTTCTTCGGTCTCAGCGAGGCCGGCCCCGAAACGACCCGCCGAGCCCATGCGGTGCAGCCCGTGTCGGTGCTCCAAACCGAGTACTCGATCTTCGAGCGCGCGGTCGAGGCCGAGATCCTGCCGACGATCCGCGAACTGGGGATCGGTTTCGTGGCCTACTCACCGCTGGGGCGCGGCTTTTTGACCTCAACGGTCAAGCCGGCCGCGGAGTATCCCGAGCACGACATGCGCAGCTGGGACGAGCGCTGGCAGCCCGGCAACTACGAGAAGAACCTCGACGCGATCACTGAGCTCACCGAACTGGCCCGGGCCAAGGGCATCGAGGTTACCCAGCTCGCCCTGGCCTGGCTGCTCGCCCAAGGCGATGACATCGTTCCGATCCCCGGCACGCGCAGCCCGGTGCGGCTGGCCGAAAACGTGGCCGCCGCCGACGTGGAGCTAACCGGAGAGGACCTCGCCCGCGTGAACGAGATCCTTCCCGACGGCGCGTTTGGCAGCCGCTACCCCGAAACGATGATGCCGCAGTGGTGAGCGGAGCCCGCTAGCTCGCTTTCACAGCGCCGACATGGATGAGAATCTTGACGTCGTAGCTGGCCAGCGGGGCACCGGCCGGGGTCTTGACGTCCCATTTGAGATCGAAGTCGCGGCGGTCGACCTGACCGACCGCTTCGATCCCGACGCGCTCTCCGCCCCACGGATCTGAGGTCGTGCCCTCGACTGTCGCGCGGAACGTGACCTCGCGGGTGACGCCTTTGATGGTCAGCTCACCGGTCACGTCGAAGTGATCGCCGGAGGGCTCGATCCGCGAGGACTGAAACGCGATGTTCGGATGATTCTCCACGTCGAAGAAGTCAGCCGCGCGTAGATGCCCGTCGCGCTTTTCAGAGCGCGTATTGATGCTGGCGGCCTGCACGGTGCCGCGTGCGCTCACCCGCTCGCCGTCCGATTCGAACGACCCTTCAAATTCCTCAAAGAAGCCCTTGATCGTGACGATCCCCATGTTCCGAACCTGGAACTCGACGCTCGAATGCACCGGGTCGACGTTCCAGGTGCCGGTCGGGATCTCGGTTAAGGTGGTGCTGGTTGCGGTCATGCTGGAACCCTCTCGGATAAGATGTTGACTGGTCAACCAGATCCTAGCAGAGAGTGTTGACTAGTCAACAAATCGAGCACGAACTCGCGCCATGTCAACGATTCTCACAACCGGGGCAAACAGGATGCCGTGGTAGCTGCCGCTGCGCTGGGTGGAGCCGACGATGTATGAGCGGACCACGAACACTGCTTCTGCTTCGAGCGCGCGCAGTTGCGAGACCTTCGACCCCACCCACGAGGAGGACCTGATGACCGCGACAGACGGACTACTTGCGAACAACGAGGCGTATGCCAGCTCGTTCGACAAGGGCAACCTGCCAGTACCGCCCGCCAAGAAGGTCGCCGTCGTCGCTTGCATGGACGCGCGGCTGAACGTCTACGGCGCGCTGGGCCTGACCGAGGGTGACGCCCACGTGATCCGCAACGCGGGCGGCGTCGTGACCGACGACGAGATCCGCTCGCTCGCGATCTCGCAGCGGCTGCTGGGCACCGAGGAGATCATCCTGATCCATCACACCGACTGCGGCATGCTCACCTTCACCGACGACGAGTTCAAGAACTCGATCCAGCAAGAGACCGGAATCAAGCCGGAGTGGGCCGCGGAGTCGTTCTCTGACCTCGACACGGACGTTCGCCAGTCGATCGCACGAATCAAGGCCTCGCCCTTCATCCCGCGCAAGGACTCCATTCGCGGCTTCGTCTACGAGGTGGAAACAGGACGGCTGCGTGAGATCGTCTGAACCTTCGCGTCAGCGAGTCCTCTTAGCCCCAATGAAGGAGTGCAGATGAGTTTGCAGCAGGGCGAGGATGATGTGAACATCGCCGGCTCGGTCGCAGATGACCAACCCCGAGAGATCCTCGGCGAGTGGGAGTCACCGAGACCCTACATCCAGATCGTCCCGCAACCGTCGTAAGCCCAACGCGAGGAAGGAGCTCCGAAGATGAACGCTCACGATCACCCCGGCCACGAGCCCGCCGCCCCGGGCTATGCCTCCCCGCAAGTGGCGCGCGAGCAGCCACCCGAGCAGTTCGTGTACGTCGCGGCGCTGTACGAGGGCACCGGCATCGATCGCCCGGACTTCATCGCCGTGGTCGACGTCGATCCGAGCTCACTGGACTACGGCGAGATCGTGCACCGCACCGAGATGCCGAACGTCGGTGACGAGCTGCATCACTTCGGCTGGAATGCGTGCTCCTCGGCCTGCCACTCGCAGCTGCAGCGCGACGCGCTGATCGTTCCCGGGATGCGCTCGTCGCGGATCCACATCCTCGACATCTCAGAGCCGCGCGCGCCGCGGATCAAGGACGTGATCGAGGGCGAGGAGATCAAGGCGAAGCTTGGCCTGAGCGTGCCGCATACGGTTCACTGCATGCCCGGGGACATCGTCACGGTGTCGATGCTCGGGGACGCCGAGGGGAACGTCCCCGGCGGGTTCGCGGTGCTCGACGCGCGCGACTTCTCGATCCTCGAGCCGTGGGAACGCGCGAAGAACGGGCAGGAGTTCATGTACGACTTCTGGTATCAGCCGCGTCAGAACACGCTCGTCTCCAGCGAGTGGGGGGCGCCGAACACGTTCCTGGACGGCTTCAATCCAGCCGACGTCGTCGCGGGCAAGTACGGGCGCCGGTTGCATTTCTGGGATCTCGAACGCCGCGCAGTGGTGCAGACGCTCGACCTCGGCGACGACGGGCTGATTCCGCTCGAGATCCGCTGGCAGCATGATCCCGACTCAGCGCAAGGGTTCGTCGGCGCGACGCTGTCGAGCAACATCATCCGCTTCCACCGGGACAACGGCAGCTGGGCGGCGGAGAAGGTGATCGACGTCTCAAACGAGGAACTCGGGGGATGGCCGTTGGAGGGCGGCGTGCCCGGACTGATCACCGACTTGGTCCTGTCGCTCGATGACCGCAACCTGTTCCTGTCGAACTGGCTCCACGGCGACCTGCGCCACTACGACGTCTCGGACCCCCGCAATCCGGTGCTGCGCTCGCAGACCTACCTGGGAGGCCTGCTCGGGCGCGACGGCGGCCACCCGAAAGCCCCGGGCCCGCTGAACGGCGGGCCGCAGATGCTCCAGAACTCGCTCGACGGCGAGCGCGTATACGTCTCGAACTCGCTGTTCTCCACCTGGGACAACCAGTTCTACCCGGAGCTCCGCGGCTGGCTGACGAAGCTCGACCGCCAGCCAGACGGCAGCTACGCGGTCGATCCCGAGTTCTTCGTCGACTTCCACGAACAGGCGGAGGGCGCGCGGCCGCACGAGATCCATCTCCCTGGAGGCGACTGCACGACCGAGATATTCCAGTAGCGCATGACCCTGAGCGCACTCGCGCTCGACTGGAGCATCGATGGCCCGGTCGGGACTGCGTTCTGGTTGGGGCGGCGCAGGCCCGCAGCGGGCGGTCCCAATCCCGAAGGAGCGGTCAAGGCGAGATCCAGACAACCACTCTGAGGCCGAGCGCGCGGAGCAGCGACGGCCGCGACCAGGCGCCACTCGGCCCACCGAGCGAGCCGTTCACCGGCAACTCGCATGTGCATCTTCTCAAACCGATGCGGACCCTCGCGGAGTCGCTCGGGTTCACCGTCTCGTTCGAGCCAATCCAGGGCACCACGGGCGGCTGGTGCGATCCTCGCCGCATAAGCGCCGGCGAGACACAACCCGGCTACCAGCGCCGCGACCCGCTACCGACGACGAACTAACGTGTCAACCTGGCCGCCTTCAGCCTACCCGCGCGACTCGACTTATGCCACAGAATCCCACACCCGCGCGACGGCCAGAAGCCTTGGCTCCGCCGCCTCGGTTGATGCGCAGCGCAGCCGTTAGCTGCTCGCGATCAGCTCGCGGCTCTCGAGCCAGCTCAGCACCAGGTCGGCGATCTCCTTGCTGTTGTTGTCCATCATCAGGGCGTGGCTGTTGCCGCAGATACCGCGTGCCGGAAGGTCGATCCACTCCGCATCGACGTCCACGTCACGCAGGGCCTCATACCACCGGCGGACGTTCGGCACCGATGCGACCCAGAACGGATGGTGGTCGAGGAAATCGCCCCACAAGAACAGATGCGGAACCCGACGCAGGGGCTCTGCGCTCAGGACGGTGGGGTCAGGCGCGCCCGTCGCGTCGAGCACCACCACGGCACGTACCCGATTCGGCGAGGCGAGGGCAACGCGGAGCGCGAAGTTAGCGCCCTGGCTGTGCGCGAGCACGATGCACTGGCCGACCCGAGCGACAAGCGCGTCATAGGCGGCCTGGATCGCATCATCGTTCGTCGTCCAACGCGGCATCCCCTGTTTCATGAACTCATCGATAGCGTCGACCGGGAAGCGCAGCCCGGGGTGCGCGACCCGTCGGGCCGGGTCCGAATCCCAGGATCCAGGCGGGCCGAACCGGAACGTCTCCTCCCAGGCCTCCCGAGCGGTCCGGAAGAATGGCTCGCTCGTATAGACCTGCGGGTACGGGGCCCACGACGCGCGTCCACGCTCGACCGAGTCACAAACGAACACATCCAGCCCGGCGCGCAGAAACAGCATCTGCCAACCGGCGCGCCCGTCCGGTGTCGTCTCCCAGTTGACCCCGCTCATGCCGCCGCCGTGCCACATGAGCACTGGGAATCGCCCGCGAGGTTGGGCAAGCCGCACATACTGCGCGTACATCTGCCCGGCAGCGATCTCGCCATTCGGGTCGACGGTGCGCACCGGCCCCCCGAGCGTGCTCCCCCGCTGCCTCAGCGGCAACCCAGACAGCTTCCGGAGGCCGCCGCCCACGTGGACGCTGCCTATTTCCCGCACCAACACCGATGTGTGCCGCGACTTCACCACCAACGCCTCCTGGCAATCAGCGGAGCGTAGCGCCGATGAGACTTGCGCCTAGGACCCTCGTTGCGTGCCCCGCACGCCTTGCCCGGTCCCTGGCGTCCGGCGCCAGCCCCTGCATCACCGATGCAGCGCCCGCGGCCACGGTTAGCATCGCCACCAGGCCAACACGCGCGTGGTGCTCGGCGATGTCATCGACATCGACCTTGCGAAGCGTGAGCTGTAGACCGACGTTTGGGGGCTCGCTCGCGGATCGGCTATGACAGCCTGATCGTCGCCGCCGGCGCTTCGCAGTCGTACTGTGGTCAACACGAGTTCGCGATCCACGCGCCCGGCATGAAGACGATCGACGATGCGCTCGAGCTGCGGGGCCGGATCCTCGGGGCGTTTGAGATGGCTGAAGTGGAGCCTGACCCCCAGCGACGCCGCGCCTGGTTGACGTTTGTCATCATCGGTTTGTCATCATCGGCGCGGGGCCGACCGGCGTGGAGCTGAGCGGGCAGATAACCGAGCTCTCGCGGCGCTCGCTGGCGCTGAACGTCCGCGCGTTTGACCCGGGCAGCGCGCGGGTCGTCCTGCTTGACGCGGGTGACACCGTGCTCTCGACGTTCCCGAACTCGCTTCAGCGATCTGATGGCGCTCGACGGACTGCCCGGAGTCGCCGAGGTCGCGATGCAATCAGGCCACCATGCTGCCAAGACGATCGTGAGGCCGGTCGCCGGCCGGAGCGAACCCCGCCCGTTTCGCTATATCGACCTGGGAACCATTGCCACCATCTCGTGATTCCGCGCGATCGTGACAATCGGCCGATTACACTATCGGGGACCGTCGGCTGGCGGATCTGGCTCGTCGTCCCACCTCGCCTTCACGACCGGCTTCAAGAACCGCGTCGCCGCCGTCGCCAACAGGGCGATCGCATTCCACTCGCGAAGCGCCAGCGTGGGCGCGCCTGAGTCTTACCTGGCATACGGAGCGTCGGGGGAGGGACGGTTCGACGGCCCCGGTTGGCCCGGGTTACTATGAAACGGGATGCCACCGTTCGGGAAACGCCCGGAATCGCTCAGCGAGGAAGAGCGTGACGCGGCGGCGGTCGATCTCGAGCGGATCAGGGACGGAGGAATTCCGCTTGGGGCCGAACAGCGACTGAGGGCAGTGGCCGCGGCGCGCGCGCCGGTCTTCAGTAGTGATCTGAGCGCGAAGGAGTACGCGCTCGCCCAGGCCTCCGGCCTGACGCCGATCGCACAGGTCATGGGCTCATCGGTCGTTCAGCACGGCTGGCAGAACTACGGCTGGTCCTCGTACGGGGGCGGAATCCAGGAGATGCGCTCCCTTGCTCAGCCGTGGAACCTGTCGCGTCAGCGTTCGTTTGACCGGCTGCGCCAAGAGGCCCAGCTCGCTGGCGCCGACGCCGTCATCGGCATCGAGATGACCGCCAAGGGCTTCCTCGGTGATCCGGGCAACGTCGAGTACGTGGTCTTCGGCACGGCGGTCCGCGATACCGTGCTTCCGGCTCGCCGTCAGTCCGGGCCGCGGATGTGCGCGCTCTCCGGCCAGGACGTCGACAAGCTTCGCCGCATCGGAGCCGAGACGCTAGGCGTGATCGGGCACACCTCCGTGGTTTCCGTGGCGCTGAGCATGCAGGGCAACCAGATGATGCGCTCGTGGTGGGGCAATCAGGAGATGGTCGAGGTCACCCAAGGCGTCTACGCCGCCCGACACCTCGCGATGGACGAGGTGCGCCGCCAAGCGCACCAGATTGGCGCGAACGACATGGTCATTTCAACGCTCACACACGACATCGACCATCGTGAGTACGAGTCGGGCGGCTTCACCCGGCATTACTTCATCGTCTCCATGCACGTGCTCGGCACAGCGATCCGTCTCGGCGCCCACGAGCCGCTTCCGGCCCCGCTCGGCGCGCCTGTCATGTCGATCAACCTCGGCGCCTAGCTCGCCCCCATTCCAGGAGATCATCTGATGTCGACCTACGATCCGACAAGCACCGAAGGTCTCGCCGAGCACGCGAGCGAACGTCTCCAGATGAACGCACGGGGTCTGTTTACCTCAGACCTGTCGGTGAACGAGTACCTATGCGTCGAGCGGGCCGGCTTTGAGCCGGTGGGGCTGGTGGTGGGCTCGAGCATCTACCACATCGGCTTCCAGGCATCGAACTGGAAGGCAAGCCAGGAGATGGGCGTGCTCACCCAGGCGATGTACTCCGCGCGCGAGCTTGCAATGACGCGCATGGAGGAGGAGGCCGACCAACTAGGTGCCGACGGTATCGTAGGTGTTCGCCTGGACATCGGACGCTACGAGTGGGGCGCAGACATGGCGGAGTTCATCGCCATCGGCACCGCGATCAAGCACAAGGGCGGCAAGATCCACCGCGCGCCGAACGGTCGGCCGTTCACATCTGATCTCAGTGGTCAGGCCTTCTGGACGCTGATGCAGACCGGCAAGCGCCCGGTCGGCCTGGTCATGGGCAACTGCGTCTACCACGTTGCCCACCGTGGAATGATCCAGTCGATGCGCCAGACGGGGCAGAACGTCGAGCTCGAGCAGTACACACAGGCGCTCTACGACGCTCGCGAGTTGGCGATGGAGCGCATGCAGAAGGAAGCCGAGGCGATTGGTGACGGGGTCCTGGGAATCGTGGAGGTCAAGCTGCACGAGAACAACCACGGTTGGGGCAGCCACGTGATCGAATTCTTCGCACTGGGCACTGCGGTGGTGCCCAACGAACATGCCGAGGCAGGCCAGCAGCTCCCGAATATCACGCCGGTTCTGGACATCAACGACTGACGCACGCAACTGGGTAAGCGACCTCCAGCCCACACGCACAGCCCGCGTCTCCCAACGGTCGGAACCCGAGTCCTCCATCATCTCAGGACGGCCGCACGGCACGACGCAACTGGTTAGCCAGCGGCGCCCCGAACAGACTCCAGTCTCCGTGGCGCTGCCAGGCGGCCGCTCCGGGCGCCATGAGCACCCGAGCACTGCTCTCGGCGAGCAGCGCGTGGTGGGAGTGGTCTGAATCGATCGCGGTGTAGATCGGTCGCAGATCCTTGACGATCTGGTCGTATGCCGGCGGAGGGATGTAGCGCAGCGAGGTGCGGATCCGCAGCCACAGCAGGCCCACGACATAATTGGTGATGTTGAGTGAAGAGTCGGGGCGGACACGAGACGTTGGGAATCCGCGGAGACCGCGTCGGTTTGCGCCGAGACCACCGAGCCAGGCGGTCTTTTGGCGCCGGCGGGTGACGCTGGTTGCGGTCGTGCTCGCTGTCGCGTTCGTTGGGTTTGGCGGACTTAGGGGCGGCTTCGGGTTGTTCGGCTCTAACGCGACGTCGAAGGTCAGGTCCCGGTCTCAGCCACCGCCCGCGACCCAGGGCCCGATCAACTCTTCGTTCCCGGGTCTAACGACGTTCCGGGGGAACGCTAGCCGTGACTACTACGGCGAAGGCCCGCTGCCTCAGCATCCGAAGATTCTGTGGCAGTACCCACAATCGGGCGGGATGTGTGCGACTTCCAGTGACCTATTCGGGACCGAGCAATGGTGCGGCACCGGCTGGACGGGCCAGCCGAACGTGATCGTCCACAAGAACGGCACGGTCGAGATCCGTGAGGGTGCGTATGACGACGACTATCACTTCTGGAACGGCGTGACCGGCAGGCCGATGCGGCCTGACCTACATACCGGCGACCTGGCCAAGGGTTCTGCGACTTCGGATTCTCAGGGCTATCCGCTCTATTACGGCGGGTCTCGCGACAACAATCTCCGCGTGATCGCGATGGACCGGTCCAAGCCCACCGTGCTGTGGTCAACCAACGCCCACGACGTCCCGCATCTGATCTGGAACGACGACTGGGACGGAGCCCCGCTCGAGATCGGCGACTACCTACTCGAGGGCGGGGAGAACTCGTGGTTCTATGTGATCCGCCTGCACCGCCACTACGACTCCAAGGGATTGGTCGAGGTCAGCCCGAAGATCGTGATGCTGGTGCCAGGATGGGACTCCAGGCTGCTCCGCAGCGAGATCCACGACGACGACATCTCGATCGAGGACTCGGTGGCGTACAGCAACGGCGTGGCGTACTTCGGCAACTCCGGCGGGCTCGTCGAGGGTTGGGACATCTCCGACATCCTCAGGGGCGGCGCTCACTACAAGCGGGTCTTCAGGTTCTGGACCGGCGATGACGTCGACCCGACGATCGTGATCGATCCGCAGGGGTACCTGTACGTGGCCAGGCACATCGAGGAGAACGAGCCACGGCAGGAGTCCCAGCCGCTCGACCACCGCCTCGGCGGGCTGATGAAGCTCGATCCGCACCGTCCCAACAATCCCGTGATCTGGAGCGTTCCGATCGGCGACTACGCACCGAACGGCGGCTCGCTGTCAACACCGGCGCTGTACAAGGGGACGGTCTACGACGCGGCCACCGACGGCGAGGTGATCGCCGTCAACCAACAGACAGGGAAGGTCTACTGGCGTATCAACCAGCATTCGCAGACCTGGGGCTCGCCGGTGACGATCGACAACCAGATGGTGCTCGGCGACTGCAACGGCGGACTCCACGACTACGACATCGCAAACTCACGGGTGCCGCCCAGGATCCTCTGGACCGTCAAGCTCGACGGCTGCATCGAGTCCACTCCGGCCGTCTGGCACGGAATGCTCTGGGTCGGCGCTCGCGGAGGTCAGTTCTACGGGATCGGCGACACTGGGCCCAACCCGATCAAGCACTAGCCCCCCTCCAAGAGCCTGATCGACCCCCTGCCGGCCGTGTCGACTCCGTCCATCGGGTGGGTCTGGAACCAGTCCGAGTCAGCGACGTGGCTGCACTGGCGCTGATATCATTGCGCCCGCAAGCCGATGAACCCGCTATCCGGTAGCAGCAGATCCAATCCTGGTCGACATCGAGCGGTGCGAGCAACAAGAGGCCGTTCGCTACTGATCTTTAGGATTTGCAGGAGTTTGCTCCAGGGTGAGCGATGGGACTCGTGAACCACGACCGCCTGGACCACAACCAGAAAAAACGGGACCATCTGGGTTCTGTACCAGCGTATTTGCCGTGATTTCACCTACTGAGTGTTCTTGAGTTCGTGAGGCGAGCGCCGAGAGGTGCGGCGCGTGGATTCCGTTCGACGACAACCGACACCAAGAGCCAGGATTCGGGTACCGCTCGGTACCCGGGCTGTCTCGCTTCATGGCCTAATCGGGGCGTCAATACTTCCGATTTGCGCGAGATTGTTAGCGCCGCTGGAGACGGCTATATCGTCACGTTCTTGACTCAAAACGTGACTCAAGCGGCAGATCGCCTCATCCTCGAGGCCCAGCAGATCCATCGATCTTGGTAGAAGACATTGAGTTCTTGCCGTTGGAGGCCGCGTCTCGTCCAGGCCTCTGAGGCGCAAGCCAGCTCACCTCGTCGGCGTGGGAGAAACCGTTATCTCATCGCCAACGTTGATCTTGCCGTCACTCAGGATGTCAGCGCGCACCCCTCCGCGATGGACGAGCTGACGCAGCACCGGACGCGTGGCGTAGCGCTGGACCACGGTGCATGGCTCGCACAGCCGCATGCCGCGGCACAGCACCGCGCCGATCGTGAACTCGCGTCTGATCAGGCCGTTCAGCTCGATGCCCTGCGTGACGACGTTCCGGCGATGCTCGCTTGGTTCCAGCGGCGGGTCGAAAGATTGACACACCTCTGACTCGATCAGCGTGAGCGCGCTTCCTGGCAGGCCGGAGGGAAACGTGCCGGTCCCTACCACGTGCCGGTCGCCCTCCAGCCCCCGTCCGGCCAGCGCCCGCACCAGTGACCGCGATCGTGCGGGCGCGCCCGCCCCGGGCGCGACATAGATCCCAACGACAGTGCCCGAAAAGATTGGCGCTGCGGGGCGTCGCGGAAGGCCGAGCGCGATGTCCGCCGCGGCGAGCAAGAATCCGTCCTCGATCTTCGGGTCACCGATCGTCGTAACCCCGGCCGGATCCCATACCACTCCGGACGGAACGCCGTACATGACGACCGCTCGGCGGCTGCCATTGCCGCCCGCGCGGACACGCGCGATCCACGGCCCCGCCCAGGTGAAGCGGGCGGGATCCGCGATCCTCGCGATGCCGAGACCGAGGCCCCCAAGCCACCGGGAGACCGTCCATCCGGTGGCAGGATCCTCATCGGCGGCCGGCTCGGGGATGGCCTGAAACGGCAGCTCGAGGATCGTCGCCAGGCACGCGATGAACGAGGCCGTATCGCGTGACAGCGTCGAGCTTGCAAGCTCGACCTCCTTCACGCCCAAACCTGATTCTCAGCTGACCAATAGGAGCGGCTGAGTGCGCCGGCGACGACGCGTTCGATCTCGCCGATCATCGCTCGCGATACGGCGGAGCGATCGGCGACCTTGGCGTTCGTGTGGGACGCCCGAATGATCCGGTCTCCTTTGGCTTCGGGTTGTCCGGAGCGGTCCTCTGGGCGATCAGAGCGATCGCCCTGCCCAGTCAGCGTAACGAAGCGTTCTATCCAACGTCGCTCATACGGTCACGTCTGTGACCCAAAACGTGACTCGGCGGGAAACGGAGAGTCTTGGTGTTTCAAGCCTGGACTTTCTCGCCGGCGCTGACCTGGGCGGTGCGTTTGGCAGCCCAGACAATCAGGATGATCGGCACGACCCAGTTGAAAATGGTGTTCGCGCGCCGGGTGTCGATCGCGCCGGCGATCACGTGCGAGGGGATCATCGCCGTGAACACCAGCGCCCACAGGAGCGTCAGCTGTCGGTTGACCTGCTGAAAGCGCGGCGAGGACCAGAACTCGCGCGGGACCGACTCGCGGGCGTACTGCTCTGTGAACGGGGTGAGCAGCAGCGACCCGAACGCGATCAACGCGAGTAGCGCCGCGGCGATCGCCCGCGCATAGCGCGCCACCCACGCAGCGGTCGACGCGTCCACTGTGAACGCGACGATCGCGAAGCCCGCGAACGCCACGACCGCCCCGATCTCCAGCAGCTTCGGACCGCTTGCTAAGGCTGACCTGATCGCGATCACTAGCGAGCCGGCCAGCGCGATGATCGCCGCCGCCTTCAGCGAATCATGCTGCGTGATCAGCGTAAACAGCACCCACGGCACGAACGCCAGATAGATCCCAGCACCAGGCCCATGATGCCCTTGGACCTGCTCGGTGTCGCTCGGAGCCTTCGTTGCGGACACATTCCTCCCAGCCATCTCGTTCAGAAGCACCAGGGACGCGCGCTCTACGCGATCCGCCTTCCCCAAGTATCGCCCGCATGTGTCTCCGTGGCTAGCCCTCGTGTCGAGCACGGCCGGAGGTGACAGCCATCTGCCACAACACGTAGGGTCACGTTTGACTAAAAACGTGACTATCGCGGCATCAAGGCTGCTCAACGCACCCCACGGCTTGAACGGCCCGCAGTAGGCGCTTGGGCACGGTCATCAGCCATGCATCCATGACCGAGTTCCGGAACTTCGGCAGGGCCAGCGACAGGAAGCCCGACGGCGACCCCCTCCGGGTACGCGCTCGCGTTAGTAGACGCTTGGTAGACCCGGGCTTCTCTCGCAACGCATTATTCTTGAGCGAAGCTGCTGATCTCAGGATTTGCAGGAGTTGCTCAGGGTGAGCGATGGGACTCGAACCCACGACCGCCTGGACCACAACCAGGAGCTCTACCAGCTGAGCTACGCCCACCGTGGAGATTGCTGAATCTAGCAACGGACCGTAGCGTCGTGGGATCGGCTTGACCGGATCGATTCCGCCCGGCGAGGATTCGGCGGTCATCCCGCGAGGTCCATCGACGAACGGAGAGTCCACCGCATGAGCCTTCCACCACCCGCCCCCGAGTCGATCGCGCTGGTCACCGGCGCCTCGTCTGGAATCGGCGAGCAGTTCGCACGCCAGCTCTCCGCGCGGGGTCACCGCGTCGCGCTCGTCGCGCGCAGGGAGGATCGGCTCGCCAAGCTGGCCGAGGAGCTCGGCGCTCCGGACCGCGCCCTGGCGATCCCGGCCGACCTGGCGGTACCCGAGGATCGGGACCGGCTCGCCGGCCGCCTCGAGGAGTTGGGTGCCCAGGTCGAGGTGCTGGTCAACAACGCCGGCTTCGGTGTCTACAAGCCGTTCGCCGATTCCGGACGCGAAGCCGAGATCCAGCAGGTGCGCGTGCTGGTCGAGGCTCCAGTCGACCTGATGGCCCGCTTTCTCCCAGGCATGGTGCGTCGCGGCCGTGGCGCGATCATCAACATGTCATCGACCGCCGGCTTTCAGGCCCTCCCGTTCAACGCCGGCTACGCGGCGGCCAAGGCTTACCTGCTGCTGCTCTCCGAGGGAGTCCACGCCGAGGTCGAGGATCGCGGCGTCACCGTTACCGTCGTCGCACCAGGGCCGGTCAGGACGGGCTTCCAGGAGGCGAACGATGCCTCGTATTTCGCCGAGCGGATGCCGGCGTTCACGTTCGTGTCTGCAGAGCAGGTCGCCCGCGACGCGCTTGCCGCGGCGGAGCGCGGGCGCATCTCCGTGATTCCGGGCGGTCCTCAGCTGCGCGCCGCGTTTGGCCCCAATCGCAAGATGCCGAGGTGGCTGACGTTGCCGATCAGCAAGCGAATGATGGCCAGGCGGTAGGGGCGCTCGCCGGAGCACCGTCGGATTCTCGACCGAGCCTGGATTCGCCAGGTAGGGTCAGCGCAACGGCAGCCACTGCCTGGGCGCCCCTATCAGGAGGTCAGCAGATGATCGTGATGTTCACTGCCCGCCGGCTCAAGCCGGGAGCGTGGGAGCAGTTCCGCCGCGCCTGGGACGCGGGCGGTGCCAGGCCGCCGGGGCTGCAGCGGGCCTATCACGCGCGCAACATTCGCGACGAGGACGAGCTGATCTCGTTCGGCGTGTTCGACATGACCGAGGAGGATTACCGGCGCTGGCGCGCCGACGCGGACGCACAGGAGCTCAACCGCCAGGACCAGATGTCTGCCTTCGTCGAACACGAATACGTGTCCGGCGTATACGAGGTGATCGACGAGGTAGAGGAATAGCGGAGGGAATTCAGCGCAACGTTCCTCTCAGGCTCCCGATCCCCAGCGAGTCACCCCCCGATGCCGGCGCGGTCACGGCCGCTTGAGCGCGCGCAGGCGGCGGCGGGTCATCCAGAAAGTCTGCGCTCGGGACGAAGAACAGATTGCCGGTGAGGGAGGTTGAGAAGTCCAGGATGCGGTCATAGTTGCCAGGCGGGTCACCGACGAACATATTCGCCAGCATCTGCTCGATCACGTCGGGGCTGCGTGCGTAACCGATGAAGTAGGTACCGAACTCGCGAGCTCCCACTCGGCCGAATGGCATGTTGTAGCGGACGATCTGGCGCTCGGTACCGTCGTCGTCGACGATTGTGTTCAGGGCCACATGCGAGTTGGCGGGTTTGAGCTCTTCGGGCAACTCGATGTCGTTGAGCTTGGTGCGCCCGATCGCTCGCTCCTGCTCTTCGACCGGCAGCGCATCCCAAGCGTCGAGGTCGTGGCGGTACTTCTGTACGACGACATAGCTGCCCCCCGCGAACTCGGGGTCCTCGTCACCGATGAGGACCGCGGCCCGGGCGGCGGCGCCCTCCGGGTTCTCGGTGCCATCGACGAACCCGAGCAGGTCCCGCTCGTCGAAGGACCTGAATCCGTGCACCTCGTCGATCACCCGCGCGTAGGGGAGCAGCCTGTTCATCAACCGCTCGGCGAGCTCGAAGCACAGATCAAGACGATGGGCGCGGATGTGAAACAGCAGATCGCCCGGGGTCGCGACGGCGGTGTGCCGGGGGCCGGTGAGCTCGCGGAACGGATGCAGGCCGGCGGGACGCGGTGGACCGAAGAGGCGATCCCACAGTGTGGATCCGAGCCCAACCACACAGCTGAGCGCTCCCTCGGGGAGGCGAAAACCGACCGATCGCCTGAGCCCACCGACGTCGGCCAGCAGATCCCGGAGCCCGTCCTCGGATCCCGGATCCACGGTCAGCACGAGAAAGATCGCCGCCTCGGTGATCGGCGTGAGGACAGCTTGCGGCTCGGCTGCGTCGGCCACGTCTGCGGATTGTGCCGGGCTGACAGCGCGGATGCGGTCAGCGGTCATTCGGTCCGGGCTCGTCAGCTGGCGATGGTGGTGGTCTCGTCGATGCGCTCCAGCCACCGGCCCGCGCCGGCTGAACGCCCCCCGCCAGCCGCATTGAGAACTCCAAACGCGGGTCGTCAGCCGCGTAAGCTTGCCGGGCCGTGATCACCGGGGTTCACGCGATCGTCTTCACTGCGGATGTCGAGGCCACGCGGGCGTTCCTCGGCGAGACGCTCGAGCTGCCGTCGGTCGATGCCGGAGGCGGCTGGCCCATCTTCGCCCTTCCACCCGCTGAGCTGGCCGCTCACCCCACCGATGCGCGACCTCACCACGAGCTGTACCTGATGTGCGACGACCTGCAGGCGACCGTCGAACAGCTGACGGCCAAAGGCATCGAGTTCACCGAGGAGATCACCGAGCAGCGTTGGGGCATCACGACGGTGCTGAAGCTTCCCGGCGGCGGACAGCTTGGGTTGTACGAGCCAAAGCACCCGAGCCCCCGCCCCTGATCGAGCGGTTAGCCAGGCGCTTTGGTGGCGGCTGGTTCGCGTCCCCACCGTTCGATCGTCGAGCGCAGTCCCGGCAAGGCGGCGACAGCCACCGGCGTGGGCAACCAAACCGACACCGTCCGATAGGCGAGAACCGCCGGCAGGGCAAGCCCGGCGGGAACCCCGAGTGCAATCAGGACCCCGGCGATACCCCCGCTCACGGAGCCGGGAATCGGGAGCGTGTTTGCGACTTGACCCAGTAGATAGGCGAGGACGACGACTGGGAGGACCGGCGGTGTGCCGAAGGCGCGCAGCATCGCCCACAGAACCGCGGCGTCGAACGCCCAGTACGCGACGGCGCCGGCGAGCCGAGGATCGCCCATCCGGACCAGCCGACAGGCGTCGTGGACCGCCTCACCCAGCAGCCGTCCGCTGCGTCTGAGACGTGAGGAGCGCTCGTCGGCGTCCGTGTCGCCGCCAGCTCTGTCACCCCGACCGCGAGCAAGCAGGAGCGCCAGCGCGACGGCGAGTATCGCTGCGGCGGCGGGGATCGCGCACAGCGCAACCGGTCCACGGCTGCCCACCAGCCCGAGCGCAAGCGCGCCTCCGGAGAGGACCATCGCGGCGAGGAACACGGCGTAGAGCACCACGAGGAAGGCCAGCAGCGTCCGTGCTGCAGGGCCCGACCTGAGACCGGCCCGCCGGAGCGTCCACAGCGTCAGCCCGGCGCCGCCCGCGCCCGCGGTCGGCAGCAGGCGGGTGGCGGCCGCTCCCGCGAACGTGATCTGCGTGCTCTCCCGAACGCCGATCCGCGGTGTGGCGCGCCCGGCGACCAGCGACAAGAGCCCCACGTAGCCCGCCAGCGACAGGCACTCGAAAACGACGGCCGCCGCCGCCCAACCGCCGTTCACGGCGAGCCCGCGCCGGAGCGCATCAGCAAACGCGTGGACCCGGCCGCCGGCCAGGACCACCGTCAGCACCGCCGCCGCAGCGAGCAGCGCCAGCGGTCCTGCCCGCCGGATCAGCGAGCGCACGTCCACCGGAGTGAACGCGAGTTCTGAGGCTGTCTGGTCGGGAGCGAGCATCATCCTTCACCTGGCGCCTTACGGCACTACTCCGTTGTACCTGGCGGTGATCCCAACGTGTGTGACATCTGTCGCATCGCGGAGGTCAGGCGGGTCTGCGCGACTTTCAGTCGAGCGAACAACGGGCTGCGCCGCGGGCCGCTGTCAGCGGCGATGAGGCCTGCGTCGGCGGACCGCTTGAAGTCGCTGATCCGGGCTTGTGCGACGGCGTTGTGAAGATCGGGGTGCATGGTGCTCTCCTCGGGGTTCGGTTCTGCGGTTAGGACCGCCAGTCCCACCGAGATTCATCGCTGGCTTTCCGGATCCTCGATGCGAAACGTCCCGTTGCCCCCGGTGTCGAAGTGGTCACGCGGGAAGTCCTCACTTCGTCGGATACCACACCCTGACCGGCGTGGGGTCCCGACTGACAGCGCGATCCTCCGCGCGACCGAGCTCCTCGCTCACGCCGCGAACCCCTTTCCGCCAGCTCGGGTGCCGGGGCTGCCAGCCGAGCTCGCGCTTGGCCTTGGCGTTCGACGCTCCGCGCACCTCGGTCATCATCACCGCGCCGGCCTCGCCCGCAAGCAGCCGGCCGAGCACCCGCGGCACCCGCCACGGTTTCGGCGCTCCAAGCGCCGTCGCCAATGCCGGGGGCCAGTCGGCGACCGGTGCCGGATCGTCGTCGCCGGCGTTGTAGATGCCGCGCGCCCCGTGCTCGGCCGCCGCGACGGTCGCCTCGGCGGCGTCCGCGATGTGGACAAACGACCACACGCCCGCGCCATGGCCGACCACCGGGAATTTGCGCTTGCGGACCATCTCGAACTGCTCACCGCCCGGAGACATCGACGTGCCGGGAGCGTAGAACGTGCCGTAGCGAAGGACGATCCCCTCGGTCCACTCGGCGCCCACCACCCCGTCTTCCAGGTGGCGGATCGCCGCCAGCGACCCACGCATGTTCCGCGCCGGGGTCGGATCGAGCGGATCCCGTTCGCTCTTCACCCGCCCTCCGGTGCGCGCGTACGGCCAGCCCGCATAGCTCTGCGCGACGAACCGTCGCACGCCGACGGCTCGCCCGGCCGAGAGCAGACGATCGGTGCCCTCTGTCCTCAGCCGGTTGGTCAGTGCGAAATCGCGGTCGAAATGCCGCGGATCCAGCGCCGCGATCGCGGTCAGCTGATGGACGATCACATCCGGCCGTGCCTCGCCCACTGCGCCGGCGAGCTGATCGGGATCCAGCGCGTCGGCGAGAACCGGGGTGGCGCCGCTCCTGCACGGCCGCCAGCTTGGACTCGCTCCGGGTCATGCCGACCACCTCGTGTCCTGCGGCTACCAGCCGCGGCACGAGCTGCCGGCCCATTGCTCCGGTCGCGCCGGCGACAAAGATCTTCATGGCGGCTCCTTTTCATCACTTGTATAGACCGTGACGAGGTAGCGCGCCCGGTTGTGACAGCCGAACGCCAGCTTGGGGCGATCCGAAGCAGGGCTTCGGGCCTCGGACCCTGTGGCGTGACCGCGGGCCGCCGGCGATTGCAGGCGGGCCGGCGAGACGCTAGGGTCGTGCCCACCGGGATCGCACTCGCGAAACGAGGGCCAACCAGGAAGAGGGAAGACGGACAGTGAGGCGTCTCTCCGCCGAGGATCTGAGCATCCTCGCGCTCGAGACCGAGATCGTCGCGGGGCACACCTGCAAGGTGATTGTGCTGGGCGACCAGATCAACGCTGAGCACTTAAGGGCGTCGATTACCTCTCGCCTGGACCAGGCGCCCCTACTTCGGATGCGCTTGTCCGAGACCGATGGCGAACCGTGCTGGGCAATCGACCCGAGTGTGAACCTCGACGCGCATGTGGTTCTCGATAACCACTCCGAACCGCTGGATATGGCGAGGCTGAGAGCCACGGTTGCACGCATCTTCGAGCGGCGCCTGGACCGCTCAGGACCGTTGTGGCGGATCGATGTCATTCCGCGGCTCCTCGGAGGCGGCAGCGCCTTGATCTGGCGCTTTCACCACGCGCTGTTCGATGGCTCGACGGCGATGCGCATGGCTCACGCAGCGCTGTGGGACGAGGGGCGCAGCGCGGACATTCCACCCGCCCGAGCTCCGGCGTCAGGGTCCGCGAAGCGGAGGTCAGGCCCGGTCGAGCAGCAGTGGCTCGGTGGTCTGCGCGCTACGGCACGGGAGGCGCCTCACCCGTGGCGCCGATCGCCCTTCAACGGGCACATAGATGCGCGGCGGGCGGTGGCCTTTACCACGGTCGAACTCGAAGGAATCCGCTCCATCGCGCGGGCAGCCGACGGGGCAACGGTCAATGACGCGGCCTTGACGGTCGTGGCCGGCGGCCTTCGGCGCTGGCTCGAGGCCAACCACGGTCACATCGGTGCAGTTCGCGTGAAGGTACCCGTGAGCCTGCACGGCCCCATCGCCCACGGTGATGCAGGCGCCGAGCCTGGTAACCGCGATTCGTTCTTCTGCTTGGACCTGCCGCTCGGGCCGGCTGATCCACTGGGTCGCCTGCGCGCCGTTCGCCGGGCCACGCAGCTCCGTAAAGAGGGTCACGATGCCCAGCACCTCGACGCGCTTATGCGCCGACTAGCGCAAGCACCGCAACTTCGCAGCTTCGCCGAGCGGGTACTGGCACATCCTCGATCATTCGCTTTGAACGTATCCAACGTTCCCGGCCCCCGCCAGCCCGTCCATGTGCTGGGTGCTCCGGTCCGAGCGCTCTACTCGATCGCTGAGATTCGAGAGCACCACGCGCTGCGCATCGCGGTCGTGTCGCTCGGGGACACGCTGAACTTCGGGCTCACGGCCGATCCGACGCTGCTGCCCGACGTCGACCAACTGGCCGATCACATGCAGGAAGACGTCACCGCGCTGCTCGCTCGTGTGTAGTGGCGGCGCCGGGTCTGAACCCGAGCTTTGCGCGGGCTGCGGCGATCAGCCTGTGCCGGGCTCGAGGTAGAAGACGGCAGCCGATCCGTTGTTGCGGAGGAAGCAGGTCGCCTCTCCCCGGCCTTGGCGGGGAGCCGCGTTTAGGAAGTTGAGGACGTCCTGCGCACCGTTGGGACCGGGGAAGTCCTTCCAGTGCCAGTCCTGCTGTGTGCCCTCACCGAGGCTCCCGGGCTCGAGGAAGATCACCCCCACGGTCCCGTTACCACGCGGCGTGACGCTGGCTTCACCTGGCCCTTGCCGTGGCGCCAGGTTTAGGAAGTTGGTGGCCTGCTGCTCAGCGTCGGTACCGGAAAAATCGGTCACCTCCCAGGCCTGAGCGGTGCTCCTGCCAAGGCTGCCCGGCTCGAGCCAGATCAGTCCCGCCGAGCCGTCATTGCGCAGGGTCGCGCTGGCCTCCCCCGGCCCTTGTCGCGCGGGGTCGTTCAAGAAGTTGACCGCGTCCTGCGCGCCGTTGGGGGCCGGAAAGTCGCTCGACTGCCAGGTCTGCTCAGTGCCGTCCCCGAGGCTGCCCGGCTCGAGCCAGATCAGCCCGGCGCTGCCGTTGTTTCGCAGCGTGACGCTCGCTTCACCGGCGCCTTGGCGCAGCGGCAGGTTCAAGAACGCGACCGCCTGCTGCTCGCCAGTGACAGTGAACTCGGAATGTTGCCATTGCTGGTTTGCCATGGCCTGCCCTTTCCCAGTCTGTTGCTGACACCTCACGGCGACCCCAACGGTCGACCGCCCCGACGCATCATCGCCGTCCATCGGCCGGACTGAGGGTGACTTTTCGCACAGCGACAGAAACGCGACCCGCTCTTCGCTCGCCGATCGATCTCCTGGCGGAGTTCAGATCGACCGAGAGCGAGATCTGCGCGCTCGCGAGATCTGCGAGCTCGCGAGGCTCTTTCGAGCGGGTGTCGAATCTAGCCGCATGGCACCATGGCGATCACAGCCCTCCCGCTGACGGCTCTGGGGCGAGGGATGAGCGTGTTTGGATACATGACGGGCTTGGGCGGTCGCGACATGGCCGTCGACCTCGGCTCGGCGAACACGCTCGTCTATGTACGCGGCTGCGGGCTCGTGCTCTGGGAGCCAAGCGTCGTGGCGGTTGACGCGCGCACGGGTGACGTCCGCGCGGTAGGCGTGCGAGCAGAGCAGATCGTCCGCCGCGGGGACGACTCGGTCGCTGCTGTCCGTCCAGTGAGGGACGGCGTGGTCGCGGACTTCGAGCTCACCGAGCGGCTGCTGCGGCACCTCATCCACCAGGTGCACCACAACCGTTGGGCGCACCCACGCGTCGTGATGTGCGTTCCGCCGGGCGTGACGAGCGTCCACACGCACGCGGTCGGGCAAGCCTGCCTATCGGCCGGAGCGCGTCAGGCCTATCTGATCGATGAGCCGATCGCCGCAGCGATCGGGGCCGGGCTGCCAGTCGCCGAGCCGACGGGCTCGATGATCCTCGACATCGGAGGCGGCATCAGCGAGGTCGCGGTGATCTCGCTCGGTGGGATCGTCGCGGCCCAGTCCGTCGGTGTGGGCGGTAATCAACTCGACGACGCGATTGTCAGCTACCTCAGGCGCGAACGCGAGCTGGTGATCGGCCGCGCGACAGCCGAACAAGTCAAGCTCAGGCTCGGCACCGCGTTCCCACTCGGCGCGGAGCTCCGGGCTCGCATCTCGGGTCACGAGCCCGTGTCCGCGCTCCCGAAGACGGTCCTGCTGACGAGCGGCGAGCTGAGGGCCGCGCTCGAGAAACCGCTCGCGCAGATCATCAACGCGGTCAAGGAAACGCTCACCAGGACCCCACCCGAGCTCGCCTCCGACATCATCGATCGTGGCATCACGCTGGTAGGGGGCGGCTCACTGCTACGGGGCCTCCGGGAGCGGCTGCGCCACGAGATGCAAATGCCGGCACAGCTTGCCGAGTCCCCGCGCACGTGCGTCGCGACCGGCTCGGGAAGATGGCTGGAGAACATTGAGGCAGCGGACCGCCGCCGGTCATCTCGTGCACGTGCGCTCCCGGTCGACACCGTGGCTGCGATGAGGTAACGCGTCGCGCGTCCAGCGGTGTCGGCGCCGAATTTGTGAGACTGGACGGTGCCGTGGAGGATGCGATGCGCCAATTGGATCCCCAGTCGCTTGGTTCACACCTGGCGCGCCTGTACCGCGCTGCCTACGGCCTTTGTGGATCGCGTCAGGACGCCGAGGATCTCGTTCAGGACACCTATGAGAAGGTGCTCCGCCGGCCGCGTTTCCTACGCCGTGACGACGACTTGACCTATCTGCTGCGGGTGCTTCGCAACACGTGGATCAGCTCCATGCGGGCCAAGCCGGGCCCCGCCGTCGTCTCCGCAGGGGAGGAAGTCGAGACCATTCCGGCTCCGAACGATCCGATCGCTCAGTCGATCGAGGGCGCAGAGGTGTACGAGGCGCTGCAGGAGCTGACCCAGCCGCTGCGCGAGGCACTGGTCGCGGTGGACGTCCTCGGGCTGTCGTACCGCGAGGCCGCGCACGCGTTGAGCACGAAGGAGGGCACGATCATGAGCCGTCTTCATCGCGGGCGGGGGCAAATCGCCGCTCGCCTGGAGCGAGAAAGCTGAGCTGACGGCACCTATGCAGCGACGCGCGCGCGGACCGGGGCGGCCGCAAGCGACAGCACCACGTTCTGCTTTACCCGCGCTGCGAGCACGCATGTGCGGCCGAAGCGGACGAGCGTGACGACCGACAGCCCGGACGAGGTCGAGAACACGTGGAGCGGAACGCCGTCGAAGATTACTGCGCGGGCGTTCCGAGGCAGTGGGATCGGCTTTCCGGAGAACACCGTGTAGCTCAGGCGCGTCCCGTCTGGCAGCCGGTAGAACACGGTCAGGGCGGGGCGTCCGCCGATCCGGTCGAGGCGCCGACCGGTCGGCGGCACGGCGAACTTCGCATAGTTCGGATACGTGACACCAGCGTAGGAGACGTCGAGGAGCTTGGGGCTCCGAGCGGCCGGAGCGGCTCCAGTCGACGGCGCAAAGGCAAGCCTGGCTGCGGCGGGGATGTTCGCGCGGCTGGCGCCGCCGCTCCCGACCGCCACAATCACCACCGCGGCGCAGACCGCCACGAGGGCCGCGAGCCCGATCGCCGGCCGCCACGAGGGCACGAACACAGCGCGTCGCCCCACAGGGCGGTTACGAGGCCCATAGGCGAGGCGTACCTTCTCCTCGACCCCGCTGATGAGCCGCTCGGGAACCGCTGGCCCACTGGTTCGCAGCTGGTGCGCGACACGGCGCTGCGCCGCGACCTGTCGCGTGACCTCGGGCCGCTCAGCCCATGCGCCCGCCTCCGAGCGCGCGGCATCGCTCGGCGACTGGTCCACCAGTCGCGTGATGGCTTGTGCTTCCTGTTCCTCTGGTGACGGCTTGAAGCGCATATCTGGACGTGATCATAGGCGAGAGTCCTATCTGTTATGACGAGTTTGGGGGGCGACTCATTCCATCCCGAGTCGCCCCGCACTGGGGCGACTCAGCGGCGTTCACAGGCGGAGCCGGGTCAGCGGGGCTTGAGGGTGTTGACGAAGCTCGGGTTCGGCGTGTTGTGGCGGACGGCGTCGAAGTCGTAGAACGCGCCGGGGTTGGCCCCCATGGTCCCGAAGCCGACCCCTGCCGCCTCGAAGCTCTTGATCGCGCCCTGCGGCGTGGTGAAGCCGGCGATGCCGTCGTCGGAGTCGCCGGCATGGTCGACGTGGTTGTATTTCATGAACGCGCGGTCGTTCGGCTGTAGTCCGAGCGCTTGGCGCGCCAGCGCCCGGTGGACGCCCTCGTTGCCGACCAGCTCGGCGCCGACGCGCACCAGGAACGGCAATCCCTGTTCAGCCCAGATCGTAGTCGCGACGAGGTACAGATTGATGCAGATCTGCTCGCCGACGACGAGCGTCTTGAATAGCGCGGTGGGGTTCGCGAACACCGCGTCGGGTACCCAGACGCGGTGCGTGGCCGCTCTTCCGCCGAATTGGCGGGTGAGCACGATGTAGTGGTCGAGCTCCTCGCGCGAGGCAGCGCCGACCGTGTCGACCGCGGCCTGGGGAAGGGTGAGCTTCTGCAGCGCCGTCGTGGTCACGACCGTGGTCAGCACCTCGATCGTGGAGGCGACGTTGAGGACCTCCTGACTGCTGGCGCGGCGATGTCCGGTCCGCGCGGCCGCACCCGGTGCGCCCGCCATGGCCATGGCCATCGCGCCGCCGGCGCCGGCGAGCAGCAGCTCGCGACGAGAGGCCCAGCCGGATCCTTGCGCGGCGTCGTCCGTAGCCGGGCCATTCGACTCGTTGCGGTAAATCATGCTGGGCTCCTGTAATCGTGGAATCTCCGCCGACAACTCTTAAGACGCGGCTGGCGGCAACCGTATTCCATCGCGGGCGCGTTTCTCGTCCGCGCGTACGCGGCAAGACTGCGCGCGTAGGCGGCGAGCCGGCGCGCCAAGGCGGCGAGCCCGCGGGTGGGGGGCGAGCCCGCGCGTCGGCGGCGCGCCGGCGCGCCAAGGCGGCGAGCCCGCGGGTGGGGGGCGAGCCCACGCGTAGGCGGCGAAGCCGGCCCATGAGCGTCGGATCCCCGTAACCGTCGACCTCGCAACCGCGTTTTTGGACCACATGGAATACACGCGCCCGCAGGTGCGTCTTACTGGGATGTTGGGCAACTCATCGGGCTGGGGGCAGGCGATCTAGCCAGTTTCTCCCGCCGTCAGATGTGAAATCTCTGTCACTCTCCAGATAAGGAGTACTCATGCATCTCACGCATGCCAGCGAGCGCGATCGCCCGATCGCGGACGCGCCAAAGCCCACCCGCAGGCGGGGCGCTATCAACGTGGTCCGCATCGGCTTGGCCACTGCGGTGTCAGCGATGGCCGCCGGCGCGGCGGCCGGTCCGGCCTTCGCGTCACCTCAGCGACACGCCACCCGTTACGAGTTTCGGACGCTCGATAACAGGCACGATGTCACGTTCAATCAGTTGTTGGGGATCAACCGGTCCGGGGCGATTGCCGGTTACTTCGGGTCGGGTGCGCAGGACCATCCAAACAAGGGCTACCTGCTGTTCCCGCGCTTCCACCGGCGGGACTACCTCAACGCGAACTTCCCTGGTTCGGTGCAGACCCAGGTCACCGGCCTGAACGACCGGGGAGTCACCGTGGGGTTCTGGTCTGACTCGAACAAGGCGAACCCAGCGATGAATGCCAATTTCGGGTTCTACTCGATCGACGGTCATTTCTACAGCGTCAACTTCCCCACCACCGATAGCTCGACCCCGCCGATGAACCAGCTGCTCGGCGTCAACGACAGGAACGTCGCGGTCGGGTTCTACAACGATTCGGCCGGGAACAGCCACGGCTACACGTACAGCATCAGGCACAACCGGTTCAACGAGATCATCATTCCCGGCGCCACCAGCCTGACCGCTGCGGCAATCAACAATCGCGGCGA
>CAWCYH010000007.1:0-148184 GCA_963799745.1 uncultured Solirubrobacterales bacterium | reverse complement strand
TCATAATATTATAGTACGGCTATAATGCAATGGCGAGTTGTGCGGCCCCGCCGGTTGACGGCCGAGGGGTCAGACCCCCGCGTGGCAGGGCCCACGGCAGATCGAGACAGGTCGACGAGAGAGGTTCGCGATGCGATACGGCAAGGACCAGAAGCAGGCCACCAGACGACGATCCTCGAAGCGGCCGGGCGGCGCTTCAAGCAACTCGGCATCGACGGCGCCGGCATCGCGGCTGTGATGTCCGACGCCGGCCTAACCAACGGCGCCTTCTACGCCGACTTCACCTCCAAAGAGGATCTTGTGGCGAACGTCCTCGCCGACCAGCTGCGCGCCCAACAGCAAAGCCTCGACGCCCAGCCCTCAGATCGGCGGGTCGAGGCGTTCATCCGCTCCTACCTGTCTCCCCACACCGCGACCAGTCCGCCGACGGCTGCCCGTCGTCGCCCTGCTCGACGAGATCGCCCGCCGCCCCGCCGCCACCAGGCAAGTCTTCACCGACGAACTGATGGACGAGATCGACGACATCGCCTCGCGCCTGGACCCGACCGACGCCGAGGTTGCTTGGACGGACTCGCTCACGGTGTTTGGGCTGATGGTCGGCACCCTGCAGCTCGCGAGAGCGCTGACAGACCGCGACCTGTCCGATCAGCTCCTCGCCCGCGGCGTCGAGACGGCACTGAAGCTGCTAGACGACACGGCTCGTTAGCGGCGCCGCGCACCTCGCTGCGTGGCCCACCGTCCAGCGCGTCCTGTCGCTCAGTCCGCGTATCGGTCCGAGCGCGGTCTCGGGTATTTAGCGCCAGCTCACGCTAGGCGACGCGAACGAGCTCTTCGGCGTCTCCTGGCCCTGGAATCGCTTTGACGTCTCGCGGGCCAATCGACTCGCCGCAGGCTGAGCAGACCAGCTTGGGTTCTGAGATTTCGCCGCATGCCTTGTGGATCAGCTGCAGCGGCGGGCCGTCTGGTGCGGCGTGCTTGTCGCCCCACTGGCGCACGGCGGTGATCACGGGCCACAGGTCGCGCCCTTTATCGGTTAGCCGGTAGTCGAATCGCGGTGGATGCTCGCTGTAGGGCACCTTGGTAAGCACGCCGGCCTGGGTCAGGCGAGCGAGGCGTTGGCCCAGCACGTTGCGGGAGATCCCGAGTCGCTCTTGGAATTCGTCGAAGCGGGTCACACCGAGAAACGCGTCGCGGACGATCAACAGCGTCCACCACTCGCCAACGACCTCCAGGCACTGCGCGACCGAGCAATGCATGTCGGAAAAGCTCTTTCGCTCCATGCCCTCAGGATAGTGGGTTGCATCATAGAACGCAATAGGGTAACGTGTGCGTTGCTTCAACGAACTCACTTCTGAGAGAACGACTTGTCCGTCATCGCCACTCGTCGTGACGCATCGCCGCAGTTCACCCTGGTGATCGTGTGCGCGGGCGTCGTGCTCGCGAGCCTCGATCTGTTCATCGTCAACGTCGCACTGCCCCAGATGGGCAGGGACTTCCAGCTGCGTGGCGGGGCCCTGGCCGATCTGTCGTGGATCCTGAACGGGTACGCAATCGTCTACGCGGCGTTGCTGGTGCTGTTCGGACGCCTCGCGGAGCGCTATCGCCGCGAGCGCGCTTTCCTGCTCGGCGTGGCCATTTTCGTCGCTGCCTCGGCGGCGTGTGGGGCGGCGAGCAACCTGCCGATGCTGGTCGCTTTCCGGATCGTGCAGGCGGCTGGCGCGGCCCTGCTAACGCCGACCTCGCTGGGCCTGATCCTTGCGACCTTCCCGCCCGAGCGACGTCATGGTGCGGTTCGCGCCTGGACCGCGGTTGGGGGGTTCGCCGCCGCACTCGGCCCGGTGATCGGCGGTGTCCTTGTCGCCGCGAGCTGGCGCTGGGTGTTCTTCGTCAACGTTCCGATCGGGTTGATCGCGCTGACGGTCGGCTGGCGCCGGCTCCCGCACGTCGCGGGTCACCGGGCGCCGGCGCCCGACGCGCTTGGGGCGCTGATGGTGACGAGCGGCGTCGGCGCGCTGTCGCTCGGCCTCGTCAAGGGCGGCGCCTGGGGGTGGACCAACGGGAGGACGATCGCGTCGCTCGCGCTGGCCGCGACAGCCCTCGGACTGTTCACAGTGCATGTTGCCAGGCACCGCAATCCGCTTATCGACCGGGCCTTGTTCCGCCTGCGTCCGTTCACCGGCGCGTCGGCGTGGCGCTGCTGTTCTCGGCCGCGTTCGGGGCGATGCTGCTCTCCCGGGTGCTCTGGGCCCAGGACGTCTGGCACTGGTCGGCGCTCATAACCGGCCTGTCGATCGCGCCTGGCCCGCTGATGGTGCCGCTGTTCTCGTTCCTGGTGGCCGGCCGGCTGAGCGCCAGGTTCGGACCGGGACCGGTGATCGCAGCGGGATCGACGATCTTCGCCGCCGGCGCCGCCTGGTGGGCGCTGGCGATCGGGTTGCGACCAGACTACGTCGGCGACATGCTCGGCGGGATGCTGCTGACCGGGATCGGCGTCGGGCTCACCCTGCCGACGTTGATGGCGACGGGCGCCTCCTCGCTGCCCCCGCACGCGTTCGCGACCGGCTCGGCGGTCGTGAACATGCTCCGCCAGGTTGGGCTCGCCATCGGCGTTGCCACGCTGATCGCCGTCCTCGGAACCCCGCACTCCCCGCTCGCGACCCTGACCGCCTACCAGCGTGCATCGTGGATGGTCGCGGCGATCGCATTCGTCGGCGGAATGGTCGGCCTCGGATTGCTGGCGGCAAGACCCCAGTCTTCGCCGACCGCGGCCGGCGGCGAGGCGGTCGCTCCGACGGTAGCGATCGTCGCACCGGGAGAGGCCCAGCGGGCATGACCCGCGATCTGCAGCAGGCCGATCTGCAGGACAGAGCGAGCTGATGCGGCTGCTAGAGGTTGACTTCGAGAACATCGGGCCGAAGGACGTGACCGGCACGGTCGCCGCCGACGAGCGCCACCATCAGCCGTGGGGCCTTGTCCACGGCGGTCTCTACACGACAATTATCGAAACGTTTGCCACGACCGGCGCCTACGAGGCCGTCAAGGGCCACGGCCAGCACGCCGTCGGCATCACGAACGCCACCGACTTTCTACGTCCGCACCGCAGCGGCCGCCTGCGGTCCTCGCGGTCCCGATCCATCAGGGCCGGCCCAGCAGCTGTGGTTGGTCGAGGTCAGCCGCCCCGAGGACGGCAAGCTTGTCGCCCGCGGCCAAGTCCGCCTTCAGAACATCGACGCGACGCAAGAAGCCTGACGATGCTCCCACAACGGCGATGGGCGCTCACCCCTGGTCTGACATCCAGACCGAGAGGAGAACACGCCATGATCACGAGCGCCACTACTGCCCTCAACCGTGCCGTGAACCAAGCGTCCGCCGCGGGAGAGGTGCCGGTCGGCTCACGTCCGTGAGCGCCAGCCATTACCGCGCCGTTGGTAGAGCGCGACGCGACCTCGTGTAACCGGTGCCAGACTGCTGCCGATGACGCTCAAGGTCGGCACTGGTCCAGGACGGCGGGTCGCGTCTGGTGGGGTTGGGGGGGCTTCGCGAGCGCGCTACCTGCCGATCGCCGAGCACGGCCCGATCGGCGACCTGCACACGGTTGCGCTCGTCGGCACCGATGGGACGATCGACTGGTACTGCTGTCCGCGGTTTGACTCGCCGAGCGTGTTCGCGGCGATTCTCGACGCCGAAAAAGGAGGCCTGTTCCGGATCGCGCCCGACTGCGAGGGCTGGAGCTCCAAGCAGCTTTACCTCCCCGACACCAACGTGCTGATCACGCGGTTCCTGACGCCGGACGGGGTTGGGGAGGTGCAGGACTTCATGCCTCCCCCGAAAACCGGCAGGGCGGCGCACAGCCATCGCATCATCCGCCGGGTCGTAGCAGTCCGCGGCCGGATGCGCTTCCTCGTCGACGTCGCCCCACGCTTTGACTATGCCCGCGCGCGGCACGAGGTCGCGCTCACCCCGCACGGCGCGCTGTTCCGCTCCGCCGAGCTGACCCTCAGCCTGTCGACGCGCTGCCCGCTTGAGATCGTCGCCGATGGGGACATCCAAGCGGTCGTCGAACTCCAAGCCGGGGAGACGGTCACCTTCGTCCTCGACCGCGTCGAGCCGGGCGGGACGCCGGTGCCGCACTCCGATGCCGATATCGCCGCTGAGTTTGATGGCACGGTGGCGTTCTGGCGCGGCTGGCTTAGCCGCTCGCGCTACAGCGGACGATGGCGCGAGATGGTGCATCGCTCCGCGCTCACCCTCAAGCTGCTCACCTACGCCCCCACGGGCGCGATCGTGGCGGCGCCCACCACCAGCTTGCCGGAGGAGCTCGGGGGCGCGCGCAACTGGGACTACCGCTACACGTGGATGCGCGATGCCGCCTTCTCGCTCTACGGGCTGCTCAGGCTGGGATTCACCGAGGAGGCCGGCGCGTTCATGCAGTGGCTGGAAGGGCGCTTCCGCCACGCCGCCGATTGCGAGTCAGGACCGCTGCAGATCATGTACGGCATCGACGGGCGCGAGGATCTGCCCGAGGAGAAGCTCTCGCATTTCGAGGGGTATATGGGCTCTGCGCCGGTGCGGATCGGCAACGGGGCGGCGAAACAGCTGCAGCTCGATATCTACGGCGAGCTGATGGACTCCGTGTACCTCTGCAACAAGTACGGGCTGCCCATCTATCACGACGGCTGGATGGAGCTCACCCGCAACCTTGAGTGGCTGATCGACCACTGGGACCAGCCCGACGAAGGCATTTGGGAGACGCGCGGCGGCCGCCGGAACTACACGTACTCAAGGCTGATGAGCTGGGTGGCGGTCGAACGCGCGATCCGCGTCGCCCGCCAGCGCGGGCTCCCCGCGGACCTGCCCCGCTGGATGGTGGTCCGCGACACCATCTACAACCAGATCATGGAACACGGCTGGCACCCCGCCCGCAGGGCGTTCGTCCAGCACTACGACACCGACAGGCTCGACGCTTCACTGCTGATCATGCCCCTGTGCAAATTCATCGCGCCCACCGACCCGCGCTGGATCTCGACCCTTGATGCCATCAGCAACGAGCTGGTCTCCGACAGCCTTGTCTACCGCTACAACATTGACGCGTCCCCAGACGGCGTCGCTGGCGAGGAGGCCACGTTCTCGCTGTGCTCCTTCTGGTGGGTAGAGGCGCTCGCGCGAGCCGGACGGCTGGACGAGGCGCGGCTGGCCTTCGAGAAGATGCTCACCTACGCGAACCATGTCGGGCTGTACTCCGAAGAGATCGGGCCGACCGGCGAGCAGCTTGGCAACTTCCCCCAAGCCTTCACGCACCTAGCGCTGATCAGCGCTGCCTACAACCTCGACCGCCAACTCGGGTGAGCGACCGGGAGACTCCGTGCTCCCGGCCGCGCGCCCCCACCGCTTCGTGACCCACCGACATGCAAGCGAGCCGCAACACGGGCAACCCGCTCTGCCCGGCGAGGGCGTCACCGACGAAGAGCACCACAGGGCCCTTCATGTCGGCCTGCTTGCAGGATCCCTTAAACTAGCGAACTCCTCCAAGCAAAAGAATCGGCGATCGCGCTCGTCACTCGCGCAGGGGACGAGTGCAGGGTGTCCGCCCGGATGGTCGCCGGACTGCTCCTCCGCAACGCAGCGGAAGTACCGCCCGGGTCGCAGAGCAGGTCGCGGCCGCGCGCTTAGGTCGCGTCCCGATTCTTGATCCGCCTGGTGTGTTGTCGAGCGACGGCGGAGGTTCCCTCAGTCCTGCCAGACGATGAAGAAGCGCTACGCCGTGAGACGCACCGTACCGCCGTCGGCGGAGATACAGACGAAGATCGACAAGCTGCTGTCGCGAGCTGGTCAAGGATCCGCAGAAGATGCTGTCCGAGCTGGCCCGGCTCGGCGCGAAGTCGATCATCCAGCGGGCTGTTGAGGAGGAGTTCGAAGGCTGGCTGGGCCGCACCCTATGAGCCCGGCCGGAGCGCCAGCGGGGGCTTCGCACTGTGGCGATGGTTATCGCAACGGGTATCGGCCGCGCCCGGTGCGCCTCTCAGGGCGAGTTACGGTCGAGATCCCGCAGCCGCGAGGCGGCCGAGCCGTTCGTCTCCAAGCTGTTTCACCGAGCCCCACCAAGCGCCTGTTGCGTACCGACCCGCTGAAGGCGATGGTCGTCGGTGCGTTCTCCGGCCTGTCGGTGCGCGACGTCGAGTCGTTGTGTGAGGAGGCCGGGCTCGGGCGCACCTCAAAGTCGACCGTGGCCAGGGTCTCGCGGAGCTGCGCGAGCCTTCGCGCAGTTCTGTCGCCGCGATCTGTATGAGGTCAAGCTGGTGGTGCTGTTCCTCGACGCATCTACCTCCGGTCCATCCCCACAGCCCCCGGAGGCGTCATGCGCGCCTGGGGATTCACCGAAAACAGGCAACCGCGCTGGTTTCGGTGCGCCTGGGCGCCCGCGAGGCCAAGGAGGACTGGCTTGAGCTTGCGCGACCTACGCTCCCGCGACTCCCCACCCCGCGCTGTCGTCGCCGACGGCGCTCCCGGGTTGACGTTGGCGATCCAGGAGCTCTGGCCGCGCGCCGACCTCCAGCACTGCACCGTTCGCCGCCTGCGCACCTCCTGGCCGCTCCCTCCTCAGAGCACGACCGCATCCGCTTCAACTACTGGTCAGCGCTCCGGCGACCGGGGTCAAGGACGGCAAGCTCCGCCTCCAGGTCCTGATCTCAAGCTCGAGCACGCCGGCTATGAGTCCGCCGCCCGCTGCCTCGCCGACGACCTCGATGCCTTGGTCGTGCCCTGCGCTACCCCCTCGACACCGCGAACGCTGGCGTCCACCAACCTGCTCCAACGATCGCTCGGCGAGGTCAAACGACGCACCAAGGTCATCAGTCTTTCCCCGGCAGACCAGCTGCCTCACGCTCGTCTGGGCGTCCTCGACCTGTTCTTCAGCCACGCCAGCCGGCGCAACGTTCATCGAGGTCGACCGCCAACACCTCTACCGGATCAACACCACAAGCCGACCCCGAGCCATCAACGAGGAGTGACAGCCGCCTAGCTCACTCCAGAAACCGAACCGCGAGCGAATTTCAGCGGCAAAGGACCAACCGCGCGCTTAGGTCGCACCTCGAATTCGCCACCTGAGGGTCTACAGACGGCGCATGTCCTCGATGTCAAAGTCGTGACCGGCGTGGCTTGCCTCCCACGATCGACGGATCCTGTTTCAACGTCCTGAGGAGGGCGCGATGGAATCCGTTCTGTTAGACGCGGCCGGGCATCGCCGATCGCCAGCCACCATGCCGGGCTACCACCAGGGACGGCCGCCGAGAAATAAAGGCCTGCGGTACCCGGCTGACCCCCCGACGATCGAGGAGATCGTCGCTGTGATGCGCGCCGCCGACGACCGGGCGGACGGCGCTCGGCTGCGCGCGCTGATCGTAATTCTTTGGCGAGCGGGATTGCGGATCAGCGAAGCACTCGCTCTTGCCGAGACTGATCTGGATCCAGGTCGCGGCGCTGTTCTTGTGCGCAGAGGCAAGGGCGGCCGTCGCCGCGAGGTCGGGATGGACCGCTGGGGCTGGCAGCAGCTCCAGCCGTGGCTCGAGGTCAGGACGACGCTGCCGGTCGGACAGCTGTTGTGCGTCATCCACGGTCCGACGGCTGGTCGGCACTGGGAGCAATCCGCCGCACGGAAGCACCTGCGACGAACCGCCGAGGCGGCTGGCGTACGCCGCCGCTTCGCGCCGCACCAGCTCCGGCACGCGCATGCGATCGAAATGGCTCACGAGGGCGTTTCGCTCGTGGTCATTCAGCGGCAACTAGGGCATGCGCACGTCGGGATCACATCGATCTACCTCCAGGGCATCGACAGCTCGGAGATCATCGACACGGTCCATAGTCGTCCAGCGCCGGTGATCTCGGCGACCGCAGGGCTGCGCAAGAGTCCGTAAGCGCAGTCTTGGAACCGGCCGGCGGCGTCTTCGCCGCCGGCCGCCCTCCTCGCCGCGCAAGGCATGCTCCTCGTCGATGGCGTCAAGATTCTCGCGGCCGCCCGAAGGCGAGAGCGACTTGAGCAGCCCGCTCGCGATGAGTCTCACGGCGTGCGAGAGTCTGAATAGTCATGTTGAGAGAGTTCGACACCCAACTTCAGAAGGGCGACAACCCAGGTGCGTGGACGTGCGTGCTGATGGATGACGTGGCTGAGCTGTTCGGCACCCGGGGGCTCGTGAAGATCCGCGGCGCGATCGACGGCGAGCCGTTCACCGGCGCGTTGATGGCCCAGGGCGACGGCACGCACAGGCTCCCGGTCAAGGCGGCGCTGCGAAAGACGATCCGCAAGGAGGCCGGCCACACCGTTCACGTCCGGATTGACGAGCGAATCGGGTAGCTGCCGCGGCACGGTCCTCCGTTCCGCGCGTTGCACGGCGGGCGGCGTTACGCCCGAGATGCCTCGTCACGGCAACAGCGCAGGGCTCGCGCGCGATCCGATCACGGGTTCCGAGAGCAACCGTTGACGCTGTTGGATGACGCCTTTCGCAGTCGCGAGGCCCGGGTTGCTGCTTCGGTGGAGAGCAGTGGTTGCGCGGACCGGCGGCGCGTGAATGTTTTGGGGCGAACGCGTTAGAGCGTCTCGCGCGACGCGGGCGGGTGCTTTGAGATGAAGGCGGTAGTGGCCGCTGCCGCGCCGACCTCTGAACTCGTACACGCTAAGCATCTTCTACGCTCGGCTGATTGGATCGATTGTCGTCATAGGTGCGCCATCGGCCATCGGCGTCAGTCCCTATCGCGAGGGGGGCATGCGCCGGCTCGACCTGGCTCCGGCCGCGATGCGCGACCGTGGCGTCGTCGCGCGGCTCCGGGCGACAGACCTGGGCGATGCTGCGCCACCGCCGGGATATGCGGACCTGGTGCGGCCTTCCGGCCGGATGCGGAACGAGGAGGACGTGCTCCGTTACTCGCGGGAGCTGTCAGAACGCGTCGCCGCGGCGACACGTGACGGTAGCTTCGTCGTCATGCTCGGCGGTGACTGCAGCATCATGCTCGGCGCGCTGCTCGGGCTGCGGCTGGCGACCGGCGAACCGGGCGGCGTGGTCTACATCGATGCACACGCGGACTTCAGCACGCTCGACGAATCGCCTTCGGGCTCGGCGTGCAGCATGAACCTTTCACTCGCGGTCGGACGCATGGCAGGGCCACTGGCCCCACTCGTCGGGGAACAGCCGCTGGTGCGCGGCGAGCGGGTCGTTCATGTGGGCCGACGTGACGACGGGGAGCCCGAATACGGCGCTGGGAGTTTGGCCGAGTTCGGCATTCTCGACCTGCCGCAGAGCATCATTGACGCGCAGGGGCCCGACGCTGTCGCCCGCCACGCGCTCGAGCGAGTCTCGCGCGCACCCGGTGGCTTCTGGATCCACTTCGACGTGGACTCGCTCGACCCGGAGCTGATGCCTGCGGTGGATTCCCCCCTCCCGGAAGGCCTCCGCTTCGAGACCGCCGCGGCGCTTCTTGGCCGACTGGTGTCGCATCCCGCCGCCCGCGGGCTCCAGGTGACTATCTATGACCCATCGATCGACCCCAGCGGGGACGGCGCCTCGTTACTCGTCGCGCTGCTCGAGCGCGTGTTTGAGCCGCGAGCTGGGAACACCCGCAAGGAGAGCTGCACCTAGCGCGATCACTCGGTGACTGGTCTGGTGTGCGGCGTTAGAGCGCGGCCCGGGCGACCGCGGTCACGGCGACGGCGGCAATGATGCAGGTTGGGGCCGGCAGGCCGGTTGTGCGGCTGGCGGCGACGGTAAGGACGCCGACGGCGAGTGGTTCGTCGGCGAGCATGGACAGACACCCACGTCGCCGCTCTCGGTGGACATACGCATTTGCGCGGCGCCGTCGGCTCGACATACCCGCGCGGACACGAAGGCAGGGCGGGCCAGCGGCGTGCGCAAAAGACCCCTGTTTCGCCAGTTGCGCAACCGGCCGGGTCGCCGGCTACCCCGGCATCATGAGCGACCCGATCCGCGCCCTGCTCTTCCGCGGTTGCAGGGCCCGCCGAACTGCTTGCTGGCAGCCCGATCCGCGACGACCTCCAAGCGCGCCCGACTGTCGCTCGCATGACAGAGCAGCCATCGGCCTCGACGCCCGCGTCGCTGCTCGGGACGAGGACCGGGCGTTTCGTCGCCAGCGCCAGGACTGCCGTTCGCGCCCGAGGACGCGAGAACCCGGCGCGGGTCCGGCGGCGCTTCTCCTGCGGAACCGAAGGAACACTACGCTTGGACACGGCCCCGCATTGCGCGCGGCCAGGAACGCGGGTGCGCCCCTCACGACGCGCGACCGCTCCTCGCGCATAGGCAGGGCTGCCGCAACAGCTTCTCACCTGAAAAGCAGCGCTCCGCAGCCAGATTGGGCAGACGCCTCCATGGGGCCTACAAGTCACAGCGGGCTGGGATCGAACCTGGGCGCCGCGGTCGCCGGCCGGAACGGCGCATCGAAGGGGAACTTCCGCCGAAGTATCAGCACGATCGTCGCGCACGGATTGAGGGCTTCGCGTCCGTGCTCAGCCGGAGCGTCGCGCGCGATCACGGCAACCGGGCCGATGGCCCTCGAGTCATGTCACGAACGACCGAGTCAGACGCGCGCGGAGAACTACGCTCCGATCTCGCGTCCTTGCTCGATGCGTGTTGCTCGCGCGCGGACATGCAGGCGGCCAGCGACCTGCTTGCGGTCGCCACCCACCGCCACGCCAGGCCGATCACGTCTCGGCGACCGCGTCACAACACCTCACACCAAGCGCGTCAGCCAAGCTCGCCCGAACCGTCGCGGCGCCCACGCTCGACCCCACGAGCGCTCTGAAGCCGACGGGACGTTTCCGTCTCGCCAAAGCGTCCGCTTAACAGCCATACACGGTACGCACAGGTAGTGCTGGCGCGCGCCAAAGTGTCCCGATCGAGGCCGAAGCCGCGAGTTTGAAGGGATTCCGGAGCTCCGGCCTCCGACCACCACGTCGCTGCCGAGGGGCCGAGGGACGCTAAGGGACGTTTCGGGACGCTTGGGGACGCTTCCCTGCAAATCCGCAGTTCACCGTCGCGGTCGAGGTCGTCATCAGTGCTCGATCCTCACCTGATCTGCGCGCGTCCCGTGCAGCGCGAACGCCTCGGCCACGAGCCGGGCGTCCTCTTCCCGCGGGGCGTAGTGGAGGTACTTCATCGTCGTCTGGACGTCGGCGTGCCCCATCCACTCCTGAACCCGCCTGATGTCGGCCTTAGCGATCATCCGTGTCCCGAACGTGTGCCGCAGATCGTGGAACCGGAGCGGTCGCAGAGCGGCCCGAACCAGCGCTGCTTTGTACCGCCGGCGGAGCGCTGAGCCGTCGACGTAACTCCCGGTCTCGCCAACGAACACGAGATCGTCATCGGCCAGCCAAAGTTCGCGCCGACTCAACTGCGCGAGCGCAGACGCGACGTCCGGCGCCATCGGCACCGCCCGCACCTTGCCCGACTTTGGCGTCGTCAGCTGCGCGCCGGCATAGCTCGCGCGGACGCGGATCGTCGAGCCGGGGAAGTCGACGTCGCGCCACCGCAACGCGATCAGCTCCCCCATCCGCAACCCGGTGAACGCCGCCGTCAGGAAGATCGCGCCGTCCTGCTGTGATGCCGCCGCCCGCACCAATGCCCACACCTCCTCAGGCGAGAACACCTCGATGTCCCCGCTCCGACCCTGCGGGTGCTTCTCGACCCGAGCCAGCGGATTGGCCGTGAGCCCGTACACGGTCATCGCCCGGCGGAAGATCCCGTGGAGCGCGATCAGCAACTTGTTCTTCATCCGGTTCGAGAGCCGGCCCAGCGACGTCCGCCGCCATTGCTCGATCACTGACGACTCGATCTCCTCGAGCGGCATTTCGAACCGAACGCCGGCAGCAGATGCACCTTCAGCGACGACCGGTAGTCACGGATCGTCGACGGCTTGCGGTCCCGGTCCTGCTCGATGAATCGCAGCCACTCCTCCGCCGCGTCGGCGAACGTGGCGCCGCTCCGAACCATCCCCGGCAGCGTCCCGCGCCGCGCGTCATCCAAAACACCGCGCAGCCAATCCTCAGCGAGGCGCTTCGTGAAGTATCCGGCCGCGGGCCGCCCTCGCCCAGACCAGGCCGGCCCGATCTTCTTCTGCACCTGGCGCCCGTCCGGCAGCCGGTACTTCGCGTACCAGACCGCCCCTCGCTGCCGCTCGACGCGGAAGACGTGGCCGCTCGGTGGCGTCCTGGCATGGTTGAAGCAAGCCTACCGGACCTTCGGGACATATTCGGGACATATTGGTGATCGGGCACGCAACGCGCCCACACAAACATCCCGATTTCCAGCCGACTTCCCGATGCCGCCGGTGGGGATCGAACCCACGACCTTCGGATTAAAAGTCCGCTGCTCTGCCAGCTGAGCTACGGCGGCCCGTCCTCATCATCGCGCACTCGCGCGATGGCCTCGATCTCGACGAGCATCCGCGGATCGATCAGCGCGCTGACCTCGATCATCGTCATCAGCGGCCGCACCTGTCCGAAGATCTCTCCGTGCGCCCGCCCGACTTCGTCGGCGCGGGATATGTCCGTCACGTAGACCCGAGTCTGAATCACGTCTGTCAATCCGGCGCCGGCCCGCCCCAGCTCGTGCTCGAGCTTGCGGAGGATCTCGGCTGTCTGCTCGTACGGCGTCTCGCCGAGGACGACGCCGTCCTCCCCGACCGAGGTGGTGCCGCCGAGGAGCACGAACTGTCCGGTCTTCAGCACCCGGCTGAAGCCGTAGGCCTCCTCCCAGGGCGACGGCGGATCGCCGGGGAGGCGCTCTACCCCGCCGGTCAATGCCGGAAGTGCCGACGGCCGGTGAACACCATCGCGGCGCCCGCTTCGTCGATCGCGGCCACGACCTCGGGATCCCGGATCGAGCCGCCCGGCTGGATGATCGCGCCGATGCCGCTGTCGATCGCCAGGCGGGGACCGTCGGCGAACGGAAAATAGGCGTCTGAGGCCATCACCGCGCCGGCGAGCTCCGACCGGGACTTCTCGATCGCAAGCCGCACCGAATCGACGCGACTCATCTGCCCGGCGCCGATCCCGACCGTCGCGAGGTCGCGGGCGAGCACGATCGCGTTGGAGCGCACGTGCTTGCAGACCTTCCACGCGAACAGCATCTCGCTCCACTCCGCCTCGGTGGGGCGGCGCTCGCTCACGACCTGCATGGCGTCGCGGTCCTCCAGATCGGAGTCCCGGTCCTGGACCAGCATCCCGCCCAGCACCTGCCGCAGCTGGGGGTCGATCATGTTGGCGGTGCGGCGCTCGTGGTTCTCGAGGATCCGCGTGTTGGGCTTGGTCTGAAGCACCTCCAGCGCGTCATCGTCGTAGCCCTGCGCGAACAGCACCTCCAGGAACTGTTCGACCAGCGCCTCGGCCAGTTCGCGGTCCACGCGTCGATTCACGCAGATGACCCCACCGAACGCCGACATCGGATCGCAGGAAAATGCCTTCTGGTAGGCCTCGAGCGCAGTCGTGCCGACGCCGACTCCGCACGGGTTGTTGTGCTTGATGATCACGCACGCCGGAATCTGGAACTCGGCCAGCAGCAGCCGGCCGGCGTCCAGGTCGAGCAAGTTGTTCAGCGAGATCTCCTTGCCGCTGAGCTGAGAGACCATCGACAGGATGTGGGTGCGGGTGCCGACCTGTGAGTAGTACGCCGCGCGTTGGTGCGGGTTCTCGCCGTAGGGCAGGTCCAGCACCTTCTCGAATGCGCGCACGAACAGCGGTGGGAAGTCCTCGCCCTTCTCCTGGAACCAGCGCGCGATCGCGGTGTCGTAACGCGCCGTGTAGGAAAACGCCTCAGCCGCGAGATTCTCCCGCGTGGACAGCGACAGCCTGCGGTCGAATTCGCGCAGCTCCGCCAGGACTGCGTCATAGCTCTCGGGGCTGACGACCGGCGCGGCAAACGCGTGGTTCTTGGCCGCGGCGCGGAGCATCGTCGGACCGCCGATGTCGATGTTCTCGATCACCTCGCGATCGGGGATGCCTCGCTGCGCGGCGGTGCGCTCGAACGGATACAGGTTCACGCACACCAGGTCGACGAACTCGACCTCCTGCTCCCGGGCCGCCACCATGTGAGAGTCGTCCTCGCGCACGGCGAGCAATCCCGCGTAGAGCTTCGGATGCAGGGTCTTGACGCGGCCGTCCATGATCTCGGGAAAGCCGGTCAGGTCGGTGATCGAGCGGACGGGAACGCCGGCCTCCTCCAACGCCCCGGCGGTTCCCCCGGTCGAGACGATCTCGATCCCGAGGTCGGCCAGCCCGCGCGCGAATTCGGCGATGCCCGTTTTGTCGGAGACCGACAGCAGGGCCCTGCCGATCTGCACCTCACCGGGAGCGGTCGTCGCAAACTCCGTGAAAGGACGCGTGCCCCGTTCCATGCCATCCGACTCTACCGCTCAATCACGACGCGCCGCGGATTGTCAGAGTCGAACCTGACCGCCCCGCGGGCGATCAGTCGCACCGCTTCGGGGAGCAGCTCGTGCTCGATCGCGTGCAGTCGCCCGAGGACGTCGGCGGCCTGCCGGGCATCGGGCAGCTCGACCGCGCGCTGGAGGATCACGGGGCCGGTGTCCACTCCCTCGTCGACGAAATGGATCGTCACCCCGAACACCTTGACCCCGTAGGCCAGCGCCTGCTCGACCGCGTTCAGACCCGGAAACGCCGGCAGCAGGGCGGGATGGACGTTGATTACACGCTGCGGGAACGCCGCCAGGAATGAGGGGCTGAGCAGCTGCATGTAGCCGGCCAGCACGACCAGTTCGACGCGCTGATCGATCAGCCACTGGGCGATCGTGCGGTCCCGCTCGGCGCGGTCGCCGCCCGCACCCAGGGGAAACGAAGCGGCGCTCACCCCGCCCGCGCGCGCCCGCTCGAGAGCGCGGGCCCCGGGCCGATCCGAGGCGACCGCCACGAGTTCGATGCCGTCGCGTCCGTGGACGTGGTCGAGCAGCGCCTGCAGATTAGTCCCCTCGCCCGAGGCGAGGACCGCGACCTTCATGCTGCTCTGAGCTTCGGGAACCTGCCGCCGGAGGAACGAAGCGTGCCCGAGTGCAGTAGCTCGTCGACCCGTCCGAGCACCTCCGCGGCGCGCAGGTGGGCAAATTCGCCGTACAGCGCAAGCGAGTCGTAGCCGTGCTCGGCGATGACCCGCGAGCCTCCGCCGCGGAGGATCTCGACCGCCCGCGTGCGCCCGACCGACGGCCGCGCAGAGCGGACCACCTCGACGATCGCCCGGTCCAGGTCCCGCGCTGCGCCCGCTCGTAGCTGCGCTGGCGCTGGTCCCGCTTGTGGCCGCCCTGGCGCTGGCCCCGATCGTGGCGGCGCCGGCGCGGCCCTCGGCTCGACCGGCGCCAGCGCGGGCACGCACGTGTCGCAGCAGGCGACCCGCGGCTCGGGCTCGGAGCGGTCGCCAAAATGGGCAAGCAGCGCCGCCCGTCTGCACTGCGAGCGCTCGACGTAGTCCCACACGGCCCGGTATTGAGCCCAACGCGCCCGCTCGGCGTCGCGCGCGGAGGTCAGGCAGACCGCCAGCGTACGGCGATCCCATTGCCCGACGACGCGACCCGCCGCGCGGTCCGGGGGGGCCGGCGAGGGCGCGAGCATGCCGGCACGAGCCAGGTGCCCGATCACCGCGCGCACTGAGTCCTCATCGGACCGCGGTCCCAGCACGCCCGCCAGCTCGGACAAGCTGACGTTGTAAGAGCCGTCGATGCCGGCCCACCGCAATCGCTCTGCCACGCCCTCGAATGCCCGCTCTGAGACACGGGCGCGCTGGATGAAGAACACGTGCAATCCCTTGTCGCGCTGCTCGGCGAACAGCAGACATCGTGCGGGGTGGCCATCGCGCCCCGCTCGGCCCGCCTCCTGGTAGTACGCCTCCAGTGAGCCTGGCACCGAGGCGTGACAGACGGTCCGCACGTCCGCCTTGTCGATTCCCATCCCGAACGCATTGGTCGCCACGATCACGCGCGCGGCTCCGGCCATGAACCGCTCCTGGGTCACCGCTCGCACGCCCCGCTCGAGGCCGGCGTGGTAGACGAGCACTTCCTCGCCCAGCGAACGGGCCAGTGCCCGCGCCAGCCGCTCGCTGGCGTCGCGGGTCCCGGCATAGACGATCGCCGGCAAGGCTTCGGGTGCCGCGAGCGCCGCGGCAATCCGCCGCTGCTTGTCGAGCGAGCCGCCACAGCAGACCACGGCGAAGCTGAGATTCGGCCGGTCGAAGCCCGTCGTCACCCGCACCGGATCGCGCAGGCCGAGTCGGCGCACGATGTCGTCGGCGACCCGCGGTGTCGCGGTCGCGGTCAGGCCAACCGTCGCGCGAGCGCCGAGGCGTTCGGCCGCGGCAGCGAGCGAGAAGTAATCGGGCCGGAAGTCGTGGCCCCACTGCGACACGCAGTGGGCTTCATCGACGACGAACAGGCCCACGCGCGTCCGCGCCATCGCCGTCTCGAATCCGGGCGAGGCGAACCGTTCCGGTGCCACGTACAAGAGCCGCACCTCGCCGCGCACCGCGCGCTCGATCGCTTGCGCGTTGCTGGCACCGCCACGCTGCGCGTTGACCAGCTCAACCTGTCCGTGCGCGACCGCCTGCAGCGACTGCACCTGGTCGTGCATCAGCGACACCAGCGGCGAGACCACGAGCGTCAAATCGGCGCGCATCAGCGCGGGCAGCTGATAGCACAGCGACTTGCCCGAGCCCGTCGGCATCACGACCAGCGCGTCCCGATCGCTCAGCGCCGCTGCGACCGCGGCCGCCTGACCGGGCCGAAACCCGTCGAAGCCAAAAATCGTCTGCAACGACCCGCGAGCATCCATGGGCCGGCGACGATACCGCCGCCGTCGGCGGCCGCCGGCCTGCGGTGGGGGTCCGCGCTGCCCGGGCGACACCCCAGGCGCGCCCCTAGGGCGTGCCCCTAACCGGTCTAAGCCCGGACCAGCGGCAGCTCTGGCTCGAGCGCGAACTTGCCGTTCGCCTCTTCGGTGCCCTCGAGCGGATACTCGCCGGTGAAGCAGGCGTCGCAGTGGGTCGCTCGCGACTCGCCCACCGCTTCGTAGACGCCCTCCAACGACAGGTAGTGCAGGGAGTCCGCGCCGAGCTCGGCCGCGATCTCCCCCACATCCCGGCCGTGCGCGATCAGCTCCTCGCGCGTCGACATGTCGATCCCGTAGTGGCATGGATGCCTGATCGGCGGGGCGGAGATCCGCAGATGGACCTCGGCAGCCCCGGCGTCGCGCAGCATCTGCACGATCTGACGGGTCGTGTTGCCGCGCACGATCGAGTCATCGACGACGATCAGCCGCTTGCCGGAGACGACCTCGGGCAGCGGGTTGAACTTCAGCCGCAGGCCATGACGGCGAAGCTCCTGGCCGGGCTGAATGAACGTGCGCGCGACGTAGCGGTTCTTGATGAAGCCGTCGTCCTGAGGTAGCCCGGCCGCGCGAGCCAGTCCGCGCGCGGCGGCGTTGCCGGAGTCCGGCACGGGAATCACGAGGTCGGCCGGCACCGGCGCCTCGCGCCACAGGATCTCGCCCATCCGCGCGCGCGCGACCTGCAGCACGGTGCCGGCCATTCGCGAGTCGGGGCGGGCGAAGTAGATGTACTCGAACACGCAGAAGGCGCGGCGCTCGGATCCCGCCACCACCCGGGTCTGAATCCCGCGCTCGGTCAGCGTCACGATCTCACCCGGCTCGACCTCGCGCAGGAAGCGGGCCCCGATCAGGTCAAACGCGCACGATTCGCTCGCGACGCAGTAGGCGGCGGCGCCCTCGCCATCCTCGATCATCCCCAGCGCGAGCGGCCGCAAGCCATGGGGATCACGAAACGCCACCACCGCGTCCTCGGTCATCACCACGGTGGAGAAGGCGCCCCGGAGCCGGGGCAGCACGTCTGCCACCGCGTCGTCGATCCGCTCGGCCGGATGGGTCGCGAGCATCGCGGCGACGATCTCGGAATCCGAGGTCGAGCGGAACGGCACATCCTGGCCGCGCAGCTCCGAGTGGAGCTCCACCGCGTTGATCAGGTTGCCGTTGTGAGCCAGCGCCAGCGTCCGCCGGTCGTTACGGACGATCGGCTGGGCGTTCTCCCAGTCCGAGGAGCCGGTGGTCGAGTAGCGGACGTGTCCGATCGCCATGTCGCCGACCAACGAGCGCAGCGTGTGCTCGTTGAACACCTGCGCCACCAGCCCCTGGTCGCGGATCGCCATGATGCTCTCACCCCGCGCGGCGGTGGCGATTCCCGCGGACTCCTGCCCGCGGTGCTGGAGCGCGAACAGCGCAAAGTACGCGAGGCGAGCGACGTCGTGGTCCGGGGCGTAGATCCCGAAGACTCCGCACTCGTCGCGTGGCCCGTCGCGATGATCGTTGATAGGAAGCATGACTTCGCCAAGCATGCCGCAGGCCTCGGCCAGACCCTTCTTAGCCTAGCAACGAGGCCTCAAGCCAGTGTCGAGAGGGCGCCCGCCCAAGCCGCGAATAGCTCGGAGATTGCGACCGTCAAATGACCCTCGATCGCGAGCTGCTCGCCGCCGACGCGCCCGATGATCTGAAACCCGGCCAGCGCCTGCTCGTCGCCGGAGACGACGAATCCCTGTCCGGGCGCCTCGGCGAACGGGTCGACGCCGGCCGGGAGGCGGACCGTGGCTCCAATCCCGCCGGCGATGCAGCACTCGGCGAGGGCTACCGCCACGCCGCCTTCGGAGATGTCATGTGCGTTCTGGAGCGCCGCCGAGGAGATCCCATCCCGCACGGCTCGATGCGCATCACGGACGGCAGTCGCCTTCACGTGCGGCAGGGGCCCGGCCGGGGCCTCGCCGCGTAGCTTCGCGAGCTCGGATCCGGCCAGCGAGGGCGCGAACTCACCCACCAGCGCGACCAGGTCTCCCTCGCGCGCGAAGCCGAGCCTTCCGGCCCGCGCCGCGTCCGGCAGCCGCCCCACCATCCCCACCACGGGCGTGGGGAAGATCGGTCCGCTGGGCGCCTCGTTGTAGAGCGACACGTTGCCGCCGACGACCGGGACGCCGAGCGCGCGGCATGCCTCCGCCAGCCCTTCGACCGCCTCCACCAGCTGCCAGGCGACGTGTGGCTTCTCCGGGTTTCCGAAGTTCAGGCAGTTGGTGAGACCGAGCGGCTCGGCGCCGACGCAGGCCAGGTTCGCCGAGCACTCGTAGACGGCCTCGGCCGCGCCGGCGTGGGGGTCGCACGCCACCCGGCGTCCGTTGCCGTCGATCGAGACGGCGATCGCGCCGCCATCGGGCAGCATCAGCACCGCGGCGTCGGCCTCCTGCGGCCGGCGGACGGTCCGTGACTGCACGATCCAGTCGTACTGCTCGAACACCGCTCGGCGCGAGGCGATGTTGGGCGAGCGAAGCAGGGCGAGTAGCGTCACCGCGGCCGGTTCGTCCCCAGCCAGGACGGCGCTCGGGGCACTGTAGAGAGGCGCCTCGGGGTCGGGAGCCGCCGGTTCGAGGTCGTAGAGCGGGCACTCGTCGACCAGCACCTCGACGGGCAGCTCGCCGACGAGCGCTCCCGCCTCGAGCACCCGCAGCCGGCCCGAGTCGGTCACGCAGCCGATCGGGGTGGCCAGCGTTTCCCACCGCTCGCACACGTCGATCACCGCTCCCACCCGCTCCGGCGCGACCACGCACAGCATCCGCTCCTGGGACTCGGAGATCATGATCTCGAACGGCTCGAGCCCTTCCTCGCGCAGGGGCACCCGAGAGATGTCGATGTCGAGCCCGACGCGGCCCTTGCTCGCCATCTCCGCTGCCGAGGAGGTGAGCCCGGCGGCGCCCAGATCCTGGAGCGAGACGAGCAGCTCGCGGTCGAGCAGTTCCAGGCAGCATTCGAGCAGCTTCTTCTCCGCGAACGGATCTCCGATCTGGACCGACGGGCGCTTCTGCTCATCGCCATCGCCGAGCTCGGCGCTCGCCAGCACCGACGCGCCCCCGATCCCGTCGCGGCCGGTCAGCGCCCCGAGCAGCACCAACACGTTCCCGGGACCGGCCGCCGCGCTGCGGGTCAGGCGCTCGTGCGGTGCGAGTCCCAGGCACATCGCGTTGATCAGGCAGTTCTGCTCGTAGCTGTGCTCGAAATAGATCTCGCCACCGACCGTCGGGACGCCGATCGAGTTGCCGTAGTGGCCGATCCCCGCGACGGCGCGCTCGAGCAGATAGCGGGACCGTGGCGACTGTGAGGGCTCCCCGAACCGGAGCGAGTCGAGCACTGCGATCGGGCGGGCGCCGACCGCGAACACATCGCGCAGGATCCCGCCGACCCCCGTCGCTGCGCCCTGGAACGGCTCCACGGCACTCGGATGATTGTGCGATTCGACCTTGAACGCGACCGCCAGGCCGCCGCCGACGTCGACCGCCCCGGCGTTCTCGCCCGGACCCATCAGCACGTGCGGTCCCTCGGTCGGGAGCCGGCGCAGCAGCTTGCGTGAGTGCTTGTAGGCGCAGTGCTCGGACCACATCAGCGACAGCATCGCCAGCTCGACGCGGTTCGGCTCGCGCTCGAGCGCCTTGACGATCAGCTCGTACTCGTCGTCGGTGAGACCGAGGGCCCGATGTCTAGACGAGAACGCGGTCGGCGACATGGGCTCGCATCGACTCGAAGATCTTCAGCCCGTCGGTGGAGCCGGTCAACGGGTCCACCGCGTGCTCGGGATGCGGCATCAGTCCGAACACGTTGCCCCGCTCGTTGGACACCCCCGCGATGTCGCGCAGCGAGCCGTTCGGGTTCTCGCCCGGCGCGTAGCGCAGCAGCACCTGACCGCGCGCCTCGAGCCGATCGAGCTGCTCCATCGGCGCATAGAACCGTCCCGTCGTGTGCTTGACCGGGATCGACAGGCGCGGGCGGTCCTCGCACGCGCGCGTGAAGGGACTGTCGCGCTGGACGACATCCAGCTCGACTTGCCGGCAGACAAACCGCAGCGAAGCGTTCGGCAGCAGCGCGCCGGGCAGCAGGCCCGCCTCGCACAGCACCTGAAAGCCGTTGCAGATCCCGAGCACCAAGCCACCCTCGCGGGCAAACTCCGCGACCTCCTCCATCACCGGGGCAAACCTCGCGATCGCTCCCGCGCGCAGGTAGTCGCCGTAGGAGAACCCGCCGGGCACGATCACCGCGTCCACGCCGTGAAGCTCGGGCTCGGCGTGCCAGAGCAGAACCGCATCGCCCACCCGGGCCGCCGCGTCCATCGCGTCGACCTCGTCGCAGGACCCCGGGAAGCGGATCACGCCGAATTTCACGACGCGGCGGGCTCCGCTTCGACGATCTCGTAGTCCTCGATCAACGGGTTGGCGAGCAGGCGCTCACACATCTCCGGCAGCCGGGCCGGGTCGTCGACCTCCAACTCGACCATCCGACCGACGTGGACCTGGCGGACGCCCTGGAAGCCGAGCGCCGGCAACGCGCGCTCCACGGCCTGACCCTGCGGATCGAGGATTCCCTCCTTCGGCCTGACCAGGACCCGCGCCCTCATCGCGCGCCGGTTCGCCGCAACCACTGGTCCAGCGGCTCGCCGACGATCCGATCGTACGCCTCGACGTACTTCTCTCGCGTGCGCGCGACGACGTCATCGGGAATCGGCGGCGCCGGCGGGTTGCGATCCCAGCCGGTCGAGGAGGCCCAGTCACGCACGAACTGCTTATCGAAACTGGGCTGCGTCCGGCCGGGCTGATACTGGTCGGCGGGCCAGAATCGCGAGGAGTCGGGCGTGCACACCTCGTCGCCGAGCGTCAGCTGGCCTTCGGAGTCGAGGCCGAACTCGAATTTCGTGTCGGCGAGGATGATCCCGTGGGAGCGGGCGTGCTCGGCGGCGTGCTCATAGACAGCGATCGACACCTCACGCAGACGCTCGGCGAGACCTCGATCGCCGACCAGCCGCACCGTCGCCTCGAAATCGATCGCCTCGTCGTGGCCGACCTCGGCCTTCGTCGAGGGCGTGTAGATCGGCGCAGGCAGGCGATCTGACTCGCGCAGGCCATCCGGCAGCGCGATCCCCGACACGGCGCCGGTGCGCTGATAGTCCTTCCACCCCGAGCCGCTCAGGTAGCCGCGCACGACGCATTCGACCGGCAGCATCTCGAGCTTGCGCACGACCATCCCGCGCCCGCGGGCCTCATCCGGAACCCCGTCGGCGACCGAGACCAGGTGGTTGGCGACGAGCTCGCCGGTGCGCTCGAACCAGAACGTCGAGACGCCGGTCAGCACGTTCCCCTTATCGGGAATCGCCGTCGGATGCACGACGTCGTAGGTCGAGATCCGGTCTGACGCGACGATCAGCAGCCGATCGCCGAGATCGTAGATTTCGCGGACCTTCCCCGAGGCGATGAGGGGCAGGTCGGCGATGGCGGTCACTGAGTCGATGCTATCAACGGGGTCGGTGGCGCGCTCGGGGGCGGGGGGCGGCGCGGTCGGGGGCGGGGGGCGGCGCGGTCGGGGCGGCGGGGCGGCGAGGCGGGGGCGGCGAGCCGGGGGCCGCGGGGCGGGACGGAGGGCCGGGGCTGGCAGCCGATGCGCCGAGATCGTGGGCAACGAGGTGATCTTCGGCCATATATGAGCCCCAACGTGACGCGGAATCAAAGCCGTTCGATGCGCGGCACTTTAGGGCCCGCAGGCGGACCAAACGTGACGCGGAATCAAAGCCGAACGATGCGCGTCACATTGGGGCCGGTCGGAAGCCACCGAAGCTCTCCCTCGGGGTCCGCGACGGCCCGGCGGCGGCTCGGGCGCCCCAGGGCCCGACCGGCGCCGAGGGCTGGCCCGCGCCCCTAGGCGATCTCCTCCAGCCGCCCCACGATCTCATCGGCGTAGCGCACGAACGGCGCGTAGTCGAAGATCGCGTCGAGCTGGAGCGAACCCGCCGCCGGTTCGGACGCCAGCAGCTCACGCAGCGGCACGCGATCATCGAACGCTCGCTGGGCGAGCCGCTGCACGATCCGGTACGCGTCATCGCGCGTCAGGCCGCTCTCCACCAGCGCCAGCAGCACCCGCTGCGAGAACAGCCCTCCACACGTCAGCTCCAGGTTCGCTCGCATCCGCCCGGCATCCACCGCCATTCCCTCCACGAGCGCAATCACACGCCGCTGCATGTGGTCCAGCAGCGCCGTCGAGTCCGGCAGGATGATCCGCTCGACCGACGAGTGGGAGATGTCTCTTTCGTGCCACAGCACGACGTTCTCGAGCGCCGCGGAGGCGTTCCCGCGGAGCACCCGGGCCAGCCCCGCGACCTGCTCTGACTTGATCGGATTGCGCTTGTGGGGCATTGCGCTCGAGCCCTTCTGCCCCTCGCTGAACGGCTCACGCACTTCCCCGACCTCGGTCCGCGCCAGGTGTCGCAGCTCGGTCGCGAATCGCTCCAGCCCCGCCCCGGCGAGCGCGATCGCCTGCAGCAGCTCGGCGTGCCGGTCACGGGCCACCACCTGCGTCGAGACCGGCTCGCACTCCAGTCCGAGCCGGGCCAGCACCCGCCGCTCGAACTCCGGTGAGGTCGCGGAATAGGTTCCGACCGCGCCCGAGATCGCGCCAACCGCGACCTGCGCGAACGCACGCTCGAGGCGCCTGGCGTTGCGGTCGGCCTCGAACGCGAACCCCGCCAGCTTGATCCCGAACGTGGTCGGCTCGGCGTGGATCCCGTGGGTCCGCCCGACGCACAGCGTGTGCACGTGCTCGCGCGCCCGCGCGGCGAGCACCGCGACCAGTCGCCGCGCGTCGGGGAGGATCAGCTCGCCGACCCGGCGCAGCTGCAGCGCGAGGCCGGTGTCGAGCACGTCGCTCGAGGTCAGCCCGTAGTGGATCCAGCGTCCGGCCGGCCCGGCTGACGCGGCCAGCACGTCGACGAACGCCGCGGTGTCGTGGTCGGTGACCTTCTCCCGCTCGGCGACCGCCTCGACGGTGAACGTGGCGCCGCGAATCGCCTCGAGCTCCTCGGGGGACGGGCCGTCCATCTCCTCGCACGCCGCGACCTCGACCTCGCGCATCGCGTCGAAGTGCGCATGATCGGACCAGATATCGGCCAGGGCCTGTCGCGTGTAGCGGGCGATCACGGCGCGATTATCATCCTCCGGCCAGCTGCACGGCCTTGACGACCAGCATCACGACCGCGAGCAGCAGGTAGCTCTCCATCGAAAGCATGGCGATCTTGCGCCCGGTCGAGGCGGTGGGGCGCTGCAGCCAGAGGCTACCGCGCGCGCTGGCTCACGCCCCGAGAATTCGCGCCGCCAGCACGGCGGCATTGCGGGCGTTGTCGACGCCCACGCACGCCACCGGCACGCCGGGCGGCATCTGCGCGATCGACAGCAGCGCATCGAGCCCGCCGGCGACCGACATCCGGCTGGTGAGCGGGACGCCGATCACGGGGAGATCGCTGTGAGCCGCCACCACGCCGGGAAGGGCAGCCGACAGGCCGGCGCCGGCGATGATCACGCGCAGACCGCGCATCCGGGCGTTGCGGGCGTACTCCGCCACCTTGTCGGGTTCGCGATGGGCGGACATCACCCGGACCTCGGAGCTGATGCCGCGCTCGCTGAGTTCCTTCTCGGCGGCCTCCATCGCCGCCATATCGCTCTTGGAACCCATCACGATCCCGACCAGCGGGCCGCCCACGTCGAGTTCTTCGAACGCCGCCGCCGGCTCAGCGACGACCTCCGGTACAGGTGGCAGTTGTTCGCTCACGCGCGGCTCTGCTCTCTGGCGGGCAGCCGCGCCGCGATGTCGCGCCGAAGCTGCTTGCCGTCGAACTTGATCATGTCCGCGGCAGCATATGCGGCGGCGCGGGCGGCAGCCGGATCCTGGCCGAGCGCGGTCACGTTCAGTACCCGCCCGCCGGCGGTAACCAGCTCCCCGGACGGCGTCCGCGCGGTGCCCGCATGGGTCACGAACACATTCGGGGGGACCTCGTCGAGTCCCGTGATCACGTCGCCGCTCGATGACGAGGCCGGGTATCCGCGGCTCGCCAGCACGACGGTCACCGCCGTGTCCGGCGCCCACTCCAGCCCCACGCCGTCGAGCCCGCCGGCGACGGTCGCCGCCTCGAGCAGGCCTAGCAGATCGGCGCGCAGCCGCGGCAGGATCGCCTGCGTCTCGGGATCACCGAAGCGCACGTTGAACTCCAGGACCTTGGGACCATCGGCGCTCATCATCAGGCCGGCGTACAGAACCCCTTTGAACTCGGTCCCCCGCCGCGCGAGCTCGTCCAGGACCGGCTGATGGACGGCATCGCAGATCGCGCGAGCGCGCGCCTCGTCGACCGACGGCACGGGCGAGTAGGACCCCATTCCCCCAGTGTTGGGACCGCGGTCGCCGTCGAAGATCCGCTTGTAGTCCTGGGCGCAGGACAGTGCAAGCGCGCTGCGTCCGTCGCACAACGCCAGCAACGACAGCTCCTCGCCCTCCAGGTGTTCCTCGACGACCACCCGCTCGGTGCCGAACCGCCGCTCGACCAGCAGCTGATGGAGCGCCTCGCGCGCCTCGCGTTCGTCGTGGGCGATCACCACCCCCTTGCCGGCGGCGAGGCCATCGGCCTTGAGCACGACCGGGTAATGATCGACCGCGGCGAGTCCCTGCTCGGGCGTGCTGACGACCTCGTAGCCGGCGGTGGGGACTCCGGCAGCGTCCATCACCTGCTTGCAGAACGCCTTCGAGCCCTCGAGCCGGGCGGCGGCGGCGCTCGGTCCGAAGCAGCGGATCCCGGCGTCCGACATGGCGTCGGCGAGGCCCGCGACGAGCGGCGCCTCCGGCCCCACGACGACGAGCGAGATCCGCTCGTCGCGAGCGGCCCTCACCAGCCCGTCGAGATCCTCCGCGGCCACGTCGAGGACCCGCACCTGATCGGCGATCCCGGCGTTGCCCGGCGCGCAGATGACCGCCGGAGCGCGCGGCGAGCGCAGCAGCGCCTGGACGATCGCGTGCTCTCGCGCGCCCGCGCCGACGACGAGCGTGGCCTCGTTCGCGGCCGTCCCGTCGGTGGCGCTTGACACGTCAGATCGCGCCAATGAAGTCGTCGATCGGGATCGCGCTGAGCGTCTCGTACTTGGCCGTGCCCCGCGACCCGAGCTCGAGCGAGACGCGCGCGATCGTCTTCTCGTCCGGCGCCTCGACGACGTTGACGAAGTCGAACTGACCGAGCGTCGCCCACTGCGCCTTGACCGTCGCGCCGAGTTGCTCCACTTCGCGATTGACCTCGCGGATCCGGGACGGATTGTTCTTGATCGTCTGCACGCCTTCGGGGGTCAGCGTCGACAGCATGATGTACGTGGGCACAGCCATCCTCCTTCTCGACGTGGTGAAGCGGCACTTGTAGCACGGTCGGCCGTTCGGTCCGCTGCCCCCTGGCCACAGCCCAGGTAAGCTGCGACGCGCACCGGGGTAACTGCGATGGCTCTGACTGAGACCAGATTCGCCAAGGCAGGCGATCTCAGCATCGCCTACCAGACAGTTGGCGCCGGCGACGTCGATCTGATCCTCGTCCCCCAGTGGCTTTCGAACATCGAGCAGTACTGGGAGCAGCCCGCGGCGGCGTACTTCCTGCGCCGGCTTGCGTCGTTCTCGCGGCTGATCATGTTCGACAAACGCGGGACGGGGCTGTCGGACTCGGTCCCGAGCACGCAGACGCTCGAGGAACGGATGGACGACGTGATCGCGGTGATGGACGCCGTCGGCTCCGAGCGCGCGGTGCTGTTCGGCCCATCCGAGGGAGGACCGATGGCAGCCCTGTTCGCGGCGACCTATCCCGAGCGCTGCGTGAGCCTGATCCTGTACGGCACGTTGGCCCGCTGGCTGCGCTCCCCGGATTACCCCCAGGGACGGCCCGCGGAGCTGGTCGCCGCCTATGGCCGGCGGTGGATCGAGGGCTGGGGCACGGGGGCGTCGCTGAACGTGCTCGCGCCGGCGCTCGCCGGCGACGCACGGTTCCGCCGGTGGTGGGGCCGGTTCGAGCGCCACTCGGTCCGCCCCGCGATGGTGGCGCCGATCTTCGAGACGCTCGCCGAGCTCGACATCCGCGCCGTGCTTCCGGCGATCCGCGTTCCCACGCTGATCCTGCACCGGCGCGGCGATCGGCTGATCGACGTCGCCAACGCGCGGTACCTGGCGGCGCAGATCGCGCATGCGCGCTACGTCGAGCTGCCGGGCGAGAACCACATCTACTTCGCCGGCGATTCCGATGCGCTGCTCGACGAGATCGAGGAGTTCGTGACCGGCTCCCGCGGCGTGCACGACCCTGATCGGGTGCTCGCCACGGTCATGTTCACCGACATCGTCGGCTCGACCGAGCGAGCGGCGAGGCTGGGCGACCGCCGCTGGCATGATCTGATCTCCGATCACGACCGGGTGTTGCAGGACCGGATCGCCGACTACCGCGGACGGACCGTCCGGCGCACGGGAGACGGCGTGTTCGCGGCGTTCGACGGGCCGGCTCGGGCGATTCGCTGCGCCGTGTCGCTGCTCGACGCTGGACGCGGTCTCGCCCTCGATCTGCGCGCCGGCCTTCACACCGGCGAATGCCAGCTCTCCGGAAACGACCTCGCCGGCGTCACGGTCCATATCGGGGCGCGAATCGCCGACCTCGCGGCACCCAATCAGGTACTCGTCTCGGGAACCGTGCGTGACCTGGTGGTCGGTTCGAACATCGGGTTTCAGTTCCGCGGCGTCGAGGCGCTCGACGGGGTCCCGGGTGAGTGGCGGCTGTTCACCGTCGACCCCCGGGACCGTCCGCCGGCGACCTGATCACCCGGCCGCGGCGGGGGCAGCCGCCTCCGCTCGCTCGAGCTCGATCTCACCCCCGGCGGCATCGACGCGGACCGTGTCGCCGGCGGCGAACCGGCCCTCGAGGATCGCCAGGGCGAGCGGGTCGATGAGCCGCTTCTGGATCACTCGCTTGAGCGGCCGCGCTCCATAGGTGGGGTCGTAGCCGAGGTTCCCGAGCAACGTCCGCGCGGGGTCGGTCAGCTCGATCTCGATGCCTCGCTCGCGCACCCGCCGCACCAGCTGCTCGACCTGGAGATCGACGATCTCACTGATCTGTTCGCGGCTCAGCGAGTGGAACTCGACGATGTCGTCGAGCCGGTTGATGAACTCGGGTTTGAACTGCGCCTCGACGCCGGCCCGGCCGCCCGGAATGTTCGAGGTCATGATCAGCACCGCGTTCTTGAACGAGACGGTGCGACCCTGACCGTCGGTCAGCCGGCCGTCGTCCATCACCTGCAGCAGCGTGTTGAACACGTCGGGGTGGGCCTTCTCGATCTCGTCGAGCAGCACCACCGAGTAGGGCCGGCGGCGGACCGCCTCGGTCAGCTGACCGCCTTCGTCATAGCCGATGTAGCCGGGCGGGGCACCGACCAGCCGTGAGACCGAGTGCTTCTCCATGTACTCGGACATGTCGATCCGGACCATCGCGTCCTGGCTGTCGAACATGAACTCGGCCAGGGCCCGCGCCAGCTCGGTCTTGCCGACGCCGGTCGGCCCGAGGAACAGGAACGCGCCGATCGGGCGGTTGGGGTCCTGCAGGCCGGCGCGGGAGCGGCGCAGTGCCGCCGAGACGGCCTCGACCGCCTCGTCCTGGCCGATCACCCGCCGGTGCAGGCGCTCCTCCATGTGCACGAGCTTCTCGATCTCGCCTTCCATCAGGCGCGAGACGGGGATCCCCGTCCACTTCGCGACGACCTCGGCGACATCCTCGGCATCGACCACGTCCTTGAGGAATTTCGGGGCCGCGCCGGCGTCCTGCTCCGCCTCCTCGGCGGCGCGGAGCTGGCGCTCGAGCTCGGGAATCGTGCCGTACTGGAGCTCGGCGGCGCGGCCCAGGTCGGCCTCGCGCTGAGCCCGCTCCAGCTCGATCCGGCCTTGCTCGAGCTTCTCCTGCAGCTCCGCGACCGCGCCGACGGTCTCCTTCTCGCGCTGCCACTCGGCGTGCATCGCCGCGGAGCGCTCCCGCTCCTCGGCCAGTGAGCGCTCCAGCTGCTCGCGCCGCGCGACGGTTCCGGAATCGTCGTCATCGCCGAGCGACTGCAGCTCGATCTCCAGCTGCATGATGTGACGGTCGACCTCGTCGATCTCCGTCGGCTTGGAGTCGATCTCCATCCTGATCCGCGAGGCGGCCTCGTCGACCAGATCGATCGCCTTGTCGGGCAGGAAACGGTCGGCGATGTAGCGGTGGCTGAGCGCCGCCGCGGCGACCAGCGCGGAGTCCTGGATCCGCACCTTGTGATGGACCTGATATCGCTCCTTGAGCCCGCGCAGAATCGCGATCGTGTCCTCCACCGTCGGCTCGCCCACGAGCACGGGCTGAAACCGGCGCTCGAGCGCCGCGTCCTTCTCGATGTGCTTGCGGTACTCATCGAGGGTGGTCGCACCGACCGCACGCAGCTCGCCGCGCGCGAGCATCGGCTTGAGCATGTTGCCCGCATCCATGGCGCCCTCGGCGGCACCGGCGCCGACGATCGTATGCAGCTCGTCGATGAACACGATGATCTGGCCCTTGGCGTCGCTGATCTCCTTGAGCACCGCCTTCAAACGGTCCTCGAATTCGCCCCGGTACTTGGAGCCGGCGACCATCGCGCTCAAGTCGAGCGCGATCAGCCGGCGGTCGCGGAGCCCTTCCGGAACGTCGCCGTCGACGATTCGCTGGGCGAGCCCCTCGACGATCGCGGTCTTGCCGACGCCCGGCTCCCCGATCAGCACCGGATTGTTCTTCGTGCGCCGGCTGAGCACCTGGATCACGCGCCGGATCTCGTCGTCGCGTCCGATCACCGGGTCGAGCTTGCCCTGCGCGGCGGCATCGGTCAGATCTCTGCCGAAGCGCTGAAGCGCCTGGAATTTGTTCTCCGGATTCTCATCCGTGACACGGTGGCTGCCGCGTACCTCGGACAGCGCCTTGAGCAGCTGCTCACGGGTCGCACCGGAGCTCCGCAGCGCGTCCCCGGCCGGCCCAGGGTGAGCCGCGATCGCGAGCATCAGGTGCTCGGTCGAGACGTACTCGTCATCCAAATCGCGCATTTCCTTCTCGGCGGCGCGCAGGATCTGCGTGAGCTCCGTCGAGCCTCCGGCCGGCTCCGAAGCCCCCGCGCCGGCGCTCAGCCTGGGCAGTGCATCGAGCGCCGCCCCGAGGGTCTGGCGAACCGCGGCCGGGTCGACACCGAGCTTGCGCAGGACCGGAGCGACGACGCCACCGTCCTGCTCGAGCAGGACGGCGAGCACGTGCTCGGGCGTGGTCTGGGGATTACGGCGCTCGTCTGCGAGCCGCTGCGCGGCCTCGATCGCCTCCCTGGACTTTATGGTGAAACGGTCTGGTTGCATGTGGGATCGGTTTCGCTGTTCGTGGTCGTAAAAATCTAAGTCTGTTCGACTGAGATTATGACACATTTTCTGGTCATTTGCGAGCGGCAATCCTGCATTCGGCGCTTCCTGCCCCCTCGACGGCCGCCGCAACGCGCCGTTTGCCCACCCTCGCGACCGGGAACACCGTGAGTGAGCCGTAAGCCAAGTTACCTCAGCGGCCCGCGCCGCGAGCGAGACTGCCACTGAGTCCAAACGGAGAGAGATCTTGCCGATGCCAGGGATGCATCGCCGGACATCTGCGCAGTGGCATCGACCGCCTCGACCAGCCACCGCCGACATGGAGTTTCGCCTCGAGTTGCGGTGCGATCAGCGCGCTCCCGCGGCGGCCCGTGAGGGCCTGAGGAAGCTCGACGGCATCGGCGGGATACTGAGCGATGCGATGTTGGTCGCGAGCGAGTTGGTCAGCAACGCCGTACGCCATTCGGGCGCCCGAGAGAAGGATCATCTGACGGTCGAGGGCACGGTCGGCCGCGAGAGCCTGCTGATCTCGGTGGTCGATCCGGGGAGGTCAGGCCGGGCCGTCAAGCCGCGTTCCGGCACGCCCCACCTCGGCGGATTAGGGTTGCGCCTGGTGGAGCAACTGGCAACCCGCTGGGGCTCGGACCGAGCTGACGGCCACCGCGTGTGGGCCGAGCTGGCGGTCCCTGACTAACTTCCACCTATGGGGTGGGGAGAGGGCGCGCTGGCGCGCGCCCCGGGTGTCGCCGCCGGCGCGCTGCGCGCGCCCCGACGCTGCCGCCGCCGGCGCGGTCACCCCCCGATCACGAGCGTCCTGCCGGCGGTCTGGAACTCGACCCGATGGCCGCTGTCGAGGATGACGCCGAACACGGTGGCGGTGATCGCGTGATGTCCGGCCACCGCGCCGCGCAGCCGCCGGAGCTGCTGGGCTGAGAGCCGCACGACGATCGTCCGTGCGCCACCGGAGCGGAACCGGTACACGCGCGAGGTGACCGTGAACGCCCGCTTGCGAGCAATCCGCACCACGGCGTAGGCGCCGACCTGGCACGGTCCAGAACAGATGAGCGTCGCGAGGATTTGGCGATGCTTGAGGGGTCGCTGGTGGGCGGGCAGCGACAGCGCGAGCTGCGCGGGCTGCCGCGCCAGCGCGAGCAACGCGAAGCTCGGGAGGTTGAGGCTGCCCCAGCCCGACGCCAGGTCATAGCCGCGGCTCGCGGTGCAGCAGCCGAGCGGCCGGCCATTGCCGGAAATGAACGGGCCGACATCGTTTCCGTAGGCCAGCACGTCGTCGAACACCGCGCGACTGAGGGTCGATGAGCGCCCGAGCTCATAGAGCAGCGGATTGACGAGTCCGAGAGCCTGGCGCTTGTGCGCGCTCAGCTCCTGGTCCACGAGCGCAAGTCCGCCCGCCAGCAGCGGCGTGGAAGCGCTGGTTCCGCCCACCGCCTGCCATGGGTTGGAGTTGCCCGCGTTGAGGCAGTCGCTCCGCGCGGAGCAGTAGACGGCGTAGCCGGGAATGATGTCCGCGAGCATTGAGACGTCGGGCACGGCCCGAAACCGGGATTTGACCGTGCCGGCTTGGTAGAAGGGTCGGCGAAACAGGTCGCTCGAGCCGCCACCGGCCGCGGAGCCGGGTTGCACACCGGCGTCGTTCCAGACCACCTGGGTCGAAATCCCGTTGGCGGGGTCAAGCAGCAGGTTGGTGCCGCCGACTCCTGTCGCCCACCCCGATGAGGCCGGATAGTTCACGGCCAGCCGGTCGACCGGAGAGCCGTTTGGACCGGTGCAGTCCGCCGAGCCCGAATCGCCGCTGGCGGCCAGGAACGTGACCCCGCTGATCGCGGCCATCTCCAGGGCTTCCTCCGTCGCCACGATCCCCCGAGGACCGACGGCCAGGTACACGGCCGGTTCGCACAGGCCGAGCGAGGCGGAGATCACCTGCGGCTCCCGGCCGCGGTTCTGCAGTGGGGCCGTCATCGCCTTGAGCGTGCCCGCGGCATCCGCATTGGTCTCATAGACGTCGATCGCCTTCAGCTCCGGGGCGGCGGCGTCGAGCGCCTCGAGGTCGAGCGTCGACTCTCCGCCGGGCGGCAGGGGATGATGGACGCCGACCCCGAAGGCGTTCAGGGCCGGGATGTGCAGGCCGAAGCACTGCGCGAACGCCGCGATGTCAGAGTCGTTGAAGCCGTCGATCTCGATCAGCGCGACCCGCTCTCCCTGTCCGCCGAACCCGGCGCCATGGAGCTGGTCGAAGCCGTACGCGGCCAAGTACTGGTTCGGGGTGAACCCGGCCGTGGCCGGATCGCCGCCGACCTCGCCCGCACCGAGACCGGCGCTACATCCGCTCGGCGTTCCGGTGCGAGGGAAGGCGGAGGTGGGCGGCGAGGCGGCGTGTGCCCGCAGCCCGGCTCGATCGTCCATGCCAAGCCGCCCCGGCGTCGAACGCCCGGGCGCCGCAAGCAGACGCGTGTCCAAGCCGATCACCGCCTGGACCAGGCCCCGAAGGCCGGAGGGGATCCCGACCCCGGTGCGGGGGGCGATGAATCTCGTGGCGCGCGGGGAGCGAAACCGCGCCAGCGGCGTCGCGAACACGCGCTCGGCACGCCCGGCGGTCATCGTCGCGTCGGCGAACAGCCCCGTGGCGTCGATCTTCACGTCGGTGGCGCCGGCAGCCCGAAGGTAGGCGAGCACCCGGCGGCGAGTCCGCGGCGTGGCGCCGAACCGGCGCGACAACCGCGAGATCGATTCGTAGTGCGCGTACGCGCGCGAGCCGGGAGTGCTCACCGCCGCGGCAAGCTGCGAGAGCCCGGCGTCCCGGGCAACCAGCGGCAGCACGAGCTGGAGCGGCTGCGAGACCGGCGCCGGACCGACCGCGGTCGCATGCGCGTCAGGCCCGGCGAATGCGGCCGGAACGCCCGCGGCGAGCAGAATCGCGAGGCTGCTCGCGCCGGTCCACAGCGCGCGGGCAAGACAGCGTGTGCCGCTCGCACATCGATCCCCCTCTCCCCTTGCGCGCGTCACCAGGCCCAGATCGTCGCACAGCTGGGGTCGTTTAGTGCTTCCCGCCGTAGGTTCGGTCGAGGATTTGGAGCGCTTAGCGTTCGGGGCGGTCGATCGGGATCCTGAACGACTTCAGATCGGCGGAACGGATCAGCTCACCGCCGCGCTCGTAGGGGACGATCTCCGCCCGCAGCTCCCTGCGGAGGGCCTCCAGTCGCTCCACCTCGGCGTTCAGCTCGCCGGCCCGGCGCTCGAGTGCGACCACCTTGCGCGCCATCGCGGCGAGCTTCCCCTCGAGCTCGAACACTCGCTCGACGCCGGCCAGGTTCATCCCCAGCTCCGCGGTCATCTCCTGGATCCGGCGCAGTCGGTCGACGTCCTGGTGGGAGTACAGGCGGGTGCCCTTCGGCGAGCGCTTGGGCTCGATCAAGCCCCGAGCCTCGTACATGCGCAACGTCTGGGGGTGCATGTCCGCCAGCTCGGCGGCCACCGAGATCATGAACACGCCGCGGTCTGAGGAAACCGCGACCCTGGTAGCGGTCCGGGTGACCCTGGTCGCCTCGGCCCGAATCCGGCGGCTGGCCATCACGCTTGGCTCCCGCCGGCGGTGCCGGCCTTGGCGAACAGCCCCGCCCGGGGGTTGCCGTTCATCACGTTCGACAGCCTGTCGATCGCCTCGTCCTGCTCGGGCGAGAGCGACGTCGGAACGTCGATCACGAAGCGGTAATGGATATCCCCGCGGCCCTTGCCGCCAAGACGCGCCGGGCCCTCGCCACGGAGGCGCTGGACCGTCCCGTGCTTGGTGCCGGGCGCCACCCGCAGCCGTTTGGTGCCCGACAGCGTCGGCACCTCGACCACGGCACCCCGGACCGCCTCCGGGATCGTCAGCGGTACCTCGACCTCGAGGTTTTCACCGGCGCGCTTGAACACCGGCGATTCCCTCACGTGGGTGATCACGTACAGGTCCCCGGGCTCCGATCCGGGTGCGCCTCCTTCGCCCTTGCCGGCGAGCCTGATGCGGCTGCCGTCGCGCACGCCGGGGGGAATGTTGACCCGCAGTCGGCGGATCGTGCGCTGCGCGCCGCTGCCGCCACACGTCGGGCAGGGATCCTCGATCACCGTGCCGCTGCCGTGGCAGTTGGAGCACGGCTGAGAGATGGAGAAGATCCCCTGGCTCTCGGATTCGATCCCGCGCCCATTGCAGACCGGACAGACCTTGGCCGTCGTTCCCGGCTTGGCGCCGGTTCCATGACACGTCGGACACGGCTGGGAGGTCGGCACCGCGAGTGGGACCTGGGCGCCGTTCACGGCCTGGTCGAAGCTGAGGGTGACCTCGGTCTCCAGATCGCGGCCGCGTTGCTGCGCGCGCCCACCGCGAGCGCCCCCGGGCCGGCCGGTGGTACGCCCGCCGGCCGCGCCTCCGAACAGGTTCGAGAGGATGTCCCCGAACCCGCCGCTGAACGAGCCTGGATCGAAGCCGCCCGGTGCGCCGAAGCCGGCGAAGACACCGCCACGGTCGTATTCCTTGCGCTTGTCGGGATCGGACAGGACATCATGGGCCTGCGAGATCTCCTTGAAACGCTCCTCCGCGTTCTTATCGCCCGCGTTGCGGTCCGGGTGATACTTGCGGGCAAGCTTCCGGTAGGCCTTCTTGATCTCCTCGTCGGAGGCGCCCTTGCCTACCCCGAGCGTCTTGTAGTAGTCGGGCCTGGCAGCCATCGCTGGGTCAGCCCCTTACCCGGCCACGACCACGCGAGCCGGCCGCAGAACCGCCTCTCCAAGTCGGTAGCCGCGCTGATAGACCTCAACCACCGTCCCCGCTTGCGCCCCCTGCGCCGGCTGTTGCGCGACCGCCTCGTGGCACTGAGGATCGAACGGTTCACCCTCCGGGTCGAAGGACTCGATCCCGACGCGTGCCAGCGCCGCGATCACATCGGCGTGCACGAGCTTGATCCCGGACACCAAGGTGCTCGGATCGTCGGTGCCGTTGCCTGCCGCCTGGGCCGCATCCAGCGCCCGGTCGAGATTGTCGACCGCCGGCAGCAGCTCCTTGGCGAGCTTGGCGATTCCGCGCTCCTGGGCCGCCGCGGCTTCCCGCGCGGCCCGCCGGCGGTAGTTCTCAAAGTCAGCCTTGGTCCGCTGCGCCAGCTCGAGGTACTGGTCAGCCCGGCCCGCCTTGACCTCGAGCTCCTCCAGGTCCCGCTGGAGCTTGCCCTCGTGGTCCTCGGGCTCAGCCGGCGACTCTGCCTCCTCGTCCGGGAGCGCCTCGTCCAGCTCATCGCCATGAGGACGCGAGGGAGCGGCCGGTCCGGTCGGCGCCTCCGGCTCCCCGGCGGGCATCGAGGGCTCGGGGCCCTCCGCACCCTCGGCAGGCTCACGCCCCTCTTGCTGTTCCTCAGCCAGGGGGGTGGTTCCGTCCGTGGGGCGTTCAAAACCAAGGTCCGGCGCCGGACCTCCCGACGCGGCCGTTCGCGTGGCCGCGTCAGGAGCGTCCGCCCCGGACCTCACAGATGTGTGTCGATCCGAGGCCATCGCTTACTTACCCTCATCGACGACTTCAGCGTCGACGACGTCTTCTTCGGCACCGGCGCCGTTGGTCGAGCCGTCCGCGCCGGCCCCATCCGCCGACGTGGCGCCGCTTGCCGCCGCCTGCTCCTGGGCGCGTTGGTACATCGCCTCGGAGACCCGGTGGAAGGAGGACTGCAGCGCCTCGGTCTTGGCGGTGATGTCGGCCGCGTCCTCGGAGGTGAGAACCTCTCGGACGGCCTTGATCGCTGCCTCGATCTCCTCCTTGGAAGAGGCGTCGACGGTGTCGCCCAGCTCCTTGAGCTGACGGTCTGCCTGGTACGCGGCGTTCTCGCCGTTGTTCCGGGCCTCCGCGAGCTCGCGCAGGCGACGGTCCTCATCCGCGTGGGACTCGGCGTCCGAGACCATCCGCTTGATCTCCTCCTCGGAGAGGCCGGAGCCGGACTTGATCTCGATCTTCTGCTCCTTGCCGGTTCCCAGATCCTTGGCGGAGACGCTGAGGATGCCGTTGGCGTCGATGTCGAACGCCACTTCGATCTGCGGGATGCCGCGCGGTGCCGGCGGGATGCCGGTCAGCTGGAACTTGCCCAGCGACTTGTTGTAGGCGGCCATCTCGCGCTCGCCCTGGAGCACGTGGATCTCCACGCTGGGCTGGTTGTCTTCGGCGGTCGAGAAGATCTCCGACTTGCGGGTCGGGATCGTCGTGTTGCGCTCGATCAGCTTGGTCATCACGCCGCCCTTGGTCTCGATCCCGAGGGTCAGCGGGGTGACGTCGAGCAGCAGCACGTCCTTGACGTCGCCGGCCAGCACGCCCGCCTGGATCGCGGCACCCACTGCGACGACCTCATCGGGGTTGACGCCGCGGTGCGGTTCCTTGCCGGTCAGCTCCTTGACCTTCTCCTGGACGGCCGGCATGCGGGTCATGCCGCCGACCAGCACCACGTGATCGACCTTCTCGACGCCCTTCTCCTTGGCGTCGTCGAGTGCCTGGCGAACCGGCGCAACGGTGCGATCGAGCAGGTTGGCGGTAAGCTCGCCCAGCTTTGCGCGGGTGAGGCGCGTGTCCAGGTGCTTCGGCCCGCTCGAATCGGCGGTGATGAACGGCAGGTTGATCTGCGTCTCCTGGGTGGTGGAGAGCTCGATCTTTGCCTTCTCCGCGGCCTCATAGAGGCGCTGCAGCGCCATCGGGTCGGCGCTCAGGTCGATGCCCTGGGACTTCTTGAACTCTGCCACGAGCCAGTCGACGACCGCCTTGTCGAAGTTGTCGCCACCGAGATGGTTGTCACCCGCTGTCGCCTTGACCTCGAACACGCCGTCGCCGATCTCGAGCACGGACACGTCGAACGTGCCGCCGCCGAGGTCGAACACGAGGATCGTCTGATCAGACTCCTTGTCGAGTCCGTAGGCCAGCGAGGCCGCGGTCGGCTCGTTGATGATCCGCTTGACGTCGAGACCTGCGATCTTGCCGGCGTCCTTGGTCGCCTGGCGCTGGTCGTCGTTGAAGTACGCGGGTACGGTGATCACGGCGCTGTCGACCGTCTCACCGAGGTACGCCTCGGCGTCGGTCTTCAGCTTGCCGAGGATCATGGCCGAGATCTCCGGCGGCGAGTACTGCTTGCCACCGGCCTCCACCCGGGCGTCGCCGTTCGGGCCCGAGACCACCTTGTAGGGCACGATCGACTCCTCCTCGCGCACCTCGGCCTCCTTGCGGCCCATGAAGCGCTTGATCGAGAAGACGGTGTTCTGGGGGTTGGTGACGGCCTGACGCTTGGCGACAGTGCCCACGAGGCGCTCACCGGACGGCGTGAACGCAACCACGGACGGGGTCGTGCGCCCGCCCTCCGCGTTCTCGATCACCGTCGGTTCTCCGCCCTCGAGCACGGCCATGCAGCTGTTGGTCGTTCCGAGGTCGATTCCGATCGTTTTTCCCATTTAAGTTCTACTCCTGGTTGGCCGTAAAAATCTTAGCCAGATCGTAGCAGATCTGAGCCGGCGGGGACGTGGGCGATCGACCCACTTCTCTACGCAGAACAGGGTCGGTCCGCGTCCGGCCCGGGGCCGAGCCCGCGACCCTTCACCCCACCTTGAACGCGCTGGGGCACATCCGCTGCAGCGCGCAGCCGCGGCAATTGGGGCGCCGCGCGTAGCACGTGCGGCGGCCGTGGCGCAGCAGGTTGAGGTGGAACTCGAGCTCCTCCCCGGGTGGTGTCAGCGCCAGCATCGTGTCGTGGTGCTCCTCGAACCCGGCGCCGGGGCGGAACAGGCCCAGCCGCGTCCCGACCCGCGAGACGTGGGTGTCGACCGGGACGTCGCGCATCCCGAACGCGAACAGCAGCACGCACGCGGCGGTCTTGCGGCCAACCCCCGGCAACCCGGTCAGATACGCCTGCGCTGCCGAGACCGGCTGGCTGGCCAGCCAATCGAGCGAAACAGCGCTGGCTCCGCCGGCGGTGGGGCCTCTCGGGGCGGTGTCGGTGATCGCCCGCAGGATCGACTTGATCCGAGCCGATTTCACCTTCGAGATGCCGCCGGGACGGATCGCCTCCTCGATCTCGTCGACCGGCGCATCCCGAACGGCCTCCCAATCCACGAACCGCTCGCGCAACGCGAGGTAGGCGACGTCGCGGTTGCGGTCGTTGGTCGACTGCGAGAGGACGGTCAGGACCAACTCGGCGATCGGGTGGCCGTGCGGCTGGGCCTGGGGGATCCCGTAGACGAGGCGGAGGCGGTCGCGGATCGCCCGGACGCGCCGGGCGCTGGGACGCCGCCAGCTGGCGCGGCTACTCAAGCGCTCCCCACCGCTCGCACGCCGCCGCCGAGGCAGCAACCGCCTCGGGCAGCCAGGCCGCCACGGCCGGCGGATAGAAATCGGTCAGCGCAAGCCGGGCCAGCAGCATGCCGGTCAGCACGTCGCCGGCGCCGATCGTGCTCACCACATGCGCGCGCACCCCCGGCGCGTCAGCTCGCATCGCGCCGCGGAGGATCGCTCCCCGCTCTCCGCGGGTGATCACCGCCATCCGCGCGCCCGCCTTCACCAGCGCCTGCGCGGCACGGTCGGGATCCTGCTCGCCGGTCATCAGCGCCGCCTCGGCCTCGTTGGTGCGGACCAGCAGGGCGCCGGGGACGCAGGTGTTGGCGCTGGCGGCCGCGTCCGCGCGGGATCGCCACCGGTGAAGGCGAAGGTTGGGATCGAAGATCACGTGCCGCTGATGCTCCAGCGCCAGCGTCCGCGCGCGCATCGTGAGCTCGCGTTCCTCGGCGCCGACCAGCGTGTTGGAGCTGATGAAGAGGGCGGCCGAGTCGCGGATCGCCGACTCGAGCCGCCCCTCGAGCGCGTGGACGACGGTCGCGATCTCCTCGCCATAGAGCTGGTAGCGCGCCTCGCCCGCGGCGTCGACTGTCACCACCGAGACCGGCGTCTGTGAGCCGGGCACGAGGTCGAACAGCGACAGCTCGACGCCCGCAGCCGCGAGCCGTCGCCGGAGCCAGTAGCCCCACGAGTCCTCACCCGCGCCGCCGGCGAGCGCGACCCGAGCCCCCTTGCGCGCGGCGACGATCGCGACGTTGGCGACGGCGCCGCCGAAATGAGGGACGAACGAATCGGCCTGCGCCAATCCGTCCGTGACGGGGCGCTCACAGATGAGGTCGACCAGCGCCTCGCCCAGACACAGCGTTCGCGAACGCCTCGCGGGCTCGACGGTCCTTATCGCGCTCACAGCAGAGGACGTTATCCTCGCCCGCGGGTGAGCGTCGACGAGCACACGATCGAACTCGCCGGGTCGCCTGTGTTCTACAGGCGCGCGCACGGCCCTGGCAAACCCGTCCTCTACCTCCACGGTATTCCCACCAGTTCCGATGACTGGGTGCCGTTTCTGGAGCGCACGGGCGGAATCGCACCGGACCTGGTCGGCTTCGGCCGCTCCGGCAAGGGCGGCCATCTCGACTACTCGGTCGAAGGTCAGGCACGATTCGTGGAGCAACTTCTCCAAGCCCTGGGGGTCGAGCGCGTGAAAATGGTCGTGCACGATTGGGGTGCGATCGGCGGCTTGCTGTTCGCGCAGCGCCATCCTCAGAGAATCGACCGGCTGATCATCTGCAATGCGATCCCGTTGTTCGAGGGATTCACGTGGCCGCGCTTCGTACGGTGGTGCCGGCGCCCGGGACTCGGCGAACTGTTGATGGGATCCGTCACGCGCGGCCTGCTCGCGCGGACCTTGCTCAAGGGCGGCCCCTGGCCGGAGGACCGCGTCGCGACGATCTGGCAGCAGTTCGATCAGGGGACCCAGCGCGCGATCCTGCGCCTCTATCGCGATGCCGGCGAGCGGCGGCTGGCCGGCCTCGGCGAGGGGCTGGGGGCGCTGGACATGCCGGCGCTGGTGCTCTGGGGTCAGCGCGACCCCTGGCTCGGGCCGGAGCTGGGGGAGGCCTACGCGGGGCACCTTCGGCAGGCCAGACTCGAGCGGATCGCCGACGCCAGACACTGGCCATGGCTCGATCATCCGGCGGTGGTCGATCAGGTGGCGAGCTTTCTCGACCAGGACTGATGCGCGACTGGCTACAACCCAAGCGGATCGCCCCCACGATCGTCGCCGCGGCATTCGCGGTCGTCTACGTGATCGTCTCGCCGCCGAGCCTTGATCTCGCCGCCCACCTCCTGCGCGCGCGGCTGTTCTCCGCTGAGGGCTTCGGGATTTGGAACAACTGGTGGTACGGCGGACACAACGTTCCGGGCTACAGCGTGCTGTTTCCGCCGATCGCGGCGCTGCTCACGCCACAGGTCGCGGCGGGCATCGCGACGACCGGCACGGCGGCTCTGTTCGAGTCGCTGGTGCGGCGCCATTTCGGCCCGGACGCGTGGGTCGGCGCGCTGTGGTTCGGGGCAGGCACGGCGATGAATCTGTTCACGGGACGGCTGACATTCGCATTCGGGCTGCTACCAGCGATGGGGATGGCGCTCGCGCTCCAGCGCAAGCGGCCGGGCCTGGCGTGCCTGCTGGCGGTGCTATCCGCGCTCGCCAGCCCCGTGGCGGCGCTGTTCGCCGCACTGGGCGCGGCCGCGTATGCAATCGGTCGCTACATCCGCGAGCGCCGTCTCGGCGCTGCGCTGCCGGGTGCGGCCGCGGTTCTTGGAGCGCTCCTGCCCGTGCTTCTGCTGACGATCGCCTTCCCCGAAGGAGGGAGCGAGCCGTTCACGCTCGCCACGCTGTGGCCGGTCGTGGCGATCACCGTGATCGCGTTGGCCGCCGTGCCCCGGCGCGAGTGGGCGCTGCGGGCCGGGCTGCTGATGTACGGGCTCGGTTGCATCGTGGCGTTCGAGATCGCCACCCCCGTCGGCAGCAACGCGGCGCGGCTCGGGCCGCTGGTCGCGGGCCCGTTCGCCGCCCTGCTCTGGTACCGGCGGCGGATCCGGTGGCTGGCGGTGGTGGCGCTGCCGCTGCTCTACTTCCAGTGGCAGGCGCCGATCCGGGACGTGCGCACCTCGGCCGGCGACCCCTCCGTCTCGGCCTCCTACTACCAGCCGCTGCTGAACTTCCTGGGCGGGCAGCAGGGGCCCCCGTTCCGCGTCGAGATCCCGTTCACGCGCTTTCACTGGGAGGCCTACCAGGTGGCTCCCCGATTCCCGCTCGCCCGCGGCTGGGAGCGCCAGCTCGACATCAAGTACAACCACCTCTTCTACGGCGGTGCCCTGACCGCCGCCAGCTACGACCGCTGGCTGCATCAGCTCGCCGTCCGCTTCGTGGCGGTCCCCGATGCCAGCCTCGACTTCTCGGCCCATCGGGAGGTCGCCTTGATCAATCGCGGGCTGCCCTATCTGCGGCTCGTGTACCGCACCCGCAGCTGGCGCGTGTATGCGGTCGCCGCTCCGACCCCGATCGTCAGCGGCCCCGCGACGCTCCGCGCACTCGGCCCGAATTCCGTGACGATCGAGGCCCAGCGTCCCGGGACGGTGCTCGTGCGAGTGCGGTTCTCGCCCTACTGGGCCCTGGGACAAGGGACCGGATGCATCGCCCCCGACGGCGAGTTCACGAAGCTCCGCCTGAGCCGCGCCGGGCCGGTCAGGCTGGTGATCAGCTTCTCGCTCGGGCGGATCGGCGCCGACTCGCCGCGCTGCACCAAGTCGGCGGCCTGACCAAAACCGAACATCCCGGATCGCTAGGATGCGATGGTCCCATGTTGCGTCCTCTTCGCCTGATCGAGACGCGCGTCCTGCCGCGCGGCTGGAAGGATCTGATTCGTCAGATCGCTCTTTTCTCCGGCGCGTTCCTGCTCTATGACCTGGTGCGGGGGCTGGTCGATGACGGCAGTCCGTACAAGCCGTTCGGCGACGCGATGAGGATCATCGACCTCGAGCGGACGCTGCACATCTTCATCGAGCCGAGCGTGCAGGCGTGGGCGATGAACATGCATTGGCTGATCGACGGCGCCGACTGGGTCTACCTCAACGGCCACTTCTTCGTCACCTTCGCGGTCCTCGCCTTCATCTACTTCCGGCGCAACGGCTCGTTCTACTTCGTGCGCAACACGGTCATGATCGCGATGGGACTGGCCCTGATCGGCTACGCGCTGTACCCGACCGCGCCGCCGCGGCTGATGCCCGAATGGGGCTTCACCGACTCCGTCTCGCAGTTCATGACCGGCGGCACGGGCTGGGTGGACAACGGCGCCGGCAAGGCGTTCCTGAACTTCTACGCGGCCGTTCCCTCGATGCACGTGTGCATGGCGACGATCGTCGGCTGTTCGATGTTCCGCCTCACGCGCCGTCGCCCGGCGAGGATCGCCTGGGCGCTGTATCCGCTGGTGGTCACGTTCGTGGTCGTGGTGACGGCCAACCACTATCTGACCGACGTGTTCCTCGGGGCACTGACGGCGGGGATCGCTGCTCTGCTGGCCAAGCGCCTGCTCGCGAGGGCTCGCCCCGAGGCCTGGGCCTTCAGCCGCGCGCCCGCCTAGGAATCAGCCATCCAGATGACCGAGCAGTCAGAGCCGGACGTCCGGACCAGGCGTCCGCGCCGCCCCCGTCCACGCCGCCAAGGGCCAACCACCCAGGAGCTGATGCGCGAGCGGCTGATCGAGTCGCGGCTGACCCCCAACGCGATCTCGCTCACGGGCTTCGCGCTCAACCTCGCCGCGGCGGTACTGGTCGTGGAGCGATTGTTCTTTCTGGCCGGCGTCGCGTTCATCGTCGGCTCGGTGATGGACACGCTCGACGGCCGCTACTCGCGGATGTCCGGCAAGGGCACGCCGTTTGGCGCGTTTCTGGACTCGACGCTCGACCGGCTGGAGGAGGGGATCGTGCTGACGGCGGTGGCTGCGTACTTCGCCTCGCGCCACGACCAGGTTGCGGTCGCCGCCGTGGTCGCGGCGGTGCTGTTCTCGCTGATGGTCTCCTACACCCGCGCCCGGGCCGAGGCGCTCGGGGTCGCGTGCAAGGTCGGGCTGGCGACCCGTCCCGTCCGCGTGGTGATCCTGTCGGCCGGGCTGGTGTTCGCGAAGGGCGCCTCGCTGGGCCACTTCGAGCTGCTCGCGCCCGCGGTCTACGTGCTCGCGGCGTTGACGCTGGTGACCATGGTCCAGCGGATCGTCTACGTCCGCGGCCAGCTGGCCCGCGCCGGCGACGTGTAACAAAATCGCCCCTGAGGAATACCTAGCTCGACTGCCTGCGCAACAGATTCGCGCGCGGGCTCCTCTTCGAGAAGGGACTTGTGAAAGTGACCAGCAGCAATGGTGCCAGGAACGGTGCCGGGCGCTATCAGCCGGACAAGGTCCGCGTGGCAATCATCGGCGTGGGCAACTGCGCGAGCTCGTTCGTGCAGGGTGTCAAGTACTACCGGGACGCCGACCCGCGCGAGTCCGTGCCTGGGCTGATGCACGTCGACCTGGGTGGCTATCACGTAAACGACATCGAGTTCAGCGCGGCCTTCGACATCGACGCGGACAAGGTCGGCAAGGATCTCTCGGAGGCGATCTTCGCCGGTCAGAACAACACGCTGAAGTTCGCCGACACGGTTCCCGGGCTGGGCGTCGAGGTGCACCGCGGCATGACCCACGACGGCCTCGGCAAGTACCTCAAGGAGAAGATCACCAAGGCGCCCGGGCCGACCGCCGACATCGTCGAGATCCTCAAGGAGACCAGGACCGACGTCGTCGTCTCCTACCTTCCGGTCGGCTCCGAGCAGGCCACCAAGTGGTATGTCGAGCAGGTGCTCGAGGCGGGCTGCGCGTTCGTCAACTGCATCCCGGTGTTCATCGCGCGCGAGGGCTACTGGAACCAGCGGTTCAAGAAGGCCGGGCTGCCGATCATCGGCGACGACATCAAGTCGCAGGTCGGCGCGACGATCGTCCACCGTGCGCTGGCCAGGCTGTTCCACGACCGTGGCGTCAAGCTGCTGCGCACCTCGCAGCTCAACGTCGGCGGCAACATGGACTTCTACAACATGCTCGAGCGCGAGCGGCTGGAGTCAAAGAAGATCTCCAAGACCAACGCGGTGACCTCGATCATGGGCCATGTGCTGCCGGCCGACGACGTCCACGTCGGCCCGTCTGACTACGTCCCATGGCTCACCGACCGCAAGTGGGCGCATATCCGTCTCGAAGGCCAGGCCTTCGGCGACGTGCCGCTGACCGCCGAGCTGAAGCTCGAGGTGTGGGACTCGCCCAACTCCGCGGGGATCGTGATCGACGCCGTGCGCTGCTGCAAGCTGGCGCTGAACAATGGCCTCTCCGGCCAGCTCGACGGCCCCAGCTCCTACCTGATGAAGTCGCCGATGACCCAGCGGCCGGACTCCGAGGCGCGCGAGCTGACCCAGAAGTTCATCGCCAAGTACGCGCGCAAGCCGCTCAGCAAGGCGGACAAGAAGCGCACAGCCGCGAACCGCTGACGGGGACTATCCTCCCGGCGTGTCCGCGCCCCTCGCGATCGCGCAGGTGACGCCGTTCGCCTGGGAGGTGCCGGGCGAAGTCAACCACTACGTCGCCCGAGTCTCGGACGAGCTCTCACGCCGCGGTCACCGGGTGCTGATCGTGGCGCCGTCGGGGTCGGGAGCGCTGGTCAAGGACAGCCGGCGGGCAATCCGCGCCCGCCCCGAGGAGCTGCTCGAGCGAGCCGCCGAGGGGCCGCTCGTGCTCGGCGTCGGCGAAGTGCTTCCGTTCTCGCCCGCGCGCCGTCGCAGCGCCTCGCTGCCGGTCGACGTGGCGCGCACGATCGAGGACGTGCTGACCACGCTCACCTTGGACCTGGTCCACGTCCACGAGCCGTTCGCGCCGAGTGCCTCGAGCTCCGCGCTGCGCCAGTCCCGGGCTCTGAACGTCGGGAGCTTTCACGCGCCGACCGAGCGCATCGTCTCGACGCAGCTGACACGCGGCCTGTCGCGGCTGCTGCTGGCACGGCTCGACGCGCGGACCGCCAGCTATCGCTCCACCCGCGAGCTGATGCAGCGCTACTTCCCGAGCGAGTACCAGGTGATCCTCCCCGGCGCGGACGTGGCCGGCCCCCACGAGGAAGGCGACCCGCTCGAGCTGGTGATGCTCGCCGAGGAGGAACGCGTGGCGCTGCGGGTGTTTCTGCGGGCGCTCCGCTCGCTGCCCCGCGAACTCGACTGGCACGCGACAATCTGGTCCTCGCGTCCGCTGGCCGCTCCCGCGACACTCGGACGGGCGCTGCAGGACCGGGTGCGCTTCGTCAGCGCTCCCGAGATGGCCGAGGCCGGGGCCCTGTCGCGCGCTGACGTGGTCGTGCTCGCCTCCGACGGGATCCGGCCGGTGCCGGGGGTCCTGGTGCGGGCGATCGCTGCCGGGGCCGTGCCCGTCACCTCGCGCTTGCCCGCCTATGACGAGCTCCTCTCCGACGGCGAGTACGGGCTCGAGTTCGAGCCCGGCGACGTGCAGACGCTCACTACTCACCTCCGCGCGCTGATCTCCGAGCCCCAGCTCCGTGCCCGGCTGCGATCACGGGCGCAAGCGCTGCGCGACGCGTTTTCCTGGTCGAGGGTCGCCGACGAGCTCGAGCAGGTCTACGACAGGCTCGTCGCGCGTCGCCACGACAACGGCGCGAGCGGCGCCCTGCGCTCAAAGCTCGCCACGCGGCGCTTGATCGATGTCGACCTGCACATGCACACTGATCACTCCTACGACTGCGCGACGCCGGTCGAGGTGCTGCTGGCCGAGGCGCGGGCACGCGGACTCGGCGCGATCGCGGTCACCGATCACAACGAGATCTCGGGGGCGGTCGATGCCCAGGCGAAGGCCGACCGCATCACGGTGATCGTCGGCGAGGAGGTCAAGACCGCCGACCAGGGTGAGGTGATCGGGCTGTTCATCACGGAGAAGATCCCGCGCGGGATGACGTTGCAGGAGACGATCGCCGAAATCAAGCGCCAGGGCGGCCTGGTCTACGTTCCTCACCCGTTCGATCGCCTGCACTCGGTGCCGGATTACGAGCACCTGCTGGACGTGCTCGACGATGTCGACGCGATCGAAGTGTTCAACCCCCGCGTGGCGATCTCGGAGTTCAACGACGAGGCGGTCCGGTTTGCCGCCAAGTACCGGATCCCCGCGGGTGCCGGGTCAGACGCGCACGTGCCCCAGGGGCTGGGGTCGGTCCGCATCCGGATGCGCGAGTTCGACGGGCCGCAGGAGTTCCTGCAGTCGCTGCGGGATGCCGACATCATGCGCAACCCGGCCAGCCTGCTGTACGTCCAGGCGTTGAAGTTCCTGCAGACCAAGGCCCTGCCCGAGGGGGCGCGCAGGGCCTCGAGAGACCGCCGCGTGCGCAGGGTAACGGGACGGAACTTGCGCAACTCCTGATGCACCCGCAAGGACAAGCTCGCGAGCCGTCCAATCCGAGGGGAATGCCGGCGACCGACGACGAGATCCGCGAGAAGTATCTGGAGCGGGCGATCCGCGAGCTGAACGCGTTCGCGCGCGAGCTCCAGTCCTGTCCGCACTGCCCCCGGGGGCAATTGATGCCCGTGTTGGGGTCCGGCCACCCGCAGGCCGACATCTTCCTGGTCAAGTACGCCGCCCGGCCGGCGGAGGTTGAGGAAGGGGTGGCCTTCTACGGACGCACCGGCAACGCGCTGATGAAATCGCTCAAGCGCCTGCAGATCGATCCGCTGGCGGTGTACGGGACCCTGTGCGTCAAATGCCCGGTCGCCGATCCCGCGATGGCCGACCCTTCGTGTGTCGCTCGGCTGGCGGAGGAGATCGCGATCGTCCAGCCGAAGATCGTCGTGGTGATGGGCGAGGAGGCACTCTCGGTGCTCAACGAACTCGAGCTACCGCTCCGGCGCGAGCTGACCGCCGAACCCGGCACCCTGCAGCATCTCACCCCGTCAATCGATGCGCTGTACGTGCCGAACATCGATGACGCGCTCGACGACGAGAGCGCCAAGCGCGAGTTCTGGTCGGCGTTCAGGCTGCTGGGGCAGTGGTGGGCGGACCTGCCGCCGTACTGACCCCGGCTACTCGCCCTCGATGAATCCTGCCTCGTCGGCCGCGAGCCCCGGCTCGTCCTCGGCGGCGTGGATCGAACAGAGTGCCGGACCGCCGGACTCCATCGCCGCCTGGATCTCCTGGGGGGTCAGCTTGGCGCCGCATTCCTCGCAGCGGTCGCTCAGTTGGTCGAGGGTGTGCTCCTCTAGTCCCATGGCCCGAGTCTAACCAGCGGCGCCCATCTCAAGCACGATATTGCCGACCTTGCCCCCGGCCGCGAACCGCTCGTAGGCGTCCTGCGCCTGCTCGAGCGGGTAGCTCGCCAGAATCGGGACCCGGACCCGGCCGTCAGCCAGCAGCGGGAGCACGCTGCGCTCGACCGCGCGGGCCGTGAGCGCCTTCTCCTCCAGCGGGCGCGGGCGCAGGGTCGAGCCTTGGATCCGCCCGCGCTTACCCATCAGCATCCCGAGGTTCAGCTCCGCGGTGGCGCCGGCGCTGATCCCGATCACCGTGATCCGCCCGCCTGTGCCGAGCGCCGCGAAGTTCTCGGCCAGGTTGGGCGCTCCGACCAGCTCGAGGATCACGTCGAACGGCCCGTGCTGCGCGAAGCCTTCCGGCTCGATCACCTCAGCGCCCAGCGCCGCCACCTGCCCACGCACCTCGGCGGTGCGCACGGTTGCGCAGACCCGCGCCCCGGCCACCCTGCCCAGCTGAATCGCGGCCGTGCCGACCCCGCCCGCACCACCGTGCACGAGCAGACGCTCGCCGAGATGGAGGCCGGCCTGCGTGAACAGCGCGTCGTGGGCGGTCGTGAACACCTCCGGCACGGCCCCGGCCTCGAGCCATGTGAGGTTCTCCGGGACAGCCATCAGGATCCGCTCGTGGACGACCGCCATCTCGGCCTGAGCCCCTCCCGCGACGATCCCCATCACCCGGTCGCCCTCCTTGAACCGCTCGGCGCCGGCGCCCCGCGCCACCACCTCACCGGCGAGCTCGAGCCCGGGGATCTCCTGCGGCGCACCGGGCGGCGCCGGGTAGCGACCGCGCCGCTGCATCATGTCGGCACCGTTCAGCCCGGCGGCCCTGACGCGGACCAGAACCTCGCCCGCGCCGGGCGCCGGATCCGGGTGCTCCTCGACGGTCAGGGTCGTCTCGCGGATCGTGACGGCGCGCATCGCTGGCGCCGAACCCTAGTGGTTCTCGCCGTGGCGGCCAGTCAGCGTCGCTCGAGCGCCGCCACGCACTCGATGTGCGGCGTCTGCGGGAACATGTCGACGGGGCGCACGCGGGTCAGCGCATAGCCGGCCTGCACCAGCTGGGCGGCGTTGGGGGCGAGCGTGGTCGGATTGCAGGAGACGTAGACGATCCGCGTGGGCGCGGCCTCGATGATCCGCCGCACCACCTTCTGCGAGAGGCCTGCCCGCGGCGGATCGACCACCAGCACATCGGGGCGGCCGGCCGTCGAGACGAGCTCGCGCATGGCCAGGCGGACGTCGCCGGCAAAGAACCGCGCGTTCTCGATCTCGTTCAAGCGGGCGTTGGCGATCGCATCGGCGACGGCCTCCTCGGCGATCTCGAGCCCCCAGACCTCGCCGATCCGGGGAGCGATCATCAGGCCGATCGTGCCGATCCCGCAATACAGGTCGTAGACCCGGTCAAACCCGCCGAGACGCGCATAATCGATGGCAACGCCGTAGAGCGCCTCGGCCATCTCGGTGTTCGTCTGCATGAAGGCCTGCGGGGAAATGCGCAGCCGCACGCCGCCGAGCTCCTCGTCGAGTCGGTCCTCGCCCGCGAGCAGCTCGCTGACACCGCCCTGGGTCGTCTCCGCCACCCCTTCAACCTGCGTCCACAGGAGGCTCGTGCCCGGCGCTATCGCGTCGGCCAGCCGATCGCCGTCGAGCTCCCCGGGAGCCGTCACCAGCCGGGCCTGGAGCTGACCGGTGCGCCGGCCCTCGCGCACCACGAGGTTGCGCAACAGGCCTTCGCCGGAGCGGCGATCGTAAGGCGTGAGCCCGGCGGCGCGGCACCAGCGGACGATCCGCTCCCGCGCGTCGTTGCCGCGCTCTGAGGCCAGCAGGCAGTCCTTCACCTCCACAATCTCGTCCCACCGCCCGGAGGTGTGAAAGCCGCAGATCAGGCGGCCGGCGGGATCGGCGCCGAACGAGTACTCGAGCTTGTTGCGGTAGCGCCAGGTCTCGACCGCGGGGACGATCGGCTCGAGCGTGTAGTCGCGGAGCTTTCCGATCCGCTCGAGCGCCTCCTTGACCTGCGCCTGCTTGACCTCGAGCTGGCGCTCATAGGGAAGGACCTGCCACGGTGCCCCCGGGTGGTTGGCGCGGGGCTCGATCCGGTCGGGACTGGGCTCCAGGACCTCGACCGCTCGGGCCTCGGCGTAGGCGCGCTTTGCCTTGCCGACGACCGCGCGCACGCGATCTCCCGGTATGCCGCCCTGCACGAACACCACGTATCCGTCGAGCCGGGCGACGCCGGCGCCGCCGTAGGCGAGCGCGTCGACATCGAGCTCCAGCTCGTCGCCGCGGGCGGGAACGCTCCGGGTGCGGGTCGCCGCCCCAGCCGGGGGGGCGGCGTGCTTGGCGGTGGATGAACTCTCCATCCGCACTAGCATGCCAGTCCGATGGATCTGGCCGTCTATCGGGGCTCAGCGGAAGCGTTTCTCTCCGAGCTGACGAGCGCCTACTACCGCCATTACGCCGGCCTCGACGACGACTACCCGATCGAGGCGATCTACGACAGCCACCCCGAGCTGTTCCGCCGCGACGCAGTGGACGGGCTGCGCGAGCAGCTTGCCGGCGCGACCGCGGGAACCGATGAGCGTCGGCGGCTGACGATGCTGCTCGACTTCGCCGTCGAGGGGTTCATCGGGCAGCAGACCAAGGATCTCGAGGCGGAGCTGGCGCGGCGCGAGGCGGGCCTCTCGCTCGAGCTCGGCGGCGACACGATCGGGTTCCGGGAGTCCAGCGTCGTGCAGGCGAACGAGCCTGATGCCGGGCGCCGCGCCGCGATCGAGGAGCAGCGGTTGACAGCCATCGAGAACGATCTGGGGCCGTTGTACCGTGAGCTGATCGAGCGCCAGCACGATCGCGCGGTCGCGCTCGGCTTCGGCAGCTACCGTGACATGTGCCAGGAGTGCAAGGGGATCGATCTCGCCGCGCTCCAGACCCAGACCGACGCCTTCGCCCAGGCCACCAGTGAGGACTATCGCGCCGTGCTCGAGCCCGAGCTTCGCCGGACGCTCGGGTTCGGTCTTGGCGACCTGCGGCGATCGGATCTCCCGCGCTTCTTCCGTGCCCCCGATCAGGACGCGATGTTCCCCACCGGACGGCTCGTGGCGAGTTTCCTGGACACGCTCCGCGGCCTCGGGATTGGCGAGCAGCGCAATGTCATCCTGGATCTCGAGACCCGCCCGAACAAGTCGCCGCGGGCGTTCTGCGCCCCGGTCCGGGTGCCCGAGGAGGTCTATCTGGTGATCGCTCCGGTCGGGGGCCGTGACGACTTCGAGGCGCTGTTTCACGAGGCCGGGCACACCGAGCACTACGCCCACGTCGCGGCCGAGCTCCCGTTCGAGTACCGCTTTCTGGGCGATAACTCGATGACCGAGGCGTTCGCGTTCCTGCTCGAGCACCTCGTCGAGGATCCGGTCTGGCTCGAGCGCCGGCTCGGGGTGTCCGATCCCGGCCCGGCGCTCGCCTATGCGCGGGCCAACCGGCTGCTGTACCTGCGACTTCACACGGGAAAGCTCGCGTACGAGATGGAGCTGCACGGCCCCGACGGCTCGCTCGATCGGTTCGCCGAGCGCTATGCGTCGCTGCTCGGCGAAGCGCTCCAGATCGCATGGCCCCGGCAGACGTTTCTCGCCGACGTCGATCCCGGCTTCTACTGCGCGTGCTACCTGCGCGCGTGGGCACTCGAGACCCATCTGCGCGGGTATTTGCGCGAGCACTTCGGCACCGCCTGGTTCGAGTCGCCGGCGGCGTACGAGCTCCTGCGGAGGCTGTGGCGGGAGGGACAGCGGCTGAGCCCCGAAGAGCTGCTCGAGACGCTGTCCGGCGATCGGCTGGAGTTCGGCGTGCTGCTGGCCGACCTCGGCCTCGCCTGATCTGCTGGATCCGCTCGGGGCTGATCAGCACCCGCTATCCCGCGATGAGCAGCTCCAGCAGCGCCTTCTGCGCGTGGCGGCGGTTCTCGGCCTGGTCCCAGATGCGCTGGCGGGGCCCGTACAGGACCGCCTCGGTGATCTCCTCGCCCGGATGGGCCGGCAGGCAGTGGAGCGCGATCGCATCCGGGGATGCGAGCTCGAGTAGTTGTTCGTCCAGGCGATACGGAGCCAGCGCTCGGCGCCGCTCATCGGCTGTCCCGGGTTCGTCGTTCATGCTCACCCAGACGTCGGTGTAGAGCACGTCGGCGCCGCGGGCCGCCTCCGCGGGATCGCTGGTCAGTAGCGCGCCGGCTGCCGACTCCAGCTCGAACCCGGGCGGCGAGGCAATCCGGACGTTGACGCCGGCCCGCTCGCCGACGATCGCCAGCGACCGCGCGACGTTGTTGCCATCGCCCACGTAGGCGATCGTCCGACCCTCCAGCGCCCCGAACGCCTCGCGCACGGTGACGAGATCGGCGAGCGCCTGGCAGGGGTGATGTGCGGCGGTCAGCATGTTGATCACCGGCACCGTCGCGTGGCGAGCGAGCTCCTCGACGAGCTCGTCGGGCCCGGTCCGGATTCCGATCGCCGCCACATGGCGGGACAGCACGTATGCGGTGTCCCTGACCGCTTCCCCGCGCGCCAGCTGGAGCTCGTCGCTGCGCAGGATCATCGGATGGCCACCGAGCTCGGCCACGCCCGCCTCGAATGAGACACGCGTGCGGGTTGACGGCTTCTGGAAGATCAGCGCGACTGACCGCCTGGCCAGCGCATCGGAGCTCAGCGGAGCGGCCTTCAACTCGAGCGCACGCTCGATCAGCGCGAGCAGCTCTTGCTCGCTTAGCTCGGCTCCGGTGAGGAAGTGGCGCGTCAAGTGCGGCAGTGTACGTGGCGTGCGCATCCTGACCTGGAATCTCAAGCACGGGCGCTCGGTGCCTTCGTCGGGCCGTGACCTGTTCAACGAGTTCGCGACCATCCTCGCCGGATGGGATTGGGACCTCGCGCTGCTCCAGGAGGTCCCGCCATGGTGGCCGGGACCGTTGGCGCAGCGGGCCGGCGCGAAGGAGCGGCACGTGCTGACCTCGCGCAACTCACTGCTCCCGGTGCGTCGTGCGATCGCAACCCGCTGGCCCGACGTGATCAAGTCAAACGGCGGAGGGTGCAACGCGATTCTCGTGCGCTCCGGGTCGATCGCCGAGCACCGCACCCGGCGGCTCGCCCTGCTGCCCGAACGCCGGTGGGTGCACGGAGTGACGGTCGGCGAGCTGTGGGTCTGCAATCTGCACGCCGCGGCGTCGATCGATCAGGCGCAACTGGCGGCCGCGACCACGAGTCGCTGGGCGGCCGGGCGGCCCGCTGTGCTCGGCGGCGACTTCAACCTCCGCTCGTTCTCGCTCGAGGGCTTCAGCCACGCGGGTGGCCATGGCGTCGACCACGTTTTCGTCGGATGGGCGACCGCCGCCCCGGACCACGTTTTCATCCGCGGTGCGAGTCCCGCCACGGCCAGTCCCGCCCCGGGCGGCACGGCGGTCCTAGACCACGGCCCGCTCTCAGATCACGCCCCGGTCCTCGTGAGCATCGTCGATCTGGGCTGACGATTCGCGGGGATTGACCACCCGCGGCCGCCGCTGCGGTCAGCGCCCTCCTGCACCCCGGTGCGTGCGCCACCGAGGTCTCACGTGGGTTCCGCGGCCCTCGCCCTGACGAGGTCGACGATCTCCGGTGGCGCGCTCGCCACCGAGGTCTCACGTGAGTTCCGCGGCCCTCGCCCTGACGAGGTCGACGATCTCCGGTGGCGCGCTCGCCACGGAGGTCTCACGTGAGTTCCGCGGCCCTCGCCCTGACGAGGTCGACGATCTCCGGTGGCGCGCTCGCGACCGACCCGCCGCGAAATGGCGGCTCCGGGTCGTACTCGATCGCCAGCTGGATCGCCTGCGCGAGCTCCGGGCCGGCGATCCGTGCCGCCAGCGTCAGCGCCATGTCGATTCCGGAGGCGACGCCCGCCGAGGTGATCACCTTGCCCTGCTCGACCACCCGCCGGCTAACGGGCGTTACGTCATAGCGAGCGAGCAGATCGAACGCCAGCCAGTGGGTCGTTGCCTCCAGCCCATCGAGGATCCCCGCCGCGGCGAGCAGCAACGAGCCGGTGCAGACCGAGGTCGTCCACTGCGAGCGCTGGTGCGCGGCCCGCAGCCACGCCAGCATCGTGTCGTCGCTCATCAGTGCGCGCGTGCCGTATCCGCCGGGCACCACGATCACCTCCGGGTCCGGCAGCTCGTCGAGCGTCCGGTCTGCGACCAGCGCCAGCATCGCCGTCTCGGTCCGCTTCGGCCCCGGCGTGGCGGCCACGAAATGGACCGTCGCGCCAGGCAGCCGGGCCAGCACCTCGTAGGGGCCGACCGCGTCCAGCGCGGTCAGGCGATCGAAAATCGGGATCGCGATGTTCATGACGCGGCCGGTCTATCGGCGAAGGTGACGACCACGACGCTACGAGGCACCGGATGATCATGGCGCAGGCGAGGTGCGGCCGCAACGGCGATTACCGGACGCCCCCCGCCAAGCACCGCCGGCTACCGGGCCAAAGTGTTGAGGCTGCCCGAAAAGGCTGAATTATTCGGCACAAATGGCCACCCTCAACACTTGCGATCCGACCGTCCCGGCCGGAGCCACGATCCGACCACCCCGGCCGAGGCCAAGCCGGCGCCACGACCCAACCCCCGCGCCGCAGCCACGCCGGCGCCCTACCCAACCGCCCTCCGCGCCGCAGCCACGCCGGCGCCTACCAACCCCCTCCGCGCCGCAACCACGCCGGCGCCACGACCCAACCCCCGCGCCGCAGCCACGCCGGCGCCCTACCCACCCCCACATAAAGCGGTCCAAGCCCGAACCCGCGCAGCACCAGCAGCGCTTTTTCGCCGAGCGAGCCGCGCCCCGGCAGCACGCCGAGCTGCACCGCGGCGCCATAGATGTCGAAGAACGCCCGCACTCGCGCCAGCCGGTGGCGGCGCAGCTCGCAGTAGAAGACGCAGTGGACGACGATGAAGCGGTTGGTGGCGGGGAGTCCCTCGAGCGGCGCCTTGTGCGTCGCCAGCAGCTTGGATGGGGCGGCGACGAATCGCTCGTTGGCCAGCCGCTCGCCGGTTCGTTCCATACGCGCGTCGGGGAACGCGGCCCACAACCGGCCGGCGTGGCGGCCGAGCTCCTCCGCCCCCTGGAGTGGTTCGCCGGTCAGCGGATCCTCGTAATGGAAGTCCGGCGCGAGCAGCTCCTCGAACGCTGACGGGTCCTTACCGGACCACGCCGCCTCCCAACCGTCGATCAGCTCGTCGACGCCAGCCATGCCCCTCACGCCTTCCACGCCGTCACTCCCTCCATACCGTCACTCCGTCCACGCCCTCACGCCGTCCACGCCCTCACGCCGTCATGCCATCCACGCCCTCACGCCATCCACGCCGTCACGCCGTCTCCATCCACGCCCTCACGCCCTCCACGCCGTCACTCCCTCCACGCCCGCACACCGTCCACGCCGTCACTCCGAGCGGGCCGGCACGTCGAACTCTGGCAACCCTTGCACGGGCGTCGAGGCCTCGGCGTAGCGCCGGCGAGGGATCCGGCCGGCGCCGCGGGCAAGCGCGCCGGCCCGGACCGCCAGCTTGATCGACTGCGCCATCGCCACCGGATCGTGGGCGCGGGAGATCGCGCTGGCGCATAGCACCGCGTCGCATCCGAGCTCGATCGCCAGCGCGGCATCGGATGCGGTGCCTACGCCTGCGTCGAGCACCACCGGCACGGCGGCTCGTTCGACGATGATCGAGATGTTGTAAGGGTTGCAGATGCCCATCCCACTGCCGATCGGGGAGCCGAGGGGCATCACGGCAGCGCACCCCACGTCCTCGAGCCGGCGCGCCAGGATGGGATCGTCGGTCGTGTAGGGCAGCACCACGAAGCCGTCATCGACGAGTTCCTCGGCCGCGGCGACCAGCTCGACGGCGTCGGGCAGCAGGGTGCGATCGTCGCCGATCACCTCGAGCTTGATCCAGTTGGTCTGGAACGCCTCCCGGGCGAGCTGCGCGGTAACGATCGCATCGCGGGCGGTGAAGCAGCCAGCGGTGTTTGGCAGCACTTCGACCCGCGCCCGGTCGAGCACGTCGAGGATCGAGCCGCGAGCGGAGGGGTCGAGCCGCCGGAGCGCGACCGTGCACAGCTCGGCGCCCGAGACATCGAGGGCCTGCGCCAGGACCTCGTGGTTGGCGAAGCCACCGGTGCCCAGTATCAGCCGCGACTGAAACCCGCGGCCCGCGATCTGAAGCTGGTCACTCATGATGTTCAACCCCCCTGAACGGCGGCAACGACCTCGACCGTGGCGCCATCGGACAGCTGCGTCGTACCCCAGGCTCCGCGCGGCACGACCTCGCCCGCCACCGCCACCGCCACGCCGCGGCCCCCAGCAGCGCCGCTCAGCAGCTCGACAACCACGGCGACAGTCGCCTCCGGCGGCAGCTCGCGTCGCTCGCCGTTGACCGAGACCACCACCGTCACACCCCCGCCGGCACGCCGCCGAACCGCAGCGGACTGAACTCCGGTCCCAGGATGGACGGCTCCTCGCCGGCCAGCGCGGCCGCGATGATCGCTGCGGTGATCGGCGTGAGCAGGATGCCATGACGATAGTGGCCCGCGGCCCAAAACAGGCCGCCGAGCGCCCCCGGGCCAATTGCCGGCGCGTTGTCGGGCGTCGCCGGCCGCAAGCCGGCGGACAGCTCATCGATCACCAGCTCGGTGACTCCAGGCACCAACTCGATTGCGTCCCGCAGCAGCTCGAACATCGGGCCGGCGGTCACCGTGGTGTCGAACCCGCGCTCCTCGCTCGTGGCCCCGAGCACGTAGCGGCCATCTCCACGCGGCACGAGGTAGCCGGGCGCCATCCGCACCACGCGCGTCAGCAGCCCGGCGCCGGCGGGATCACGGAGCCGCATGACCTGTCCCTTGACGGGACGGATCGGTACGCGCGCCTCGGCAGGGATCCCGGCGAGCTCGCCCGACCATACGCCGGCCGCGATCACGAGCTGCTCCGCGCGAACCTGCTCGCCATCGGCCAGGCGCGCGCCGCAAACGCGGCTGCCCGAGACGAGCACTTGTCTGACGTCGGCGCCCGCGCACAGCGCCCCGCCCGCCCGGCTCACGGCAGCCGCCAGCGCGGCGGTCAGCCGGCGCGGGTCGATCGCGTGGTCCTCGGGCATCTCCAGGGCAAGTCGCAACGACGGCGCCAGCGCGGGTTCCAGCCGCCGCGCCTCGCTGGCCCGCAGCCGTCTGACGGCGAGACCCAGCTGCTCGCGCAATGCCAGCTCACGGTCCAGTGCCTCGGCGTCGTCGCGGTCCCGCGCCACAAGCAGCGTGCCGCATGTCAGGTAGCCGGGGTCCAGACCGGAGGCCTCGGCGAGCTCCGAGACGAACGCCGGATATTCGCGCGCGCTTGCCAGCGTCAGACGCAGCATCGAACGTTCGACCAAATTCGCCTCCGCAATCGGCGCGATCATGCCGGCGGCAACCTGGGAGGTGCCGCCACCGAGCTCGCCTCGCTCGAGCACCGCGACACGCAGGCCCTTCTGGGCGGCACGCCACGCCACCGCGAGACCGATCACGCCGCCGCCGATCACGGCGACATCGAATGATCTGGTGGAGTTGGACAAGCTCGCTTCCTCCGCCGGCATTACCCGGGTCAGGTTCAGACGGTCGGCGGATCTCGCTCCGCCCTCTCAGCCCGGCCTAAGGGCTCCCGTTGGCCTCAATGCTAGCGCGGCACTCCTGCCAGACTTAGTGGCACCCACCATAGGTTCGGCCGCATTTGAGTCGCCCTGGCGGCGCCTCTCGGTTTGCGGCCGAACTAACGGCGGGCACCCCTTCTGGTTCCCCTCGACCGTGCTCGACCGCCGCCAACGACTCCGTGACACCCGCCTGTACCTCGTCTGCGACGAGGGCACCGACGCGTTCCTGGTGGCGGCGCTGCGGGGCGGCGTGGACATCGTCCAGCTCCGGATGAAGGACGCGGGAGACGAGGAGATCCTCGCTGCCGCCCGCCGCTTCGCCCGTGTCTGCGCCGAGCACGAGGCACTGCTGATCCTCAACGACCGTCCCGACCTGGTGCAGGCGGCCGGCGTCGATGGCGTCCATGTGGGCCAGGACGATGTGCCAGTGCACCGGGCGCGGGCACTGGTCGGCTCCGATCGCCTCGTCGGCCTCTCCACACACAGCCCCGAGCAGATCGAGCGGGCGTCGCCCGCTGACGTCGACTACATCGGCGTGGGGCCGGTCCACGCCACCCCCACCAAGCCCGGCCGTCCGGCGGTCGGCACAGAGCTCGTGCGATACGGCGCCGAACACGCGCGGGTCCCGTTCTTCGCGATCGGTGGGATCGACGCGGCCAACGCCGCCGCGGTGCTCGCCGCGGGCGCGAGCCGGATCGCGGTGGTGCGGGCGCTGACGCTGTCCGATGACCCGGAAGCGAGCGCGCGGGAGCTGCGTGCGGCGCTCCTGAGCGCAGAAGCGAAACGAGCCGGAAGGGCGCGCGTTGGGACAGCGTAGCCGCAAGCGCGGCCGGCGCTCGAAGCCGGAAGCGCCCGCCCTCGCGGCCGGCTCCCGCCCACCTCGCGGATCGAAGTCAACCGGCGCAGCCGTCCAGACAGCCGCGTCCGCGCCAACGGGCGCCGCCGCGCAAACCGCCGCGCCCACGCCCACCGCCACCGCCACCGCGGCGCCACGCCCGCCAAAGCCCCCCTCGCGCTCTCAGCAGCGCGATGCGGCGGTTCGGGCCACGCTCAAGCCGCTGGCTCCGGGCGAGCGACCGTGGGCGGTCACGATCGGCGCGGCGATCGCGCTGTTGGTCGGCGCCGGCGATCTGATCGACGTGATCGCGGGCGGCCGGATCACGTTTGGAAGGAGTCACGCGGGCATCGGCGGCGTGGTCCTGTTCTCCGTGATGATGCTCGTCTGCGCGGTGGGGATGTGGAAGATGCGCTACTGGGCGGTGCTCGGTTTCCAGGCCATCCTGGCGATCGTGATCCTGATCTTCTCGCTGCTGCTGATCCGGGCGAGCAATCTGCTCGGCTTCGCGGTGGCGATCGTGATCGTCGTCGGCGGCGGCGTCCTGTTTTACAAGCTGGTCCGCGCCCTGAGCCGGATCCAGATGCCGAAGTACCCGGGCCCTTAGTGGCCCCCACCGCAAATACCGTCGCATTCGAGCGGCCCCAGGCGGCGTCTGGCCGCCGCGTGGCGGCTGCAAACCTTCGGCATGAAGGACCTGGAGGCCTTTGATATAGGCTCCGAACGACTATGGCGGAGTCGGCTTACGACTGTGTGGTGATCGGTTCCGGGCCGGGTGGATACGTCGCGGCGATCCGGGCTGCCCAGCTCGGGATGAAGACCGTGGTGATCGAGAAGGACCGAGTCGGAGGCCGGTGCCTGAACTATGCCTGTATCCCCGCCAAGGCCGTCCTGCGCGTCGCCGACGTGCTCTCCGAGGTGCGCGACGCGGGCGAGTTCGGGATCAAGGTCTCCGAGCCCGAGATCGACTACCCCGCGGTGATCAAGCGTCGCGAGAAGGTAGTCACGACGCTGACCGGGGGCGTCTCCGGTTTGTTCAAGAAGAACGGAATCGAGCTCATCCAAGGCGAGGGAAAGCTCGCCGGCAACGGCGCCGTAGCGGTCGACGGTCAGCAGATTGCGGCGAAGACGATCGTGCTCGCCACCGGGTCGGTCAAGAAGCCGATCCCCGGGACGGAGTTCGGAGGGCGCGTGATCGGCACCGAGGAGGCGTGGGCGCTGAGCGAGCTGCCGAAGACGATGGCGGTGGTCGGGGCTGGTGCGTCCGGAGCGGAGATCGCCTCCGGCTATGCCCGCCTCGGCGTCGACGTGCTGCTGTTCGAGGCGCTCGACCGCGTCCTGCCGACCGAGGACGCCGACATCTCCAAGGTCGCCGAGCGCGGACTGAAGAGGCAGGGCATGACGATCCACACCAACACGCTCGTCGAGAACGTCGCGCCCGGAGAGTCGAGCGTCACGTGCACCCACGGCGAAAGCAGCGAGGAGGTCGAGTGGTTCGTGATCGCCGCCGGACGCGCACCCGACGTCGAAGGACTGGGCCTCGACGGCGCCGGCGTGAAGCTGGCCGAGAACGGCATGGTCGAGGTGGACGGCGCGCTGCGCACGAACGTCGAGGGCGTGTACGCGATCGGTGATCTCGTACATGGGCCCGCGCTCGCCCACAAAGCATCGGACGAGGGCGTGATCGCGGTCGAGGATGCGGCCGGCCTGCAGACCCATCCGATCGAGTACATCGATATCCCCCGGGCGACGTTCTGCACTCCGAACGTCGGGAGCTTCGGACTGACCGAGGCGCAGGCTCGCGAGGCCGGCCACGACGTCGCAATCGGCAAGGTCCAGTACGGCTCGGTTGGAGCGGGGACCGTGTACGGCGATCGCACGGGGATGATCAAGATCGTGGGCGAGCGGAAATACGGCGAGATGCTCGGAGGCCACATCGTCGGCAGCCGCGCGACGGAGCTGATCCAGGAGCTGGTCAACGCGCGCATCCTCGAGGGCGGCTATCCGGAAATTGCCCGGACCATCCATGGCCATCCGACCCTGTCGGAGGCGGTGATGGAAGCGGCCCGCGCCGCCGACGGCTGGCTGATCCACGGCTAAGTGGCCCCCACCGCACACACCGTCCGTATCTACGGCGGGAACCACTGAGACGGTGGCCACCGCGACGGCGCTCCAGCCCGTCTTCTACTACGACCTCGGCAGCCCGGCCTGCTACCTGGCCGCCGAGAGCATTGTGGCCGGCCTGCCCGTGGTGCCCGAATGGGAACCTGTGCTTGGCGCGAGTGTCGGGATCGGGGCGTCGGCCATCGACCGCGCCATGATCGAGCGGCAGGCAGGCGAGCAAGGGCTCTTGCCGCTGCGCTGGCCCTCGGTCTGGCCACCGGATGCGCGCGTCGCTGCGCTCGCGGCCACCTACGCGAAGCAGATCGGCCGGGCGGTGGCGTTCTCGTTGGCCTGCTTTCGCCAGGCGTTCGCCGGCGGGCGCGATCTCGGCGACGCGCACACCGTGCTGATCGCCGCCGCGGCGTGCGAGATGCACCCGACCGCAGTGCTCCGGGGGATCGAGCTGCGCTCGGTCGCCGAGGCGCTCGAGCGAGCGAACGCCCGGGCGCTGGCGGCGGCGGCGCAGACCCTGCCGGCGGTCCAGGTCGGCGAGCAGGTGTTCCAGGGACCGGCGGCGATCCAGGCCGCCGCGAAGGCACTCACGTGAGGAAGGCGAATCGAGCCTTCGAGCTGATCGTCTCGCGGGGTGGGCGCGAGCCAGCGTTTCTCGCCAACCCGGAGCGGCTCGACCGGATCGAGGTCGTCTCGATCGACGACGGTGAGGTGGTGCTGTTCTGGGAGCTGCCCGCGAAGCAGGCCGCGAAGATCACAAAGGAGCTTCGCACCGATCTGATTGCCCTCGATGCAGCTGACTTCATCGAGCTCTGGGAGGGACGCGATGCCCGGGCGGAGCCGCGGCGGTGACCGCGTCGGGGAGCAGCAAGGGCGAGGTCCAGATCGAGGAGCCAAGCCGGATCCAGCGGACGATCGCCAGGCGCACAGCCGAATCGCGGGCGACGGTTCCCGACCTCGAGCTGGCGGTCGAGGTCGACGCGACCGCGTGTCTCGCGCTCGCCGAGTCGCAGTCGTGCCCGGTGACCGCGATCCTCCTCAAGGCCTGCGCGCTCGCGCTACGGGATGTGCCGCGCGCGAACGGGGCGTACCGCGACGGGCGCTTCGAGCTCTATGCGCGGGTCAATGTCGGGCTGGTCGTCTCGACCGAGGACGCGCTCGCGATCCCCGTCGTGTTCGAGGCCGATCAGAAGCCACTGGAGCAGCTGAGCGAGGAGGTCCAGCGGCTGACGGAACGAGCGTACCTCGGGGCGCTGACGCCGCCCGAGCAGGCGGGCGCGACCTTCACCTTCGCCGACCTGGGTCCATACGGGCTCGCGAGCGCCAGTCCGGTGATCGTCCCTCCGCACGCCGCCGCGGTCACGGCGGGTGCGGTGCGAGCGATCGCCACGGTCCGGGACGGGGCGGTCGTGCCCGGCCACGCGATGACGATCACGCTCGCGGCCGACCACCGGATCCTCTATGGCCGGCAGGCGTTTGCGTTCGTGGCCGCAATCCGCTCACAGCTGGAGGGCGACAGCTTGTGAGCAGCGGCGCCCGGCGGACGCCCCAGGCCGGCTCGCCAGGCCGGCTCGCCAGGCCGGTTCGCCAGGCAGCCTCGCCAGGCAGCCTCGCCAGGCAGCCTCGCTACGCCGGCTCGCGCTCCAGCACCGTGATGTCGTGCGCCAGGCCCTCGGGTGTTAGCTCGTCCGCCGGGAAGCCCACCCGCTCGATCCCCCGTTTGTCGATCAGCAGCACGAACGTCGAGTGGTCGATGTGGGGCGTGACCGGCTGGATCGAGTAGGCGTGCCAGATCCGCCTCATCACGTTCACCTCGCCGTTGAGGAACGCCATCCGGCCACTCATCTCGTGCTTGGCCAGGAACATCCGACGGTTCGCCCGGGTGTCCTGCGAAGGCTCCACGCTGACTCCGATCGTCGGCACGTTGCGGCCGTTGTCGGGAAGGTCGTTCAGTGCGCCCTTGATCTGCTCGACCATGAACGGGCAGGTGTCGTGGCACAGCGAATGAATGAACGTGAGCACCACGACCTGGCCGCGGTACGCGCTGAGCGTCACCCGCTGTCCGTTCTGGTCGAGCAGCGAGAAATTCGCCGCTCGCAAGTTCGGTGGAAGCGTCGGGCCATCGAACTGAGAGCTCGAGGCCGACGTCGTGGCCGCCGGGGTCGCCGGCTGCCGGTTGTTCAGGAGGACGACGCCAATCGCCACCAGCAGCGCCACGAGCACGAGCAGCAACACGCGCTGCGCGTTCGAGCTGGAGATCATCACTGACGGATTTTCGCAGGCGGCGGGGGCTCCGGCTTCAGCGCATCACGCCGGTATGCCCGAGCGAATACCGTCCCGGCTGGGGGTAGACGCAGAGACCGTGCGGGCCAAAGCCGACTGGGATCCGGCGGATCACTCGGCCGGTCCGCGTATTGATCGCGTACACCTGCGCGTCGTATCGGCCGGAGAGCCACAGCACCCGGCCCGAGGCGGAGACGCCACCCATGTCCGGACTGCCGCCGGGGATCGTCCAGGTGCCGACCACGCGCCGTCTCGCGAAGCTCACCAACGAGATCGTTCCCGCCAAGCGGTTGGAGACGTACAGCAGACTGGCGTTCCGGCTCGGGTACAGGCCGTGGGCCCCGGCACCGGTGCGGATGAACCCGATCCGCCGGTAGGTGTTGGCGTCGAACATCCACACGCCGCCGTAGCGCAGATCGGCGACGTAGAACGTGCGCCCGTCCGGCGAGAGCTTGACGTCCTGGGGGGAGGCGCCGGCGGGCAACGGCAGCGTTTTGACGACCCGCTCGCGGGCCACGTCGACGACGATCATCGCCGCGCCGAACTCGCAGCTCACGAGCATCAACCGGCCGTTGGCCGTGAAGTCCGCGTGATTGACCCCGACGCACTTCGGCACGAGGAGGGCGTGGTGGAGCTTCATCGTGTGGGCGTCACGAAAGTCCATCTCGCGCAGCCGCTCGGCCATCACCACGGCGTATTGCCCGTTTGGGGTGAAGTACATGTTGTAGGGGTCGGTGACCGCGACGGGGGCGCCCGGCACCCCGGTCCGCGGGTTGATCGGGGTCAGGCTGTTGCCCTCGTCGTTGGTCACCCACAGGGTCCGCAGGTCGTAGGCCGGCACGACGTGCTGGGGGAGTGCGCCGACGGCGAACTGGCGCACGACCCGATACGTCGAGGGATCGATTTCGTCGACGGTGTTGCTGGCACTGTTGGGGACGTACACGAGCGGCCGGAAGCCGCGGACGACCGGGGACAGGTCTCTCGGTCCGTCGGCCGCGTACACGTTGTGCCGATCGACCAGCGGCGGGATCTCGAAGCGGTGACCGGTTCGGTGCCCCCGAGGCAGGGAGGCCACGTCCCTGGCCGCCGGCTGCGCCGGTCGGTCTGGGTCGGGACCGGAGCCGCCGCAGCCGCCGAGCACGACGCAGATCGCCGCGACGCTCGCGAGCGCTCGGATCGATCTGCGGATCACCGCTCCGAGCCTACCCACGAGACGGCGATTGTGACGCCTCTCATCTTTGCTGGCCGGCGATCGGCGCGGCTACGGGTCAAGGTCCCGCCCGGGCGCGGGCTGCTCGAGCCTCGACATGAGGCCTCGACATGAGGCGATGTTGGCAAACCATCGACGGGGGCAGAATCTTTCCTGATGAACCGAGCGGCCCGCCTCGCCGAGCAGTTACGGCCGGCAATCGGCGACGAGTGGGTGCTCGCGGCGATCGCCTCGATCCCGCGCGAGCGCTTCGTCGCGTCGACGGAGCGCCATCGCGCGTATGACAACGTGGCCCTCCCGATCGCGTGCGACCAGACAATCTCACAGCCGTTGGTGGTGGCGAGGATGCTGGAGACGCTTGAGCTCCGTCCCACCGACCGGGTGCTCGACGTCGGCACCGGCTCGGGTTACCACGCCGCGCTGCTGGCACTGCTGGCCGACCACGTCTGGACGGTCGAGCGGCATCCCGAGCTGAGCCGGGCTGCGCATGACACGATCGCCGGGCTGGGGCTCGACAACGTCACGTTCATCGTCGGCGACGGTTACGGCGGCCTGCCGGCGCAGGCGCCGTTCGACGCGATCAACGTCGCCGCGGCGACGGGGGACCGAGTTCCAGCCGCGCTCGAAGCGCAGCTGGCGGACGGCGGGCGGCTGGTGGCTCCGGTCGGCGCAGGCGATCAGCATCTGATGCTCACGCGCCGGCGCGGAGATGAGCTGCTGCGGACCCGGCTCGAGGCGGTTCGCTTCGTGCCCCTCGTCCGGGACTCGCCAACCGCGTCCGCATGACCTCGATCGCGACCGGGTTGTTGTCGATCAGCACAAAGCGACGGCCGAGTTGCCGGCACACGGCGCCAAGCGTCCCGGAGCCGGCGAAGGGGTCAAGGCACCACCCGCCGGGACGCGAGGACGCGGCGACGATGCGGCGCAGCACTCCCTCGGGCTTCTGTGTGGGATAGCCGGTCTTCTCGCGGCCGTTGGTCGGCACGATCGTGTGGAACCAGACGTCGGTGGGCCGCTTGCCGCGGGCCGCCTTCTCCGCGCTCACCAGCCCAGGGGCCATGTATGGCTCGCGCTCCACCGCGTCGGCGTCGAAATGGTGCGCGCCCGGCGTGCGCACGTAGGCGAGGATCGTGTCGTGCTTGGCGGGCCAACGACGGCGGGGCTTGGCGCCGTAGTCATAGCTCCAGACCAACTCGTTCAGAAACGCGTCGCGACCGAAGACTTCGTCGAGTAACAGCTTGCAGTAGTGGGCCTCGCGGTAGTCGATGTGGAAATACAGGGTTCCGTGCGGCGCGAGCAGCGCTCGCGCCGCTGTGAGCCGTGGCTCGAGGAACGCGAGATAGTCTCCGAACGTGTCGTCGTAGCTGAGCGTCCGCAGCAGCCGCGAGCGGTAGCGCCTGCCGCCGAACCCGACTCTGGCGCCGCCCGAGTCGGCGGCCACCGAGATCGTGTGGCGAGACTGCGCGCGCCCCGTGTTGAACGGCGGGTCCATGTAGATCAGGTCAAAGGCGCCGGGTGAGAGCTTTGCCAGCACGACGGCGTTTTCGCCGCCGATGATGAGGTCGTCTTCGAGCCGCAGCTCATCCGTATCGGAGCAGAAGCGCACCGCCTGAGAAGCTACTGTTCACCGCGGCGGAGGGGCGATCCGCTACGCTTGGGCATCGTGCTCCCTGATCGTTCCCAGGGCCTGCGCTCCGCCCTGGCAGCAAGGGTCCGACGACACCCGGTCTGGGCGCGGCTGACCCGAACCGCTCTATCGACACGGTTCACCAAGTACGCCTTGGGTTCGGTGGTCGCGTTCATCTCGAGCAACATCGCGTTCGCGGCGTTCTACGTGGCTGGCGCATCCACCACCGCCTGCTCGATCGCCGGCTTCGTCGCGGGCGCGGTTCCGAACTGGATCCTCAACCGCCGCTGGGCGTGGCAAATGCAGGGACGGCCGCCCGCACGCCAGATCGTCGGCTACATCGGCATCTCGATCGTGGTGCTCGTGACCACCTCGGCGGTGACCGGATGGACCAATGCCCAGGTGCAGTCGATCCCGTCGGGGCACGGCGTGCGCCTGATGATCGTCACCGCGTCCTACGTCTTGGTGACGGTCGTGCTGTTCTTCGCGAAGTTCGCGATCTACGACTACTGGGTCTTCTCAGAGCAGAGCCGCGTGCGGGCTGCCTTCCGCTCTCTGCGCCAGGTGCCGAGGACCGCGCGCGCGAATCGCACGCCGTAGAGCAGGTTGGGCCCCTTCTTGGTGCCGGTCGCGCCATCCGGCCGGTCGCGCATCGTCGTCGGGACCTCGATCACCCGGAAGCCCATCATCGCGGTGCTGATCAGCAGCTCGGAGCTCTGATACTGCGCTTGCTGGAGGGTGACCGCCTGGCTCACCTCCACCCGCATCCCGCGCAGTCCGCACGCCGGATCGGTGATCCGCTGGCGCAGGAGCAGGCTGACGAGGCCGCTGAAGAAGATCACGCCCGCGTGGCGCACCGGATCGGTGGTGAGCTCCGTGCCCAGTCGCCGCGAGCCGTTTACGAAGTCGGCGCGGCCGGCGACGATCGGCTCCACCAGGCGCTCGAGCTCCTGTGGCACATACTGCCCATCGGCGTCGATCGTCGCGATCACCTGGGCCCCGCGTACGCGGGCGAGCCAGTATCCGAGACGGTAAACCGTCCCCTGCCCGCGATTGACCGCGATGTCGCAGACGAGCGCGCCGGCCTCGGCGGCCTTGGCCGCCGTCGCGTCTGTGGAGCCATCGACGACGACGATCACTTCGGTCGCCAGCCCCGCCATCTCGCGCGGGATCTCACCGAGCACCTCCGCGATCGTCGGCTCCTCGTTGAACGCCGGAATCACGATCGCCACCGGTGCACCCGCAGCGGGTGGATGGGCAGCGAAGAACGCCCTGGCGGGGGCCCGCTCCTCAGGAGCGAGACGCCCGAGCTCTTCCTCGAGCGCGGACTCGCCCGTCTGGACCGACATCACTGAACGCCCTCGCCGGCGATCAGCGGCCGAACCGGATTGGTGGTATCACGCCAGTTGACCATCGGCATGATCGCGGCGGCATCGACGCGGTCCCGGTGCTGCTCGACCACGTCGAACAGGTGGTCAATCAGCGTGGTGGAGAGCAGCGTCGGCTTCAGCCCGAGACCCTCGAGCGCGGTGTGGACGACGTTGTAGTAATGGTCGTAGGCCTCAACCCGGGGGTTCTCGACGTGTTCGATCGTGCACTCGCCGGGAAATTGGTCGGCGATCGTCTCGGCAATCTGATTGATCGACAGCGTCTCGGTCATCTGGTTGAAGACCCTGAACTCGCCACGTTCGGCGGGAGTTTCGGAAGCAAGCCGGATGCACTCGACGGTGTCGACGATGTTGATCAGACCGCGCGTCTGCGAACCGTTGCCGTAGACGGACAGCGGATGGCCGAGCACCGCCTGGATCACCATCCGGTTGAGCACGGTGCCGAAGATCCCGTCGTAGTCAAAGCGCGTCCACAGGCGCGGGTCGAGCTTCGTCTGCTCGGTGTCGGCGCCGTACACGACTCCCTGGTTGAGGTCGGTCGCGCGCAGGCCCCAGATCCGGCAACCGAACTCGATGTTGTGGCTGTCGTGGACCTTCGAGAGGTGGTAGAAGGAGCCGGGCATCTTGGGATAGATCATCCGGTCCTTGCGACCCTTGTGCTCGATCTCGATCCAGCCCTCCTCGATGTCGATGTTCGGCTGTCCGTACTCCCCCATCGTGCCGAGCTTGACGAGGTGGATGTCGCGATCGGTGTCGGCGATCGCGTACATCACGTTGAGGTTGCCGACGACGTTGTTCGTCTGGGTGTAGACCGCGTGCGCCTGCGAGATCATCGAATAGGGGGCGGCGCGCTGCTCGCCGAAGTGGACGATCGTCTCCGGGCGAAAGTCGCCAACCATCTGGTGCACGAAGGCGGCGTCGCATAGATCGCCGATGTATGACTTGATCGTCTTGCCGCTGATCTCCCGCCAGGCGGCGATCCGCTCCTCGAGGGTGGCGATTGGGATCAGGCTCTCGACGCCCATCTCCTCGTCGTAGCCTCGGCGCGCGAAGTTGTCGTTAACCGCGACGTCGTGACCAAGCGCGGACAGGTGGAGGGCCGTCGGCCACCCCAGGTAGCCATCACCGCCCAGAACCAAAATTTGCATATACGGATGCTCCAGTACCTTCAGCTCGTTTTGAGATCCTCAGCGCTCACAGCGGGCAGACCGTCCGTGGGACCGGCCACGACTGCTGATCGCAGACCTGGAAGCGCAGGACAATAGCCGACCCGACAGCGGAAAGTAGGCCGGAGGAGTCATAAGGTTACCCGGTTCGGCGCCTCCCGGCTGATACCTTCGCGCTGCGCCGATGAGAGTGTTCGTTGCTGGAGAGGACTAGTGCGCGCCGCGTCCGCCTGGTCCTCGCGATCGCCGCGGCGATCCTGCTCGTCGCTGTGCTCGTGGTCCTGCTCCGCGGCGGCGGCGGCCATCCCGGGCTGCCGCTGCCGGGGATCGGGCGGCCCGCGAGGGCGGGGGACCCATTCGGCTATGTCGCCTCCCGCCAGGGCGACTTCGAGGCCCGCGCCGTGGCCGGCAGCGCGCACGTGCTGTTCACCAGGAGCCCTGGCGGAGCGATTGCGACCGCCGCGCGGGTGGCTGCGTTTCGGCCGCTGATCGACAGCGCCGCCGCCGGCAGCGGGATCGATCCGGACATCCTCGAGGGGATCGTGTTCCTCGAGAGCGCCGGCAGGCCCGACGTGATCGCCGGGACCGATCCCGCCGATGCCTCCGGGCTCACCCAGATCCTCGCCCAAACCGGTCAATCACTGCTCGGCATGAACATCGATCTTCCGCTCAGCCGCCGTCTCACCAACCGGATCGGCGCCGCCTACGCCGCGGGTCGGGCCAACGTGGCGGTCCGGCTCGAGCGCCGGCGCGCCCGGATCGACGTGCGCTTCGACCCCCGCCAGGCACTGGCGGCGACGGTTCGCTACCTGAAGCTCGCCGAACAGCACTTCGGCCGCGCCGACCTCGCGGTCGTCTCCTACCACATGGGCATCGGCAACCTCCAGCAGGTGCTCGACGACTACAACGGCGGCCATCCGGTTCCCTACGCCCAGCTGTACTTCGACACCTCGCCCGCCCATCACGGGTCGGCGTTCGACCTCCTGGCCGGGTTTGGCGACGACTCGTCGCTGTACTACTGGCGGGTCCTGGGCGCGGTCCAGATCATGCGTCTGTACCGCACCGACCGCCCCGCGCTGTCCCGGCTGGCGGGGCTGCAACTCGATGGCGATTCGAACGCCGAGGTGCTCCATCCGCCCGACCTGACGCCGTCGTTCGCCAATCCAAACGCGCTCTACGCCGCCTACGCTTCGCGGGCGCTCGTGCCCCTGCCCTCCGACGCAGCCCGGCTCGGCCTGGCCTACAGCGGGGCAATCGGAGCGCTCGCGCGGGAGCTCGGCGCGCCGCCGGCGCTCTACCGCGGGCTGCGCGCGCCGGCGCTCGACCTGCTGGTCGAGCTCGCGGCGCGGGTCCGCGCCCTGTCCGGCGCCGCCGCGCCGCTGGTCCTCGCCGGCGCGGTGATCGACGCTCGCTACGAGCAGGCGCTGGTCAACACCTATCCGGGCGCCACCACCGGCTACTCGTTCCAGATCGCCCGTCGTTATGCCAGTGGCGCGCAGGCGGACGCGTTCCAGGCCATGCTCGACCGGCTCCAGGCGCTGAACCTGATCGCCTGGGAGCGGACGCCGACGACGATCGACATCACGGTCGCCTCGGATGCCTCGCGGGCAATTGTCGACGGCCCGTAGGATTAGCGCCGTGCCCGAGGCGTTCCGTACCCCCGACGAGTTGCTCGAGGGCCTCCCCGAGTTCCCGTTTGCGCCGCGCTACCGTCAGCTTGACGGACTCCGCCTGGCCCACCTCGACGAGGGGAAGGGGCCGCCGGTCGTGTTCTTCCACGGCGAGCCGACGTGGTCGTTCTTGTGGCGCAAGGTGATTCCACCGGTGCGGGAGGCGGGGTATCGCTGCATCGCGCCGGATCTCCCGGGCTTCGGACGCTCCGACAAGCCGGTCGAGCTCGATTGGTACAGCTACGAGCGACACGTCTCGGCGGTCGCGCCGCTGCTCGAGGACCTCGATCTCCGCGACGCCACGGTGGTCGTGCACGACTGGGGCGGACCGATCGGATTGCGGCTCGCGGTCGACCATCCCGAGCGGATCGCGCGGATCGTGGTGCTCGACACCGGCCTGTTCACCGGCCATCAGAAGATGACCGACGCGTGGATTGCGTTTCGCGACTTCGTGGAGCGCACCGAAGATCTGCCGGTCGGCTTCCTGGTCCGGGGCGCCTGCAAGCATGACCCGGGCGATGAGGTGATCGCCGCCTATGACCGTCCCTTCCCGAACGCCGCCGCCAAGGCCGGGGCGCGCGCGTTTCCGCTGATGCTCCCGACCTCGCCGCAGATGCCGGGGGCGCAGGCGGGGCAGCGCGTGCTGGAGGCGCTCCGGGACGACCAGCGTCCCAAGCTCGTGCTGTGGGCCGATTCGGACCCGGTGCTGCCGCTCGCGGTCGGCCGGCGCTTCGCCGAGACGCTCGGGACCGAGGTCGACCACGTGATCGCCGACGCCAGCCACTTCCTCCAGGAAGACGCCGGCCCCCAGATCGGCGCCCTGATCGCCGACTGGCTCGGGTCCTAGACCCCGCGCGCCGACGCGGCGGCGGTGTCCTCGGCTGAGCGCGCCGCCTCGGCCACCCGCGCCACGCTCGGGCCTTCGCCGGCCGGCGTCTCAGGAGCCGGCGCCGAGGGCTCCTCGTCCGCCAGCGCCACCGTCTCCTCCATCCGCTTCTCGTACGCCGCCCGGGCCGCGTGATCGGGCCGCGTCAGTACCTGGTCGCCCTTCATCAGCCGTCCGATCGCCTCCACCGCGCGGCGGGGCATGAGCGCGTTGAAGCGGAACATGCCGCCCACCGTCTTCGGGACGTAGACCTCGAAGCGGCCGGTCTGGAGCGCGCCGACGATCGCCGCCGCGACGTCCTCAGGCTCGACGGCCTTGAAGCCCGGCGTCGTCGGCAGACCCGAGCCGAGCTCGGTGTTGACGACGACCGGCATCACCACGCTGACGTCGACGTTGGTCCCATGGAGCTCGGCGCGAATCGCCTCGCTCAGCCCCACCACCGCATGCTTGGTCGCGCAGTAGGTGGCGCCGCCCGGGAACCCCGCCTTGCCCGCCGCGGAGGCCAGCTGCACGATGTGCCCGCGGTTGCGTGGCAGGAACCGCTCGAGCGCGAGCTTGGAGCCGAAGATCACCCCGTGGATATTGATGTCGATCATGCGCTTGGTCGCCGGATCCGTCTCCTCGACGAAGGGGCCGATCGGCATGATCCCCGCGTTGTTGATGAGGACGTCGAGCGGACCGAGCCTGCGCTCGACCTCGTCGAGGAACGTCGCGAAGCTCGCGCGCTCGGTGACATCGAGCGGCAGGCCGACCGTCCCCGCGCCCAGCTCCGCGGCCGTGCGCTCGGCCAGCGCGGCGTCGATGTCGCCGATCGCGATTCGCGCCCCCTGGCTGATCAGCGCGGCCGCCGTGGCCCGGCCGATGCCGCGCGCGCCACCGGTGATTGCAACGACCTGCCCGGCAAGCGATCGTGGGGCTTTCGCCATAACACAGTCCTCCTCGTTGAAGTCGGTGCCCACGGTGGGTTTCCGTGCCAAGGTGGGGTTCCGTGGCTTACAACCGTATCGAGCGGCGGCGGTCGATGGCGCCACGCTTGGTTGGTCGACCAACCGACGGGATATCCTGCCGCCATGGCGCACTTCCGCTACGAAGGACAGCGGCTCGCCTACACGCTCTACGGGCGCGGCCCACGGACGACGCTGCTGATGCCCGGGCTGCTGCTCTCGCAGAAGATGCAGGCGCCGCTGGCCCGGGAGCTCGCGGCGCGGGGAAATCGCGTCGTCACCTTCGACCCGCTCGGTCATGGCGCCTCTGACCGTCCGCGCGACATGTGGCGGTACTCGATGAGCGCGTTCGCGCAGCAGACGATCGCGCTGCTTGACCATCTGAGGCTCGAGCAGGCGGTCGTCGGCGGCACCTCGATGGGCGCCAATACGACGCTCGAGGTCGCGGCGATCGCGCCGGAGCGCCTGCGGGGCATGGTCCTCGAGATGCCGGTGCTGGACAACGCGATTCCGGCTTGTGCAATCGCCTTCACGCCGCTGCTGCTGGCCTTGACGTTCGGCGAGCCGATCGTCAAGCCGATCTCCCGGGCCGCCCGCGCGGTTCCCCGGACCCGCGTCCCGTTCCTGCTCGAGCTCGGGCTCGACGCGCTCGCCCAGGAGCCCGCCCCGAGCGCGGCGGTCCTGCAGGGGATCATCTTCGGGCGCACCGCCCCCCATCGCGTCCAGCGCCGGACGTTCGAGGCGCCGGCGCTGGTGATCGGTCACCCGCGCGACCCGGTCCATCCGTTCTCGGACGCCGACATGCTCGCGGCCGAGCTTCCGAACGGCCGCCTGATCGACGCCGATTCGATCGTCGAGCTTCTGGTCAGGCCGGCTCGGCTGACGGCCGTGATCGCCGAGTTCCTGGACGAATGCTGGGGCGTGCAGTCGGAGGACGGCGTCCGCGCCGCCTGACCTCTGTGGGATGGGGAGAGGGCGCGCTGGCGCGCGCCCGGGGTGTCGCCGCCGGCGCGCTGCGCGCGCCCCGACGCTGCCGTGACCCGCGCGCTCGCTCGCCCGCCCGCGCGATACCCAACCGGGCACCCCCGGCGGGGCGCGCCTCCTAGTGTCCGTGCGACTTGAGCCGCGCCAGCGCCTGCGGCGTCCAGTAGCCCGCCGGATCGGGATGGTCGAGCGCCTCCGAAGCCAGCTCGTACCCCTCCTCGATCAACTGTTTGGCGTGACCGAAGTCCGACGGGAAGACTCCCGACGGGCAAGGGGGAGGGAGGACGATCAGCTCGGCATCGTGGGAGAAGTGCTCGATGTCCGCGGCGAGCCGCTGGTTGATCAACAGCGCCAGCGCGTGCACGAGCATCGGGATCGCACCCCGCGGGGCGTGTGGCAGCTCGCACGGAGCGCCGGTCGGCAGCACGTAGATCGTGGTCGCGCCGAGTTCGGCCGCGTCCGAGATCGCGGTGTTGTTCGCCACCCCGCCGTCGACCAGCGTCTCGCCGTCGCGGTCGATCGACGGGTACACGCCGGGAATCGCAGCGCTGGCCAGCACCGCGGTCTCGGCGTCCCCACGCGACAGGCGCCGCTCGGCCCCGCTGAGCACCTCGGTGGCGATCAGGTACAGCGGGATCGGCGCATCCTGGAGCTCCTGGAACTGCGCATTCGCTTCGAGCAGCGACTTCAGCTTCGAGTTCGAGACCAGGTAGTCGCGCTGGTCGAGCAGGCCGAGCGCGGCAGTCACCGGATTGGGCGGAAACACCCGCAGCGTGCTCAGCCCCTCCCACAGCGAGGCGAGCGACCGCGCCGTCGCGACGGTCTGGGGACGCGACGCGATGTAGGCGCCGTTGAGCGCGCCGGCCGAGGTGCCGACGATCAGGTCCGGCGCGATCTCGTGCTCGTAGAGCGCCCGCAGCATGCCGACCTCGATCGCGCCGAGGCTGGCGCCCCCTGAGAGAACGAAACCGATCACCAGCGGGACGCTACCGGGGTGGGGGATGATCGGGCGGCTCGGGGATCTCGCGAGAGGACGGACCGGGCGGCTCGAGGATCTCGCGGGGGCGGGGCGGACCGGGCGGCTCGACGATGTCGCGGCCGGTGGGTCGCATCTGCGGGTCGAGCTCGAGCTGCCAGAAGTAGCGCGTGAACGTGATTCCGGCCCGGAAGTCCCCGACGTGTGGCTCGACCCTCTCCCCGCGCGCGATCCGGACGATCAACTCTGGATACGACTGGCCCGGCAGCGCCGCGTACACCGGCGCCGGGAACGCGCCCCCGAAGCGCGTGTTGACGTCGGTGATCCCCAAGCCGATCTCACGATCGCGGAACACCTGAACCGTGCACGGGCCCCGCACCCCCAGCGCCTCGACGACGCCCTGCCCCAACTCGATCAGCTCGGCGTCGTCGATCACCGTGCCCTTGATCGACTCGCCGCCGCGCGACTCGATCATCGTGCGCGGGATCGCGTTCAGACACCGGCCGTCCAGATCCGACAGACAGTCGATCGAGAACTCCGGCCCATCCATGAAGCGCTGCACCATCGTCGGCTCCTCGACATAGCGGACGAAGAACTCGGCGGCCTCCGCGTCGCCGGCGCGATGGATCGACCGCGCGCCGGAGCCCTGCCGCGGCTTGACCATGACCGGATAGCTCGCTACCTCCTCCCCGGGCAGTACCGTCGGTGGCGAGGGCAGCCCGAGCCGCGAGAGCAGCAGGTGCGCCTCGTACTTGTCGAAGGTGGCGCGGGCGATCTCGGGGTTCGGGACGAACGCCGGCAACAGGCCCGCCGCCCGGGCTCTTGCCAGCACCTCGATGTCCAGGTCGGTCAGCGGCACGACCGCGCCCACGCCGTACTCCGCGCACAGCTCCGCCAGCGCCGGCACGTAGCCGGGCGAGTCGATCCTCGGCACCGCAGGGCGATGGTGCGCCGCGTACTGGGCCGGCGCCAGCGGGTTGGGATCGGCCGCGATCACGGTCGCGTGCTGGGCGAACGCCGAGACGATGTCGTAGCGCTTGCCGACTCCCGTCAGCAGCACGCCGGCGCGCGCGCCTATACCGGCGGCTGCCATCCGCCCGTCTCTCCCTTGTACAGCCCGTGGCCGCTGGCGACCAACGCCGCGGTCCGGGCGAGGATCCGGAGATCGAGCGCCAGCGAACGATGCTCGACGTACCACAGGTCGAGCTCGATCCGCTCCGACCAAGGGAGCGATGCGCGCCCGTTGATCTGCGCCCAGCCGGTCATCCCCGGCTTGACGGCGAGCCGGCCGCGCTGGCGCTCGTCGTACTGCTCGACCTGGATCGGGATCGTCGGCCGCGGTCCGACGATCGACATCTCTCCGACCAGCACATTCCACAGGTTCGGCAACTCGTCGAGCGAGTAGCGGCGCAGCAGCCTCCCGACCCGGGTGATCCGGTCATCCCCCTCCTGAATCGCCAGGCCGGCGCCGGTGAACTCGGCGCCGGTCACCATCGTGCGCAACTTGTAGATCTGAAATTCCCTGCCGTTCTTGCCGATCCGGGTCTGGCGATAGATCGGGTGCCCGCGGGACTCCAGGCAGATCGCCAGCGCGAACAGCGCCACCAGCGGCGCGCTCAGCAGCGACCCCACCAGCGCCAGCACGATGTCGAGCAGCCGCTGGGTCACCGCGCCGGCGCCCAGTCCGCTTCGACGCCCGCTCACCGCGTTCCCTCCACAGCTCCCACACCGCCGAGGCGCCGGGTCACCGGGTTCCCTCCGCCGGCTCCCACCCCGCCTTGGTGCGGCCGCTCAGCCAATCCCACAGGCCGGCCGCCAGGGACACCGTCGTCAGCACGTAATAGCGCGCGACCAGCAGCGGCCGAACGGGCAGCAGCGGCTCGAGCAGCGCCGCCGCCAGCACCGCCCCCTGGACCGCGACCGCCGCCACGTACAGCCACCCATCTCCGATCAGCGCGATGCTCGTCGCCAGCGCCACCAGGTGCAGGAACGGCGACAGGTAACGCAGGATCCGGTGCGAGAAGATCATCAGCCCGTACAGGGGGTCATAGCCGCGCGGCGAGAGCATGCCTCCGCGCAGGACGATCGGCCACGTGTGGCTCATCATCCGGCGCTTGCGGGCAAATTCGCCCTCGATCGTCGGAACCATCTTCTCGCTCGCCCGCGCCGCCGGCTCATACAAGGCCAGCCAGCCGCGCTTGACCAGGTTGAACGGGAACGACAGATCGTGGCCCATGATCGGATCCACGACCAGGTAGTTCTCGCGCCGGGTGGCGTAGATCGCCCCGTTGCCGCCGGTCACCGACCGCACTCGCGATTCGAGCCGCCGGAGCGCCATCTCGTAGCGCCAGTAAAGGCCCTCCTGGTTGGTCCCCCGGTCGTTCACCAGTCGGACATCGCCGCACACGTAGCCGACCCGCGGATCGATGAATGGCTCGGTCAGCTGCTTGAGGGCGGCCGGTTCCCAGGACACGTTGGCGTCTGAGAACGCGACGATCTCCCCGCCGGCCCGATCCACGGCCGCGTCCTGGGCGCGGATCTTGCCCCCGCGGGGAAGCTCCAGCACCAGATCCGCGCCGGCGGCCCGGGCCCGCGAGGCGGTCGCGTCGGGCGAGCCGTCGCAGGCGACGATCACTTCGACCAGCTCGGGCGGGTAATCCAGCGCCCGCAGGTTCGCGACGCGTCCGCCGATCACGTTCTCCTCGGCGTATGCGGCGACGATCACGCTGACCGCAACCGCCGACCCAGAGCCAGATCCCGTCACCTCTACCGGCCGGCGCAGCCGCGCCAGCAGTTCCAGCAGCAGCCAGTAGCCGGCGTGCGTGTAGAGCAGGAGTCCGACCGAGACCCAGAACAGGACGGCGAGCGCGGTCACGGCGGCGGATTGTGCAGGAAGAGACTCGGGCGAGGGCTACGCCGGCGAAGATCGCGCGGTCACGGTCGCGGTCCTGCGCTGACCAGCTCCCGGTAGAGCGCCACGGTCTTGCGCGCCGCGCCCTCCCACGAGTAGGGGCCCCGGGCCGCCTCCCCCGCGGCCAGCGCCAGCCGCGCGCGCTCCTGCGGATCACCGAGCAGATCGGTCAGGGCGACCCGCAGATCAGCGGGATCGTCGGGCGCGACCAACCGGGCGGCGCCCGTGCCGGCGACCTCGCCGAACCCGCCGATATCGCTGAGCACCGTCGGCTTGCCGAACGCCAGAGCCGTGGCCAGCACGCCCGAGGCGTCAAACCGCTCGGTGCGGGAATAGGGCAGGACGACGACGTCGGCCCGCCGGAAATAGGCCGGGAGCTCGCGGTCGGAGACGAACCTCGGCACGATCCGCACGCCCCGCGGCGCGCGGGCCTGCAACGGCGCGATCGGGATCAGCGGCCGGCCCACGATCCACAGCTCCGCGCCGACGATCCCGCGCCACGCCTCGAGCAGCGTTCCGAGTCCCTTGTAGGGGCGGAGCAGGCCGAAGAACAGCACCACCGGACCTTGCACCTGCTCGAGCTCGGCCGGCAGCGCCAGCTCCGAGCGCTGGCGCGCCAGATGCTCGAACGACCCGTGGTGGATCACGTGCAGCTTGGCAGGATCCGCTGCGCCCCACTGCACCAGCGTGCGCCGGCCGTATTCGGAGTGCACGATGACGGCATCGACGGCCTCGTATAACCGCCGCTGGGCTCGGACCTGGCCGGGCCGGGGCTCGCGCGGCAGCAGGTCGTGCGCCGTCAGCACCTTCGGCCGGTCGGGCAGCAGATGGGCATCGAGCCATTGCACGTCCAGCCACTGGAAGTGGACGACCTGCGCGGCGCGCGCGAGGCGGCGGTAGCGGAGCATGTCGGGGACGTGCTCGGCGAGCTTGGTGGCGCGCCGAGCACCGGAGCCCGCGGGCCCCCGAGCATGGCGGTAGAAGCACTCGCGGACCGCGTAGCCGTCCGGGTGCGGTACCTCGCCGTAGGCGGAGGGGCTGGTGATCAACTCGACGTCGAGGCCGGCCTGCGCCAGCGCCCCGCACAGGGCGTGGTCGTAGGGTCGCGTGAACCCGGACGGGTCGACCAGCTGGATCCGCATCAGGGTCGCCGCGGCTCGGCGAGCGTGTGCCCCGCCAGGGCAGCGAGCCGTCGGGCGGTCACGTTGACCTCCTCGCCGCCGAGCGGATGAACGCGAGCATCGCGCTGAGAGACCAGGCGCACCGCGGCCGGAGCGAGCGCCGCCAGCGTCGGCTCGCCGGGACGGCGGCGCACGAGGTCGCGCCCGCAGCGAAGCGGGTGCCGCACTCCCAACCGCAACACGGCCACGGTCCGCGATGCCAGTCCATCGTCCTCGCGGTAGGCGATCTCCAGCTCGCGGCTGACCTCGACCCACGGAGACTCGGGCCGACCGTTGGCCTCCACCCTGGCGGCATCGAGCGTCCGCGCGAAGTCGACCAGCGGATCGCCCTGCACGGGGAAGCGATCGGCGACCAGGACCACCTGGTCCCCGTTGCGCGGGCTCCCGGTGACTGCGCCTTCGGGCCGGTTCGAGAGCGTCAGCCCGGCCAGCTCCTCCACCGCGAGCAGCGCGTCCAGGGCGAAGTACTGCGCCGCCTCGAGTCGCCCCGGCCGCGCGTCCGAGACCGTCACAACGCTCGCCTCCGCGCGCGGGAGCGCCGCCGGCTGGCGCCGCGTCCCGCCTCCGCCTCGGCGCACGCGCCGCCATGCTCGCGCCAGTCCGCGCCGCACCGCCGGCTCGGGCTCGAATCCCCGATAGCGGCGGCGAAGCCACGCCCGTCCGGCCGCGTATCCGCGCCACTGGGCTCGCAACTCGCGGAGCGTCGCGCGGTACCGGTGCTCGATGCTCGCCCGTGGACGGAGCTCGAGGCGCCACCCGGCCCGCTGCAGGCGCCAGCTGAAGTCGGTGTCCTCGGCCGCGCGGACGCCCTCGTAGAAGCCTCCCACCTGCTCGAAGGCCGCTCGCCGCACCATCAGGTTCGCCGCCGCCGCGCGGGGCATATACGGGTGGGCGAGATGAGCTTGCTGGCTGAGGAAGCTCCGCGCCGCGCCGTAGCGCTCGGCCACGGTGGCGCCGTCGCCGGCCGGTACGACCTCCCCGGCCAGCGCACCCACATCGTCGGCGACCGGCGCCGCGAAGAACGCGTCGAGCAGCCCCGGCGCAGGGCGGCAATCGGCGTCGAGGAACAGGATCCAGTCGCCGCGGGCGCGCTCGGCACCGGCGTTGCGGGCACGCGCGGGTGAGCGCTCGCCGCTCGCGGTCACGACCTGGATCGCCCCGTGGGGGCTGACCATGCCGGCGTTGTCGGCCAGGATCAGCTCGTCGCCCGGCATCGTCTCGAGCTCGAGCAGGGCGCTCACCGCCTCGCGCGCGGCCACGGCGTCCCCCGCGAACGGCATCACCACGGATACCGCCGGACGGCTCATACGGGATCCCCGGCCGGCGACGCCGCGGCGCGGCGCACGCGGCCGATCAGCAAGCGCAGCTGGTGCAGCTCCTGCGGATGCGCGAATCCGGTCACGTACAGGACCGCCGGGATCGCCACGAACAGCGCGGCACGGCTCAGGAATCCAATCGCGCCATGAGTCGGCAGCAACACCTCACCGGCGGTCGCAAGACCGCCCATAACCACCACCACCTGGGTCAGCCGCCGCCACTCGAACCGCACCGCGAACACCCGGCGGGTCAGCAGGTGCATCGCCGACAGCATCACCACGTAAGCGCCGCACAGGGCGATCCCGGCGCCGGCGATGCCCAGCGGCGGCACCAGCAGCACGAGCAGGATCACGTTGGCGGCGAGCCCCGCCAGCGAGGCCGGGAAGTTGCGCGTGGTCACCTTCGCGCGGCCGGCGATGACCAGGAACACCACCCACAGCCCGTACATGGCCCAGCCGAGCGCAACCCATGGCAGCGCACGATATGCGTCGAAAAAGGAAGGTGCAGTCAGCAGCCGCAGGACCCAGCGCCCGAGCAGCGCCAGTCCCGCCACCACCCACCCGCTCACGACGACGTAGTAGGTGGTGACCAGGCCGTAGAGCCGCGCGGCTTCGGCGTCGTCGTGAACCGAATAGGCAAGTGGCGGCCACGCGTACTGGAACGCGCGGACGATGAACGCCACCGCCCCGGCCAGCTTCACCGCGATCGAGTACAGACCCGCGAGGCGCGGGCTTCGATCGTGGTAGATGTAGTAGCGGTCCACGATGCTGAGCGCGTAGACCGAGATCTCCGCCGGCACCGTCGGCAGGCCGAAGCGCAACAGCACCGGGAAAGCCTCGCCCGACGCGAGCCGGGGACGGAGCCGGTCGCGCATCGTCCACCACAGCGCCAGCAGCACCAGCGTCGAGACCCCGTAGTTGGCGAGCAGCAGGCCCTGCGGCCCCTTCCCGAATCCCACCACCAGGACCACCGAGGCGATGATCGTGAGGACGACGTTCGTCACCGAGGCGATCGCGTAGGTCCGCAACCGCTCGTCCACGCGCAGCACCGCGTACGCGAGCTCGAGGTTGGTGAACGACCACAACCCGAGCACCGCGATCCGGAAGATCGCCACGTCCCGGTGGCCGAGCACGACTCGCGACAGCGGGCCCGCCGCCGCCGCCAGCACGGCCGAGGCGATCGTGGTCGCAATCAGCAGGAAGATCGTCGTGCGGCGGACCAGGGCGTCGCGGCGCTCCTGATCGTCGTCGCTGAAGTAGAACCGCAGGAACGACTCGATCATCCCGAACCGCACCAGGATGCTGATGAAGATGACGCCGTTGCCGAGCAGCTCGACGACGCCGTAGCCCGCCGGGCTGATGTAGCGCGTGTACACCGGCAGCAGCAGCACCGCCATGAACTTCGAGACGACGTCCGCCACCTGGTAGGCGGCCAGCGAGTTCGCGAGGCGCTTCAGATAGCCGGTCACATCGCCACACGGTACGGATTGCGGCGGCTCCCCAGGCAGCGGCTCTTAGCCGGCGGCTCCGCGGCGGCGGCTCCCCGGCGGCAGCGGGCCAGGCGGCGGCTCGCCGGCGGAAGCGGGCCAGGCGGCACGGGGGTCCTCAGTGGCGCAGGAGCATCCACAGCCGCGAAACCAGCTCCCTGGCGTCAACGTTGTGGGCGAGGCTGGTGCCGAAGCCGACCAGGCCGATGTCCACGACCGCGCCCCGCCCGAGCTGGTAGCCGACGATCGCCGGCGTGGTGTTGGTGGTGCCGGCGGCGGACAGGAGCCTTCCCGGCGCCGTGACCTGGATCGGCTCGAACGAGCGGTAGCCCTGGAACGCGCCGGCGGTACCGGAGAAGATCCGCAGTCCGTCCTTGATCACCGTGATCAGGTCGGTGTTGTGGGTGACCACCGTCCCGGGTCGAGCACCGAACACGTCGGCGCTCGTGGGGGAGCTCGGAGCAACCGCCGTCGTCCCCCGGACCGTCACTCCACGCCGCAGCGAGTCGATTCCGAGCGACAGGAGGTGGCCGCCGTTGCGCACGTACGAGCGCAGCTGCGCGCCGAGTGAGGCCGGGATCCATCGCTCGGTGCCGGCCAGGACCACACCCGAGTGGCCGGCGAGCGATGGCCCGGTGCCATCGATCAGGGCGACGTCGCTGGTCAGGTCGTAGGGCAGGTGGGCCCGGTCGAGATAGGCCAGGAACGCAGCCTCGTCGGCGAAGCCGCCGGGAAGGCCGTCGGCGAGCACCCGGTCAAGCTCGATCGGGCCGCCGCCATCGAGCGTGTTCGGAAGCCCGTCCTGCGGCGGGTCATCGACCGGGTTCTGGCCCTGCCAGGTGAGCGCCGGCAGTACGGCCAAGACCCGCGGGAAGTTGCGAGCGCCCGGGTAGCTCGCGAGCACCGGGACGTCCGTGCGGTGAGCGCCCGAGGTGATCACCAGCTGGTAGAGCCCGGCGCCCTGGGCGGGCGGGAGCTTCACCCGCAGCTGGTAGCCCCGCTGCGCTCCATGTTCGCTCGGCTTGCGCGCCCCAACCCGCCACAACGACCAGCGGTAGGGCTGGCCTCGCGCGTCGACGTAGACGACCGCCGTCGATCCGGCGGGAGTCGGCGTCAGCGGCGGCTGCGCCGCCAGGTAGCGCACGGTCACGCCCGCGTGGACAGTCGATCCGGGCACCGGCGGCATCAGCGGCGGAAATTTGCCCGTGTTACACGCGGCGTCGGTGACCCTCAGCCCGACCAGATATGTGCCGGCCGGCGCTGGGCGCCCGTGGATCCGGCCGTTCCAGACCGCCTGCCGGACGCCCGCCCGGAACCGCTTGACGATCGGATCGCCCGGCAGGTCGGTGCGGTACAGGACGGCGGTCGCGCTTCGCCCTTCGGTGCCGTCGTACCTGATCGTAACCGGGGTGTGGTCGAGCGGGATCAGCGAGGGAGAGACGCTCCTCACCACCGGGCGGGGCGGGATCGTCAGGACCTTGACCGGCTCCGGTCCCTCCGTGTTCGAGATGTCGACCGTGCGGTTCTGGTGACGCAGCGCCACGCGCACGTAGTAGGTGCCGTCGGGCGCGACTTGGCCGTTGTCCTCGCGGCCGTTCCAGCGAAACAGCTTGCGCACAGGGTGCGGTTCGCCCCTCATGTGCACGCCGCTGGCCAGCGTGCGGACGATCACTCCGGAGGAGTCGACGATGTACACGTCGACGGTGTCGCTGCTGTGCTGCAGGTAGAACGACACTCGCATCGAGCTGTGGTCGACTCCATTGCACGCCACCCCCCCATAAGGGTTGATGACGTCGGGCACCGGCCGCGGAAAGCCGGCCAGCAACGGCGTCGTCACCTTCAGGTGCTGGGTGACGAAGAAGGCACCGATGCTCGCCACCACCAGCGCCGAGAACGAGACGAGCGGCAGCCTCCTCACAGCGCGACGACCGCTGTGTTGGGCACCTCGAACTCGTGGAAGGCCGCGAGCCCGCGGGGATCACGGGCGCACAGCATCACCCGGATCGAGCCGCCGTGGCAGACGACGAGCGCCGGCAGCTCGCCCTCGCGCCGGATGTCCTCCACGGCCGCGCTGACCCGCTCGAGCTGATCACGCAGCGATTCACCGCCCGGAAAGCGGAACTTCGCGCCGGCGCGGCGCCAGGCGGCATAGCGCTCGGGCTCCTCACGCTCGATATCGATGAACCGCCGGCCTTCCCACTCGCCGCGGTTGGCTTCGCGCAGGCGAGCGTCGAGCCTGGGCTCGAGGCCGATGCGCGCGCCGACGATCTCCGCCGTCTCCCGGGCTCGGGAGAGGTCCGAAGACCACAGCGACGCGATCCCCGCCGAGTCCATCCGCTCGGCCAGCTCCGCCGCCTGGCGGCGCCCGGTGTCGTTCAGCGGGGTGTCGGTGAACCCCTGGACGCGGATCGGCTCGAGGTTGTCGTCCGTCTCGCCATGGCGCGCCAGCAGCACTGCTCCGGGCGGTGCCGCGCGCAGGGACTCATTCATACACGCTTGACGCGGTGTCAGACCGCAGACCAAGCCTGATCGTCTCGAGCGAGAGCACGTCCTCCGGCTGGATGTTGCCGAGGTTGACATCGGCGCCGAACCGGCGCACGAACCACACCTGCTGGTCCTTCTGAGGCGCTTCGAACAGGATCTGCTCGGGCGCGACCGCGTGGACGATCTCGTCGATCAGCCCCATCCGCACCTCGCCGTCGTGGCGGAAGATTCCCGACGTCCCGCTCTCCCGGGCTTCGGCGATCACCTTCCAGGCCCCGGCCGCCAGTTCGCGCTCGATCTGCTCCACCCACCGGTACGGGGCCATGATCCGGGTGTCGTCCTTTGAGCCTACCTCGGACAGGACCGTGAACTCTTGCGAGAGCCGCTCGATCAGCTCGAGCTTGTCGTCGTGGCGCAACTCGATCGTGCCGTCCGAGATCTCGAGGTAGCTCAGCCCGAGCTCGCGCAGCCACTCGATCAGCTGATCGAGCCGGTTCTGGGCAATCGCCAGCTCGGTGAGCGTGCCGCCGAGCATGACCGGGATCTCGTAGTGTCGGTAGCGGTCGAGCTTGGGCTTCAGATTGCCGGTCGCGACCGCGGTTCCCCAGCCGAGCTTGACCACGTCCACGTAGTCGCCGGCCACCTCGGCCAGGCCATCGACTTCGGCCAGCGAGAGGCCGCGATCGAGCACGTGGGTGAGGCCCTGCTGACGGGGCTTATCGCTCCGGTCAGGGAGGTCGAGTAGGTCCGCCATGCGGATCTCAGACTAGCCCGCGCCGGTGCTCACGGGCCGTTCGCCAGGTCCTTGCCGACCGTGACGATGACGTTCGCGTTGCACGCACCGGGACCGGGACACGCCACCGCTTGCGTCGACTGATCGACTGGCTGTATCGCTGAGGCCGACAGCTTCAGCGTCTGCGCCACCGCCTCCGCGTCGCGCCTGAACCCGGGCAGGTAGGCGACGATCGTGCTCGTGTGCGTCTGATCGGCAGCCGTCACGACGCTCCCCTGCTTGTAGCCGGTTCTGGTGAGGCGCTGTGCCGTCCGGCCGGCGAGGCCGTTGATCGCGGTCCCATTCAGCACCGCGACCGTGACCGACGCGGGATTGACGACAATCCGCGGGGTTCGGCGCGCGCCGGCGGCCGCGCTCGCTGGGGAGGCGGTGGAGCGCGAGCTGGAGCCGCTGTTACCGGTGACGAGCAGCAGCACGGCGACAACCGCGGCGACGCCGAGTACGCCCAGCAGCAGGATCAACGCCCTCGGGAGGCGCGACTTGGACCGCGAGCCGCGTCCGGCCGGCGCGACCCCTGGCCGCCGTGGCGCCGATGTGCCTGCCGCGGACGGGCGCGCCATTCCCGGTGCTGCGGCCGGGGCGGAGGGCCGCAGCGCCGTGGCACTCGAGCCGTTGGCGCCACCGGCGACGGTGGCCGGTGGCGGGCCATCGCCGCCAGGCGGATCAGCGAGCGGTGCAGGCACAGCAAGTGGTCCGTCGGGCCCCGGCGCCGCTGCCATCGCCACGGGCGCGCTGGACGGCACCGGAATCAGCCTCGTCGCGGCCGTGAGCGCGGGAGCTGCCACGCCCGCCGGCGCGGCCGGCGCCATCGGCGGGGCCATCGCCGGCGCGCCCATCGACGGCGCCGCGGCTCCCGCGGCGACGGCGGGACGGGAGCCGCCAGCCGCCACGGAGCGCGCCTGCTGGGCCTGCACCGGCAGGGGCGCGGCGGTCGAGCTGTGATCGCGCGATACCTCTGCAACGCGCGCTTCGAGCTGTTCGATGCGCTCGGTCGCCTCGTAGGCGTGGCGACGCAGCGACGCAGTCTCTCTCGCCTGCGCGAAATACAGCAGGATCAGGATGGCCAGCCCGATGATCGAGGCAAAGCCTGCGTCGGAGCCCACCGAGTTGATGAAGTGGTGGATCGAGAGAGCGAACGGAATAGGCCCCATGCTTGCGTCCTGAGTCTACGTTGCGATGCGGGCATCTTGCCCGTTGGGGGTGGCGGCCCGCGCACGCGCGAGCCTCGCCACGTGCTCCGCGAGCACCGCCGCGTCGCCCTCCAGTACGAGCAGGTTGATCTTCTCGAAGGTCCGCTCCACCCAGTCCGGATCGAGCGGGTCGCGATCGGCGCGCAGGATCTTCTGCGCTGGCGTCGGCTGCATCCGCTCGTAGGGGTTGAACAGGTCCTCGTGGAACTTCTCGCCCGGCCGCGCCCCGACGATCTCGATCGCAATGTCACGCCCGGTCTCGAGACCCGACAAGGTGATCATCGTCTCCGCGAGGTCGATGATCCGGACCGGATCGCCCATGTCCAGCACGAACACCTCGCCACTGCCCTCGGTAAGAGATCCGGCGCGGATGATCAGCTGCACTGCCTCGGGAATCGTCATGAAGTAGCGGCTCATCCGCTCGTCGGTGACCGTCACCGGGCCGCCGGCGGCGATCTGCCGGCGGAAGATCGGCACCACCGAACCGGAGGACGCCAGCACGTTGCCGAACCGCACCGTTGAGTAGGTGGTCGCCGGATAACGCGCCGCGGAGGCTTCGACCGCCCATTCCGCGAGGGCCTTCGAGGCGCCCATCACGGTCGCCGGATTGACCGCCTTGTCGGTCGAGACCAGGACGAACGTGCTGACGCCCATGTCGCCCGCGATCCGCGCCACCACCCGCGTGGCAAGCGCGTTGTTGCGGATCGCCTCGACGGGATTGAGCTCCATCATCATCACGTGCTTGTAGGCGGCGGCGTGGAAGATCACGTTCGGCCGGTGCTCGGAGAGCACCTCGCGCATCCGCTCCTCTTCGCGGCAGTCCGCCAGCACGGGCGAGGCGGTCCGCACGTGGCGGTCCTCCTCCAGCTCGCGCATGATCTCGAACAGGTTGTCCTCGGCATGGTCAACGAGCACCAATCGCCGCGGGCCGACTCGCGCGATCTGCCGGCTCAGCTCCCCTCCGATCGAGCCCCCGGCGCCGGTCACGAGCACCACCTGGCCGGTCAGATACGCGCCGACCCGTTCGAGCTCGATCCGCACCGGCTCGCGCCCGAGGATGTCCTCGACCCGCACCTCGCGCAGCTGACGCGTGACCTGTAGCTGCCCGGACCCGTCCCTGAGCAGCTCGAATACCGTCGGCATCGTGCGCACCGGGATCCCGCGCTGGCGGCATGCCACCACGATCCGCGCCCGGAGCGTCCCCGGCGCCGACGGAATCGCGATCACGACCTCATCGGGCTCGAACTCGTCGAGCACCCGGGCGAGGTCCTCGCTGGTCGTCGTCCCCAGCACCTTCAAGCCGTACTCGTCCTTCATCCCCTGCTTGCGCGGATCGTCGTCGACGAATCCCACCGGCCGCAGGCGGAGCTGTCGATTGCGCACCAGCTCGCGGACCACCAGCCGGCCGCCGTCACCGCCGCCCACGATCAGCACGTCGCGCGCCCCTTTGCTGACCCGGAAGTTGCGCACGCGACCTTCGACCACGAGATGGACCAGGAACCTCGCCCCGACGAGGAACGCCAGCGTCAGCAGCATGAACAGCGCGATCACGCTCGCCGGCAGGACGACGGCGCTTGACCCGAGCGCGTGCCGGTGGTGCTTGAACACGAACTGCTGCGAGGTCTCCACGGGATGCAGCAGCGCGATCACGCCGACGATCAAGACCGTCGCCACGATCACGCCCTTGATCACCGCCTCGTAGTCCCGCTGACCGACGAACGTCCACAGCCGCTGATAGAGCCCGAACCCGGCGAGCACCACCAGCACGACCGGGATCAGCCACCAGATCGTGGCGTCGAACAGCCGGTCGTAGCGGCCCAGGACGTGGCCGTCGAACCTCAGCTGAAAAGCCAGGTAATAAGCGAGCGCGACCAACGCGCCGTCCACCAACAGCTGGGGCACGGAGTGCCGGTGGACGGGAAAGGCCGCGGATCTGATCCGCCGGCGCATGCGGGTGACCATTCTAGGCGCTGACGCCGACCCCTTCCTCACTGGTCGCCCTCGTAAATGCGGCGCCACCGTTTGCCAAGCCCTGGCCCAGGTGAGCGCGCCCCTGGGTGGCCCAGTTCCGGACCCTGGCGCCCGATGCCCGGGCCTGAGCGCCCTATGCCGGCACGCGGGCATGTTGAACAGCCCAAATTGGCCGCGCCGACCCGGAGTTTGGGCGCGCGAACACGCTATGCGTGTCGGATCGCCCAGATTGCGAGGAGCACGGGGCGATTTAGGCCGCTGTGCGGGCCGGCGGCGAGTCGACCGCAGGCTCGGCCGATCCAGGTTCAGCGGACGGCCTGGAGCAGCAGCTTCACGAGCAGCGCCGGGTCGCGTCTGACGCGCTCCGCCACCCCCGGCTGGTCGTGGCGCTTCTCGAGCGACACCTGCGCCGGGGCGGTCAGTCGCCGCAGCCGCCCTTCGGCGATCAGTCGTTCGTCGACCGCCCCGAGACGGCCTTCGAACACCGTGAACACCGGCGTCCCCAGCGCGACCGCCTCGCGATTCATCGTGCCGCCGGCGGAGATCACCAGGTCCGCGAACGCGACCAGCGATTGCGCGTCGAGCGCCCGCCGGGGGACGATGAAACCGCCGGCGCGGTCCAGCTGGGTGCGCTGCTCGGCGGTCCGCGGGAGCACCACCGTCTGCGCACCCCGCAGCCGCTCGAGCACCTGCGCGAACAGGTCGTTCGCGAACCGGTGATAGAGCGATACCTCGGGGGGCGTACGGACCACCACGACCGGCCGGCTGCGGTCGAGTCCCAGCTCGCTCAGCACGCCGGGATCGGGCTCGAAGTCGGCCAGGTAGTACTCCTCCTTGAGGCCGGGATAGCCGTAGATCTTCCCGCGGCCCCCGTATCGATACAGCCGCTCGGGCGGGATCACGTCGGGGACCACCACCGCTTGCGAGAAGCGGCAGTTGATGTTGTGCTGGACCGTCGCCCACTCGTAGTCGAACGTTGTTGCGCGTGGAATCCGCAGCAGCGCCGCCGCGACGGTGATGTCGTTGGACCCGTGGCCGAGCGCGAGCTCGAACCCCCTGCGCCTGGCCCACCGGGTCAGCTCGTACGAGCGCGCCCCGAGCCCCCAGGCCTTCGCCGCCAGGTGCCCGCCGCGATGGTGCCCCACGGCCGTATGCTCGATCCCGAACCGCTGACACAGCTGCAGCGTCTGGGCAAAGTCCCGGGCCGTCACCTCCACCTCGTGGCCCTGCTCGCGCAGCCGCGCGATCACCGGCCGCATCACCAGCACGTGCGGCGAGTTGCTGAGATCGATCCAGATCCTCAAGGATCTCGCCGGGTCCGCCGGCTACGCCTCGGCGGTGGCGATTGCCGCGACCACCTGCTCGGCCTGCTCGGCACCGAGCACCGGACTCATCGGGAGCGCGAGATTGGTGCGCGCCAGCTCGTCCGTCGCCGCGAACGCTGCCGCGCCATCGGCGTATGACGCCATCGATGGCTGGCGATGAAGCGGGGTGCGGTAATAGCCGCGCGCCTGGATCCCGCGCCCGCCCAGTTCCCTGACCAGGGCATCGGCGCGCGGATGCGTGACCACGTAGAGGTGCCACGCCGGCTCCGCTCCGTCAGGCACCCGGGGCAGCGACACGTACTGCCCGGCGCCCGCCTGCGCGTAGGCGGCGCCGGCCGCCCGGCGGCCGTCGCACCAGCCGTCGAGTTCGCCCAGCAGCACCCGAAGGACCGCCGCCTGGAGCTCGTCCAGGCGCGAGTTGTAGCCCACGTACTCGAACTTCTGCTTGTCGCGGGAGCCGTGAAACCGGAGCGCCCGCGCCATCTCGGCGATCTGGTCATCGCCGGTGGCGATCGCCCCGCCATCCCCGAAGCAGCCAAGGTTCTTGGAGGGATAGAACGAGAGCGTCGCGACGTCACCGAGCGCCCCGGCTCTGCGCCCGTCGAGGCTCGCCCCCACCGCCTGGGCCGCATCCTCCAAAACAGGAAGGCCGAATGCCCGGAGCTCCGGAACGGGCGCCGGGCATCCGAACAGGTCGACCGCGACGATCGCTTTGGTGCGGGGGCTCAGCGCGCTGCGGACGGTTTCCGGCGTCACGTTGCGGGTGTCGGGGTCGACGTCGCAGAACACCGGTCGCCCGCCGGCACTGACCACCGCCTCGGCCGTCGCATAGAACGTGAACGACGGCACGACGACCTCGTCCCCGGCGCTGATCCCGAGCGTCCGCAGCGCAATCGTGATCGCGTCGGTGCCGTTCGCAACTCCGATTACGTGCCGTACGCCGAGGTAGCCGGCGAGCTCGCCCTCGAATGCATCCAGCTCGGGTCCGAGGATGTAGGTGCCGCGTCTCACCACCTCGCCGATCCGCTCGAGCAGTTGATCGTTCAGCGTGGCCAGCGGCGTGCTGGTGTCGAACAGGGGTATGGCCATCTCGGCGCCAAACCCTACCCGCGGTCTGCTTCTCGAGCGGGGCTCGGACGCTACGCTTGCCGCGTGCTTCTGGAGCTCGCTTCCGTCACCGACTCGCTCGTCACCCTCGCCACCCACGTGATTCGGGACCTCGGCCTTGGCGGCGTGTTGCTCCTCACCACCAGCACCGGCGTGATCGGCCTGCCGGGCACCGAGCCGACGATGCTGTTCGCCGGCTTCAACGTGTTCCAGGGCCACCTCAGCTTGCTGGGCATCATCCTGGTCGGGCTGATCGGCGACATGCTGGGGGCGTGCATCGCCTACGCGATCGGCTACTTCGGCCGGGCTGAGCTGCTCGAGCGCCAGGGCAGCAAGCTCCACATGAGCCGCCGGCGCCTGGACCTCGCTAACCGCTGGTTCGAGCGCTATGGGTCACCGGTGGTGTTCTTCTCGAGGCTGGTGCCGGTTGTGCGGGCGGCGGTTCCGTACGCCGCCGGTGTCGGGCAGATGCCATTTGCGCGCTTCTTCACGCTCGCCACGCTGGGGTCGATCCCGTGGATCGTCGGACTGGCCCTGATCGGGCGCGAGGTCGGCAGCAGCTGGCAGAGCTGGCGCCACAATCTCGAGTACGTCGACTATGTCGGCGCCGCGATCGTCGTCGGTGTGATCGCCTATCTGATCCTGCGGCGCATACGAGGGGGAGGCGGAGGCCCGGCGCCGGATGTCGCGTCCTGACAGGGCGCCCGAGGCACGGGGCCCGATGTCGCGCCCTGACCGGGCGCTGCCACGGCTGCCGATTCGCGAAGCCCTCGCCCTCGGTGCGCTGCACGGACCGGCGGAGCTGCTGCCGATCTCTTCCTCGGGCCACGTGGCGTTGGTCCCGTGGCTGCTCTCGTGGAAATACGTAGAGCTCGACGACGAGCTTCGCAAGTCGTTCGAGGTGGCCCTGCACGCCGGCACCGCCGCCGGCCTGTTGATCACCCTGCGCGACGAGGTGGGCACCGCGGTGCGCGATCTCGACCGCCGCCGCCTGGCGCTGATCGCGCTGTCGTTCGTCCCGCCCGCGATCGTCGGCTACCTACTCGAGCGGCCGATCGAGCGCCGGCTGGGAACACCGGGGACGACCGCCGTCGGATTGCTCGCCGGCTCGGCGGTGATGGCCCGGGCCGATCGCGCTCCACAGCAGCGCCGCCACGACGAGGCCGGCGCCCGCGACGCGCTGTGGCTCGGAGTGGCGCAGGCCTGCGCGCTGGTTCCCGGCGTCTCTCGCAACGGCGCGACGCTCGCCGCGGCGCGGCTACGACGGTTCACGCGCGAGGATGCCAACCGGCTCTCGCGCCACGTCGCGCTGCCGGTGATCGCCGGCGCGACGCTGCTCAAGGGAACCCGCCTTCAGCGCCGTGGCCTGCCTCCGGGTACCGGCGTGCCGTTTGCCGCCGGCGCCGCCAGCGCGTTCCTCTCGACGCTCGGCTCCACCTGGCTGATCCGCCAGGTCGAGCGCGACCGCTCGCTGCTGCCATATGCGATCTACCGAGGCGCGCTCGCCGTCCTCGTGCTGGCCAAGCTGCGGTCTGCCCGATCGACCACAATGCGTTCGTGACCGACGCCTACGCAGCCGCCGGGGTGGATACGGCCCAGGCCGACGCCGGAGTAGCGGGACTAGTCGAGGTGCTGCGCACGATCGAGCCCGGGCGGTCGCCGCTCACCGTCCCCCTCCCCGGCCACTACGCCAGCGTCCTGCGAGTCGCCCCTGGGCTCGGGATCGCGCTCGCGACCGACAGCGTCGGCTCGAAGGTGATCGTCGCCGAGCAGGCGGGACGGTTCGACACGATCGGGATCGACTGCATCGCGATGAACGTCAACGACCTGATCTGCGTCGGCGCCGAGCCGCTGGCGCTGCTCGACTACATCGCGGTCGAGCGGGCCGATCCGGCGATGCTGCGGGAGATCGCCGTCGGGCTGCGCGTCGGGGCGCAGGCGGCGGGCATCGAGATCCCGGGCGGCGAGGTGTGCCAGGTCCCGGAGGTGATCCGCGGCCACCCGTCCCCGAACGGCTTCGACCTGGTCGGCTCGGCGTTCGGGACCGTAGCGCTCGATGCGATCGTCGATGGTGGCGCGTGCCGGCCGGGCGACGCGGTGATCGGGCTTCCCGCTTCGGGCGTCCACTCCAACGGGTTGACGCTGGCCCGGCGGGCCCTGCTCGAGGACGGCGGCTTGGCGCTCGATGCGCGACTGGCGGAGGTCAGCGGTGCCACCGTGGCGGACGTGCTGCTCGAGCCGACCACGATCTACGTCCGCGGCGTGCTCGACTTGCTGCGCAGCGAGATCCCCGTGCACGGGCTGGCGCACATCACCGGTGGCGGCATCGTCAACCTGCTGCGGATCGGCGATCGGGTCGGCTACGAGATCTCGGCGCCGTTGCCGGTGCCGGCGGTGTTTGTTTTGATCGCCGAGCTGGGCGAGGTGTCGGCGGCGGAAATGTGGCAGGTGTTCAACATGGGGTGCGGCTTCTGCGCGATCGTTCCCGACGCGGAGGCGGCCGCCGCGGTCGCGCTGCTCGAGCGCCACCATCCCGGCACGGCGGTGGTCGGGCGGTGCAGCGAGGAGCCGGGGCAGCTCAGCCTCCCGACTCTGGGACTGGCCGGCGACTCGCGCGGGCTTCGGCCGCAGTAGCTGCCCCGTTGTGCTGAGCCCGCCTCGCGCCCCGGCGCGCGACGCCAGCCAGGTAGCCCTGAGGCTAGGACAGCGTCCACAGCTCGCCTGACCCGAGCCGCTCGGGCGTGACCCGCCATTCGGTCGCCAGTCGCCACAGCTCCGCCGGCGCCCGCGGACCGGGCAGTGCGCAAACGGCGGCGACCTCGGCGGTCGACATCGCGCCGAAATGCCGCAGCGCCTGCTCGAGGCCGGGGGACTCCGCCTGCGCCGGCTGCGCACCGGCCGCCGTCGCGGCGGCTCGGAGCTGATCCAAGGGGCTGAACCCGTAGACGCCATGGCCGACGCCGTCGGTCCCCAGGAACTCGAGCGAGGGCAGCTTGACGCGGTCGCTGCCCTGCGCGCGATGCTCGGCGGGAACCGCCTTGGCTCGCTCGAGATCGGCCCCAAAGGCCTCCAGAACCGCGTGCGAGGAGAGATCCACGCCGAAGCGCTCGAGATCGAGCCCGTCGGTCAGGCGCGCCTGGGAGATCAGCGCCTCCGTCCCGTCGAGCTTGGCGCCGCGGCCCAGGATCCCCTCCCGCAACCGACGCAGGTAGGCCCCGGGATCGCCCTGCTCGGCCGCGGCCTTGACCGCGATGCATGCGGGATGGGAGCTGCGCAGCGGGCTCTCGAGCCACAGGCGCGCGTCGACGGGCATTCCGCTGCTCGCGGCCGCGGCGAGGATCTCCCCGATCAGGGGGCCAGGATCGCCGAACTGTTGCGCCATGCCGCACATCACGTAGGTAATGCTGAGGTTCTCCCCAAACTCCCACTCCAGCTTGCGCAGCGCCGGCTCAAGCGCCCATGACCATGGGCAACATGGGTCGGTGTAGTAGGAGACGACGACGGACATGTACCGCAAAATAGAGACAAGCACATGAGCACCATGCTCGGAACGACGCTCAGCGGCCGTTATCGGCTGGAAGCCAGGATCGGCGCCGGCGGCATGTCGACCGTGTACCGGGCGCTCGACCAGACCCTCCAGCGGCGGGTGGCGATCAAGCTGATGAACCGCGAGGTGGCGAGCGACTCCGACCAGCTGGAGCGCTTTCGCCGCGAGGCGCGGGCGGTGGCGCAGCTCTCGCATCCGCATATCGTCGGGGTGATCGACGCCGGCGAGGACGAGGGCCGTCCGTACATCGTGTTCGAGTACGTCGAGGGGGAGACGCTGAAGGAGCGAATCCGCCGCCAGGGGCGCCTGCCGGTGGCCGAAGCGGTCGCCTACGCGATCGAGATCGCGCGGGCGCTGGGCGCCGCGCACGCCCGCCACATCGTCCACCGCGACGTCAAGCCGCAGAACGTCCTGATCGACGAGGAGGGATCGGCCAAGGTCACCGACTTCGGGATCGCCCGCACGCTTGAGGAGGAGGGCCTCACCGCCGACGGCCGCGTGCTCGGGACGACCGACTACGTCTCGCCCGAGCAGGCGCTCGGGCAGCCCGTCACCGGTCAATCAGACCTGTACGCGCTCGGGATCGTGCTCTACGAGATGCTGACCGGCGAGGTCCCGTTCAAGGGTGAGAACCAGGTGGCGGTCGCGATGAAGCACGTCCGCGAACAGCTCCCCGATGTTCAGTCCCGGCGTCCCGAGATCTCGGCCGCGCTCGCCGCGATCGTCGACACCGCCACCGCCAAGCGCCAGGAGGACCGCTACGCCGACGACGCCGAGCTGATCGCCGACCTCGAGGACGCGCTTGCGATCGAGACCACCCGGGCGGGCAGCGCCACCGGCGAGGTGACAACCGTGCTGCGAACCCTGCCCACCCAGACGCAACGACGGGTTCCGTTCCGGCTCAGGCATCCGGCGATCGCGGTCGTGGCCGTGCTGGTCGTGATCGCCGCGCTCGGTGGCGGCGCCGTGTGGCTGGCGACTCGGACCCACCATGGCACCAGCCACCCGGCCCTGGCCGCCCCGATCCGCGCCCCCACCGCGGTGACGCTGTGTCAGAGCTGCGCCTTCGGCTTCAACCCGCTCGGCAGCCCGACCGACGAGCATCCGGGGGCGAGCCTCGCGATCGACGGCGATCCCAACACGTTCTGGAACACCCAGACCTACTACGACGACAAGCTCGACAAGACGGGCACCGGGCTGTACCTCGACGCCAATCCCGGGACCACGGCCCGCGTGCTGCGCGTGATGACGGCCACGCCAGGCTTCACCGCAACGGTCTACGCACGGAACGGCACACCACCGCTCAAGTGGCCCGACCCCGGCTGGGTGCAGATCTCCCAACCGACCAAGATCACCGCCAAGCGGGACATCGCGCTGACCAGTGGAACCACGCGATACCGCTATTTCCTGCTCTGGATCACGAGCCTCGGCGGCCACAGCAGCCTGGCGATCGCCGAGGTGACGCTCTACAAGTAGAGAGAGGGCGCGCTCCGCGCGCCCCCGGGGGGGTGGCTGTCGAGGGCCGGCTCAGTGCGATCGCCACTCCGGGGATGTGGTTTCGAGGGCCGGCTCAATGCGATCGCCACTCGGGGGGTGTGGTTTCTAAGGCCGCTCAGTGCGATCGCCACTCGGGGTGTGGTTCGAGGGCCGCTCAGTGCGATCGCCACTCGGCTTGCGGGCGCTTCGCGCCCGCGGCCCGGCCGGCGACGGCCCGGCGAGGGCGTCGAACAGGGGGGAAGGCGACGTCGGCCCCGATGACCGATCGTCCTCCAGCCCCTCCTTCCCCAGCCGGTGTTCGCCCCACGACCGCAAGGCAGCCCCCCAGCGCCAATCCCTCGCCAGCGCCAAGCCCTCGCCAGCGCCAAGCCCTCGCCAGCGCCGCGCCCCTCGCCAGCGCCGAGCCCGCCCGGGCCACCCCCGCCGGCGCGCCCCCGCAGGGCGCGCCCCCTCAATACCGGTGGCGCCCCTCCACCTCGTAGCGTTCCAGGCCAAGCCCGACGAGCCGGTCCAGCAGCTCCGGGTAGGAGATCCCGCTCGCCGCGAACAGCGCCGCGAATACGCTCGTCTGCGTGAACCCCGGCATCGTGTTGAGCTCGTTGACGAGCACCTCCTCACCCTCGACGAAGAAGTCCACCCGCGCCAGCCCGCAGCAGCCGGCGCTCGCGAACGTCGTCACGGCCAGCTCGCGAACGCGCTCCCGGAGATGGTCGGGGATCCGGGCGGGGACGAGCAGCTCCATGCCGCCTGGCGTGTACTTGGCCTCGTAGTCGTACCACCCCGCCTCGCCGGCCGCCAGCAGGATCTCGCCTGGCTGTGAGGCGATCAGCTCGCCGTTGCCGATGACCGAGCACTCGACCTCGATCCCGCCGGCAGCCGCTTCGACGATCGCCAGCTCGTCGTGCTCAAACGCGCTCGCCAGGGCGGCTGAGAGCTCGCTGGCGTGGGCGACCCGCACGATCCCGACCGACGAGCCCAGCCGCGCCGGCTTCACGAACACCGGCAGGCCCAGCGCCTGCAACCGGGCGAGCTCGGTCTCAGGCTCGGCTCGGAAGCGCTCCTCGCCCACCGCGCAGTGAGCCACCTGGGGGATCCCCGCGCGGGCCATCAGCTGCTTGAACAGCACCTTGTCCATGCACAGCGCCGAGGCGAGCACGCCGGCTCCGACGTACGGGATGTCGAGGCATTCGAGAAGCCCCTGCACCGTGCCGTCCTCGCCGAATGGGCCGTGGAGCGCCGGGAACACCAGATCGACGCCATCCAAACCCCGCCCCGGCGCGACCGCCAGCTCCCGCCCGTCGCGGCGCCACACACCGTCTCGGCCGACGTCGATCTCGATCGGGACGTATCCAGCCTCGGCGAGCCCGGCGCGAATCGAAGCCGCCGAGGCAAGCGAGATCTCGTGCTCGGAGGAGCGTCCGCCTCCCAGGACCGCAACGCGCAGCGCCCCTCCCGGGGTCATGGAGTGGTCGGTGTCGTGGTCGACGGCGTCGTCGTGCCGGTGGTGGTCGTGGTATGCGGCTTCGGCTTGGGCTTCGGCTTGGGCGCGATGTATTGACCGACGACGATCGTCACCGTGCTGCCCTTCTTCGCGGTGCTGCCGCCGCCGGGGGTCTGGGAGAGGACGATCCCGTTGTTCTGCTTGTTGGTCACGGTCTGCGTCTGCTGCGTGACTTTGAAGCCGGCCCCGCTCAGCGTGCTGCTCGCGGCGCCGGCGGTGTCCCCCTTGACGTGCGGGACGCTCGCGGTCGTGGGCGCCTTGGCGATCACGAGCGCCACGTTCGTGCCGACGACCGCGGTGGTATTTGCACCCGGGTTCTGGCTGATCACGTTGCCGGCCGGGACGGTGCTCGACGTCTCGGTGATCGTGGTTGCCGTGAAGCCTGCCCTCTGCAGCGTCTGCGTGGCCGTGTTCTGCGACCGGCCGACGACCGGTGGCACCGTGGCCTGCGGCTTGCCGGAGGAGACGAGCAGGTTCACGGGGGTACCGACCAGCGGGTTCTGGCCGGCGGTCGGGTTGGTGCTGATCACGTCGTTGGCGGGAACCTGGTCGGAGCTCTGGAGGTTGACGCGTCCCACTTTCAGGTTGGCCCTGCGGATCTCTCGCTTGGCCGCGAGCAGCGGTAAGCCGGCGACGGGCGGCACGGTCACGTTCCCGGGCCCCGATGAGACGGTCAGGGTCACCGTCGAGCCCTTGTCGACCTTGGCGCCGGCGAGGGGCGTCTGGTCGATCACGGTGCCCGACGGCTTGGGGTCGGTCTCGTTGATCACGTTGACCGAGAGACCCTCGTTCTGGAGCTCGGTCCGAGCCGTGTTGACCAGCTGCCCGGTCACCAGCGGCACGACCTTCTTCGCCGGTCGGGTCAGCAGGTAGGCGGCAACGCCGCCCCCGGCGAGGAGCAGGATCAGCAACGCCGTCAGCCAGGGCCACCAGCGCCGCCGGCGCTTCTGAGGCGGCAGGGCGGCCCCGTCCGCATCCCAGGGCACGACGCCGGGCGGCGGTACGTCGGCGGCCGTGTTCGGAGCCGCTGCCGCGGCTGCCCAGCCGCCCGCCGGCACGGCCCCGACCGCCGCGAAACTCGACGTGCGCTGGCCTCGGGCCTCCGAGGTGATCAGCTCCCGGACCCGGCCGAGCGCGATGATGAACTCGTCCGCGTTGGCGGGGCGGTGGGCCGGAGCCTTGTTCAGCGACCACAGCACGACCTGCTCGAGCTCGGGTGAGATCCTCGGGTTGATCTCTCGTGGCGGGGTGGGTGCCTCGGAGACGTGCTTGAGGGCGATCGTCACCGCGGACTCGGCGTCGAACGGGACGCGGGCGGTCAGCAGCTCGTAGAGCACCACGCCAATCGAGTAGAGATCGGAGGCGGCGCTGACCGCGTGACCCTGCGCCTGCTCGGGCGAGAGGTACTGCGCCGTCCCCATGATCGAGCCGGTCTCGGTCATGTCGGAGGCCCCGGCGCGGGCGATTCCGAAGTCGGTGACCTTCGCGTGGTCCGAGTCGTCAACGATCACGTTGTGGGGCTTCAGATCGCGGTGGATCACCCCGTGGCGGTGCGCGAACCGGGCCGCCTTGAGGATCTGGATCGTGATGTCGATCGCGCGCAGCGGATCGATCGGCGCCTCGAGCCGGACCAGCTGCTTCAGCGAGCGGCCCGGGAGGTACTCCATCGCGATGTAGTACGTGCCGTCGTAGCCCCCGCGGTCGTACACGCTGACCACGTTGGGGTGCTGGAGCCCGGCTGCGGCCTGCGCTTCGCGGCGGAAGCGCTCGACGAAGCCGGGGTCCTCGGCGAACCTGCGGTGCAGCAGCTTCAGCGCGACCTTGCGCCCGAGCTGCTGGTCCTCGGCGAGGAACACGTCGGCCATCCCGCCGGCCCCGAGGCGCGAGAGGACCCTGTAACGGCCATCGATCAAGGTGCCGGTGACGAGCTCGGGCAACCGTCACCCGCCCTCGGAGAGGAGCGTCTGGATCACTGCCTTCGCGATCGGCGCGGCGACGGTGCCGCCGAAGCCACCCTGCGTCTTCTCGATCGTCACCGCGACCGCGATCTTCGGGTCATTGAAGGGCGCAAACCCGATGAACCAGGGTTGGGTCAGATTTGAGCCCGGCAGGCCGATCGAAGCCGTGCCGGTCTTGCCCGCCACGCTGATGGCGCCGAGCTGAGCCGGCGTCCCCGTGCCTTCCTCGACGACGCGCTTCATCATCTGCGCGATCTCCGCCGCGGTGGAGGGCTTCATCACCGTGTTGTAGACGGTGGGCTTGATCGTCTCGACCGTCTGACCATCCTGGTTCACCACGCGCGAGGTGAAGTGCGGGACCATCAGCACGCCTTGGTTGGCCACCGCCGCCGCGACCATCGCCATCTGCAGCGGGGTGACCTCCAAGCCACCCTGCCCGATGCCGATCCGGCCGATGTCCTCCCGCGGGCTGCCGGGCGGGTACGCGCGCCCGGTCGGTGAGAACGGCCGGCTCGCGTTGATCTCGTCCGCCGGGTAGTCGAGCGGCGGCTTGGAGTAGAACCCGAAGCGACGCATGTACTTGGTCATCGTCGCTCGCCCGACGCTTTCGGCCACCTGGGCCCAGACCGTGTTGACGGAGAACGTGAGCGCCGTGGTGAGACTGATCATGCCGAATGAGTTGTTTCCATCATTGCTCAGCGGCACACCGGAGATCGTCTTCGGCGAGTCACCGTTGACGACCGAGTTGGGCGTGTACTTGCCGCTGTCGATCGCGGCGGTCGCGGTCACGACCTTGAACGTCGAACCGGGGGGATAACCGGCTTGGGTGGAGCGGTTGAAGGTCGAGATGTTCGGCCCGACTGCGCTGGGGTGGTTGTTGTCGTACCCGGGGTTGGCGATCATCACCCTGACCGCTCCGGTGCGGGGATTGAGCGCGACCACCGAGCCCGCCCGACCGGCGAGCTGCTGGATCGCGACCTGCTGCGCCTTCGGGTCGAGCGTCGTATGGACGTCGTCTCCCACCCGGTGCGAAGACAGGGGGCCAAACACCGAGCTGAGCCCGGTCTGGAGACCGCGCAGCTCCTCGCCGCGGGAGAGCTCCAGTCCGGCCGCTCTGGACTGGCGCGGAAGCGAGTAGCCGATCACCTGTGAGAACTCGTTACGGGTGGGATAGAACCGCGACCAGGTTCCGCCTGCCTGCGGGACCGACCGCGCGAGCACGGTGCCGTCATCGGCCAGGATCTGCCCGCGCTTGATCAGCAGCTCCTGAACAAGCGTGCGGTCGTTGAGCGGGTTGTTGCGAAGCGACTTGGCGTCGATCACCGTCCACCGCGTGGTCCACAGGATGAGCAGCGCGAACAGGACCACGACCAGCCCGAACACCCGCGCGATCTGCGCGTTCACGGCCGTTTCCCGTTCACGCCGGCCTCCGAGCTCGGTCCGAGACGAGCAGCAACAGCGCCACCAGGACGAAGTTGGCGATGATCGACGACCCCCCGTAGGAGATGAACGGCAGCGTGACGCCGGTTAGCGGGATAACCCGCGTGACACCCCCGACGATCACGAACACCTGGAGCGCGAACACCGCCGTCAGACCGGTGGCGAGCAGCTTCGAGAACGAATCCCTGGCCAACACGGCGGCCTTGAACCCCCGGGCGACGAACAGCAGATAGGTGAGCAGCACGGCGCAGGCCCCGAACAGCCCCAGCTCGTCGGTGATCACGGCATAGATCATGTCCGTCTGCGGCGCCGGCAGGAGGATGAAGTGGGTGCCGGGAATCGTCAGCGTCGCCTGTCCGAAGCCCTCGCCGAAGAAGCCGCCCGCAGCCTGCGCGAAGACGGCGTTGGCGAGCTGGAAGCTGCCGCCGGTCTGGCGGTAGACCGCCGGGTTGAGCGGGTGAAGCCACGCCTCCACGCGGTCGTGGACGTGGGGAATGTGCGTCCCCAGATACCAGGCCCCGAGCGCAAACGCCGCCATCCCCACCACCACGAACGACAACCGACCGGTGGCGACGTACAGGATCGCCAGCAGCGCGCCGTAGAACATCAGCGAGGAGCCGATGTCGTGCAGCAGGATCAACACCAGCATCGCGAAGCCCCAGAAAATCAACACCGGCCCGAAGTGCTTGATCGGCGGCAGCGTGATGCCGAGGACTCGCCGGGCCCCCATCACCATCACCTGACGCGTGTCGCGCAGGTAGCTGGCGAGGAAGACGACGAGTCCGAGCTTGGCGAACTCAGCGGGCTGGAAGACGAACAGTCCGGGGATCCGGACGCCCAAATAGGCGCCGTTGGCCTGATAGCCGACCCCCGGGAGCCGCGGGAGCAGCAACAGCACCAGCGACGCGACCACGATCACATAGCGGTAGCGCTCCAGCTTGCGGTAATCGCGAAAGCCGATGATCGTGGCCGCGAACAGGATCAGCCCGAGCACGAACCACTGGGCCTGCTGGCGCGCCAGCGTGGCATCGATCCGATAGATCATCACGATCCCGAAGCTCGCCAGCAACGCGACCAGCGGGAACAGGTACGGATCGGCGTGCGGAAGCGTTATGCGGATGAAGATGTGCGCCACCAAGCACAGCCCGAGGAAGATCGCGCCATAGGTCAGCGAGACGTTCGAGAGCGCGTTCGAGCGTTGGATGAAGACGCCGGCGAACCCCGCCGTGACCAGCAGCGACGAGGGGATCAGGCCGACCAGTTCGCGGTTGCGGGCGCTCACTTGCTCACCTGCCCCAGCTCGAGGGCGCGCACCAGGCCGATCGCGCTCGATTGCGATCGCAGCTGGTTGTTGAACACCGAGGCACGCCGATCTGCTGGGACCATCGACGCGGGGACGCCCGACACGTAGACCGTCTCGTACAGACGGATTCCCGCCGGCAGGTCGTATGGAAGTCCCCGGTAAATCGTGACGATGCCCTGTTGGTTGGTTCCGATGAAGTACAGCTGGCGGCTTGCCAGGTAACCGCCGCCTAACAGCAAGCCAACGACGATGACCGTTGCCAGGAGCGCCGCCAGCGGCTTGACGAACCGCCGCGGGGGCCGGCGCGGGGCGCGTGGGCGACGGGCGGCGCCGGCGCGGGACGCCGGCACACGCGCCACCGGCGCCCGGCGCGGCGATCTCGCGGCCGCCCGCGCCTGGGGAGGTTCAGCCTGGCGCGCGGAGCCGACGATCGTCGTCGCGTCGAGCGGCTCGCTACCGCCGACCTCCTCCAGGCGCGAGAGGACGACCGTGATGTTGTCGCGGCCCCCCGCATCGTTGGCCTCCCTGATCAGGCGATCGGCCGCCTGCTCGAGTTTCCCGCTGCTGTCGAGCACCTCGACGATCTTCTCCTCGGTGATCATCGAGGTGAGCCCGTCGCTGCACAGCAGCAGGACGTCCCCGTCTCTGACCGGATAGCTCCACGTGTCGACCTCGACCGATGGCTCGGGGCCGAGCGCACGGGTGATGATCGAGCGCTGTGGATGCTCCTCGGCTTGCTCCTCGGTGAGCTTGCCGCGGCGAACCAGCTCGCCGACCAGCGAATGGTCCTGGGTCAACCGCTTGAGCTGACCGTCGCGAAACAGGTACGCACGGCTGTCGCCGACGTGGGCGATGGCCACATGCGAGTCGTCGTCGAGGTAGGCCGCGGTCAGGGTGGTGCCCATCCCCTCGTGCTCGCGCTCTGCCTGCGAGAGCTCGTGGATCCGCTGGTTGGCCTCCTGTACGCGGCTCGCCAGCCGCTCCTCGGGGCTGCCCGACTCCGGGAGTCCCTGCTCGAACGCTTCGACCGCCATCTGCGAGGCCACCTCGCCGGCCTGGGCGCCCCCCATCCCGTCAGCCACCACGAACACGGGGGCGTGGGCGTACACCGAGTCCTCGTTGTCCCGGCGCTGGCGACCGGTGTCGGTCATCTGAATCGTCTCAGCGGCGCGGATCATCGTCATTGCTCGTAGGAGAACTCGCAGTCGCCGATCCGGATGTGGTCCCCGGGATGCAGCGGCTGCGGTCCGCTGAGCGGCTCTTCGTTGAGGTAGGTGCCGTTGGTGGAACCGAGATCCTCGATCACGACAACGTGACCTTCGCGGGAGATCCGGGCGTGACGCGAGGAGGCGAACGGATCCTCGAGACGAATCTCGACATCGCCGCGGCCGAGCGTAGCGCCGTTCGCGAGGTCGTAGGCCGTTCCCGCCTCGTGGCCGCTGGCGCGCTCGACCAGCAGCCGCGGCTCGAAGTCATCCAGCGACCCCAGTCCATCCGCTGCCGTGTACACGCCGGTGGCATCAGACGCGCGCGGCTGATCGGAATCGACCGCCCCCCCGTAACCGCGTCGCAGGTCCTTCAGCGCGCTGCGGGCGACCCACAGCAGGAACAGGTACAGGACCGCGAGGAATCCAAACTTCAGACCAACCGAAACGGGCTCGAGCATCGCGGTTCCTATTCCAGCTCAAACGTGAGTGCCGAGGTTCCGAGCTCGATCTCGTCCCCGCGCTTTAGGACCTCCGGTCCGTCGATCCGCCTGCCGTTCAGGCACGACCCGTTGGTCGAGCCCAGATCGCTCAGCACCCAGGAGCCGCCCCGGGGGCGGATCTCCGCGTGCTGGCGCGAGACGTTGGGGTCGTTCAGCACAACGTCGCACTGCCGGCTGCGCCCGAGCGTCGCGCCGGTTGGCCCCACCACCAGCCGCTTGCCGTCGAGCAGCAGCAAAGCCGTCTGAACACGGGAGCGCGCCCGCTCCTCAAGCGGCTCGGCGACGCGGCCGGCGGAGCTGTAGACCATCGTGCGTCCCGCTTGCTCGTCGCGGACTTCGGGCTCCTCGTGGGCGGCGTCGGGAGCTGGCTGGACGACGCTGGTCTGGATTCCGAACTCCCCAAGGCCGAGGCGATCGTCGGTCTCGAATTGGATCACCGGTCGGGACAGCATGGCCAGACGCTCGCGCCGGACGTGCTCGAGCAGATATCCCGCCAGCTCGGTCGCCAGCGCATCCTCGTAGTCGGCAAACCGCTCTCGGTCGCGCGGTGACAGGAAGACCCGGTATTCGTTTGGCACGTAGGTTCGGGAGAGGGACTGCGCCTTGTGCTCCTCCATCTCCCGGGCCAGCTTGCGCGCGATCTCGACCGGGCGCACCTCGGACCGGAAGGCACGGCTGAACGTGCCTTCGACGAGGCCGGCAATCTTGCTTTCAAGGCTTCTGAGGACACTCATGAGCTGCCCGCTGGGCGCTGTTCATGCTACGGAAATCGGGCGCGCGCGCGGCCGGCGTGCCAGTACCCACGCAAGCCCGTGGCGAACGCGATCAGCGCCGCCGCAATCGCACCGATCACGGCGCTGTGCGGAGCGAGCAGGCCGTGGGCGGGATGGGCGAGCGCGAGCGCAGCGGCGGTTGCGAGCACCAGCGCGATGCTCCAGAGCGCGATCCGCGCCCCATCGGCCGCGAGCGAGCGGCCCCTGACCAGCCACGGCAGCGCCAGCGCCGCGAGCGCCCACACGGGGGCGCCGGCCAGCGCGCCCGAGGTGAGGATTCCTCGCAGCACCACCGTCACCGTGTGCTCCAGCGACACGCTCCAGCCCTGGAGCGACGGATTGCCCGGGAGCTCTCTGAGATACCCGGCGCTCCCGCGCGGCGGCGAGGCGAGCACGATCCAGATCCAGCCCGTGGCGCCCAGGGCGGCTCGCCGCCACGGCGCCCCGGCGCGCGCGGCCAGCGCCGGCCATCCGCCGCCGAGCCCGATCATCGCCAGTGCCGGCGCCCCCGCCGCGAGGCTCCACGCCGATCCGCTGAACGGCATCAACCCGACCGGCAGCAGACCGGCGAGCGCGATCAAGACGGCCGCGCCGGGCCGTTGCGCCGCGGCGGCCGCCAGCGTCACGGAGCCGATCGCCGTCAGCCAGCCGACTCGCGGCAGCGCCGCCGCCAGCACGGCGGCCGCCAGCGCGGCAGCCGCCGGCGTGACCGGCGAGTGGGGGAGCACGGTGGCGCTGAGCCACGCGGTCACCGCCGCGGTGCCCAGCGCCGCAAGGCCGCGCTCGGTGCGGGAAGCCGGATGACCGCGCGACAGCGGGAAGGCCGGGGGGCCGGGCTCCGGCCACGAGGCCGCGGGGCCGCGCTGCGGTCGGGAGGCCGGCCCGCGGTCGGGCTGCTCGAGGTCCGCCTGCTCCGCGCGCTGGGCCGGCTCTGCCCAGCCCGCCGCGTCGAGCTGCCCGTCGGCGACTCCGTCGCGGGTCCGTCTTGGCCACGGGCTGCCGACTATCCCGGGGGCGTCCCGGAGCAGCGGAAGCGCCTCGGCGAGGGCGGCTTCGAGCTCGGCGACGCTGCCTCGCTCGCGGGGGCGTGGACGGAGCGCAAGGTCGACGGCGCGCCCGAGCCCCTGGGGGAGATCGCGCCGCTGGCGGCGCAGCGGCGGAAGGTAGGCGCCGAGTCGGCGCGCGCGCTGTGCGGCCGTCCCGGTGCGCACCGGGTTGATGCCGGTCAGCGCCTCATAGGTCATGAGCGCCAGCGAGTACAGGTCGGCTGCCGCTCCCACCTCCAGCCCCTCCGCCTGCTCGGGCGCCATGTAGGCGGCGGTGCCCACGACGTCGCCGGTACGGGTCAGCGACCTGCCCCCGATCACGCGCGCAACGCCGAAATCAGTCAGCTTGGCGAGCTCGGTGGGGCTCGCCGGGCGATCCGGGATCAGCACGTTGGAGGGCTTGACGTCGCGGTGCACAACCCCCTGGGCATGCGCGTGGACGAGGGCGTCGCCCAGGGCGATCGAGATCCGCGCGATGTCGCGATCGGACAGCCTGCCGGCGTCGAGCAGATCATCGAGCGTCTCGCCGCGGACCAGCTCCGAGACGAGGTAGGCGCCCTCGTCATCGACGGCCGCCTCATACAGGGTCACGATCCCGGGATGTGAGAGCCGGGCCGCCGCGCGCGCCTCGCGCTCGAAGCGACCGCCGAGCACCCGCTCGCGGGGCACGATCTTGACTGCGACGTCGCGATCAAGCCGTTCGTCGCGCGCCAGCCAGACGGTCCCGAAGCCACCGGCGCCAAGACGGCGGTGGAGTCGATATCGGCCCAGAACCACCGAGATGTCCGCGCCCCCGCGCGCCCCGGCGCCCCCCCGGTCGCCGCGGTGCGCGTCTCACCGGCCGAGGGGAAGCGCCCGGTGGGCAGCTGGCTCGCGCTCATCGCTCGCCTTTTCCACGTCGCGGTGCCGGTCCCTGCGAGATCGCGGCGCCGCCAGCCTGCTTCCAGCCGTGCAGCCGTTCATACTGACGCTTTCACAACCCCGCAAGGAGCGATCAGTTGTCGTTCTTCGACGAGGCGGATGACCCTCGCACAGCGACGCGAACAGCCCCGCGTAGACGCCGTACCTCGGGTAGCGGCCGCCGCCCGCCCAGCGACCAGCAGGCGATTCAGATCCGGCGCGCCGCCGCCGCCGCCGTGCTCCTGGTGGCCCTGATCCTGATCGTGCTCGGCGTCCACAGCTGCCAGGTCAGCGCGCGCAACAGTTCGCTGAAGGACTACACCAACAGCGCCTCGTCCTTGATCCAGCAGTCCAATCAGACCGGGACGAGGTTCTTCTCGCTGCTCTCGAGCGCAGCCAGCGGCAACGTCAGCGGCCTGCAGACCTCGATCAACCAGGTCCGCGCCAGCACCGCCGCCCAGCTCAAGAACGCCCACTCGCTGAGCGTGCCCGACGAGATGAAGCGGGCGCAAACCAACCTGCTGTTGACGCTGCAGATGCGCAGCGACGCGATCTCCAACATCGCGACCGAGTTTCAACCCGCCCTCGGCACCGCGACAGGCAAGGATGCGATCAACGCGATCGCGGCTCAGATGGCGCGCCTGTACGCGTCCGATGTCGTCTACAAGGACTACACCACGCCGCTGATCGCGAGCGCCCTTCATTCGGCAGGAATCGCCATCGGCGGCGCCACCGGCGAGTCGATCGCCAACGGTCAGTTCGTCCCCGACCTCGGCTGGCTGAGCCCCACGTTCGTGGCCGCCAGGCTCGGCGCCAAGACGCCGACAGCGAACGGCAAGGTGGCGCCCGGGCTCCACGGTCACGAGCTCAACTCGGTCAGCGTCGCCGGCACGACGCTGCAGACGGGGTCCCCCAACACGGTTCCGGCCAGCCCGGCGCCGACGTTCACGCTCAACTTCACCAACACCGGCCAGGACACCGAGACGAACGTCGTCTGCAAGGTGTCCGTCAGCGGGACCAGCGACAGCGGCCAGAAGATCGTCGCCCAGACCACCGCCGGGGAGATGACCTCGTGTCAGGTCACGCTCAAGTCGCCGCCGAACCCGGGGACCGACACAGTGGACGCGACGATCGAGCCGGTCCCAGGCGAGAAGCACACCGCGAACAACACGATGTCGTTCCCGGTGACGTTCCAGTAGGGACGCGAGGGCCATCCGGGGCGGGGGCGGGGCGGGCCAGCGGTGGGCCGTCCGACAGCCGGTGCCGGCGCCACGGGGCCACCGGGGATCCGCCTATTCTTTCGCGGGTGCACAACCTGACCAGCACGGCTGGGATCGTCGCCATCGCCGCCGGCGCGGTCGCGGTGATCTCGCTCCTGACGAGCATCGCCCTGGCGATCAGGCTGCGGCGGATCCGCGCCGATCAACGGATCGTGCTCGGCGACCGCCGCCAGGACCTCGCGGCCCACGCCGCGGCACTGCAATCGCAGTTCGAGGCGCTCTCGGATTACGTCGAGGACGCCGCCGGGCGGCTGGACGAGCGCGCGGGGGCGACCGAGCATCGGCTCGACGGGGCGATGGCCTACCGGGCGCTGGTCCGCTACGACGCCTACGGCGAGATGTCCGGTCGCCAGTCAACCTCGATCGCGATCCTCGACGCCACCCGCTCCGGCCTGATCCTCTCCTCGATCCACCACCGCGATCAGGCGCGGCTGTATGCCAAGGAGGTCCGCAACGGGCAGCCCGAGCTCGAGCTCTCACCCGAGGAGGACGAGGCAATCCGGCTCGCGCTGGAGGGGGACGGCCGCCCGCCGTCGGCGAGGTAGCGCCCCTGCGTTGTCCCCGATCCGCGCCGGTTACCTCGGTCCCGAGGGCACCTTCACCCAGGAGGCGCTGATCGATGCCGCCGGGACGGCGGAGTTCGAGCTCGTCTCGTTTCCCACCATCTACGACACCGTGATGGCGGTGCACGACGGCGCCGTCGAGCGAGCCCTGGTCCCGATCGAGAACTCACTCGAGGGATCGGTCAACGCGACTCTCGACGCGCTGGCGATGGAGACCGAAGACGTGGCGATCCTCGGCGAGCTCGTGCACCCGATCCGCCAGTGCCTGATCGCGCGCACCGAGCTCGAACTCGGCGACGTCGAGGTGGTGGTCTCCCATCCCCAGGCCAACGCGCAGTGCGGGCGGTTCATCCGCAGCCGCCTCGCGGCGGCGACGGTTCTCTCCGGCAGCTCGACCGCCGATGCGGTGAGGATGGTGGCCGAGCACGAAGGGCGGTGGGCGGCAATCGGGACCCGGCTCGCTGCCGCACGCTACGGCTGCCGCGTGCTGCGCGCCGGCATCGAGGACGTGGCCGATAACGAGACGCGGTTCGTGTGGCTCGGGCCGTCCGGGGCGGTGCCTGGCGGCCCGGGCGATCGAGCCCATCTACTCGGCCGGGACCCTCTGCTTGGCCCTTGGAAGACCGCGATCGTGTTCTGGGGCGTGGGGTCGGAGGCGCCGGGGTGGCTGGTCAGCTGCCTCTCGGAGTTCGCGACCCGCGAAGTCAACCTGACCCGGATCGAGTCGCGCCCCCGCAAGCAGGGGCTCGGGCGCTACATGTTCTTCGCCGATCTGGAGGGGCGCGACGCAGAACCCCACGTCACAGAGGCCCTGGAAGGGCTCCGCCAGCACGTCGAAGTGCTCCGTGTCCTGGGCTCGTTTCCCACTGGTTAACGGCGATTGGCACCGCTGGACCCATCGGTACACTGGCGCCATCATGGCCACCTCAGTACCAGCGCCAGTGTGGTCCGCGCCGCTTTCAGAGCACCAGCGGCGCGGGCGAGAGGTTGGCCGGGTGCTCGTCTTAAACGCGACATACGAACCGATCAACGTGTGCACGGTCCGCAGGGCCGTCGTGCTGCTGCTGAAGGACAAGGCGGAGATGGTCGAGCGCGCCGAGCTCGAGCTTCATTCCGCCACGTGCACGATCGCCCGCCCGGTCGTGATCCGGCTCGTCAGCTACGTGCGGATCCCCCGCGACACCCATCGCCGCAAGATCACTCGGCGCGCAGTCTTCGCCCGCGATGACTGGACCTGTCAGTACTGCGGGTCACGCTCGAATCTGACCGTCGATCACGTCGTTCCGCGCTCCAAAGGGGGCACGTCCAACTGGGAGAACATCGTCGCCTCGTGCGCGCCCTGCAATCGCCGCAAGGGCAACGCGCTGCCGCACCACGCCGGGATGCGACTGCGCAAGCAGCCCCGGACGCCCAGCCCGCACGTGTTCATCCGAGTGGCGAGTCCGACGATTCCAGCGATCTGGCGCCAGTACCTGGCGGCCTGACCGCCGGGGCCCTGCAGCTCGCTCCGGATCCGCCTAGGCCGCGTATCGCTGGGCGGCCCTGGCTCGGGCCTTGGCCGCCTCGGCCTCGCGGTCCTTCGGTGGCGCGGTGGTCTGCAGGTCGTGCAGCAGTTGCATCGATACCGCGGCGACGGCGTCGATCGCCCGTTCGAAGGCCTCGGCGTTCGAACGCGAGGGCTTGTTGAAGCCGCTGATCTTGCGCACGTACTGCACGGCAGCGGCCCGCACCTCTTCGTCGCTCGCGGGGGGATCGAAGTTGTAAAGGGTTCGGATGTTTCGGCACATGCTCCAAGAGTAGAGATCTGGCGACGCATGCTCTCGGGACCCTCCCCGCGACCTCCCGGGACCCGCGGTCGGCGCCCCTCCTGGCCGACGCCACCGCAGCACCTGACCGTTCCCCCGAAACGCGCGAAGGGCACCGTCGACGCCGGCGCCCTTCGCAGACTTCTTTTGGCTACCTATACCGGGTGGACTTGCTCAAGGCCGGAGGGACTAGTCCCGGCGCCCACCGCGGCGGTGTCGCGGGGGGACTCCGCTAAGCGGGGTCAGCCTCCGACCTAGCGGCCGGACACCTCCAGGGTCCCGCAATAACTGTCAGACAAGCTCGGACCACCTCCTTTCTCTGGTAGCCGGAGGATAGCGAAGCGTGGGGACACGCTGGCGCCCGAGCCTAGCGACGCCCGGCTCGGACTATTCGTCCGGGTCCTCGACCACGGCGGCGGCTGTCTCGGCCTCCGACTCCACCACCAGCGCCACGGCGCTGACCTGATCGTCATCGCGGATATTCATCACGCGCACGCCCTGCGAGGCGCGGCCATAGCGGTTGATTCCACGCACCGAGGTCCGCTGCACCATCCCGTTCTGCGAGATGAACACCAGCTCCTGATGCTCCCGGACCACGAGCGCGCCGGCGAGCTGGCCCTTGTTCTCGGTCAGCGTGATCGTCTTGACGCCCATCGTCCCGCGACCCTTCACGGGGTAGTCCGGAATCGGTGTGCGCTTTCCGTAGCCGTTCTCGGTCACCACCAGTAGCTCCTGGTCGTCACGAGCGACGTCCATCGCCAGCACCGAGTTGCCCTTCTGGGAGACGTTCATGCCCCGCACCCCACTCGTGTCGCGGCCCATCGCGCGGGCCTGGCTCTCGCTGAACCGCGCCGCCTGACCGGAGCGCGAGACCATGATGATGTCGTCGTGACCGCTGGTCCGGCGGACCGCGATCAGCTCGTCGTCGTCGCGGATGTTGATCGCGATGATCCCGTCGGCCTTGATCGGAGTGTTGTAGGCGCCGAACTCGGTCTTCTTGATCATCCCCTGCCGCGTCGCGAACACCAGGTACTCACCTTCGTTGAAGTCCCGCGTGGAGAGCACCGACTGGACCCGCTCGCCCTCGCGCAGCGGCAAGAGGTTCACGAGCGCACGGCCGCGCGCGGTTCGCGACGCCTCGGGAAGCTCGTAGACCTTGAGCCGGTAGACCTTGCCTCGGTTGGTGAAGAACAAGAGGTAGTCGTGTGTCGAGGAGACAAACAGGTGCTCGATGTAGTCGTCCTCCTTCATCTCCATCCCGGTCACGCCGATCCCACCGCGACGCTGCTGGCGGTAGGTAGACAGCGGCAGTGACTTGACGTAGCCGGAGTGGGTGATCGAGATGACCATCTGCTGGTCGGCGATCAGGTCCTCGATGTCGATCTCGCCCTCGGCGTGCGTGATCTCAGTCCGACGCTCGTCCCCGTAGGTGTTGGCGATCTCCGTGAGCTCGTCCTTGATCAGCCCGCTGACCCGGCTCTCGTCACCGAGAATCTCGCGCAGCTCCTTGATCCGCTCCATCAGATCGGCGTGCTCCTGCTTGATCTTGTCGGCCTCGAGCGCCGTGAGCCGGCTGAGCGTCAACTGCAGGATCGCCTGCGCCTGGACCACGGTCAGCTCGAACCGCTCGACGAGACCCTTGCGCGCCGTCTCCGGGTCACGCGAGCCGCGGATCAGCGCGATCACCTCGTCGAGGTTGGCGAGCGCGATCAGCTGGCCCTCGAGGACGTGGGCGCGCTCCTCGTTGCGCCGCAGCTCGTACTTCGTTCGGCGGACAATCACCTCGCGCTGGTGATCGACGTAGTGGCCGATCACCTCGCGCAGCGACAGCGTCCGGGGCACGTTGTCGACGAGCGCCACCATGTTGACGCCGAACGTGGCCTGCATCGGGGTGTGCTTGTAGAGCTTGTTGAGCACGACCTTGGGGATCGCGTCGCGCTTGAGCTCGATCACGATCCGCATGCCGTGACGGTCTGACTCGTCGCGCAGATCGGTGATCTCGGCGATCTTCTTCTCCAGCACCAAGTCGCGGATCTTGAGGATCAGGCCGCCGTCGCCGCCCTTTCGCACCTGGTAGGGGAGCTCGGTGACGATGATCGCCTCCTTGCCCTGCCCGATCGGCTCGATGTGCGCCTTCGCCTGGACCCGGATCCGCCCCCGGCCGGTGGCGTACGCCTCCCGGATCCCCTCGCGGCCGAGGATCGTGCCGGCGGTGGGGAAGTCGGGGCCCTTGATGTGCTTCATCAGCCCTTCGACATCGATGTTCGGATTGTCGATATAGGCGACCGTCGCGCCGATCACTTCACGCAGGTTGTGCGGCGGGATGTTCGTGGCCATCCCCACGGCGATCCCCGAGCCGCCGTTGATGAGCAGGTTCGGGAACCGCGATGGCAGCACGATCGGCTCCTGGCGCGTGCCGTCGTAGGTCGGCGTGAAGTCGACCGTGTCCTGGTCGAGGTCGCGCAGCATCTCGGTTGCGAGGCGGTCGAGGCGCGCCTCGGTGTAGCGCATGGCGGCTGCCGAGTAGCCGTCGATGTTGCCGAAGTTGCCGTGCCCGTCGACGAGCGGGTAGCGCATCGAGAAGTCCTGCGCGAGGCGCACCAGCGTGTCGTAGATCGCGCTGTCGCCGTGGGGGTGGTACTTGCCCATCACCTCGCCGACGATCTGCGCGCACTTCACGTGCTTGCGGTTCGGCTGCAGGCCGAGCTCGTTCATCACGTACAGCACGCGGCGGTGGACCGGCTTCAGTCCGTCGCGGACGTCGGGCAGCGCGCGCCCGACGATGACCGACATCGCGTAGTCGAGATAGGCAGAGCGCATCTCCTCCTCGAGCCCACGGGGCTCGATGTTGCCGCCGCCGATTGTGTCGATCGCAGACATCGTCGCTGCCCTACTAGATGTCGAGGTTGGTCACGAGCCGCGCGTTCTCCTCGATGAACGCCCGGCGCGGCTCGACCTGATCGCCCATCAACATCGAAAACACCTTGTCCGCGGCCGAGGCGTCCTCCATCGTCACCTGCACCAGCGTCCTCGTGGCCGGGTCCATGGTGGTCTCGCGCAGCTCTTCGGCGTCCATCTCACCAAGGCCCTTGAAGCGGTAGTACTCGATTCCCCTCTGGGAGATCTTGAGGATTGCCTCACGCAGCTCTTCGAAGCTGGCGGCGTCGTGGGTGGTCTCACCGAGCCGCACCACGAACGGCGGCGTTCCCGCGAGCTCTGCCAGCTCGTGGTGGACGTCCGCGAGCCGGTGATACTCGTTGGCGTCGAGCGTCGCGCGGCGGACATGATGGGTGCTTGCGAGACCCGTCTTCGCCTCGATCGTCCGGATCACGATCTCCTCATCGTTCTCGGAAACCAGCTTCATCGAGTACGCGCCGCCGTTCTGGCCGTCTCGGCTGACGTGCCGCAGCAGCTCGGCGACGTCGGTGATCTGCTCCTCGAGCAAGCGAGCCTGCTCCAGGAAGGCGACGACGCCGTGGCCCTGTGACGCGCGCAGCGCGGCAGCCCAACCCTCGTACTGCTTGAGCAGCCGCGAGTAGCGCTTCCAGCGGGCCTCGGTCAGCTTGAACTGCTTGTTGTAGCGGTCGTAGATCTCGAGCTTTTCGAACTTGTCCCCGAGCAGAATGTCCTCGAGCTCGGACTCGCGCTCGAGGTAGCGGTGCTTCTGACCGCGGGTGAGGCGATACAGCGGCGGTTTCGCGATGTATACGTAGCCCGCCTCGATCAGCGGCTGCATCTCGCGGAACAGGAGCGTCAGCGCAAGCGTGCGGATGTGCGCCCCGTCGACGTCCGCGTCGGTCAGCAGCACGACCTTGTGGTAGCGGGCCTTGGCGATGTCGAACTCGTCGCGTACGCCGGTCCCGATCGCGGTGATCAGGGCCTGGACCTCGGTGTTGGCCAGGACCTTGTCAATCCGGCTCTTCTCGACGTTCAGGATCTTCCCGCGCAGCGGCAGGATCGCCTGCGTGTTCCGGTCCCGGGCTCCGACCGCCGAGCCGCCGGCCGAATCACCCTCGACCACGAACAACTCGGCCAGCGCCGGGTCCTTGACCGAGCAGTCCGCGAGCTTGCCCGGGAGCGTCGAGTTCTCAAGCGCGGACTTACGGCGAGTCAGATCGCGGGCCTTGCGCGCCGCCGCGCGGGCGTGGGCGGCCTGCAGGGCCTTGCGGATCACAGCCCGGGCGTCCTGCGGATTCTCCTCGAGGAACTCGGCCAGCCGGGCGTTGACGATCGAGTGCACGAACCCCTGCATCCCGGGGTTGCCGAGCTTGGTCTTGGTCTGGCCCTCGAACTGGGGATCGCTCAGCTTGGCCGAGATCACCGCGGTCAGCCCTTCGCGGACGTCCTCGCCGGTGAGATTCTCGTCTCGCTCCTTGAGCTCGCCCTTGTCGCGCGCGTACTTGTTCAGCGCGCCGGTCAGGGCCGAGCGAAAGCCGCTGAGATGGGTTCCGCCCTCGTGCGTGTTGATGTTGTTGGCGAACGCGAACACGGACTCCTGGTAGGAGGCGTTCCACTGCATCGCGACCTCGACGGCGCCCTCCTCGCTCTCGCCGGAGAACGAGGTGACCTTCTTGTGGATCGGCTCCTTGTTTTCGTTGAGGTACTGGACGAAGTCGACGATCCCACCCTCGTAGTGGAACTCCGCTCGGTGACCCTCGCCGCGCTCGTCGACGATCGTGATCCGAAGCCCGCGCGTCAAAAAGGCGGTCTCGCGCATCCGCTCCTCGATCGTCGTGAAGTCGAAATCGAGCGTCTCGAAGATGTCGGCGTCGGGCAGAAAGGTGACGGTCGTGCCCGTGTCCCTGGTGGCCTCGCCCTTCTTCAGGTCGTGCATCGGCTTGCCGCGCTCGTAGGACTGCGTCCACACGAACCCGTCGCGCCGCACCTCGACGTCGAGCCGCTCCGAGAGGGCGTTGACCACCGAAACACCGACACCGTGCAGGCCGCCGGACACCTTGTAGCCGCCGCCGTCGCCGAATTTGCCGCCGGCGTGCAGGACGGTCAGCACGACCTCGACAGCCGGTCGCTTCTCCTTCGCCATGATCCCCACCGGGATCCCGGCACCGTCGTCGGTGACGGTGATCGTGTTATCGGGGTGGATCGCGACCGAGACCGCATCGCAGCGACCGGCCAACGCCTCGTCAACAGAGTTATCAACAACCTCGTAAACAAGGTGGTGCAAGCCCCGCAGGCCGGTCGAGCCGATGTACATGCCCGGCCGCTTGCGGACCGCCTCGAGGCCTTCCAGGACGGTGATGTCCTGGGCGTCATAAGTTGTCTTTTGCTGGCGCCCTGTGGCGCCGCTGTCATTCGCCAACGATCCTCCGATGACGTTGAGACGCCCCGGTACCGCGCAACGGACGGCGGGCCGGGGCGTCGGAAGCTGGTAAAGACAAGAATAGCACAAGGGGCCCTCGAACAGACCCTCTAACCCGTGACAATTTACCTGCAAAAGTGCAAAAAAACCGCGTCCGGAGGCGGCCCGTGGCGCGGCCCTGGCCAGGGTTCGAGAGCCACCCCCCGGGCGCCCGACAGGGCGCCTCTCCAATCACACCGCCACGCACCGCAGCCGCTGCACTTGTCCGTCGCTCAGCCGCGCGTTCAGGCGGCCCAGAATCGCCGGCGCCATCAAATCGAGCTCCTGCGCCCAGACCGCAGCGGAGCACGACACCGTGACAACCCCGCCGCGCTCGGCGGTCGGCGTCGCCTCGGCGGCGATCGCCGCGCCGACCACGCCGGGCCACGCCCGCTGGACATCGGCCAGAAGCGTCTCGGGCGCTAGGTCGTCCCGCAGGGCCTCCAGCGCGAAGGTCATCGGACGGGGGGCGCCGCGGTACCGGGTCAAGTGACCAGCGCCTCCTTCAACAGCCGGCCACCCGAGACCTCGATCCGGCAGACATCTGGCGCGGGGGCGCCCGGCACCTGCTCCAGATCGGTGGTGGTGATGATCGCCTGCCCCCCGCAGCTGCGCAGCACCTCGACCAGCGCCTCGCGGCGGTCGCGGTCGAGCTCGCTCATGACGTCGTCGAGCAGCATCAGCGGCGGCGACCGGCGGGCCCTCGCGATCGCCTCGCGCTCGGCCAGCAGCAGGGCCAGGAGCGCCAGCCGCTGCTGGCCCTGGGAGCCGTAGGTCCGCAGCTCGCGGCCTTCCCGGAGCGTCGCGAGCTCGTCGCGGTGCGGGCCGTGGCCAGTGAATCCTCGCTCGAGATCGCTGTTGCGTCGCTCGGCCAGCTCGGCGGCGAGCTGCTCGGCCTCGATTGCCGACGAGCGCGGTCGGTATTCGACCGTGGGCTCGCCATCGAGTCCGAGCGCCGAGCCCAAATGCGAGAACGAGTCGGCCACCCGCTCGAGCGCCGCCGCGCGATCGTTCATCAACGCAATTCCGTGCTGGGCGAGCTGCCGATCCCAGGTGGCGAGCGACTCGCGGGCGGAGCCCTGCGACCGGATGCGGGCGATCAGCGCGTTCCGTTGTGCGAGCGTCTGGGCGTAGGCCCGGCGCGTCACGCTCCTGGCCGGCCACAGCGCGGCGACGAACTGATCGAGGTGAGCCCGGCGCAAGCTCGGCGCGCCCTTGACCAGCTCGAGCCTGTCGGGCAGGAAGACGCTCACGAGCGGGCGGGCCGAGACGTCCAGTAGGCTCTCGACCGCGGCGCCGTCGACGCGCATCCGCTTCGGTTGGCCGGACGTGAAGCCGACCGACAGCTCGTGGGATCCATCCTCGCCCTCTGCGTCGACGGTTACGCGCGTCGTCCCGGCACCGAACCGGACCAGTTCGCGCTCGTTGTTGGTCCGGCACGAGCGACCGGTACAACCGAAGTACACCGCCTCGAGCAGGTTCGTCTTGCCGGCGCCGTTGGGCCCCCACACCACCGTCACGCCGTCTCCGAGGGTGGTCTGCGCGTCCTCGTAGCCGCGGAACTCGCGCAGGCTGACGGCGGTGACCCGCACGACCTACACGTTCAGCCTGATGGGCATGATCAGGTACTTGAAGCCGCTGTCATCGGCGGACTCGATCAGACCGGGGCGCAACGGGCTGATCAACTTCAGCAGCACGTCGCCCTCGTCAATCGCCTCGAGCCCGTCGCGAAGAAAATCGGGGTTGAAGCCGATCTCGAGCGGTTCGCCCTGGAAGGCGATCGGCAGCGACTCCTCCGCTTCCCCGACGTCCGGAGTCTGCGCCGAGACACTCAGCTCCCCGGGCGTGAACGAGAGCCGTAGCGGGGCATTCTTCTGCGCCAGCAGGCTGATGCGGCGGACGACATCGGTTAGCTCGGGGCCCCCGACCCGCAGCTCGTGCTCGAAGCTCTCTGGGAGCAGCTGCCGATAGTTGGGGAACTGGCCATCGATCAGCCGCGAGGACAGGATGATCCGGCCGAGCACGAACAAGACCTGGTTCTGACGGACCGTCACCGTCACCTGGTCGTCGTCCGCGTGTGAGGACACGCGCGCCAGCTCTTGCAGCGCGCGGGCCGGCACGTTTACCTCGAATCCGGACGGCAGCGACGCGTCGAGCGTTGTCTCCTTGACGCTCAGCCGGTAGGAGTCCGTGGCCACCATTCGCAGCTCGCGATCTGAGGCCGAGACGAGGATCCCGGTCAGCACCGGCCGGGTCTCATCGCGCGACGCCGACCCGGCGACCTTGAGCGCCGTCGACACGAACGCCTCCGATGGGAGCGATACGGCTGAATCACCATCGGGCTCGGGGAAGGGAGGGAAGTCCTCGGTGCGCAAGGTACGGATGTGGAACGTCGCCGAGCCCGAGACCAGCTCGACGTCCTGCTCGGCGGGACGGACCTCGAGCGAGACCTGCGGGGCGGGCAGCGATCTGACCACGTCGAGCAGCAGCCGGGCGGGCAGCACAACGACTCCCTCTCGAGCGACCTCGGCTTCGAGCGGGACCCGCAGGCCAACATCCATATCGGTCGCACGGAGCTCGCAGGCATCCCCAGATGCCGTGAGCTGAACCCCGGATAGCGCCTGGATGGCGCTCCTCGTCGACGCGACTCGGCTGACCGTCTGGAGCTGTCCGAGCAGCGCGTCTCTGCTCGAGGGAGATCTTCACGATGAATACCTCAGCAGGAAGGTAGAAGTCATAGGGCGAATAGAACCGGTGGAGAAGTGCGTTTTCATCCGCAACGAGCGAGCAAGTTGTTGCTCTGGCAGGACAGACAAGTGTGTCAACAGAGCCGGTCGCCTCCGCCGGCGCTCAGCGATGCGCGCAGGTGGTCGAGTTCGTGCGCGGCTTGTTGATCGGAGACCAGACGCTCAGACACGCGTTTGCACGCATGCATGACCGTGGCATGGTTGCGACCGCCGAAAGCGGCGCCAATCCCCGTCAGCGACGTCTCGGTGAGCTCGCGTACGAGATGGATCGCCACGTGGCGTGGCCAGGCTATCCGAGCGGCCCTGCTCGATGACGTTAGCTCCTCGACGGAGATCCCGTAAGCGGCCGCCACCGCAGCTTGAATGCCGTCGATCGAGGCTGCGCCGGAGCGCCGACTGGGATGGATCTCGTCGAGGACGTCGGTGATGAGGTAGGCGTCGATTGGGTGGCCAGTCAGCGAGTGGTAGGCGACGATCCGGATCAGCGCCCCCTCGAGCGCGCGGACGTTGTGGGTGATTCGCTCGGCGATCACATCGAGTACGGAGGTGTCGGTGAGCGCCACGTGGTCGACCGCTGCGCGCTTGCGCAGGATCGCCACGCGGGTTGCGAAGTCGGGGGGGCGAATATCGGCTACGAGTCCGGACTCGAATCGCTCGCGCAACCGCTCCTCGATGGCCGAAAGCTGTCCCGGCAGGCGGTCGCAGGTCAGCACGAGCTGGCGTCCATCCTCGTAGAGCGCGTTGAAGGTATGGAAGAACTCTTCTTCGGTCTTGGCCTTGCTCGCGAGGAACTGGACGTCGTCGATGAGCAGGACGTCTGCGTTGCGATAGGCGCGCTTGAAGTGGTCGATCGAGCGCGAGCCCAGCGCATTGATGAAGTGGTTGGTGAACGCCTCGACGGTTGTGTAGCGGACCGTTGTGCCAGCTCCGAACGCCAGCACGTAGTTGCCGATCGCGTGCAGGAGGTGGGTCTTGCCGAGCCCCGGTGGCGCGTGCATGAACAGGGGGTTGTAGGCCTGTCCTGGCAGCTCGGCGACTGCCAGTGCCGCGGCGTGCGCCAGCCGGTTGCTGTCGCCGATGATGAACTGGTTGAAGTTGTAGCGGGGGTTGAGGGTTTCGATCACGTTGCGGCTCGGTGCCGGCGCCGCGGAGTGCCCCGGCCGGCCGGGTCCCGGACCGCTGACGACCCCCGACTCGAGCTCGACTCGTGCTGGCGTCCCCAGCACCGTTCGCGCGGAACTCTCGAGGATCCGCCCGAACCGCTTTGCCACCCAGGTGTGCGTGGCCGGCGGTGCGCCGAGCACCAGGATCTGGCCGTCCCACGCCTTGACCGTCAGCGCCGAGAGCCAGATCTCATAGGTGGAATCGCCGACAGCCCGCCGCAATTCGGCGCGAATTGCGCGCCAGCCAGGTTCGAGCTCGGGGTGCGCGGGCAGCACCAAGCGACTCCTCCGGGGAGCATCGGAAGACCATTTACACGAGGCCCGAGCACACCGGCCCGGAGGAGGCGAATATACCGCTGTGTTTGGCAGCGCCGCCCGCCGTTATCCGCGCGTTGGCGCAAAGCGCGGGAAAAAAGCAGACCGGCCCCGGAACTGGTGGTAGAGCCCTCCACCGCGCGCATATGGGGGCGGGCCACACCCTTGGTATGAGTCCGCCGGAGGGCGGCCTGGCTCTGCGTATACTGACCATGACCCGCCGAGGGCTTGTGAGCTATGAAACGCACCTACCAGCCGAAAAAGCGCAAGCGCGCGCGAACGCACGGTTTCCGCGCTCGGATGCGGACCCGCGCCGGGCGACACACGCTGAAGCGCCGTCGCGCAAAGGGTCGCAAGCGGCTCACGGTGTGATGGCCGGACCGGCCGGGGCGCGGCCGCGAGCGGGTCGAGGACGGCTCTCGCGCAGCGCGGACTTCGACCGCGTCTTTCGCACTGGGCGCGCCCACGCGGGGCGGGAACTCGTGCTCTACGTGTTCCCGCGCGGCGACGGCGACCCGTCCAGACTGGGCCTTTCGGTTTCCCGGAAGGTGGGAGGTGCGGTGGAGCGAAATCGCGTCAAGCGCCTGCTGCGGGAGGCGTTCGCGCAGGAGAGCGTCCGACTGCCCGAGGGCACCGATGCTGTCGTTGTGGCTCGTCCGGGCGCCGGCGCGCTCGCTGAACGAGATGGCTTGGCCGGTGTCCGCCGTGCGCTGGCGGAGTTGGTCGGGCGGGTCCAGGGAGCGGTCGATCAATCGGCGGACGAGGCTCTGGATCGCGAGCCCGCGTCATGACGGCGCTGCGGTCAGCGGCAATCGCTCCGATCAGGCTCTACCAGCGGTTACTCGCCCCGGCGTTCGGGGCGCGCTGTAAGTACTACCCGTCGTGCTCGGAGTACGCCGCGCAGGCGATCGGTAGATTCGGCATACTGCGCGGGCTGATTCTGGCCGGTTGGCGATTGCTTCGATGTAACCCCTGGAGCCACGGAGGGTTCGATCCAGTCGAGGACCAGCGGCTGTTCAAGCCCCGAGCACCGGCCCAGAGCGCCTGACCCATGTTTATCCCCGCGAACATCTTCCAGCCGCTGATCGACGTGTTCGAGGCGGTCCTGAAGGCGATCCACGGCGTCGTCGGGGGCTCCTGGGGCTGGTCGATCGTGCTGCTGACGATCCTCGTGCGGGCGCTCCTGATCCCACTGACGCTCAAACAGTTTGGCTCGATGCAGAAGCTCCAGCGCCTGCAGCCCGAGCTCAAGGCGCTCCAGAACAAGTACAAGGACGACAAGCAGCGCCAGCAGCAGGAGCTGATGAAGTTCTACAAGGAGAACCAGGTCAATCCGCTGGGTTCCTGCCTTCCGCTGGTCGCGCAGCTGCCGGTCTTCATCTCGCTGTTCTACATGCTGCGCTCGAGTCTTCGCATCGATATCTGCCCGCAGACCCAGCGCGCGCACCAACACATCGGCCCGACGGTCCCGATCAGCCACGCGCACACGGTCCCCTGCGGCCCCCACAACGGCGCCAACTTCCTGTTCATCCCGGACCTCACCAACAAGGCGACCGGCGCCGTGCTGGTCGTGCTGATCGTGCTCTACGTCGGCACGCAGCTGGCGTCGAGCTTGATGATGTCGACCCCCACGATGGACAAGACGCAGCGCCAGATCATGCTGGTAATGCCGCTGTTCTTCGTGATCTTCATCATCAACTTCCCGGCTGGCGTGATCGTCTACTGGGTCACCACGAACACGTGGACGATCCTCCAGCAGTACGTGGTTCGAAGACGCATCGGCCCAATCGGGGCGCCCGTCGTCTCGGCTGAGGTCGCCGCCGACGGCGCTGCCCGGGCCAAACCCGAGCGCCCGCGTGCCCAGGACGCACCCGCGGCGAATGGCTCCGACGGGGCGCAGGGTGGAGGGCTGGGCGCGCTGCTGCGGGGTCGCGCCAAGGAGCCCAAAGAGCCCAAGGACCCCAAGGAGCCGAAGGAAAAGGCCGCAGTCGCGGCGCAGAGCCGCCCCCGCGCCGCGCCTCCACCACCGCCGAGGAAGAAGAAGAAGCGATCCGGCCGGAGGAGGTAGGAGTGGGTGCGCTGAGCGAACCTGCGGAGCGTGTCCGTGAGCTGATGGAGCGGATCGCGGCAGAAGCCGGTGTCGCCGCCACGGTCGAGGTGAACGAAGGCGACGAGGGCGTGTCGGCGCGGTTCGTCGGCGACGATCTGGGCCTGCTGATCGGCCACCACGGCGAGACGATCGACGCGATCCAGCATCTCGCCTATCGGATCGCGTTCCGCGGCCTCGACGATCGCAAGCGGGTCGTCGTCGACGCTGCCGGCTACCGCGAGCGCCGCGCCGTGGCGCTTCGCGCGGCAGCGGACCAGGCGGCGGAGACGGCCGTCCACGATGGCCGGCCGGTGCCGCTCGAGGCGATGAGCGCGTTGGAGCGCAGGGTCGTCCACGAGCACCTCAAGACCCGCCACGACGTGGAGACCTACAGCGAGGGCCAGGAGCCCGCTCGCAGGTTGGTCGTGGCGCCGCTGGTGCACTGATCGCCCCGTTTCACGTTTTTTCTTGCGGTGAAACAGGCAAGGGTCGGTAAGGGCAGCCGGGTCGGTAAGGGCAGCCGCCGATACAAACTGCCCTATGTCCCTATCCGAATTCGAGCGGGGCGTCGTGGTCGGACTGCTGATCGGGGAGGGCTCGTTTGGTGGTGACGGCAAGCAGCCACAGATCACGCTTCGGATGCACGTCCGCCACGAGGCCCTCTTCAAGTGGTTGGTCGAGCGTTTCCCCGGCACGCGGCTCTACGGGCCCTACCACCACGGCGGCCGATCATATTTCCAGTGGATGGCCCGCGGCCGGGTCCTGGTGCACGAGGTTCTACCTCTGCTCGAGGAAGACGTTCACGCTGGACTCGACGGGTACGCCGCGGAGCGGCTGGCGTCGATGTGTGAGCGATACGAGGCGTTCATCACGCGCGAGCGCGGTCGCTCGTCAGAGTGAGCGGAATGGCGCGCGCGGCCATCGACGCGGTCGCCGGTGACGTCGCGGCACTGGCGCATCGTTACGCCCTGCCGGAGGTCGGCGAACGGCAGCTGCTCGCGCTGCTCGAGCTGGTGGCGACCGACCCGCTGGCGCCGACCACCGTGCACGAGCCCCCGGCGATCGTGGCGGACCACCTCGCGGATTCACTGGTCGCGCTTGAACTTCCCGTGGTCCGCGCAGCCAGCAGGATCGCCGACATCGGCTCGGGCGCCGGCTTCCCCGGGCTGCCCCTGGCGATCGCGCTCGTGGGGAGCTCGGTGCAGCTCCTCGACAGCAGTTCGCGGAAGTGCGCATTCATCGAACGGGCGATCCAAACCTGCTCGGTCCCGAACGCCCGCGCCGTCCAGGCTCGTGCTGAGGCCTGGGAGGAGGGCCTTGGCGCGTTTGACTTGGTGACGGCCCGCGCTCTGGCCGCGCTCGACGTGGTCGCCGAGTATGCCGCGCCACTGCTCTGCCTCGGCGGCTCGCTCGTGGCCTGGAGGGGCCGGCGCGATCCCGCGGACGAAGCCGCCGCAGCGCGCGCCGCCGAGGAGCTGGGACTCGAGCTCGCGGCGTCGCTCCCGGTTCGGCCCGTATCCGTCGGCGGAGCACCGCCACCTCCAGCTCATGTTGAAGGTGAGAGAAACTCCCTCCCGCTTTCCCCGCAGACCCGGAGCCGCCCGCAAGCGACCGCTCGGCAGCCGCTGACGATCGCGGCCAAGGCAGCGCCTGCATCTGACCGAGTGCGGCGGTAGCTTGACGGCCACGATGGGCACCGTGTACGCGATCGCCAACCAGAAGGGCGGCGTCGGCAAGACGACCACCGCCGTTAATCTCGCCGCGTGCGTGGCCGAGGCCGGCTACGAGTCGCTGCTCGTCGACATCGATCCGCAGTGCAACGCGACGCTCGGTCTGGGGATCGGCAAGGACCTTCCGAGCACGGTCTACGACGTGCTGGTCGGATCCGCGGCCCTTGAGCGGATCGTCGTTGAGAGCGGAATCGAGCACCTGTCGGTCGCCCCAGCCGGGCCCGATCTCGCGGGAGCGATGGTCGAGTTGCCACGCGACCCGGGGTCGGAGGTGCGCCTGCGAACCGCGCTCGAGCCCGTCCGTGGCCGGTACACGTTCATCCTGCTCGATTGCCCGCCGTCACTGGGCCCGCTGACGATCAACGCACTGGTCGCCGCCGACCGGGTGATCGTGCCCGTCCAGGCGGAGTACTTCGCACTCGAGGGGCTGGCGGGTCTGCTCGACACGTTGTCGCTCGTCCAGCGCGAGTTGAACCCCCGCTTGACGGTCGCGGGCATGCTCTTGACCATGCACGATGGCCGCACGCGGCTGGCCCAGGACGTCGAGCGCGAGGTCAGGGAGCACTTTCCAGAACTGGTGTTCGATACGGTGATTCCGCGTAACGTGCGGATCGGCGAGGCGCCGAGCTTCGGTCGGCCGGTGACCCACCACGACCCGCACTGCGCCGGCGCCGACGCGTACTTCGAGCTCGCAAAGGAGGTAGCCGCTCGTGGCTGAACGACAGAAGGGAATGGGCCGGGGCCTGGCAGCGATCCTCTCGGTGGCCCCCAGGGACGAGTCCGAGGAGCTCCGCCAGCTCCCGCTCGAGCTGATCACCGCGAACCCGAGCCAGCCGCGCCGCTCCTTCGACGAGCAGACGCTGCTCTCGCTGGCAGATTCGATTCGAGCCCGAGGCGTGCTGCAGCCGGTGCTGGTGCGGCCACTCGCGGGCGGCCGCTACGAGCTGATCGCCGGCGAGCGCCGCTGGCGGGCCGCCGGTATCGCCGAGCTCGAGACGATCCCGGCGGTCGTCTGCCGTCATGACGATGCAGCCTCGCTCGAGGTGGCACTGATCGAGAACATGGCCCGCGAGGACCTGAATCCCGTCGATCAGGCGCGGGCGTGCTCCGCGCTGGTCGAAGAGCTCGGGCTAACGCGCGAGGATGTCGGGCTTCGCGTCGGCCGAAGCCGGGCGGCGGTCTCGAACCTGATCCGCCTCCTCGACCTGCCCGAGGAGGCGCTCGACCTGATCGAGCGCGGCGAGTTGACCGAAGGCCACGGCCGCGCGCTGTTGCTGGCAGAGGACCACGCCGACCGCCGGAGACTGGCCAGGGACGCGGTCGCGGGTCAGTGGTCGGTGCGCGAGCTCGAGGCGCGAGCGCGGGCGGCCGGCGCCGCGTCGCCAGGGCGAAGCGGGCCCCGCGGCCGGCGGCGGGAGCTCCATCCGGATCAGGCGGCGGCGATCGAGCAGATCGCCGATGTGCTCGGCGAGGTTCTCGGCGCCGAGCTCGAGGTGAGCCCGGCAGGCCGCGGCTACCGCGCCCAGCTGACGTTTCGCTCACTCGACGAGGCCCTCGAGATGGCCCGCCGGCTTCGGGTGCGCGCGGCCGCCTGACCTCGCCGGCGCGGGAGACCACGGGTCCGTGGGGCGGTGTCGGGACCCCCGTCCCCGAGGGCTAGAATCCGTCGCACACCGAGCAGGATGGCCGGAAAGACACCGCCAATTCATGCCTTGGGCGATTAGCTCAGTCGGTTAGAGCGCTTCTCTGATAAGGAAGAGGTCCCAGGTTCGAGTCCTGGATCGCCCACTGGGGAATTGCCTGCAAAGAGGCGGATTCGCGGCGGCACAGATGGATCCGCCGGAACTCGCGGCAGCTCTCTGGAAACCGTTTGGAAGCCTCCGAGTCAGGCGCGCGTTGCAAGGAACCCCTTTCTGTTTGTGCGCTTTCCCTCCCGCCGTAGGTCTCACAGACTTGCGGGTTGGTGACGGTCGTGGATGAGCGTCGCCAACCCGCAAGTACCGCGACGACAGCCGCGAGATTGCGGCGCGTGCCGTTCGCGTCGATTCGCTCGCATGCAGCGACGGGCCGGCAGGATGGGCCCGCTGATGCGTCGGCGGCGTAACCAGTTGCTTTGCCGCTGCGAGGCAGAACCGTGCCGCCGTCTGGACCATGCCGTCTGTGTCGTCCCCTGCGACGACGCGGACCGCGGCTGCGGCCGGCTGCCCCCATTAGCCCGATGCAGCAGTCTTCGGAGAGTCTCGACGCTGCGGGATATCGGTGGAAATAACCGATTGACGTCGTGGTGCTCGTGGCGACGTCCACCGACGCCGGCCAGCGCGACCCCGTCTCGGATGCGGCGGGGCCAGAGGCCCGGTCTCCTGCCCCGCACTTGCCTCCGGCGGGAGCACTCGCGCAGGGGTAGAACACCCACTACTCGGTCGATACGGCTTTATTGGAGCGATGGTGCGGCTCGGTTAGCTGGTTCGCTTTGGTCGCCGCGTTGTTCGCTTCGAACGCACCTGGCCGGTCAGGGTTAATCACGGGTGCACGCGAGCCGGGAGCGTGCCTCTGTGCCCCGGAGCCGGATCGCGGGCGAGGCCGGCTGACGATGATCTGGATCGTGGCAATCACCAAGACGATCACGGTCAGGATGCGTTCGCTCACTGGGACCTCGTCGAATATGGCGTAGATCTGGATCGATGCGGCTAGGGCTTGGGCCGCGACCGGCAGAGCGATCGCCGGCCACCCGGTCACCTCTCGCCGCTCGAGTCGACCCGGGTGCGGTTGCCAGGCCGCGTAGGCGACGAGAATCGCGGAGCCCGCCCATGCGGCGTCGTAGACGCCCCGATCGTGAGAGTGCGCCAGAGCCTGCACCGAAGAGATCGCGTCGGCAACCCCCATCACGGTTAGCCCGATCCCAAGCGCCAGCCACATCCGACCGGGGCGCCAGCCAATTAGCGCGAACACCCCGAGTACCGCCCCGACGAGGACCGCGTCGCCCAGCGGATACGCAAAGTCCAGCACAACGGCCAGCCCTGACGCGCTCGAGTGCTCCGCGACCGGCTGCAGGAACAGTGCCACCCAGGGCGTCGCAACGAGCAGCATCACCGCGACGCCGTCGATCCAGCGGTGAAGCTCGAAGCCAGGGACCCGGTCTCGGACCAGCAGGGCTAGCGCCGCGACGATCAGCGGATACCAGGCCAGCCAGAAGACGTCGGAGATGCTCGTCGGCGGTGGGGCCGCGACGTTCCCGAAGCGAATGCTCCAGATCGTGTCGCCGATAGCCCAGCTCGTGAGCGCGAGGGCGACCAGCAACCACGCCACGCGGCTCCGGCTTTCGCGCAACGCTCCCCCGAAACAGGCGACCGCGGCGCACCACAGCAGCCCGTCGTTGATCCAGTCATCAAACAGGCCGTCTATGCCCCGGCCCCCGAGCCCAAGGCCCTGGTGGGCAGCGTAAAGTGCCACCAGTACGGCCGTGATCGCCCAGAGGACACCGATAGGCGGAAGACGCAGAAGCGCGCCCCGCCGCCGGACCGCTTGAATCTCCACTGACCAGAGACTAGCCGGAGCACTCCGGTGGCGGGCAGCTCGACGTTGTATGCCGTCAACGAGCGGCCGACCCCGACACGAGCAGAACTACTGGATTGATCGATCAGCGGCAGTCTCGTCGCCCGAGCCACCGGAGCACGTTCGGGACACGCAGATGGCCGGTGCTTCTAGCCCGAAGCGGCAGCGGGCGAGGCCGTCGCTCTGAGGCCTTTGCGCTCGGGACCGGGAGGTGACTTGCACGGAGGCGAGGCCACGCGATGCTGGCTGGTGTAGGGTTTGCCGTGGTGCGCCGGGAAGACTGGTCGGCATTGGTTTCCCGACCGTTGGAGTCTGTTCGTAGTGTTCCCGCTGAGTGTTCCACTCACCGTGCGTCTCTCAGTTTTCGCGCGGCGCAGCGATCTTGACCAGCGGCTCGCTGCTGGTGGCGATCCGCGTTCCGATCCCGCTCTGGAGTTGCGGGCAACCCAGCTCTGTAGCGTGCGTTCGCGCCGCGCCATCGCGACGCGGCTGCGCGGGATGATCGACGGTGCGCGCAACGGATCTGATGGTCCGCTGGGTATCGGTCGGGTTGCCCAAAGCGAGGTTCTCGCGGAGCTGATGCGTTGACAGACCTCGCGATCAGGTTGATGGCCACGCGCCCGGTCAACCCGATGGGGGTCGCGCTGGCAAAAGTCCTCGTCAGCGACGCGGACAGCCCGCTCAGAGTTGGTGCGGAGCCAGGGACGCTGTACACGGTTGTGCGTCTCGCGACCGCGGCGTTGGACTTGTCGCCATCCCAGGGCGGCGTGTTCACCGGCGAAGCGTGAACGGCGCGGCGCACGGGTTGGGCCGAGGTGCGGTGCCGTGTCGGTAGCCGTGGCAGTCCCGCTGTTCGTCGCCGCGCTGGCGGTCACGCTGGTAGCCGCAGCAACATTCGCCAGGCGACTGGACAGGCTCGGCGCGAAGTTCGGGTTGCCGGAGGTGTGGATCGGGCTTCTGACGGCGCTCGCGGCGGACGGGCCAGAGGTGTCCTCCGCCCTGGTGGCGCTTATCAAGGGAGCCCACGACGCAAGCGTTGGTGTGATCGTCGGTTCCAACACGTTCAACCTCGCCGCGATGATCGGCATTAGCGCGCTAATCGCAGGCTGCGTCCAAGTCGCGCGACCCACGGTGGTGCTCGAAGGCGCCGTCGCGCTCGCTGTCACGGCGGTCGTGATCGCGCTACTGGTCGGCTGGCTTCCGGTCCTCGCAGCCGTCCTAGTGATCGCCTGCTTCGTGGGCCCCTACCTACTTCTCGTGCTCGGCGGTGATCAACTCGCGAACCGGCTCGGACTCCGCCGACTAGGCGCACTGGTCAAAGACCGCGACAGCGTCGAGGACGAGTCCGAAGCCCGCGCCCATCTGACCCATGAGTTCGTGACCCACCACCAGATCGCGCTGATGGCCATCGACTTAGCTCTGATCGTCGCCGGGAGCTTCGGGATGGTCCAAGCGGCACTGACTCTCGGTGATCAATGGGGGATCGCGCCCGGGGTCGTCGGCGCGCTCATCCTTGGACCGCTGACAAGCCTGCCAAACGCCCTCACCGGGATTCGGCTCGGCCGCGCGCGACGCGGTGCGGCGCTCGTCACCGAGGCCCTGAACAGCAACACGATCAACCTCGTCGCCGGCGTCGCGCTCCCATCCCTGTTCGTCACGCTCGCCGCGAAGTCCGCGAAGGATCAACTCGACCTCGCACTCCTCGCCGTGGCAATGGTCGCGACCGTCGCACTGCTCGCACCTCGCAAGGGCATGGGCCGAGCCGGTGCCGGACTGATCGTGATCCTCTATGCAGCCTTCGTCGCCGTGACGTTGAGCTAGCCGCTACAACCAAACCAGCCCTTCACGCCTTGCAGAGACGTTGGCTGCGGTGCTGGTTTGATCGAGGAGCAGCAGGGTCGCCGAGGTGGAACCAGTGTGATCGTTCGCGCTGGTTCTCGGGTTAGATAGTTCGCCAAGCGTCCAGGACGCTGTTGACCGTGTCGCGTACCCGTTCGCGCGCTTGACTTCGGTCGATGCCTGACATGAGCAGTCGGTCGTAGGGCGTGTCTTGGTGTCGGACGGACGCGGTGAGGGCGAGCTGGAGCGCTTGTTGTTGAAGTGCGCGTCCGGCGGCGGATCGTCCGACGCGTCCGCTGCCGCGGGTCGCGGCGTGCCTGGCGATCGCCTGCGCGCGTTCGTTGGGGCATCCGGGATACAGGTCGGTGATCGCGGCTGCCATCTCGGTTTGCAGCTTGAGGTCCTCGCTCGCTCGTCGTAGGGCATCGCGTTCGCGACGACGGGCGCGCACCGGCTCGTCGGCGAGGCACTCGGCCTCCGCTCGTTCGAGCGCCGCCTCCTCAACCAGGATGCCTTGGCGCTCGTAGCGCCGACGGGAACGACTGAACCGCACAACCACCGCCGACAGTGCGCTGCGGCGCCACGCACGCCGGGTCAGCGCGGCGTCGCCCGAGGGGAGAAACACGAGATGATCCATCTCGGCGCACGCCATGCATAGCGGCCCAGGGTCGTCCATGGTCAACAGCTCACCGGTCCTGCCACACGAGCTGCAAGTCCAGTCTTTGATTGGCGAGATGACGACAGGCTCGCTCCGGGTGCTAGCCACAACGAGAAATTACAGCTCCAACGACGGCAGGTCGATCGGTCCGATGCGGGCGACATCATTCGAGGCCGTGGCTACTGCCGCCGGCGAAAAGTCTCAACCAGCCCTCTGGTCCGAGCTCAGCGGACCGTCGTCGAGTGCTCCCGAGCACTTGCTCCTTGACGCGATCGCCGCCGGCGAGCTCGACGAGCACCTAGTCGCGCTTGCGGACGCCGTCCACGCACGCCGCGCACTGCTGCACACCGTCCGCTCCGCGAATGCGCTCGCCGAGCTCTGTATCGGCGATCCCGTCCGCATCAACCGCAACGTCCGACCCGTCTACCTACACGGCGAACACGGCGTGATCGTTGACCTCCACGACCACGCCGTCACAGTCCGCCTACGACGTCCCGTCGGGCGCTTCCGCACCGGCGAGCTCCGCTGCCCACCGCTCGCGCTCGACAAACTCGACCGGCTCACCAGGCAGCCGGCACCCTGAACTCGCTCGAATCGCATCCGATCAAACCGACCGAGAGTGTCGGTCCTCGATCAAAGCGACAGTCTGTGCCCGCCCAACGGGCTAACTCTCCCCGACTGCTGTGCAATGAGCTGTCGATGTGCATGACACGCTGTTCAGGACGGCGAACTTGCCCGTGGGTGGGGGCGTAGTCTGGATCGACCAGGCGCTGCCGTCCCAGACTTCGGCCAGCGTGTGCGTGTACCCATTCGCGGTGGTGCGTTGGCCGACCGCCTCACAAGCGGTCGCGGAGGTGCATGACACGCTCGACAGTTGCGCGCCGCGCGCCGAATGTGGGACGGTCGGTGTGCTCTGGATCGTCCAGCTGGTGCCGTTCCAGCGCTCCGCCAGCGTCACGTCATACCCGGTGGGCGATTGATACCCAACAGCGGTGCATGCCGTGGATGACGTGCACGAGACCCCCAGCAGTTCGCTGCCGCCGCTTGTGCTGGGGGTGGGCTGGATCGTCCAGCTCGTGCCGTCCCAGCGCTCCGCCAGCGTTCCGCTGGGCCCGGCACCCACCGCGGTGCAAGCCGTCGCCGATGTGCACGAGACCCCCAGCAGTTCGTTGACCCCGCCGCTTGGATTTGGGGTGGGCTGGACCGTCCAGCTCGTGCCGTCCCAGCGCTCCGCCAGCGTTCCGCTGGGCCCGGCACCCGCCGCGGTGCAAGCCGTCGCTGACATGCACGAGACCGCACTCAGGTAGCTGCCGTTCGGGCTTGTGCTCGGCGTAGGCTGAATCGTCCAGCTAGTGCCGCCGTCCCAGCCCTCCGCTACTGTCCCACTCGAGCCATATTGGGGGATGAAGAGTCCGACCGCGGTGCACGCCGAACCCGAGCTGCACGACACCCCCTGGAGGGCGCTGTCCGCGCTGCCGGGCGGATTTGGGGTGCCCTGGATGGTCCAGCTCGTGCCGTCCCACCGCTCCGCCAGGGTCCCCGCTTCGTCCATCCCGACGGCGGTACAGGCATCCGTGGAAGTACACGACACGCTTTGGAGCTGCGGACGAATATAGGTGTAGGTCAGGGTCGGCGTCGACTGGATTGTCCAGCTCGAGCCGTCCCAGACCTCAGCCAGCGTCCTCCGGGGAAGCGTGGTGAACGTGGCGAAATCCGGCGGCGGATCAGCCGTCGTGGAACTGAAGGTGCCATTCGGACCGGCGCAAACATAGGTGGCACCCTCGTTCGGCGAACCGCAGAACACCCAACGGTAAGTGGTGTTATCGGTCAGGCCCGTCACCCTGACCGAAAGAGCGACCGGCCCGGCCGGGCCGGAAACAGGTCCCTGGACCGGCGTCTTCAGGCTCGCCGATCGTGCTCCACTCGCAGGCCAGTACTCCCAGTACCAGGTGCACGTCTGCCCCGAATCGCAACTGGCGCTCGCATGAAGCGTCGCTGTGGCATCCGTGACCTTCGTGGCACCAGTCGTCTTAGCTGAACATGCGCCCAACCCGCACAGCGCACCAACTCCCAACACCAATGCCACCAACCGTCGCAGTTCCCACTCCCTTTCAGCGGGGTAAGGCAACCTTAACCAGATCCACCGAGGATTGCGAGACCTTGCGTCGGCTCGGTCAAAACGAATTCCGATCAAGCTGTCCAGCGCGTATCGGACGGGGCTCGGGTGCGGGAGTTTCTGCCGGAGGCTGGCTGGACCGTCGTTCGCCGACGTGGCGTACGCGCCGCCCGACGGCGATCAGCGCCCGGCGGTCGAGCCCGCGATCGGCAACCAGCCCGCGTTCATGTCCAGCTGATAGCCAACTGTCCCGCTCGCCGGCGCCGACGAACGCGCCGATCCGCCACATCCGCAGGCGGCGAATCCGATAGCCACAGCCGTGGCAACCGAGGTCCCTACACGCGAGCAGCGGTTGACCTGCCTGGGTTGATGCATTGGCCCCCTCCGATCTTGACAGGCACCGGCACCCCACGTGGAGGATACCGCCGTGCATCACTCCCTCGCCGACCCATCAAGCCACGCGCGAGCGTTCCCGCTCAGCTGATTACACAGGCACTGCCCCTGCGCCGCGATCAGCCGCGGGGCCGCGCCGAGCGGGACCTCGCTTCCGCAACGCGCGAATGGGAGGAGGCGTTGGTCGGCAGGTGATCCCCTGTCCGAGCAGTCGCGCTGGTCGACGACTAACCTGAACAAATATAGGATGCGTCCACATTCGGGTCTGCGCCGACCCGATGGGAGCATCCTGAGCAGCTGGACGGGTTCGCTTCACGGGTATCGGCGGTCGACAACCGTCAGACCGCGTCAGCGCGGGTCGTTTCGGATCCAGGCGAAGTGAAAGCTTTCGAAGAACTGCAGAGTCCCGCCGCCACTGCTGCTCTAGGCGTGTGGAGCAGTCAGGCCGGAATGCCATGAGCATGGCCGACGGGGACCTGCTCTTCTTGTCGCGCGGGAGCCTCGGCGACCTGGCCCCAGGGACCAGCTTTGCGCGCGGATCTCGAGAACGTGGCTGCTCCGGCGCCCGCCTGCGCGGCGCTCGCGAACGTTCGGTCGCCCGTGCCGCGCATTGGGGGCATCTGGATGTGCGGGCGGACGAGTACCGCGGCGCGAGCGAAACGGGGTCTTCCCTACGTCGCTGGGCGTGGCGCTACTGCTCGTAGGCGGAGTCCGAGGCCGAGGTCTCGAAGCTGGCGGAGGTCGCTTCGGCGTCGTAGTTTCGGCGCCTCGCCTTGACATCGCACGGATGCGCCTGTATTCCTCGTGTCATACAGTGTTGCGGGAACCTGTCGACGAGGGGGCGGGTCTGCGCGCCGTCCAGGAGTTGTCGAGATGCGCGAACATGCTCTGTGTGCGATGCGGACGTGGCGGCTGCTGCTGCTCGGCGTGGCGTCGGCAGCAGGCACCCTGGCGATCGGGGTTTCGACGGCCGCGGCCGCGGTCAGCGCGTCGAACGTGACGACGCCGTCGGACGGCACGCTGCTCTACCAGAACCAGCTGACCAACCCGAACCAGTCGTTCACGGTCGCCGGCACCAGCAACGGCAGCTCGGGCGACCTGATCGACGTCGACTGCTACGAGGGCGGCAAGTCCATTGCGTCCTACGCCGGCTCGGGTGGGACCGGTATCGCTGTCGGCTCGGGCGGCAGCTTTTCAATCACCGTCCCGCAATCCACCTTCGGCGGCGACAGCTGCGAGCTGCTGGCCGTCGCGCATGGGACCACCCCGACCCCGGGAACGAGCTATACGGGGCCGCGCGTCGGCTTCAGCGCCTTCTCGACCAGCACACTCTCGAGCGGTGCCAACGGCGGCGATACTTACGACTTCTCGTTTACCGATGCGCTGCTGACTGGCAACTCGTTCAACGACTCGATCGACGACTGCGGATCGGGCACGTTCCCTGCGGACGGCTCGGCCGCGATGAACGCGGGGCCGTACCTGCTGTACTGCGCCGGAAGCTTCTACAACTCCGCCAGCGACTTCTTCGGCACGAGCGGGACCGACTTGACCCGGGCCGAGATCCGGGTCGACGGCCAGAACGCGTACGGCTCCTATTCGGCCGAGCGTCTGTTCTCGGGCAGCGACGGGCTGTCAGGCTTCCCGGCGGTAACCGTCGCGGTCGACAGGTTCGATCCCTCGACCGGCAATGCGCAGGTCACCGAGACCGAGCCGCTCGTCAGGTGCGCGCCGAACGACGGGTATAACCCGAGCTCCTCCGACTGCACTTCGTTCGCCTCGACGGGCGTTTCGCTCACACGGGCCACGAGCTTCACCGAGGGCGGGCGCGTCCAGACGGTCACCGACACGTACTCGAGCACCGACGGCGCGCAGCACACGTTGGACCTGCAATACGAGACCGACCTGGCTAACCCGCATGCGGGGTGGGAGCTGCCCGGGCAGAGCTCGTTCGTCCAGCACTCGACCGGTGATACGGGACCGGCACCGGCGGCGGCGCCGGGAACCGTCTACACGATTCACAACGCGACGCAGGCGCCGAGCCTCACCAACCCGGTCGCCGCGATGACTTTCCTGAGCCCGTACAGCTCGGTGCGTTTTGACAACACGCTGTGGAATACCTATGGAAACCCGGACGGGAGCATGGGTGAGGAGTCGGCTCTGTTCGACTACCAGCGCACAGTTCCGGCCGGGGGGTCGACGACGATCACGTGGACCTACTCCACGGGCACCAGCATGGCCGAGGTGCAGGGCTACGCGGACGCCGCGCAGCCACCTTCGATCGCGATCTCCTCGCCTGCCCCTGGAACCACCGAGAGCACCAGCCCGATCACGGTCACGGGCACGGCGAGTGCCGGCTCGGGGGTCAAGAGGGTGACCGTCAACGGCGTCGCCGCCGCGATCTCGGGGAACACGTGGAGCGCGTCGGTGGAGCTCACGCCGGGCCAGGGCACGCTCAGCGCAACCGTGACGAGCGACGCCGACAACACCTCCACGGCATCGGAGATGGTCACCTATCAGCTGGGTCCGCGGGCGACGATCTCCGCGCCCGCGACCGAGGGGACGTACGCGGTCGACCAGTCGGTTGCGACGAGCTTCACCTGCTTCGAGGGGGCCGGCGGCCCCGGCCTTGCCTCCTGCGACGACAGCAACGGCACAAACACCACGGGCGGCGGCAGCGGTCACCTGAACACCGCCGCGCTCGGTCCGCACACCTACACCGTGACGGCGACATCCAGGGACGGGAAGACGGGTACGGCCAGCATCACCTACACGGTCGTGGCGGCGAAGATCTCGATCACGACCGCGCGCGCTCAATATGCGAGCGGGAAGACCAAGGTGCGGCTCGCCTGCGCCGGCCCGGCAGGCGGGATGTGCAGCGGGACGCTGACGCTGAGTATTCGCGTCAAGCGAACAGTGGTGCGAAAGGTGCACGGTCACCGCCGGCAGGTGACGGTCTTCAAGACGGTGGTGCTCGCCCACGCCCGATACATGGTCCGGAGCGGTACCAGCGCGCCGGTCACTCTGACGCTGCGCCACCCGGCAAAGGTGCTGCTCGCTCACGCGCGCAAGCACAAGCTGGGGGTGCATGCCAGCGCCACCGTCCACGGCGGCAGCACTGCCAGTCGCGGGATCACGCTCGCACCGGCGCCGCCACGCCACCACCATCACGGATGACAGCGAGCGTCCGCGGTTAGAGTTAGAGCAGCCCTTGGCCAGCCGAGCGCGCTCGTCCGCGGGCCCCGCGGGACATCTCGGGAGGTGGTCGTCGACCAGTCCGCGCACCTGCATCAAAGCGCGTACAGGCCTTCGTCAGCCCCAGCAGCCTCGAGATCGGCGCTCCTGCTTCCGCTCGGCCCCGACTGGAACGAGCAGCCTGAGCTCGCGAGAATCGGCCGACCTCGCTTCCCGGTATTGGTGGCAGCAGCAGTCTCGCCGGGCGGTCCCTGACTGCCGCGGGTAGCCCGTTGCGGCAGTCTGCTCAAACTGTGTCAGACTGCTCCCGTTGCTCGGACGGCGTGCACCTAAACACCTGGTGATCGGCCTCAAGCGAGCGCTCCTGGTTGGAGCCGCCGCGGTGTTCGTTACAGCTGGCTTATCGCTACTAGCTGAGACACAGACGATCGCACGGTCTCGCGACGTCCTGTCCGTCCTGTTATCGGATGTCCACAGCGACCAGCTGGGGACGGCGCTGAACGGTCACGCCGGGCCGGTCAGTAGTGTCGCGTTCAGTCCCAACGGGCACACTCTTGCCACCGCCACTGAGAACGGAACGGTCCAGTTGTGGGACCTGCGACGCGACAGCCTGGTCGGGACGCTCAGGGGTCTCGCCCGCATCGTCGACAGCGTCGCGTTCAGTCCCGACGGGCGTACCGTCGCCGCTGGAAGCAGAGGTGGGGCGGTTCGGTTGTGGGACGCACGAAGCCGCCGACACCTCGGGGCGGCGATGAGGGCCCACGCCGGCTCGGTCTACAGCGTCGCGTTCAGTCCCAACGGGCGCATCCTAGCGGCTGCGAGTGCCGATGGGACGGTCCAGCTATGGGACGTGCACAGCCACAACCTGCTTGGGCAGCTCAACGATCACGCCGGTGCCATCAGCAGCGTCGCGTTCAGTCCCGACGGCCGCATCCTCGCCACCGCAGACATCGACGGAGCGGTCGTGTTGTGGGACGTGCAAAGCCGCCGCCCGCTCGGGAAGCCCCTCCCAACGCACTACCTCATCAGCAGCGTGGCGTTCAGTCCCAACGGGCGCACACTCGGCGCCGGAGACGGCGACAATGGGGCGGTTGGGTTATGGGACGTGCAAAGCCACCACTGGATCGCGACGCTGCGCACCGGCGACCGCGGTCCCGTCAATAGCGTCGCGTTTAGTCCCCAAGGGCATACCCTCGCCGCCGGCAGCGAGGACGGGACAGTCAAATTGTGGGACGCGCAAAGCCACGCCCTGCTCGAGACGCTCACCGCCGGCCCGAACGACCAAGTCTTTAGCGTGGCGTTTAGTCCTGACGGACGTTTTCTCGCCGCCGGAGGCTTCACCGGGACGATACACGTGTGGCAGAAGGGCGACCTGTGGCGCAACTAGCTGAGCTTCACAGTCAGGACCTTCGTCCCCGTCGGCGCGCCCTGAACTGGCTCCCGAAGAGGTGACAAGGCGGCAGTTGGACGCGTCCGCTTAGATCGAGCACCAGCAGTCTCCCGCGCGCAGACGAGACTTCTGGTTCGTCGGGAGATGGAGCAAGGCCGCCCGGTCGATCGGGCAGTGAAAGGGATTGTGGGCTGAGCCCGGACCCCTTTGGCGTTCACCGATCGCGAGCGACTAGTTGTTCGTGTCAGGTGAAGCTGAATCGCTGTCGAGCTGACGGGCGACCTGATAGAGCTTGAGGGTGAGTTCGGCGACTTGTTGGTCGTTGTCGTCGTAGAAGCCGTGGCCGCTCTTGACACCGAGCCGACCGTCGCGCACTAGCTGTTCGACCGTTTTCGCCGCGGCTCGGTCAGTCGCGAGTTGGGGGTACAGCGCGTTTGAGATATCCCGCAATGTGTCCTGGCCGATGAGATCGGTCATCTGGAGTGGTCCGAACACCGGAACGAAAGCACGCAGCGTGGTCTGAACGATCGAGTCGAGCTCGAGCGGATCGGCGGCGCCGATGTCCACGAGGTGCAGCATCTCGCGCAGCAATGCGAACCAAACCCGGTTCCACAAGAACCCGGGGATCTCCTTGCGGACGCGAACAGCTCGAAGGTCGACGTCGTCACAGAAGCGCATCGTGGTCGCGACCGTCGCCTCGCTCGTCTGTTCCCCTGCGACGATCCGATCAGCTGCGTCTGCACCGGATGGACCACGACGGCCCGTTCAGGGTGCGCCATGCCCGCGGCGAGCCGAGTCATCGGAAAGTTCGAGGTCGCGCTCCACAGCAGCACGTCGGCGCCGATCATCGCCTCGATGTCGCGGTAGCAGGCCGACTTCACCTCCGCGTCCTCCACTATGGACTCCATCACCACGGCGCACGGCGTCAGCGCTTCCGCGAGGTCGTCGTGTGTGGAGACCAGGGCCAGAACGTCGTCGACCGCCGACGGCTCCACGGCGCCGATCTCGGCCAGCGTCGAGACACTCTTGCGCAACCGGTCATGCAACGTGTGGACGGACTTGGCGGGTGACCACGCCCGGACTTCGCAGCCGGCCAAGGCGAACTGCTGCGCGAAAAGATGGCCGATGTAGCCCGCGCCTACGAGGCCGACTGGGCCATCCAAGGTCCGTGTACCGCTCACGACCGCCAAATTACCGGTTTGGCCTGAGCTGTACCGGGATCGACGGAAACCCGGAACCTGGTCCTTGCGCAATCGCGAGAGTGGAACATCATATGGACCGCGCGCCGCCCACGGGCGACACCGGCGTCAGGGCGGCGGGGCCAGGAGCTTGAGGCGCTGATAGTTGCGCTCGTGCTCGGCGCTCCGATCGGCGGGCGTCTCGCGCAACGGCAGCTCCGTCGCGCGGACGTTGCCCTGCTGTGCCTGGCCGCCGAGCAGGACGATCAGCTCGGCCCGATCCGGCGGCGCGGACTGGCCCGCGGAATTCCTTCCAACCGCTTGGGAAGAATTCTGTGCAACGGGTTGCGCGAAATTCCTGCGGCGGCGATCGCGCTCGACGTCGGCGGCAAAGGGACCGAAGCGGCCATCGGGGTCGCGGCGCCCGGTCTTGATCCACGTTCTGACCGTGTTCTCGGCGACTCCGGCGCTCGCGGCAGCCTGCGCGACGCTCGCACCGCCGTGCAGCGCCTTCAGAACGGCCGGTCCAAACTGATCCACGCGAGAGCGCATCGACCGAAAGCGTACCGCCGAGTTTTCTTCGTGGCGTCCGGAACGCGGTGATGTCGCCGTGCCGCCGTCGGCCTGCACGATCCTCGGGTCAAGTCGCCACTCCAGCGGCTCGTCGATGACGTCCAACGCCAGCCGCCACTTCTCGCGGTGGCGGCGCACCTCCTCGGGTGGGGAGACGCAGCGCTATCCCGTAACCGCGGGTGCAGGCACGACCTGGAGCCGCGCCTGGGCCCGGGCACTCGCGGCGTTGCTGGCGGTGGCGGTGGCGGTGTTGGTGACCCGCGACGGCGCGCCTGGTCCCACCCGCGCGGTGAAGCGCACCGTCCTGGCGGCCAGGGCTTTGAGCGTGCCCAGGCTCGCGCACACTCTCCGCCCGCTGACCTTTAATCCCGGCGCGGAGGCGACCGACAAGCCGTGGGGCAGCGAGTCGCAGACCCTGACCTTGAGCGCCGAGACCTCGGTGACGTTCTTGACCCGGAGAGTGAACGCCACCGTCGCACCCTGTGTGACCATCGACGGGCTCGCGTGCTTGTGCAGCGACAGCCGTGCGCTCAGCACGTCCGGCGTCGCGGGCTCTGGCGGCTGAGGCACCGGCGGTGAGGGCGGCCCGTCCGGCTGAGGTGGTATCGGGTTGGGGGGCTCGGGCGGGATCGGCTGATCGGGCACGACCACGCGCGTCACCGTCTCGTCGCGGTTGGGATGTGGGTCGGGCGCGGGCTCGTCCTGGTCGCCGTGGACGGTGGCGACGTTGAGGAGCAGCGAACCGTCGGCTGCGTCGGCTGGCACGGTGGCGACGATCGTCAGCGTCAGCGACGAGCCGTCCGCGGGCTTCGGAGGCACGGTCGGAGCAGTGCATGTCACCGCGCCGCTGGTTCCGACCGGCGGTGTGGTGCACGTCAATGGTGACTCCGCGGTGGCTTTGACGAACGCGACACCAGGCGGAAGCTGGTCGGCGAGGACGAAGCCGGTAGACGTGGCCGGACCGTAGTTGGTCCCGACGATCTTCCAGGTGATCGTGTCGCCCGGCGCCACCGTGTTCGCGGACACGGTCTTGACCACGCCCAGGTCGGCCGGCTTTGGTTGCGGCGGGGGGGCCGGCGGAACGATGATCGTCGCGTCGTCGCAGCCGGTGAAGACATTGCGTCGGTTGATCCTCGGAGTTGGACAGGAAGCACGCGGTGTTGACGACCGGGTTCGGTTGTGGCCCCTGGGCAGAGGCGTGAACGCGGGCGGTGAACGTGTACGTGAACGAGGCGCCCGCGTCGAGCCTCCCGACGGCGCAGCTGATCGCATTGGTCGCCATCGAGTAGCTGCACGGGAAGCCGGGGGGATTATTACCGAAGTAGATGAAGTTCAGGCCGGACGGCAGCGGGTCAGAGATCACGAGGTTGGTAGCCGCAGCCGTCGGGTACAGGGGATCATCGGGGCTCCGCTGCGGGTTGGTGACCGTCGTGGTGTAGGTGACCAAGTCCCCGGGCCCGGCCATCGAGCGATCGGCGACCTTGCTGATCTCCACGTTCGGCGCCCGGATCAGCGTGTCGAACACGATTCCGCCGAAGAAATATGTGTCTCCGTTCGTCCCCAGGCAGACCGACGCTCCGTCCGCGGCGTTGGGAATCGTGCCCTCGGGCACGTCCACCGTCGCCAGGTCGAAGCCCATCTGGTTGCTGTAATCGGGCGTGCGGTCGCCGTCGTCGACGCCGTCCCGGGAGATCGTGCTGTTGAAGAAGTTGGTGTCGGAGTGAAGCGCATCGGTCAGCGGCTTCTGAGCGTCACACGTGTCGCTGACCGCACCCAGCGCCAGGTAATCGCCGGTGATCGCGCGATCTCCCTCGGTGGTCCAGGTCGTCACGTGCGCGTCGACCTTGCCGCTGGCCGGAGTGCTGAAGCCGGTGAAGTTCAGCGGGCCGACGACGAGCTGCTGGCCACCCTCCACCTGCACGAAATCGAAGCCGTCGAAGATTGTGATGTCTCGGTACGCCGCCGTCGGGGTCTGCCACACCACGAGCAGGTTCCAGCCGGCGTACCGGTTGTAGCCCTTCCCGGCCTGCACGTTGGCGACCGTGATGGGGACCGGATCATTCTTGGCCGCGGATCGCGCACGGTGTCTCGTGGCGGTCAGACCCGCGTTGACCTCCGCGGTCACGTCCGCCCGGACCTGGTAGGCGAACCCCGGATCCTGGCCGGGCTGGTTGTACCAGCTCGCGATTCCCTTCCAGACGCCATCGCGGGTGGGATTGGTGGCGTCGATCGACGTGAAGGAGCCCGAGCCGACGCGCAGGTCTGCGCTTCGCCACAGCGTGTTACCCAGCGGGTGGTCTTCGTCCGGCGTGGTCTGCCCGTTCGCCGGAGCGCCAAAGCTGGGAGGATTCACCGTCGGCCGATTGACCCCCTCGGAGAGGTCCGCGGCCCAGTACAGATACGCCTTCACCACCCGGGCGCCACTCGGCACGCTCAGCGTGGCCGAGCTCGAATCGAAGTGCCCGCCGCTCGGATCGACGTTGACATAGACCATGTTGTGGTCGTTGTTGTTGGCGTTGATGCACGCCTCGGAGTCCAGCGATCTCTTGCGCGAATGGCGGCGTTTCTTGGCCCGGTGCTTGTGCGCGGAGACATTCTCCGGACAGGTCTCCATCGTGTTGCCGGCGAACGCGACCCCTCCGCGGAGATTGGCCGAGAAGCTCGGCGTCGTGTTGGTGTTCTCGCGCAGCCGCTTCAAGTGGCGCACGGGCGAGTTGGGCCAGTGCAGCGAAACCAGAACCCTGGGGCGGCGCTTGGCGTGAGTCCTCGCTGGCGCCGAGCCGTTCAGGCCGAGGAGGCAGATGCAAAGCGCGAAGCACGCAACTCCCGACCTCCTCATGGCGCGGACCCTACTCCGGCGCGCGGTGCATTGCTAGGGCCGCACGGGTAAATGCACAGCCTCTGGCCGGCCGTCAACTGATCTGGACCGGCGTTCCCTGGATCCGGCTCGTGCCGATCGTGTGCACTAGCCAGTCGATCGCGCTGTTCGCCAGCCGAATGCACCCGTGGCTGCGCGCAGAGCCAAGTGGATCCAGGAGGCTCGCCCCGCCACGCCCATGGATCCCAACCGTTCCGTCGCCACCGTCGAATTCCTGCAGCACGTCGCTGTGAGCGCTCAATTCAAGGACCCAGCTCCCGAGGAAGTCGTTCGGATTCCAGGGGATCGCCCACACAATCGCGAACAGGCCGACGGGCGTCGGGGTACTCGGTTTCCCGACCACGACGAGCACGTTCCAGGTCGCCTTCCCTGCCCGAAACAGGGTGAGCGTCCGCCGGGCGCGCGAAACGACGATGCGCCACGGGGTCGTCTCGAGGACGACGTTCTTGGCGTTGATCCAGGCGGCCGCGACGTTGGGGCGCCAGGGAAGCCGGACTCGCAACCAGCAGCGGCCATCGGCGGCTCGTGGACGGGCGATGACCAGTAGCCATGGAGCGTCCGTCGGCGCCATCCAGCGCGACGGACGTAGGCTCTTCCCCGGAAGACCGTAGAACACCGGTGTCCGGGCTTCGATTCCGGCTCGCCAGGCGACGGCGCGGGTCGGCCCGGCGACCGAAGCCCGGCCCAGCACGCCCGAGCAAGTCGAGCCGGCGGCCTCCGCGTTGCCGGCCGGCACCAGCGCAGCGGACACGGCCACAAACCACACCACGAGCAGAATCCGCCGCATAGCCGACATCGCCGGAGAAAACGTTATCTCACGTGATCCACCCGAGACGATCGCGGTCAGCAAGGCCAGCCCCGAGTCTGACGTCCTCGACCTCGCGGCCACCGTCGCTGTTGCGTACCCTCGGCGCTCGAGGCCGACTTCATGTAGCCAAGCGACCCGCGTACTAACCGTCAGGCAGGAGGCGCGGCGGTCTGACCGCGGCCCTGCATGCGCCGCGAGACGAAGCCGACGGTCACCAGGACGATGATCGAGCCGATGATGGCGCCGAGGATTCCACCGAAGTCGAACACCTTGGTGTCGCCGATGCCGAACCCGACCGTGAAGATCAAGTAGCCCAGCGCGGTGCCCGCAAAACCGATCAGGAGAGAGATCCCCCATGACTTCGGACCCGACATCTTTCGGAAGATGTCGCCCGGGGTCAGCAGACGGGCAACGACACCAGCCACCAGTGCGGTTAATACGGCCCCTATCACACAGCTGCCCTCATCAGAAACCCAACGACCGGCAATATTACCGGGCCTGTCCAGGCGTCACGCGCGCTCTAGCTCGAGAGGGCGACGATCGCGTCGCCGATCAGCTTCGCGCCGATGATCAGACAGAGGACGGCCATGATCGTGGCGTTCTCGCGGGCCATCCAATCGTGGAGGTCACCGAGGAGTTGGTCGCGCGGTCACCCATGAAGTAGTAGATCGCGACCGGCACGCCGACGCCGACCGTCCCCAGGATCACGAACACGGCGAGCGCCACGGCCTGGCTGGAGGAACGTCGGCCCGTTGACGCGTCCTTTGGGCGTGGCGAGCATCAGCACCACGGCGATGATCGGCACCGGACTGAGCGCCACACCGACGCCGAACGAGAGGACCTGTCCGATCGCTTGGCCCATCGACCTCGCGAACCTACCACCACGATTGCACGTGCGCGCTTCCTTGTCGGCAGTTGTGCCGTAAGCGATCCTTTACGGATGCTCGCCTCGAGGTTCTTACGCCAGGACGTCCGCCCGCGCCCACGAACTGCCGCTCATCCGCCGTGGGCGCGCTGGAACGCCCCGCTCGGCCGGCAGTACACCGTCGGCGTCGAGGAGGAGGTGATGCTGCTCGACCCCGTCAGCGGGTCGCTGGCTCAGTCGAGCGACAGCGTCCTCGCGCGGTTGTCGGATGAGCTCTCGGCACACGTCTCGCCGGAGACCCACGCTGCCGTCGTCGAGTTGAAGACCGGTGTCCACGCCGACGTCGACGGGAGCGTGGCGGAGCTCGCCGCGCTGAGACGTCGGCTCGCCGGCGAACTGGACGCGATGGGGCTATCCGCCGCCGCCGCCGGCACACATCCGCGTACCGTCCGCGAGGAGACAGAGGTCTCCGGCGCGGAACGCTACCGCCTCGTCGGCGACTCGCTGCGCTCGCTGGCCCGCCGAGAGCCGACGATGGCGTTGCACGTTCATGTCGGCGTGGCCGAGCCCGATGACGCGATCCGGCTTCTCAACGGGCTTCGGCAGAGCGTCCCCGTGCTTCTCGCTCTGTCGGCTAACTCCCCGTTTTGGCAGGGCCGCGACGCCGGCTTCGACTCGGTGCGCACGATGATCTTCCAGGCGTTCCCCCGCACCGGACTCCCGCGACAGTTCGCCAGCTATGCGGACTACGTGGAGGCGGTCGACGCTGTGATCGCAGCAGGGGCGGTACCGGATCCGAGCTTCTTCTGGTGGGACGTGCGGCCGCAGCCGAAGTTTGGGACCGTCGAGGTCAGGGTTATGGACGCCCAATCAACGATCGCGGAGGTGACCCCGCTGGTCGCGTTGGTCCAGTCGCTCGCGCGGCTCGAGCTCGAGGGCGATCCGCCAGCACCCGCTCCGGGCGCTGAAGTCCTGGCCGAGAACCGGTTTCTGGCCGCCCGGGACGGCATGGATGCGCGGCTGATCGATGCCACGACTCGGCGGATGGTTCCGGTACGAGAGGTGCTCGACACGCTGCTCGCCCGGTGTCGCCCGCATGCCTTGGCGTTGGGCTGCGCAAGCATGCTCGAGCGGGTCGAGATGCTGGCCGCTTCAAACGGCGCCGGCCGCCAGCGTTCCTTCACCGCCGCGCACGGCGGTCTCGAGCAGCTGGTTCCGAGCCTCGCGGAGCAGTTCCTGGGCTCCGAGCGTCATGACCCCGCTGGTCCGGGGTGGAACCCGGACTCCCACCACAGTACGACAGAAAGGAGCGGCTGAATGTGCCGCTGGCTCGCATACTCGGGATCCCCCATCCTGCTCGGTGAAGCGCTGTACGGGGGGACTCACTCGTTGATCGATCAGAGCCTGCACTCGCGGTTCGGTGCCGAGACGACGAACGGTGACGGCTTCGGCGTTGGCTGGTACGGCGCGCCCCCGACACCCGGCGTCTTCCACAGCATCGAGCCGGCCTGGAACGATCAGAACCTGCACGAGCTCGCCGACCACATCAGCTCGCCGCTGTTCTTCAGCCATATCCGAGCGGCGATCGGCAGCGCCGTCCAGCAGACGAACTGCCATCCATTCCGTCACGGCCGTTGGCTGTTCATGCACAACGGATTCATCAACGACTTCGCGGCCATCAAGCGCGAGCTCGTGCTCGCTATCGATCCGTCGTTATATCCGGAGATCAAGGGCCAGACCGACACCGAGGTGCTGTTCTTCCTCGCCTTGACCTTCGGTCTCGAGGACGACCCGCCGTCCGCGATCGAGCAGGCGATCGGGCTCGTCGAAGCGGTGGGGAGCCGGCTTGGGGTCTCCAATCCGTTTCAGGGCACGATCGCCACCACGGACGGCGAACGGATCTGGGCGTTCCGGTACTCGAGCGAGCGCAAGTCTCGCTCGCTCTACTACACCACCGACGTGCCGACCCTACGCAAGCTCTATCCCGAGCGGCAGCTCTTTCAGGAAGTGTCGGATGATTCACGGCTGGTCGTGTCAGAGCCGCTCGGTGACGTTGAAGGTGTCTGGAACGAGGTACCGGAGTCGAGCTATGGGGTCGTCGGCCGGGGCCACGACGAGCTACGCCAATTCCGGCCGAAGGCCCCGTCAGCATCAGTCGCCGTGGGTGCCTGAAACACCCGGCGGGTATGTCCACTCAGGACAAGGGCGACGACTCTCCCGTCGCGGCGGCGTCAGAGCCCGTAACGTCCGGGACGTGTAGCGTCGCGCCCCGATGGACGCCCGCAACTGCGACGCACGCCCGTGAGCACACCGCACCAGGACGCCGACCCGGTCATCACCGGGCTCGGGGCCGTGACGCCGCTGGCGCTCGATGTGCCAGGAACCTGGCGAGGCCTGCTCGAGGGGCGATCCGGTGTACGGCCGATCAGCTCCTTCGACGCCTCGGAGTTGCCGGTGCGGATCGCCGGCGAAGTCCAGGGATTCGACGCCGATCAGCTGATGGGCACGAAGCGCGCGCGGCGCTCCGCTCGGTTCACGCAGCTGGCGGTCCTCGCGGCGCGCGAAGCGGTCGCCGACGCGGACCTCGGAGTCGAGACTGCTCGCGAGAGGACCGGCGTGGTCGTCAATACCGCCGTGGCGGGCGTGCCGGAGACGCAGGCCAACGTCGAGGCGCTGATCGCCAAGGGGCCGCGCGCGGTCAGTGCCTACTACGTCCCCTCGACGATTCCGAACATGGCCGCCTGCGAGGTGGCGATTGACCTCGGACTGAACGGCCCGGTCAGCGCGAGCGCGCTGGCGTGCGCAAGCGGAAACGCCGCGCTGCTCGAGGCGCGGCGGCTGATCCTGGCCGGTGAGGCGGATGTGGTGATCGCCGGTGGAACCGACGCCGGCGTCTGCGCAGCCATGTTCGCGGGCCTGGCGACGATGGGGCCTCTGTCGGAGCGAAACGACGAACCCGAACGGGCCAGCCGACCGTTCGATGCCGATCGTGACGGATTCGTCTTCGGCGAGGGCGCTGTCCTGCTCGTGGTCGAATCGGCCGCCCATGCAAGTGGCCGGGGCGCACGCTCCTATGGGTCCGTCGCCGGCGGGGCACTGACCTCGGACGCGTTTCACATCAGCGCTCCAGAACCCTCGGGCGCGGAGGCCGCGCGGGCGATTCGCCTCGCGCTGCAGCGAACCGACACCTCGCCGGAGGAGGTCGACTACATCTGTGCCCACGGAACCGGCACGCGCGCCAACGACGCCGTCGAGACGCGCGCGATCCGCTCCGCGCTGGGGGCCGCTGCCGACGCCGTCGCCGTCAGTTCGCCGAAGTCGATGGTCGGGCATCTGATCGCCGCCGCCGGGTCGTTGTCCGCGATGGTCTGCCTGCTGGCCATGCGCGACGGCATCCTGCCGCCGACGATCAACCTCGAGCGATCGGATCCCGAGTGCGACTTGGACTACATCCCCCTGCAGGCACGACGAGCGACGGTCCGCACGGCGCTCGTAAACGCCTTCGGCTTCGGCGGGCAGAACTGCGTCGTGCTGCTGCGAGCGCCGTAGCGGGCCGACCGGCCGCTGGCTGCGTTTATCTCTCCCGTGTGCTGGTAGCGAACCTCTGTACGGCTAGCGAACCAAGTAGCGCACGGTTTCGGCCTCGTCGATGGCGTCGGCCACCTCGGGGCGGAATCGGCGTGCTGCTGATCGCACCGCTGATCCCGAAGATGAGCGCCTTCGGGGCATTCATGCTCGTCTCAGCGTTCCTCGTCGCCGCCGCCGTGGTGGCCCAGTTCAGCATCAGCGCGCGCGGGCGCAGTTACGAAGAACTGGCGCCGTAGGGCTCACACTGCCGGACCGCCCCGGCCCGAACGCCGCGGCCCGAACGCCGCAGGACACCGCCAAGGACGTCACCCGCGCAGCTCGATCGCCTCGAGCTCGTGCGATCAGAATCCCGGCGGTCGCCACGCTCGTCAGCCGGTGTCGGCGCACACGGTGTCCGCTTCGTTGCTGGACTTTTGGGATGTCATGCCGCTCCTTCCTACCAGGTGTTCTTGCCTCCAGCGGCGGGCGCGATTCGTCTATGCGGTCAACGCCGGGCGCCGGCGCGCTACTAGCCAGCGCGGCGAACCGGGCACCACTGGCCGCGTCCGATCCGGCTCGCATGGATCACGCTCATGACCGAAAACGTGACTCAAGGGATGGTCGCGGTGAGTCATCATCAACTCGATGGTCGGTCACGACGGCCAACACCCACCATCCCGTGGCAGGGTCGTCCTAATCGGTGCCCGCGAGTCACCGCTTGACGACGGACGCCGAGGCGGAAGTGTTCGTGACGGCCGTCGCGAGCACGCTCATCGAGAGCGTCTCGCCGCCAGGTCCGGGGGCTTGTTCACCCAAGAGGTTACCCGTGGAGGGGCTGAAGATAAGTTCGATGCCGCCCACGGAGATACCAACACCCCGGCGGCCGGACAGGTCATGGGTTGCGCCATCGTAGTGGGTGCCCGGGATCAGAGCGGCTGCTCGATACAGCGCGGCGCGGAGCGGCTGGGGGAGTGGATACGCCAGCATGGTCGTGATCGCCCCGAGCGTTTGTGCTGCCGACTCTTGCTTGTCGGCCCGAGCGAGAAGGGCGCGCCCACCCTGGATGCGAAGTTCTGCATCGCGGATCGCCGTGCTCAGCCTGCTGTACAGCCTGTCTGGGGTCGTAGGCAGAGCAACGAGCTCGGAATAGGTGAATAGCCGTAGTCCGGGTGGAAAGTAGCCGTCACCTTTGCGAACGGTCTCAATCGGTGCAGGCGATGAAGCTCCCGACGCGCGAAAGCGAGTGCGGTCTTCAGCAGTGGCGAATCGTGGAGCTCCAAGCCGAGCCAAGCGTGTCCGGATAGTGCCGTCAGGAGCGACCCAAGTCTCACTTAGGACACGCTCAACACCGATCCCTGGGACTGGCAGCGGCCGTGCGGGCTCCGGGCGACCGATGACCATGCTCATGCCGGCCTGCGACGTTCCGCCGCTGAGCCCCCTAGACCTCCAAGCGGCTCGGCTTACAGGCACGGGTAGTTCTGAAATCGTCCGCGTATACCAGAATCGTCCAGGAGAAACCGGCGTAACAGCAGACTTCTGTTCGACCGCGCGAGCGGCTCGGTCGAGCGCCTGAGCAGCAGGCGTCACTGACGTTCCCGCGCCAATCAGGACGACCGCTGCGCTCGCCGCGACTGCGGCGAGCGCTCCGATCGGCATGAGCCAAGCGAGTCGCAAACGCCGCGACACAGGGGCAGGATAAAGTGCTGCCCCTAACCGCTGGCCAAGAAGCTCCAAGCTCTCCAGCTTCAGGTCGTCGCTCACGTCAACTCCTCTCGTGTGATGTTTCGCGCATCGATCACGCCAGCAAGTGCCGCGAGCGCCCGGCTAACGCGCATCCGAGCGGCTCGCTCAGAAATGCCAAGCCTGGCGGCGACCTCGGTGTACGGGATCTCATCGACCACCCTCAGGCGCAGCGCATCGCGTTGCTCGGCCGAGAGCCGCGCGAGCTCCTTACCGATCATCAATCGCCGTGCGTCCAAGCCCGCAATTTCAAGCGCCCTCTGAATCTCGTCCTCATTCGGTCGCGGCACCTCGACCTGGAGACGCTCAACCATGCGCCGCTGCGCATATCCTCGGCGCAAGTAGGCGGCCAGCTGCCGCTGTGCGATTACGAACAGCCATGCCGTAGCCTCCTGGGAAGAGCCGCCACGGAACCTGCGCCGGCCTGCGAAGGCTTGTGCAAACGTCTCGGCAGTCAAATCGAACGCCGCATCGACATCGCAGATGCGACGGACAAAGAACGACAACACGTCCTCGGCATGCTCGCGATAGAAGGACGAAAAGGCCTGCTCGTCCTCGAACACGCCCTCCATGCCTCTGTCACGTTGACGTCCCACTACTGCTTAAGTGTCGAAGGCCTCAGGAAATGCCACGCTGCATCTTGTGAGCCGTCCCGAGATTGGCCGCGACTCCCAACCCGAGGATCTCGATCCTCTCGGACGCAACCGGGCGCGCATGGCCACATCCCAGGAATGATCCGGACGTGTGGGCCCAGGGCCACCGGGTGGGTGTTTGCATCCGGCCGCCGGCGTCTATCGTCAGAGACTCCTTCCCTGCCGCAGGTGAGGCCCTTTCCGGCTAACCGGTCCGGCTTCATCAGGGCATCCGGGGTTTAGCAGCAGGCACGCTGGCCACCTCCGGCGGTAGTCGTTACCGCGGCCCGTCCAGCGTGCCCTACTGCTTGTTCTTCCGCTTCACCCAGCGCCGCTTCCTGCCGGCGTGTGCGACTTGCAAGGTAGTGTCCAGCAAGCAGAGCAACGAGGTCGACGACGTGTGGATGGTCGGTCTGTTCTATCCGCGTCCTTGTGTGGTGTACCCGAGTACCCCCACTCCTATGACTACGACGCCAGCCATGACCTCTGCGGCGGTTTGTAACGGCAGGTACGCGATTGCGAGTCCCACCATGATGATGACCGCGACGACCAAGAGCCAGGCGCCGTTGGTCATGAAGCGTAGGTGAGCGAGTAGGGTTGGCCCGTGGGCGTGTGGCAGGTGACGGGGCCCCATGGCGGACCCATGATGGCGGTGGCGGCCATGACGGCGTAGATGTAGCCGTCCTTCGTGTAGGCATTGCGGGTGACGTGCGCGTTGCCGTTGATGTTGAATCCGAATGCCGTAGAGCCGGCCGTCGGGCAGCTGGCGCTTGAGCACGTCGAGCGTCGAGGTGCTGACCGGGCTTGAGGCGGTCGCGCCTGATCCGTGCCTGCTCGAACAGGGCGCCGACCGGGGATCCGCAACCGGGCGCTAATCGCGGTGCTGAAGCGGCGGGCAGTCGCTCAGGGCATAGTCGTAATCGGCTTGCATCGACCGCAGCTCGCGGCGCCGCACTAGCTCGCTTCCGGCAGCCCGGCGAGCGTCAGCTCGATGATGGCCAGCTCGCGCCGATCGACGAGCATGTCGACGCGCGCGAGTGGCCCCGGCTACC
>CAWCYH010000006.1:0-466381 GCA_963799745.1 uncultured Solirubrobacterales bacterium | reverse complement strand
GCGCCGCTTTCTGGATCACGTAGTACGCCGGCCAGATCCTGCCGGTCGGCGAGATCAGGCCGGAATCCCACCCCGCGAGCGGCGCCGACTGCCATTGGTAGTGGTAGATGCGGCTTATCCGCTTGAAGCGACGGGCGAGCGAGAACGTGAACTGCTCGTCGCGTGCGGCGGCCGCCGGCGACTGGTTCCTGTACTGCCAGTGGCCGCGGTCCTCCACGCCGCTGATCTCATCCAGCCAGATCGGCCCGCTCGTCAGCTTCATCAGCGCCTGCAGCTGCGCGCTGGTGTGACTGCGGACGTCGTAGTAGTTGTGCAACGCCCAGCCCGCCGGGCGGAACGCCAATCCCTTGCGGTAGGCGCGCACCCACGGTCCGAGCTGCGCCGCCGGGAGATACAGGTCGCCGGCGAGCACGGTGCAGTGGCGGCATTGCCGGACTAGCGCGTTGAAGAACGAGGCGGCCAGCAGAGGATGGCGGCTGAGGCTGCGGTAGACCCAGTCGGGCTCGTTCCAGGGCGTATAGCGCTTGACCCTCGGAAATTTGTGGATGAATGCACTCACGGCCTGCGTGTACTGGCGGACGGTGGGGATGTAGTTGCCGATCCCGCTGAACGAAACGAGGGGGGTGACGTTGTCGGCAGCGGCGTCGTTCAGCCATGCCGTGTCCGCCCGCAGCTCGCCCCGCCGCGATCGGGCGGTCGCAACATCCCAGGAGACAGTGAGCCGAGCCTCATGGATGTGAAGCGCGAGGAAACGAGGATCGGAGAACATTCCGGCGTTCTGATCTCCGATGCCAACCACGACTGCGCTGGCGGCCGAAGGCAGGATCGCCGCGCACGTGATCGCGCAGGACAGGGCCAGAAGTACTTTTCGGGCTCGATGACTCAAGGGCAAAGCTCCTCTTTGTGGATACGGGTAATGGCGCTCGTCTCCCCCGATGAGCTTGCGGACGGCACGTCTACGCAAACACGCCTCCCCCGGCCAGAGTAGCGGCAGCGTCTGGAACAGGCCAGTAATGTGCGCGGTGGTGGACTACGTGATCAAAAATCTCAGGCAGGTCGAGGACGTCGCGCCGAAGTTCGGCTTCTCCGAGGTGCAGGAGGCGCGCTTCGCCCGCGAGCAACTGGGCGCCGAGACGATCGGCCTCGCCTTCCATATCGTCCGGCCGGGGAAGCGCCAAGCGTTCGCGCACCGCCACGAGCAGGCCGAGGAGATTTACGTAGTGCTGTCGGGCGCCGGCCGGATCAAGCTCGACAGCGACATCTGCGGGATTCAGCCGCTGGATGCAATCCGCGTTGCGCCCCACGTCGCGAGGGCCTTCGAGGCGGGGCCCGAGGGGCTGGAGCTGCTGGCCTTCGGCCCCCGGCATGCCGGCGACGGCGAGGTCCTCCGCGAGGATTTCTGGAACTGAGGCCACGATTGCCGGGGACAGCCTGTCAGCAGCGGGCTACCGTGCCCGGTAGCCCGCTGCCATAAGGTGAATTAGGCCGCTTCGCGGAGGTCGTCGACGTCGCGACGGGCGGCGAGCCGCCTGAGACCGCGTTCCTCGAGCTCGCGAGCCCGCTCGGCGCTGATGCCGAGCTCGCTTCCGGTCTGCTTGAGCGTCCGTGGCTCGTCGCCGGCGAGCCCGAAGCGCAGGCGGATCACGTTACGCTCGGCCTCCGGGAGCTGCCGGACGACCTCGTGCACCTGCCGATCGCGATCGGTGACCGCTACTTCCTCACTCGGCTCCGGACGTTCGGCGGCCAGGAGATCGCCGAGGGCGGTCTCGCCGTCCTCGCCGACGGGCTGATCGAGGCTGGCGAGGCCACGACTCAGCTCGCGCAGCTCGTTGACCTCTTCGACGGTCAGCTCGGCCACCGCCGCGATCTCCTCGTCGGTCGGCTCACGCCCGAGCTTGGTGTTCAGCTCGCTTTCGAGCTTGCGGATCTTGACCTGGCGCTGCGCCACATGCACAGGAACCCGGATCGTCCGCCCGTGGTTCTGCAAGCCGCGCTGGATCGCCTGGCGGATCCACAGCGTGCCGTAGGTCGAGAACTTGAAGCCGCGTCGCCAGTCGAACTTCTCGACCGCGCGGATCAGTCCGAGCATGCCCTCTTGCACGAGGTCCTCCATCGGCAGGCCGTGGCCCTGGTAGCGCCGCGCCTGCGAGACGACCAGCCGCAGGTTCGAGTTGATCATCCGCTCCTTGGCGGCCAGGTCGCCTTTCTCGATCCGCTTTGCCAGCTCGACTTCCTCCTCGGCGGTCAGCAGCGCGTGGTTGCGGGCCTGGCGGAGGAACAGCTCGAGCGAGTCCGGCGAATGACCGAGCTCGCCATGGGAACCCTCGCCGGCGTTCGCCGTCCGGGCAGGATGAGTCGCACGACGGCGACCCTGGCGCTTGTTGGCGGAAGTCGCAACGCGCCGCGTCCGTCTGTCGTGATTGTGTTCCGTATTGATTTCGGGGTGTTCGCCGCGGATGCGGGCTACGGCCTCGCGTCCTTGGCTATCAAAACTGTTCAGATCCATCTCCGATTCCGTATGTTCGATACCTGTCGAATTATAGCGGTTTGTTCGACGCATATCGAACCAAACTTGCTTAAGAGCTTAGGAAGAATTGGGCTGCGTGCAGTCCGGAAAACCAGGCAAACTACGGCCCGCGTCCGGGAGGACTTTCAGCGATGACTCGCAGCGATCTGGCGCCGATGAGGCCCCAGATCTATATCGATCCGCGGCCGCCTAGCCACTTTGCCCGGTTTCACCGGCGCGCCCGAACGCACGAGCCCGACTGGGTCTACACGTTCATCCGACTGGTCTCTTACCCCTACTGCCGCCTGGTCTACCGGTTACACGCCGAGGGGACCGAGAACGTCCCGGCAAGTGGACCGGTGATCCTCGCGCCGACCCACTTCTCGGCAATGGACCACTGGTTCGTCGGGCTGCTGCTGCGTCGGCCGGTCCGATTCATGGCCAAGTCACAGCTCTTTCGTGGCCCCTTCCTGGATTTCATCTTGACTCATGTCGGCGCGTTTCCGGTCCGCCGTGGGCAGCGCGACGAGGAGGCGATCGTGACGGCCGAGACGATTCTGCGCGCCGGCGGCATGGTCGTGATGTATCCGGAGGGTGGGCGCTCGCGCAGCGGTCGACTCGGGGACTCCGCGCGGCCGGGAATCGGCCGCTTGGCGCTCGAGACCGGGTCTCCCGTGGTGCCGGTCGTGATCCACGGCTCCGAGCAGGCGCGAAACTGGCGCCGACTGCAGTTTCCGGCCGTCACCGTGCGCTATGGCGCGCCGTTGCGCTTCGCGCCGGAGGCCGGCCCGTCGCGCGAGCGCCAGCAGCAAGTCGCAGACGAGATCTTCGCCGCGGTGCACGCGCTCTATTTTCGGCTGGCGGCGGCCAAAGCCGAGTCCGAAGCCAACTGAGTGGCCGGGCGCGGCCGAGACTCGGGGGAAGGGGCGAACAGCTCTCGCGCGAGCTGCAGGAACTCGGTGGGGGCGGGCGCGTGTCGGCGATCCTCGCGCCACGCCAGCGTGATGTCGCGGCGCAGCGGTGGATCGAACAGCGCGACCGAGGCCGTTTCCGCGCCAGGCGCTTCGGCGTCCGAGCGGGGCAGAATCGCCACCCCCATCCGGCGCGCGACGAGCCTGCGGATCCGCTGACTCTCGTTTGACTCGAGCGTCACGCGGGGCTCGAAGCCCGCATGCCGGCCGGCGGCGAGCAGCAACTCGCGCAACCGTGCGCCGACGCGATAGCTGATGAATTGCTCGCCGGCAAGCTCGGCCATGCGAACGCGACGGCGCGTGGCCAACCGGTGATCCGCCGGGAGCACCACCACCAGCTCCTCGGAGACGAGCTGCAGGAGCGCCAGGCCATGGCTTTCGATCCGTTCGGTCACCGACAGGAACGCCAGATCGAGCTCATCAATCCTGAGCATCTCCGCGAGCTCCTCGCTCGAATTTTCACGTACGGTCAGCTCCACCCCCGGATGACGCTGGCGGAACACCGCCAACGCGAGCGAGACGTCGACCGGCCCCATCGTGTGCATCGTGCCAACCGTGACGTGCCCGGTCTCCATGCCCGCCAGCCGCCGCAGCTCGGCGTCCGCGGCCTCCACCTCTGCCAGGATCCGCCGCGCGCGGGCGACCAGCAGGTCGCCCGCCTCGGTCATCGTCACGTGTCGGGTGGTCCGCTCGACCAAGGCGAGGCCAACGCTCTGCTCGAGCCGGCGGATCTGCTGCGACAGCGCCGGTTGGGCAATGTGCTCGCGTTGCGCGGCGCGAGTGAAGTGCCGCTCCTCGGCGAGAGCCACGAGATACCGCAGCTGCCGAAGTTCCATAAGCATACCTTATCAATCGCTCGCAATACTCGTATTGGACATCTAAAGCATCGTGCGCGATCATGCTTCGCGCAGTAACCCTCTCCTCCCTCGAGCGCGCCCCACAGGATCCGGCCTCATACTTTCGCCGGCTCTGGGGCGCGTCTCACTTAACGGGTGTTCTGGGCCCGGGCGCGGCGCCGGTGAGAAACCCAGGCGCGATACGGTGCCGCCCGTGGATCAGTTCTCCCCGCCTGACCGCCTCTTTTCGGGCTTATTCGCGCGCGGTGCCGCCGCTACGCAGGCCAGTGATCGGGCGCTCCTTCAGGCGATGGTGGATGTCGAGCTGGCGCTGGTGCGAGCGCTCGTCGATGCCGACTTCGCGCCGGACCACGCGGAGTCCGATCTCGACGCCGCGGCCGACGCGGCAGCGCTCGACATCGGCAGGCTGGGGCGCGCGAGCGCAGAGGCGGGGACACCGGTGCCGGCGCTCGTCAGCGCGCTGCGGGAGCGCATCGGCGACAGCGAAGCCGGCCGCCTTCTTCATCGCGGCGCGACCAGCCAGGACATCGTCGACACCGCGATCATGCTGGTCGCCCGCCGCGCGCTCGCGCCCCTGCTCGCCGACCTCACCGCCGCGAGCGACCGGTGTGCAGCCCTGGCCGCCGAGCATCGAAGCTCATCGCAGGCGGGACGCACGCTGCTTCAGCAGGCGGTTCCCTCGACCTTCGGCCTGAGAGCCGCCGGTTGGCTGATCGCCCTTGACGGCGCCCGCTCCGAGCTCGCACGCGTTCGCGAGGGCGAGCTCGCGGTCCAGCTCGGCGGCGCGGTCGGGACCCTGGCTGCGCTCGGGGAGCGCGGACTCGAGGTTGCCGCCAAGCTCGCCAGCGAGCTCGAGCTCGGCGAGCCCGAGCTGCCCTGGCACACGAACCGGATTCGTCCCGCCCGCCTGGCGTGCGCACTCGCAATCGCCCTTGGCGCGATGGCCAAAATCGCGTGCGACGTGGTGCTGCTGGCCCAGACCGAGGTCGACGAGCTGAGCGAGGGCGGGGGACCCGGGCGGGGCGGCTCCTCGACGATGCCGCACAAGCGCAACCCCGTCGGCGCGGTCGCTGTGCGGGCCTGCGCACAGCGCGCGCCCGGCCTCGTGGCGACGATCCTCTCGGCGATGGGGCAGGAGTACGAGCGGGCCGCCGGGGGCTGGCAGGCGGAGTGGGAGCCGCTGCTCGAGCTGCTTCGGCTCGCCGGATCGGCGGCGGCCTCGTTGCGCGAGGTGCTCGACAGCCTCGAGCTCCACCCCGATCGGATGCGCGCGAACCTCGAGCTGACCCACGGTCTCCTGATGAGCGAGAGCGTTGCCGCGGCGCTCGCCCCGTCGCTCGGGCGTCCGCGGGCCCAGGAGCTCGTCGAGGCCGCCGCCCAGCGAGCGGTACGGGAGGAGCGGGCGCTCGGCGAGGTCCTGCGAGAGCTGTCCGAGGTGACCGGCGCGATCGACCGCCGGGCACTCGAGCGGGCGCTCGCGCCCGAGCACTACCTCGGTGTCACCGACGGGCTGATCGACCGCGCGCTGGCCGCACACCGCGACTGTGGGCGACCTTAGCGCCGTGACCTACGAGGCGCACTATCGGAGCTCGGGCCCTCCCGACCGCCCGACGGTGATCCTCGCGCCGTCGCTAGGTACCCAGCTGTCGATGTGGGAGCCGCAGGCGCGCCGGCTCGAGCGGCAGTTTCACGTCGTCCGCTACGACCTCCGTGGGCATGGCTCCTCCCCGGTCCCACCAGGTCCGTATTCGATCGCCGAGCTCGGGGGCGACCTGCTGGCGCTGCTGGATCGACTCGAGCTCAGGCGGGCGTCGCTGTGCGGAATCTCGATTGGCGGGATGTCGTGCATGTGGGTCGCCGCCCACGCGCCCGATCGCGTCGAGCGCCTGGTGATCTGCTGCAGCTCGGCGCTGATCGATCCGGAGGGCAAATACCACGAGCGGGCGCGGATTGTGCGGGAGCGCGGCATAGCCCCCGTGGCCGAGGCCGTGGTCGCGAGATGGTTCACCCCCGGCTTCGCCCGCTCGCGTCCGGACGTCGTGGAGCAGATGCGCAGGAGCCTGCTCGAGACTCCCGTCGAGGGCTATGCGGGCTGCTGCGAAGCGCTCGCGGAGATGGACCTCCGCCCCGAGCTGCCCGCGATCGAGGCCTCCACGCTGGTGCTCGCCGGGCGCGAGGACGAGGCAACTCCACCCGACCACGGCCGGCGCATCGCGCAGGGCATCGCGAACGCCCGGTTCGAGCTCGTGGACGCCGCGGCACATCTCGCGAGCGTCGAGCAGCCCGAGGCGGTGGGGGAGCTGATCGGCCAGCACCTGAACCCAAGCGAGGAGGAGCGCAGATGAGCGATCTCGAGACCGGCATGAAGACGCGGCGCGAGGTGCTCGGGGACGAGCACGTCGACCGCGCGATCGCCTCCGCCGGCCCGTTCGGCCAGCCGTTTCAAGAGCTGATCACCCGCTACGCGTGGGGCGAGGTGTGGTCGCGGCCCGGCATCGACCGCCGCATGCGCAGCGCGATCACGCTGGCCGCGCTGGTCTGCGTGCGGGCCGAGAACGAGCTCGGGATGCACGTGCGAGCGGCGCTGCGCAACGGGTTGACCGCCGAGGAGATCGGCGAGGTGCTCCTGCACAGCGCCGTCTATGCCGGCGTGCCCGCGGCCAATGCTGCATTCGGGATCGCCAAAACGGTCCTGCGCGAGGAGGGTGTGATCGAGTAGCGGTGACGCTCAGCCCCCGAGTTCGATGACCTCGTGGGCATGCCCGATCACCTCGCCGTCGTGCGTGGCACAGATCACCGTCTGGCGATCATCGACCGCCTGGGCGCCCAGCAGTTCGGCGACGGCCGCCGCGCTCGCCTGATCGAGGCGGGAGGTGGGCTCATCGACGATCAGCAACCCGCATGCGCTGGCCACGGCGCGGGCCAGCGCGACCCGCTGCGCCTCGCCGGCCGATAGCCGCGCGACCCGCTGCGCGGCGCGATCGGAGAGGCCGACCCACGCGAGCACCACCGCCGCTCGCTCAACCGCGGGCGCGGTTCGCCATCCCCGCAGCCACAGCGTCAGCACGACGTTCTCGGCGGCGCTCAAGAATCCGATCGGCGAGGGCTCCTGTGGGAGATAGCCGATCCGGGCTCGCCGGATCGCCGCGCGCCGCTCCGCGTCGCGATCGCCGACCGATTCTGCGTCAAGCAACAGTTCCCCGCCGTCGGGAGAATCGAGTCCGGCGAGGAGGCGCAGCAGCGTCGTCTTTCCCACCCCGGATCGTCCCGTGACCACGGTCATCCGGCCCGGCGCGAACACGTGATCGAGGTCGCTGATCACCCGTCGGCGGCTCGCGCCACGGCCGCGGCTGCGGCTGAGCGATCGCGCCTCGATCCGCGCCGGGGCCCAGGCTCCTGTGGCGGGCGCATGCACCCGGTCGGGCCGGGCGACGGCGTTCGCGGTGCCACGCATGTCGTTCCCGGCCGGCGCAACGAGCACACCCGCCGGCGTGAGCCGCAGGTGGGCCCGCCCGCCGATCCTCGCCTCGCGGAGCAGCTCGGGCGGGAGTTGCAACCATCCGCCCCCTCCGACTACGACGCCGTCGCCTGCCCCCCGGTCCTCCGCGACGACCCGACCGTCGCGCAGCCGCACCGTGCGATCGGCGAAGGTGGACGCGGTGGGGTCGTGCGTGACCACGATCGCGGTCCCACTCTGCTCGCGGACCAGCTCCGCGATCAGGCAGCGCATCGACTCCGCGGCGTCGGCATCGAGCTCGCCCGTGGGCTCGTCGGCGAGCAGCAGCGCCGGACGGTGCGCGAGCGCAGCGCATAGCGCGACCCGCTGGCGCTCGCCGCCCGAGAGCTCGGCCGGAAGCGCATCGCCGCGGCCCTCCAAGCCGACCCTCCCAAGTAGCGCCAGCGCGCGGGCGCGGCGCGTGGCGGCGGCGACCCCCCGCAGCGCCAGCGGCAGCACCACCGCGTCGCGGACGCGGAGCTCGGGGACAAGGGCGCTGTCGGCGTGCTGGTCGAGGAAGCCGATGTGCTCGCGCCGCAGCCGCGCGCGAAGCCGCGCTCCGAGGCGGCCGATGTCCCAGCCCAGCAGGCTGACGACGCCTGCCGAGGGCACCTGAAGTCCGGCGATCACTCGCAGCAGGGTGCTCTTGCCGGCGCCGCTTGGCCCGAGCACGCAGACCAGCTCGCCGCGTCTGACCTGGAGCGTCGTCCCCTGCAGCGCGGCAGCGTCGCCTTCGTCTGTGCGGTGGACGCAGAACACGTCGCGAAGCTCGACCATCAGCTCGCTGGGTCCGTCCCGCGGCAGCGCTCGCGAGGCCGGCGTGGTCACGGTCATGGCGCCGACCGTCCGGTGATCGTTCGCGCGGCGATCCAGCTCGCGCCGGTCAGCATCGCCAGGGCCGCCGCACCCCACAGCAGGAGCTGACCCCACGGCGCCACGCTCACGAGCGGCGGATCAGGGAGCGCCACCGGGCCTGCGCTCTGGACCGTGGCCACCGCAAGGGTCGTCAACAGGAGCCCGAGCCCGAGGCCCGCGGCGACGCCAATCGCCGCCGCGAGCACCATTCTCAGCCTCAGCTCGGTTCGCATACCGCGAGGGCCCATTCCCTGCGCGAGCAGGTCGCGCTCGATCCGCTCGTCCCGGGCGCCACCGAGCAGCGTCACCAGCAGCCCGACGAGCGCCAGTCCCCCCGCCAGGGCCGCCGCCGCCAGCAGTGTCCCGAGCACGCCGCGGCTGATCGGCGAGCTGCGAAGCTGCTGCTCGATTTCCGCCCGGAACGAGGCGGAGAACTGCGTAAAGGGCGGCTGCGCGAGCCCGTCCTGCAGCATTCGCGGGTGCGCGGCCGAGATCCACAACTCATCGGGCCGCCCTTGGCCGGGCAGCTGCGCGTCGAGCGCCGCGGCGAGCGTCGGCTCATCGGCGATCACAAAGCCCGCGGCACCCGCCGGAACGGTGGGAAAGCGGCGAAGGACCCCTACCACTTGCGCGGCGATCGGCAGGCCGTCGACCTCGAGCGCGATCCGCGCTCCCGGTCCCGACGCTGCCGCGGTCTGCCCGTCGGTCAGGACCGGCACCGGGGCCGTATCGCTGGCGGCTCGGGGCCGCAGCAGTCCCGGCTCGCCGCTGGTCTCAAAGCGGATCACGGTTGCCGAGCCGCCACCGTGCGGATCGCGGGCCGCCCCGAGCCCTCGCCAGGATCCAAGCGCGATGCGCCGCACCGTTTGCCCGTGGCGGCCTACTTCGGTGAGCGGCCCCAGCGTGACGATTGTGGTGAATTGCGTCGGTGCGCCCGAGCTCTCCGCGTTCTGATGGCCGTTGGTGATCTCGACCCCGGAGGGCTCGTCGAGTTCGAGGCCGGCCAGCCGCCAGCGACCGTCCGGGCCCGGCTGGCGGAGCGCCCGTGGCAGGCTGGCGCTGAGCGTCCGCGATCGCTGATCCGCTTGACCGAGCTGGACCTGCTCGAGGTTGTCGTCCGGATCGAGAAAATCGGCGGTGATCGAAACCGAGACCCCCGGTGATCGGGCGCGGACTCGCATTGTCCGCGCACCCGTCGCCAGCGCGGGCAGCGACGTGCGCGCCGGCGCGCGTCGAGACCAGCCGTCCCGCCAGCGTGCTGAGCGCGACTGAGCTATCGCCCCCGCGCCAGCCGCGCAGGCGGGGGATCGCCGCCGCTGGCACGCCCAGTGCGGGTACGGTCGCCGAGCTGCCGCCGCTGACGAAACTCGCCTCGGTCCGGCGGACCGCAAGCACCGAGCCGCCCGACAGCTTCGCCCAGCGCGCCGGGGAGGCAACCTCGAGCGGCGTGGCGAAGTCGGGGCCGGCCGCGACCGTGGCATCGAGCGGCACCTGGTTGGCGGCTTGGTCGGCGGTGCCGCGCAGCAGCGTGGCCCGATAGGCGAGAGCGAAACCGCCGAGGCCGATGCTGACCGCGATGAAAGCGATCGCCAGCGATGGCGCCGCCGGCGCTCTGGCCAGCCCCACGAATGCGAGCCGCGTCATCACCGGGCCGCGCCGCGCCAGCCGCTCGCCTCCACGCAGCACGATCACGGCCACGCGGGCCAGGACGACGCCGGCCGCCAGGCAGCACAGCGGCGCCAGCAAAACCGGCAGCGGGTCACTGCCGTCAGGGCCCCGGCTGAGCGCGAGCGCCAGCCCGGCCGCAGCGGCGACCGCCGGCAGTTCGGCGAGCCGGCTTCCGCGAACGAGCAGCAGCGCCGTGACGAGCAACGTCGCGCATACCCAGCCGGCCACCAGCGCCAGCGCCGCGGTCGGCGTGATCAGACTGTGCGCCAGCACTCCGCCGGCGGGAACCCCGCCGGCGCTCGACAGCACCACGGCGGCCACCAGCGCGATGCCGGTGCCCACGAGCAGGGCGACGCCGCACAGGAGCGCTGACTCGGTCAGGGCCAAGGCGAAGCACTGGCGAGTCCGGGCGCCCGCGGCCGCGAGCCGGCCAAGCTCGGCATCCAGATCTCGTCGCAATCCTCCGGCGGCCAGCACCACGAACAGCGCCAGCGCCGCGAGCGCGCCGCCACCGGCGAGCAGGAGCCGCTTGGGTGCCGCACTGGCCTGCGCCCGTGCCGCCTGCAGTCCCGCGAACGGCCCGGTCAGGCTGAAGCCGCTGCCGGTCGGCGCAAACGCAGCCTCGGCGTGCTGGAGTCGCCGCTCGACCTGCGCGAGCTGCCATGAGTGCAGCCCGGCGGAGGGCAGCAGCGCCACCCAGTTGTAGGTGCGATACATGCCACTGAGCCCAGCCAGCGCCCCCAAGCCGGTCGCGTCGCCACTTAGGAGGAGGGGGGGTTGTCCTGGCGGCTGGCCCGGCACGAACCCAAGCGGCGAGGCCGAGCGCAGCACCGTGCGACCGACGATCGGGATGCGGACGCCGTACGCGCTCAGCGCCGTGCCCGGCGCGCTCGGACCCGCGAGCAGCATCGGGCACGAGGACGGCCGGCAACGCCCCGGCACGCGGGTCGCGCCGCTCCCGGCCCGCTTCGATGTCGCGCCCTTCGCTGTGGCCGCCTTCGACGTCGCCCCCGGCTCGATCCACTCCGCGAGCGGATCGATCGCCGCCGGCCGCACCACGGCGCCGTCCAGCCGGACGGGGTTGAGCAGCACGACCTCGCTCTGACGTCCGAGGCCGAGCCCTCGGAGCAAGTTCCTGGCGCTGCGCCCCACGCCCGGGGTGATGGGACCCTGCCACGTCACCCGGACCGTGCGGGCGAGCGGCGAGAGGCCGGCGAGCACCGAGCGGGCGGCCTGATCGCCGGCGATCGTGCTCTCCGCAGCCACGGCGCCGGCGAAGGCGGTCGCGAGCGCCAGCCCGAGGGCAGTCAGCAGCCATCGGCCGGGCCGTCGCCGGGCCCGCGCGAGCACCAGCATCGTGGTCGCGCCGAGACCGTGCACCTAGCGATTCTCCTCGTAGCCGGCCACGCCTCTCACGCGCCGATAATGCGCCCGCGCCTTGGCGCGCCCGCCGCACACCGACATCGAGCACCACCGGCCGGTCTGGTTGCGGGAATGGTCGTAGAACGCCCAGCCGCAGTGATCGCCAGGGCAGACCTTCAGTCGCGACCAGCTGCCGTCGAGCATCGTGCGCGCCGTGATCGCCAACAACAGGCCGATCGCGCCGTCCACGCGGCCAGGCATCGCCGCAACGAAGCGCGGACCTTCGGCGCCGAAGCGCAGCTCGACCGCCGCGCCCCGCGCCGCAGCGTCGATCTCCTCGATCGCGCCGGCGTTGATGTCGCCGATCGCGCCCGGGTTTGTGCCGCCGATCGCGCCGGCGGAGCGCTGTCACCTCGCCATTGGTGCCGGCGAGCGCCCGCAGCGCTTCGCGCACGGTCCGCAAGCGGCGCAGTTCCGTCGCGCTGATCCGTCCCGTCCGCGCCAGCAGACCACGGCTGCACAGCCACCGCCGCGCGCCGGCGGGCGTCGCGAGCAGCTCCGCGCCATGGTCGACCTCCAGGTCATAGTGCGTGTTGATGAAGGCCTGAACCAGGAACAGCTCACCCGGCGCCGGCTCGCGGCCTCCGGGCTGCACCGATCGGTTCCCGCGTCCGCCGGCATGCTCGCCCGCGGCCCGGGCCAGGCCTCCGCCTTCGTCCCGCGCCGGCGCCAGTCCTTCTGGGCTACGGGTCGGCGGCTCACTCTCACCAGTCATCGTGATTTAGCTGGTGAGAATAACGCTCCTCATCGGAGACCGCGAGTGGTCTCCGTCCGCGTCCTATACTTGCCAGACCCTGAGTTAGGAGCGGCTCGTGCAGGAGATGGTCATTTACGGCGTGAGCTTCGACATGGTTGGCAAGCAGCCCATCGTGCTGCTGAAGACAGTCGAAAACAACAAGTTCCTGCCGATCTGGATCGGTCATCCCGAGGCCGCCGCGATCCTGATGAAACTCCAGGGAGCATCCACGCCCCGCCCGATGACCCACGACCTGCTCTCCGACGTCCTCGGCGAGCTCGATGTGGAGTGCACCCGCGTGGCGGTGACCGAGTTGCGCGAGAACACGTTCTACGCCTCGATCAGCCTCCGCGTGAACGGCCGCGAGCTCGAAATCGACTCCCGGCCCAGCGACGCCCTGGCCCTCGCGGTCCGCGCCGGCGCGCCGATCTTCGCCGCTGACGACGTGATCGCCGAGTCGGCGATCGAGTTCGAGCACGACGTCGAGGACACCGAGGAAGTCGTCGAGAAGTTCAAGGACTTCCTCGATCGCGTGACCCCCGAGGACTTCGCCGGCGACAGCTAACCCCGGGGCGCTGAGCGCGCCTCGCGCACCGGGCCGCACCCACGCTCCAGACCGCTTGGCTAGATCGCCGCGCCGAGAATCCGAGCGATCAGTTGGTCGAAGCCGATCCCGGCCGCCTCGGCGGCCTGTGGCAACAGCGACGTCTCGGTCAGCCCCGGCACCGTGTTCGCCTCCAGCACGTACAGCTCCTCGGTGTCCTCTTCGAGCATCAGGTCGACCCGGCCGAAGCCGCCGCAGCCGAGCAGACGGTAGACCTCGAGCGCCATCTCGGCCGCCCGCGCCCCCAGCGCATCATCGAGCTCGGCCGGACAGACGAACGTGGTCCGGCCGATCTCATAGCGAGACTCGAAGTCATAGAAGTCCTCCTGCTGCGGGACGGCCTCGACGATCGGCAGGGCCCGGGAGGATCCGTCGTCATCGATGATCGAGATCGCCAGCTCGCGGCCGCGCACGTAGCGCTCGAGCAGCACCTTGCGGTCGTAGGAGAAAGCCGCGACGAGCGCGGTCGGAACGTCGGCGGGGGTGCGCGCGAACTTGATCCCGAGCGCCGATCCCTGCCCCGCCGGCTTGACCACGATCGGGAACTGGAGGCGCTCCTCGATCGCCGGCAGCGCCGAGGCGGCCCCGAGACCCCCGAACGCGGTCTCGTTGAAGGCGTAGAAGTCCGGGGTGGGGATGTCGTGATCGCGCATCGCGTGCTTGGCGAGAACCTTGTCGGCGGTGCGGATGCAGGCCGACACACCGGAGCCGGTGTAGGGGATCGCGAGCACCTCGAGCAGCTCCTGGACGGTCCCGTCCTCACCGTCGCGTCCGTGGAGCGCGACGAACGCGACCTCTGGCGCTGACTCGGTCAGCTGGTTGACCAGATCGGCGCCGACGTCGATCGGGATCACCTCGTGTCCGAGCCGCCGGAGGGCGTCTTCGACGCGCGAGCCGGACTTCAGCGAGACCTGGCGCTCGAGCGAGCGCCCGCCCTTCAGCACCGCAACGCGGCTCATCCAGCCTGGGTGCGCTTGCTCCGGAGCTGAAGGACCTTGGCGAGCTCGGCCCCCGGAGGCGAGGCCACCGTCTCCCCTCGAGCCGAGGCCTCCCCCCGAGCCGAGGCCGCAATCTCGGCCGCGACACCGACAGCAGCCGCGGCGTCGCGCTGGCCCCGATCGCTTCGCCGCGAGCCCCCGCCGACCACCCGCGCCCCGGTCAGCGTGCCGTACAAGGCGACCTGCTCGCACACGACCTCGCCGATCCGACGCACGCCCTCCCGGATCTCATCCTCGTTTACGCCCGAGAAGTTCAGTCGCATTGACGATCCCCCGCGGCCGTCGACGAACGCGGCGCGGCCCGGCACGAACGCGACGCGCTCCTCCAGCGCCCGCGCCAGCAGGTCGGTGGTGTCGATGTAGTCGGGCAGCGTCACCCAGATGAACAGGCCTCCCTCGGGATGCGTCCATTCCGACTCGCGCGGGAAGTGCTCGGCGAGCGCGTCGAGCATCACGTCGCGGCGGCGCCGGTAGATCTCGATCAGCGACCGGACATAGTCCTCCCACGGGCCCGAATCGAAGTATGCCCCGACAAAGTGCTGGGAGATCGAGGACGAGCACAGGTCAGAGCCCTGCTTGCCGATGTTCATCTTCTGCAGGATCGGCGCCGGCGCCGCGGTCCAGCCGAGCCGCACTCCCGGGGAGAGGATCTTCGAGAACGTGCTCGCATAGATCACGAACTCCTCGTCGAGCGAGCGCAGCGTCGGCAGCGGTGTGCCCTCGTAGCGGAGCAGGCCGTACGGGTTGTCCTCGAGGATCAGCAGCTCGCGCTCGGCGGCGACCCGGACCAGCTCGCGGCGGCGCTCCAGCGACAAGGTGACCCCGGCCGGGTTGTGGAAGTTCGGGACCGTGTAGATGAACTTGGGACGTCTCCCGGCCGCGTCCAACCCGTCGAGAACCGTCTCCAGCTCCTCGACGCGGATCCCATCGCGGTCCATCGTCACCTGCACGACATCGGCTTGGTATGAGGAGAATGTGGGGACGGCGCCCGGGTAAGTAGGGGCCTCGGCGACGACCACGTCGCCGGGATCGAGCAACGTCTTGCAGACGAGATCGATTACCTGCTGGCCGCCGGTGGTCACGAGCAACTCATCCGCGTCGATCTCGATTCCCTCGGCGCTCATCACGTCGATGATGCAGCGCTTGATCAGCTCCAGCCCGTCCGTCGGGCTGTACTGCAGCGCCCGCGCGCAGGAGTCGACGGCGACCGTCCTCATCAACGCGGCGTAGGAGTCGGGCGGGAAGGTCGAGGTGTCGGGCAGGCCGCCGGCCAGCGAGATCACGTCTTCGCGCTCGGTCAGCGCCATCAGATCGCGCATCGCCGAGGACTTCATGACCTTGGTCCGCTCCGCGAACAGCGCTGCGTAGCGCTCGATGTCCCGTGCCGTGGACCGCGGGCGCCCGCTGAGGCCACCGCCAGAGTTCATCGCGACCGTGCGCCCGGGGCTCGTCCTGCCCTTTTGTCTATCGTCACGTTCACTCACGGTACAGCACGGTGCATCTCGTCTTCGACATCTTCCAGGGTATGGGCGTTGCCGCGGCGGTCGGAATCCGACCGTTTCTGCCCACGCTGGTGGTCGGCGCGCTTGCTGCCGACGATGTCGAGATCCATTTCAACGGCACCGACTACGGATTTCTGCAAGGAGCCGTGTTCCTCCTGTTGCTGCTCGTTGCGGTGATCCTGCTGGCGCTGGCTGAACGTCGGCTCTCGCAGGAGAGTCTCACGCGCCATCCGCTTGCACTCGCGCTCGCCGCCGCATCGCTGATTCTCGGGGCGCTGTTGTTCGCGGGATCCCTGGCGCGAGGTCACTACCTCGCGTGGCCGGGCCTGATCGGCGGGGTGGCCTGTGCGGCAATCGGCATCGCCGCCACCCGCCCGTTGCTGGCGCGCGTGCGCGGTCGACTCGACGAGTCGGCGGCGGGCGCGTTGCCCCTGTTCGCGGAGGCCGCCGCAGTGGCCCTGGCGGCGCTCTCGGTCGTGGCTCCACCGGTGGGGCTGGTCGGGGTTGTGCTGCTCTTGTGGCTGCTGCTAGCCAGCCGCAAGCGCTCCGGGCAGAAGTACGCGGGCCTGCGGATCCTTCGGTGAGTCCGGCCGCCAAGAAGCGCCGCCGGCCCCGCAAGAAGCTGGTGCTCGTCGTCATCGACGCGCTCAAGCCCGCGATGCTCGAGCGCGCGATCGCGACCGGTCGCGCTCCCGCGCTCGCGCGGATCCGTGAGCAGGGCGTCTACGTCGACGACTGCGTGGCCGCGTTTCCGTCAGTCACGCCGGTCTGCGCGGCGACGATCACGACCGGCGTCGGCCCCGACAAGCACCTGATCCCATCGATGAATTGGTATCACCGGGAGGAGGGTCGGTACGTCGAGTACGGCTCGAGCTTCTCGGCCTCGCGCCAGTTCGGTGTCCTGCGGTCGCTGACCGACACCGTCTACCGGATGAACGCCGAGCACCTTTCGCACGACCTCGACACGGTGTTCGAGAGCCTCGACGACGCCGACGTGCGCACCGCCGGCACCACCTACCTGATTTACCGGGGGCGGCACCACCATGAGGTCTCAAACGAAACCGCGCTTGCGCGGATCGTCACTTCGACCCTGTTTCGGCGCACCATCGACGGCCCGCAGGAGCTGTTCTACGCGGATTTGTACGCCAGTCGCAAGACCGGCTGCCGCGGCCAGCTCGGCATGCCGGGCATCCGCGACCAGCACACGGGCTGCGTCGGCGCGTATCTGGTCGAGCACGACCTGTTCGACTTCCTGCTGTTCTCGCTCCCGGACAACGATGCGTGGTCGCACAAGAACGGCCCGCACGCTCAGGTCACCTCGATCGCGGCCGCCGATCGGCAGCTCGAGCGCCTGATGCACGCTGCCGGGGGCCCTGAGGCATTCTTCGAGACCCACGCCGTGATCGTCACCTCCGACCATTCCCAGGCGCCGGTCGAAGAGCGGATCCGCCTGGACGAGGCCTTCGCAGAGTTTGACGTCGCCACGCCCAGCGCCTCGCGCTCAATCGGGGCCGAGGTGGCGCTCAGCCCCGCCCAGCGCTCGGCGATGGTCTACGCGCTCGACTCAGACAAGCGCGAGGACGTGATCAAGCGCTCGATCGAGTCGGTCGAGAGTCTCGGTGGGATCGACCTGATCATGTGGAAGAACGACGGCGAGGCGGTCGTGCACAGCCACCGCGGCGAGCTTCGCTTCGCTCCCGGCGGCGCGCTCGAGGACAAGCGCGGCGAGCATTGGAGCGTCGAGGGCGATCTCCCCGCGCTGCGTGCCGAGGTTCAGGACGGGCGCTTCCTGTGCACCGAGTACCCGGATGCGCTGGCTCGGATCTGGTCGGCGCTGAGCTGTCCGACCGCGGGTGATCTGCTGCTCTCGGCGTCTCCTGGCTACGAGTTCGTCGACTGGGGCGGAGCCGACCACGTGGGCGGCGGCTCGCACGGCTCGCTTCACCGCTCCGACTCGCTCGGCGCGCTGATGTGGTGCGGCACCGGACCGGATTCGCGCGACGTGCGCGACCTTTGGTCGCTGCGCGACGTCACGCCCTTGGTGTGTGAGCACTTCGGGGTGCGATCCGTGCGAAACTCGGATTAGGACCCGGTTAGCCCCGGTAACTCTTACGGACGCCGGACGCACCGCCGATAGATTGCCCCCGATGCCCGAGGAACTGATCACCACCGTCGAGCTTCCGCTGCGCTCGCGCGTGCGCCACGGAATGCGCCGCACCCACAATTGGCTGCAGCTGGTCCGCTTCGCGGCCGTCGGCGCCACCGGGTACGTGGTCAACCTTGTCGTGTTCGCCGCGTGCGTGCACCTGTTGGGCATCGACTACCGAATCTCGGCCGTGATCGCCTTCCTCGTCTCCGTGGCCAACAACTTCTGGTGGAACCGCCACTGGACTTTCGACGCCCGGCACCACCGTCCGCTCGAGCAGGGAGCCCGCTTCTTCGCTGTCTCGCTGCTCACGTTCGGCTTCACCTACGTGGTGCTCGTGGTGCTCGTCAGCAGCACCGGCATGGAGAAGGTCGTCGCACAGGCGATTGCGATCGCCGCGGGGACGCCGTTGTCGTTCGTCGGACAGAAGCTTTGGAGCTTCCGGGCGTAAGTCCACCACTCGCGCGCCGCGCACCGTCGATCGCGGCCACTGCTTTCCTCGCGCTGCTGTTCGTCCTTGCTCCGCCGCGGGCCCAGGCGGCTTCGACGAGCACGACCACGGCGATCCAGTCCGGCGCCCCGGTCCTCGTCACCCACCTGGGCAAGCCGCCGGCCGGATTCCGGCTGACGGCCGCGGAGGTCGAGCGGATCGCGGCCCAGGTGCCGAAGATCGTCGCGGAGCGCCGTCGGCATCCAACCGCACGCCCCTACGAATACACGAAGGGACCGGGGCAATGGCAGGTGAGCTGGTTCTCGCCCGGTCCGAACGGAAAGGAGCTGGCCCAGGTCTACGTCGACGACGGCACGGGCCGGGTCACACAGGCGTGGACCGGCTTCCAGGTGGCGTGGACGATGGCGCGCGGCTATGCGGGCGCGTTCGGGCGGCGGACCAACGCCATGTACGTCTGGATCCCGCTGTGCGTGCTGTTCATCGCGCCGTTTCTGCCCTCGTTGCGCCGGCGGGGACGCCGCCTCACGCTGCTGCACCTGGATCTGCTGGCGCTGCTCGGCTTCTCGATCTCGCTGGCATTCTTCAACCACGGCGAGATCGGCCTCTCGGTGCCGCTGGCCTACCCGTTCCTGCTCTACCTGCTCGTGCGGATGGTGTCCCTCGCGTGCGGGCACGGGCGCCCGCGCGAGCCACTGCGCCTGCTCGTTCCGACGACCTGGCTGGCGATCGGAGTCGTGTTCCTGGTCGGCTTCCGGGTCGGCCTGAACGTGACCAACTCGAACGTGATCGACGTCGGCTACGCGGGTGTGATCGGTTCGCACAAGCTGTTGCACGATCAGCCGCTGTATGGCGATTACCCGCAGGACAACGTCCACGGCGACACCTACGGACCGGTCAACTACTACGCCTACGTACCGTTCACGGCGATCTTCGGCTGGAGCGGCACCTGGGATCGGCTGCCGGCGGCGCACGCCGCCGCGATCGCCTTCGACCTGCTGACGCTGATCGGGCTGTTCTTCCTCGGCCGCCGGATCCGCGGGCCGAGCACGGGCATCGTGCTGGCCTACATGTGGGCGTCCTATCCGTTCACGCTCTACACGCTCAGCTCGAACAGCAACGACTCGCTCGTCGCAATGCTGGTCGTGCTCGCGCTGCTGGTCGTCAGCTCGGCGCCGGCGCGGGGGGTGGCGGTCGCGCTGGCGGGCTTCGCGAAGTTCGCGCCACTCGTGCTGTGGCCGTTGTTTGCGCGGGGAGCAGGCGCCTCGCGGCCGCGCAAGCGCCAGATCGTCTCCTACACGATCGCGTTCTCGCTCACCGCGGTAGTCGTGATGTTGCCGGTGCTGCTCGACGACAACCTGCGGGTGTTCTGGCACGATTCGCTGAAGTCGCAGCTCGACCGAACCTCGCCGTTCTCGGTCTGGGGGCTGTGGGGAGGCCTCAGCATCGAGCAGCACCTGGTGCAGGCGTTCGCGGTGCTGCTGGCGATCGCCGTCGCCTTCGTTCCCCGGCAGCGGACGATCGTCGAGGTGTGCGCGCTCGGCGCAGCGGTGGTGATCGCGTTCCAGCTCGGGCTGACCCACTGGTTCTACCTCTACATCCCATGGTTCTTCCCGCTCGCGATCGTGGCGCTGATCGGAGCCTTCCCGACCGAGCTCGGATGGGCGCTGCGCCGCGAGGATTCCTACGAGGCCACGCGCCCACCGATGGCGCCTGCGCTCACGTGACGGCGCCGCCAGCCCCCGAGGGCTAACGGATCCCCGTCGCCGGCTCGAGCACCTGTTCGATCGAGCTTGCTCGCATCGGGCCGGCGGTCCGGATCACGACCGCGTTCAGCCACGGATCCTCGCTCGAGGTCTCGAACTTGATCGGCATCTTCGTGACCATCGACTCGATCGCCAGTTCGCGCTTGACCCCGATCACCCCACCGCGGGGGCCGGTCATCCCGACATCGGTGATGTAAGCGGTGCCGCCCGGCAGCACGCGCGAGTCGGCGGTCGGGACGTGGGTGTGAGTCCCGAGGACCGCGGTCACCCGCCCGTCGAGGTGCCATCCCATCCCCACCTTCTCGCTCGTCGCCTCGGCGTGCATGTCGACGAGCACTTGATCGACCTCACCCCGGAGGGCGTAGAGCGCCGCGTCGACCTCCGCGAACGCCGGCCGCCCGGCGTTCATGAACAGGTTCCCCGACAGCGAGATCACGCCCAGCCTGACCCCCTCGTGGGTGACCACGCACCAGCCGTGACCAGGTTGGCTGCGCAGGAAGTTCGCCGGCCGGACAATCCGCTCCTGATCGTCCAGATACTTGTAGATCTCGCGATGCCGGTAGGTGTGATTCCCGAGGGTGATCACGTCGACGCCGGCGGCGAACAGCTCGTCGGCGATCTTGGGCGTGATCCCGATCCCGCCGGCCGCGTTCTCGGCGTTTACGACCACGAACGCCGGCGCGAGCCGCTCACGCAGCGACGGCAGCAGCGCCAGCAGCGTTCGCTTGCCGATCCCGCCGACAACGTCGCCCACGAACAGGATCCGGATTTCGCTGTCGATCACGTCCATATGACGCGCATACTTCCAGTTGCATGCGGCTGAGGGTTCCGAGACCGAGACACGGGGGGCCGGCGCCGGCCGAGTCGGAGCGGGAGCGGCGAGCGGAGGACGGCGTCAAGTTGGATCGGGAGCAGCGAGCGGAGGACGCCGCCGAGTCGGAGCGGGAGCAGCGCGCCGCGGAGGCCGTCGAGTCGGACCCGTCGGAGCTGGCTCCCGTCGAGGATCCCGTGCCGCGGGTGGTCGTCCCCCGGTGGATCCAGCTCGTGGTGCTGCCCATCGCGCTGCTGGGGCTGTGGGCGCTCGCGCGCGCGGCGGGACCGGTGCTGCTGATCCTGATCGCCGCGAGCGTGATCGCGATGATCCTCAATCCGCTCGTCAAGATGCTGGAGCGCCGGGGACTGCCTCGGGGACTGTCGATCCTGCTGCTCTACCTCGCCGGCTTCGCCGCGATCGGAGGGATCGGCGTGCTGCTCTCGGACCCGATCAGCACCCAGGTCAATCGGTTCGCCCACGACGTTCCGCATTTCGTTGACACCGCGAATCGCGACCTCGCCAACGTCCAGAAGTGGCTGAACAGCCACGGGATCAAGATCCAGATCCAGCAGCAGGGTCAGACCGCCCTGCAGACGCTTCAGAAGCATGTCCTCAAGAGCTCGGGGAGCGTGGTCTCGTTCTCCCGGGACCTGCTCTCGCAGGTGGTGACGATCTCGTTCGACCTCGTGCTGGTGCTGGTCCTCTCCGTCTACCTGCTGGTGTACGGCAAGCAGATCGGCGCGTTGGTCAGGCGGATCATGCCGCCGGGAGACGGCACTCCCGAGGACGACTTTCCGCTGCTGGTCCAGCGTGCCGTGTTCGGCTACGTCCGCGGGCAGGCGCTGTTCAGCCTGATCATGGGCGCCAGCGCTGCCGCCGCGCTGTGGATCTTCGGGGTCGTCGGCATCTTTCCCGCCGGCCAGCACTACGCGCTGTTCTTCGGCGGCTTCTACGGCTTGATGGAGTTCATCCCCTACATCGGCCCGATCATCGGGCCGCTGCCAGCCGTGATCGTCGCGTTGTTCAACGATCCGATCAGCGCACTGTGGGTGGTCCTCCTGTTCGTGGGCCTGCAGCAGCTCGAAGGACACTTCGTCGCGCCCCAGGTGTTCAGGATCTCGCTGCGGATCAATCCGATCCTGATCATCCTCTCGCTGCTGATCGGTTACCAGCTCTACGGCATCGCCGGCGCGCTGGTGGCACTCCCGGTCGCGGCGGTCATCCGCCAGACGGTTCTGTATCTGCGACGGCACTTGGTGCTCGAACCATGGGCGACCGTCTCCCCGCAGGCGGACGTGCTCGGCCTCGGCCCCGAGCGATGTCCCGAGTGCGCAACGCCGGCTGCCGGCGGCGACGCGTTCTGCCGCGCTTGCGGGGCCTCGTTGGAGCCGCACGTGCGGACCCCCGGGTACTAGCCGCGACCTGACGCCTCCGGCAGGGCCTTGTAATAGCCTGCGCGCGGTGTCGACAGGCACCGCTACCGGCGGCGCGGCTGAGCGCGCTCCCCACCCCCGGCTGTGGCAGAACCTGTGGGTCCGGCTGGCGGTCGCGCTGGCCTTTGCCGACGCGTCGATCGTCGTCCTGGCGCTTCCCCAGATCGTCGACCGGCTCCACACCTCGATCTCGCATGTGGTGTGGGTGATCGTGGCCTACAACCTCGCCCTGATCACCGGCGCGGGAGGGGTCCTGCTGTTCGCCCGCCGCCTCAGCTCGGCGCGAGCACTGGTCTCCGGGCTGGTGCTGTTCGGCCTCGCGTCCTTGGGGTGCGGGGCGGCGAACAGCCTCGCCGTGCTGGTGCCGCTGCGGTGCGTTCAGGGCGTCGGCGGGGCGCTCATCCTGTGCTCGTCCCTGCCGCTGTTCGCGGGCTCGGCCCGCCCGGGGGACTCTCCCCTGTACGGATGGTCGGCCGCCGCCGCGATCGGCGCCGCGGTGGGGCCGGCGGCAGGCGGCATCCTCACCCAGCTGTTCACTTGGCGCTCGATCTTCTTCGCCCAGGCACCGGTGGCGGCGTTCGCGGCGATCGCCGTGCTCGCGGCCCGCCCGAGGCCGGCGGCCGAGCTCGGCGACGAAACCGCAGACGAGAGCTCCTCGCTTGACCCGCTGAGCGCCAACGTTGCCCTGGCGCTCCTGTCGGCCGGGTTGATCGGCGCCCTGTTCCTGGTCGTGATCGAGCTGATCAATGCGTGGCTGCTGTCGCCGATCGCCGCCGCCGCGGTGGTGAGCACGATCCCGGTCATGACGGCAATCACCGAACGGCTCGTGCGCGGCCGCTCGCCGATCCTGCTGGGCGCGGCGGGCGCCGTGCTCCTCGCGCTGGGGCTGGTCTGCCTTGGCCTTGCCACCCATCAGGAGCTGGGGTTGGTGGTGCTGGCGCTGGCGCTCTGCGGCGCCGGCCTTGGTCTCGGATTCCCGGGCTTGACGACGGCGGCGCTGAGGAGCCGAGGGGTGCCGGCGGCGCGGGCCGCGAGGACGGTGGCGGCGCGCGACGCCGGCCTCGTGCTCGGCTTGCTGCTGCTGACGCCAGTGTTCGTCAACCAGTTGAAGGCGGTGTCGACGCAGCCCACGGCGCAGGCCGCCCGGTCCGTGCTGGCCGCTCCGATCCCGCTCGTCATGAAGGGTGAGCTCGCGATCCGGCTCAAAGCGGCGGTCGCCGCCGCGCCCGTGAGTCGCCCGCCCGACATCGCGCCCGCGTTCGCCAAGGTCAGTGCGACGGCCACGCCCTCGCAGAAGGTCGTGCTCGCGGTCCTCGAGAAGCAGCTGAACTCGATCATTCAACGGGCCGCGACACACGCGTTCAGGCGACCGTACCTCTACGCCGCGCTGCTGGCGCTGCTGGCGCTGCCGTTGCTCGGCTGGCGGGTCTGGTATGCGCGGAGGACCCGGCGCCAGCGGACCGCCGGGTAGGCCGGTGCTACTTCGTCGAGGTCATCTGGCGGAACATCACCACGCAGATCGCCGCCACGATCAGCGCGATCACCGGCAGCGTCCAGCTGATCACGCTGGCGATCGCCAGCACCGCGCCGACGATGCCGACGGCGCCGGCCACCCCGCCGGTGACGACCAGGCGGTAGGCGCGCTGTTCACGAGCGCGGCGCGGCGAGTACCCGCCACGCTTCTGAAGATCGGCCACAGACAAGAGCCTATCGCGCCGAGGGCGTAGGGTTGACAACCAATGGCCGCCGGGCTGAGCCACCACATCCTCTTCTATGACTACGTGGAGGACATCGTCGAGCGGCGCGGGCCTCACCGTGATGCCCATCTCGCCAGGATCAGGGCCGAGCGCGACGCCGGCCGGGTCGTGATGGCCGGGGCGCTCGGCGAGCCGCCGCACGGCGCGGCGATCGTGTTCCGAGGGGTCGAGCCCGACGCGGTCGAGCAGTTCGCGCGGGGCGATCCCTACTTCGAGGCCGGGCTCGTGCGCGGCTGGCGCGTCGAGCGCTGGAACGTGGTCTAGTGCGTCTCACCCCGGCCCGCCCAGCCACCCTCGGCCCGCATAACCACCCCCCCTCCTCCTCCCCCCCAACAGCGTCTCAGCCCGCCACCCACCCGCCGGTATTCTCAGGAGCAGTGCCGTTCCCCCAAACTCGCCTCCGCCGGCTGCGCGCGACCCGCGCGCTGCGCGGTCTCGTCCGCGAGACCGATCTGGCGCCCGGCGATTTCGTCTATCCGATGTTCGTCGCCCACGGGCTCGACCGCCGCGAGCCGATCCCGGCGATGCCAGGCATCGACCACCTCTCGATCGCGCACGCGGTCACGGAAGCCGGATCGGCGTTCGAGCTCGGCATCCCCGCGGTGTTGCTGTTCGGCCTGCCGGCCGCCAAGGACGAGGAGGGCTCGGGGGCCTGGGACGACGAGGGGGTCGTGCAGCTGGCCACCCGAGCGATCAAAGAGGCTCATCCGGAGCTGCTCGTGATCAGCGACCTGTGCCTGTGCGAGTACACGAGCCACGGCCACTGCGGCGCGGTGCGCCCCGACGGCACGGTCGACAACGACGCCACGCTCGAGCTGCTCGCCCGCACGGCGGTCTCGCAGGCGAGGGCCGGTGCGGACATCGTCGCGCCGAGCGACATGATGGACGGCCGGGTGGGCACGATCCGGGCGGCGCTGGATGAGGAGAACTTCACCGGCACCCCGATCCTCGCCTACTCGGCCAAGTTCGCCTCCGCCTTCTACGGCCCGTTCCGGGAAGCAGCGGACTCCGCGCCCGCGTTCGGGGATCGCCGCGCCTACCAGATGGATCCCGCCAACGGCAACGAGGCGATCCGTGAGGCCCGGCTCGACGTCGAGGAGGGTGCCGACATCGTGATGGTCAAGCCCGCGCTGCCGTACCTCGACCTGATCCGCCGGATCAAGGACGACACGCAGATGCCGCTCGCGGCCTACAACGTCAGCGGCGAGTATGCGATGGTGAAGGCCGCGGCTGCGGCCGGCTACATGGATGAGCGCGCTACGGTGCTTGAGATCTTGACCTCGATCCGCCGTGCCGGCGCGGACGTGATCATCACCTACCACGCAAAGGACGCCGCCCGATGGCTGCCGTAACGCCGGGCTCGCAGCACGGACCCAAGCTCCGCACCCGCAAGCAGGGAGCGGCGATCCCCCTCGACGAGCTCGACAAACGCCTGCTCAACCTGATGCAGGGCAGCTTCCCGATCGCCCCGCGACCGTACGCACACGTGGCGAGCGAGGCCGGAATCTCCGAGCAGGAGGTCATGCACCGCGTCGAGCGCCTGCTCGAGGAGCGGATCATCCGCCAGGTCACGCCGATCTTCGACACCCGCGCCCTCGGCTACTCCTCGATGCTCGTCGCGGCCAAGGTGGATCCCGAGAATCCCTGGCGCGCCGCCAACATCATCAACGAGCATCCGGGCGTCTCGCACAACTACCTGCGCAACCACGAGTTCAACATCTGGTTCACGATCGCGACCGAGCCGGACTCGCCGCTGGGGCTGGAGCGGACGCTGGAGGTCCTCGCCGAGATAGCCGGCGCGGAGTCGATCCGGCAGCTGCCGACGCTCAAGCTGTTCAAGATCCGGATGGACCTGGAGATGGAAGGAGCCACGGCGGACCTCGCCAAGGCCGTCGAGGTGGCCCCGCCGGCGGAGATTGATCCTCAGCCCTACGATGAGTTCGACAAGGCGGTGATCCGCGCGCTCCAGGGCGACATGCCGGTGATCGCCGAGCCGTACGCTCCCGCGGCGCAGCAGCTGAAGATCCCGCAGCACGACCTCCTGGCCCACCTTCAGCGGATGCAAGAGCGACGGCTGCTGCGGCGCGTCGCCGCGATCCTCTACCACCGCCGCGCCGGGTTCAGCGCCAATGGCATGGGCGTCTGGAAGGTGCCCGACGAGCGGATCATGGAGCTGGGCCCGCGGATGGCGGCGTTCCGGGGCATCTCGCACTGCTATCAGCGGCCCACCTACGCCGACTGGCCGTATTCGATCTTCACGATGGCCCACGGGCGCTCCAAGGACGAGTGCGACGCGATCCTCGACTCGATCGCCGCCGAGACCGCGATCGACGACCGCGCGACGCTGTACTCGTCGACCGAGTTCAAGAAGATCCGGTTGCTGTACTTCACCGACGAGTACCGCGCCTGGGAACGCCGGCACGCCGGGGTGTGACGCTCGCCCCCCTGAACGAGAGTCGCTCGGCGGAGCTGTACGAACGCGCGCTCGAGTTGCTTCCGGGGGGCGTCAACTCCCCGGTCCGGGCGATGCGCGCGATCGACCGCGCGCCGATCTTCATCGCCCGTGGCGAGGGCTCGACGATCATCGACGTCGACGGGAACGAGTACGTCGACTGGGTCTCCTCGTGGGGGCCGCTGATCCTCGGACACGCCCACATGGGGGTGATCGACGCGATCGTCGAGACCGCCATGGACGGGACCACGTTCGGCGCCCCCACGGCACGTGAGGTGGAGCTCGCGGCAGAGGTCGCCAGCCGCGTCCCGTCGGTCGCGATGCTCCGCATGACGTCCTCGGGCACCGAGGCCACGATGAGCGCGATCCGGCTCGCGCGCGCCGCGACCGGCCGCGAACGGGTGCTGAAGTTCGCCGGGGCCTACCACGGTCACGTCGACGGATTGCTGGCGCAGGCCGGCTCGGGCCTGGCCACCCAGGGCATTCCGGCCAGTCCCGGCGTCCCCAAGGCTGCGGCCGAAGCGACGGTGATAGTGCCGTGGAACGATCCACAAGCGCTGACCGAGGCGACGGAACGACATGAGCTGGCGGCGATCCTGGCCGAGCCGGTGGCCGCGAACATGGGTGTCGTCCCGCCGGCCGACGGATTTCTCGAGCAGCTGCGCGAGCGAGCCGATCACACCGGCGCGCTGCTCATCTTCGATGAGGTGATCACCGGCTTTCGCGTCGCCCGCGGCGGCGCGCAGGAGCGATTCGGGATAACCCCGGATCTCACCATCCTCGGCAAGATCATCGGCGGCGGACTTCCGGCGGCCGCCTACGGCGGCCCGGCGGTGCTGATGGAACGGATCGCGCCGGCGGGTGACGTCTACCAAGCCGGCACGCTGTCCGGCAATCCGCTGGCCATGGCCGCGGCGCTGGCGACGTTTGAGCTGCTCGACGACCACGCCTACCGGCGCCTGAACGAGGTGACCGAACTGCTGGCCCGCGGACTGCGCCGCGAGGCCGAGCACGCGGGCGTTGCGCTTCAGGTTCAGAGCGCCCCCGGCCTCCTCACCCCGTTCTTCAGCGAGCGCCCGGTGCGCGACTACGCGGATGCCGCCGCCTGTGACCTCCAGGGCTACGGCGCCTGGTGCCGAGCGTTGCTCGCGCGGGGCGTGTACCCGCCGCCGTCGCAGTTCGAGGCCTGGTTCCCGTCGCTGGCGCACACCGACGGAGACGTGGAGCGCACTGTCCGGGCGGCCGCGGACGCGTTCGCGGAGGTGGGGTCGCCATGAGCGGCGAAGCGGCGCTGCGGAGCGCGCTGCGCGAGCAGGGTGGCGCACTCGCGCGGGCGGCCGAGCCTTTCGGCGAAGTCTCGCCGGGCGAGCCCGGTCCGGCGCAGCGCGCCGCCGCCGGGCCGCGCGCATCCGGGCGCGAGGCGGAGTACGAGCTGCTGCTCGAGATGATCCGCGAGGGCTCCCACCTGCACTATGGCCCCCAACGAGTGGTGCGCACCGAGGATCCGGACCTCGCGCTGCTGCTCGGCGACCAGCTGTACGCGCTCGGGCTTTCCAGGCTCGCCGCGCTGGGCGACCTCGAGGCGGTGGGGGTGCTGGCCGATGTGATCTCGCTGGTCGCCCAGGCCCATGCGGCCCGCGACCGCGAGCTCGCCGACGCCGTCTGGGATGCGGGCGCCGTAGCGATCGGATGGGGGGACAGCGACGAGCACGCGTCGGCCAAGCAGCTCGCGCGATCAGGCGACAGCCGGGGCGCGGCAGCCCTGCGTGACGCCGCCGCGCATGGGCGCGGTGGCTCGTGACGACCGTCTCGATGTTGACGATAAGCTGCCGGCGGCGTTCAATGCAGGGCCGAACCTCAGTCAGAGGCGCACTTGCCAGATAGACACAAGGAAGCCAAGCCCAAGTACACGCTGGAGCGGAAGATGCCCGGCGCGTTCGAAGGCGAGACGGTCACCCGCCGGCGGCTGATGGGCCTCGTCACGAATGGCGCTGGTGCGATCACCGTGGCCGCGTTCACGTTGCCGGCGCTGGGGTTTGCCCTGGCTCCGGTGTTCACGCGCCAGAAGTTCCCGTGGCAGGCGATCGGTCCGCCCTCGGACTTCCCCTCCGACACGTATGTGACGAAGGTCATCACCTACGATCCGACGATCGGCGCGGCCGGCAAGACGATCGCCTACGTCCGCGCCCGCAACCCGGCGATCGACACCGAGCCCGAAGACCAGTACAACCACTTCATCGCGCTGTCCTCACGGTGCATGCACCTGGGGTGCCCGGTGCGCTACGTCCCGGCCGCGCAGCGCTTCATCTGCCCTTGCCACGGCGGCGTCTACAACTTCCGCGGCCTGGTCGCCGGCGGCCCGCCCGTGCGTCCGCTCGACCGTTTCTACACCCGTCTGGTCGACGGGGTGGTCGAGATCGGTCCCCGCTACTCGGTGAACTCGGAGCTGCAGCGGTTCTCACCGCGCGACCCCGGCGAGCCGCTGGACGGGGTCGGGCAGTACCTGTATCCCGCCCGTTTCTCGACCCCCAAGCTCTAGCGATGGCGGCCCCGCTCCCCAAGATTCTGCTGCCGAAGCCGAAGCGGCCCGGCGATAACGGCAACGGCGGCGCGCTCAGCCCCGCCGAGGCCGGGATCACCACGGTTGACTGGATCGACGAGCGGATGTCGATCTCGCCGGGCGTCCGCTGGCTGATGTTCCGCCGGGTGCCGAAGGGGATCAACTGGGCCTATACGCTCGGCTCCGCGACGATGTTCGCGTTCCTCTCCCAGGCCGTCACCGGCGTGTTCCTGGCGATGTACTACCGACCCGACGCCTCCGGCGGCGCGTATGCGTCGATCAAGAACATCAACGACAACGTCTTCCTCGGCCAGTTCGTGCACGCCATGCACAAGTGGGGCGCTTCGGTGATGATCATCCTGATCTTCCTGCATATGGGGCGCGTGTTCTTCTTCGGCGCCTACAAGTACCCGCGCGAGCTGACCTGGGTGATCGGCGTCGTGCTGCTGATCCTGACGATGGCGGAGGGCTTCACCGGCTATCTGCTGCCGTTCGACCAGCGCGCCTACTGGGCGACGATCGTCGGCGTCAACATCAACGGCACCGGTCCCTTCATCGGGCCGTTCCTATCGGACTTCCTGCGGGCCGGTCCCGAGTTCGGGGCCACCACGCTCTCGCGCTTCTACGCGATCCACATGCTGATCATCCCGGGCGGAATCGCGGCCCTGATCGGCGCGCACCTGTTCCTGGTCACGAAGCTCGGCATCTCGGCGCCGCCGTGGCTGAAGGCTGAGCCCGAGCCGGAGCTGCTCGAGCGGGCGGAACTTTGATCGGCAGCGGCGCGCGATGAACCAGGCCGAGAAGGAGGCATACCTCCGCGAGTACTCGATCCTGAAGAACCAGGGCAAGCCGTTTTACCCGTACGCCGTGGCCAAGGACTCGGTGATGGCGCTGGTCGTGGTCCTGGTGATCATCTTCCTCGCGCTGATGTTCGGCGCGGAACTCGGTCCCCAGTCGGACCCGACTACCACCACCTACGTGCCGAGACCGGACTGGTACTACTTCTTCCTGTTCGAGGTCCTGCGGGTGATGAAGAACGTGCCGTGGTTCACCCCGATGGCGACAATCGGGGTGCCCACGATCTGCATGATCCTGCTGTTCCTGCTGCCGTTCTACGACCGCAGTCCCGAGCGGCTGATCTGGCGCCGGCCCGTCGCGCTGGCGGCTGGCGTGGCGACGATCGCCGGGATGGCCTACCTCACCTACTCCGGCGCCAACACCGGCTCTCCGAACTCGGTGGACCTGAAGCCCCCTGCGGGGCTGAGCAGCGAACAGGCGGCGACGTTCCGAGCCGGGGAGCTCGTGGTCGGCCAATCCGGCTGTCTGGCGTGCCACGTCATCGGCGCCAACGGCAACAACGGCCCCGGCCCGCCGCTGACCCACGTCGGCTCGATCCTGCCCCCGGCCGCGATCGCCTCGACGCTGCGCAATCCGACCGCGCCGATGCCGTCCTTCAAGGGGCTCGCCCAGACCAATCCGCAGAAGTTCCAGAACCTGGTCAACTTCCTGTCGATGCTCCAGTAATCTCGTCCTTGCTGCTGTGACGGGGACGATACGTTTGGCACCGGGGAACGGCCAAGGCACCCTGGAGGAGGCTCAGGTCCGGGCGATGTTCGACCGGATCGCCGGCCTGTACGACCGCATGAACACCGTGATGACGGCCGGCCTGCACCACAGATGGCGCGAGCGGGCGGCTGACCTCGCGGCTCTGACGCCGGGACAGAGAGCCCTCGACGTGGCTACGGGAACCGGCGATCTGGCATTGGCGCTCGCGACCCGCGTCGGGCCGGACGGAACCGTGGTCGGATGCGACTTCTCGGAGCGGATGTTGGCGCTGGCGCGTGCCAAGGCGCTCACTCGTCCCGATGGCGCAACCGGTACCGGGCTTCGTTTCGAAGCCGCGAATGCGCTCAGCCTGCCGTATCGCGACGGCGAGTTCGATGCCGCGACGGTCGGCTTCGGGGCCCGAAACTTCGCCGATCTCGAACGCGGGATCGCTGAGATGGCGCGGGTCGTCCGCCCGGGCGGCCACGTCGTGATCCTCGAGATCACCACCCCGCGCAGGCCGCCGCTCTCGACCTTCTTCCGGCTGTGGTTCGACCACGCCGTGCCCGCGGTCGGCCGACTCGCCGGCGACGCCCAGGCCTACAGCTACCTCCCGAGCTCGGTACGGCGCTTCCCGGGACCCGAGGAACTCGCGGCACTCATGTCGCGAGCCGGCCTGGAGGGGATCCGCTACGTATTGACGGCCGGCGGGATCATCGCGTTGCATGTCGGAATGGTGCAGCGATGAACGCTGTCGAGGAGGTGCTCGAAGCCGGAGGCGACGGTGTCCCACGGGTGATGGACCGAGTCGAGCGGCGGATGGCGACGCTGAGCGCAGGCCACGGGGCGCTGTTGGCTCGCTACGCCGGGGACACGATCGCCGCCGGCGGCAAGCGGCTCCGGCCGCTGCTCGTATGCCTGGCCGCGGGCGTGCCCCCGCCCGAGACCGAGACCCTCGTTCGCTCGGCGGCCGCGATCGAGCTCGTGCACGCCGCGACGTTGGTCCACGACGACGTCCTCGACGGCTCTTCCCTGCGGCGGGGGCGACCCACGGTCGTCGCGGTGGCAGGCCGTCGACTCGCGACGAGCACCGGCGATCTGCTGTTCTCACGCGCCTTCGCTGAACTCGTCGCCACGGGGTCGGTCGAGGCCGTGCGAATCCTCTCCCGGGCCAGCTCGGAACTCGCAGCCGGCGAATTGATGCAGCGCGCGGACGCGTGGCGGGCAGATGTGACCGTCGATCGCTATCTGGCCCGCTGCCGGCTCAAGACCGCGGTGCTGTTTCGCTCCGCGTGTGAGCTGGGCGCGCTCGCCGGCGAAGGCGAGGTGTCATCGCTGATGACGTTCGGCGAGCAGATCGGGCTGGCGTTTCAGATTCTCGACGATGTGCTGGACATCTCGGGGCCGCCCGAGCGCACCGGCAAACCCCGGGGCGCCGATCTGCTCGACGGGACCGTCAACCTGCCGCTGATCCTGGCGCGTGGGAGCGACCCGGAGCTCGCCCGAATCGATCTCCGCTCGGTCAGTACTCCGGCGCACGCCGCGGCGGTCTGCGATCAGATCGCCTCCAGCGGCGCGCTGGACCTTGCCCGGCGGCGCTCGCTCGCGCTGGTTCGCAGCGCCAAGGAAGCCCTGCCGGCGCTGCCAGAGCGCCAGCGCGCGGCGCTCGAGCTGGTCGCCGACCGTGTGGTCGAGCGATATTCCTGACCCGGAACCGGGCGAAGTCCTCATCCGGAACCACGCGAGCGTCCTCGCCCGGAACTACGCGAGGGTCCCAGCCCGGACCGCGCGAGGGTCCTAGCCCGGAGCACGCGAGGGCGAGCCCGCCGCGGCTAGAAGTCTTCCGGCAGGATCAGATCGCGGTCCAGCGCCGCGATGAAGCGCTCGACGTGATCGGCCATGTTGGCGTGGGCGAGGCGCTTGACGTCACCGAGCAGTTGCGCCACACCGTCGTCGAGCCGCTCCTCGAGCTCGTGAACCTGGTGCTGGGTGAAGATGCCCTCGGTGGTCCACCAGCAGTTCGGGCACTCGAGCGTCAGTTCCCAGCCATCGTCTGGGGCCTCGCTCCAGCAGACGGGCTGGACGAGCTCCGACTGGCACTCGGGACAGACGTGCAGGCCCGGGCGGACGGTCTGTTGCTCGGATTCGCGGAACCTGATGACCTCGATCGACTTGCCGCTGGGCAGGACGATCCTGCGAACTGAGTGTTGGGGCTGGTGGTCGTTCATCGGTTCGTGGGGTCAATCCTTCATCGGCCGATTTGCGCGAGACCTTGAGCCCCTTCTCTCACCAAATTGCGAAGCGCTACCGTTACCCTTGAAAATCACCCTCCTCGAGGTCCAAAGGCATGTTCCGCAACCCCACCACCGATCTGATCGTCGTCCTGGTGATCGTCCTGCTGATCTTCGGTCCCAAGCGCTTGCCCGGCCTGGGCCGCCAGCTCGGTCAGGGGATTCGCGAGTTCAGGGATTCGATCACCGGCAACTCACATGACGAGGATGCCGAGCGGCCCGCAATCGCGCCCGCAAGCCCGCCGGCGCCGACCACGACGACCTCGGATCGCGAGTCGACAGAGGTCGGATCCGAGCGCCGGCCCTAGCGGTCGTCGGTCCGAAGGTTGTAGTCATGGCGCAGGTCCTACGGCCGATCGGGCACGAGGATCGGCTCAGCATCATCGACCACCTTGACGAGCTCCGCACGCGGTTGATCGTCTGCGGGATCGTGCTCGCCGTCGCGTTCGGCATCTGCTTCTGGCAGAACCACTACCTGCTCAGGGTGCTCAACCGGGCGCTGCCGCACTCCTCGACGGCGGCGTCGCATCATGGGCTGGCAGCGGTTCCCACGGAGGCGGTCAAGGAACGCCAGGGGTTGCTGGGCGTGGCGCGCGGGGCGAGCGCGCTGGCTGCGTCGGCGAGCGTCTCGGCTGCCGATCGCCAGCACTACGCGCAGATCGCCCAGGGAGCGGCCCAGGCGGCGAACGCCCTCCCGAGCTCCGCGCCGCAACAGGAGAAGCCGATCACGATCGGAGTCGGCGAGCCGTTCATGACCACGCTCACCGTCTGCGCGTACTTCGCGCTGCTGTTCTCGTTGCCGGTGTTGATCTACCAGGGCTACGCGTTCGTGATCCCGGCCCTGAACGCAAACGAGCGGCGGGCCGCCGTACCGCTGATGGCGGTCGCGCCGGCCCTGTTCGTGGTTGGCGTGGCGTTCGCGTACTTCGTGGTGCTGACTCCCGCGGTGCACTTCCTCTTGGGCTACAACGCCAACGAGTTCAACATTCTCGTCCAGGCGAAGACCTTCTACTCGTTCCAGATCCTGACGATGCTAGGCATCGGCCTCGCCTTCCAGCTCCCGCTGGGATTGCTGGCGCTCCATCGGCTCGGCGTCATCAACGGCACCACCCTGACCCGGAACTGGCGTTACGCTACGGTCATCATCGCCGTCATCGCGGCGGCGATGCCGGGGGCCGATCCGGTAACCACCGCACTGGAGGCGGCGCCCCTCGTCGTTCTCTTCCTGGCAAGTATCGTGATGCTCAAAATCGCCGACAGACGCGCCGCTGCGCGCACCGCCTCCGAACTGGCGCAGATGGACGACGGGCTGGATCTAACCTAGGGCGAAATGCTCTTCGACCTCCGCAGCCGTGGCCGCCGCCGTACCGTGCAGGCCGTCTACCTGGGGCTCGCCGTGCTGATGGGTGGCGGCCTGGTGCTGTTCGGCGTCGGGGCCGGCAACGGTTTCGGCGGCATCCTCAACGCATTCAACGGCAGCGGTGGCAGCGGCGCCCAGAAGCAGGTCGTCAGCCAGCAGGAAAAGACCGCGCTGGCGCAAACCCGCCTGCAACCCAACAACCCCGCCGGGTGGAGCGATCTCGTCCAGGCGCGCTGGGACAACGCCGGTCAGGGCAACAACTTCAACTCCTCAACCGGGACCTACACCGCGGCCGGAAAGCAAGAGCTCACCCTGCTCACCCAGGCCTGGCAGCGATATCTGCACCTGACCAAGAACCCCAACCCTGAGCTCGCGATCCTCGCGGCGAGGGCATATGCCCAGCTCGGCGATTACGCCAACCAGGCGAACGCCTGGGACCTCGAGACGCTCGCCAGCCCGGGTGAGGTGAAGGGCTACGAATGCCTCGCCGCCGCGGCCTACGCCGCCAAGGAGACCCGGACCGGTGATCTGGCCACGGCAAAGGCGCTCAGCCTCGTCCCCAAGGCCTCCCGCTCGACCGTCAAGCAGGAGCTCCAACAGGCAAAGACGAACCCCCAAGTCGCCCAGTCCTGCTAGCGCGCGCGGCCGGCGTTGATGTGCGTGGCGGCCCGGGCTCACGGGCCGTCCTGACCGCGAGGGTCCACCTTCCGCGCCGGCGCCGGCCAGCTAACATCGCGCGCCGGAAAGGGCCGTTAGCTCAACTGGTAGAGCAGGGGACTCTTAATCCCAAGGTTGGAGGTTCGAGTCCTCCACGGCCCACTGAAAAGCCCCGCACAGGCGGGGTTTTTGTTTGCGCAGGTGGTTCGAGGGTTGGCGAACAAGTCCCGAATAGGTCCCGAGAAGGCGTATGATTTCTCGGCGTGAGCGGGATCGTCGGTCCTCCGTCGGGTCATGTCTTCCGGGTCGAAGGCAGGCGTGGGGCTGTGTGGTACGCCAAGTACCGGTTGCCCGATGGCCGACAGGTCAAGAAGAAGCTCGGGCCGGCATGGACCAAGCGAGGGCGACCGCCGGCCGGGTACTTCACGAGGCGGCAGGCTGAGGAGTGGTTGCGCGCGGCCCTGGATCAGGCGAGGCGCGGGACGTTGCCGGGGATGGTCAAGACAGGTGCGACGTTTGCCGACGCGGCCGCGGAGTACCTGCGCTACATCGAGCATGACCGCGGTCGCAAGCCATCGACCGTCCGTGGCTACCGCTCAGCAATTGAGGCGCACCTTCTTCCGGTCTTCGGGGCGATGCCGGTCGAGGATGTGACGACCGAGGTGATCGAGGGCTGGCTGGCCGGCTTCGAGGGCTCGCCGCGCTCGAGGAACAAGCTTCTGATCCAGCTCCACGGGATCCTGGGGAGAGCGCGCAAGGTGTACGGCTTGACGGCCAACGCCGCAGCCGACGTGGAGAAGACTCCTCAGCGCCAGAGCGGCGACATCGACGTGTTCTCGCCCGAGGAGATCTGGGCACTGGTGCGAGCGGCTGACGGTCCGCAGGACGAAGCGATCTTCCTCACGGCCGCCTTCACGGGCCTGCGGATGGGGGAACTGCTGGCGCTGCGCTGGCGCGACGTCGACTTCACCGGGCGGACGATCCGGGTGCGAGCGAGCTTCTACCTCGGGCAGCTCACGACGCCGAAGTCAGGCAAGGTGCGCGCGGTGCCGATGGCGCCGGATGTCGCATCTGCGCTCGCCCAGCTCGGCCAGCGCGAGCACTGGGTGGGCGATGACGACCTGGTCTTCGTCGGTGTCACTGGGGGCTACCTCGACGGCTCGGCGCTTCGTCGCCGCTACAAGGCAGCCCTTGCCGCCGCCGGCCTTCGATCTCTGCGCTTTCACGACCTCCGCCACACCTTCGGGACGCGGATGATTGCCAAGGCCGATATCCGGCGCGTGCAGGAATGGATGGGCCACGCGGACATACAGACGACCATGCGCTACCTCCACTATGCGCCGCGCGATGAGGACGCCGAGCTCGTGGCCGAAGCGTTCAGGTTGGACGCGCCTAATCCGAAAGGTGCCGATTTGCAGGCATTCGTCCCAAGGCGTCCCAAGATGTCCGAGCACGTCCTTGAAAACGTCCCCGAAAGTCCTTGAGCCCGTTGGACAGTATGCACGCTCGTCCGCTTCAGCTCGTCTCGAATCCTCAGCGTTTACACGCATTTGGACGCCGCGGGCGCGACCAACTCTGCGGATCTGAAGCCGCTGGCAGGAGAATCGAGATGCTACGTTCGCGGGACGTCTTGGGACGTTTGCACGCTGTGCGTAAAGTGTATGTCCCTGTTGCAGTTGGTCGTGGTGGAGTCGCCGTCGGGTTCGATGGGTGACTCGGCGGGGCTTTGAGTCGCGATCTGGTGGCGATGCGGCAGATTGGGTCGGCCGGCGAATCTAGACTTCTGGCATGGCCGTTGAGCGTCGGGTGATCAAGAGCCGGTTTGGGTCGCTTGAGGAATGGAGCGAGTGGGTCGCTGCGAACGCCCGACCGTCAGAGGGTGACGGGAACCGCACGGTCCTGGTCGGCAGCGGCGGTCGCCCGGCGACCCGCGAGGAGCTGGTCCGGTTTGTTGCTGAGCAGAATGCTCGGTACGGCGGCGAGCACGGCAAGGTGTGAACGAGCCGCTAGGGCCGGCGCTTGATGCGGCCCGGGTGATTGAGACCCTGGCCCGCCACCGCGTCGAGTTCGTGCTGGTGGGTGGGCTCGCCAGCCAGGCGCGCGGTGCTACGCGGCTGACGGCGGACATCGACGTCTGCCCTCGCTGGACGATGGAGAATCTCGATCACCTTGCTCGGGCTCTGGCGGAGCTGGACGCACGGATCAAGATCGAGGAGGGCTCGATCGAGACGCTCGCCGTGCCGCTCGATGCGCAGACCATCTCAAACCTCGAGATCGGGACATGGCGAACGAGCGCCGGGGACGTCGACGTCCTTCTAGGGATTCCTCGAACGAGCCGAGTCGATCTCGCTCGCTACGAGCAGCTGATCGAGAACGCGAGCGTTCTGGATCTCGGCAGCGACCAGGTGGCGGTCGCGTCGCTCGAGGACCTGATCCGCTCCAAGGAGGTTTCGGACCGGGTCAAGGATCGCGAGGCTCTCGCCGAGCTCCGCGACCTGCGGGCACGAGAAGCGAGACGCGAGCGCGACACGAGCCGCGGGTCCGAGCCATCCGACCTCGGCTTTGACCCGTGAACTCCGCCCCTCCGCGGTCCCTGATGACGCCAGCGCCTTTCTCGCCTCGTGCTTGTGGTGGAGGACGGGCGCTGCGAGAGGGGGTCGCCTGCCGGCACGGATGCCGGCGAAACCGACCAAGGATGGCCAGGCGTCGCTGCCCTGTGCAGCGGTGCGCTCACTGCGGCGAGGTTGCTGCCCAGCCTAGGGAAGCGAGACCGCGCCCTGCTTTCCGCGCAATGCGAGGGCGTGACGGCCGTCGGCGAAATGCCCGTCGCAACACGAAAGCGAGGCTGCGGTCCACGCCGGCCGTCCTTCGCGGTTTTCCGTGGCTCCTCGACGCCTCACGGGGTCACGGGAGATCCCTCAGCCGCTTGCAGCTCGCACACATGCCGGTTAGCACCGCACGCCTCGGGCCGGTTCGATCCGACCGTCGCCCCGGGACCCCGGGGCCGAGCGTCAAGACGCGCACTGAGAGGCGATCTGCGGGCTCGCGGCAGACGAGCACGCGGACCTGTTCCGCTGGTGGCCGCAGTACGCGCGACGCCGGCGAATCTCGCGTCGCCGCTCGCAGTCATGAGCGGGCGCTCGCAATCGCAGACGGGGCAGTAGCGAGCACGCCAGAGCCCGTTGCTGCTGCTGGTCGTCCGGGGCGCTCACGCGTTTCAGGCCATGCCGCAAGCTCGCAAACCCGGGATTCACAGGTCAGCCACAGCCCTTTTTCGGCAGTCTGGGTCGCGGCAAGACCGCTGCGCCTCTTGTCCAACTTGGACGTCTGGAAGCGCCCTTGTCAGGCGCCCGCGTTCGTGGTGGTGCAGGAGTCGGCGCCCCGGGCCTAGTGTCCACGGGTCGTGGCGGTCGCGGTGGCGGCATGATCGGCAGCCGCCAATCGGATTCGCGATCGTGAATCCGCGTAGCACTCGGGGCGCTTGGCGGCGCTGGCTTGACCGCTGCGTTTGTCTACTTCTTCTTGGCTCTCCGGGGCCGCTTCTTTTTCGGCTTGACGGTCAGCTTCGTGTTCGCGATCGTGAGGTGCCTGCCGTTTTGCAGCAGCGTGATGTTCAGGGTCACGGGGAGCTTGCCGAATCGCGCTAGGAGCTTGCGGCCGGTGGCGTTGAGCTTGACCGTGACGGTCACCGTCCGGCCGGGGTGAATCATCACCCTCTTCGTGGCGACGATGACCGTCCGGCGCTTGCGCCTGATGCTCGCGCTGAGCGCGACCGGCCGGCCGCCCCGGGTCGTCTCGGTCGTGGTCAGCGTCTCGGTCGCCCGGCAAGGTAGGAGCGCCGAGGGCGCGCAGCTCAGCTTGTCGGTGACGCGCGCATCGCTGGAGGTCGGGCGCCCGATCAGCGCGAGCGCGCTCGCCGCCGTGCCGAGCAGCAGCCCCTGGTAGTGGCCCGAGCTATCGACGTAGCCGCCGACGGCGGTGCAGTTCCCCGCCGAGGCGCACGATACCGAGGCGAGAACGACGTTCGGGTTCGTGCCGGCGTTTGCGGGCAGCGACGCCTTCACGCCGGTCGCCCACGTGCCCGACGTCTCGGTCCAAAGCAGCCCCTGTTCGTGGCCCGAGCTGTCCTCGTATTCGCCGACGGCGGTGCAGTTCCCCGCCGAGGCGCACGACACCGAGGCAACGTTGGCGAGCCCGTTCGTGTCGGCGTTTGCGGGCAGCGGCGCCTCGACGCCGGTCGCCCACGTGCCCGACGTCTCGGTCCAAAGCAGCCCCTGTTGGTGGCCCGAGCTGTCCTCGTATTCGCCGACGGCGGTGCAGTTCCCCGCCGAGGCGCACGACACCGAGCCGGGGCTGGCGAACGGGTTTGTGCCGGCGTTTGCGGGCAGCGACGCCTCGACACCGGTCGCCCACGTCCCCGACGTCTCGGTCAACAGCAGCCCCTGTTCATGGCCCGAGCTGTCCCCGTAGCTGCCGACGGCGGCGCAGTTCCCCGCCGAGGCACACGACACGTCTGCGAGTCCGGCGTTCGAGTTTGTGCCGGCGTTTGCGGGCAGCGACGCCTCGACGCCGGCCGCCCACGTCCCCGAGGTCTCGCTCCACAGCAGACCGTGCCGGTTGAACGCGCTGTCCTCGTACAAGCCGACGGCGGTGCAGTTCCCCGCCGAGGCGCACGACACGTCCTGGACGACGACGTACTGGGCCGTGCCGGCGCCTGCGGGCAGCGACGCGTCGACGCCGGTCGCCCATGTGCCCGACGTCTCGGTCAACAGCAGCCCCTGGTCCTGGACGGTGGAGCTGTCGTAGCTGTCGTTGTAGTTTCCGACGGCGGTGCAGTTCCCCGCCGAGGCGCACGACACCGAGTCGAGACTGACGTTCGGGTTCGTGCCGGCATTTGCGGGCAGCGACGCCTCGACGCCGGCCGCCCACGTGCCCGACGTCTCGGTCAACAGCAGCCCCTGCGAGTGGCCCGAGCTGTCGGTGTAGCCGCCGACGGCGGTGCAGTTCCCCGTCGAGGCGCACGACACCCGGTAGACGGAGGCGGAGGAGTTCGTGCCGGCGTTTGCGGGCAGCGACGGCTCGACGCCGACCCCCCACTTGCCCGACGTCTCGCTCAACAGCACACCCTGTAGGTGGCCCGAGCTGTCGAAGTAGCTGCCGACGGCGGTGCAGTTCCCCGCCGAGGCGCACGACACCGCAAGCCCTTCAATGCCGGGGTTTGTGCGGGCGTTCGCGGGCAGGGACGCCTCGACGCCGGTCGCCCAGTTCGTCGATGCCAACGCCTCCGCCGGCAACGCAGCCACCATCAACAACACGCCACACGCAACCGGCGCCAAGCCGGACAACACGCGGAGACGATGCACACCGCCACGAGCCCGCGAACCCGCCTTTCGCGCTCGCGCCCACGCTAGCTGCCAAACCCAGCACACGCGGTGGTTGACACGTCAGGCTGCGCTGCTCCCCGGTGAGAGCTGCGGCGAGCAGGGCGACGATGCGCCGAAGTGCGCGGAGTCGCCACTCCCCACTGCTGCTTTCCTTCCTATGCCGCTTGCTCATCGGCATCTTGACGAATCGCCTTTGCGGCGGGTCTTGCGTAGTGCTCACGACGACGTCCTCCAGACGGACCCCAGGTGCGTAGCGAGTCCACTTGTAAACGGGCATTTGCGTCGCACAGACGAAACGCACCCGTAGAGCTCACCCCAGTGCGATGGGCCTCCCCACCGCTAGCCCGCGAAAGTGCATCCGGCACATGCGGCCAACTAACAACTATCACCAACCTACACGTTTGTTGAAGTTAAGGCAAGCTTCTGCAACTACTGTTCACGGAACTGAACGCGCACTCCAACGTCAACCGAGAGCGACCAAGAACCTGGCGTCGCGAATCCGTAAACTCAACGGCACGAGAACCGGACATGAGTCCGACCCGCGGCCCGGCGTCTCTGCGGCTCGTGTCACTGCGTCGCTTCTCGCGGCGACGCTCAGCTCGTTGCTGGTGGTCTCGCTTTGGGTGCGACCAGCCACGGCAAGCTCACCGGTGGGCTCGTCGTCAGCGGTGCAAAGGGCGGCCCCGGACGGGGCGGGGTACGTCCGCGAATCGGGAATCGTCGTCGTGACCGGCTTCCGCGGGAGACGTCACCGGATCAAGGTTGGTCATTCGGGTCGTTTCTCGATCTCGCTTCCCCGCCGGCCGCTATCACGTGGTGGGCGGCATACCTCGGCTGGGATGGAAGTTGGGCGAGTGTTACGTGGATTCGCCTTCGCCCCCAGCCTGGACCACGTGGTCGCGGGCTCGACAACACGGATCACAGTCGACTGCCACCGCCACTAGCAGCCCCACATGACCGGCACATTCTTTCTCCTAGAGCAGCCGACGTCTTGGACGGAGATGCCACCGCGGCGTGACTGCTCGTGCGTCAAACGAGCAACGATTCCGCCGCGGGCGTCGACAATCCTTGTCCCGGCTGTCGGACACAGGTGGTCACGAAGCCACATGAACCTCCGATGCCCGCGCGCATGAATGCGGGACTCATTCCGTGCGGCGCGTCGCACCTGCTGATCGCCTCAGCAACACACCGCAGCTAGTCGCCTCAGCGACCAGCTCGCCCTCCGAAAACAGGTCCCGAAACAGGTCCCGAACTCAGCAATTTTGACCCGCTCTAACTGCACTCGGCGACACTCAAACGCCTGTTTCTAAGGCAATTGTCCTGCAAATCGGCAACTCTTAATCCCAAGGTTGGAGGTTCGAGTCCTCCACGGCCCACTCCTAAAGCCCCGCCGCGTGGCATGGGGTGTTACGCGCTGCGCTGCTCGGTTCGGTTGCCGCCGAGCTTCCGGTAACGTCGACCCGGCCCGTCTTGGTGCTCTCCGGACCCGCGGCTGCGGCGGCCGTCCGAGCCCCGGCTTGAGTCCCGCGCACCAGCGATTCTCAGGCGTACGATAAGCCGCGGCTCAGCGCTGGTGAGGCGCTCGCTTGGACACGGATTCCAGAAGTCTCACCGGAGGGTCGAGACTTCTCCTACCTGGCGGAGCGCGAGCCAGGCTCACCCAATTCGATGCTCCTGACACACCCGGATCGGGACGGGAACCAGCACTGTCATTGCCATCCGGAGACTGCTGCTCGGCCCGAGCATCCGGAAGTCCGCCGCCCGACGCCGGAGAAACGGCTGTCGTCTCCGCAGCAAAGCAGCCACCCCATCGACGCCCTGGCTGCTGCGCAGCGTGACTGCTCTCCAATGGGGTCAGACCGTATCGCGCTCCGGCGTGGCTGCTCCGTCGCGCCTAGCAGGTGCGGGGGACCCGCAGGCTCAGACATGCTCCCAGAATTTGCGGGTCTCCGGGTTTGTCCGGCAACTCCGTGTGGCCCGTGCCGTGGTTTCACGAAAACGCGCTGCTCCTGGTCGACGGTCGCGACGACGACTTCGCCGACGACGGCACCGAAAGCGCTGGTGGCGACGAGCAGGTGTTGATCCGGGCCGCGAGGAAGACCTGCTTTGGGTCGCGCGCGTGTCCTCGTGGGTGTCCCGGATAGCGCCCTCCACCGAGACACATTACCGGCGGGCCTTACTGGACACGTCGATCGCCGCAGTGCTCGGCGGCGTCGCCGGCCCTCGCTGACGGTTCCTTCTGCGGGACGGGTTAGGAGCTGAATGCGTGATTCCATGTCGAGAAGCGCGGGCCGGCTTCGCTCAACAGGACGGGCCTCGACAGGCGCGGCTCACCACACCAGCAGATCCCGGAGGACGTACCTCATGTCGCACATACGACGTTTCGACCATGTCGGGATCACCGTCGCGGACCTCGACACGGTGACGGCGTTCTTCGTCGGGCTGGGCCTCGAGGTCGAGGGCCGGACGTTTGTAGAGGGCGAGTTCGTGGACACTGTCACCGGCATCCCCGGCTCCCGCAGTCACATCGTCGTGCTGCGGCCGCCCGAGGGAGGTACCGGGCTCGAGCTGTCCAGCTTCGTCCAGCCGGAACACGAGCCAGGGTCGCCCACCGCCATGGCCAACAAACTGGGACTGCGCAACGTGGCATTCGAAGTCGACGACCTGCAGGCGACGGTCGACCGGCTGGCCGCGGACGGCTACGGCCTGGTCGGCGGCATCGGTCAGTACGAGAACATCTGGCGCATGGCCTACGTGCGCGGGCCAGAGGGGATCATCGTGTCCCTGGCTGAGCCGATCGGCTGACGCCCCCGACGTCGCGGCCCGTGGGGGCCATGCCGGTGGTCTGCGGCTTGATGACCGGCTCGCGGTCATAAGCCCGCATCGCGGTCGCGGCGCGCTCGTCAGTCTCGTGGCTGGGGTTGTCCGGAAGCAGTTGTCGGCCGCGGCACCGTGAGTACCGGCGTGATGACTCCTTCGCCCAAGGAGCAGTCACGCCGCTTGCGGCGAACGCGCCACTCCTTCTAGGCGGGAGGAGCCGTCCACGTTCGGCCCGCTGGCGACTGCTTGTGCTGGCCGAGCAGGAGCGACGTCGCCGTTCGCGGCTCGCTGGTGGTGGTCCGGGGCGACAGCCAGCGTTACGGTCGGCAGCTGTGATGCTCCCCTGATTTGGATGCGGAAGCCCCGTCGTCACCGCGAACACGGACGGCCGCCGGCCCGCATTTTGGCGGACCGACACTCTTGGCAGGGCCCGACGGGCGAACTGCCCAGTCTGCTCACGAGCGGCAGCGCGGTGCTTCATTGCTGCATCGCCGGCGAGAAGCGTGACCACGGGGCCGCTCGGACTGAGTGCCACCGCCGCGGGTTTGGCGGGTGCTGTTAGGGTTGGTGTTGGGGTGAGTAGTACGGGACTTGTTCTAGACGAAGCGGGGTTGCTGGAGCGCTCGGAGGAGCTCTCGAGGTTGGCCGGGCTCTTCGCGACGGTGGCGCGGAGCGGCCATGGGCGGGTGGTGCTCGTCTCCGGGGAGGCTGGGGTCGGCAAGACATCGCTGGTTCGGCGGTTCTGCGATCAGGTCGGCGGCTCCGGGCGCGTGTTGTGGGGGGCGTGCGACGTGTCGTTCACGCCGCGGCCGCTTGGGCCGTTCGTCGATGTCGCAGAGCTTGTGGGCGGCGATCTGGCAGCCGTCATCGAGAGCGGGGCCGTGCCCTACGAGATCGCGATCGCGGTTGGACGCGCAGTCGAGCAATGTCGCCCGTCGGTTTTGGTGCTTGAGGATGTGCACGCCGCGGATGAGGCGACGCTCGATGTCCTGCGGGTGCTCGCCCGGCGCGTCGACGGTGTGCCAGCGTTGGTGATCGCGACGTATCGAGATGTGGGATTGGATCGCTGGCATCCGCTCCGGGTCGTGCTCGGAGAGATTGCCGCCGTTTCACAGATCGATAGGCTCCGGCTGGCGCCGCTCTCGCGCGAGGCGGTCGCTCGCCTCGCTGCGGCGCACGGCGCGGCGGTGGGTGATCTCTACCTGAAGTCTGCCGGCAACCCGTTCTTCGTCACGGAAGCGCTCGCGGCCCCCGGCGAGGAGATCCCCTCCACCGTGCGGGACGTCGTGCTCGGCCGTGCGGCGCGGCTGAGTCCCGGAGCTAGGAGGTTGCTCGACGCGATCGCGGTCGCGGGCAAACAGGCCGAGCTGTGGCTGCTGGATCTGCTCGCGAGCGACTGCTTGCAGTGTCTAGAGGAATGCCTCGGCTCCGGCATCGTCGTCGCCCGGACCGGGGCGGTGGCGTGTTCACATGAGCTCGCACGGCTCGCGATCGACGAATCGATTCCGATGCAGCGCAGGCTCGCTCTTCACCGTGCGGCGCTCGTCGCGTTGGAGTCACCGCCCTACGGTGCGCCCGAACCGGCCCGTCTTGCCAACCACGCGCAGGCCACCGGCGATCCCGAGTTGGTGCTGAAGTTCGCACCGCAGGCGGCCGCGCAAGCATCCAAGTTGGGGGCGCACCGCGAGGCCGCGATCCACTACGCGGAGGCGCTGCGCTTCGCTGAACTCGTACCGCTCAAGGAGCGGGCGGCGCTGTTCAGCGCCCGCGCGTTCGACTTGTTCGTGACGGTCCAGCTCAAGGAGGCGATCGCCGCCCAGGAGCAGGCACTGCACTGCTATCACGAACTCGGTATCCGCCCTGCCCAGGGCGCCGCGCTTGCGTTTCTGGCGCAGCTGCACTGGCAAGTCGGCAGCCTCCCGGAAGGGCTGGCGACCGCGCAGCGGGCGCTCGACGTGCTCGAGGGCGTTCCCGGCCCCGAACTCGTCGGCGCTTACCGGATGATGTCGATATTGCTGCTCGCGGCGGAGGACCCAGCCTCGGCCATGACGTGGGCGAAGCGCGCCGAGGAGCTTGCCGAGCAGCTCGATCATCCCCAAAGTCGCATCGCGGCTTTGCAGATGATCGGCTGGGTAGAGTTCTTCACCGGCAGGCTCGACGGTCTCGAGAAGCTCGAGCGGGCGCTCGAGCTAGCGCGAGCGGCCAGCGTCGAGGATCTGGTTGCGGTCACCTACGTGATCATCGCGCGGACCGCCGGTCGGCTTCGTGAGTACGAGATCTCCGCGCCATATGTGCGCGCCGGGGTCGAGTACTGCAGCACGCGCGATTTCGACGTCTGGCGCTATTACTTACTTAGCTGGGAGTCCAACCAGCTGCTCGCCGAAGGACGGTGGAGCGAGGCGGCGCAAACGGCGCTGATCTGCCTCGGCGACGAGAACCCGTTCGCGCGGATCCACGCCCTGGTGACGCTCGGGCTGGTCCGCGCGCGCCGGGGAGACCCCGAGGTTTGGGGGCCGCTCGATGAGGCCGTGGCGCTCGCGGAGCCGCGGCACGAGCTGCAGTGGATCGCCCCCGTCGCGATCGCCAGAGCAGAGGCTGCGTGGCTGGAAGGACGGCAGGAGGACGCGATCCGCGAAACCGAGCTGGCATATGAGGACGCCAAACGTCTGGACTCTTGGTATCTGGCTGGACTCAGTTACTGGCGGTGGCGCGCTGGCGTCGACGAGCCGATCCCGAGCGTCGGGGAAGAGCAGTACCGCCTCGAGATGGCGAGAGACTGGGCCGCCGCGAGCGAGCGCTGGGCTGCCGGCGGATGCGTCTACTCAACGGCGTTCTCGGTGATGGACGCCGACGACGACGCGGTCCTGCAGCGGGCGCTTGCCCAGCTGCAGGCGCTGGGCGCTCAGCCGGCGGCGACGATCTTCGCCCGCAAGCTGCGCGAGCGCGGCGCCGTCCGGGTGCCCCGCGGTCAGCGGCCGGCCACGCGCGCGAACCCCGCCAACCTCACTCCACGTGAGCTTGAGGTCCTGGCGCTCGTCGCCGAAGGACTGCGCAACAGCGAGATCGCCGCGCGGCTGTTCGTGGCCGAGAAGACCGTCGACCACCACGTCTCCGCGATCCTCGGCAAGCTCGAAGTCACAAACCGAGTCCAAGCCGTCGCCGAAGCCACACAACTCGGAATCGCCAGCCAAGGGACACAGCCCTCCTAGCTGGAACACCGGCGGCACGTCCCGACCCACTCCTGCGGGCGGGCATAGTTCGCTTGCTCGGCGAGCAGAAGCAGTCGCCAGCGCGCCGACCAGTGGACGACTCCTCCCGCCCAAAAGCATGAGCGCGACGCGGGCGGGGTCCGGTGCTGGTGGTCCACGAAAGCAGCCACGGCGCAGGCGTAATCGCTTAGGCGTGATGCAGGCGCCAGCGGGCGCGGGCGCGGACGACCGCTTTCGTCGCTCGCCGGTCGCGAGGCTCACGAGCGCAAAGGCGACGAGGGAGGCGTCAGCGCGCTAACGGGCGGACGATCGCTTGGCCACGATCGGGATCGTCAGTTCGGCCGCCCAGCGGATGACCCCGTTGTCGCCTTTGCAGTCGCCAAGGTCTTCGCCTGTCGCGTGACAGAAGCGATCGCGCGCATCATCGTCGTTTAAGCGCTGCTGACCGCGGTCTTCAACGGCCCTGTCAGCCCGGAGGTCGCGGCGCCCGGGTCGCTCAAACCCACCGCGACGAGCGGCTGATGTCGCGCTCCCGCGATCCGCAGCGACATCGGAACATAAGGGACACGTTCAGAGCAACGCCCAGGACGATGGCCTGCTGAGCGTTGCCGGCAGCTACCGGGGGTTGATTGTGATGCCGCCCCAGTCTTCTGGTGCGACATCGTGCAGCGTTTGGGTGAGCGTCCAGCGATGGCCCGCTGGGTCAAGGATGGTGCACTGCCGCTCCCCGTACGGAAAATCCTGGGGCTCACGGACGATGACGCCGCCATTCCTGCGGACGCGGTCGCACAGGGAAATCACGTCGTCGACCCGAAGCATCACTGACTGCGAGGACATCTCACCGGTCGGAGCCACGCGGCCATGACCAACGTCGGCCACGATCAAACAGCCCTCACCGAAGCCCAGCTGCGCTCGGTGACCAGGTCCGATCCGGACACACTCGACAAATCCCAGCACCTCGATCAGCCAGTCCACCGCCGCGGCAACATCCGCATAGGCGAGCTCGGGGATCACCGGACCAAGCGGGGCAGAGCGATTCGTTCCCACCACTGGAAGGGTACGCCCAGGCAACACATCCCTTCGGCGCAGATCATGGGACCGTGAGCGCAAAAGCGCTCCCGCGGGAATGCGGGCCGGTCCCCAGTCGCCAACGCGCTAGCCGTCCAGGCGCCACCCGAGACGAAGAAAGCGGTCGTCAGGTCGTCCCGGGCGCTCGCGAGTGGATCTCGCGAATCGCGATCACCGGCATCGTCGACCTCCACGCCGCGGTGACAGCTGGTTGTGCGTATGCACAACGCCGGGGCGGGGACGCACCGACACGGCGATTGATTTGACGACGAGCCGACAGCGCGTGCTACTGACGCACTGGTACTCGTGCTGCACAGCAGCCACAAGGTCCTGCACCGACATCTTTCCCTTGAGGCTGGTCGGCCACTCGGCCCCCACCAGGTACAGGTCCGGCCCGGAGGCGAACAGGACGTTGGCGAAGTCCTGGCCGCCACCCGTCGACGAGCAGCCGCGGGCTCCGGGCACGCCGACGACCTTGATCGCGGTCCCGGGCCCGAGCGTAGGCAACTGCGCCGTGAGCTCGCTGCGCGCTTGCGCCGGGGTACGGAAACGCTCGACGACCGACAGCCCGGCGGCCGGCGGAGTCGCGGATCCCGCGGCGCGTGGAGCGGCCCAGGTCAGATCCTCTCGCACCCCGCCGGTGAACCCAAGTCGCCGCAGTCGGCCGACCGTCGCCGAGCGTTGCCCAGCTGGGAACTGATTGACGGCGACCCAGGCCTGCGGATTCGACGCGGTGATCGCGTCAGATGCTCGGACAGCTTGCGAACGTTGAGGCCCAGACCATCCTCGATCAACAGCGGTTGCTCCCCAGGAGATCGCAAGCGAGCGGATCGGCAGGGTGGCACCAACCTGGCGAGGAGCGCTCGGGGCCTCGAGCCGCCAGGGCCCCAAGGCGTCGGCTCACGGCAGAGCGTATGCGTGCAAGCGCGAGGCCCCTGATGCCTGCCCTGTGAAGTAGACCAGGCCGCCGGCCACGGCGAGCGAGGACGGCGGATGCCCGCCCGGGCTGACGAACAGCGGACTACAGGTGGAGCTTCCGCAGCCGTCAGCGGGGAAGGCGTACAGCTTGCCGTCGTCCGAGCCGACGTAGACCACGCCGTTCGCGACCGCGGGTGAGGAATGGATTGCGCCTCCCGTGGCCCCGGTCCACAGCAGCCGGCCGCCACCGGTGCACGCATCGCACTCGGAGGCCGTGAAGGCGTAGAGCTTGCCGTCATCGGACCCGACATAGACCACGCCGTTGGCCACCGCCGGTGAGGACCGGATCGCGCCGCCGGTTTGCGCGCTCCACAGCAGCTGCCCGCCATTCGCGCCACCTGGACGGCCTTCGGTGAACGCGTACAGCTTGCCGTCGTCCGAGCCGATGTACACCACGAACGTGGTGTCGACCGCCGGCGAGGAATGGACGGGCCCACCGGTCGCGCCAATCCAGCTGAGCGCTCCGCTGGCGGAGCCGCAACACGCCTGGAAGGCGTACAGGTGACCGTCGGGGGACCCGACCACGTCGGTCGTGACTCCGCCAGCCGGCGACGAGGGCGTCGCACCGCCTCCGGTCAGGAACGGGGACTGCGACTTCCACAGCGGCGGACAGCTCGCGCCGGCCGGCGGGCAGCCCGTGAACGCGTAGAGGAACCCGTCGTCGGAGGCGACCAGAAGCTCGCCGGCACTAGCGTTCGGCGGGGCGTGGATCGGGCCGCCGGTATCGCCAGTCCATTGAAGTGCGCCGGTGGCGGCGTCGTACGCATAGACGCGGCCGGTGGACGCACCGCCTGAGTGGTCTTGCTGCGCGCCCACCACGACGTCGCCGTCGTACAGCACCGGGGTCTCCCCGCTCGTGTCCCCCGGGACGCTGACGCTCCACAGGGGACGTCGGCAGGTGCGACCACGAATCGCGCACTGCGCCGGATAGGCGGTGAGGGTCCCCGTGCCGGCGGTGGCGCCGGAGCCGGCCACGTACGCCACGTCGTCGGCCACGATTGGGGGGCCGGCGCTGACCACTGGCGCCGACCATGCCTGCGTGAGCCTGCCGACGTTACCGGGCCCGAGGGTGAACTCGAGCGGGTTGAACGCGGGCTCGCCGGAGCTGTAGCGGAACTGAGGCCAATCGTCGCCCCCTGGGCTAGTTGAAAACTTCTGGATGGTGTTCGGCGTGCCATCCGGTCCCACGCACACAGGCTCGCTCCAGGAAGCCTCCTTGCCGCAGACCTGGTACTCGTACTGCCCGAAGGGCGACAGGTTCGAGACCGTTACGGAAAACGGCGCGTTCTTCACGCGCCCTACACTGGTCGAGGCCTCGTTGTTCCAGGTGCTCGCGCCCACTGCGCGCCACCGGATGAACACCATGCAGCTCGTCCTGCACGAGCCGACCGCGTTCAGCTGTGCCGACGCGGACACAGGCGCGCCTCGGCCCCCGCCGCTTAGGTCTATGTTCGTGGCCCCTGTCGTCCGCCCCGAACAGCCGGCGAGGATCAGCGCAACCGCTGCCACAACGGCAAAACGCCACCTTCCCCGGGACCACTGAGTGCGGCCAAGCACCACAAGTAACTCTCTCACTGCAGAGAGCACCGGTCAACCTGAACGGCGCTGGGACGGCAGGCTGGACAATCACCCCCGTTAACCTCCAGCCAGCAGCGTTCGACGCAGCCCGGCGCGCCGACGCGGCAGTGAAAGCATGACTCCTGCTCTCGCCCAACTCAGCGGCCCCGGCTGCCGCGCTGGGCACGATCGCTTTCGACCTCCCACCACCTGCAGGTGCGCGATCGCCTTGGCGACAACACAATCATCCCGACCACGCGTCGACGTGCCGAGGCCGGACCTGCGCTCCTCCATCGTGACCCATCTGCACGGGACGCTCGGGATCAACGGATACGACTCGTCCGCGATTGCGTGCCTCTTCCCCAGACCCGGGCGTCGAGTTCCCGGTCGAGCGGGCGGCCGGGCCCGGACCTGGGCGCTCGCTACTCGCGCGCAACCCACAAGGGCGTCACGGGAAGTGCGTCGATCGGATGCGAGGCAGCCGAGCGAGCGGCGTTTGAACGCCAAGAAGTGCCATGCACCGCTACTCGTGGTCGATCGATACGGAGCTCTCGACGCGGCGGGGAGCCTGCCGGTCTATCAGCATGTCGTTGATTCTGCCGTTTATCGTTGTCGCTGTGGGCGCGTGGGGAGCTGCGAGCTTCGAGAATGATCCGGCTAGTGACTGGTTCTACGTTGTCGAGGAAGCGGTTGACCCAGGCGGGGTTATCGCGTCTGCGATCGATAACGCGTTGGGTGAGCCCGACTACCTTGGCCTCGACGCGTCGTGCGAGGCGATCGCGGCCGCAGAGTTGTCCGCTTCCTGTGCCGGTCATGCACCCGAACGCTTGCCGGACCACGTGCGCCGGTGGGTGGACGCTCACCCCCATCGACCTCACGACTCGGAGGTCGACCAGGCGGTGCAGGCGGTCCGGCGGGTCCGCGCGGAGAGCGAGCTGCGCGACCTTTGGGATGAGACCGTGCAGGACCAGGCAAACACGTGGCTGCGTGAGGTCGATGATCTGATTGCGCGGTTGGGGCGGTCCAGCGCGGGCGACCCGGCGACGCTCTCGCCATAGGCGACGTCCTCGCGGACCGCGGCCCGGGCCAGGTTCCGTGTCGCCGCGGAGTGCAGCTTTCCGAATCAACACGAGTTTCCGGCCAGATCGATCGTGGTCATCGGATTGCTGGCACGCCAGTGCGTAGCTGGCCGAGCGAGGCGGCCGAGTAGAGTTGGGAGGCAGCTTCCACCGCCTGAGTGCGTGGCTCTTGCATTCTTCCTGTGGTCAAGTCTTCCTAGTGGAGCGAGCGAGGAGTGCAGACATGCCGAAGCACCAGCAAGAACCAGGCACGAGACCTCAAGAACCAGGCCCGGGGCGATCGACGTCCGAGGCGGCCTTTAATGCTCTGCGGAGAGAGATCGCGCAACGCAACGAGCGGGCACAACACGACGCTCGCAAGATTCGGGCCGCGCGCGAGCTAGAGCAGGTTCGCAGGCGCCGGGAACGGGACGCGCGTTGACGGTCCGTCGGCGACGGCCCTCGAGCGCTCCTGCTCGGATGAATGTCTCTTTGTGATGAACGATCACGCTCCTTGACGTCGCGTTGGCCGCATGAGGGCCACATGAGAGTCCGCCCGAGGCGGCTACACTGGTGCTTAAGGGCCGGGCGATCATGCCCGGCAAAGGTAGTGCCAGCGTTCGTAGTTGTTGCATTTAGCACCTCCCGCGTTTCGCAGCACACAATCTCCCGGGAGGGAACATGGCAACTGGAACCGTTAAGTGGTTCAGCGACGATAAGGGCTTCGGCTTCATCACGCCCGATGACCAGGGCAAGGACCTGTTCGTCCATCACTCGTCGATCGCCGGCAGCGGCTTTAAGTCGCTCGCTGAGGGCGCGAAGGTGTCCTACGACGCCGAGCAGGGCCCCAAGGGCCCGGCCGCCGCGAACGTTCAGACGATATAGAGCAGACGAGTCGCAACCCGCGACGGCCCGCCATCCGTGCGGGCCGTCATGCGTTCGGCCGAGCCTCCACGCTCGGGCGGGTGCGTTTGCCCCAACGGGAGGCGTCGGACGCGGCGACACCGACGAAGGCCGCGCCGCCGTCATCGTCCAGGAGCCGATCGGCCGCATGGGCCGCCCCGAGGAGATCGCCGCGGCCGTCCTGTGGCTGTGCTCCGACGACGCAGCGTTCACCGTCGGGCACGCGATGGTCGTCGACGGCGGTCTGACCGCCTGAGCCAACCGAAAGGGACGGCATGGAGATCTCTGAGCCAACCGAAAGGGACGGCATGGAGATCACCCGCAGCATCAACACGCAGAACGGTCCGGCCGACTGGTTCACCGACGGGCAGTACACCGCCACGCCCGCGTCCTGAGCCTCTGATGGCACGCGTCTTCATCACCGGCTCCGCAGACGGCCTCGGGCGCCTGGCCGCGCAGACGCTGCTCCACGACGGGCACGAGATCGTCGTCCACGCGCGCAACCACGACCGCCTCACGGCCGTACGCGACCTCGTCGACCAAGGCGCCGGGGCCGCCGTTGGAGACCTGGCCGACCTCGACCAGACGCGCACCATCGCCGGCGAGGTCAACGACCTCGGCCGGATGGACGCGGTGATCCACAACGCTGGCGTCGACACCGGCCCGCACATGCTGCCCGTCAACGTGATCGCGCCCTATTTGCTCACTGCACTAATCGACCGCCCGCGGCGTCTGGTCTACCTCAGCAGCGGCATGCACCGCAGCGGACGACCCAGCCTCACGGACATAGACTGGAGCGGCCGAAGCCCGACAGGCTCCTACTCGGACAGCAAACTGTTCGTCACCACGCTTGCCGCTGCCGTCGCGCGGATGTGGCCGGACGTGTTCAGCAACGCGGTAAACCCTGGCTGGGTGCCCACGAGGATGGGTGGACCCGCGGCGCCCGACGATTTGCGACTCGGGCACCTCACTCAAGAGTGGCTCGCCACTAGCGAGGATCCCAACGCACGCGCCTCCGGCGGCTACTGGCACCACCAGCGCCGCATCGAGCCGCATCCGGCCGTCCACGACCGGCGGTTCCAGGACCAACTGCTCAATGCCCTGGCCAGCTTCACCGCCACGCGCCTCACCTGACCCGCCGTTGCGAGCGTCGAGTCCGTCGATGCCCAGATGAGGAGAGCAGGCGGTCAGCGACTTGCTCGCTTTCCGCGGATGGGTTCTGCGGTCGGAGCGGGCCGAAGTAGCCTCCGGCGAGCGAAGCGGGACCAGGTTCCGATACCGGCGCCGCGCCGCCGAGTGCATGCGCCACCAATCGCGATGGAGGTCAATATGGGTACGACGGAGGTCAGTGGCAGTGATGGGAGCGGGGTCGAGCGCGTCGCGCACGTCGATTTGCGGCTCGAGGTGGTCGTCATCCCTGTGTCCGACGTTGACCGCGCGAAGGCGTTCTATGGGGGCCTCGGATGGAGGCTCGATGCCGACTTTCAGTTCGACAACGGCTTCCGGGGCGTCCAGTTCACACCGCCCGGCTCGGGCTGCTCGATCCAATTCGGCACGAAAAAGACATCGGCTGCGCCGGGCTCGGCCCAGGGCCTCTACCTGATCGTCACCGACATCGAGGCCGCGCGTAACGTGCTCGTCGCCCACGGTGTCGAGATCAGCGAGGTGTTCCACCCAGAGACGCCGGGCGCTCAGTTCCAGCTCGGCGACATGAGCGGCCGCGCGAGCGGGCCGGCACTAGATCACCAGAGCTACGGCTCCTTTGCAACGTTCCGCGACCCCGACGGCAACGGCTGGCTGCTTCAGGAAGTTACGACGCGACTGCCAGGCCACGTGAACGGGGCTGAAACGGCATTCGCATCCACCGCGGACCTGGCGAGCGCGCTTCGGCGGGCGGAGGCCGCGCACAGCGAGCACGAGAAGCGCACCCGGCAGGCAGATGCGAACTGGCCCGAGTGGTATGCCGCGTACATGGCAGCGGAGCGGGCCGGCGACGAGTTGCCGACATGAGCTACGACCATCACCGGACGCTTCCGGCGCACGATCGAGTTGGCGCCGACGTGAAAGTTCGCGTGGTTGTGTCGGCCGACAACGACTTCGCTCCTGACGGCTCGCAAGCAGCACTCACCGTCGGTGATTCTGTCCTTCAGTGGCCTCGGCGCGTCTTACGATGGCGCGCCACCGGAGTCCGTAGGTTACGAACGGGTTGGACAAGCTTCGACCGCGGCGAACAGCAGGCAGGGTGAGCAAACGCTTGTCAGCTCGGCTGTCTCGATAGCAGCCGGTTCCCGCGCGACTTGACGGTCTCGTTCGGCGGGCCACTGATATCGATCTGTGTCCGGGCCTCGTCGGGGATCGCCTCCTCGAGCTTGCCCAGCTTGAAGAACTTGCTGGCCGGCTCGGAGCCGCCGCGCTGGTTCGGCATCCGTTGCTTGGTCGGGATGCTCGGACCGAAGCCGCCGGATTCGGTCCATTGGCCCGTGAAGCTCGCGGGGCCCGAAGATGCGAACACGATCGACGTCCTCGGGAGCTTCGGAACGGACGTGTCAGTCTTGGAGTTGAAGAGCGTTGAGGTGAGGTCGCCGACGGTTTTGCGGCGCCACGCCGAGACGTTCGGGACCTCGACACCGAAGCGCTTGGAGATCAGCTTCAGCTGTGAGGTGTGGTCGAACACCTCAGTGGCGATGTGGCCGCCGCGGCTGAACGGCGAGACCACGAGCAGCGGCACGCGGACGCCGAGGCCGAGCGGACCGCTGAAGCCGAGCGTGTCCGGCTTCGGCTCCCCGGCCGGGAAGGTGCTCGTGGTCAGATACTCGCCGGGGGTGCCCTTCGGGGCGGTCGGCGGGGGTACGTGATCGAACCAGCCATCGTTCTCGTCGTACATGATGAACAGTGCCGTCTTCGCCCACACCTTCGGGTTCGAGGTCAGCTCGTCGAGCACCATCGAGACGAACCACTGGCCGTTCGTCGGCGAGGCCGACGGGTGCTCGTCAAAGCCGAGCGGCGGGATGATCCAGGAAACCTTCGGGAACTTACCGGACTTGACGTCGGCAGCGAAGTCGTTTGGGAAGGTCTGCTTGAACGCCTTCTCGAATAGCGGCGTCCCGGGCTGCCGGAACGCCTTGAAGTACGGCAGCACGTTGTCGGTCAGCAGCAGGTTGGACGTGATGGTCGGGTCGTAGAAGCTCGGGTCCCAGGTCAAGTATCTGGTCAGCGACGCGAACTTGCCCCGGACCCCGGCGTTGCTCGGCGTGTAGACCTTCCACGAGACGCCCTTGTCCTCGAGCAGCTCCTGAACGGTCGCCCAGGTGCAGTTCCAGAGCGTGTCGTCGGTGGGGCTCGTCGCGACCACGGGACCGCCGTGCGTGCCGGCCGGGTCGATCATGCCGCTGGTGGCCATCAGCCGGTTCGGGTGCGTCGGACCGAGGATCGAGCAGTGGTAGGCGTCGCCGAGCGTGAAGTGGTCAGCGAGCGCCCAGTGAAACGGCAGTTGGGCGCGTTTGTAGTACGCCATCGTCATCGCGCCCTTCGGCCCCTCCCACTGCGGCTGGGTGTGAACCTTGACCCAGGAGTCCATCTTGCCGTGGTTCCAGCACTCGTGCATCGGGCCCCAGTCGTGGGTCAGGTCGTCGGTCGATTCAAGACCATGGTGTCCCGACAGGTGGAACGGCAGGAGCTTGTGCCTGGGGACCACATGCGATCCACCCGGGTAGGCCTGAGCGAACACGCCGAGCGCGTGCTTGGGGTGGTCGTCGAAGCCGCGCCCGCGCGGGTAGGCGCCGAAGTAGTGGTCGTAGGAGCGGTTCTCGAGCATCAGGAAGACGATGTGTTCAACCGCCTCGAGGTCCGAGCCGGCCGGCTTGGTCCTCGCCGCCCGCTCGATCACCGACGCCCAGCTCGGCCCGGCCATCCACGCGAGCGCGGACTGGCTGACGAACGCGCCGGCCCCGACCATTCCGAGGCGCTCCATCACCTGCCGGCGGGTCAGCTGCTTTCCCTGAAGCTCGTCGCGAAGATCCATCTCGTGCTCCTGTCTCTCGGTCCTGGGGTGCGTTCCGCGCCGCCCCGAAGGCCAGCGCACATGCGAATCCGGCGCAGTCCGCGTCCGCCACGATAACGGCCGCACACGACACGCGGCGCCACCCGCGAGCATTTTGCAACCCTGCCGTGAAGGCCCTCAGGCCCGACGGCTGCGCGGTCCGCAAACCCCTCGCGGGCTCGCATCAAGCCGCGGTGTGGTTCAAACTGACATTGAGCCAACCGCAGCCGCGGCAGTCGTCGCACGAAGGAGACAGCATGAACCGATTCGCAGGCCTCTCTGTTTCGATTGTGAGCCTGGGGGTGGTGGCCCTTGCTGCCGTGGCGAGCGCCGCGCCTCTCTCGAAGTCCACCCAGTTTCGGAACACGAGCAGGAAGGTTACATGCGGGATCGAGATCCACGCGCCCAGCAAGCCGGCTACCGAGGTCCTGTGCGCGGCGCGCGGCATTCCGGCCCCAAAGCAGAAAGGGATCGGCGACTCGGGATTCGTCCAGCTTGCTGTGCTCGGCCAGCCCCAGGTGCTGAGGCTCAGCCAGGATTCATTCGTCGCCGGCAACTCGGTCACGTTGGGTCGAGGCCGTCTCTGGAATCAGCTCGGCGTGACCTGCCACGTGGCGCTGGCCACCGTGATGTGCTTCAACGGCGACAACCACGGCTTCGTGATCGGCAACGGGCACTACAAATCGTTCTGAGCGACTACGTCGCGCGGGTCGTCGACAGAGTCGACGACGCCGACGCGGAGCGCTCGCGACGGTGCCCGTCAACACGGCAAGCAGCGACTCCGGTTTGGGAGCGATACGCGTCATCCGGCGGACGCCGGCGCGGCGTTGTACTCCTCGTCGGTGACGTGCTCACCCCAGGTTACGGGGCTGCCCGTGTCGTCGACTTCTTGCATGGCGAGGTGGGTCATGAAGCGGTTCGGCGCGGCGCCGTGCCAGTGGTCCTCGCCGGGCTCGAAGTAGACACGGTCGCCGGGTCGAATTTCCTCGACCGGGCCGCCACGGCGCTGGCAGCGTCCGATGCCCTCGGTGACGTAGATCGTCTGACCGTAAGGGTGGGTGTGCCAGGCGGTGCGGGCGCCGGGAGTGAAGTGGACGCTGCTCGCGCTCAGGCGAGAAGGCTCTGATGCGGTGGCGACGGGGTCGATGTAGACGGTGCCCGTGAACCAGTCACCGGGCCCGGTGTTGCTCTCGAGTGAGTTTCTGGTGATCTGCATGTGGTTCTCCTTATGGGGCTGCAATGGCCGCGCGGGTCATGCGGACCAACGCGTCGGTGGCTCGATCAGGCGCCAGGAACGGTCTCGACTCGAACGTCCTCGGAGCCATGCATGACGGTTGCGCGCATCGTGATTCACCTCCGGTTTTTCACGGGTTGTCGATCGCTCGCCCATCTCACGCCCGGCGCGGGTGATAAACGAAAGCAGCGGAGCGTGAGATCCCCTGTTGATAGAGGTATTGGCAGGTTTCCCCGCGCCGCCGCCGCCGGCTTTGCCAGGCTCCGGGCCTGGGAGTGGCCTCAGCGGTCTGGCTCGGCTTCGATCGCCTCCAGCGTCAAGGCCATGTAATCGCCAGCGCTCCCGGCCGGAAATGCCCAGCCGTCGGCCGGAGCCTTCATCGCCAGAATCGTCCCCGTGTCGAGCTGTTCGGCGACTTCCGGGAAGCGCATCGTCGACACCATGAGATAGCGCGCCGGACGATCCGAGACGTTGCGCAACCGGTGAGCGCCGCTCGGGCCGGCCCGAAACGCGACCACGGCGCCCCCGCCGACCTCACGGATCCCCTCCGGAGTTCGGAGCTCGAGCACGCCGTCGAGGACGATCAAGAGTTCCTCGTTGGCGTAGTGCGCGTGGTAGGGGGCACCCTGACCACCAGGGTCGATCTCATAGAGCGTGCAACCAAGGTCTTGAGCCCCCGCGGCGGCACCGACTCGCGTCCCACGCACCGCCCCGAAATCGCGCTCCCAATCGCCGGCCTCGAAGATGTTCATTTCATCGGACATGAGCACATGATCCACGAATCCACCCGAGCTTCCCGCCGGGAGGAGCTCGCGCCGGCAGCCGCCGGACTACGTCAGGCGCGGCCGATAGCCCAGGTGCACGACCCCGCTCTCGTAGTCCTCGGTCGCGGCGAGCGTGAATTTCGCTCCGGGGCCGCCATCGGCGAACAGCCGCTGACCGGAGGGCGCGGATCGTCTCGGTCCCATATGGGCCGATGATCGTCGAGTTGTTCCAGTCCGCGCTCTGAAGCGTCGATGAGACCACGTACTTCGGCGACTCATTCATGAACGGAGCGCCGGGGTCCTCCTCGGCAGTCCGGCCCGACCACGCGGGTGCGAACATCTCGAACGTACGGCGCCCCAATAGCAGCGCCGTGCACGATCCCATCATCGCGCCGATGGCCTCACCCATGTTCGGATCGAAGGGGAAGTCCCTCGTCCACGCCGGTTCCTCGATGACGCCATCCAGCGTGATGAACTCATGTACCAAGATCTTGCCCATCATCATCTCCTTGAGAGGGTTGATTAGAGCTTGTGTGCCCGCACCCTAGACCGATCCGGGACCGACAAAATCATCGCCAAGGTGGCAGCCGCGGCCAGCGCCGTCCCGGAGCGTGAACCGTGGCTGCGAAGGAGCTCGCCGTGTCCGACTACCTGAGCTTGCCCAACGAGTTGCCGGTGCCTGAGGACGACGGCGCCGCCGATCACCTCCCGTCCACCCCGATGCCGCCCGTCGTGCTGACCAGCACTACCGGTCAGCGCGTGGCTCTGGATCAGCTCGGGCCGGGCCGGACCGTGCTCTACATCTATCCCCTCAGTGGGCAGCCCGGTATCGACCTGCCCGACGGCTGGAACACGATTCCCGGCGCTCGGGGTTGCACGCCGGAGGCGTGTGGTTTTCGCGATCACCACGCCGATCTGCTGGCCGCCGGCGCCACGGCCGTCTATGGCCTGTCGTCCCAGGACTCGGATTACCAAGCCGAACTGGCCGACCGTCTGGGGCTCCCGTTCCAGATCCTCTCCGACCCCGCGCGCAAGCTCGCCGAAGCGCTCGACCTGCCGACCTTCACGGCCGGCGGCCAACGGCTCTACAAGCGTCTCACCCTGGTCATCGCCGATGGTCGGATAGAGCACGTGTTCTACCCGATCTTCCCGCCCGATCAGCACGCCGGACAGGTCCTCGACTGGCTCCTGGGGCACACCGCGGCGCCGGCGTGATCGGCCCAGACGGTATGTAGGCAGCGAACAAGTTGCGACAGTTCTCCGATCAGCACCTCGCGGCACTGAGCGTGATGGTCCTCAGCGCCAGCGTGTCCGTCCGGGCCGCGCGCCGCCATCCCGGCCGCTGGATGACCGTGTTCGCATGGGCCCTCGCGCTGCTGATCCTCGCGGCGTGGGCCGGCGAGTACGTCGCGGACGTGGTGCTCGGCATCTGGAGCGCCCGGTACGACCTGCCGCTGCAGCTGACCGACGCGGTCTCGATCACCTCGGCGTTGGCGCTCTTGACCCGCCGGGCGTTGCTCGTCGAACTCACGTACTTCTGGGCCTTCACGGCAACGCTGCAAGCAGTCCTCACGCCGGACCTCGCCCAGTCGTTCCCGAGCGTCTTCTACTTCACCTACTTCACCTATCACGTGGGTGCGATCGTCGCCGCCTGCTTCCTCGTGTTCGGATGCCGGTTGTACCCGCGGCCGAGGGCCGCGTGGAGAGTCTTCGCCGTGACGCTCGCGTTCGCCGCTATCGCCGGGATGGGCGACCTGCTCACCGCCGGTAACTACATGTACCTACGAAACAAACCCACCCACGCCTCGCTGCTGACGCTGCTCGGCGCGTGGCCTTGGTACATCGTCGCTGCTGCCGCGATCGGGCTGCTGATGCTGCTCGTCGTCGCGTCGCTCACGGACGCCGTGCGCAACCTCCTCGACCCGATCAGGACCGCGCCACCGAGTCCTCCGCCTCTGGAAGATGTCCTCGGTGCTCCCACAGGGCTTTCGTCTCGCCGAACGTCAGCATCCGCCAACGCTCGGTTTTCGCTTCCCAGACGTAGACCGTGACATCGACGATGCTACGGACACCCTCGAGCAGCTTCACGGTTTCACGGGTATCGATGTCTTCGCCGAGGACGGCGCGGCTCATCACGTCGATCACCTTGAAAGCGTGGGTTGTCGGCGGCTCGTCGTGCTCGGGCGCCGGCGGTCTGAGCTCTGGCAGCGCGAACTCCGGCACCGCATCCGAGCCTGGCTTGCGCAGGATCCGCTCGAGCGGGACCATCGTCGCGCCTGTGCCTTTTGTTTCGGTGTCGAGCACCCAGATCTTCGCCAACTCGTGCCTTTCTGCAGTCCGGTGATCCGCCGGTTTGCGCCCTTATTGAGGTTAGCCACGCCCTCGCCGGCCGATGCCCTCAGCGGTCGGTCTCGAGGCGGCGCAGCTCGTCCTGGTCGAGTGTCGCTCCGTGGCGGGGGGCCGCGACGGTCGGCGGCAGCTCGACGTGGAGCGTGGTCGCTTCGTCGAGCTGAGCCATCGCGTCGAGCAGCGTGTAGCTGAGCACGTGCCCGCCCCGGGCCCGGTCGTCGGTCACGAAGTGCAGGTGCCAGCCGACCATCTCGATCCCGTCGAGCGGGTCGGGGAAGCAGAATCCGACCATCGTCCCCGCCACATCGACGAGCTCGCTGACCTGCTGTTGGGCGATCACCTCAGCGAGCGGTGGATAGGGAGGTTCTTGCCTGGGCACCGAGCGGACCCGCACCCGCTCGAAGTGGCCATCGATGCGGATCGTGATCGAGCGCTCGGGTCGCTTGATCGCGCCCCGCAGGTGCCGGTCGAGATCCGACTCGCTAACCGGACCTTGCAGCGCCACCGGGCGGCCGGGCGAGAACGGGACCACCACGACGTAGGGCGTCCTTGACGCGAGATCCGGGCGGACCAGCGAGCCATCCAGCTCAGCCTTCCAGGCCTGGCCGTCAACCACGATCAGCTCGCCGTCGAGACCGTCGAGCGTTCCCAGCCCCAGATCGCCGTGTTCGAGAACCTCGGTGAGCGTGACGTCGCCCTCGAACGCGCCCGCCAGCAACGCCTGAACGGTCGAGGTCTGAAACAGCTCGTGCCCCCAGTGCTCTCCCTGCAGCTCCCGGTGGCGCAGTAGCTCGATGTGCAGCGCACCAAGGAACTCGAGCTCGCTCATTGCCACAGCGTAAATGCCGCCACAGCGTGGCGCCGTGCTTACGGTCAGGAGGGGTGGTGGGAAGGCCGAGCCTTCCCACCACCGGGTATTGCGCTCTCGCGGCGCGGGGGCCTTCGAGAGCGAGTCAGCTCGCTACCGGGTCCCGCGCCTCGGCGTCATAGTCCGGCGCATTGCCCGACCTTCCGGCCGGCGACCGTGTTCGGCGTGCCCCCGGAGTCGCCGATCTGCGCCGGCGGTTGGTTGCCGAGGCAGACCAGGTTGCCGGAGATCGTGTTCGTCACCACCTCCGTCGAGTCGGGAGTGCCGCTGTCACCGGTCGTCACGCCGACGTTGCGGATCAGGATGACGTTGCGAGAGGCGACGTTGCGGATGAACCCGAACCATGCTCCCTGCCAACCGAACACGAACACATTGCCGTGGATGACGTTGTCCTTGATCGGGAAGTTCACGTATGGGTTGAGGACCGGACCGGGGCCTCCCCCGATCGAGACCACATTGCCCCAGATCGTGTCGCCGTCCAGGTACATCGTCAGCGCATGGTCGGCGAAGATGCTGCCGCCCACGGTGTCGTCAGTCGTCGTTGTGTTGCATGGCGGGACGGGCCCGATCGAGCCCGGAGTGCAGCCGAGGGCGAGGATCGCGCCCCGTTCGACGCGGACGTTGCGCCCCACCTTCACGGTGCCCAACGTGAACGCGTCCAGGCACGACCCGCGTGCGATCGTCAGATCACCTCTGACCTTCAGCGTCGTCCCGCTCGCCACGTAGCGGTTGCCATAGATCCGGAGGTTGTGGTAGTGGCCCGTGATCGCCGTCTCCGTGCCCGGGCAGATCGGTGGTCCGGCGGTCGGATCTGCCGTCGCGGCGGCTCCCCAGACCCCAAACCCGAGCAGACCTGCGGACAAGCCAAGCAGAAGTCGCCCCTTCATTCGCTCTCCCTTCGTTCGGTCCCCGAGATGAGTGCTGCTGATCGCACTCTATCCGCGCGACCGGGCCTTGAGGCGAAAATCGTTCCGGGGGGCGCACGATCTCGTTAGGCGACCGACACCGCAAGGCCAACTGTTCGCTGGCGCCGGCAGCGCGAGCCCCGACTAGACTCGCACCGGGTGCGGCTCCTCGATCCAATCGCGGCGCGGGCCTGGCGGGCTTGGGCAGTGCTGATCGGCGCCTGCGCTTTGGCGGTGGGCTGCGGATCCTCGCAGTCGGCCAGCTTCAGGGCGAGCGCCTCCGCCGCGAGCGGGCTTCGCCTCGTGCGCATCGGGATCTTTGATCAGCCCACCTATGTGACCGGCGCACCGGGTGACAGGCATCGGTTGTTCGTCGCCGAGAAGGGCGGCCGGATCGCCGTGTTGGTCAACGGTCATCTGCAGGGCCGGCCGTTTCTGGACATCACCAGGCTGGTCGACTCGAGCGACACCGAGCAGGGATTGCTTTCGATCGCTTTCGCGCCGGGCTACCAGCACAGCGGGCGCTTCTACGTCTGCTACACGATCCCTGGAAACGACGTGCGCGTGGTCCAATACCGTCGCTCCCGCCACAGCCCGAATCGCGCAGACCCAGCCAGCGCGAAGATCGTGCTGACCGCTGCGCACCGGTACACGAACCACAACGGCGGGCAGCTCCAGTTCGGCCCCGACGGCGATTTGTACGTGGGCATCGGCGACGGTGGGAGCGAGGGTGATCCGATGAACCTCGGGCAGAACACGGACGTCCTCGATGGCAAGCTGCTGCGGATCAACCCGGGAGCAAACGGCGGTTACTCGATCCCCCGGGGCAATCCATTCGTCGGACAGCGCCGCAAACGCCCGGAGATCTGGGCCTATGGGCTGCGAAATCCATGGCGCTTCTCGTTCGACCGGCTGACCGGCGACCTGGTGATCGGGGACGTTGGCCAGAATCAGGAGGAAGAGGTCGACTTCGCGCCCCGTGGCAGCGGTGCTGGCGCAAACTACGGCTGGAGCATCTGGGAGGGGGACCGCCGCAACAAGCCGGGGATCGCGCCGGGTGCCGTGTTCCCGGTGCTGGTGACGCAGCACAGCAACGGATACTGCGCGATTATCGGCGGTTACGTGGTCAGAGACCGCGCCCTGCATGGGTTGTACGGCAGCTACCTATACGGCGATCTCTGCAAGCCGCAGATTCGCGCGGCGAGGCTCAGTCGCGGACGCGCGACCGGGGACCGTCCCACCGGACTTTCGATCAGCAGCTTGTCGTCATTCGGCCAGGACACTCTGGGGCGCATTTACGCGGTGTCGCTGAGCGGCCCCGTCTACCGGATCGCGAGCAGGTAGCCGCCGATCCTAGCGGCGGCTCAGCACCACGACCGGGATCTCGCGCGCGGTCTTCTGCTGGTACTGGTCATAGGCCGGCCAAACCTCGGTCATCAGCCCCCAGAGCCGGTCGCGCTCCTCGCCGCGGGCGGTCGTTGCGCGTATCGGTATCTCCTCGCTCTTGACCTCGATCGTCGCGTCGGGATCGGCCTCGAGGTTCTTGTACCACCCCGGATGGTCAGGCGCGCCGCCCCTCGAGGCGACCACCACCCATCGATCGCCATCGGTGCGGTGGATCAGCGGCGTCGTCCGCACTTCTCCTGACTTGCGGCCGGTCGTACTCAGCAGCAAGATGTTCGTCCCGCGCCAGTTGTAACCGCGTTTGCCGCCCGTCTGGCGATAGACGCGAACGTGCTCCTGCCCGAACAGGTTGTCGTCGTCAGCCACATCCCGAGCTTATCGAGGCCCCGCCCGCCGCGTCAGAACGGAAGGCCGAGCAGCTTCACCTTTCCGCGCGGCAGCGAGCATCCGGCACGGAGGGCGCGCCACATCGCCACCTGCGGCATCTCGACCCATCCCTGCGGCTGCTCGACCAGCACCGGAGGGAGGATTTCGGTGAATTGGTGACGGAGGTAGAGGCCGGACCGATTGCGATGGCAGAACAGAATCGCGATCCCGGGGCCCAACCTCGACGCGTGACGCAGTGCCTCACCGATTATCCGATTCGCCAGCCCCTGCCCGCGGTAGGGCGCCGCCACGATTACACCGCCGATTCCGACCACCGGCGTCGCCACACCGCCATCGACGCGAATCTCAGCGAGTAGCAGACCGGTCGAGGCGACCAGTCTGCCATCCTCATCCTGGAGACCGACGTGGTGGTCCTTGCCTCGCCAGGACAGTTGCGTGCCTCGGGCGTCGAAGGGATCCTCCTCGTCTCCCTCGAGCTCGGCTCGCTGTGCGTCGCTCAATCCTCCGAACTCGACGACGCGCACGGTCACCCGCCGTCTCCGCCATCCCCATCGGCGCCGTTGCCAGCGCCGGCACTGCGGTCGCCCTGACCGTGGTAGCGGCTGTCCCGAGTGCTTCGCAGGGACTGCATTGCTCTCATTGTTGCCGTGCCGACCGGTCTGTATGCGAGAACTCGCCATGACGTTTTATGCGAGAGCATCAGGTTTGAGTCGGCCATCGACCGGGAAACGCGACAGATTAATCCACGGCGAGGCCCCTCCGGGGAGGGATGTTCTAGCCGGCTCATCTCTTAACGTTCAGGCGATTGGCAACCATGTCCTGGCCTTCTTTGTTTCGCTCCGTCGCAATTCCCGGGCGATCTCGCCGCCTCGAAGTCGCAGTCGGCCCCCGGCCCGCCGACCCCGGCTTGACCTATCACCGTCATCCGGCGATGAGTGGGATCGACGTCTCGCCGGTCCATGGCCGGCACTGCATCTGCGACCGCTGCCTGGCCCAGGTTCGTAACGCCGGCTGAGGGCCTACGCCTTCCGCCGTGCCGCGGCGCCCACCAGCGGACCGGTCCGCGGCGGGACCTGGCGCGAGAGCGCGATGTAGCTCGTGCAGCGGCGGATCGCGGGCGTCCGCAGGAGCTCGTTCACGAGCTCCTGGAGGTGCTCGGTGTCGCGCGCGACGAGGCGGCAGATCACGTCCTGCGGCCCGCTGATCGCGTCCGCTTCGAGCACCTCGGGCATTGCGTCCATCACCGCGACTGCCTCGGCGAGCCGGCCCTGGGCCAGCTCGATGAACACGAATGCGGTGATCGTGTAGCCGAGCGCCGTCGGGTCGACCTCCGGCCCGTGTCCCGTGATGATCCCGCGAGCCTCGAGCTTGGCGAGCCGGGCCTGCACGGTCCCGCGCGCCACCTGGAGCTGCCTCGCCACCTCGAGCAGTCCGATCCGGGGGTTCTCGCGGAGCACCTCGATCAACCGCGCGTCAAGCTGATCAATGGTCATGTTGATCAGTAATCTATCGGCTCCGATGGTCAGCGTAGTCATTTTGCCCTCTCGTACTGGTCACACTTGCACATCCCGATTGGCCATGCTGAAGTGATGCGGAGGGATGTTCGAAGAGGCCCAGCTGTATTCCCCGGTGACGACCGAGGCGGATGGTTCCGTCACCGTCCATCTCGCGCACGATCACCCCGGCGCCAACGACCCGGTGTACCGCGAGCGCCGGGGTGAAATCGCAGCCGCCGCCCTTGCCTGGACCCCCGGCGAGCCATCGCCGACAATTCCCTACACCGAGGAGGAGCAGGAGGTCTGGCGCACGGTGTGCCGCGAGCTCGCGCCCAAACATGCCCGCTATGCGGTCTCCGAGTATCGCGAGGCGCTGGAGGCGGTCGCTCTGCCGCGCGATCGGGTGCCGAATCTCGACGAGGTGTCTGAGCGGCTCATGCCGCTCACCGGCTGGGGCTACTTACCCGCTGCAGGGCTGGTGGCGCTCGATGAGTTCTACGGCGCCCTCGCCGATCGGATGTTCCATTCCACGCAGTACGTCCGCCATCCCGCAGTCCCGCTGTACACGCCCGAGCCGGACATCATCCACGAGGTCATCGGTCACGGCCACCTACTGGCCTCGCCAACCTACGGGGAGCTGCACCGGCTGGCAGGAACCGCCGCGCGGCGGTTGACCGATATCGAGAACCTGCGCTTTCTCTCTCGCGTGTTTTGGTTCTCGCTCGAGTTCGGCGTCGTGGTGGAGGGCGGAGAGCTGCGTGCCTACGGCGCCGGGATCTTGTCGAGCTACGGCGAGATCGACGAGTTCCGCGGGATGGAGCATCGGCCAATCGATCTGATCGAAATGGGCACCGCGGAATACGACATCACCCAGTATCAGCCGATGCTCTACCGCGCCGAGTCGGTCGACGAGATCGTCGATGTGGTCGGCGGCTTTTTCAGCACCTGCACCGACGAATCGATCGCCGCGATGGCACAGCGCGCCGGCGCGGCAACCTGATCCAGGAGGCAAAGATGGCTACGCAGCAGCAGCTCGCCGGACCGGCGCCAACCACCCGCGAGGACTTCATGCCGCTCAACGGCATCGACCACGTCGAGCTGTGGGTTGGAAACGCTCTGCATGCGACGTTCTACCTGAGCCGTGCCTATGGATTCACCGAGGTTGCCTACCAGGGTCTTGAGACGGGCGTCCGCGACCACGTCTCGCACGTCCTCGAGCAGGGCCGGATCCGGATCGTGCTGACCGGCACGCTGCGATCCGGGACCGAGATCGCGCGCCATCACGCCAAGCACGGCGACGGCACACGGGTGATTGCCCTGTCGGTCCCCGACGTCGACCACGCCTACCGCGAGGCGTTGTCCCGCGGCGCCACCGGCGTGTCTGAGCCGCGCGATCTCAGCGACGCACACGGCACAGTGCGGATCGCCGATATTGCCGCCTACGGCGAGACGATTCACCGGTTCGTCGATCGCGCCAGGTACGACGGCCCGTTCATGCCCGGTTTCGAGGCCGTCGAGCCCGCGGGCCACGGCGACGCCAGCTTGGGCGACGGCAAGAGCGACGACGGCGACCCGATGCTCCTGACGATCGATCACATCGTCGGCAACGTCGAGCTCGGCGCAATGGTCAAGTGGGTCGAGTACTACGAGCGCGTGTTCGGAATGACCGAGATGATCCACTTCACCGATGAGGCGATCTCCACGGAGTACTCGGCCTTGATGTCGAAGGTCGTCACGACTGGCGACGGCCGGGTCAAGTTTCCGATCAACGAGCCGGCGGAGGGCAAGCGCAAGTCTCAGATCGACGAGTACCTCGAGTTCTACGAGAGTCCGGGTGCGCAGCACATCGCGCTGACCACCCGGGACATCGTCGGAACCGTGGAGCACCTGCAGGGGCTCGGGGTCGAGTTCCTCCGGACGCCGGAGAGCTACTACGACGATGTCCCGGAGCGAATCGGGGAGATCGACGAATCGCTGGCCGATCTGCGCCGCCTCGGGATCCTCGTGGACCGTGACGACGAGGGGTATCTGCTCCAGGTCTTCACCAAGCCGATCGGCGATCGGCCCACGATGTTCTTCGAGATCATCGAGCGCCACGGCGCCCGGGGCTTCGGCGAGGGCAACTTCAAAGCCCTGTTCGAGGCGATCGAGCGCGAGCAGGAGAGGCGCGGGAACCTCTGATGCGGTACGTCGCGATCGGTCAGCTGCCGCATAAGCGACACGTCCAGGTCCGCGACAACGGTCGCCTGTTGGTCGAGGAAGTGATGGGCTATGAGGGCTTCTCGGGCAACGAGTCGATCCTCTACCACCTCGAGTCGCCGTGCCGTCTCGACGAAGTCGGCGCCTTCACGCCGATCGTGCGCGAGGAGTGGGTGCCCGACGCGCACGTCCATCGGCTCGCCGACGTCAACCCCGTAGCGCCCGGTGGCGATCCCGTCAGCGGCCGCCGGCTGCTGATGTTCAACGACGACATCGAGGTCTCGGTCTGCAAACCGACGGAGCCGCTGTCGGGCTTCTATCGCGATGGCGAGGGGGACGAGGTCCTCTACGTCCATCGCGGGGGCGGGGTGCTGCGCACGATCTTCGGCCGGGTTCCGTTCCGCGAGCGCGACTACCTCGTGATCCCGCGCGGGACGACCCACACCTGGGAGCTCGAAACAGGCGCCGAGCAGGTTTGGGTCTGCTTCCACACCCCCGGCGAGATCGAGACGCCGGGTCGCTACCGCAACCGCTACGGCCAATTGCTGGAGCACTCACCGTTCTCGCAGCGTGACTTTCGCGAGCCCGCCGAGCTCGAGACGTTCGATGAGCGGGGCGAGTACGAGCTCACGGTGCGTGTCCGACACGGTCTCCAGCAGTACCTGCTCGACCGCCATCCGTTCGACGTTGTCGGATGGGACGGCTACGTGTGGCCTTACACGTTCAACGCGGATGATTTCGAGCCCCGGGCCGGGCGGTTCCATCTACCGCCGCCGACCCATCAGACGTTCCAGGGCCCCAACTTCGTGATCTGCACGTTTGCGCCACGGATGCTCGACTGGGATCCGAACGCCGTGCCGCTGCCCTACCACCACTCGAACATCCAATCCGAGGAAGTGATGTTCTATGCGGAGGGCGACTACGCAGCGCGCAAGGGCGTTGAGATCGGCTGTCTCACCCTCCATCCGTCCGGCCTGCCGCACGGTCCCCAGCCGGGCACCGTGGAGAAGGCGCTGGGCGCAAAGCGGACCAACGAGCTGGCAGTGATGTGGGACACGTTCCGGCCCCTGCGGCTGACGCCCCTGTGGCGCGAGCACGACAAGCCGGAGTACGCGTACTCGTGGAACCCGGAGCGGTCGGGAGAACACTTGGAGGTGAAGGGGAAGAGCGAGGTCGCGGCCGGGCGGGCGGCTACCGACGGGCAGGCGGACACGGATGCTGGTGGAACGACCGTAACCGGCCCCTCGGCGTAGCCGCCCAGTCGCGGCCCATGCCGGCGCCCCGCCTGTGCCGGTCGCGCCTTTGCCCTCACGCCTCCTGTCGTTGTCGCTTGCCTGAGGAGCGCTCGCCCTCGTCCTGGCTAGCGTTGCCGCGCATCTCGGCGAGCGTCTGTTCGAGCGCGGCCATCAGATCCGGCGCGGCGGGCGGCTCTTCCTCGGGCTTCGGGGCCTTGATCGTCTCGCCCTTGCGCTTGCGCGCGATAACCCGCTGCAGCCTCGCCCGATAGCGGTCTTCGTACTTCCCCGGATCCCAATCGCAGGTGAGCTCCTCGATCACCGCCACCGCCGCATCGAGCTGCTTGCCCGTCGGCTTGTGCGATTTCTGCCCGGCGTCATCGATTCCCTTGGTGGACCTGACCTCGTCGGCGAACAGCATCGTCGTCAGCGTCAGCACGCCGTCGCGTTCGCGGACGATGGCGAGGTACTCCTTGGCGCGCATCACGAACCGACCAAGCGCGGCCCGTTCGGTTTGGGACATCACGTCGGACAGCAGCCGGTAGGCGCGCGCCGCGCCATCGTCGCTGGAGGACGGCACCAGGAAGTAAGGATGATCGAAGTAGATCGGGTCAACATCGGCGAGGTCCACGAACTGCTCGATCTCGATCGTCCGCGTGCGGCGGGGTTCGATCGCCTCGAGTTCCTCGTCGTCGACGATCACATCGTTGCCGTCATCGAACTCGTAGCTGTGTGTGATCTCCTCGAACGGGACCTCCACGTCTTCCTTGGAGCACCAACGTTGGACGTCGATCGGCGCCCCGTCCTTCTCGTGCAACTGGCGGAAGTGGAGGTCGAGATCGCGCACGGCGGTGAACAGGTCGACCGGCACATTCACAAGGCCGAAGCTCAGCGATCCGCTCCAGAGCGACCGAGCCACCGTCACCCCCGGGCCTTCGTCCGGCGCCTCGACCCGGCCTTCGACCTCGACTTCGACTCCGCCTTCAAACCCGACTTCGACCCCGACTTCGACCTCGGCTTCGACCCCGCCCTTCGACCCCGAGCCGCCTTTCAAGCTCGCCTCCAGCGCGGCCATCAGATCGCCCGTTTCCTCAGGTTCGTGTGGCTCGGGCAGGTCGAGCTCCTCGCCCTTGGCTTTGCGCGCGATCAGGTCGAGCACCCGCTTGCGGTAGCTGTCCTTGAACGATTTCGGATCGAACCGCTCGTGCAACGTCTCCACCAGTGCGCGCGCCATCTCCGCCTCGCGCTTGCTCGGTGCACGGCTCGGAGCGGGCACGTCGAGCTCCGCTGCCGGAACCAGCTCGTCCGCAAAACGCATCGTGTGCAAGGCCAGGGCGCCATCCAGCGAGCGAACCGCCACCAGGTACTCGCGGTTGTGGAACACCCACCGGCCGACCCCGGCCCGCTCGGAGCGGCTGAGTGCGTCGTGCAGCAGACGGTAAGCGTCGGCGGCGTCCTCACCGGCACCGAGATAGTACGTGCGCTCGTAGAAGACCGGATCGATCTCTGCTTGGCGGACGAACTCTTCCAGTTCGATCACGTGTGCGCGCGCTCCCGCCGCTGCGTCGATCTCTTCCTGGCTGAGCAGCACAAATTCCCCGCTCCGCACCTCGTAGCCCTTCGCGACCTGCTTGTAGGGGACCTCCTTGCCTTCCTTGGAGCAGATCCGCTTCTGCTTGATCCGCGCCCCGTCCTGGTCGTGGACCTGATGGAAATGCACGGTTTGGTCCTCGGTCGCCGAGTGCACCTTGATCGGCACCGCGATCAGCGCGAACTTGATCGTCCCGTTCCAGATCGAGCGTGGCATCAACAGGTCGATACCCAGAGGTCTCGACGTTTCAACCCGGACCACACGGGTGAGCCGATTAGAACCCGAACAGGAGTCGAGCCCTGATGACCCCGAGCAACCTCGATCAGCAGCTGACGAAGTACCTCACCGACGTTCATGCGATCGAGCAGCAGGCATTGGCGCAGATGAGGTCCGCGCCAGAGATCGCCGGCGATCCGGTGCTGTCCTCGATCTTTTCCGCGCACCTGGCCGAGACCGAGGAGCAGGAGCGGCTCGTGCGCAGCCGCTTGGAGGCGCGGGACGCGAGCCCTGCCCCCGTCAAGGACATCGCCGGTACGCTGACAGGCAAGGCTTTCGTGCTCTTCGCGCGCTCGCAGCCGGATACGCCGGGCAAGCTCGTCACCCACGGCTTCTCCTACGAGCACTTGGAGCTCGCGGCGTACGACCTGCTTGGCCGCGTCGCAAAACAGGCCGGCGACGCCCAGACTGCGCATGCAGCGAGCCGAATCGGCGGGCAGGAGCGTGCGATGGCACAGCGCCTGGCAGCCTCCTTTGACCGCGCCGTCGATGCCTCGCTGCGCGAATCGCGTCCAGACGACATCGGCCGGCAGCTCAACAAGTACCTCGCGGACGCCCACGCGATCGAGGGGCAATCGATCCAGCTGCTCGAGAAGGGGCCGGCGCTTGCCGGCACCAGCGAGCTGGCGGCGGCCTACGTGGACCACCTCGCCGAAACGCAACAGCATCAGCAACTCGTCACCGAGCGGCTGCAGGCGCGCGGCGAGAGCCCCTCCAAGATCAAGGACGCGGCGCTGCGCTTGGGCGCGCTGAACTGGGGGGTGTTCTTTCAGGCGCAGCCGGACACGCCCGCCAAGCTGGCAGCCTTCTCATACGCCGTCGAGCACCTCGAGATTGGCGCCTATGAGCAGCTCAAGCGGGTGGCTAATCGCGCCGGCGATGCCGAGACCGAGCAGCTTGCCGAGCAGATCCTCGCCGACGAACGAGCCGCCTCGGAGCGCATCCGAGAGCAGTTCGCGAATGCCCTGGATGCCTCGCTGCGCGAGCAAGGGGTCGCCGCTCGGTAATCGGGTAGCAGCGAACGAACACTGAGACGAAACCGGAGGTAGCCACATGAGAGCAGTCACTTTTCACGGCAAGCGTGATGTGCGCGTCGACACCGTCCCCGATCCCACGATCGAGCAGCCGACTGACGCTGTTGTGCGGATCACCTCGACGGGGATCTGTGGATCGGATCTGCACCTCTACGAGGTCATGGGGGCGTTCATGGACGAGGGCGACATCCTCGGCCATGAGCCGATGGGAATCGTCGAGGCGGTCGGGTCGGATGTCACGCACATCAAGGCTGGCGACCGCGTGGTGATCCCGTTCAACATTTCCTGCGGCCACTGCTTCATGTGCGACCAGCAGCTGTACTCGCAGTGTGAGACGACGCAGGTCCGCGACCAGCAGAAGGGCGCGGCGCTACTCGGCTATACGAAGCTCTATGGCCAGGTCCCGGGCGGGCAGGCTGAGCTGCTCCGGGTGCCGCAGGCGCACTTCGGCCCGATCAAGGTTCCCGAGGGCCCGCCGGACGAACGGTTCGTTTATCTGTCCGACGTGCTCCCCACGGCATGGCAGGCGGTTGACTATGCGGCGATCCCGCAGGGCGGCACCGTCGCCGTGTTCGGGCTCGGACCGATTGGGCAGATGTGCTGCCGGATCGCGCAGCACCGCGGAGCTTCCGAGGTATTCGGGATCGATCTCGTGCCAGAGCGACTCGAGCTTGCTCGGCGCCACGGCGTCCATACGATCGATGTCCGCGAGCAGGATGACGTGCCTGAGACGCTGCGTGGGCTGACGGACGGCCGCGGCCCCGACTCGGTGATCGATGCGGTGGGAATGGAAGCGCACGGTGCCCCGCTGGGCAAGCTTGCGCATCAGCTCGCCGGCATGATGCCCGACCCGATCACGCGCAAGGTCATGGAGAAGGCGGGGATTGACCGGCTCAGCGTCTTGCACGCCGCAATCGACACGGTCCGCCGGGGCGGGACGATCTCGCTGAGCGGCGTCTACGGCGGGATGGTCGACCCGATGCCGATGATGGACCTGTTCGACAAGCAGATCCAGCTGCGGATGGGGCAGGCGAACGTCAAGCGCTGGATCGACGAGATCCTGCCGCTGCTGACCGAGGACGGAGATCCGCTCGGCGTCGAAGACCTCGCAAGCCATAAGCTGCCCCTTCAGCAAGCGCCGCACGCCTACGAGATCTTCCAGAAGAAGGAAGATGGCGCGATCAAGATCCTGCTTGAGCCATGAACAGATGGAGCTAGAGCCGGCCATCGACCGCGTCATCGGTGAGCTGCCCTGCGTTTCGCTCGAGCAGCTCGATGAACGAGCCTCGCTCCTTCGGCGCATCGATTCGAAGTACGTGCTCGACGCCGAGGCTTTCGCGGAGCTGGTGAAGCGGATCAGCAGCGATCACGAGGTGCTTGAGATCGACGGACGGCGGAAGTTTGCCTACCAGAGCGTGTACTTCGACACGCCCGACCTGCGTTGCTTCCGCGACCACGTGGAAGACCGCACGCCCCGGTTCAAGGTACGCACTCGGCTCTACCGGGACACCGGGACGTGCGTGTTCGAGGTCAAGCTCAAGCCGGCCGAAGGGGAGACCGACAAGCGCCAAATTCCGCATCCCTCGGCCGCGCTCGACCAGCTCGACGCGGAGGCCGGCGAGTGCCTCACCGAGGCACTCGCCAAGGAGGATCTGGAGCCGCCCGAGCAGCCGCTGGAGCCGGTCCTGCGCACGAGCTTCAAGCGGATCACACTCAGTCCGGCCGGTGGGGCCGAGCGCACCACCTGCGACCTGGGCATCGAGCTGGAACGGTCGGGCGGGGCCAGCTTGCGGCTGAGGCCGGGCTTGGTCGTCGTCGAAGCCAAGAGCGAGGATGGCGACAGCCCAACCGACCGTATCCTGGCGGAGCTGCAGATCGAGCAGGTGTCGTTCAGCAAGTACCGCACCGGTATCGCGCTGCTGACCGACGCGCGTGACCCCGACTCGCCGCGCCCGGCCGAGCGCCTGTTCGAACCGCGGCCGGGCTAGGTGCGCCACGGCCGCGGCGGTGTGCGGCCGCGCCCACCTGGGTAACCCATTAATCGCTTCCGGGCGAAGGGCCGAATCGTAAGTCAGGCTTCTGACGATTGCGTGATTCGGCTGTCCTCCTGTGGGGTAACCGTGGCCACATGCACGCGGAGAAAACCCTCCCCTCTCACCGTAGTGCCACCAGGCGCGGCGCCGACGCCGGCGTAGGCGCTGACGCCGCTGAGCTGTTCGTCAGCTGGCAACGCCACGGCGATCGCCGGGCGCGTGAGGAACTGGTTGCGCGGTTCCTACCCCTGGCGCGCAAGCTGGCTCGCCGCTACAGCGGTGCCCGGGAGCCGTTCGATGATCTGATGCAGGTCGCCAGCCTCGGGCTCGTCAAGGCGATCGATCGATTCGATCCGCACCGAGGTACCGCGTTCTCGTCTTTCGCTGTTCCCACGATTCTCGGCGAGCTCAAGCGCTACTTCCGTGACTTGGGCTGGGCGGTCCACGTGCCGCGCGGTGCCCAGGAGCAGGCGCTGAAGGTCGAGGAGGCACAGCAGCAACTCACCGCTCGGACCGGCCGTCCCCCGTCTGTTCAGGAGCTGGCGGAGTTCCTGGAGCTGAGCATCGAGGACGTACTCGACGGGTTGGAGACGGCGGGTGCTCACCATTGCGTCTCGCTCGATACGCCCCGCGAAGACGGCGAGGGGGAGTCCGGGACGCTCGCAGACGCGTTCGGGGAGCAGGATCTCCGCTTCGAGCTGGTCGAGGCCAGCGTTTCGATCGCATCGGCCGCCCGGCACCTCTCGGCGCGTGAGCGCCGGGTGTTGGAGCTCCGGTTCGTGCAGGACCTCACTCAGACGCAGATCGCTGAGCTGATTGGCGTCTCCCAGATGCAGGTTTCTCGGATTCTGCGCCGCGCGCTGGCCCAGCTGCGCGATCTGACCGAAGGCGAGAACGAGCCGTAAGCGCCCGCGCGCCGGCTCGCCCGCGCCGGCTCGCCACGCCAGCCCCTCGCGTCGGCTCACCCACGCCGGCTCGCCCACGCCCCCCGCCGGCGCCGGCTCGCCCACACTGCCGAGGGCACCCCGTGCCCGGGCCGCGGACCTCCAATCCCGCTTGCGTTTTGCCTGACCGGATGCGGGTAAGAAAAACCCTGACCACGGTGCCCCGAAAGTGAGGTGCCGGGTCCTTGATTTCATAGAACGGGACGTGGACGGTGTACTGGCGCCGTGATCGGACCAACCAATAATCCGATACTGCATTGGGACCGAACCTCTGTGCACGCGGACGAGCGCCGGCGAGCGCCGATTCCTGTATCCATCGTGAGCCCGCCGGCGGTCGCTTCGCGTTCGGGCTGCTCTGTCGACGCTGACGAATCGGCGGCCCGGTACCGGGAATTCAGCTTCGGTGCAGCGACTATCGATTCATCGACCGATCGTTTGGACGAAGAGGTTCCCCAGGATGGCTGCGCGTGCCGTCGGATCAACGGATAAGGCGATGGACATGAGCGATGTCCCATCCATCGTCACTCTCGAGCTCCCGAGTATTCCGGAGAACCTGACGCTCGTCCGCGGCATGCTCGGCGGTGTCGCCGAGCTGCTGGCGATGGACGCGGAGTTGCTCGACGACGTAAAGACCGCCGTCAGCGAGGCAGCCAACAACGTGGTCATGCACGCCTACGGTGGCGAGCCCGGACCGCTCAAGGTGAAGCTCTACCTGACCCGGGATGGGATCGAGGTCTTGATCCGGGACGAGGGAGTGGGACTGTCCACGCTGGATCCGACCGAGGACCGGATGCAGGGCGTCGGCTTGCCCGTCATGCAGGCCCTCGCCCAGCGTGCCGAATTCCACAGCGACGAGCGCGGCGGTACCGAGGTGCGGATGCTGTTCCCCGCAGAACGCGACGGCCGGCCGATGTTCGGCATCCCGGTTGTCGCTGCCCCTGAGGACGGATGGACAGACACGCTCTCCGGCGATGCCGTCATCTCGATCTCACCGGTGACGCTCCTGCCCTCCGTGCTGGGACGATTGGCGCGAGCCCTCGCGGCGACCGCGCGCTTCTCGCTCGATCGTTTCTCCGACGTCTATCTGGTCACAGACTCGATCTCCGCTCATTCCGTCCGAGCCACGACCAGCCAGCGGATGGGATTCTCCCTCCAGGCGGCGCCTCGTCGACTGCAGCTGACGATCGGCCCTCTGGCGATCGGTTCCACGGAGCAGTTGATCGGCGAGCGCACTGGCTCGAAGTCGCCGCTCGTCCTGCTGAGCGACGAGCTCGGGAGCTCCCCCGCCGGCGACGGCTCAGAGCTGCTGCACGTCGTCATGATCGACCATCGCCGTTGAGGGTGCGGTTGCCTGACCCTAGCGGCGCGGACGGAGCGCGACCGCCGCGATGTCGTCCCCCGGGGCAGTGGTTCTGAATTCCTCGAGCCGGGCGTCGAGGCGGGTCAGCAGCTCGTCCGGAGTGCAGCGAGCGTTGTCGCAGAGCATCCCTTTCAGCCGCCTGACTCCGAACCGGTGACGGTCGCCCGGCGCATCGGTGATGCCGTCGGTGTAGATCAGCACCATCTCATCAGCGCTCACCGCGACGGTCTGCTCCGGCCATTCCCCGTCTGCGAATGCGCCGAGGAGCGGACCTGGGCGAGGCACCTCGCGGACATCGCCGTCGGCGTTCACGACCAGCGCCGGCGGGTGTCCGGCGGAGCTGATCACCAGGCGCATGTCTTCAAGACGCAGACACAACGCCGTGCACAGCGAGGCCTCCGACCGGCTCCGGAGCACTTCGTTGACCTGGCGAAGGATCGCCCCCGGTCGGGGATCGTGCCGGCTCGCGAACCGAGACCCATGGCGCAACAGCGCGGTCAGAGTCGCCGCTGCGACGCCCTTGCCCGTGACGTCGCCGATCACCGCGAACCAGCGGCCGTTCGCGGAGAACACCTCGTAGAAATCGCCTCCCACGTCGACTCCCTGGCCCCCGCCCGCGGGCCTGTAGAGCGAGGCGAGCTCCCATCCGGGAACCTCCGGGAGCTTGTCCGGCAAGAGACCCCGCTGGAGTGTTTCCGCGATCCCCGACAGCGTCGTGTGAAGGCGCGCGTTCTCGACCGCGACCGCGGCCCGGCGGGCGAGTTGCTCCGCGAGTTCGAGGTCATCCTGGTCTAGACGCCGGCGGGACTCCGCAGTGACGAGCGTCATCACGCCGATCGTCCGGGCCGGGACGCGCATCGGCACGATCAACACCGAGCGAATTTCCAACGCGCGGAGCAGCTGCAGGTGCTCTTCGCTGCGAGCACTCTGGGCCAGTTGTTCGTCAGTGACGTCGGGGTAGAGCTCGGACAGGCCGGTTCGCAGCACCCGCCCGGCCGCATCTTCCGGATCGAAGTCATCCGGAACCAGCTCGCGAACGCGCGCCGCCAATGCCACCTTGCTTTCGTCCTCGTGCGCGGCGGCGACGTGCTGGCGCCGTAGGTTTGCGTCGACCAGGTCGACCGCGCACCAGTCCGCGAAGGCGGGTACCGCGATGTTCGCCACGTTGCGCAGCGTCTCCTGGTAGTCGAGCGACGACGCCAGGATCCGGCCCGACTCGGCCAGCAGGCGCATCCGCATCTCGGCGGTCTTGAGGGCTGTCACGTCCTCGATCACCGTCACTGCCGCGATCAGCTGACCGCTGTCGTCGACCAACGGTGCAGCCCTGAGCTGGCGCCAGGACACCGCACCCGTTTCGCGGTGCGTGGTGCGCATCACCAGCGGCTCGGCCGCCTCGCCGTGCATCATCCGCACCGAGGGCACGTCCTCGAGCGTCAGCGGGTTGCCGTGCTCGTCCTCGACGATGTAATCCTCCATGATCGCGCGCGACGAGCGGCTTTGAAGCTCGTCCACCGACGCGAAGCCCATGCTGGCGAGTGCAGTCCGGTTGGCGTAGGCGATCGTGCCGTCGCGATCGCGGATCGTCACCGCTTCGTCGAGAATTTCGAGAACTTCGGTGAAGGCCGGCCAGCCACGCCTGGTGGGGCCGCCAAGTGAGCTGGCGCCTGCCAGGATCAGCCTCCGCGGAGCGCGTCTTCGGGCGCCTCGAGTACTGACAGCCTCTCTCCGACCCCGGTCAGGCTCAGCAGGCGCTGCACCTGCGGAGGCCCCTTGACCAGGTACAGACGCCGGTCGGCCTCCTCCGCCGTGTGATGAGCCCTGATCAACACGCTCAGCCCGGTCGAATCCATGAAGTCGAGCTCCCTCAGGTCGAGGATCACCAGCGGGGCGTCCGAGCCGAACACCTGGTCGAGCCGTTCCTCGAGCATCGGGCTCGAGGCAAGGTCGAGTTCACCGCTGACGGCGATCACGGCTGCCCCCTGCTCGCTACGAACATCTACCCGGAACTGGCTCTGCACGCTGGCGCGAGCCTACTGATCTCGGCACGTTTGCGTGCCGCCGGCGGGGGTAGGCAACCATGCGATGCCTGGCGAAGACTCTGCCTCGGAGCAGGAAGAACTGGCCGCGGCGGAGGCGGCGCGGATCCCTGGCGGCCCCACCGCCCGGTCGCTCGCCCGCGATCATGACCGTGACCAGGAGCGCCCCTGAGATGGCGGGGTTGACGCCGCCCCTGCCCGGGTCAAGCAACGGTCAGCTGCGACCCGACGCGACCGTCGCGCGGGTGACTCTCCGTCCGATTGGCTCGCCGTTGCCGCTCGGGGCGTTCGCGCTCGTCCCTGCCGGACTGCTGCTGGCTGGGCTTCAGCTCGGCTGGTTTCCGACCTCAGATTCCAAGTCGATCGCCTTCCTGATCCTCGGTTTTGCGGTTCCGCTCCAGCTGCTCGCGAGCACGCTCGCGTTTCTGGCCCGCGATGCCCTGGTCGGCACGGGGTTCGGTCTCTTCACCGGCGTCTGGTTGGCATTCGGGCTGGCCGAAGTCTCGGGGAGCGCCGGCAAGACGAGCCCGGTGCTCGGCGTCTTCTTCCTGAGCTGCGGAGGGATCTTCCTGATGCTCACCGGCGGCGGCTTCGCCAGCGGTAAGGTCGCCGCCGGAGCCGTGATTGTGGCCGGTGCGGCGCGCTTCATCCTTTCTGGGCTCTACGAGCTCACCGCCGGCGCCGGCGTGGAACACGCGGCCGGCGTCGTCGGTCTGGTGTTCGTGGGCGTCGCTGGCTACGTCGGGTTCGCCGCGCTGATCGAGGACGCGGCACACCGCCAGATCCTTCCCTTGGGCCGCCGCGCAGCGGCCAGAGCGGCGATCGAAGACGGACTCGACGCCCAGGTGACTCAGATCCAGCACGAGGCGGGCGTCCGCGAACAGCTCTGATCTTGCAGTTGCGTAAAGGCCCTGATTTCCGGGTATCGGGATGCCTGCCGGAGACTGGTTAGCCTCGGAAAGGAGCCCTTGATGGTTGCGCTGATCGTGTTGCTGCTGATTCTTGCCCTGTTCGGCGGACTCGGGTTCGCTCTCCATATTCTGTGGTTCGTCCTGATCGTCGCACTGGTGCTGTGGGTGATCGGCTTTTTCATCGGCGGCGTCGCAGACGGAGCCGGCCGCCGACGGTGGTACGGGCGCTGGTGACGGGGCCTTTTCCGCCGCTCAGGTGAGGTCGCGCAGCCGCTGCAGCGACTTGCGCAGCAGACGCGAGACCTGCATCTGTGAAACGCCGATGCGCTCCGCGATCTCGGTCTGCGTGAGATCTTCGCCGAAGCGCAGGAACAGGATCTGGCGCTCGCGGCGGGGCAAGTGCCGCGCGGCGGCGAAGATCGTCGCCTGGTCATCGACCAGGTCGAGGCGATCATCCTCGTCCCCGATCGTGTCGATTCGGCTGGTTGTGCCGTCGTCGTCGGTCAACGGCGCGTCGAGCGAGATCGCGTCGTAGGCATCTGCGATCTGGAGTCCGTCCAGGACCTCTTCCTCTGAGAGCTCGGCGTACTGGGCCAGCTCGCTCACCGTCGGTGCCCGGCCGGTCCGCGCGCTGATCTGCTGCTGGGCGTCGATGATCCTGCGTGCGCGCTCTTGCGCGCCGCGATCGACGTGCAACGCCCAGCCGCTGTCGCGGAAATAGCGCTTCAGCTCGCCGACGATCGTCGGAACCGCAAATGAGGTGAACGCAAACCCTCTCGACGGGTCGAAGCGCTCAACTGCCTTGACCAACCCGAGGCTGGCGACCTGCACGAGATCGTCATAGGGCTCGCTCGACGAGATGTAGCGGCGCGCCAGTTTTCGAGCGAGCGGCAGAAACCGCTCGATCAGCTCGTCGCGGGCCCGGCGATCCCGGTACCGGTCCCACCGCGCGAACAGCTCGGCAGAGCCGGGAGCAGCAGCCTGCGCGCGACCTGCAGTTGTCAACGGCATCGCTTTCATCCCTTCGCAGACAGATCCTTGTTCTATCAGATCCGAGCCCCCGTGTGCTGCCTTTTCGACAGTTGACCGACCCTCTTCGGCCCTATTTGGACGTCTTCGGCCCCACCAGACCGCATTTTGGACCATCACGTCCGGCGGCTGGGGAAGATCCGAGCCGAGCTGGGGAAGATCCGAGCCGAGCTGAGGACGATCCGAGCCGAGCGCGAGACCTGAACTCAGCTCGCCGCCGGTTGGTGCTCCAGCGCCGGTGAATCCCGGTTATCGGTCAGCAGGTCGATGACCGCCCGCTCGATCCGTCCGCGCACGCGATCGTCGGGAGATCCGAGGTCGCCGATCTTGTCGAGCGCCGACGCGATCGTCCAGCCGGACACGTAGCGGTCGAACACGCGCGGGTCGATGTACGCGCGGCGGGCGACCGCTGGCGTGTTGCCGAGCAAGTACGCGACGGCCTGGACGGAGCGATCGATCGCGCGCTTGCGGGCGGTTTTCGAGGCGGCGTCGCGCCCGTCGGTGGCGAGCGACACCGCCGCCATCACACTGGCGTTCCAGGTCCGGAAGTCCTTGGCACTGAAGTCTTCTCCGAGCTGATCCTTGAGGTACTCGTTGATCTCATCCGAACGCACGCTCCACCAGCGGCCAGCCTTGCGATATGCCAGCAGCTCCGGGGCACCGCCGCGCCGCCGCTTCAGCGTCCTCACCATCTCGTGAACGAGCGGGTCGCCGATCCTCTGTACCCGACGGATTCCCCCCTTGGCGAGGTAGTCGAAGACGATCGCTTCGGCCTCGACCGTCACGTGCTCCTTGCGAATCGTGGCCAGGCCAATCCCCCCCTCCTCATCGGCGTATTCCTCGCTGCCGATCCGGAACATGCCCACGTCCAGCAGGCGCACCGCGCACGCAAGCACCCGTTCTCGCGTCGGCTCGGCGCCCGTCAGATCAGCCGCGAGCCGCCTCCGGAGGCTCGGCAACGCGGTCCCGAACTGCACCATCTTCACGAACTTGGCCCGGTCCCGATGCTCGCGCCAGCGGGGGTGGTAGAGGTACTGCTTACGTCCCGCGGCGTCGATACCGGTGGCTTGCAGGTGACCGAGCGGGTCGGGACAGATCCACACGTCCTGCCAGGCAGGAGGGATCGCGAGCTCGCGCAGCCGGGCACCCAGCTCGGCGTCGGCGATCCTGCGTCCGTCCTCGTCGACGTAGGCGAACCCGCGTCCCCTGCGCACCCGTCGCAACCCCGGGCCGCCACAATCCGACCGGCGCAAGCGGCCTCGACGGGGCGGGGACGGGCGAAGGCCCGCCGGAGCGGGCCCTCGCTGCGCAGACTTCCTGGTCGGCCGTAAGCCGACCGAGCCGGCCATTTACGGGATTCGCTTCAAGCGATCGGCGACATCGCCTGCCTCGGAGCGCAACCCGTCGACCTGATGCCCGGCCTGCCGGCGGACGTCATGAGCCTCGTGTTCAAAGTCACGCCGACGGCGGCGGAATGCCTGCCGCCCCTGCCGGACGGCGGCCTCGCCACGGCGCTCGAAGCGATTCAGCTCGCGCACGGTGCGGTCGAGGCTCGTGTAGGTGCGCGCCGTATGCGCAAACGCATCCCGAACGGCGATCGCCGCCCCGATCTGGATGTGCAGCACGCGCTGGGCCTGGCGCCCGAACGCGTCGATCCGCTCGGTCGCCGCGTCCAGCCGGCGCCCTGTCGCACGGGCCGCCTGCTTGGTTGTCGCCCGGCCAGCGCGGGCAGTTTCGCCCGCCGACCGTGCGGTGCCTCGGGCCGACGCCTTCGCGGCGGAGGTGCTTCGATTTGCCGCGTTGCGCTTCCGGGTGGCCGCGGCCTTCTTAGCCGCAGCCTGTCGCTGGGTCTTGGTCTGTTCTGCCATGGTGTTGGTGCTCGCTCCTGAGTTTCGTTATTCGACCGATGTTTGCGCTACCCGCGCTGCGGACAGGGAAACGAGTCTCTGTGTGGCGTGGGTCACGCAATACTGAGTGTAGAAATGGCGTCGATCTCCTACACCTCCTCGCTCGCACAAGCCCTCTCGGACGACCTGCTGCAGCGGTTTCTGGGCTATGTGCGAATCGACACGCAGTCCGCGCGCGACCGGACTCGGTCGCCGAGCACGGCGGGTCAGCTCGAGCTCGGTCGGCTGCTCGTGGAGGAGCTGACGCACGCAGGACTGGACGACGTGATGCTCGATGAGAACGGCTACGTGACGGCGACGCTGCCCGCGAGGGGCCGGGATCAGCTCCCGGTGATCGGTCTGCTTGCGCACCTCGACACGACCCCCGAGGCTCCCGGCGCGGGCGTGGAACCGATCGTCCACCGCGACTACGACGGAGGCGTGATCAAGCTTCCCCGCGCCGGCACGCGGCTTGACCCCGCGAGCATCCCCGAGCTGCGGACCAAGCTCGGCCATGACCTCGTCACCGGCAGCGGCGACACGCTGCTCGGCGCCGATGACAAGGCCGGAGTCGCGATCGTGATGGCCGCCGTGGCCCACCTCGCGACCCATCCGGAGCTGCCTCGCCCGACGCTGCGGGTCGCGTTCACGCCCGATGAGGAGATCGGCGAGGGCGCCACGCTGTTCGACATTCCGCGGTTCGGCACGCTATGCGCTTATACCGTTGACGGCTCCGAGATCGGCGAACTGCAGGACGAGACGTTCGCTGCACTCGAGGCGACGGTGACCGTCACCGGCGTCGACGTCCACCCGGGACAGGCCACCGGCAAGCTCGTCAGCGCCCTCCGGCTCGCGTCGCAGATCATCGCCGCGCTCCCCTCCGACCGTCTGTCGCCCGAGACGACGTCTGGCCGCGAGGGGTTCATCCATCCGACCGAGCTCACCGGCACCGCCGGGAGCGCGATGTTCCGGGTGATCCTCCGCGACTTCGATGAAGACCTACTGGCCCGCCACCTCGAGCTGCTGGAGCGGACCGCTATGGAGGTGCTCGCCGCCGAGCCACGGGCGGGGCTCGACATCGAAGTCCGCCGCCAGTACCGCAACATGGGTGCCTATCTGGAGTCCGTGCCGTACGTGACGGCGGCGGCCGCGGAAGCGATCCGGGCCGAAGGGATCGAGCCGGTACGCAATCCCATCCGCGGTGGCACCGACGGCTCGCGGCTGAGCGAGATGGGCCTGCCGACCCCGAACATCTTCACCGGCGGCCACGAGTATCACTCGGTGCGCGAATGGGCCTCGGTCCAGGACATGGCCGCCGCCGGCGCGACCCTGATCCGGCTCGCCGAGGTGTGGTGCCGGCCGGAGTACGCGGCGCTCGCCGGCGAGCAGCATGGCAGCCCTGCTTCAAGTTAGGCTGGCGTGCGATGAACCCCTCGTTCAGCAGCTCGCTGGCCTCTGTCGATGGCTCGATCATGCTCGCGTCGGGAGCGACGATTCCGGCCACCGACGAGGGGCTCCTGCGCGGAGACGGGGTGTTCGAGGTGATTCGCGTCTACGACGGGCGGCCATTCGCGTTCGAGGACCACATCCGCCGCTTGGAGCGATCCGCCTCGAATCTCCGCTTGGCGATCGATCTCGAGGCCGTCCGCGCCGACGCGCACCGCCTGCTCGCCCACGCCGGCGCGGGACCCGACCACGAGTTGCTGAGAATCGTTCTCACCCGCGGCGGCCGCCGGCTGTTGCTGACTGAGCCGCTCCCCAGCACCCCCGATCGCATCCGGTTGGGGTCGATCACCTATTCGCCGACGCGCGTGCTGGACGGCGTGAAGTCGCTCTCGTACGCCTCCAACATGCTGGCCGGCCGGCTCGCGCGCGAGCACGGCTTCGACGAAGCGCTGCTGGTCACGCCGCATGGCCGCGTGCTCGAGGCCCCCACGAGCTCGATCTTCTGGGTCAACGACGGGACGCTCCTGACCCCGCCGCTCGATGATCACATTCTCGCCTCGATCACCCGGGCGGTGGTGATCGACGTCACCGGCGCGTCGGAGCATCCCTGCACGATGGATGACCTGGCCGACGCCGAGGAGGCGTTCCTGGCCTCCACCGTGCGCGAGGTCCAGCCGATCGCAGCGATCGACGGCCGGGCGCTGAACGGGACCGGGGCGCTGACGGCGCGTACGGCCGAGCTCGTCGCCGCCCGCATCCAGTCGGAGCTTGCCGCCTGAGAGTCCTCACGGTCATCGGCAACCGTCCACAGTTCATCAAGGCGGCGGCGGTCTCGCCGAAGCTCCGTGAACGCCATCAGGAGCTGCTGGTCCATACCGGCCAGCACTTCGACGATGAGCTCTCGGCGGTCTTCTTCGATGAGCTGGGGCTGCCGGCGCCGGACCGGGAGCTGGGAATCGCCTTCGGCTCCAACACCTCGCAGACCGCGCGGATGCTGGCGGCGCTCGAGACCACGGTCGCGGAGATCGGGCCGGATGTGGTGCTCGTCTACGGCGACACCAACTCGACGCTGGCCGGCGCGCTGGCGGGCGCCCAGGCAGGAATCGCCACCGCGCACGTCGAGGCGGGAATGCGGTCCTTTGACCGCTCGATGCCCGAGGAGCTCAACCGCGTGCTCGCCGACCACGCCAGCTCGCTGCTGCTCTGCTCCTCGGAGGTTGCCGCGGCCAACCTCCGGCGCGAGGATGCCACCGGCGAGATCGAGCTGGTCGGAGACGTGATGGTCGACGTCGCCACGGCGGTGCAGCCGCGCGTCCGGGAGCGCGTCGAGCTTGTCCGCGCCCGAGGTGTATCCCCGGGGGAGTACGTCCTGTGCACCGCACACCGCGCCGGGAACGTCGATGACCGGCAGCGGCTCGAGCAGCTGTTCGAGCTGCTGCTGACCCTTTCGGGACCGATCGTGTTTGCGCTGCATCCGCGTACCCGCACGCGGCTGGCGGATGCCGGCCTGCTCGAGCCGCTGGAGGGGGCCGTGCACATGGTGCTCACCCCACCACTCGGCTACATCGAGTTCACCGCCCTGCTCTGCAACGCGCGTGCCGTGCTCACCGACTCCGGCGGCCTCCAGAAGGAGGCCTATCTCGCCGGCGTGCCGTGCGTCACGCTGCGCCCCAGCACCGAATGGGTGGAGACCGTCGAGAACGGGTGGAACGTGCTCGTGGACCTCGACGTTGATGCCGCCGCCGATGCGCTCCAGCGCGACCCACCCGCTGAACGGCCGCCGCTGTACGGCGACGGCCACGCCGGTGAGCGCGTCGTCGCGGCACTTACACTGCGCTACGCATGAGTGCGGACATGGATGCGTCGAGAGCCCTGCTGCGGATCGGCGTCGCCGGTCTGGGGTACTGGGGCCCGAACCTCGCGCGGAACTTCGCGGCGGTTCCGGGCGCGACACTGAGCTGGTGCTGCGATCCCTCCGCCGAGGCGCGCGAGCGCGCCGCCGCGAGCTTCCCGGGGGCTTCGCTGGCCGCGGACGTTGACGAGCTGCTGGCCGATCCGGCGCTCGACGCGGTCGCCGTCGCGACTCCGGTCCCGACTCATGCTGACGTCGCGACCAGGGTTCTCGAGGCCGGCAAGCACTGCTTCGTGGAGAAGCCGCTGGCGCAGTCGGTCGCCGATGCCGAGCGTGCGGTGGCCGCGGCACATGACGCGAATCGCGTGCTGATGGTCGGCCACCTGCTCGAGTACCACCCTGGCGTGGAGAAGCTGCGACAGCTCGTCGATTCCGGCGAGCTCGGCGAGCAGATCTACTACATCTACGGCAACCGCTTGAACCTCGGCAAGCTCCGGGCTGACGAGAACGCCCTCTGGAGCCTCGGCGCCCACGACGTGTCGGTGGTGCTGCACCTCGCGGGCGAGGAACCGTGCGAGGTCGTCGCCCACGGCGAGTCGTACGTTCGCGCGGGGGTCGAGGACGTGGTGTTCTGCTTCATGCGCTTCCCGTCCGGCCTCTCCGCCCACCTGCACCTCTCGTGGCTTGACCCCCACAAGGAGCGCCGCTTCACGGTCGTCGGGTCGCGTCGGATGGCGACGTTCGACGACATGGCGCTCGAGGGCAAGCTCACGATCTACGACAAGGGCTTCGAGGAGGACGCGCGCGGCTACGGCGAGTACATCACCCGGACCGGCGACATCTTCAGCCCCCGGATCGCCAACGCCGAGCCGCTGCGGATCGAATGCGAGCATTTCGTCGACTGCGTGCGGCGAGGCGAGCGCCCCCGATCGGACGGCGAGAGCGGGCTGCGGGTCGTGCGGGTGCTCGAGCAACTACAGCGCTCACTCGATGCCTCCCGGGGGGAGGCCGGCGTTGGCCGGTGAGTTTTCGGCCGCCGTGTTCGTCTCGCCGGACGCCTCGGTCGGCTCAGACGTGAAGCTGGCTCCGGGTGCCGTCATCCATGCCGGCGCCCAGATCGGCGCGGGGTGTGCGATCGGATCGGGCGCGGTCGTTCACTCCGGGACCTCGGTCGGTGAGGGCTGCGTGATCGAGGACTGCGTCGTGCTGGGCAAGCGACCGCGACTGCGTCCCGGCTCGAGTGCCGCCGGCGGCGAGCTGTGGGCGCTGGTGCTCGATCCCGAAGTGACCGTCTGCTGCGGGGCGGTCCTCTACGCGGGCGCGAGGATCGAGCACCGTGCGATCATCGGCGATCAGTCCCAGGTGCGCGAGCGCTCTGTGATCGGCTCGCGATCGGTCGTCGGCCGCGCCTCGTGCGTCGATTTCGACGCCGTGGTCGGCTCCCGAGTGCTGATCCAGACCGGCGTCTACGTGACCGGCGGCTCGGTCGTCGAGGACGACGTGTTCCTCGGTCCGGGCGTGATGACCACCAACGACAACGCGATGGGTCGCCATCCCCAGGGCGAGCCGCTGCTCGGTCCGGTGTTCAAGCGCGCATGCCGGGTCGGCGGAGGCGTCGTGCTGCTCCCGGGCGTCACGATCGGCGAGGAGGCATTTGTCGCCGCCGGCTCGCTGGTGACCCGTGACGTCGGCGACCGCGAGGTCGTGATGGGCTCGCCGGCGCGCGTGGTCCGGACCGTGCCCGACGAGGATTTGATCGAGCACTGGGAGTGAGGGTGCTCACCGAAACTGGCAGGATCCCCATCACAGACGCGAGGCGAGGAGAACGCGATGGAGACTTGGGACATCACCTCATTGTCGATTGAGCCCCACAAGCCGCAGGTGCTCCGCTCCGACGAGGAGACCAGAGCGATCGCGATTAACCTTCCCGCCGGCGAAGAGCTGCAGGAGCACCAGGTCCACGAGCGCGCCTACCTGCTCGTGGCCGGCGGCGAGATCGAGGTGTCAAACGACGGGCAGACTGTCGTCGGGGGCCCGGGCTTCCTCTCGCACTTCGAGCCCAACGAGCGCCATGCCGTGAAAGCCGTCTCCGACGCCCGGCTCGTCCTGGTGCTGGCGCCGTGGCCGGGCGTGGGGCATCCCTCGCGCCCGGCCTCTTAACCGCCGGCCGACCGGCGCGCCCGGCCTCTTAGCCACCGGCCTCCGCCGGCGCTACGCCCGCGCCTCCGCCGGCGCTACGCCCGCGCCTCCGCCGGCCATCTCATTGCTCGCCGGCGTCCATATCACTTCTTCGCGCGCCGGACCGACCCCGATCAACGCGATCGGGACGTGGACGAAGTCGGCGATGAACTGCAGGTACTCGCGGGCGGCGGGAGGCAGCTCCTCCTCGGACCGGCAGCCCTGCAGATCCTCGCTCCAACCCGGCAGCTCGACGTACTCCCCGACGGAGTGATGCAGGACCGTCTGGTGGTAGGGGAAGTAGTCGAACTCCGCTCCCTCGGCACCTCGATAACGGGTGCACACGCAGATCGTGTCCAGCCCCGAGAGGACGTCGAGCTTGGTCACCGCCAGCGCCGTCATCGAGTTGATCCGCGCCGCGTAGCGCAGCGCGACGAGGTCGAGCCAGCCGACGCGCCGAGCGCGGCCGGTGGTCGTGCCGTACTCATGGCCCCGCTCGCGGATCTCATCCGCCAGCGGCGTCCCATCGAGCTCGGTCGGAAATGGTCCCGCTCCCACCCGGGTGCCGTAGGCCTTCGTCACGCCCCACACCTCGTCGATGTCCTTGGGCCCTACTCCCGCGCCGATGCAGGCGGCGCCGGCGACCGGGTTGGAGGAGGTCACGAATGGATAGGTGCCGTGATCGATGTCGAGCAGCGTTCCCTGCGCGCCCTCGAACAGGACGGACTTGCCGTCGTCGAGCAGCTCCAGGACCAGACGACTGGCGTCACTGATGTACGGCTCGATCCTGTGCCCGTAGGTCAGGTACTCCTCGGTGATCGTCTGCAGATCCAGCCGGGGGTCCTTGGCGAACGGCCGCAGCGACAGCCGCTTGGGCTCGAGGGCGGCGACGATCTTCTTCTTCAGGATCTTCTCGTCGAGCAGGTCCTGGACGCGAATCCCCAGCCGCGACGCCTTGTCCGCGTAGCAGGGGCCAATACCACGTCGGGTGGTGCCAATCTGGAGCTTGCCGAGCTTCGCCTCACCGGCGTCGTCGAGCATCAGGTGGTAGGGCATGATCAGGTGGGCATTGGCCGAGATCCGCAGCCACTGCGTATCCACCCGGCTGCGACGGAGCTCCTCGAGCTCCTGCGTGAGGACCTTCGGATCGATCACGACGCCGTTGCCGATCACCGACAGCTTGCCCGGCTGCAGGATCCCCGAGGGCATCAGGTGCAGCTTCCAGATCTTGCCATCGCGGACGATCGTATGTCCGGCGTTGTTGCCGCCCTGGAAGCGCACGACCGCGTCAGCCTGCTCGGCGAGCAGGTCGGTGATCTTGCCTTTGCCTTCATCGCCCCATTGGGCGCCGACGATCACGATTCCGGGCATTGCCGGTCTCAGTGTACGAGGGCGCGGGGCGCCGCCGGCCCCGCGCGCTACGCTCGCGTCGCCACGATGGCCGATCCCCGCGTCCTGACCCATCTGCAGCAGCTGGAGGCCGAGAGCATCCACATCATGCGCGAGGTTGTGGCCGAGGCGCAGAAGCCCGTGATGCTGTACTCGATCGGCAAGGACAGCTCGGTGATGCTGGAGCTGGCGATCCGGGCGTTTCACCCCGCCAAGCCGCCGTTCCCGCTGCTCCACGTCGACACCGGGTGGAAGTTCAAGGACATGTACGCGTTCCGCGACCGGATCGCGCGAGAGACCGGGATGGAACTGATCGTTCACATGAACCCGGAGGGGCGGGAGATGAACATCAACCCGTTCGAGCACGGATCAGAAATTCACACCCACGTGATGAAGACCGTCGCGCTGAGGCAAGCGCTCGACAGTCACGGTTTTGACGCGGCGTTCGGTGGCGCTCGTCGCGACGAGGAGAAATCGCGGGCCAAGGAACGCATCTTCTCGGTCCGGACCGCGCAGCACGCCTGGGATCCGAAGAACCAGCGGCCGGAGCTGTGGCGCACGTTCAACGCGCGACTGCGAAAAGGGGAGTCCTTGCGCGTGTTCCCGCTCTCGAACTGGACCGAGCTCGACGTCTGGCTCTACATCCACGTGCGTCGGATTCCCGTGGTGCCGCTGTACTTCGCCGCCGATCGTCCCGTCGTCGAGCGCGATCGGACGCTGATCGTGGTCGACGATGAGCGGATGCCGCTGGCGCTGGGCGAGCACCCGGTGGACCGCCGCGTGCGCTTTCGCACGCTGGGCTGCTATCCGCTCACCGGCGCGATCGAGAGCGACGCCGATACGGTTCCCGCGATCATCCGCGAGATGCTCGTCGCCACCACCTCCGAGCGCCAGGGGCGGGTGATCGACCACGACGCCACCGCGTCGATGGAGAAGAAGAAGCAGGAGGGATATTTCTAGGGCGCCCTTCGGGCGCTTTGGGTGTGGCCGGCGCTACTCGTGCGGCGGCGGGACCAGACGACCCCACTGTTCCAGCAGCTCGATCACCGTTCGCGCCGCGTCGCGGGCTGAGAGCTCGGTCGTCGCCAGACGCATCTCCGGGCGCTCGGGTGGCTCGTAGGGCGAGTCGATCCCGGTGAAGTTCACGAGATCTCCCCGCCGCGCCTTCTCGTACAGGCCCTTCGGGTCTCGCTGCTCGGCGACGGCCAGCGGCGTGTCGACGAACACCTCGATGAACTCGCGCTCCTCAAACAGCGAACGCGCCATCCGCCGCTCGGCCCGGAACGGCGAGATGAACGACACGATCACGATCAGCCCCGCGTCAACCATCAGCTTCGCGACCTCGCTCACGCGCCGGATGTTCTCGACCCGGTCGGCCTCGGTGAATCCGAGGTCGGCGTTCAGGCCGTGGCGGACGTTGTCGCCGTCGAGCATGTAGGTGTGATGGCCGCGGCGGTGAAGCTCTGACTCGACCAGGTTCGCGATCGTCGATTTCCCGGCCCCGGACAGTCCCGTGAACCACAGGGCGGTGGGGTGCTGGTGCAGGGCCGCCGCGCGCTCTTGCTTGTCCACGTCGACGGCCTGCCAGCGCACGTTCTGCGAGCGGCGCAGGGCAAAGTGGATCAGTCCCGCCCCGACCGTGTCGTTGGTGATCCGGTCGATCAGGATGAAGCCGCCGGTGTCCCGATTCTCTGGGTAGGAGTCGAACGCGATCGGCTGGCTGCACTCGATGTCACAGACCCCAATCTCGTTGAGCTCGAGCTTGGTCGCCGCCACGTGCTCGAGTGACTCGATCTGCAGCTTGTACTTCAGCGGCGCGATCGTCGCGGTCACACTGCGGCCGCCGATGCGCATCACGTAGCTGCGGCCGCGCAGCATCGGCTTGTCGCCCATCCACACCACCGTCGCCTCGAACTGATCGGCTACGCCCGGAGGCTCGGCGCCATGCGCGATCACGTCCCCGCGCGTCACGTCGACCGCGTCGGCCAGCGTCAGCGTGACCGACTGCCCGGCCAGCGCCACGTCCAGCTCGCCGTCGTAGGTGATGATCTGCTCGATACGGCTCTGCCGGCCGGACGGGGCGACGACGACCGGATCTCCGGGATGGATCGTGCCGCTGGAGATCGTGCCGGCGTAGCCCCGGAAGTCGAGATCGGGGCGGCTCACCCACTGCACCGGCATTCGGAACGGCCGCGACTGCAACCGGCGGTCGACCTCGACCGTCTCGAGATAGCTCATCAGCGTGGGACCGTCGTACCACGGCGTGGCGTCGCTGCGGACCAGGATGTTGTCGCCTTTCAGCGCCGACACCGGGATGCAGGTGATCCGCTCCAGGCCGATCTGGCCGGCGAACTCCCGATACTCCTGCTCGATCTCCCGGAATCGATCCTCGGCGTACCCGACCAGGTCCATCTTGTTGACCGCCACGGCCACGTCGCCGACCCCCAGCAACGCGACCAGTTGGCTGTGGCGGCGAGTCTGGGTCAGCACGCCTCTGCGGGCGTCGATGAGGATCACTGCTGAGTCCGCGGTCGAGGCGCCGGTGACCATGTTGCGCGTGTACTGCTCGTGGCCGGGCGCGTCGGCGACGATGAAGTGGCGGCGGTCGGTCGAGAAGTGCCGATAAGCGACGTCGATCGTGATCCCTTGCTCACGCTCGGCGGAGAGCCCGTCCAGCAGCAGCGCGAAGTCGAGATCCTCTCCCTGCGTCCCCGCCACCTTCGAGTCTGCCTCGAGCGCGGCGAGCTGGTCGACGAACAGCGATCGCGACTCGTACAGCAGCCGGCCGATCAGCGTGCTCTTGCCGTCGTCGACGCTCCCGCACATGACGAACCGCAGCAGCGTCTTCTCGTTGTGCGCGCGGAGGACCTCCGCCATCTCATCCGCGTAGGCGATCCCGCGGGACTCATTCACGTCCTTCCCCACTGATCGAGTGAGGGTACCGAGACTCCCGGGCGGGAGGCATGCGCCGCCGGAGGCGATGCGCCTCGTCCCCGGCGCCGGCGGCGTGACGCCTGAGCTACCTTCCGTCAATGGCCAAAGAGCACCAGACCGAGGAGCTGAGGGTGGCGCAGCTGCGCCGGGAGGCCGAGGAGCAGCAGCTCGCCAGCACATCGCCCGACGAGGACGAGTCGGCCCAGCACCAGCGCCGCGCCGAGAAGGCCCGCTACCTGCGGGAGAAGCTCGAGCAGCGCGCGGACTCAGAGCGCGAGCAGACCGACTAGTACCTCACGCCTGCGCGTGGACCAGCTCGACCCGCCGGTCGACGCCATCGAGCGGCAGCTGATCGCACATCTCGGCCAGCCGCGAGGCGGTCCGTGCCGAGATCTGAGCGCATAGCTCGTCGTAATCGAGATTCGTCGTGATCACCATCGAACGCTCGTCCTCGTAGCGGGCGTTGACGATCGAATAGAGCTCCTCGAGTACCCAATCTGTCGTCCGCTCCGCCCCCACATCGTCGACGTGCAGCAGGTCCACGGCGGTGAGCCGGTTGAGCAGATCGACGTGCGAGCGTTCCGAGCGGTGCGTGTCGCGAATCTCGTTCAGCAGCCGTGGCAGCGAGTAGATCGCCACCGAGCGCCCCGCCTTGATCGCCTCCTTCGAGACCAGCATCGCCAGCGTGGTCTTACCGGTTCCGATCGGCCCCATGAACCACAGCCCCCGACCGGCGTCGAGGTGTGCGTCGACTCGCTCGACAAATGAGCGGACGGCTCCGACCACCGCCCGGGGCTCGATCTCCGTCACCGGGCGCCGCTCGAATGCCACGTCCTGGTAGCGGCGCGGGATCACCGCGGACAGGCTGCGGGCCTTCGCCCGGGCCACCCGCTGTGGCCGGCAGCGGCAGTCATAGGCCGTGTTCGTGGCGTCGTCGTAGAGAAACCCCGAGCCGTCACAGACATCGAACGCGCAACCGCTCATTGCGCGAACCGATCACCCGCGTAGTTCATGAACTTCGGGTAGTCCTTCTGGAAGGTCAGCACCACGTCGCCCACCGGTCCGTTGCGGTGCTTGGCGATGATGATGTCCGCCTCGCCCGGGCGCTCGGACTCCTTGTCGTAGTACTCGTCGCGGTATATGAACATCACGAGGTCGCTGTCCTGCTCTATAGCGCCAGATTCACGTAAATCAGAGAGGATCGGCTTCTTCTCCCCACCCCGCTGTTCGACCGCACGGCTCAACTGCGACAGCGCGATCACGGGGACATTCAGCTCGCGCGCCAGCCCTTTGAGTCCGCGGGAGATCTGACCGACCTGTTCGACCCGGCTCTCCACGCGCCCTTCGTGGCGCATCAGCTGCAGGTAGTCGACGATGATCAGACCCAGGCCGCCTTCGAGCTGGTGGTGCAGGCGCCGCGCCTTGGCGCGGACCTCGAGCACGCCGGTGTCGCTGGAGTCATCGACGAACAGCGGCGCCTGGGCGAGTCGCTGGCAGGCCTCGAGGATCTTCGGCCACCGGGCCTCCGCCACCTTGCCCCGGCGCAGGTCCTCCCCCTTGATCCGGGCCTGCGAGGCCACGAACCGCTGGGCAAGCTCGGACTCGGACATCTCGAGCGAGAACAGCGCCACCGCGTGACCTTCCAGCACCGCGTTCTCGGCGATGTTGGCGACCAGCGCCGACTTGCCCATCGACGGGCGAGCCGCGATCACGATCAGGTTGCCGCGCTGAAAGCCACCCGTCATCCCGTCGATGTCCTTGAATCCTGACGGGGTCCCGGTCAGCGCGGTCTTCGAGATCGAGAGCCGGTGCAGCTTGTCCGTCTCCTCGTGGAGGATGTCGGCGATCGAGCGGATCTTCTTCTGGCGATCGTCGTGCGCGACCTCGAGCATCATCCGCTCGGCCCGCTCGACCAACTCCCGCGCCGGAGACTCGCGCGAGAGGACGCTGGCTTGGATCTCGTAGGAGGCGGTCAGCAGCGCCCGCTTCTGCGCGTCGTCGCGGACGATCCGGCCGTACTCGCGGGCGTGACCCGCGGCCGGTACCCAGCCGGCGAATTCCTCGATCGCCTCGGGCCCCCCGATCTCCTCGAGCTGGCCGTGCTCGCGCAGCACCTCCGCCACCGTCAGATGGTCGATCTTGCGGCTCGTGTTGTGCAGCTCGACCATCGCCGCGAACACCGCGCCATGCTGCTCGCGATAGAAGTGCTCGGGCCGCAGGTGCTCCTCGACCAGCAGCCCGAACAGATGCCGGTCATCGAGCAGCACCGCCCCCAACACGGACTTCTCAGCCTCGAGGTTGTGCGGCGGAACCGCGATGTTCTGGACGGCACTCATGACGGCGACCGAGTCTAGGTTGGCCCCAGGCGGCTAGAAAATCCGCTTCCCGCACTCAGCGACTTGTTAAACAGCCGTGGCCCTGCCTCTGCTCCCCGCGCTTGCTCGTCGCTCAAGTCGGCGGACTGCGTCGAACGCGAGGGGAGCACAGGCAGGATCACGGCTGTCGAGGGAGCCGGGCCTTCGGTGGCCGTTAGCGGTGGGACAAGCGAGGTCCCACGGCCTCCGCGTGAGCCCGGATGTGTCGCTGAGGCAAGCCGGGTGCGGCGCCCCTCAGCCGGGGCGTGGGATGGCGCTAGCGGAGGGGAGAGCGAACGCAAGGAGCGTGGCTGGGGGCCGACGTAGGCGCGGAGGTCCGCGGGTCGTTGGGCTTGGAGCGGGCGGCGGAGCGCCTGATGCTGGTCCCGTCGCGTTCGAGGCGTGGCTTAGTGGGTCAGCGGTGAATCAGCGGCGGGGACCAGCATCAGGTCTACGTCGCCCCAACGACCATCGTTTTGACCGTCGCCATCACGTCATCGGCGACTTCGACCACGACCATGTAGGTCCCCACGTGCCGGATTGGCTCCTCGAGGTGGATCTTGCGCCGGTCCACGCGGACGCCGCGGGCATCGCGGATCGCATCGGCGATGTCCTGCGTGGTCACCGATCCGAACAGCCGCCCGTCATCGCCGGCCTGCTGAGGAATCGTGAGCACGGTCCGGCCCAGCAGCGCCGCGTTCTCGCGCGCCCGCTCCTCGGCGTCTACCTTCGCCTGCTCAGCCCGCTGGAGCCGGCGAGCGGCCGCTTCGACTGAACCCTTCGTCGCCGGCTCGGCGAGCTGCCGCGGGAGCAGGTAGTTGCGCAGGTATCCAGCGGATACGTCGACAACCGCTCCACGCTCGCCCAGCGTGTCCACGTCTTGAAGCAGTATCGCCTGCGGCACGTTGTCCAGCTCCTCCGGTCAGCGATCGCGGTCGCGGTCCCGATCCCCGCGCCCGCCACGTTCGCTGCCGCCCTCTGCCACGTAGGGCAGCAGCGCCAGTTCCCGAGCGCGCTTGACCGCGCGCGCGACCTGGCTCTGGTGGCGCCGGCAAGCGCCGGTGATCCGCCGTGAGCGGATCTTGCCGCGTTCGGAGATGAATCGGCGCAGCGCGGAGAGGTCTTTGTAGTCGACCTGGTCGACCTTGTCGCGGCAGTACGGGCAGGGCTTACGCCGACCTGAGGTCGGACCACCTTTCCTGTCGCGCCGGCGAACCGGCCGTCTACGTTGCTTTGCCACGGGTTACCACTCTAGCTTGGATTTTTGGGCCTCGGCCTCGGAACGTTTAGCCTCGGCCTCAGAACGGAATGTCCTCGTCGGCTCCGGCACCTACAGGAGCGGTCTCGAAATCGCCGGTATCGATCGGGACATCGCTCTCTGTCGCGGGCGCGCTACTGGAGAACCCGTTCCCGTTGCCAGCGTCGTCACGCCCGCCGAGGAACTGCACGGTGTCAGCGATGATATCGACCGACTCGCGCTTCTGTCCCTCGACTTCGTACTGGCTCCACTCGAGCCGGCCGTCGATCGCAACCGCACGACCCTTCTTGAGGTATTGGCCGCAGTTGTCCGCCTGAGCACCGAAGACGGTGACCCGGAAGAAGTTCGGCTTCTCCTCCCACGTGCCCGTGGAGCTGTTCTTCTTGCGCGTGTTGCACGCAACTCCCAATTTGCAGATCGAGAGGCCGCCAGAGGTGGCCCGCACCTCAGGGTCTCTCGTCAGGTTCCCTGTCAGCACGACTCGGTTGATGTTCATGCTCGAGGCTCCTTTCCAGGACGTTTGAAAGCTTGCTGGCGAGTCTAGGTGCGGGGGAGGCGGCAATCCCCTTGCTCCGCGGAAAATGGGCGCAATCGTTGCGATGCGGAGTCGAACACGTCGCTCACCGTGACGATGTCGTGAGGAACGGGCTTCGGCGGGCGAAAGGCGGCTCCCCGTGTCAAGGCCGGTTGAAAACCAGGCCACTGGCGCCGGTCGAAAACCAGGCCACTTGAGGGTTGGGCGCCGCGGACTCGCCGGCGCTCGGCTCTAGCCTTCCGGCTCGGGCTCGCTGTCGCGACCCGGTGGCCCGCCGCCGCCATGCGCCGCCGCTGCGATCACGGGCGGGGCGGAATCGGGCGCCGGTGGCGTGCCGGGGAGATTCTTGATGATCCGAAACCGCAGCACATCGTCGTTGATCCTCAGGCTGTGCGACAGCGACTCCAGCAGCGCCGCCGGACCTGAGAACTGGAGCAGGTGGTAGTCGGCCTCGCCCTGATGCCTGATCCGGAACGTCATCGGCCGCACACCCCAATCGTCCTTGCGGGCGACCGATCCGCCGCCGGCGGAGATTGCGCTCTCGACATCCGCCAGGATCTTCGCGCGCTCGTCGTCCTCGCCGCTCATCGAGAGCAGCAGCACGAGGTCATAGATCGGGGTCTCTTGCGGCATGGCCTGATCGCCGGTAGGCGGCGGCCGACTATAGCGGGTGTCCTTGGAGGCCTTCGCGAGCGTAAGGCGATAGGGCGTGGCTGGGCCGTGGCGCCGAATGCCATCCTCAACCGATGCCCGCCACCCCCGATCCCGAGCGCCACGCCAAGGACGACCTGCCGATCCTCCAGCTCCCCGACCAGCAAGCCTGGGAGGAGTGGCTCGAGACCAATCACGGCTCCTCGGCCGGCGTGTGGCTGAAGACCGCCAAGAAGCGCGCCGCGCAGCGCACGGTCAGCCATCCCGAGGCGCTCGAGTCGGCAATCTGCTTCGGCTGGATTGACGGCCAGCGAGTCCCTCACGACGAGTCCTTCTTCCTCCAGCGATTCACGCCGCGGAAGGCTCGCAGCCGGTGGTCGCAGATCAACCGGGACAAGGCCGAGAAGCTGAGCGCTCAGCGGCGGATGCGGCCGGCGGGCCTGGCGCAGATCGAGGCGGCGAAGCTCGACGGCCGCTGGCAAGCCGCCTATCCGCCGCAGAGCCGGGCCGCGGTTCCGGAGGACTTCCAGCAGGCACTCGATCGCAATCCCGAGGCGAAAGCGTTCTTCGAGACGCTCAGGGGCCAGAACCGCTACGCGTTCCTGTACCGCATCCAGGACGCCAAGCGACCCGAGACCCGCCAGAAGCGCATCGCCACGTTCGTGGCGATGCTGGGCGAACGGCGGACGTTCTATCCCTGAGCGGCCCGCGCGTCCGCCATCTCCTTCTTGCGGATGTCGGCGAGCTGCTCGTCGATCCAGTCGCCCGGATCGCGCGCGGTCACGATCGACTTCAGGCCATCGAGGCGCCGCTGGCGCTCGTGCGTGGGCATCGTCAGCGCGGCGTGAATCGAGTCGGCCAGCTCCTGGATGTCGAACGGATTCACCGACAATGAGTACTCGCCCAGTTCCTCGTGCGCACCGGTGTTCTCCGAGAGGATCGAGACGCCGGCGCGCTCGTTGACCATCGGCCCCTCCTTGGCGACGAGGTTCATGCCGTCGAACATCGCGTTGACCATCAGCACGTCGTAGTGCTTGTAGGCGGCCACGGCCTCCTCGAGATCGTCGCGCAGCTTCAGCTGGATCGGCATCCAGTCCGGCGAGCCGTGGCGGTGGTTGACGACCGCGACGACGGCCTCGATCCGCTCCAGGTACTCGGCGTACTCGGGCACGTCGGTCCGCGACGGCATCAGCTGCGCGATGAACGTCACCTTCTCGTGGAACTCGGGGTGCTGCTCGAGGAACACGTCGAAGGCGCTGAATCCGCGCAGCACGTTCTTCGACAGGTCGGCCCGGTCCACCCGGAGGATCAGGTGATCGCGCCGGCGGCGCAGCAGCTCGTCCTCGAACTGCCGCGTGCGGTCGCGCCGCGCGACGCCCTGGACCGCCAGGCTGTCGATCGGCAGGGGGTATGCCCGGACCCACACCTCGCGGCCGTCGCAGTTCACGACGCCTTCATCGAAGTCCACGTCGAGCCCCATCAGATCCTCGCAGCATTGCAGGAAGTTCCGCCGGTAGGAGCGGGTGTGGAAGCCGATGATGTCGTTGGAGAGGATCCCGTCGTAGAGCTCCCGGCGCATCATCGAGGGCAGCACCCGCCAGGAGTCCGACTGGCTCCACGGGATGTGTACGAAGTGATGCAGGAAGGCGTCGGGGCGCTCGCGCCTGATCAGGCCCGGCAGCGTGTAGAGGTGATAGTCGTGGACCATCACGACCGGTCGCTGCACTCCCTCGATCTCCTCGAGCACCGCCCGGGCCAGGTCCTCGTTGACGGCGTTGTAGCCGAACTCGAACGCCTCCGTCTCGTTGCGGCGAATGTCGGGCGCGTTCGAGAGGTCCCACAGGTAGTGCTGGATGAACCACAGCATCGGGTTGGCCATGATGTTGTAGAAGCGCTCGTAGGCCTCGGGTTCGGAGGCGACCAGCTTCACGTTGTAATCGTGGTCGTCCGGTGCCTGCACCGGGAATGGCCTGCCGCCGTGGCGCTCGGCGGCCTCCACGTCCTCGTCGGTCATCGCCGAGGCGACCCAGGTCACCTCCCGGTGCGAGGCCAACCCGATCAGCGCGGTGACGAGACCACCCGTACCGCGGCGAACCGACCCATCGGGCTGGAACGTGACCGGTCCGCGGTTGGAGACGAGTACCAGCGGCGAATCGGTCATCGTGCGACCTCCTTATTCCCTCATGCCTTGACTGACGCCTCGAGCGCTTCGAACAGCGTCAGCCAGTCGCGCAGCAGCCGCGGCGTCAAGAATCGCCTGCGCACTGACTCCTTACCCGCGCGTCCTAGGCGCTTCCCGAGCCCCGGATCGCGGAGGATCTCGACCGCCCGCTGGGCGCACTCCTCGACGGTCGAGACCAGGAATCCCGATTCGCCGTCAGACACCTGCAGCGGTATTCCGCCGACGTTGCCGCCGATGAACGGCTTGCCTTTCCAGATCGCCTCGGTCACGGTCAGGCCGAATCCTTCCCGGGTTGACTTCTGGAGTACCACATCGCAGTGTGACTGGAAAGCGTTGACTTCGATCGCGCCGACGTTGTTGAGGTTATTGAGAATGTGGATGTCCGGGTCGCCATCGGCGTGCTGGACGGTGGCGTTGAAGTAATCCCAGCCCTCGGGGTCGTCGGTCGCCATCGAGCCGACCAGCGCCAGCTGGACATCGGGCAGCTCCTCCTTGACCAGCCGGTAGGCGTCGATCACCCCGAGCGGGTCCTTCCACGGGTCAAAGCGCGAGACCTGGCACAGCAGCGGGCGGTCGACGTCGATCCCGAACTGGCCGCAGATGTAGACGGCGTCCTCAGGCGAGAAGGCCATGTTCTTGGGCGCCAGCGGGTCGATCGCGGGCGGAACCAGGTGGGCGCGGCCATCCATGCTCGCGGGCACGTACTGCTGGGCATGAAAGACAGCCGCCGGATATGGATCGAGATAGGGGAGCAGGCGCTCCAAGGTAAACGCGTTCGGCGTCGAGAGGTCAATGTGGCAACGCCACACCCAGTGGCGCGCTTTCTCCCCCACCAGCGAGCACAGTGCGGCCGGCTGAGGGTCATGGACGATGCATACGTCCCAGCCCTCGGACAGCTCTCGGGCATTGATCTCGTTGTAGCGACCCCAGATGTCCCACTGGTCCTCGGTCAGGTCCTGGGGGTTGCCCTGGAGCGCGTTGTGCATGACCTTGGTCGCGTTGAAGAACTCCTCGCGGCCGTAGATCACCTGCCACTCGACATCGATGCCGACGTCAGCCATCAGCGGGACCAGGGTGTAGAGGATCTCCGCGACGCCGCCACCGAAGGCGGTCGCGGAGACGTGCAGGACGCGGAGGCCCTTGAGCCGCTGTGCCCGCTCGAGGATCTCGTCGACCATCGGCCGGCCGACAAGGCTGGCGTAGTCGGCGAGGTGCTTCTGTGCGGCCGCGACGGGTTGGAGCATGATTGATCAGACAGGTGGAGGAGGGCCCCCGGTGCAGGCGGCCGGAGTCCCCGGTGCCGGGGCGCCCCGGGCCAAGATAGCGAGACCCGCGTCGGTTAGCCGTGCAGACCCTGCAATCGCGCCACTCCCGCATCGACGGCGCGCACCAGCTGACCGTGCAGCTGCGGGTTCGCGGCCGAGATCGAGGACATCTGAAACTGGTGGCCGGAACCCAGCAGCCGGTGGTGGTCAAGCGGCTCTCCCCAGCCGTCGCTGACCACGCCGCCGGCCTCGCGCAGGCACAGCCACGGCGCGGCCAGGTCGTACGGCGAGTTGTTGAGGATCTCTCCACCGCCCACGCGCTCGAACTCCGAGCGCATCCCCGGCACCTCATCGACGATCCGCGAGCCGACCTCGATCACCGCATCGAGCTGCCCGGTCACGATCCGGGTCATCGAAAATGCCTGCGAGCCGAGCTCAAACGTTCCGCCTCCCACCGAGGAGGCATCGATCAGCTCGCCGAGCACCTCGACCACCGCCCGCGCCGGACGCCCCCGGAAGCCATAGGACCAGAACATCCGCCCGACTTCCAGCCCCGGGCTGAGCGCGACCGGCCTGGTCGAGCGCACGCCCTCGCCCCGCACGGCAAAGAACCAGTCGCCTGACTTGATCTCGACCACGCATCCCACCTGCAGGTCGGCCATCGTCGGCTCGGCGTCATCGAGTGGCGCCAGCGCGACGGCGACGCAGGCCGACTCGAGGCCGGCCATCGCCGGCCTGGTGCCGTCGATCGGATCGACGACCAGCACGTGCGTGGCAGCGTCCGCCGCCACCAACCCGCGATCCTCCGAATAGAACGCCATCCGCGGTGCCCGCTCGGCCACGAACTCGGCCAGGAACGCCTCCGCCTCGGCGTCGACTGCAAACGTCACATCGCCGCCGGCGCCGGCCCCCGCAGCCTCACGCCCCGCGTGCGAGCCCAAGAACGGCAGCACCCGCTCGCGTAGGCCCCGCGCGAGCTCGAGCACGACCTCGCGCTCGCCCGCCCCAACGTTCGTCAGCTCGGCCACCGGACCATTTTGAACATGCGATCATCGGCAGGTGCAGCGCCCGAACATCTTCGACGCGAAATTCGAGTACGACGACGGTGATCCGGCGGGTTATCGGTCCGGGGTCGTCCCGGTCGGCAAGCTGGCCGGTGGCGAGGACCTCGCGGTCAAGCTCTTCGAGGTGCCCGCCGGCGAGAGCCTGTGCCCCTACCACTACGAGTACGAGGAAGAGTGGCTGGTCGTGCTGGATGGCGAGATCAGCCTGCGCGTCCCGGACGGCCGGCGACAACTGGGTCGTGGCGACGTGGTCCGCTTTGCGCCCGGTCCCGCCGGCGCGCACAAGTTGACCAACGAGAGCGACAGCGCCGCACGGCTGCTGATGTTCTCGAGCGCCCACGAGCCCGCGGTGGCGGTCTATCCCGACAGCGACAAGATCGGCGTCTGGCCGGGCGACGAACGCGACAAGGTGATGGTGCGCCGCGCCGATGGCAACGTGGATTACTACGAGGGCGAGCGGTAGCGCCGCTGCCGCCCGGCTGCCGGAGCACTAGCCCAGGGCGAAGACGGGACGGCTGGACTGGCCGCAACAACGGTCGCTATCCGCCATCCATCCCAGCTGACACACTCACACCAGGTGCTGCGGCGACCGCCTGAGCCGGCCGTGTTGGATGGCCCAAATTGGCCACCTGCCGGACCGTTTGCCCCAAGCGCCACCGTCACCTCGGCAGCTCAAGCGTGAACACCGTGTCCCCGGGCTCCGAGCGGACCGACAGGTGGCCCGCCATCCGCTCGGCCAGCTCGCTGGCGATCGCCAGCCCCAGCCCTGAGCCCTGCGCGTCGTCCGCCGTATAGAACGGCTCGAAGATCCGCCGCATCGCTTGGCCGTCGATTCCCTCGCCGTTGTCGCCCACGGCCAGCCGGACGTGGCCGTCGTCGCGCCGCGCGCTGACCACGATCCGAGTCCCCGGGGAGGTGTGGGTGAGGGCGTTGTCGATCAGGATCCGGACGATCTGGGCGACCCGCGCCGAGTCGCAGCTCGCCTCGATCGTGCGCGCGGACAGCCGCAGCTCCAGGTGCGAATCGTGCTGGGCGAGCGTCGGCTCGAACTCGCCCGAGACCGAGCGCGTCAGCTCGCCGAGGTCGACCTGCTCCTCGCGCAACTCGAGCGATCCCGCCTCCAGCCGCGACAGGTCCAGCAGGTCCACTGACAGCTTTCGCAGCCGCTCGACCTGATCGCGCACCTGATCCAGGAACCGCCGGCGGGTGTCCGCGTCGAGCTCCTCGTCCTCGAGCAGCTCGAGAAATCCTCCGAGCGAGAAAATCGGCGTGCGCAGCTCGTGCGAGGCGGTGGCGATGAACTTCTTGCGGGCGGACTCGAGTTGCGCGAGCTGGCGCTGCATCGCGTTGAAGGCGACCGCCAGCTGGCCGAGCTCGTCACGGGAGTCGACCGGGATCGGGTGCTCGAAATCGCCCGCGGCGATCTGCTCGGCGGCTCGTTCGAGGCGCTTGACCCGCTGGGCGAGCGCGCGGGCCTGCAGATATCCGCCCACCAGCGCCAGCAGCAGCGCGATCCCGCCGGCGACCAGGATCTCGTGACGGACGACCGTCACGTTGCGCACGATGTCCGAGACGGGCGCCGAGTAGACGATCACCCGCGCCACCCCGCCCTCGAAGAACAGCGGGTAGGCGGCCTCGGCGATCTCCCCCGAGGGTGAGGCTTCGGTGCCGGTGCTGGGCCGTCCGGTGGCGGCAGCGTTGTAGGCAACCGGGAACCGAAGTCCCACGGTCGCGCCCGAGCCGCTCGAGTCGGCCTGCGGCGAAAGCTGGGGTCCGCCCGGAACGACCGCGACCGACACCGACAGCAGCGTCACCCGATCGCCCGAACGAAGGCCCGCGCTGCGGACCAGATCCTTGACCATGGACGCGGGCTCGGCCCCGCCCACGGTCTGCGCGATCGGCCCGGAGTCCTTCCGTGCCGCCCCCGCCAGCTCGCTCAGCTTGTCGCCGATCAGCCTCGTCTGGAGCCCCGGGGCGACGTACAGGTACAGCACGCCGATCGAGACGAACGTGATCGCGAAGAACACCAACGCCAGCCGGTTGCGCAGCGAGATCCGCACCCGAGACACCGATCAGGGCTCTGAATCCCGGAAGCGGTAGCCGACGCCCCGGACCGTGAACAGATATTCGGGATCCTTGGGATCGCGCTCGAGCTTCTCGCGCAGGTGCCTGATGTGGACGTCGATCGTCCGCGGATCGCGGTACGCGCTGTCCCCCCAGATCCGCGCCAGCAGCATGTCGCGGGTGAACACCCGGCCGGGAGCTCGAGCCAGCGCGGAGAGGATCTCGAACTCCACGAATGTCAGCTCCGCCTCGCCGCCACGGACGCGGACGCTCCGCTTCGGGAAGTCGATCCGCACCTCGCCGATGACCAGCGGCGCCTCGTCGGGGCGGGTCTCGACCGGCCGGCTCATCTCCGCCCGGCGCAGCGCCGCCTTGATCCGGCTCGAGAACTCGCGCAGTGAGAACGGCTTCGTGATGTAGTCATCGGCGCCGAGCTCCAGGCCGACCACCTTGTCGATCTCCTCCGACTTGGCGGTGAGCATGATGATCGGAACCGAGCTGCGGCTGCGCAGCCGCCGGCATACCTCCAGGCCGTCTATCTTGGGCAGCATCAGATCGAGCACCACGAGATCGAAGGCCTGCTCGTCGAACCGGTCGAGCGCCTGGCGCCCGTCGGTTGCCTGCACCACGTCGTAGCCGTCCCGGCGCAGCGGGTAGGAGAGCAGCGTCTGAATCGACTGCTCATCGTCCACGAGCAGGATGCGCGCTGATCGATCGGCCACGTTCTCTTTCCTCTTTGCACGAAAGGGTAGTGCTGGCGCCTTATGAGACCCCAAAACCTGCGAGGAACTTCTCATTGCAGTGGTTAACCTCTCCGAGCGATGCTTGATCCCCGGATCTACCGGACGAGCCTGATCGCGGTCGTGGCGGGGGTGATCGTGTTCGCGTTCTCGCTCGACAATCAGCAGGGCGCGGTCGGCACGACGCTTCCGCCGGCCGCCTTCAACGGCCAGAACGCGTACCTCGACATGGTCGGCCTGACCCGCCGGTTTCCGGACCTGCGGCCGGGCTCCGCGGGCGACGACAGGCTCGCCGGGAGGGTCGCGACAAGCCTGCGGATTGACGGCTTCAGCGTCGCCACCCAGCGCGCCCGGGCCCGGACCGCCGCGGGCACCCGCACGCTCCAGACCGTGATCGGGACGCTCGCCGGGACCTCGGGCGCCGGCAGCGTCGTGATCGTCGCCCACCGCGACGCGCCCGCCCGTTCGACGGCTCCCGAGCTGTCCGGAACCGCCGTGCTGCTCGAGCTGGGGCGGGTGCTGGCGGGTGAGACGCATCAGCGGACGATCGTGCTGGCCTCGACCAGCGGCTCGGCCGGCGCGGCCGGCGCGACCCAGCTCGCCCGCACCCTCGGCACCCAGGTCGACGCGGTGATCGCGCTGGGCGATCTGGCCGGCGCCGACGCGCGCGAGCCCGTCGTCGTGCCGTGGTCGGGCAGTCAGGAGGTGGCCCCGCCGCTGCTGCGCAACACGCTTGCGGCGGCGCTCGGCTCGGAGACCGGCCTGCCGCCGGGGGACCCGGGAATCACATCCCAATTCGCCCACCTGGCGTTCCCGCTGTCGGTCACCGAGCAGGCCCCGTTCGGCGTCCGGGGCTACCCCGCGGTGCTGCTCTCGATGTCCGGCGAGCGGAGCACCGAAGCGAACCAGGCGGTCGACCCGAGCCGCATCGCCGGGCTCGGGCGCACGGTGCTCGACACGATCAACTCGCTCGACGGCACGCCGTCGGTGCCGGCGCCGAGCGCCTACCTGGTGTGGTCGGGCAAGGTGATACCGGCCTGGGCGGTCAAGGTGCTGGTGCTGGCGTTGATCCTGCCGGTGCTGCTGACGATGGTCGACGGACTGGCGCGGGCGCGCCGCCGCGGTCACCCGATCCTGCGCTGGCTGTTGTGGGTGCTGGCGGGCGCGGCGCCGTTCGTGCTCGCCGCCCTGCTCGTACTCGGCGCCAGGCTGGCCGGGCTGCTCAGCGCAACGCCGCCCGGCCCGCTGGGCGCGGGCGCGGTGCCGCTCGGCGGCGCCGGGATCGTCGTGATCGTGCTGCTCGGCGCCGTGATCGCGGCCTCGCTGCTCGCCCGCCGGCCGCTGTTGAACGCGCTGGCGCTCGGCTCGCCGGTCGACGCGGGCGCCGGCGCGGCGGTCCTGCTGGCGCTGTGCGTGGTCGCGCTCGTGATCTGGGCTCGCAATCCGTTTGCCGCGGCGCTGCTGGTCCCGGCGCTGCACCTGTGGATGTGGGTTCTCGATCCCGGCGTGCGAATGCCGCGGTCGCTCGTCGCGGTGCTGGTGCTCGCGGGCGCCGCCCCGGGCGCGCTCGTGGTCCTCTATTACGCCCAGTCGCTCGGCCTGACCCCGATCCAGGTCGTCTGGAACGGCGTGCTGCTGATCGCGGGGGGGTACATTGGACTGCTTGCGGCAGTCCAATGGAGCGTGGTCCTGGGGTGCTTGACAAGCGTCGTCTCGATCGCGGTCAGACGACCGCGACTGCACCGTTCCCGGCCGGAGGAGACGCCGGTGACGGTACGGGGCCCGGTCACCTACGCGGGACCGGGGTCGCTGGGCGGAACGAAATCCGCCCTGCGGCGATGAGGCGGCTGCTCCGCGACGTCTCATCGGTGCTGATGATCTCCGGGCTGCTGCTCGTGATCGACGCCGCCGTGACCCTGCTCTGGCAGGAGCCGGTGACCGCCTTGATCGGGACGATCAAGCAGGGCGAGATCGACAGGCGCTACCTGAGCCTCAACACGGCGCCGCTGTCACCGGTCGATCGGCACGTCCTGGTCAGCCTCAGGAAGACCAACCAGCGAATCGCCTACCTGGCCCGGCGCGAGGCCCGCCAGGTCCCGGTCGGCGACGCGATCGGCCGGATCGAGATCGGCAAGCTCCACGCCGGCTACGACATCATCCAGGGGACCGACACCGCCAGCTTGGAGAAGGGCCCGGGCCACTACCCGGCGACCGCCTTCCCGGGTCTCGGCCAGACGGTCGCGATCGCCGGCCACCGCACCACCTACCTGGCGCCGTTTCGCCATATCGACCAGCTGGGGCCCGGCGATCAGATCGTGCTGAAGATGCCCTACGCGCAGTTCACTTATGTCGTGCAGTACCACCGGATCGTGCTCCCGACGGCGCTGTGGGTGACCCGGAACGTCGGCTACGACCGGCTCGTGCTGTCGGCGTGCAACCCGCTCTACAGCGCCGCGCAGCGCATCATCGTGTTCGCCCGGCTCCGGCGGATAAAGCCGCTGGGCGCCGCCCGTGCGGTGGCCTGATTTGGAGGGGCGCGCCCTTCGAGGGCGCGCCGGGTGGGGGTGGCCCGGGCAGCTCGCCGCGCCTTGGGCCTCGGGCGCGTGGCGCCCAGTGATACATCCCCCTCACCACGAGTGCTCGTACCCCGAGAGCTCGCGGCTCGCGTCGGTGAATGTCACGCCGGCGGGTCCGTCCACGACCCGCCCGATCTCCGTCAGCTCGAGCGGCGCCGCGGCGTTCAGCGCCGCCGGTGCCAGGCACGCGCACAGCTCGTAGTCCTCGCCCGCGCTCGCCGCGAACACTCGCGGATCGGCCCCGAGCGCCCGGGCCACGGGCGCGACGCCGTCGGCCAGCGGCAGCGACGCGAGCGTCAGCTCGATCCTCACCCCGCTGCGCTTCGCCAGCTGGCGGGCGTCCGTCGCCAGCCCGTCGGACAGGTCGATCATCGCGCGGGCCCCGGCGCCGGCGAGGGCGCGGCCCTCCTGCAGCCGCGGCTCGGGCCGGGCGTAGCGCTGAACCAGCGCCTCCCGATGCTCCGCGGGCGGCGGAGCGCGGCCGTCGAGCACCGCCAGCCCCGCGCCTGCCCCGCCGAGTCGCCCGGTCACGGCGACGACGTCGCCGGGCTGAGCGCCGTCACGGCCGACCAGCGCGCCCGGATCATCACTCCAGCCCACGACCGTGAACGACACCGTCAGCGAGGGCGCGCTGGTGAGGTCCCCACCGGCGATCGCCACGCCCAGCCGCGAGGCCAGCCCCTGGGCTCCGCGCGCGAGCGCCAGCGCCTGCTCGGGGCGCGAGCCTTCCGGCAGCCCCAGCAACAGGTAGGCCTCGCCGGCCTGCGCTCCCATCGCCGCCAGGTCGGAGAGGGCGCCCGCCAGCGCCCGGTGCCCGATCGTCTCGGCTGACAGCTGGCCGGCTCGGAAGTGAATCCCGTCGACCATCGCGTCCAGCGAGGTGACCGCGTAGCCCCGGCCGCGGACGACCGCGGCGTCGTCGCCGATCGCCCGCACGACGTGGGCCGAGCGGCCGGCGGCAAACGTCGCCCCGAGCGCTTCGATCAGCTCGTGCTCGCGCATCGGCCGATCGAGCGCGCTCAGCGGTGCCGGTAGACGATCCGAGCGCGGTCGAGGTCGTAGGGAGAGAGCTCGACCCGGACGCGGTCGCCGGGCAGGATCCTGATCCGGAACCGGCGCATCTTCCCCGCCACGTGCCCGAGGACGACGCGATCCATGTTGTCGAGCTTGACACGGAACATCGCGTTCGGCAGCGCTTCGACTACCTCGCCTTCGAGTTCGACCTTTTCTTCCTTGGGCATCAGTGAGTTGTCGGCGTCCCGGGCATCGCTGATCGGCCGGGGCCGGTCAGAAAGCTATCAGCCGCTGCTGAAAGCAACTATTTGTGTTTCTTGATGGCGCCGCCGCCCGAGCCGGGCTTGGGGCCGTGGCCGTGGCCGGGGCCGGGCGGTTGCCCGGTCGGGGTCTGCGAGGTGGGACCGCCGGCGGGCAACGTGCTCGTCTGCGGCGGCTGCGCGAACAGGGTCGGATTGATCGAGCTGCCCGTGACGCCGGCGCCGCCGCTGCTCGAGCCGGTGCCGCCGGGCCCGCTGTCGGTCTTGGCCTTCCCGGTGATCGCGTAGCGGCCGACGAACGCGGTCCCGTGCCAGGGGTCGGTCGGGACTGCGAAGTCACCGCAGTAGCCGTCGCTGGCCTGCTGCATGTAGTCGCGCCAGATCGGCGCGGCCAGGGTCCCGCCGAAGCCCGGCCCGAGGCCGTTGACGTCGTTCATCGACTCGGTCGAGTTGGGATATCCCACCCACACCGAGGTGGACATCTCCGGCGTGTAGCCGACGAACCAGGCGTCGGTGTAGTTGCTCGTCGTGCCGGTCTTGCCCGCCGCCGGGCAGCCGTAGCTGGCGGCGGTGCCGGTGCCGCTCTGGATCACGGTCCTCAGCACCTGCGTGGCGGCGTAGGCCTGACCGTCGGGGAATACGCGCTTGTGCGGGGGATCGCCGAGGTTGACGACGCGCCCGTTCGGGAACACGACCCTGGTGATCGCGGTCGGCGAGACGTGCACGCCACCGCTGGCGAGCGTCGCGTAGGCGTCGGCCATCTGCAGCGGTGATACGCCGATCCGCAGACCGCCGATGCCCTCCGCTGGAAGACCGTCGAGGTGCGAGGTGATGCCCATCGCGTAGGCCGTGCTGCGGACCTTGTCAGGGCCGACATCCGCATCGAGCTGTGCGAACACCGTGTTGTCGGACAGCGTCGTGGCCTTGGTCACGCTGACATTGCCCAGGTAGCTGTGCTCGGCGGTCTGGACGTGGTAGGTCGGATAGCCGGGCAGCCACCCCGGCTGCAGCTCGTGCGAGTTATAGAAGGTCTGGTTCGGGTCGCCGTCGTAGTCGTGGATCAGGGTCATCAGCACGAACACCTTGAACGCCGAACCGGTCTGCCGGTGCGACTGCGTGGCGTAGTCGAACTTGGTCTGCCCGTAGCTCGACGAGGTCGCCATCGCCAGGATGTGTCCGTTGCTCGGGTCGATGCTGACCAGGGCGGCGGCCGGATCGCCCGGTTGGCCCTCGTTGGCGAGGATCGCCTGCCGCGCCTGCTGCTGCTTGGCGAGGTCGATCGTGGTGTAGACCTTGAGGCCGCCCTTCTCGACCGTGCCCAGCCCGAACCGCTGGATCAGCGCCTGCCTGACGTAGTCGAACACGTAGGGCTCGACCACCGTCCCATAGGTCGCGTTCGGCTTGACCTGCAGTGCTGACGCGTCGGCGCTCGCGGCCTGCGCGGCGGTGATGTAGTGCGACTGCACCATCGCCGCGAGCACCTCATGGCGGCGCTGGCGGGCCAGCTGGGGCGCCTGGAACGGGTTGTACTCGGACGGCGCCTGCGGCAGCCCCGCGAGCAGCGCCGCCTGGGCGATGTTCAGCTGCGAGACCGGCTTGTCGAAGAACATCTGCGCGGCGGCGCCGACGCCGATCGCCGTCTGCCCCCCGACCGTCCCGTAGTCGACGTCGTTCAGATACCGGTTGAGGATCCACACCTTGGTGTGCTTGCTCTCGAGCTCGTCGGCGAGCTTGGCCTCGATGATCTTGCGCCTGAGCGAACGGGTGTCGGCGAGCTGATAGGGCAGATAGATGTTGCGCACGAGCTGCATCGTCAGGGTCGAGCCGCCCTGCAGCGCGCTGCCGCCGTCGACCACGTCCTTGAAGGCGGCGCGGACGATCCCCTGCGGGTCGACCCCGCCGTGGCTCCAGAAGCGCCGATCCTCGATCGCCACCGTCGCGCGCTTCAGGATCGGCGGGATCTGATTCCCGGTCACGACCGTGCGCAGGATGTCGGAATGGATGTAGCCAAGCCGCGTGCCGTCGGCGGCGAACACCTCCGAGATCTGCCCCGGATTTCGTGGCTTGAGGTGGCTGATGTCGGGCGCCGAAGCGGCGACTTCCACGACCCAGCCCACGACTCCGAGCACGCCGATCGCGATCCCGGAGCCGAGCACCAGGACGGTGATCAGGACTGCCCGCTTGACGGGCGATCCACGGCTTTGGCGGCGGCGCCGCTGTCGTTCGCGTCGGCTCATCGAGGAATCTCGGCGGTGGGGGCGCGGGGCTCAGGCGAGCGGTGTCTGACCCGAAACCGGGACGGGCGAGTGTAGCTGGCAGCCTGTTTCGGTCCCCCGCTCCGCGCTCCTGCATGCGTCGTAGTCGGCGGGCTCCTGCATGCGTCGTAGTCGGCGCCCCAGGCGTCACCGGAGCGCGGTCGGTGAGACTGTCCCCCAGATGCCGCCCGATCCCCGCGCGCTCAGGATCGCTCGTCGCGGTGCGCCGGCGCCGCCGCGGGCGATCCTGCTCGACGCGCTCGGCACCCTGGTGGCGCTCGAACCGCCGGCCCCGCGGCTGCGCGCCGAGCTCGCCGAGCGGTTCGGCGTCGCCGTCACCCCCGCGCAGGCGGCCGATGCGGTCGCCGCCGAGATCGCCTACTACCGGGCGCACCTCGACGAGGGCCGCGATCCGGAATCGCTCGCCGAGCTGCGAAGCCGCTGCGCCGAGGCGTTGCGCGGAGCACTGCCGGCGCAACCGTCGCTGCGGGCGATCGCCAATGAAGACCTGACCGGGGCGTTGCTCGCCTCGCTGAGCTTCACCGTCTTCGCTGACGCACCGCCGGCGCTCGCCGGCTGGCGCCGCGCCGGCGCGCGGATCGTCGTGGTCAGCAACTGGGACGTCTCGCTGCACGACGTCCTCGCGCGGCTGTCGCTCGCGCCGTTGATCGACGCGGTTCTGACCTCGGCGCAGGCCGGCACGCGCAAGCCCTCGTCGGCGATCTTCGAGCAGGCGCTGGCGCTGGCGGGCTGCGGTCCCGAGCGGGCGGTGCACATCGGTGACAGCCTCGAGGAGGACGTGGCGGGGGCGCGAGCGGCCGGGATCGAGCCCATCCTGATCTCCCGGACCCCGCGCAGCTCGCCTGCCGGCGTGCGAACCATCGCCAGCCTCGCCGACTTCGGGGCCGTACTCTGGGATCTGGGTTCCCCGACCTGAACCGGCCTGGGATCCCTAACCTGAACGGGCCGATGCCCAGCGTGCCGCCGCCCAGCGTGCCGCCCCCGCGCGTGCCCCCGCACACCGACCCCGATCGTTCGTCGCGGTCGGTCTGGCGATCTGCGTCCGAGCTGCCGCCATGGCAGCTGTGGACGGCGCCGGCCGCGATCGGCACCGGGTTCGCGCTCGGACTGCTGGGCAATATCGTCGTCGCCATCGTCGCCGGCGCGGCGGGTGGGAGCATCTCGCATCCCAGTCCGGCCGTGCTCCTGTTCGAAGATCTGGTCTTCGACCTCTCGTTTGTCATCGCCGCGATCTACTTCGCCCGGCTGCAGGGAAGCTCGAGCCCCGCCGACTTCGGCTATCGCCGGATTGCCTGGAGGCTCGGGGTCGGGGCGGTCCTGGCCGCCGCGGTCAGCTACTACGTGGTGACCGACATCTATGCCGCGCTGGTGAACCTGCACGGATCCGACAAGCTCCCCAGCCAGCTCGGGGTGAGCAAGAGCACCGCGGCGCTGGCCGGCGCGGCCCTGTTCGTGTGCGTGATCGCCCCGATCGCGGAGGAGCTGTTCTTTCGCGGTTTCATCTTCGGGGCGCTCCGGCACTGGCGGATCACCGTCGCAGGCCGGGACCTCAGCACCTGGTTCGCCGCGGTCGTGACGGGCATCCTGTTCGGGCTCGCCCACACCGGCTCGGCCTCCTCCCAGTATCTGATCCCGCTCGGCTTTCTTGGCTTCGTGCTGTGTCTGGTTCGCTGGCGGACGGGCTCGCTGTACCCATGCATGGCGCTGCATTCGGTCAACAACTCACTCGCCCTGGGCATCAACCAGGAGCATTGGACCGTGCTCGCGAACCTCGGGCTGATCGTCGCTGCGCTGCTCATGATCGCCGCGATCACGCTGCCGCTGGCGCCGCGGCCGCGGGTCGCCGCGGCGTAGGGCGCTCGACTCAGTGCCCGGAGCGGGGATCGTCGCGTGCGGCCGCGCGTTCGCGCTCGGCGAAGCGCCTCGCCTTCGCTCGATTGCCGCAGGTCGCCATCGTGCACCACCTCCGGCGTCCCCGGCGATCGAGGAACAGCCACCCGCATCCATGTCCTGGACAGACCCGAACGCGCGCCAGATCCGGCGAGGTGAGGAGCGCTCCGGCTGACCAGGCGACGGCCAGGCTCGGCGCGGCGAGCCCGGCGTCCGGCTCGAGCTCCCACTCGATCCGCCGCCCGGTGCGCCGTAGCCTGAGTCGGGCCGCGGCCGCGTGAACGTCTTCGGCCACCCGCTCGAAAGCGTCGTCGGCAGGCCGTCGCGGTGATCATCGAGGGGGGAACCGATGGCGCAAGCGTGCGCAGGTTTGCGCTGTCCGGCGCCCAGCTCCGAAGGCTCCGGCGGCTCGTCATGCGCACGCGCCTTCACAACACGACCTGCTGCGACAACCTCAATGGGTGGATCTTCTGGGTCACCACTCGGGTCCGGTCGGCCCGCCTCCAGCAAGCGAGCATCCCTCGTGGCTCGCGACCGCTGATCGACATGCTCCGCGCGATCACCCAGGCCAACACGATCTATTGACCTCCGGCAGCCTGGGCGCTGATTCGACGTGGGCGACGTCTCGGCCTGATCGGCCGACGTCTCGGCCTGGTTTACTTCCGATTTAATGGATGGGGCACTTAAGCGCGGGCTTCTTCTGGCGGTGGCGCTGATGTTGCTGGTGCCCGCGACGGCGCCGGCAGCCGGGACTTCGACGGCGGCGGCGGCCGGGACTTCGACCGCGCCGGCAGCCGGGACCCCGAGGGCGGCGGCAGCCGGAACCTCGACGGCGGCGTCGCGCACCGCGCCCTCGACGACCGCGACCACCAAGACCGCCCAGCCGACGCCGCCGGCCGAAGGCCCCCGCGCCAGCGCCAGGCTCTACCTGCCCAACTTCTGGGTGCTGGCACGCCAGGCCGTCACCGTGCCCGACCGGCGGATCGAAGTCGATGGCGTCGTGCGACCGTACGTCCCGGGCCAGTGGGTGACGATCCACGCGTTCATCGGCCACCGGATGATCCGCCATGCCCGGCTGCGGATCGACCCCTCGCCCGGCGCCACCTACGGCCGCTTCGCCGACGCGATGTCGATCCCCAGGGCCGGCCAGGTGGTGGTGCGGGCGACCCACGACCCCACCGGTGAGCAGGGTGGGTTTGAGGCCAGCCGCAGCTTCGCCGCGCTCGACGAGAACGTCGGTCCTGGCTCCACCGGTCGCTTCGTGCAGCTGGTCCAGCAGCGGCTCGCCGCGCTGCACTTCTACATCCCGCAGAGCGGCGTCTACGACAATGGCACCCAACTCGCTATCGACGCCTATCACCGGCTGCTCGGCTGGGGCACCTACAAGACGCTCGACGGCCGCACGATCGCCTTCCTGCTGAACGGCTGGGGGCAGTTCAAGGTCCGCTATCCCAACCACGGCCGTCACGCGGAGGCGAACCTGAGCAAGCAGGTGCTGGCGCTGATCGACGGCTCCAAGGTCGACTACATCTTCCCGATCAGCTCGGGCAAGCCGTCCACGCCGACGGTCCTTGGCAATTTCCACGTCTACCTGCGCACGCCCGGTTATCTGCCCGACGGGATGTACTACTCGGACTTCTTCATCGGCGGCTACGCGATCCACGGTTACGACCCCGCCCCCGACTATCCGGCCAGCCACGGCTGCCTGCGGATTCCCATCCCGGACGCGCTTACCGCGTACCACTGGCTGACCTACAACGACTGGGTGGACGTTTACTACTGACCGCCGTCGATGCCGATCCCCGCGAGCGGCTGCTCGCCGAGCTCCGCCGACACGCGCTGCTGAAGGGTTCGTTCGTGCTCACCAGCGGGCGCACGGCGGAGTATCTGGTCGACGCCAAGCGGGCGATTCTCCGCCCCGAGGGATTCACCGCACTGGCCGCGCTGGTGGCGGCGCAGGCCCGGGAGTGGGACGCCACGGCGGTTGGCGGGATGACGATGGGCGCCGATCCGATCGCCTGCGCCGCGCTCGCCGGCGGCGCCGCGGTGAAGGCGTTCTTCGTCCGCAAGGAGGTCAAGCAGCACGGCCTATCGCGCCGGATCGAAGGCCCGCTGCTCGAGGACGGCGAGCGCTGCATGGTGGTCGAGGACGTGGTCACGACCGGGGGCTCGACGATCCGCGCGCTCGAGGCGCTCGGCGCTGAGGGCCACCGGGTGTGCGGGGTGCTGGCGATCTGCGATCGGCTGGCCGGCGGCGCGCAGGCGATCGAGGCGGCCGCGGGCGCCCCGTTCCTGGCGCTGACGACGATCGACGAGGTGTATCCGGAGCGACCGGACCGCTAGCGCGGCAGACCCCGGCAGAACGGCCGGCGCTGGTGGAGCGCCTGCACGCGCCAGCCGCCAGCCACCGGGGTGAACAGCACGACCGGGTTCCCGTGGGCGATCGCCTGACCGTATTTGAAGCCGACGCTGGCGACGTTCAGGCCCAGCTCATAGGCGAGCGTGGTCTGGTACTCGAGCCGGGTCAGTGGCTCGCCGCAGCTCCGCAGCCGGGCCGCGCCCCCGAGCCGGTTGATCGTGCCGCTCAGCCGGTCGATCTCATCGGTGCGCCGCCGCTGGACGACGATGTCGGCGTGCGCGGAGCGCGCGCGGGAGATCGCGGGCGGGAGCAGGCTGCCGACGATCACCACGACCAGCGCGATCCCGGCCCACCCGGCGGCGCGCGAGAGGCGCGGTGGATCGATCAGGAGCCGTCCGAGGCCCACGCCGGCCAGCACGACCATCACGCCGGCCGCCTCGAACATGTACCGCGCCAGCCCCGGCCAGCCGTGCAAGGCGAACGCGATCTCGACGACTACCCAGGCGACGATTCCCAGCGCGAGCGCCAGCGTGGTCCGGTCGCGGCGCCACACCGCAATCGCCACCGACAGCAGCGCCAGCAGCTCGACGACGGTCGTGTGGAGCCCGAAGAAGCGGCCGATCGTCCCGAACACCTTGTCGTTGTGCAGCGCCCGGCCTGAGCCGAGCGCGTTGCTGGCGGCGACGAACGGAGTGCGCGAGGTCAGGGCCGGGATCCCGAACCACAGCAGCAGGATCACCAGCGCCCCGCCCGCGATCAGCCACCGCATCGAGGGGACGCGCCGCCAGGCCCAGATCGAGTACAGCGCCAGGAACGGCCACACCTCGGGCCTCCCCAGCGAGGCCAGCGCTCCCAGCACGAACGCCCACCGGCGGCGCCCCGAGAGGTGGCAGTCGATCGCCCCGAGCACCAGCGCCACGATCATCGGATCCGACTGCGCGCTGAGGATGTAGTGCCAGTAGCTGCTCATCCCCAGCAGCGCGGCGCCGGCGAACACTGCGGCGACGATCGGAGCGTAGCTTCGCTGCGCGTCAGCGGCGGTCAGCCGGTAGGCGATTCGCCCGGCGAAAATCACGCCGCTCAGCGACACCGCGACCGAGGTGATCATCCACAGCCACATCTCGTCGTGACCGGCGAGCGCGTAGGGGGCCGTGAACAGATAGGGCAGCGGCTTCCACGAGGGCGCCGCATTGGTGTCCAGGGCTCCGATCACCGTCTGGTGGCCCCACACCAGCCAGCCGTAAGGATCGAATCCCGGCCGCGTGCGCGCCCACAGCACGATCACGGTGGAGATCGCGAGCAGGCCGATGGCGATCAGCGGCGCCGGATAGGAGCGGATCAGCTCCCGCGCTCTCGGGCCGCCGCCCCGGCCGACCTCGTGGCCGATGCTGGGCTCATCGCTTCGTGGACGTTGGAGGGTTGACTCCGGCACCGGCGTCCGCGCCTAGGAACGGGGGAGCAGCACCCCGCCGGGATGTTGGCGGGTGTAAACCCAGAAGGAGTTCAGGCTCGCGCACGCCGCGCGCTTGGATGCCAGCGTGTGCCATGGGAGCGCCGCCCAGCCGTTGGGAAGCTTGGTGAACAGCACGATCGGATGGCCGAGGTGCAGCTCGAACTTCGGCCGGTGCCCGACGTCGCCGTCGTTGAGGTTCGTGTAGAAGGCCAGGACGCTCACGTACTCGACGTCCGTGACCGGCTCCCCGCAGTAACGGATGTGCTTGGCGCCGCCCATGTGATCGATTGCGGTGTGCAGCCACGCGATCACGTGCGTGCGCCCGCGCTCGTGCTTGAGGTCCGTGCGCTCGTCTCGCACCCGCGCGATCGCGCCGGGCACGAGACTGGCGACGATCAGCACGACGATGGGCACCCCGATCCATCTCGGCACGCCCGGGCGTAGCCTCGGGGCGCCGGTCAGGATCCAGCCGACGGCCACCCCGGCGAGCACTCCCAGCATCCCGCCCGGCTCGAACATATAGCGCGGCACGCCGGGCCATCCGTGCAGGACGAACGCGACCTCGATCACCAGCCAACCCACGCACCCCGCGGCGAGCACGAGCACGGTGCGGTTGCGGCGCACGAACGCGACCGCGGTCGCGAACAGCGCCAGCAGCTGAATCGGCAGGTAGGTGAGGCCGGTGAAGCGGTGGAAGGTGCCGAGCACCTTCCCCTCGTGCAGCATCCGCGGCGAGCGCTCGGCGAGATCGCCTGCGAGCACCGGGTTGCCGTTGGTGATCCAGGGGATCCCGAACCACATCACGGGAAGCAGGGCCAGCCCGAACACGAGCATCCGCCGCATCTCGGGGTGGCGCCGCCAGGCCCAGACCGCGTACAGCCCGAGGAACGGCCACGTCTCGGGCCGGCCCAGCGCTGCCAGCAAGCCCAGCGCGAACGCCCAGCGAGGATGCCCCGACAGGTGGCAGTCGATCGCGGCCAGACACAGCGAGACGATCATCGGGTCGGACTGCACGCTCAGGATCAGGTGGAAGTACTGCTGGATCCCGAGCACGGCGGCGCCGGCGAACACGGCGGCCCCGATCCCGGCGCGGCGGTGCTCGCCCTCCTCGGCGACCAGCCGGTAGGCGATCCGCGCCCCGAAGATCGAGCCGCTGAGCGAGATCGTCACCGACGTGACCATCCACAGCCACAGTGAGAAGTGGCCGAACAGCGCGTAGGGGACCGTGAACAGGTATGGCAGCGGCTTCCACGACGGGGCCCCGCCGAGGTCGAGGCTGAGGTGGAGCGTCTGGGTTCCCCAGTTGAGCCAGCCGTAGGGGTCATAGCCGGGCCGGGTGCCGGCCCACCGCACGAGCGCGGCGGAGAAGATCGTCAGCGCGACCGCGGTGATCGCCCAGGGGTGCTCGCGGACGATCGCGGCCGGCGAGCGGCGGGGCCGTGGCGCGGGTTCCCTGCGGGGGCGATCGCGGGCGGGGGGTGCGTCGATCGTCTGTTCAGTCACGGCGAGTGCCCGAAGGTATCAGCCCTGCCCCCGGCACGAATCGGGGGAACCCATCGCCGCTGAGCGGACCGGAATCGCTCCGAACCCATCGGCACTCTCGCGGCACGAATCGGCCCGAACCCACCCGGCACCGCCCCGGCGCGCGAATTGGTCCGAACCCACCGGCACTGCCCCCGGCAGGAATCGAACCTGCATCCCGCGCTTAGGAGGCGCGTGCTCTATCCATTGAGCTACGAGGGCGGCCGACCGACAGCGTATCCGGCGCCCGCGCTGAAGCTCCGTTGTCTGGGACCGGGCGGCGCTCGGACTCCATCCTCCGGGTCCATGGCCGCGGTCGCCGCTCTGTGCAGGTCGTCCAAGCTTCGTTGGGACCGGGTTAATCATAGATGACAAGGTCTGCGTAGTGTGGTATCTCCCCAGGCTGTGGAGGAGGAGGACATGGAGGCCCGTCGGGGAATGCGGCACCGCCAATGAGCGTCGGCGCGTCTGAGCTACTGGTCGAAGGGGAAGCGGCTTTCCCGACGGTCGAGCTCGCGAGCGGCGAAATCACCGCCCGCTCGCCGATGCAGCTGTTCTGGCGCCGGTTCCGCCAGGACCGCGTCGCGATGGTCTCCGCCAGCTTCATCATCTTCCTGATCCTGGTCGCAATCTTCGCGCCGCAGATCGTCAGCCTGCTCGGTCTGCCCAGCCCAAACGCACAGAACCCGAACTTGACCGACGCGTTCGGCACCCCGTTTGGGCCCAGCGCGGCCCATCCGTTCGGTGTCGACCCGCTCGGCGAGGATGTGATGGCACGCGTCATCTACGGCACCCGCGTGTCGCTCGAGGTGGGGATCATCGGCACCTTCCTGTCCACCGTGGTGGGGGTCAGTTTGGGACTGCTGGCGGGCTTCTACCGCGGCTGGGTCGACACCGGTCTCTCGCGCTTCTGCGACGTCGTCCTGTCGTTCCCGATCCTGCTGCTCGGCATCGGGATCGCCGCCGCGTGCGCGGTCAACGGCTGCCTCGGTGGGCTGATCCAGTCAGGGGTGCCGACGATCATGGCGATCATCGTGATCTCCGGCTGGACCTACATCTATCGGATCACGCGAGGACAGGTGCTCTCACTGCGTGAGAAGGAGTTCGTCGAGGCCGCGCGCTCGCTCGGCGCCTCGAATAAACGGATCATGTTCCGCGAGATCCTGCCCAACCTCGTCGCGCCGATCATCGTCTACGCCAGCCTGCTGATCCCGGTCAACATCCTGTTCGAGGCGGCGCTGTCGTTCCTGGGCGTGGGCGTCAAGCCGCCGACCGCGAGCTGGGGGCAGATGATCGCGGACGCGACGCCGACCTTCCAGACGGTGTGGTGGTACATGCTCTTCCCCGGGTTGGCGCTGCTGTTCACGGTGCTGGCGTTCAACCTCGTCGGCGACGGTCTTCAAGACGCACTCAATCCAAAGGCCGACAGGTGAACGGCCGCACTAAACATAGAGGAGGACAGATGAAGTCGATGATCCGGGGGCTGTCCCTGGCAGGGGTCCTATGCGGCCTCACGCTGGGGCTGGCAGCCTGCGGTGGCTCTAGCAGCTCGAGCACTACCGCCGCGTCCAGCTCCGGCACCAGCTCCAGCACCCTGAAGCCGGCACTCGACGGCTCCGGCCAGACCCTGACCAACGGTGCCAAGGGCGGCACGCTCACCGTCTTCCAGCACGAGGACTTCGAGCACCTAGACCCGGGCGAGTCATATTTCGCGCTCGACTATCAGGTGATGTACGCGACCCAGATGCCGCTGTACATCTTCGCCCCGAATAGCTCGACGCAGATCATCCCGAATCTCGCGTCCGGCCCGCCGACTATCTCCGATGGCGGCAAAACGGTGACGGTGCACATCAAGCCGAACGTGCGCTTCAGCCCACCGGTCAACCGCGCGGTGACCACGGCGGACGTGGCATACGGGATCGAGCGCGGTGCCAACCCTAACGTGGCGAACCCGTACTTCCCCTCCTACTTCTACTTCATCCAGGGGGCCAGCAAGGCGACGGGCGGTCCGATTTCGGGGATCCAGACGCCGAACTCGACGACGATCGTCTTCCACCTGACGGGTCCGTATGGCGGGTTCTTCGAGGGCGCTCTGCAGATGCTGGTGACCGCTCCGGTGCCGAAGTCGTTCGCGGCGCCGCTCGATGCGAAGAAGCCGACCGCGTACGGGTCCACCTATCTGGTGGCCAGCGGTCCGTACATGATCAAGGCGGACAAGACGGGCAAGTTCATCGGCATCGGCTACCAGCCGGGCAAGTCGCTGACGCTCGTGCGCAACCCGAACTGGACTCCGGGCACCGGCCCGCAGCCGGCGTATCTGAACCAGATCAACATCAACATCGGCGGCGATCAGAATGTGATCGGCCCGCAGGTGCTGAAGGGCTCTCACATGGTCGACGGGGACACCCCGTCTGCGACGGACGTCAAGCTCGCCTATCAGAAGTACTACAACCAGCTGATCGGCGTTCCGGGCGCGGGCATGTTCTGGGTGGCAATGAACAACATGCACGGCCCGTTCGCGAACGTGAACGTGCGTAAGGCGCTGTGGGCGGCGATGGATCGCGAGGCGATGCTCAAGGCCAACGGCGGCCAGATCGTCGGCTCGGTCGGCACCCACTTCCTGTATCCGGGGTCACTCGGGTATGACCAGGCCGGTGGCGCCAAGGGCCCCAACGTCGACTACAACAACTACCCAGAAGGCAACCTGTCGGTGGCCCAGAAGTACATGAAGCTCGCCGGGTATAGCTCCGGCAAGTACACCGGCAACTATGTCGTCAAGGTCGTCGGCTCGACCGGCGATCCGGCGGCCCCGACAGCCGCGATCGCCAACCACGCGGTCCAGGCGCTCGGCTTCAAGACCAACTTCACGCTGGTCGACCAGCCGGTGATGTATGCCAAGTACTGCGGGAACTCGAAGGCGCTGATCGACATCTGCCCGAACGTGGGCTGGATTCGGGACTGGTCCGATCCGCAGACCCTGCTCGACCCGACGTTCGCCGGCTACAACATCGTGGCCCAGAACAACTCCAACTGGAGCATGGCCAACTGGCAGGACTGGCTGAAGGCAAACGGTGGCAACTACACCAGTGGGCCGCTGACAGCGACCGACCAGGCGATGAAGGCCGCCGAGACGGCGACCGGGACCTCGGCGCGTGAAGCGGCGTGGGCCAAGGTCGACCAGATGCTGGTCGCCAACGCGGTCGCCGTGCCGTATTACTTCACGATCCAGCCGAACCTGAAGTCGGCGAACGTCCGCGGCATCAACGATCTCTGGAACATCGGCTCCTGGGACTACGCCTGGTCGTCGCTGCAGTAGAAAAAACCACTAGGGCATGAAAGAGTGGGGCCCCGCTTGACGCGGGGCCCCGCCTTCAAGCAAGAAGCCAGACCGTGATCCGCTACATCATCCGCCGCCTGCTGTGGGGGCTCGTGCTGATCCTCGCGGTGATCATGATCACGTTCATCCTGTTCTTCCTGCTGCCGAACGTGAATCCGGCGGTTCTCCGGGCCGGCCGCACGCCCTCGCAAGCGGTGATCAGGGAGATCGCCAACGACCTGGGGACCAACAAGCCGATCTACACGCAGTTCTGGCTGTACATGGAACACCTGGTCTTCCACTTCAACCTCGGCTACAGCTACTACTCGAGTGCCTCGGTCAAGAGCCTGATCCTCGACCGGCTGCCGGCGACGATCTCGCTCACCGTCGGCGGGGTCGTGATCTGGCTCGCGTTCGGCATCCCGATCGGGATCATCTCGGCGATCAAGCGCCGTACCGTGCTCGACCGCTCCTCGATGGGGATCGCCCTACTATTCGTCTCGGCCCCGGTCTACTGGCTCGGGCTGCTCGTCCTGTTCTTCTTCTCCTCGGACATCGGCAGGTTCCCGATCTCGTTCCTGCACGGAGCCGGAAGCTACACAGGGATCACCAACAGTCCCGTGAACTGGTTCGAGTCACTGTTGATGCCGTGGTTTGTGCTCGCGGCGACGTCGGCGGCGATCTATGCCCGCCTGGTCCGCGGGAGCCTGATCGACGTGATGGGCGAGGACTACATCCGCACAGCGCGGGCCAAGGGCCTGCCCGAGCGGACCGTGGTGATGAAACACGGTCTGCGCTCGGCGATCACGCCGCTGGTGACCGTGCTCGGACTCGACATCGCGATTCTGCTCGGGGGAGCAGTCCTCGTCGAGACCGTGTTCGACATCCCCGGGATTGGGCGGCTCAACTTCGACGCGATCACCCACAGCGACTTCCCGATCGTGCAGGGCACGATCACGCTCGCGGCGATCTTTATCATCGTCGCCAACATCGCCGTGGACATCGCCTACGCCTACCTCGATCCGCGCGTGCGCTACTCGTGACCCTGCTCGAAGTCGAGGATCTGCGGGTCGAGTTCCCGACCGAGGATGGGATCGTGCACGCGGTCGACGGGATCAGCTATTCCGTCGACACCGGTAAGACGCTCGGGATCGTCGGCGAGTCGGGGTCGGGCAAGAGCGTCTCCTCGCTGACCACGCTGGGATTGACCCGGACCCAGGGGGCCCACGTCCACGGCAAGATGCGCTTCGAGGGCAACGACCTGATTGGGATGAGCGACGATCAGCTGCGCCGGATTCGCGGCAACCAGATCGCGATGATCTTCCAGGATCCGCTGTCCTCGCTGCACCCGTTCTTCAAGGTCGGCAGGCAGCTGGTGGAGGCCGTGCTGATCCATCAGAAGGTGTCGCGTTCGGCGGCACGCGAGCGCGCCGTCGAGCTGCTCGAGCTGGTCGGGATTCCAGATCCGAAACGGCGCGTGGATGCGTTCCCGCACGAGTTCTCGGGCGGCATGCGCCAGCGGGCGATGATCGCGATGGCGCTCGCCAACGAGCCGAAGCTGCTGATCGCCGACGAGCCGACCACCGCGCTCGACGTGACCGTCCAGGCACAGATCCTGGCCTTGCTCGAGGACCTCCAGCGGCGGCTGGGGATGGCGATCATCATCATCACGCACGACCTCGGGGTAGTCGCCGAGATCGCCGACGAGATCGCCGTCATGTACGCGGGCCGGATCGTCGAGCACGCGTCCGCGGAACTGATCTTCGCGGCCCCCCAGCACCCCTACACGTGGGGGTTGTTGAAGTCGATCCCGCGGCTCGACAACCCGCGAGACGAGGACCTGGTGCCGATTTCCGGCCGCCCGCCGAGCCTCATCAACCCGCCGTCCGGTTGCCACTTCCACCCCCGCTGCCCATACGTCCGCGAGGAGCACAAGCGCAGCGACCCGCGGCTCCAACCCGTGACGGGCGACGCCGAGCACCAGGTGGCCTGTCTGCTCTCCTCCGAGGTGCGGACCCGGATCTGGCGGGGGCTGCAAGCGGGCGACTCCCCGGGCGAGCTGCGGCGGCTGGCCTCCGGACCGCAGCTCGCCGCAACGCCGCCGCTCGCGGCAGAGCCGCAGATCGTCGGTTCATCCCCACCGGCGGAGGAGTTCGATTCGTGAGCTCCGGCAGCGCCCTGATCGAGGTCCGAGGCCTCCAGAAGTATTTCCCGATCACCCGTGGCGTCATCTTCCAGCGACAGATCGGGGCCGTGAAGGCGGTCGACGATGTCTCGTTCGACGTGATCCAGGGTGAGACGCTGGGGATCGTCGGGGAAACGGGCTGCGGCAAGAGCACCACGGCCCGGCTGATCGTCCGCCTGCTCGATCCCACCGGGGGCGAGATCATCTTCCAGGGCGAGAACATCGCGGCCCACCAGGGCCCGGCGCTGAAGGCTCTGCACCGCGAGATGCAGATGATCTTCCAGGATCCGTATTCGTCGCTGAATCCCCGTAAGACCGTCGGCTCGATCATCTCCGACCCGTTCGTGATCCACGGTCTGCTCACCGGCGAAGGCGAGCGTAAGCGCCGCGTTCAGGAGCTGATGGACCGCGTCGGGCTCAACCCGGAGCACTACAACCGTTATCCGCACGAGTTCTCAGGTGGCCAGCGCCAGCGGATCGGCGTGGCGCGCGCGATCGCGCTCGAGCCGAAAGTCCTGATCGCCGACGAGCCGGTGTCAGCGCTCGACGTCTCGATTCAGGCCCAGGTCCTGAACCTGCTGCGCGAGCTTCAGCGAGACATGGGTCTGACCCTCGTGTTCATCGCCCACGATCTCAGTGTCGTGCGACACATGTGCGACCGCGTGGCGGTCATGTACCTCGGCAAGATCGTCGAGATCGGCTCGGGCGATGCGCTGTATGCGTTCCCGCGCCACCCCTACACGGGAGCACTGCTGTCGGCCGTGCCGGTGCCGGACCCGACCGGCGCCCGCCGCGAGCGCCAGCTGCTGACCGGCGACGTCCCGAGCCCCGCCAACCCGCCCTCCGCCTGCCGCTTCCATACCCGCTGCCCGAAGGCCCAGCTGATCTGCTCAGAGGAGGAGCCACCGCTGGAGGACAAGGGCAGCGGCACCCGGACGGCGTGCCACTTCCCGCTGACCGAGGCCGAGGTGAAGCTCAGGCTGCCGGGCACGCTGACGGGCGCTCACTCGGCGTCGTCGACGTAGAGCGACTCGCGCGCGAGCTCTTCGCCGCGCCGGCTCCACAGCTTGACCTCGAGGAAGTCGCCCCGGTAGTTGTCGGGCGCGATCATCGTGAAGCGCTCCTCGACGAGCTCGCACTGGTCGACCGCGAGGTTCGCGAGCTCGGCCGTGACGATCGCGCCGCCGGCCGTCAGCGGCATGCCCCACACCAGCGTCAGGTCGGCGGTCTTGCCCTCCTCGCCGCGCCAGCTCCCGATCACGTCGTCATTGAGGTCGAGCTTCCAGTCCGGGTTCTGCTCCGCCAGCTCCGCCGTGAAGTCGGCCCGCGCCTCGAAGTTGCCGGGCCCGCCCGACCCCTCGGTGAACGACACGAACCCGAACAGCTCGAACCCCTCGGTCGTCCGCGCCACCGCGGGGATGTAGGTCCGTCCCGCGTAGGAGCGGTCCGGAAACCACGCGATCTCCCCGATCTCGCCGAGCTCCTCGCCCTCGGTGTCGATCTCCCGGCAGGCGGCGAGGAAGTGCTCGCGCAACGTGTCCGCCCAGCGCCCGTACGGCAGCCCCTCCTGCGGAGGCTCGGCGGCGAAGCTGATCACGAACCGGTCGGTGGGGGGCATGGCTGCGCGAGAGCCTAACGTGCGGCGTTAGCGAGAGCGGCCTGGGTGGCGGCCGTGCGCGAACACCGGCTGGGAAGAGAGAGCGTTGGAGGCGGTCGGGCCGTGGGGGGTGGGCAGACACATCCAGCAGGTCGCAACGTCTCTCGACCTTCCCCCACCCGGCACTCGAACCGCACTCCCGAGTGGCGATCGCATTGAGCCGGCCCTCGAACGCCACCCCCCGGGGCGCGCGCCAGCGCGCCCTCTAAATCCTAGAAAGCCCCCCGCCGCGTCAACACCGCGGGGAGCGTCTTCAGCAGGATCGAGAGGTCGAGCAGCACCGACCACCGTTCGAGGTACAGGAAGTCGAGCCGGACCAGCTCGTCGAAGTCGAGCTCGGAGCGGCCGGAGACCTGCCACAGGCCGGTGATCCCCGGCAGCACCAGATAGCGCTTCTTGTGCCATTCCTCCAGGCGCTCGAAGTCGCGCATCGGCAGCGGCCGCGGCCCGACCAACGACATCTCCCCGCGCACCACGTTGACCAGCTGCGGCAGCTCGTCGAGCGAGAAACGGCGCAGGAACCGGCCGACCTTGGTCAGCCGCGGATCGTGGCGGATCTTGAACAGCGCGCCCGTCTGCTCGTTGAGCGACTCGAGGTCGTCCTGGACCTGATCGGCGCGATCGCGCATCGTGCGGAACTTGAAGCAGGAGAATGGCCTGCCGGCCATCCCGGGTCGGACCGAGCGGTATATCACGGGCCCGCGCGAGCTCAGCCGGATCGCGATCGTGATCGCCAGCAGCACCGGCGAGAGCACGATCAGGCCGACCGTCGAGACGACCAGATCGAAGGTCCGCTTGATCGCATAATCGATTCCCTCGAACACCGGCGGGCGCAGCGTGAACAGCGGCACGGTCTGACCCGGAGTGAACTCCGCGCGATCGATCAGGATCTCCATCGTCGACGGGGCGACGTGCACGGTGACGCCGCGCCGGTGGCACAGGTCGACCAGCTCGACCGCCTCGTTCTCGGGGAAGTCGGGGTCGGCGATGATCACCTCCTGCACGCGCTCCCGCATCAGCACCTCGGGGAGGTCGCGGGGACGGCCGAGTGAGCGCAACCCGTTCTGCGGCCGCGGCTCCAGCGAGATGTAGCCGACCAGCTGGACCTGAGCGCGGGTGCGGTTGGCAAGCGCCTCGGCGACCGCGTCGATGTGCTTGCCCGACCCCACCAGCAGCGCCCGTCGCCGGTAGCCCGCCTGCTCGAGCAGCCAGCCGGTGGCCCGGAGATGCAGCTCGCGCAGCCACGAGATATAGAACGTCCCGATGATCAGCGAGCTGTAGAAGATGTAGTAGCTGGAGAAGTGCTGGCCGCTGGCCAGCGCGAACACGAGCGCGATGACCGAGACCTGAAACAGAGCGGTGGCGATACCCGCGAACCCCGGCCGCCGCGTGCGGTCGGAGTACAGATCGACCCGCGCGAACATCAGCACCGTGATCAGGTAGGCGAACGAGGTCCAGTGGCGCGTCTGCTGCCAGGCCGTCGAGGCGCTCCCGATGTCCCGGACCACGCTCTTCAGCCACAACGCCGTGAACAGCGCCGCGACCACGCCGATGAAGTCGAGGATCAGCAGCGAGAGCACGCGCGCGATTCGCCGGCCCATCTCGAGCCGGAGCACCAACGACAGCGCCGGCGGGCGTTTGCGCCGGACGTCGTGGTCGGGCAGGGCCATCCCGGCCGACCCCTCGGGGGAGCCGGTGTCACGCTTGCCGGTAGCCTCTTGCTGCTCGATCGTCACGTTGCGTGAGCCGCCATCTCAGCTCCCCAACGACGTAACGTTATCCGGACAGCGAAGTTCCGAAGTAGGGCCGCGTCGCGCCGCTCCCGCTCCGTCTGCTCGCCGCACTATCGCGCGTCTCCGATCAGCGTCTCGACCCCCGACTGCTCGATCGTCCGCTGGAGCCCATCTCGGAGGCTGATCTCCGGCTCCCAGCCGAGGATCTCGCGGGCCAGGGTGATGTCCGGCTGGCGCACCTGCGGGTCGTCGGTCGGCAGCGCCTCGAACACGATCTCCGATTGCGATCCGGTCACTTCGATCACCGCCTCGGCCAGCTCGAGCAGCGTGAACTCGTCGGGGTTGCCGATATTGACCGGATCGTGGTAGCCGGACTCGGCCAGCATGATCAGTCCCCGGATCTCGTCGGCTACGAAGCAGAACGAGCGCGTCTGGGCGCCCTCGCCGAACACCGTGATCGGCCGGTCCTGGAGCGCCTGGCGCAGAAACGTGGGGATCGCGCGCCCGTCGTGGGGGCGCATCCTCGGGCCGTAGGTGTTGAAGATGCGGACGATCGCCGTATCGACGCCCTGCTGCCGGTGATAGGCCATCGTCAGTGCCTCGGCGTAACGCTTGGCCTCGTCATAGACGCCGCGGGGCCCAATCGGGTTGACGTGACCCCAGTAGGTCTCGCGCTGCGGATGCTCCTGGGGATCGCCGTACACCTCGCTGGTCGAGGCGATCAGGAACCGCGCCCGGTGCTGCTTGGCGAGCCCGAGCGTGTGGTGGGTGCCGTACGAGCCCACCTTGAGCGTGTGCAGCGGCAGGCGCAGGTAATCGATCGGAGACGCCGGCGAGGCCAGGTGGTAGACGAAGTCGATCGGCTCGTCGACGAAGTAGGGCTCGATGATGTCGACGTTGAGGTGGGCGAATTGATCGCTGCGGATGTGCTCGATGTTCGCCAGCGACCCAGTCTCGAAGTTGTCGACGCAGATCACGCGATGGCCGCGGCGCAGCAGCTCATCGCACAGGTGCGAGCCGAGGAAGCCGGCGCCACCGGTGACCAGACAGGTAGCCACGGGCCCAATCTACACACAACCCGACCGTCACGTGACGCCACGGGCGGTTCGGGCGCCAGCGCGCACGTGATGCGCCTCGCCGCGCCTGATCGTGACCCTCTGCGCGTCGAGATGCTCGAGCAGCGCCTGGGCGAACTTTCGCGAGGTGCCAAGTTCATCGCGCAGCTGCGACAGCGTCACCGCGCCATCGTGTCGCTGCGCGAGCTCGAGCACTCGCTGCCGAACCTCTTGCACCATGGCCGGGTGGTAGTGAAGCGTCTTCGAGACGCGCACGGCCCGGCCGGCAGCCCTCAGCGCGGCCAGATCTTCGGCGTCCAGCTCGGCGTCTAGCGGGGGTTCGAAGCCGGCGTCGAGGAGGCGCTGCTCGAGGGCGAGGGCGCTGGCGCTCAGCGGTGGCGGCTGCGGTGCGGGGACGGTGGCGGCTTGCCCGCCCGAGCGTCTCGCAGGCGCGGCTTGCCCGCCCGAGGGTCTCGCAGGCGCTTGCCCGCCCGAGCGTCCCGCCGCGGGCGGGGCCACGGCGTCGGCGCCATCGGGGTCGGCCTCGCCCTTGGCGAGCCTCTCCAAGCGCAACAGCGCATCTCTCGAGGGGCCGTGCTTTCGCGGGCGAGCATCTAGCACCACTCCTCCGCCGAGCGTGTCCGGTGGCGCGATCTGGCGGATCACGAGGCGGTCGCCGGGCGCCGCGATCACGGGTTGCTCGAGTCGGATCTGCCAGAAGCGGCCGCCCAGCCAGGCCAGCCGGGCCGGGGCTTCGCGCGTGCCGTGGTGGACTTGGACGCGGTCGCCGTGCTCGGGTTCGCGGGCCTCGAAAGCGAGCTCGGCGTCGAGCAGGAAGCCGGCGCGCAGCTCCGCGCCCGGATCAGCGAGCACGTCGCCGCGGGCGATCTGCGCCACCGCCACGCCGGTCAGGTTGACCGCCACCCGCTGGCCGGCGAAGGCCCGTTCCCGCGGCTGGTCGTGAACCTGCACGCCACGGACCCTGGCGCGCCGGCCCGCCGGAAGCACCACGACCTCGTCGCCGGCGCCGATCGATCCCGACCACAGGGTGCCGGTGACGACCGTTCCGGCGCCGCGGATCGTGAACACCCGGTCGATGTGCAGCCGCGCCGCGCCGCCGCCGTCCGAGGCGCGGCTTCGCAGCTGCGCGGCGACCCGGTCGAGCACCGCGCGGAGCTGCTCGAGTCCGGCGCCCGTGCGCGAGGAGACCGCCACCAGCTCAGCCCCGGGCAGCAGCTCCGAGCCCTCGATCATTGCCAGCTCGGGGTCGGCGAGGTCGGACTTGGTCACCGCCACGACGCCCGCCCCGATCCCCAGCGCGTGCAGCACCGCCGCGTGCTCGCGCGTCTGCGGCATCACGCCGTCGTCGGCCGCGACGGTCATCAGGTACAGGTCGATCCCGCTGGCGCCGGCGACCATCGTGCGGACGAACCGCTCGTGGCCGGGCACGTCGACCACCGACAGCGCTCGACCGCTCGGCAGCAGGAGCTTCGCGTAGCCCAGCTCGATCGAGATCCCGCGCGCCCGCTCCTCGGGCAGGCGGTCCGTGTCGACGCCGGTCAGGGCCTTGATCAGGGCGGTCTTGCCGTGATCGATGTGCCCGGCGGTGCCGAGCGTGAGCGGCGCCCACGGCACCGCCGTCCGATTCACCGCCGTCCGATTCACCGCCGTCCCAGTCACCGCCGTCCGATCACCGCCGGGCGAGTCACCGCAGGGCGAGTCGCTCGAGGGCCGCACGCGCGGCGGCCGCGACCAGCGGAACCTCGTCGTCGGCGAGCGTGCGCGGGTCGAGCAGCAGCCGGCCCTCGCTGATCCGGCCGATCACCGGCGGGTCGCCGCCGCGCAGGGACTCGGCGAGCCCGGCGGGATCGAGACCGGAACCGCTCAGCATCACGACCGGGCCCTCGAGCTCGAGCAACGGCAGCGCCCCCCCGCCAACCTTGCCCTTGGCACGGACGATTTCGGTGGCGCCGGCGCCGATCGCGCGGCGGAGCCGCTCCGCGCGTGCGGCCAGTACCGCCTCGCCGGCGTCGAGCATCGCCAGCACCGGTATCTCGCGCCGGGCCCGGGCCGGGTCGCGGTACAGCATCAGCGTCGCCTCGAGTGCGGCCAGCGACAGCTTGTCGATGCGCAGCGCCCGCGCGAGCGGATGCTCGCGGGCGGCGGTCACTGCGTCGCTGGCGCCCAGCAGCAACCCCGCCTGGGGGCCTCCGAGCAGCTTGTCGCCCGAGCAGCAGACCAGCGTCGCCCCCGCGGTCAGAGATCGGCGCAGCGACGGCTCCTCGGACAGCTCGGGGATCCCGCTCGCGTCGCCGAGGACGCCCGAGCCGACGTCGTCGATCACCGGGACGCCGAGCCCGCACAGCTGCTCGATCGAGACCTCCTCGACGAACCCCAGCGACCGGAAGTTCGATGGGTGGACCCGCAGGAGTGCCCCGATCGGCGCCTCGCCGTCCGGCTGTGGCGCGCGGGCGATGGCGGGCTGTGGCGCGCGGGCGATGGCGGGCTGTGGCGCGCGGCCGATGGCGCGCTCGTAGTCCTGCACCCGGGTTCGGTTCGTCGTCCCCACCTCGACGAGCTCCGATCCGGACTGCGCGATCACCTCGGGGATCCGGAAGCCGCCACCGATCTCCACCAGCTGACCGCGAGAGACCACGATCGAACGGCCAGGTCCCGCCAGCGCCGCCGCCGCCAGCAGCACCGCTGCCGCGCCGTTGTTGACCACGAGTGCATCCGGCGCGCCCGTGAGCTCCCGCAGCAGGCCGGAGACGTGCGCCTGACGGCTGCCCCGGGCGCCGGTCTCCAGCTCGAGCTCGAGGTTCGAATAGCCCTCGGACAGCCGCGCCAGCGCCTCTCGCGCGCCGGCCGCCAGCGGCGCCCGTCCCAGGTTGGTGTGGACGATCACCCCGGTGGCGTTCAGCACTCGGGCCAGCGACGGGCGCTCCAGCTCGGCCAGGATCTCGCTCGCGCGCACCACGAGACCTTCGCCGCGGGCTGTTCCCGCCAGCACGTCCGCGCGCCGCTCGTCGATTGCCCGCCGCGCGGCGGCCACGGCAAGCGCGTGGGGCGCGTGCAGCGCCGTGGCGAGCTCGTGGACCGAGGGAAGCTCCCTCAGCTGCCTGGGCGGGGCGTCTTCCCGGGCACCCATTCGCCGTCTTCCTTCTTCCAGATCGGCGCTTGGGCCTTGATCTCGTCGATGATTTCTCGCGCGCCTGCGAACGCCGCGTCGCGATGCGCCGCGGACACCGCGACCACGACCGAGGGCTCCGACAGCGCCACGACCCCCATGCGGTGCTCGGCGGCGGCCGCGCACAGCCCGTGGCGGTCGATCGCGGCGGCGACGATCTCGGCGATCTTGCGCTCGGCCATGGGGGCGTAGGCCTCGTAGTCGAGCTCGGACACCTCGCGCGTGACTCCCTGGAAGGTGACCACCGCGCCGGCGCGAGGATCGCGCACGAGCCCGATCAGTGGCTCGAGCGCCAGCGGCTCAGCGGTCACGCGCACGTGCAGCGAATCGACGGAGCCACCGGAGACCGGCGGGATCAGCGCGAGCTCGTCGCCGCTGCACAGCGGCGCCGCGTCGTCCGCGTACTCGTGGTTGACCGCCATTACCACCGGCACGCCATCGGTCAGCGGGTGCATCCGCTCGAGCGCGTCGCGCACCACCGCGCCCTCGGCGAGGTCGAGCTCGATCTCGCCGGCGCCGGCGCGCTCGCGCAGCACGGCAAACAGGCGCACGTGGACGTGCATGGGACACAGGCTAGTGGAGCGTTCGAGGTCCGTCAGCGCCGCCCCCGTCGCTCCGGTAATCGAGCACGGGTAACCTCCAGCCACGATGGCCACCACCCCCGAGCACCGCACGATCGCCCCCATCGTCGGCCCGGAGGACCCGCGCCGGTTCACCGACTCCGGGATCGAGGTCAAGGCGCTCTACAGCGACGCGGACCTCCCTGCCGAACTGCCGCAACGGCTGGGTGAGCCCGGCGAGTATCCGTACACGCGTGGCATCCACCGCGACATGTACCGCAAGCAGCTGTGGACCGCGCGCCAGTACGCCGGCTACGCGAGCGCGAAGGAGTCAAACGAGCGCTACCGCTTCCTGCTCGAGCACGGCTCGACCGGCCTGAGCATGGCCTTCGACTTGCCTACCCAGCTCGGGCTCGACTCTGATGACCCGCGGTGCCTCGGCGAGGTCGGCCGCACCGGCGTCGCGATCGACTCGATCGACGACATGCGGACTGCGTTTCACGAGATCCCGCTCGACCAGGTCTCGACCTCGATGACGATCAACGCGCCCGCGAGCGTCCTGCTGCTGTTGTATGAGCTCGTCGGCGAGGAGCAGGGCGTGCCCACCGAGCAGCTGCGGGGCACGACGCAGAACGACATCCTCAAGGAGTACATCGCGCGCGGGAACTTCATCTACCCGCCACAGGGCGCGATCCGCCTGACCACCGACCTGTTCGCGTACTGCAACGAGCGGGTGCCGCGGTGGAACACGATCTCGATCAGCGGCTATCACTTCCGCGAGAAGGGCTGCTCCGCGGTCCAGGAGGTCGCGTTCACGCTCGCCAACGGGATCGCCTACGTGCGGGCCGCGCTCGACGCGGGGCTGCAGATCGATACGTTCGGCCCGCGGCTGGCGTTCTTCTTCAACGGCCACAACAACGTCTTCCAGGAGGTGGCGAAGTTCCGCGCCGCGCGCCGGATGTGGGCCTCGGTGATGCGGGACCGCTTCGGAGCCCAGGACGAACGTTCGTGGCGCCTTCGCTTCCACACCCAGACCGGTGGCGTGACGCTGACCGCCCAGCAGCCCGAGAACAACATCGTCCGGGTCGCGCTCCAGGGGTTCGCCGCAGTGTGCGGCGGCACCCAGTCGCTGCACACCAACGGCTTCGACGAGGCGCTGGCGCTGCCAACCGAACGCGCGGCCAAGATCGCTTTGCGGACCCAGCAGATCATCGCCTACGAATCGGGCGCGCCCGACACCGTCGATCCGTTCGCCGGCTCCTATTTCGTCGAGGCGCTGACCGACGAGATCGAGGCGAGCGCCACGGGGCTGATCGCCAAGATCGACGAGCTCGGCGGATCGGTCCAGGCGATCGACTTCATGAAGAACGAGATCGAGGAGTCGGCGTTCGGCTACCACGAGCGCTATCGCCAGCAACAGGACATCGTCGTCGGCGTCAACAAGTTCGTCGAGGACACGCCCGAGGTCCCGGACATCCTGCGCGTCGATCCCGAGTCAGAGCGCCAGCAGCTCGAGCGGCTGAAGGCGTTCAAGACCGACCGCGATGCAGCGGTGGTCGAGCAACGCCTGGAGGAGATCCGTGACGCGGCGCGCGGGACCGAGAACCTGCTGCCGGTGCTGCGCGAGGCGCTGAAGGATCGCTGCTCGCTCGGCGAGGTGTGCGGCGCGATGCGCGACGTGTTCGGCGAGTACCAGCCGACCTTCTAAGCCCGGTGCGCGCGTCCGCCGAGTCCGGCTCTTACCGCTCGCTGTCGAGCTGAGCCATCTGCTCCTCGGGATACCGCCCGCCCGCGGCGGCCTCCGCCGGCATCGCCCGCTCGATCCGCTCGAGCTCCTCGGGCACCAGCCGGATCTCGAGCGCGCCGAGGGCCTCCTGGAGCCGCTCGCGCGTGCGGGCGCCGATCAGCGGCACGATGTCCTCGCCGCGCGCCAGTACCCACGCGATCGCGATCTGGGCCACGGATGCGTCGCGATCGTCGGCCACCGATCGCAGCTGCTCCACCAGCGCAAGATTTCGCTCCAGGTTCGATCCCTGAAAGCGCGGTGCGCGGCTGCGGAAGTCGCCCGCAGGAAGCTGGCGGTCGGCCGAGAAGTGGCCGCTGATCAGCCCGCGCGAGAGCACGCCGTAGGCGGTGATCCCGATCCCGAGCTCACGGCACGCGGGCAGGATCTCGCGCTCGATCCCGCGCGAGATCAGCGAGTACTCGATCTGTAGGTCGGAGATCTGGTGCGCGGCGGCGGCCCGGCGGATCGTCTCGGCGCCGACCTCGGAGAGCCCGACATAGCGCACGTAGCCGGCCTCGGCGAGCTCGGCGATCGCCCCGACGGTCTCCTCGATCGGGACCTGGGAGTCCAGCCGCGCTGGACGGTAGATGTCGATGTGGTCCGTTCGCAGCCGTTGCAGCGAGTAGGCGAGCGCCGTCTTGACCGCGGCGGGGCGGGCGTCATAACCGAGCCAGGCGCCGTCGGGACCGCGCTGCGCCCCGAACTTGACGCTGATCAGCACCTCATCCCGGTCGCGATCCTGCAGCGCCCGCCCGATCAGCATCTCGTTGTGACCCATCCCGTAAAAGTCGCCGGTGTCCAGCAGGTTGACGCCGGCGTCGATTGCGGCGTGAATCGTGGCGATGCTCTCGCTCTCGTCCGCCGGGCCGTACATGCCGGACATGCCCATACAGCCCAGGCCAAGTCGGGAGACCTCGGGTCCGGCGGTGCCGAGTTTTGCGCTCACCGCGCTGATTGTTGCAGCCCTGCGACCGCTGAAGGAGTCGCGCCGGGCCACGCGAACTCCCGATTCATGACAGAACACGAGGCAAGCCGAACCCTGGTGAAGTCCGGCCCCGAACTGTGGTCGGAGTGCAGCGACGCTGCCGCGCTGGCCCGCCACCTCGGCCAGTTCGGCGAGATCCGGATCACCAAGCTCGAGCCCGAGACCTCCGTTGCCTGGGAGGGCGAGCAAGTGAGCGGCACGGTGCGATTCGAGCCATCAGGGTGGGGGACCAGGGTGATCCTGACCGCGCGCTCGGCCGGGTGGCCCGGCGTGCCCGAGGTGGCGGTGCCCGAGGTGGCGGTGCCCGAGGTGGCGGTGCCCGAGGTGGCGGTGCCCGAGGTGGCGGTGCCCGAGGTGGCGGTGCCCGAGGTGGCGGTGCCCGAGTCGCTCGCCGATCAGCCGCCTCCGCCAGTCGATCCGGACCCCCCCGGCCCTGAATTTCCCGAGCCTGAGGTCCCCGAGCCTCAGCCCCCTGAACCGGACCCCGAGCCGCTTCCCCCGGCGGCCGCCGAGGCGACGCATCCCAGTCGCGCCCGCGGGCTGATGGCGCGCCTGGCAAGGATGTTCAGGGCGCCGGAGGGCCAGGCGTCCATGACCTCGGCCGCGCCTGGACCTCTGGCCCCGCCAGGCCCGGACCCCGCGCCCGAGCCCCACCGCGACCCCGAGTGCGAGCCCGACCCAGAGTCCGAGCCCGACCCGGAGGCCGAGCCCGAGTCCGATCCCGAGTCCGAGCCGGTGATCGCCCCCGCAGGCGGCCCCGACGACCCCGGCGCCATCCTCACCGCGGCGCTAGACAGCCTCGGCCAGGCGCACCACCGGCCGTTCTCTCGGGCCTGACCGCGCCTGGATCTCGCCGAGATCCGAGCCCGCCCACCAACTTTGGCGTTTTGGTTCCGCCCCCCGGAACCAGAACGCCAAAGTTCGCCCACCCCCCATATAGACTCGACGACCCGATGCGCGACAAAGCCCCAGAGACCTACGAAGAGAAGCTCGAGCAGCTGCAGGAGATCCGCGACGAGGCGATCCACGCCGGCACCGCCACCGCCGTCGCCAAGCAGCACGAGAAGGGCAAGTACACGGCCCGCGAGCGGATCGAGAAGCTGCTCGACCCCGGCTCCTTCCAGGAGCTCGACACGTTCGTGCGCCACCGCACGACCGACTTCGACATGGACAAGAACCGGCCCTATGGCGACGCCGTCGTCACCGGCCACGGCACCATCGACGGCCGGCGGGTGTGCGTGTTCAGCCAGGACTTCACGGTCTTCGGCGGCTCGCTCGGCGAGGTGATGGGCGAGAAGATGTGCAAGGTCATGGACCTGGCGGCCAAGATCGGCTGCCCGGTGATCGGGATCAACGATTCCGGTGGCGCCCGCATCCAGGAGGGCGTCGTTAGCCTCGGCGCCTACGGCGACGTGTTCGTCCGCAACGTCATGTGCAGCGGCGTGATCCCCCAGATCAGCCTGGTCATGGGCCCGTGCGCCGGCGGCGCCGTCTACAGCCCGGCGATGACCGACTTCATCTTCATGGTCAAGGAGACCTCCCACATGTTCATCACCGGGCCCGATGTGATCAGGGCGGTCACCGGGGAGGAGGTCGACTTCGAGTCACTCGGGGGCGCGATGTCCCACAACAGCAAGTCGGGCGTCGCCCATTTCGCCTCCGACGACGAGGACAGCTGCCTCGAGGACACCCGCTACCTGTTCAGCTTCCTGCCCCAGAACAACCTCGAGATCCCGCCCCGCGTCCAACCCACCGACGACCCCTCCAGACAAGACCCCGAGCTCGACCATGTCGTGCCCGACAACCCGAACAAGCCCTACGACATGCGCGACGTGGTCCGCCTGATCGTCGACGACGGCGAGTTCTTCGAGGTCCACGAGCACTACGCCCGCAACATCATCTGCGGCTTCGCGCGGCTGAACGGCTACAGCGTCGGGATCGTCGGCAACCAGCCCAACCAGCTCGCCGGCGTGCTCGACATCGACTCCTCCACCAAGGCGGGCCGCTTCGTGCGCACCTGCGACGCGTTCAACATCCCGCTGATCACGTTCTGCGACGTGCCCGGATTCCTGCCCGGGACCAACCAGGAGTGGGGCGGGATCATCCGCCACGGCGCCAAGCTGCTGTACGCCTACACCGAGGCGACCGTGCCGAAGATCACGATCATCACCCGTAAGGCCTACGGTGGCGCCTACGACGTCATGGCCTCCAAGCACATGCTCGCCGACTTCAACTTCGCCTGGCCGACCGCCGAGGTCGCTGTGATGGGCCCCGAGGGCGCGGTCAACATCATCTACCGCCGCGACATCACCTCCTCGCCCACCCCCGACACCCGCCGCCAGAAGCTGATCACCGACTACAAGGCGCACTTCGCCAACCCGTACGCGGCGGCCGAGCGCGGTTACATCGACGACGTGATCGTCCCCCACCAGACCCGCCCGAAGATCATCACCGCGCTCGAGACGCTCCAGACCAAGCGCGAGCCCGGCCCGAAGCGCAAGCACGGCAACATTCCTCTTTAGAGGCGCGCCCTGACGGGCGCGCCGGGGGTGTCGCCTCGGCGCGCCCGCCGCCGCTAAAGCCTCACCGTCTGCGCCTTCACATCGCCCGCCCGCCACGCCGCCAGCGCCGCCGAGGCCACCGCCAGGTCTTGGATTGCCAGGCCGGTCGAGTCAAACAGCGTCACCGCCTGGGGACCGGGCCGTCCCGGCGCAGCGCGGGCCAGCACGGCGCCGAGCTCGGTCACCTGCTCGCGAGCCACTAGCCCCGCCTGCACCGCCCCCGTCAGCTCGCCGCCGTGCGACGCCTGCTCCCATTCGTCGCAGAACAGCGCGCACGAGGCCACCGCCCCGACCGACGCTTCGGCCTTGCCGGGCCCGTCCGCGCCCAGCATGTTGAGATGAAGCCCGGGCCGCAGATCGCCGGCATCGACGACGATCTCCGACCCCGGCGTGACGCAGCAGACGACCAGCGACCGCAGCGCCGACTCACGCGGCCCCGCATCCCAGTCGAGCTCGCCGGCCAGCGCGTTCGCCGCCGCGGTCCGAGGGTCGTAACAGACGCCCGGTCCGTAGCCGACCGCCGCCATGCATCGCGCCGCCCAGGCTCCGTGCAGGCCGCAGCCGATGATCCCGACGGTCCGCGCCTCGGGCCGCGCCAGCGCCTTCGCCGCCACGGCCGCCACTGCGCCCGTCCGCAGGGCGGTCACCGACCGGGCGTCGAGCAGCATCAGCGGCTCGCCGGTGCTCGCGTCCGACAGGCAGATCACGCCGGTCACCGTCGATAATCCCCGCTCAGGGTTGCCCGGAAACGAGGTGACCCACTTCAGCAGCGCCAGCCCGTCGCCGCGCGCCGGCATCGCCCGAAAGTCCCCGAACGGGGGGCTGTCCAGGTACACCTTGGGCGGCATCGCCCACTCGCCGGCGTGGAAGCGCAGCAGCGCGTCGCGGACCCGTTCGATCGCGGTCACCGGCGAGACCGCGTCGAACACGGCGTCGTGGTGAAGGACGGGGATCTCGGGCATAGCCCGGGCACGATACCCTGCGGTGCCCGGATGAACCGCCGGCCGAAGCTGACGATTGTCGCCCCCAGCGCCTCCCCCGAGGAGGCTGCCGCGGTGGTCGCCGCGCTCGAGCGGTTCATGCGCGCGACGGCGCCGCCGCTCGTCCCGCCGCCACCGCGCCAGGATCCCTGGCAACGGACCGCGCTTCACGAAGGCATCAACCGGCAGCCGCTCGAGCCGCTCCCCTGGGCTTAGCCACCCGGCCGCACCGCGCCGCGCCGGCGCCGCAACGCGGCAAATCGCGCGCAAATCCACCAAAACAGATATATCCAGATCGGGTTTTGGTAAATTCCATCGTCCTGATTCCGATGGCGGAAGGACCTCATGGAGCCAGCCTCGATCGACACCACCAGGACTGAGCCCAGCCCCCCCGGCTCCGGACACGGCGCCCGGACCGGATCGCTCGAGAACCCCGAGGTGCTCGAGAACGTCCCGGGGCATGTGATCCCGATCCTCGAGCGCGAGTTCGACGACTTCGACACCGAGTCCACCCGCTTTCTCAAGGGCGAGCTCGAGAACGACGAGTTCATCAAGTTCCGCCTCAAGCAGGGCGTCTACGGACAGCGCCAGCCCGATGTGCAGATGGTCCGCGTGAAGCTGCCGATGGGGGGCGTCACGCCGGACCAGCTCGACGCGTTCGCTGAGGTGATCGAGCGCTATGTGCCGCTGCGCAAGGGCCACGTCACGACCCGCCAGAACATCCAGATGCACCACGTGCCGCTCCCCGACGCGGCCAAGCTGATCCGCGAGCTCGGCGACGCCGGCCTCTCGAGCCGCGAGGGGTGCGGCAACACGATGCGCAATGTCACCGGCGATCCCCGGGCGGGGACGCTCGACGGTGAGCTGTTTGACATCACCCCGTACGCCGGTGCGTATGTCCGTTACTTCGTCCGCCACCCGACCACCCAGGCGATGCCGCGCAAGGTCAAGACCGCGTTCACCGCCACCGATGACGACAACGCGATCACCCGGATCCACGACATGTCGTTCGTGCCCAAGCTCCGCGACGGCGTCCGCGGCGTCGAGATCCGCGTCGGCGGCGGCACCTCGATCATGCCGCGTCTGGCGCCGACGCTGTACGAGTTCGTCGAGCTCGACAACGGCGACTACCTGAAGATCACCGAGGCCTGCATGCGGATCTTCGATCGTCAGGAGTGGCTGCGGGCCAACCGCGCCCGAGCGCGCATCAAGGTCCTGGTCGACAAGATCGGGATCGACGCGTTCCGCGAGCTGGTCGAGGAGGAGCTCGAGGGAGACTGGGTCGCCGAGCGCGACTTCTCGCTCGACGAAATCCTGTTCGATCACGACGAGGAGGCGAACGCCCCGGCCGCGGGCGACACCTACGCCTCCGCCAACGGTGACCTGCGCGAGTTCGACCGGTTTGCGCAGAGCAACGTCCAGGCCCAGCGCCAGGCGGGCTTCTCGACCGTCGAGGTCAAGGTCCGCCGCGGTGATCTGACGCCCGACCAGCTGCGCGGGATCGGCCAGATCATGCGCGAGTACACGGGCGGCTACGCACGTACCACCGTTCACCAGAACGTCGTCCTGCGCTGGGTGCGCGACGAGGCGGTCTACGAGGTGTGGAGCCGGCTCTCGGAGCTCGAGCTCGGCGATGCGGGCGCCGACGAGATCACCGACGTCGTCAGCTGTCCCGGCACCGACTCCTGCAAGCTCGGGATCACCAGCTCGATGGGCCTCAACCAGGCAATCCAGGATCGGCTCGTGCAGATGCGGATCGACGATGAGCTGACGCGCCGGATCCACATCAAGATGAGCGGCTGCCCCAACGGCTGCGGCCAGCACCACATCGCCCACATCGGCTTCTACGGCGCCTCGATCAAGGTCGGTGAGCACGCGGTCCCGGCGTACATCCCGCATGTCGGCGGCGCGTACGAAGGCGGCGAGGTCCGCTACGGTCAGCGGCTGAAGGCCCGCCTGCCGGCCAAGCGCGTGCCCGAGGCCGTCGAGCGGTGGGTCCGCTACTACGAGGCCGAGCGCCACGCCGGCGAGGAGTTCAACACGTTCGTGGACCGGGTCGGCCCGCAGGAATTCGAGGCGCGCGTGAGGGATTTGACGATGCCGATCGAATTCAACCTGGAGAACATGAACCACTTCGTCGACTGGACCAAGAGCGCGCCGTTCGAGGTCATCCGCGGCGAAGGGGAATGCGCCGTCTAGGCTTTACGGCTTCACATGGCGACCACGACATCAAGTCTCGTGCAGCAGGCCACGGCCGAGGAGGTCCTGGCCTACGCGGTGGAGCGCTTCCACCCCCGGTTGACGATGGCCTGCTCGTTCCAGAAGGAGGAGTCGGTCCTCGTTCACATGCTGATGAGCATCGAGCCGCGCGCCCGCGTGTTCACGATCGATACCGGCGTGCTGTTTCCAGAGACGCTTCAGACCTGGAAGCAGTTCGAGCAGCGGTTCGGTCTTCACGTCGAGGTGTTCGACGCCCGCAGCCCCGACGAGCCCTGGACGGCGGAGCACTGCTGCAGTGCCGCCAAGGTCGACGGGCTCGGCCGCGCGCTCACCGATGTCGACGCCTGGATCACCGGCATCCGCCGCGAGCAGGCCAGCACCCGCACTGCTGCCGCCAAGCTCGAGCGCGACGAGCAGCGCGGGATCTGGAAGGTCAACCCGCTGGCGGAGTGGAGCGAAAAGGACGTCTGGCGCTACATCGCCAAGCACGATCTGCCCTACCATCCGCTCCACGATCAGGGCTACGCCTCGATCGGCTGCGCCCCGTGCACGTTGCCCGGCGAGGGCCGCGACGGGCGCTGGGCCGGGCAGGACAAGACCGAGTGCGGGATCCACATCGCTCAGGCATGAATCCGTTCCAATACGAGCTGTCGCATCTCGAAACGCTCGAGGCCGAATCGATCCACATCTTCAGGGAGGTGGCGGCCGAGCTCGAGCGACCCGTGCTGCTGTTCAGCGGCGGCAAGGACTCGATCGTCCTGTTGCGGCTGGCCGAGAAGGCGTTTCGCCCGGGTCGCTTCCCGTTCCCGATCATGCACGTCGACACCGGCCACAACTTCCCCGAGGTGCTCGAGTTTCGCGACCGCCTGATCTCCAAGCTCAGCGAGCGGCTGATCGTGGCCAGCGTCCAGGACTCGATCGACCGGGGCCGCGTCATCGAGGAGACGGGCCCGCGAGCGTCGCGCAACCGTCTGCAGACGACCACGCTGCTCGACGCGATCGAGGCCCACGGCTTCGACGCCGCGTTCGGCGGTGCCCGGCGCGACGAGGAGCGCGCTCGCGCCAAGGAGCGGGTGTTCTCGTTCCGCGACGACTTCGGTCAGTGGGATCCCAAGCGCCAGCGGCCCGAGCTGTGGGCGCTGTACAACGGCAAGATCCGCAAGGGCGAGCATGTCCGCGTGTTCCCGATCTCGAACTGGACCGAGCTCGACGTGTGGCAGTACATCGCCCAGGAGCAGCTCCAGGTACCGCCGATCTACTACTCGCACACCCGCGAGGTGTTCGCGCGCGACGGGATGCTGTACGCGGTCAGCCCGTACGTCGAGCTGATGGCGGACGAGCAGCCGTTCGAGGCCTCGGTTCGCTACCGGACGGTCGGCGACATGACCTGCACCGGCGCCGTGCGCTCGACCGCCACCACGCTCCCGGCGGTCGTCGCCGAAATCGCCGCCACCCGGATCACCGAGCGCGGGGAGACCCGCGCCGATGACCGCGTGACCGAGGCGGCGATGGAGGATCGCAAGCGCGAGGGCTATTTCTGAGCATGGCCGGCGCTGCCACCAACGGCCACATGGTCAGAACCCGCACCAGCGAGCTGCTGCGGATCGCGACCGCCGGATCGGTCGACGACGGCAAGTCGACCCTGATCGGCCGCCTGCTGCACGACTCCAAGGCAATTTTCGAGGACCAGCTCGAGCACGTCCAGCTGACCTCCGAGCGCCGGGGCGACGGCTATCTGAACCTGGCGCTGCTGACCGACGGCCTGCGCGCCGAGCGCGAGCAGGGGATCACGATCGACGTCGCCTACCGCTACTTCGCCACGCCGCGGCGCAAGTTCATCATCGCCGACACCCCGGGCCACGAGCAGTACACCCGCAACATGGTCACCGGCGCCTCGACCGCGGACCTGTCGGTGATGCTGGTCGACGCGCGCAAGGGCGTCAGCGAGCAGACCCGGCGCCACGCCTACATCGCCTCGCTGCTGCGGATCCCGCACCTGGTGGTATGCGTCAACAAGATGGATCTCGTCGACTACGACGAGGAGGTCTTCTACGACATCGTCTACGAGCTGACCGACTGGTCCGCCCGGCTCGAGGTTCCCGACATCACCTTCATCCCGATCTCGGCGCTGCACGGCGACAACGTGGTCGAGCGTTCGAGCAGGATGCCGTGGTACGGAGCGGCGCCGCTGCTCTATCACCTCGAGCATGTGGTGATCGCGCCGGACCGCAACCTGTCGGAGGTTCGCTTCCCGGTCCAGTGGGTGATCCGGCCGATGACCGACGAGCACCACGACTATCGGGGTTACGCGGGCCAGGTGGCGGGCGGCGTGTTGCGGCCGGGCGGTGAGGTGATGGTGCTCCCCGGTGGCCAGCGGACCAGGATCGAGGCGATCGACACCTTCGAGGGCCCGTGCGAGGCCGCCTTCCCGACGATGTCGGTGACGGTCCGCTTCGCCGATCACCTCGACGTCTCGCGCGGGGACATGGTCGTCGAGGCCGACGACCAGCCACCGGCCGCGCGCGATCTCGACGCGCGCGTGTGCTGGATGAGCGACAGCCCCCTCACCCCCGGCGGACGCTACGCGATCAAGCACACGACCCGCACCGCGCGGGCGATCGTCGACGAACTCGAGCACCGGATCGACGTCAACACGCTCGGCCACGAGCCGGCCACCGAGCTCCGCCTCAACGAGGTGGGGCGGGTGCGGCTGCGCTGTAGCGCGCCGCTAATGGTCGACCCATATTCGCGTAATCGGACCACGGGTAGCTTCATCCTGATCGATGAGGCCACCAACGACACGGTCGCGGCCGGGATGGTCGTCGGGGCAGGCTAGCGAGCGCTCCGCCGGCGCCCGCCCGACCGCCTCCGCCGGCGGCCGCCCGACGCCCTCCGCCGGCGGCCGCCCGACCCCCTCCACCACCCCGCCTCGCCCGACCCCCGACCAATCCGCCGCGGCCTTCCCCCCTATATTTGAACGCTTGCTACGAGCGCCCCGTCGCACGATCGTCGCCCCCGCCGTGTTCATCGTCGCCTCGCTGGCGATGTTCGTCCTGCTCGGCGTCCCCTACCAGCGCGACCTGCTCGCGATCTGGCTGCTGCTGGGGCTGCTGTGCTTCTCGCTGACCGACATCCGCGGGTGGGCCCGCGGGGTGGTGCTCGAATGGCTGCCATTCATCGCGCTGTTGATCGCCTACGACTCACTGCGCGGCAGCGCCGCGCACACGTTCGGGGTCCACTACCTGCCCCAGCTCCAGGCCGACCGCGCCCTGTTCGGCGGCACCGCTCCAACGGTGACGCTCCAGCACTGGCTGTGGCACGGCCACGTCGTCTGGTACGACGTGATCTTCTGGGGGGTCTACCTGACCCACTTCTTCGCCACCCCGGTCCTGGCGGCGGTGCTGTGGAAGATCGATCGGCCACGATTCCGCAAATTCGTCTTGCTCGTAGCCGTGCTCTCGTTCGCCGGCCTCGGCACCTACGCTCTGTATCCGGCCGCGCCGCCGTGGATGGCCTCGCACGCGGGCCTGATGAGCCCGGTGACACGGATCATCCCGCTCGTCTGGCCCTACCTCGGGCTGCACTCCGCCGGCTCGATCGTCGAGGGCGGCTACGCCTACGCCAACAATGTCGCCGCGGTCCCGTCGCTGCACGCGGCGTTTTCGCTCTTGGTCGCGATCACCCTGTGGCCGCACAAGCGCAGGTGGCTGCGCCCGATCGTCGCCCTGTACCCGCTCGCGATGGCGTTCTCGCTCGTCTACGCCGGCGAGCACTACTTCTCCGACATCCTCCTCGGCTGGCTCTACACGATCGTCACGTTGCTCGCGGCCAGGGCGCTGAGCCGCTGGTGGACGGCCCGCCGAGCCCGCGCCGACGAGGCGCCGGCGGGCGCACCACGATCCTTGCCGGATCCGGGCGCCCACCCCGAGCCGGCGTACGCGAAGGCGGAGGGGTAGCCTGATCGGCCGCCCGGGCGAGCGAGATTCTGTCCGCGCCTGCAAACGTGCGATCTCGCCGAAGCACACCGGCACGGCAGCGGCGGTTTGCCGCACAGTCCAACCCCCCGCGCACAAATGTAAAGTCCCGCCCCCATGTTCTCGAAGGTTCTGATCGCCAACCGGGGCGAGATCGCGGTCCGCATCATCCGTGCCTGTGAAGAGCTCGGGATCGCCACGGTCGCGGTCTACTCCGAGCTCGATCGCGACGCACTGCACGTCCAGCGCGCGGATGAGGCATACCTGCTCGGCCCTGGTCCGGCCAACGAGAGCTACCTCAAGATCCCCAAGCTGCTCGAGGTGATCGAGCAGTCGGGGGCCGAAGCCGTTCACCCCGGCTACGGGTTCCTGGCCGAGAACGCCGGCTTTGCAGCCACGCTGGAGCAGAACGGGGTCACGTTCATCGGGCCGCCCTCGAAGGCGATCGAGGCGATGGGGTCGAAGACTCGCGCCCGGGAGCTGATGGCCAAGGCCGGCGTCCCGATCGTCCCCGGCACGACCGAACCCGTGAAGACGATCGAGGACGCGCGGGAGGTGATCGAGGAGACGATCGGCTATCCGGTGGCGGTCAAGGCCGCCGGCGGGGGCGGTGGCAAGGGGTTCCGCGTCGCGCTCAGCGAGGACAAGCTGACGGACGCGTTCGAGGGCGCCGCGCGTGAGGGCGAGAAGTTCTTCTCCGATCCCACCGTGTACCTCGAGCGCTACCTGCCCGATCCCCGACACGTCGAGGTCCAGGTCCTGGCCGACACCCACGGCAGCGTGATCCATCTGGGCGAGCGCGACTGCTCGATCCAGCGCCGGCACCAGAAGCTGATCGAGGAGGCGCCGGCGCCGGCGGTCGACGAGCCGCTGCGAGCCAAGATCGGCAAGATCGCCACCGATGCTGCGGCCGCGGTCGCCTACACCGGCGCGGGAACGGTCGAGGGTCTTCTCGAGGACGGCGAGTACTTCTTCCTGGAGATGAACACGCGGGTCCAGGTGGAGCACCCGGTGAGCGAGCTCGTGACCGGCATCGACATCGTCAAGGAGGGGATCCGGGTGGCAGCCGGCGAGCCGCTGTCGGTGGCGCAGGATGATGTGGAGCTGCGCGGCCACGCAATCGAGTGCCGCATCAACGCCGAGGATGCGAGCAAGAACTTCGCCCCGGCCCCGGGCGCGATCTCCTCGTACCGTGAGCCCGCCGGACCGGGTATCCGGGTCGACTCCGGCGTCGGTGAGGGCTCCGAGATCAGCCCCATGTACGACCCGATGGTGGCGAAGCTGATCGTCTGGGATGTCGATCGACAGCAGGCGACCGCGCGGATGCTGCGCGCCCTGCGCGAGTACGAGATCGGGGGCCTGAAGACGCTGCTGCCGTTCCACGAGGCGATCCTCCAGACCGAGCAGTGGGCGCAGGCGCAAACGTGCCGCGATCTGATCGAGGACCGCCAATGGCTGAAGTCACTGGCGCCGCCCACGCCCCCACAGGCCGCAGCGAGCGAGCACGAGGTGCAGGAGGAGCCGAAGGTCGAGCAGACCTATACGGTCGAGGTCTCGGGCAAGCGCTTCGACGTCAAGGTGATCGGGCCGCCATTCGCCGGCGGCGCGACCGCGAACGGCGCCGGCCCAGTCGCGGCCCCCGCCACCGCCCGCAAGCCACCCCGCCGCGAGCGGGCGGCCGGCGGGGGCGCCGCCGGCGGTTCTGACACGCTCGCCTCGCCGCTGCAGGGGACGGTGTTGAAGGTCGCCGTCGAGGCGGGCGGCGCGATCGAAGAGGGGGCGCTGGTGTGCGTGATCGAGGCGATGAAGATGGAGAACGAGATCACTGCGCACAAGTCGGGGACGGTGGCGGAGCTGCCGATCGCGGTCGGGGCGTCGGTCGCCTCCGGCGACACGCTGGCGGTGATCGCGAGCGGCTAACCCGCATCCGCCGGAGCGCCCCCAAGCACGCGCCCGACGTTCTCCCGATGGATCCGTTTCTGTTCGCCGGTGACGCGTCTTCGGGGCAGTGCCGCAGCCGCGCCGGCGCGCCGCAGCTCGCCCAAGTAGCGAACGTCCTCCTCGAGCAGGCGCAGGGCCTCGGTCCGCTCGCAGGGAGAGCCGTGCCCGGGAACGATCGTCTCGACGCCCTCGACGATCGGCCGCAGCCGCTCGAGCGTCGCCAGATAGGCGTCGAGGGATCCTCCTTCGGAGATCATCGGGATCTCGACCGGCGAGACATAGTCCCCGCACACGAGCACGCTGGCCCACGGGAGCAAGACCGCCATCCCGTCGGCGGTGTGGCCACCAGTGGGATGGAGTTCGAGCTCGTGGTGTTGACCGAGCGACAGTCGTCCCGGCGTCGGAAGCTCCTGCACGCCGGCCAGCGCGAGCGGCCGCGCCCGCTCGACATAGTGCTCTTCATCGAACTGGCGCAGCTCGCGCTGCGCGGCGCCCGGTTCGGCCTGCAAGCGCCGCGCCGTCGTTTCGCAACACCCCAAGGACGCTTGCGGGAACGCGAGCCGGCCAAGCAGGTGGTCCCAGTCGGCGTGCGTGGACAGCAATCCCGACACCGGAAACCCGGCCTGCTCGAGCACCCCCGGTAGCGCCTCGAGCTCCTGGGGGTAGACCGGCGAATCGATCACGAACCCCTCCTCGCCGGACCGGACCGCGGTGCAGGTCGTCTGCCAGAACTGGCTGATGAAGACGATGACGTCAGCGTGGAGGGCGAGCGCCCGCATCACGTATGGCCGCGCCGGACGCGCAACCGTGGTGCTTGCCGCTGCGCGCGAAGCGGTGTCCGGGAATCGTGAAGCGGAGCGCGAATCGGCCTGGAGCTGGACGCGGTTACGAGATCCCGATCAGCTTCGCCGCCTCGCGCAGTGAGGAGACCTCGGCGTCGGGCTTCTTCTGGCCCGCATCGAGCTGCTGCTTGGAGCGGTTGACCCAGATCACCGGGACCTTCTTCTTCAGGCAGGGTTCGACGTCGTGGTAGTAGCTGGCAGCGACATGGACCCAGCCCTTCTTGCCGCCGATCCGCCGCTCGCATTCGGTGAAGTGCGCCGGATCGGGCTTGTAGGAGCGAACCTGCTGGGCCGTCACGACCAGGTCGAAATCGAGCGGAATGTGGCGGCGCGTCTGTCCCAGCAACTTGTCGTCGATGTTCGAGATCAAGCCCACCTTGTATTTCTTAGCGATCCTCTGGAGGACCGGATTGGTTTCCTTAAACGGAGGCCAGCGCTGCACCGAGTCGGGCAGGAAGCCCGATCTCGACGGCTCGAGGGGCCATCCGAGCCGCTTTGAGATCTCTACCGCGGTCCGCCGCAGGACCTCGGCATAGAGCTCGTATGAGCCGGCCTGAATCTTCTGCTGAATCTCGTGAAACAGAGGGATCAGCTCGTCGCGCTCGATCGTGAAGCCGTCGCGTTCGGCCTCGCGTGAGAACGCGTCGAACGCTCCGGTCTCCCAGTCGATCAGGGTGCCGTAGACGTCGAAGGTGACGAATGAGATCTGTTTCGGGATCGTCATGCGGCGGCCATGATGCCATGGGGGCCGATCCAATAGAGTCCCGGGCCCGGATGGATCTGCTCGAGTACCAGGGAAAGCAGCTCTTCGCTCGCCACGAGGTGCCCGTGCCCAGCGGTAGGCCGGCCACCACCGTGGAGGAGGCCGTGGCCGCCGCCGACGAGATCGGCTATCCGTGCGTGGTCAAGGCTCAGGTCCAGATCGGCGGGCGCGGGAAGGCGGGCGGGATCAAGGTCGCCCACGATGGACCCGAGGCCGAGGCGCACGCCCGCGCGATCCTCGGCATGGACATCCGGGGCCTGACCGTGCATGAGCTGTGGATCGAGGGTGCCTCCGAAATTGCCGCGGAGTACTACGGCTCGGTCGTCTTCGACCGCTCGGCAAAGGCACCGCTGGTGATGCTCTCGACCAAGGGGGGGATGGACATCGAGGAGGTCGCGGCTTCAGATCCCGACGCCATCGCCCGGCTGCACATCGATCCGTTGCTCGGCTTTCAGGACTTTCATGGCCGCCGGCTGGCCTTCGACGCCGGCGTCGATGAAGATGTGGTGCGGCCGATTGGCTCGATGCTGTCCAAGCTCTACGACGTGTTCGTGGCTGAGGAGGCCACGCTCGTCGAGGTCAACCCGTTGATCGTCACACCGGATCGCGACGTGAAGGCGCTCGACGCCAAGGTCACGCTCGATGACAACGCCCTGTTCCGCCACCCGGAGAACGCCGCGCTGCGAGACATCTCCGCGGAGGATCCTCAGGAGCGGATGGCGAAGGAGCGTGGCCTCACCTACGTCAAGCTCGACGGTGATATCGGGATTCTCGGCAACGGCGCCGGGCTGGTGATGTCGACGCTCGATGTGGTGGCCCAGGCGGGCGGCGCGCCGGCGAACTTCCTCGACGCCGGAGGCGGCTCGAAGGCCGAGGCGATCACCAGCGCGGTCGACGTGATCCTCTCCGATCCGAAGGTCACGGCGGTCCTGTTCAACATCTTCGGCGGGATTACCCGCTGCGACGAGGTCGCGCGGGGTCTGATCGAGGCGTTTGACCAGATCAAGCCGGACGTCCCGTTCGTGGTCCGCCTGGACGGAACCAATGACGCCGAAGGGCGCCGGTTGCTGGCCGAGGCCAACCTGCCCAACGTGTTCTCGGAGTCGACCATGGACGGCGCGGCGCAGCGCGTCGTGGAGCTCGCGCGGGAGCGAGTCGGTTCCGGCTCGCCAGCGGGCTCGGGGGCGCCTTCGTGAGCATCCTCGTCGACGACTCGACGAAGCTCTGCGTGTCTGGCATCACCGGCCGCGAGGGCACCTTCCACTCGCTGCGCAACCGCGAGTACGGGACGCAGGTCGTGGGCGGCGTCACGCCCGGCAAGGGCGGCCAGGACGTCGAAGGGATCCCGGTGTTCAACACGTTCCACGACGCGGTCCTGTCGACCGGCGCGAACACGGCGATGATCTTCGTCCCGCCACGATTCGCCGCCGACTCGATCCTCGAGGCCGAGGACGCCGGCATCGAACTGATCATCGCGATCACCGAGGGGATTCCCGCCCACGACGAGCTCCGGGTGTTCAACACGATCAAGAAGAACGGCCGCGCGCGGCTGATCGGGCCGAACTGCCCGGGGATCCTCTCGCCCGGCAAGGCGACGGTCGGGATCATCCCCGCGTCGTTCTTTCGCGAGGGCAACGTCGGCGTGGTCTCGCGTTCGGGGACGCTCACCTACCAGATCGGCAACGTGCTCGCGCAGCGTGGCTTCGGCAACTCGACGATCGTCGGGATCGGCGGCGACCCGGTTCCCGGCACCGACTTCATCGACGTGATCGGGATGTTCGAGGACGACCCGGAGACCGAGCTGATCGTGATGTGCGGCGAGATCGGCGGCGATGCCGAGGAGCAGGCCGCCGAGTTCATCGCCGCCAACGTCACCAAGCCAGTCGTGGCCTACATCGCCGGCTTCACCGCGCCCCCGGGCAAGACGATGGGCCATGCGGGCGCGATCGTCTCGGGTTCGAGCGGGGGCGCCGCCGCCAAGTCCGAGGCGCTGGAGAGCAAGGGCGTCCGGGTCGGTCGGACGCCGACCCAGGTGGCCGAGGTCGCGGTCGGGCTGCTGGGCGCGGCGGCTTAGCGAGTCGCTGCTGGGCGCCGCGCGGTGCTGCGGCTCAGGCAGGTCGCGCCTTGGATCACCGGTCGTCGGGCCTACTCAACGGAGGGTTCTCAATAAGGCTGAATTATTCAGCCTTTTCGGACACCCTCCCGGGAGCGGCCGCCCCGAAGCATGCTGGACCCCCGTGCGGCACCAACTCCCCTCCTAGGGAACCAGAATCAGCTTCCCGGTCGTCCGGCGCGCTTCGAGGTCCTCGTGGGCTCGGCGCGCCTGCGCCAGCGGGTAGCGCCCGCCGATCCGGACCTCGAGCCGGCCGGCGGCGATCAGGTCGAACAGCTGACGCGCCCGCTCACGCAGCAGCTCAGGCGTCCGCGTGTAGGTGACGAGCGTGGGGCGTTGCACGTACAGCGACCCGGCCGGCGCGAGCATCGAGACCCTCAGCGGATCGGGCTGGCCGCTGGCCGCGCCGTACAGGATCATCCGCCCGAACGGCCGCAGCGCCTCGAGCCCCTCCAGGAACGTGGTCTTACCGATGCCGTCGTACACAGCGGCGGCGCCCTCGCCGCCGCTTATCTCCTTTACCTCAGCCGCGAAGCCGTCGTAGCCGATCACCGCCTCGGCGCCGGCGTCGCGGGCCAGCGCGGCCTTCTCCTCGCTCGAGGTGGTGGCGATCACGCGTCCGCCGCGGAGCTTCGCGAGCTGCGTCAGCAGCAGCCCCACGCCGCCGGCGCCGGCGTGCACCAGGACCCAGTCGCCGTCCTTCACCGGATAGGAATCAAAGGCCAGGTAGTGCGCCGTCATCCCCTGCAGCAGGGCGGCGGCGGCGAGCTCGGAGCTCACGCCCTCAGGAACCTCGACGAGCACGTCGCGATCGGCCGCCACCCGTTCGGCATAGCTGCCCGGGACGTGCACCCAGGCCACGTGTTCGCCCGTCTCGGCGACGGTGCCGGCGCCCTCCACGCCGAGGATCGCCGGTGGCTCGGAGCCGTAGCCGCTCCCGTCACGCTCGTAGACGTCGCGATAGTTGACGCCCACCGCCTCGACGTCGACCACCACCTGGTTCTTCCCGGCCACCGGGTCGGCAACGTCCTTGTCCTCGAGCCGCTCGGGGCCGCCATGGTGTTCGAACACGATCGCGCGCACGAGCGCAGCTTATTAGGCCGCTGATCGAGGTGCGGCTTGTAGTCTTCAGCGCATGGCCAAGGCGATCTCATTCGCACGCGGCGCGCCGTCGCTCGACATCGTCGACGTCGAGGGCCTGAAGGCCGCGGCCGACCGGGCGTTCAGCAACGACGCTGCCGGGGCCACCGCCTACGGGACATCGATCGGCTACCCGCCGTTGCGCGAGTGGATCGCCGAGCGCCACCAGGTCAACCCGGCCAGGGTGCTGGTCACGAACGGCTCGATGCAGGCCGACGCGTTCCTGTTCGATGCTCTGGTCGAGCAGGGCGACTCGGTGATCGTCGAGCGGCCCACCTATGACCGGACGCTGCTGTCACTGCGCAATCGCGGAGCGGATGTGCGCGCGGTCGAGCTCGAGCCCGACGGGATCGACGTCGCCGCCGTCGAGCGCGTGCTCGCGGCCGGCGCGAGGCCGAAGCTTGCCCACATCATTCCCAATTTTCAGAACCCCGCCGGCTACACGCTGTCCGCGTCCAAGCGCGAATCGCTGTTGCAGTTGGCTCGGGCTCACGAGTTCATGATCTTCGAGGATGACCCGTACGTGGCGCTGCGCTTCAGCGGCGCGCCGGTGGCGACGATGGTCTCGATGGACGGCGACACGGTCACCTACGCGTCGTCGTTCTCGAAGACCGTGTGCCCCGGGATCCGGGTGGGATACCTCGTCGGGCCCGAGGAGCTGATCGCGCGGATCGCGCGGATCGCTACGAGCACCTACATCTCCCCGAACATGGTGTCCCAGGCGATCGTCAATGAGTTCTGCCGCGGCGGCGCACTCGATCGGTCGATCGAGACTGTCAAGGAGGCGCTCGGCGAGCGGGCCGCGACGCTGTGTGACGCCCTCAGGCGAGAGCTTCCGGATTGGCGCTTCGTCGAGCCCGAAGGTGGCTATTTCCTGTGGCTCGATCTGCCCCGCGGCACCGACGTGGGCGCGCTGTTCGAAGCGGCAGCCGCGCGCCACGTGCATTTCGTGAAGGGATCTGATTTCGTGCTCGAGGGGGCGGAGTCGAGCCTCCGCCTTGCCTATTCGGGCGTCACGCCGGCGGAGATCGAGGAGGGAGTGACGCGGTTGGCCGAGGCATACCACGAGATGACTTCGGGTACTGCCAGCGCCGATGCAGCGTGACGAGCTAACGGCCATCGGCGAGCTGACCGGCGACGCGCTCGCTGGGATCGCGGGTCAAATCCAAGGCGTCCACGACGGAATTGCCCACCGCGTCTGGGCGTCCGTGGGGCCGCTGTGCGCTCCGGTGCGGATCGCCCACGATCTGATCGCGGCCGGAACCTATTCCGGCGTGCAGCGCTCGGCACGCGTGCTGATCCGAACTGGCGCCCGGGCGCTCAACAGCGCTGTGCCGGAGGACGCGCCCTCCCTTGAGCGCTCGGCGGCCGGGCGGGTGGCGATCGGCGTGCTCAACGGCGCCGTCGGCGACACGCTGGAGCGGAGTGAGAACGCGCTTGCGCTGAGGACGACGCTGCGCAAGCGCGGTCAGGACGTCGAGCCGACCGCGGGCGCGCTCCGCGCGCAGTTCCCCGACGCGACGGGGAAGCTCGTGCTGTTCCTCCACGGGCTCGGGGAGACAGACGATGCCTGGGGACTCGGTCGGGAGCGTCATCGCCCGTACGGGTCGCGGCTGCGGCGCGAGCTCGGCTACACGCCACTGTTCATCCGCTACAACACCGGCCGGCCGGTCTCCTCGAGTGGCCGCGAGCTCGCCGCATTGCTTGAGCGCATCAGCTCGGAGTGGCCCGTCGCGCTCCGCGACGTCGCGCTGATCGGACACTCGATGGGCGGTCTGGTGGCACGCAGCGCATGCGACCACGCGGGCAACGCGACCTGGCGGGCGAAGGTCACGCACGTGCTCACGCTCGGTTCGCCGGATCGTGGGGTGCCGCTCGAGCGCGCGGCCAACGCGGTCACTTCAACGATGGCGCGCGTGCCCGAGACGCGCAGGCTCGCGGCCGCGCTCGGCCGCCGCAGCGCCGGGCTCAGGGAGCTTCGCAGTGGCGGCCGGGAAGTCCCCTACGCGCCCGATGTCGAGCATTGTTTCCTCGACTACCGCCGATTCGGGACGATCCGCCATCTCCAGCTGCTCAACGATCCCGAGGTCTACGAGCAGATCCGGGCACGACTTGCCGCTGCACCCAAGCTCCCGCCGGCGCGCGGTGGGCGATCGGTGAGGACGGCTTAAGCTCAGCGCCCGTAGCGCTCGCGCCCGAGCACGAGCTGCTCGGGAAGCGCGATCCGCGGTGGCGGTGACGGGTCCGCGAGCACGGACACCGTCTCCGCGACGCTGACCGTGACGGTCGCCGTCCGGCCGTCGGCTCTGACGGTCACGTTCTCGCCGTCGTTGGCAGCGACCTCGCCCTCGAGCCCGGGCTCGATCCCCGCGTCCTTGAGGTAGTGCAGCAGGTCCTCGGCCTCGTTCTCGAGGCGCAGGATCGTCACCTTCGCGCCCGGCACACAGTCCGCCAGCGGCACCCCGTCGATCCTCTCGCCGACCCTGATCGGATGGCCGTGGGGGCAGGTCTTGGCATCCCCGACCGTTGCCCGGACGTAAGCCTCGAACCGCGTCGTCATCGCGTGCTCGAGCTGCTCGGCCTCCTCGTGGACGTCGTCCCACGGGACTCCGACCACATCGGTCAAGAACCGCTCGATCATCCGGTGGCGGCTGACGATCCGCTCCGCATGCTCGCGTCCGGGAGTGGTGAAATCGATCGTCCGCTCAGCGTCACGCATGATGTAGCCGTCGCGCTCGAGCCGTCCGAGCATCTCGTGCACGGTCGGCGCTGAGAGCTGCATCGCCCGCGCCAGGTTGGCGCCCGTCATCGGCAGGCCCGCCTCGAACAGCCAGAACAGCGACTCGAGATACTCCTCTTCGGCGACGGTGGCGTGGTCGTTGGCCATCGTCTGATCGTACCGACGCGGCCGTGGCGGTCACGATCGCCTACGATCGCCCGGCGATGACCCTTCCGCTGAAACCGCCGATCGAACCGCAGCTGGCGCGCTCCCGGACCGAACTGCCGGTCGGCGAGCAGTGGGCCTACGAGCCGAAGTACGACGGCTTTCGGGCGATCGCGTTCGTCGATGGCGACGAGTGCATGCTCCAGTCGCGCGGCGGCAAGCCGCTCTCCCGGTACTTCCCCGAGGTCTCGTTCCCGCCCGGGCGCTACGTGCTCGACGGCGAGATCGTGATCGACGCCGACGGCGGAGGCCAGGACTTCGGCGCGCTTCAGCAGCGGATCCACCCGGCGCTGTCACGGATCACGATGCTCGCTGAGGACACCCCCGCCCGCTACGTGGCCTTCGATCTGCTTGCGCGAGACGACGAGGCCACGCTCTCGCGTCCGTTTGCGGAGCGCCGCGCGGCGCTCGAGGAGCTCGCCGAGGGCCGCTTCGACGTGACCCCGTCCACGCGCGAGCCCGTGGAGGCAGAGCCGTGGCTGCGCAGCGGCGAAGGGGTCGTGGCCAAGGAAGTCGGAGCGCCCTACCGGCCGGGACAGCGCGTCGGGATGGTCAAGGTCAAGCGTGTGCGCACGATCGATGCCGTCGTGGTCGGCTACCGGCCCGGCAAGGAGGAGGGGACGGTCGGCTCGCTGATCCTCGGGCTCTACGACGAAAATGGCGAGCTGCACGTGGTCGGTCACTCCTCCGGGCTGCGAGCGGCCGAGAAGCGAGCCCTGGTGGAGCGACTTGCGCCGTACGAGACCGGCCAGCGCGGCCACGGCGACCCGAGCCGGTGGAAGAACGAAAAGGAGCTCGAGTGGATCGAGCTGCGACCGGAGCTGGTCGTCGAGGTCACGTTCGACCACACCAGCGGTGGCCGCATCCGCCATGGAACGAGGATCCTGCGCTGGCGTGAGGACAAGCCGCCGCTCGAGTGCCGGCTCGAACAGATGCAGTCCTAGTGTCACGAGTCATAGATTCGTCGACATTCGAGCGGCCCCCGGCGGCGCTGCGCGGCGTCCTCGTCGCCTCGCGCAGCGCCGCTGCGCGTCGGCTCCTGCGTCCTTGCGCAGCATCCGCCGGTGACCCCTCTCGGTGTCACCGAATTTACGACTCGCGCCACCAGACATGACCCACGTCGTCGCCGAGCGACGCGACGGCGTCGCCGTGCTGCGCATCGACCGCCCGCCCGCCAACGCGATGAACGTCGAGCTGCTCGAAGAGCTCGGCGACGCGCTCGAGCAGGTGGCGGAGGATCCGCCTCGCGGGCTCGTGGTCGCCGGACGCGAGGGGTTCTTCTCCGCCGGGGCCGACCTCAAGGCGATCCCGGATCACGGCCCCGAGCAACGGCGGCGGATGGTGAACGGCATCAACCGGATGGCGATCGCGGCGTACGGGCTGCGGTGCCCGGCCGTCGCTGCCGTCACCGGTCACGCGATCGCCGGAGGGATGGTGCTCGCGCTGTGTTTCGACCTGCGGATCGCATCGGTTGCCGGGCGCTACGGGCTGACCGAGATCAGGGTCGGCGTTCCCTATCCCCAGGCGGCGATCCGGGTGGTGGCGGCCGAGCTCGCGCCCCACGCGGCGCGCCGTCTTGCACTGGGGAGCCAGCTCACGGATGCGGCCGAATGCCTGCGCCTGGGCGTATTTGACGAGGTGGTTGACGGTCCGCAGGTGCTCGAGCGCGCGGTCGCGGTGGCCGGAGAGATGGCCGCGATGCCCGGCGAGGTCTACGCCCGCACCAAGCGCGACCTGCGCGGCGCTGCACTGGCGGCGATGCGGGCGGGGGCCGAGGCGGATCCACTGCTCGGCGACGGGGCGTAGCTGAGATGGCGATCCCGGGCGTCCCGACCACGATCCTGATCGCGCCCGACTCGTTCAAAGGGACGTTCTCCGCCAGCCAGGTGGCGCACGCGATCGGCGCCGGGCTTGCCGGGGCCGGCCTTAAGGTGGACCTCTGCCCGGTCGCCGACGGCGGGGAAGGGACGCTTCAGGCGCTGGCACCGGCAATGGACGCGGAGCTCCGCCGCGCCACCGTCACCGACCCGCTGGGACGAGAGATCGAGGTCAGAGTTCGCGATCGGCGACGGCGCCGCGATCGTCGAGACCGCGGCCGCGAGTGGGCTCGGCCTGATCAGCGAGGGCGAGCGCGACGCCTTCGCCGCCACCACGTTCGGCACCGGCCAGCTGATCCTCGCGGCGGTCGGCGCGGGCGCGAAGGTGGTCTACCTGGGGGTCGGCGGGAGCGCGACAACCGATGGCGGCGCCGGCGCGATCAGGGCGATCCGGCACGGCGGCGGCTTGGCCGGGGCGCGCCTGGTCGTCCTCTCCGACGTGCGCACGCCGTTCGAGCACGCCGCGCGCGTGTTTGCGCCGCAAAAGGGGGCCGGTGACGAAGAAGTCCGGCGGTTGAGCAAGCGGCTGGCCGCCCTTGCCCGCCGGCTGGAGCGCGATCCGCGCGGGGTCGCGATGACCGGCGCCGCCGGCGGCCTGTCTGGCGGGCTATGGGCAGCCCTCGGCGCCGAGCTCGTCGCCGGCTCCTCGTTCGTGCTCGACGCCATCGACTTCGACCGCCGGATGCGGGAAGCCCGCGCCGTGATCACCGGCGAGGGCAAGCTCGACCAGCAGAGCCTCGCCGGCAAGGCGGTCTCCGAGGTCTCCACGCGCGCCCGGCAGGCCGGGGTGCCGTGCTACGCGATCGTCGGCCGCCGCGAACTCGATGCGTTCGGGATGCGGGTCCTCGACCTCCAGGTGGTCGAGGAGGGCAACACGTTGCAGGAGATCAAAGCCGCTGCGCGGCGCCTGGCGAAGGTTGTTTAGCGGCTGGAGGGGTGCGTTTGCCCGTTTGCCCGGCGGACCCTGACGGGCCCGTGGCTCAGTGCGCGAACGCCTGGCGCAGCTCCGTGGCGCGACTGGGCAGCGGGGCCGTGAGTGATTGCAGGAAGTCCGTCTCGTCTCGCAGATGTTCGAGCAGCAGGTCGGCCATCTCGATGTTCATCCCCGCCCGGATTACAATCCGGAGCACGCTGAGGTCCTGCCGGTTCTCCGGGAATGTGTAAGCCGGGACCAGCCAGCCGCGTTGACGCAGCCGATCCGAGACATCGAACACCGTGTAGTTCTCGACCTCCGGTTTGAGCGCGAAGGCAAACACGGGCAGCTCCTTGCCTTCGGACAGCAGCCAGTAGGGCCCCATCTCCGCGACTCCGCTCGACAGATGAGTGGCGATGTCCTGCGCGGTCTGCATCACCTCTCGGTATCCATCTCGCCCCAAGACGGTGAACATGTAGTACTGAGCGATGACCTCGCTGCCGGGCCGCGAGAAGTTGAGCGCGAAGGTCGGCATGTGGCCGCCCAGATAGTTGACATCGAAGATCAGATCCTTGGGCAACGCCTCCTCGTTGGTCCAGATCGCCCATCCCACCCCTGGATAGACCAGACCGTACTTGTGGCCCGAGGCGTTGATCGATTGAACCCTGGGGAGCCGGAAGTCCCATTTGAGCTCCGGCTGCAGGAACGGCGCGACGAACGCGCCCGAAGCTCCGTCGACATGGATCGGGATGTAGAGGCCGCGATCGTTCTCGAGCCGGTCGAGCGCGTCGGAGATCGCCTTGACGGGCTCGTAGCTGCCGTCGAACGTTGACCCGAGGATCGCGACGACCCCGATCGTGTTCTCATCGCAGTGCGCTATCGCGTCCTCCGGGCCGAGGTGGTAACGCTCGCCTTCCATCGGCACCAGTCGCGGCTCCACCTCCCAATAGCGGCAGAACTTGTCCCAGCAGACCTGGACGTTGACACCCATCACCAGGTTGGGTTTGTCCGTCGGCTTGCCCGCCTCGCGCATCCGCTCTCGCCAACGCCATTTCAACGCCATGCCCGAAAGCATCGCCGCCTCGCTGGAGCCAGTGGTCGAGCAGCCCGTCGCCTGCCGCTCTGCGCATCCCCACAGATTGGCGAGGATGTTCACGCACCGCGATTCGATCTCGGCCGTCTGCGGATACTCGTCCTTGTCGATCATGTTCTTGTCCGCAGTCTCGGACATCAGCTTTCCCGCGATCGATGGCATCCACGTGGTGACGAACGTCGCGAGGTTCAGCCGCGCCTGACCGTCGAGCAGCAATTCGCTGGAGATCAGCTCGTAAGCGGTGTCGTGGTCGACGCCGGTCTGCGCCAAGCGGTGGAGGGGGACCTGCAAGCGCACATCGGTCTCTGCCGAGCGTGCTGAGCCGGGGTGGTTGGCTCGTTCTCCATGCCGGGACAGGGCCATGAGCGGTCTCTCCTTGGTCGTCGAAGCGGGCGATCGCATCATCGCGCCGCCGGGGCAGCCTCGCAAGGGTGAACGTCACCACACGGCGTACAGCTCCGGCGGCTTGCGGAACACGAGCCCGCGCACCGCCGCCGGGCGCTCCGGATCCAGCCGCAGGTTCGGGAGTCGCGCCAGCAGCATGGCGAGGGCGGTGCGCGCCTCGAGCCGCGCCAGGTGGACGCCGACGCAGACGTGCGGCCCCTGGGCGAAGGCGAGGTGTCGACGGGCGTTCTTCCGCGCCGGGTCGAAGCGATCCGGATCCTCGAAGATCCGGGGGTCACGGTTGGCCGCGCTGATCGACAGCCGGACCAGGTCGCCATCAGCGAGCTGCACGCCGCCGAGCGCGCTGTCCGCAGTCACATAGCGATCGACCACGGCCGCGGCCGGCTCCAGCCGCAGAGACTCCTCGATCGCGGCGTCGAGCAGCTGCGGCTCGTCGCGCACCTGTGCGCACAGATCGGGATGCTCGAGCAGCTTCAGGACCGCGTTGGCGATCATTCCCTCGGTCGTCTCGATCCCGCCGAACAGGAGCACGGCGGCGTTGGAGACAACCTGGTCGCGGGTCAGTTCAGATCCGCGGGCCGCCACCGCGAGCAGCGACCTGCACTCATCCTGATCGATCACCGTTTTCAGCCGTTCGCGCAGCGCCGCGAACGCCTCCCGCCCGCGGTCACCGGGACCCGTCCCGGCGGTGATCTCGTTCACCGCGGCGACGATCGCGTCGTACCAGGCGAGCACCGCCGGCACGTCGCTGGTGTCCAGCCCCAGTGCCCGCGCCACGATCGCGGCAGCCAGGGGACCGGCGAACGAGCGCCGGAGTTCGCCCGCGCCCTGCGGCTCGAGCGCGTCGAGCAACTCAGTCGCCTCATGCTCGCTGGCCGCGGCGAACCGCTCGCGGACGGCGCGTGCCCGGAACGGCTCGACAAACGGAGCCCGGTGTCGTTGGTGCTCGGCGCCGTCTAGGCTGAGCATGCTCGGCCCGATCACCTGCGCGGTCGAGAAGCGTGGATCGTCGACGGTGTACCCCGCCGGATCGCGGAGCACCTGGAGCACGAGGTCGTTCCGCGTCACCAGCCAGCCGGTGAGCACGGGGATCCACGACACCGGTTCGCGCTCGCGCAACTTCGCCAGCAGCGGATGGGGGTCTTGCTCCAGTTGCGCGACCGTGACGAGGCCACCGAGTTCCGAGCCATGCCCGTGGATCACCGCTGCAGCATGTCAGTCCCCGCACCGATCACCGCTGGGTGGCGGCTGGCACCCGATGTCCACCAGGTAGCGAGCGAAGACCAGCCGGTCGCGGTCGGGATGAAACGGCTCGGTCCCGTCGCGGAGCAGAGCGGCCAGGCGCTCGAGGTCGTACAGGAGGGCGAGCTTGCCCGGAGGGTCGTCCCACTCCCCCGAGTCGTAGCGATCGCTCCACGCCGCAAACGCGGCCAGCGCCTCGACCTGCACATGATCCTCCCACCAGCCGGACCTGATCGGCAGGCGATAGCGCTCGCGCAGCGAGCACGCATCCGTCCACAGCTGCTCGAACCACAGCCACCGCTCCCGTGGGTAGAGACCGCGCCAATCCAGTGGCCACCGCGGCCGCTCGCGGTCCTCGCGGTCACCATCGAAGTCCTCCCACCGTCCGTCGTCCGGCTCGCGCCAGCTCACGACGGGCGCGCCAGTCTGCGGAGGTGGCGATCGTCAAACCAGGTTCGCAACCGGACCCGGGCGGGCGCGAGACGACCGTACAGCAGCAGCGCGTGGCGCTCGGGAAGCTGCCGCAGAGCCTCCGGTGCGACCAGCGGCCGCCGGCGTACGGCCGTCGAGCGACTGCTGCCGCCGGCGCCGGTCGTGCGGGTCAAGTCGCGCGCCTCTTCCTCGCCGACCAGACCCGCGAAGTAGCGCAATGTCTCCAGATCGGCGACGCCGGGTAGCAACATTCGGGCCCGGTGGCTGTTGACGACGGTCTCCGCTTGCTGCCCATAGCGCGTCCGGGCCTGCGCGAGATCGTGGAAGATCGAGACCAGCTGGATGTTGTGACTCGGCGCCGTCGACGCGACTTCGGCCAGGTTCGGGAGCGGCGCCACGTTCCCGGCCTCGTCCAGGCACAGCAGCAGCGGCAGCGGGAGCCGCCCGCCCGCCAGCGTGGCTCGCTCGTAGGCGCGGTCGACGATCTCCGAAAGCAGGGCCAGGAAGAGCGGGCGCAACAGCTTTGAGGCCTTGGCATCGCCGATCAGGTACAGGGTGGCGCGCTCGTCGAGCAGGCGATCAGCGGTGATCTCGCAGCCGGCCGCGGAGCGGGCGACCCGCGCGAACCGGTAGGCGCGCAGCAGCGCTTGCACGGTGGCCTCGATCGAGGATCGCGTCCGGTCGGCCTGAGCCTCGAATCCGGCGACGGCGTCGTACGCGGCGTTGGCTCCGTCGCGCTCGGCCTCGTCCTTCGCCGCGCCGGCGAGCATCGCCAGCGCGTTGTGAAGCTCGCGGGCCCCCTGGCCGTAGGCCCAGCGCACGACGGTCTCGATCCTCGCATTGGTCCCGGCCGCGGCGAACAGCAGCGGCGCCAGTCGCTGTTCGGCGGCGATCGCCCAGAAATCCCCGCCCTCGACGCTCCGCTGATCGAGCGCACCGGCGGCGGCCAGCCGCCATGCCACCTCCAGAGCGCCGTCCCACGTCCGCGCCGTGTGCAGCGGGGACCAGGTGGTTGCCGGCATGCCGGCGAGCGCGAAGGGGTCGTAGATGAACACCGGCCCGAGCGTCTGGCGGCGCTCGAGGGTGGCCGCGAGCAGATCCGTCTTGATCGAGGAGGCGACCGCCGGCCCGTCCCACTCGAGCAGCGCCGGAATCGCCAGCCCAGCTGACTTCCCCGACTGGGGAGGCCCGAACGCGACCAGCGCGTGCCGCTGCTCGGCGTGCAACAGCCGCCCCCGGTAGCGCCCCAGGATGAGTCGGCCGCCGTCGCCCGTGCGGCCGGTCCGCCCTCGCCTCAGCGCGCGAAGATCCCCAGGCTTCGCCCACCTGGCGCCCGCGTCACGGCCGATCAGCACCGCCAAGCCTCGCGCCCGGACGAGCAAGGTCAACGGGAGGCTGATCGCGGCTGCGAGCAGCAGCAGGGCCGCGTAGAAGGCCCCGGCGGAGGGCAGGGCGCCCCGAGCGGCCGCAGGCCACGCCCTCGCCGGCTCCGATAACCGAGCGGGAAGCCGAACGAGCACCGGGAGCAGCTGCCCGGGCCCGATCCGCGGCCAGCCGCGCCCGAACACGGCGCCGGCGATCCCGCCCCACAGCCACACCAGCAGCGCCAGCGAGACCAGCGACCCGATCAGCACCAGCATCGCGACATCCGAGATGCCTTCGGAGCGGTTGGCGCTCATCCGCGCGGCGCCTTCATGCCGGCACGAGCCTCATCACGCACCAACCTGCTGTCGCTGATCCGCATCCCGGTGTCGGTGTTGGTCAGCTGCGCTTCCATTCGGGAGCGGTGATGCTGGACCACGAACGATCTGGAGCCGACTCGCCACAGGGCCTGTCCGGCGGACAGCATCGAGATCAGCTCGGCCTCGCTCTCCGACAGCCCCAGGAGCGTCCGCGTCAGCGGCACCTGGCTCTCGTCCTGGTGATAGACGACGCGGGTCGAGGCGTCGGCGATCAACCCTTCCGCGATCCTCGAGGCGCGCGAGCCGGCGTCGCCCGCGGCATGGAGATCGGCGAGCTTGTGGAGCACCACCAGGTTCATCACTCCGAACTGGCGCGCGAGCTTGAAGTTCGACTGAAACCACTCGCCGAGGCCCGTGTGCTGCACGATCTTCCACGACTCGTCGGCGACGTTGATCAGCCGCTCGCGTCCGGGCCGCTCCGCCGTCCGGGCCAGCAGCGCGCTCATCCAGGCCGTGGCGCAGGCCATCAGGATGCCCACCGCCGGTGAATCCTTGACCGCGTGGAGGTCCAGCACGAGCAGCTTGGCATCGAGGTCGAGCCCCGGCGAGGTGCGACCATCGAACATCCCGCGCAGCGGACCCTCGCACAGGTCCTGAAGTGCCAGCGCGGCGCGGCGCACGTCGCGCGCCAGCTGCTCGGCGCTCGTTCGCAGCCGGGTAGCCATCTCCGCGACCGGCTCGAACAGCACCGCCGCGACCTCCGGCAGCGTCGGCTCGCCCGCGCCCCGCGAGCGGACCGTGCGCAGCGCCTCGCGCAGGGCCGCCGCCTCCACCTGCGTGATCTGGCCGCCGACCGCGGTCACCGTCACCGCCCGCAGCAACTCGAGCTGCGCGTGCTCCTCAGGTCTCGAGGCCAACGGGTTGAGCCGGACGCCGCCGCCGGGGACGAGCGAGATCGGCTCGACGCCCACCGCTCGGCACAGCGGGTCGTACTCGCGCTTGATGTCAAGGACGATCGCGCGCCGGCCGAACACGAGCATCCGCCACAGCAGCGTCTTGACGAGCGCGCTCTTGCCCTGCCCGAGCTTTCCGAGCACGATTGCGTTCGGGTCGTCCAGCAGGCCGTCGCCGTACAGGACCCAGGGGTCGTAGCAGAATGCTGCCCCGCCGGAATCGCGTCCAACGAACACTCCGCGCCCGCCGAGGCCGCCGGCGGCCACGAACGGATAGACCGCCTGCGCGTGCCGCGTCGTGGATCGGTGTCCGGGCCGCTCGGCGGAACGCACGATCAGCAGGTCCCTGGGCGGCTTGCCAGCGGCAACATGGCAACGGCGACGGGAGCGCTCAACGCAACCCTCGGCACAGCGGCAGCGTGAACGTGAACGCCTCGGCCTGCTGGCCGTACATGCAATGAAGCTCGAGACGAGCACGCGCCGCGTGCTCCAGCACCTCGGCGCTGGCGCGCCGAAGCTCGTCGCGATCGCGGCCGGAGACGGTCACGAATCCGGCCAGCCGAACCTCGCTGTGCCCGGCCGCCAGCTCGGACTCCCGTCGCATCGTGGCGTCCTGCGCCTGACGTTGGCGGGCGGTCTCAGACTGCCCGAAGCGATGTCTCAGCTCGCGGTCGGCGTGATCCCGCGTGATCGCCGCCTCCACCTCGCGCGTCGAGCGCTGTGGCGGGATCGGCTCGAACGTCACCGCCACAGTCCGCACCACGCTCGAGTGGCCCAGCAACGCGTCCATGAACATCGACGAGACGTCGACCCTCGGCCATCCGCCGATCCAGTAGGTCGCGTGGATGGCGCCGTCGCTGCGGTAGTGATCCCATCCCTCCTCGCTGCCAAGCGGCCAGGCGTGCGGCTCGGAAAGCCCGTCCCGGGTGTGGTCGGCGGCCTCAAGCGTCGCCAGCTCCGTCCGGGCATAGGGGTCAAACGCGGTGCGGAGCGTCCGCGCGAGCTGCCCGGGGCTGAGCGCACCGAGCACGGTCACCTCGGCTGCTTCGAGCGCGGACGCGACGCGCTCGGTTTCCGCGATCAGCGCCTGGGCTACCGCATCGCGTCCACGCCCCCGCACCCGGCCGCCGTCAACCTGGACGCCGAGCAGGATCTCGTGCTCCTGCGTGACCCTCGCCGTCGTCCCGATCAACTCGAGGTAGCTCTCGATCATCGGCGTGCCGCGCAGCGGGACGGCCGGATCGCGCTCGGCATACAGCCATCGCGCCAGCTCGTCACCCTGCGCGGGAGCTGTTCGCTCCACCCACTGAATCCGTCTGATCGCGGTGCTGGCGGTGCCGGAGAGGACGAGGCCCCAACGCGCCAGCCGGCGCTCCTGCGCCTCGGGGTCAAGCAGCGAGAACGAGACCACGCGGCACGCCAGCACCGTGGTCAACCGCCGCGCGCCCTCGGCCAGCACGCCGATCGTGCGATCTCGATAACCCGCCTCGAGGATCCTGACGCGGCCCACGGGCGCGGGAGCTGCAGGCTCGAGCGACGCGGGCGCGCCGCGCCCGATCCGGAATCCGCGGACCGGGACGGGGGAACGGAAACCGGCATTCCTGGTCAGCTTGCGCAGTCCGAACGCGAACATGATCGGAGACCATTCCTCGACCGTGCGGCTGCCGATCGGGGTCACCGCGATGGCGACCGTCAGTCCAAACGCGATGATCGCCACAAGTGCCCCCGTCGCAGTCGGTGCCTGGTCGAGGGCGATGATCGCGAGCAGTCCGCCGAGCCCGAGAATCAGCGCCTGGCCAAGCCGGACCGGTCCGAGGATCCCGCGCCGCTCGAGCGGACCGAATCGGTAGGTGAGCCGCGGCGACGTCACAGCGGACCCTCCTCCGGATCCTGCGTGGGCGGGAACGGCTCGGGATCGGTCGGCGGCTGGTGGGTGTCGACTCCCGTTGGCTGGCGGTCGGGATCGGGAGCGTGTGGCTTGAGGCCGGTGCCGGATCTCGGTGGCTCGGGGTACGGAGTGGATCGGACACTCTCGGGTCCCAGCAGGAACACTGGTCTGGCCTCGTCCTCCTGTTGCCAGTACGGACCCATGCCCGGCATCCGTTCCTCGCGAGTTACGCCGGCCGAGCCGACCTCCTCGCTGGACCCGCGGCCATTGGTCGCTGCCGCGGCCGCCGCCGGCGCGGGGATCTTCTGCAGCGCAGCCAGGCCATCGGTATGAGACTGCGCCGCCTCGCGCGACGGACGATCTCTGCCCGGCTGGCCGGCGTCGGCGGGTGCGACGCGCGCCGGCCGGGCCTCGGTCTGTTCCGCTGCCCAGTCCGCCCTGCCCTCGGCCGTCGCGCCGCTGCTGCGCAGGCCCCTCGCCTCGCGCCGCAGTGAGCCCGCGGTGCTGCTCGCAACTTCGGCCATCGGCAACAGCCGCAGAATGGCCCATGGCGCGAACGCCGCCAGCGTCACGAGCGCGAGGCCGGACAGCATCGCGCTCGGGCCGTTGAGGAGCCGGTGGCCAAGCCCGGCGGCAGCAAGCGTCAGCACCGCGACGATTGCAAACTTGGCGAGGATCAAGGCGACCAGCAGCTCCACCGCGCGCATCGCCCACACGCGGCGCGCCGGCCAGACGAGCGCAGCGAACGCAAGCGGAAGCATCAGGACGACCACGTACACGGCTGCCTCGCGCACGAGCAGCTCGAGCCACAGCGCAAGTGCGCCCCCGACGAGCAGGAGGCCAAGCAGGAACGCCAGGAACGGTGAGCCGTCGTAGGTCGAGAGCAGACCAATCCCGCCTCCGATCTCATCCAGCGCGCGCGCCGCGTTGCCGCCCGCGGCGGAGGAGACGATCGCCGACATCTGATCGGACGCCGCGAGCAGGAGCATCGTCAATGGTGCGGCGACGCTGATCGCGAGCACCGCCAGCGGCAGGTAGCCGAGTGCGGCACGAGCCAACAGCGCCAGGTCGGACCGAATCACCGCTTGGACTGCGGCGGCGAACAGGAACGGCAGGGTCAACACCGCGGCGATCCCGGCCATCCGCCAATAGGTCGACGAGAACCAGGTCGTCCGCAGCTGCGGACTGGTCGTGTAGTCGATCAGCTTCGCGGTCTGGCTGATTGCGGTCTTTGCGCCGACCAGTACCCACACGCCGACCGCCGTCAGCCCAGCCGCGACGCCTACCTTTGAGACACCGCCGCTGACCAGCGTCTTGGCCGCCTGGCCGGGATGGCCCGATAGTAGGTTCTGGCCGGCCTTCACGATTCTGCTCCCTTTCTGGAGCACGCCGCACGCCTTGCCGACGATGCCGCTCACCCACCCGGCGACGCTGCAGATCGGCTTGACGGGGTTGAGGGCGGCCGCGGGCGGGGGTGCAGCCGCCAGCGCCAACGTGGCGCAGCACAGCGCGGCCGCAGCGAACGCGGTTCTGGGGACGCGAACGATCACCTCGCCGTGGCCCCGAGGTGCTCGAAGAAGTTGACCAGTCCCGGCGCTGAGCCGACCACCAGGGCAGAAGCACCGGAGATCAGCGCGGCCATCCGTCCCCGGGCCGCGTACTGGTGGTTGTGGGTGTGAGAGGCGACCGCCCACAGCCCGGCGCCGATGAACGCACCCAACAACGCGATCGTCAGCGCCCACGCCTCGGCGCCGTTGACGAGCTGCTGCAGGACGTTGCTTCCCGGAAGCCCATTGGGGTTTGGGTGCGCGGTCACCGCCAGCAATACAAGATGCACTACGGCCATCGAGTCCTCCTGAACCAATTGAACTTAAATAGATCGCAACGACCCTAGCAGGCTCACTTGGACCATGATAGCCTGGTTCGTATCAACTTAGTCTCAATTAGGCTCACTAGGTCAGTCCGCCTTCGATCACCCGCGCGTCTTGGACTCAACAGCCGTCTCAGAGCGATTTGGCACCGCTGACCTCGGCGAGCTGTACGGGTTGCTGGCCACCCGGCTGGAGCGGATCGTCCGCCGGGACGTCCGCGCTCCCGACGCCGTGATCGAGGACGCGTGCCAATTCGCCTGGAGCGGGCTCGTGAAACACCGGGAGCGCGTGCGCCGCGACGCCGCCCTGTCCTGGCTCGCCACAACCGCGATCCGCGAGGCGATCAGGCTTATCCGTCGCGACGATCGCGACCAGTCGCTCGAGGCGGCAATCGAGGTTGCGGGAGACGTCCTTGTTCAAGCCAATCTGCCGGGTCCAGAGGAGCTTCTGGATCAGCTCGAGCGGCTCGAGAGGCTCGGAGCCCTTCCCATCCGCCAGCAGCGGCTGCTGTGGCTACAGGGGCTCGGGCTCAGCTACGACGAGATGGCCGCACACGAGGGCTGCACCACGCGGACGGTCGAGCGGCAGCTGTTGCGGGCGAAGGGGAGCCTGCGGGCGGCCGGCGGGGAGTTGTAATCAGAGCCGACGCAGACGCTGGCCGGCGTGGCCCGCCCGCACACGCCCGGAGCCCTACCGAGCCCGCCCCGAGCGCCCCGAGCCCGCCCGGAGCCCTACCGAGCCCGCCCCCGCTTCCGTCTCCTGCGCTCCGCCGGGCTCAGCTTCCGCGGCTTGGCTCGCTGCTTGGACGCCGTCCGGCGCCCATCACCCAGACCCGCGCCGGCGGTCGCCGCACGGCCGCGGACGGGCGCCCGCCGCCGAGCGTCGCGCCAGATGAAGAACGAGATTGCGCACAGGAGCGCGGCCGCGCCGAGGACGATCACGATCGCGCTCGAGCCGCTCAGGCCGCTCCCGCTGGAGGAGGTGGGGGTCGTGGTCACTTGCGGCGTGGTTGTCGTCGTCGGGGTCGATGCCGGCGACTGCGGGATCCCCGGCGTCAGCGGGCTGCCGAGTGAATTCGACCCGGGAGCCCCGCTCGCAGCGGGGTTCGGCGCCGAACTCGCGGCCGGCGCCGAGCTCGTGGCTGAGCCCGAGCTCGTGGCCGAGCCCGCGGCGATCGCGCCCGACGGCAACGCGCCGAAAGCGGCCGCGACTCCCAAGACGAGGACCCCTCGCGAGAGTCCGGCGATCTGAGACTTCGTCCACGGCGGCAAACGCGTGACCCCCATCGGCAGAACCGGAGCTAGCGCTCGGGCGCCAGCGGCTGCTCCATCGCCGGTGTTTCGGGTGCCTCGCGATAGGGCTGCTCGGGCTCGACGTGCTCCTCGTGGTACACGCTCTCGGCGTTGACGGCCCAGATGTCGTGCTTGGTCCCCAGCAGGATGTTGTCGACGGCTCGCATCGCGGTCAGCATCGAGTGGTCGGAGTTGTTGTAACGGTGCAGGCCATTGCGACCGACCTGGATCAGGTTCTCGATTCCGTCGAGCCAGCCGCGGATCGTGGCCACCCGCTCGGGGTACTCGACGTCGTACATCGGGTAGGCCTTGTGAACCCGCACCGCGAAGCCGAACTTGACCTGGTCGGCGCGCGCCAGATGGAGCTTCTCGAGCTCGGCCGTGGCCATCGCGACGAGATCGTCGTCGTCCATGTTCCACATCTCGTCGCCTTCGAAGCAGAAGTACTCAAGGCCCACCGAGGTGTCGGTGTCATTGGGAATCATCCACGGGCTCCACGAGCGGAAGTTCTGGATCCGGAGAACCCTGACCCCGGGCTGATGGATGTAGATCCAGTTATCGGGAAACAGCTCCGGGGTGTCGATCACGAGCGACACCGTGAGGAAATCGCGGTAGCGCAGGCCCCGCGCGGCGTCGCGGACGTCGGCGGGTGCTTCGGGGTGGGCAATCCCGACGGTCGTGCGCAGTGGCAGCGAGGAGATCACGTGCGAGGGGGTGAGCGTCTCCCCGCCGGCCACCAGCTCGACGACGCGGGATCCGTCGATGCGCAGCCGCGTCACGGGGGCGTTCATCCGCACCTCGCCGCCGTGGGCGCGGATGTCCTCGGTCATCTGCTCCCACATCTGCCCCGGGCCGTAGCGGGGGTAGTTGAACTCCGAGATCAGCGACTTGATCTCGTTGCCCTTGTTTCCGAAGAACGCAGACTTCGCGGCGGAGAAGAACGACAGGCCCTTGATCCGCTGCGCAGCGAACTCCGAGCGGATCTCGGAGGTCGGAACGCCCCACAGCTTCTCGCTGTAGGTCTTGAAGAAGATCGTGAACAGCCGTTTGCCGAAGCGGTTCGAGACCCACTGCTCGAACGTGTCCTCGCTTCCTTTGGGCTTGATCGCCGCGAACAGATACGAGAAGCCGCATCGCAGCAACTCGATCGGGCCGAGCTTGCGGATCACGTCCATTCCGTCGAGCGGGTAGTCGAAGAACTTGTTGTTGTAGTAGATCCGCGATTTGCGCGGGCGCCGGAGGAACTCCTCCTTCATGATCTCGTGCCAGAGGTCGTCGACCTCCTTGACCTTGGTGAAGAAGCGGTGACCGCCGAGGTCAAACCGGTATCCGTCACGGACCTCGGTCCGCGCGATGCCGCCGACCTGATCGGTCGACTCGAGAACGATCACCGGCTTGCCCTGCTTGGCCAGCAGGTAGCCGGCGGTCAGCCCGGCGGGACCGCCGCCCAACACCAGCACGGGACGATCAGGCGTGATCTCGGTATCTGGGGCCGGCGTCTGTTCTGTCGCTTCCGTCATCTCGTTCTCAGGACACCCTCTGGTAGAGGATGGCGCTGTTGGCTACGCAGCAAGCGCCTTCATAGTTGTGCGGTGCCCACGCAATCTCTCTGAGGTGGGGGTCGCCCGCCAGCAATGCTCCCCATTGGGCGGAGCGACGCCGCACGAGCCGTGTCCAAGACGCCTCCCAGTTCTTGGCACCCTCGGTCAAAGGCCGCACGAACAGCACATCCTGTCCGGGCTTGACACTAGCAAGCAGCGGCGCGAGCGTCGCCCGTGGATTCGCGCTGCGCAGCCGCCTCAGCGCGTAGACCCAGTTCATGTAGCGGGGATCGGAGACCGCTCCGAGCGTGTTGGCGTATCGCAACCCGGACGGCAGGTAATACCACGCGAGCGGTACCTCCTCGGGCTGGCCGACGATCACCAAATCACCCCGATGCAGCTGGGGCGCCACCTCGCCGCCGATGTCGCGCATGTCGCTCTTGAACTGCGGCGCGTAGGAGGCGATGTGTACGACGAACACGATCGACAGCGCGATCGCGACAAAGCCGACGATCCCCGACCGGGCACAGCCCCACGCCGCGAGCAGGAAGATCGGGGCCAGCACCGGCGCGAAGTACCTCGACACGAACGCCGGGGTGATCTGCGAGGCCAGCCAGGCCAGCGCCAGCGTCGCGAACGGCAGCACGATCAGCACCCACATCTTCGTCGCATCCGTAGTCCGCCGGTAGGTGCGGGTGAACAGTGCGCCGATGCCGATGATCGTCGCAATCAGCAGCCCGATCGTGATCCGGTCGCCTCCGACCAGGTCGCGCGAGAGCAGCACGGGGGCGCCGAATCGCGGCGGCGGCGCCCACGGTGCGCCGGTATGGGTCGATTGGTAGATGAAGTTCGGAAGCCAGGGCAGGAACAGGATTCCGGCGCCGGCGAACGCCATCACCGCATCGCGGAGCAGTCCTCTCCGGTCCTCGCTGGCGCGGTAAATCGGGATCAGGGCCAGCGCCGCGCCGGCGCCGAAGAAGATGCCCCAGGCGTGCGTGTACAGCATCAGCGCCTGTGCGAGGGCGAACACGATCAGGTATTTGCGCCGCTTGTAGACGAAGGCGTGGATGAATGCCGCCGTCGCGATCAGCCCGAGCAGCCCCATCAACTCGTACATCCGCGTCTCGCCGGCGTACTCGGTGAGGAAGGTGCTGAAGGCGAACAGCGTGGCGGCGAACATTCCGGCCCGGCGCCCGAACAGGCTCCAGCCCGCCCACATCGCCACCGGGATCGTGAGCAGCCCGAAGAACAGCGGCAGCGCGTGGGTGGCCGCTTCGCTGTCGCCGAACGCGCGAATCCAGAAATGCAGCAAGACGTAGAACAGCGGCGGCGAGCCGTCGTGGCGGAGGATCCCCGGAATCGCCGACAGCGAGTGCGAGGCGATCCCGGTCGTGATCGCCTCGTCCATCCAGAACTGGCCGCTGATATAGCGCGTCCGGAGGAACGTCGAGATCGCGATCAGGACGATCAGGAACCCGCCGGTGGTGACCCATATGGGCAGCCGGGCGAACCACCTCGGCTCGCGGAGGTCTGGAACTTTCGGAATCCCGCGAGGCGGCGCGACGACGGTTGCCATCTAGGAGCTCACCTTACCCGCACAGTGTTCGAACACCCTAAACGTGCGGAACTGCCCGACGAACCTGTAGGGCGTGCCCGGCCAGGTGTGGACGAGCGGCAGGAGGCTGGCCGAGCGCGTATCGCGGGTCTGGAAGATCACGTTCGGCGCCGGCCCGGGCGGCGCGCCCGCGGCCGCCGGAGCCTCGACCATGAGCGTGTGCACGCCCAGCGTCCAGGCGACCATCGGCACCTGGAACCCCTCGGTCATCACGGTTCCGCACCGCAGCACCGCGGCCGGGCCCCCCAACCTGGCGACCGCGGCGGTTATGTCCTCGCGGAGGTGCGCCTGGTAGAGCAGCGAGCGGTGGGTGCGGGGGATGCTGATCAGGTTGTTCCCGACCCAATTGGGGATCACCAGGAACGCCAGGCCGAGCGCCGCGACGGCAACCCAGCGACCCGCCGCAGCGACGCCGGAGCTGACCGCAGCCCCGCCCCGCGCGATCCACCGTGGCAGCCGAGATCCGAGCTCGAGCGCCGCCCACCCCCAGCCAACGCCGCCGACCACCTCGATCAGTGCTGCGCCCAGCACGAGGTACCGGTTGTTGCCCGAGAAGCCGGCCTGGGTCTCGATCGCGATCAGCACCCACCAGGCCACGCCGAGCACGCCGGCGAGGATCACGCCCGCCAGCGCCCGCTCGCGGAGCCCGACGATCCGGAAGCTCGGCCGTGATCGGTTGGCCCGCCACAGCACCAACGCCGCGGCCGCCACCGTAACGACCGCGACCGCCTTGATCCGCAACAGCACGGTCGGCCAGGCGTGCTTGGTGAGCTCCGTGCAGAATGGACAGCTGGCGAACGCGGGGCTGTTCGAGCGCGGATGCTGCGCGCGGCTGACGCCACGCAGGAAGTGGCCGGAGCCCCAGTACTCGGGCAGGAACCACAGCACCGGGATCAACACGAACAGCGCCGCCACGAGCCGCCGGGCACCCGGGTCCTTCCACCACAGCCACAGGCCATACGGGCCCCACAGCAACCAGATCTCGGGTCGGTCGAGCGCGGCCGCGAAGCCGACGGCAAACGCCTGCCGGGGGTGGCCGTCGAGATGGCGCTCGACCGCGATCAGTACAGCGGCCGTGAGCAGACCCTCGGAATAGCCGAGCGCGGCGTCGCTGATGAATCCTCCCGAGAAGGCAAGACCGATCGCCGCGATCAGACCCGCCAATAACGCAGGCGCGAAGCTCGCCGCCGACTCGAGGCGACTCTGGCCCGGCCGGATGCGAGCACCCAGATCTCCGACCAGCCGTGCAGACAGCTTGAACACCATCACCACCGCCATCACCGCGCCAGCGCGCGCGATGACCAGCCACAGGTCCGGCGCGATCTTGCCGAGCGGGGCGAACAGCGTCGTGAAGATCACCGGCAGCGGCTTCCACGTCGGTCCGCCCGTGGTCTGCAGATTGATGTGAACGATCTCCCGGCCCCACACGATCCAGGCCCAGGGGTCATAGCTTGGCGTCGAGGGGATCAGCAGCGACAGGGCACTGATCGCCAGCGCCATCGCGGCCAGCGCTGCGTACAGGCGCCAACCGACGAGGCGCCGCACGTAGGCGCCCGTCGATGCCCGGCTCGGGGCGCCGATCGTCGGCGCATTCAGCTCAGCACTGGGAACAGACACAAGAAAGCTGGTTTTCGATACCGCACCGGCGTACCCGAGTTACGGCCCAAAAGGTCCGAGCTCGAGTCACGGGACGGTAAATGCACACAAGCCCGTGCCGAGCACCGGCCTCGACACCCGGCTCAGCGGGCATCGCCGCGATTCTAGTGTGCGCACCGGCCAGGCGAGCGATCGCCCCGTTTGAGCCTAACGATCCGCTCATGGGAGGCTCGCTCGCTAGCCTTTGACCCCCTGGTCGAGGCAGGTCTCGATCGTGGTCAGCGTCCGGTCCGACGCTTGTTCGGGGTACAGCAGCGCGCTTCCGATCACTTCCACGCCTGGATCCTGGCCGTCGATCTGCAGCGACTGCGCTGCCCCGGGAGTTGAGGCGAACTGAACCTTGGGGCTGCCCGGCGCGTTGATCTGGAGCCACACTCGCCCGACCTCGGTTACCGGAACCTTGTGCTGGAGCAGGCACATCAAGTGCTTCGTACGCGGGTCGTCGATCCTCGCGTGGCCGGCGGAAGTGGCTGTGGGCGGGATCGAGCCCGCCACCGGATTGGACTTCGCCCCGCACGCCGACAAGACGACCGCGACGAACCCGCACGCGGTCGCGAGTTTCGCGCAAGACATGACGCCAGAGGGTAGATGATCGCGTGCCCCCGGTTCTCTACCCTTCGCGCGTGACCGAGTTCGCAGCGCTGACGGGACCGACTCCCAAGGCGGGCGTGGTGCTCGTGGCGGTGCTGGCGGCCTGGGCGCTGCTGGCGAGCGAGCCGCGCTCCCGAGCGACCGCGATGGTGGGGGCGCTGGTGCTCTCGCCGGTGCTGCTCCTCGCCGACATCTGGCATTCCCCGCAGCTGAGCCTCGTGCACCGTCATCCGCTGTTCGCCGCCGTGGGCGCGGCGATCGCGCTGGCGCTGATCGTCGCCGCAGGTCTGCTGATCGTCCGCTGGCCGGCGCTGCTCGGGGCGCTGGCGCTGGCGGCGCTGCCGTTCCGGATCCCGATCCAGGCCGGAGGGACCACGTCCAATCTGCTCGTGCCCCTGTACCTGGTCGTGGCGTCGGGAGCGGTCGCCTTGATCGTCGTGGCGTGGCGGGATGAGGGCGAGCTCGAGCCGGACGCCTCCGCGGGCGCCGCCGGGCCTCGCTGGGTCGAGCGTCTGCTCGCGCTCTATGTAGTGCTCTACGCCGTGCAGGCGACCTACTCCAGCGACTTTCAGATGGCCTTGCAGCAGATGGTCTTCTTCTACGTTCCCTTCTCGCTGTTGTTCTGCCTGTTGCGCCGGCTGGCGTGGACGAAGGAGCGGTTGCGGATCTGCCTCATGTTGGTGGCCGCGCTCGCGGTCCTGTTCGCCGCGGTGGGGTTCGTGGAGTACGAAACCAAGACGCTGTTCCTCAATCCGAAGCTGATCGCCGCCAACAACGTCCACACGTACTTCACCGTCAACTCGGTGTTCTTCGACCCCGACATCTTCGGGCGCTTCCTGGCGCTGGTGATGATCCTGGTGGCGTCGGTCCTGCTCTACGGCCAGCGGACCCGCGACATGATCGCGGCGACCGTGGTCCTGGCGATCTTGTGGGGCGGGCTGGTGCTGACACTGTCGCGCTCGAGCCTCGCCGCGTTGCTGGTCGGGCTGGGAACGCTCGCCGCTTTGCGGTGGAGGGCGTGGCCGGCGTTCGTGGCCGCCGGCGTGGCGGTCGTGCTGGGCGCCGGCGCGATCGCGATCTCACCGAAGACGTTCGGTCTCAACCAGGGGCTGAACGGGGCCTCCAGCGGTCGCGCCGGGCTGGTCAGCGGCGGAGTCGACCTGTTCCGCGAGCGACCGGTATGGGGCTACGGGTCGGGGTCGTTCGTGCACGAGTACCGCGTCCACCACCGGGGCACGTCGACCACCCTCGCCGCGTCCCACACGATCCCGATCACGATCGCCGCCGAACAGGGTCTGATCGGTGAGTTGGCGTACGTCGCGCTGGTGCTGGTCGCGCTGGTCGGGCTGCTGCGGGGCGCCGGCGCGGATCCGGCCCGGGCCGCGATCGCGGCGGCGTTCCTGGCCCTCGTCTTCCACACGATGCTCTACGCGGACTTCCTCGAGGATCCCGCGACCTGGACGCTCCTCGGCGTGGGGAGCGCCCTGGCCGTCGCCGCGCGCGCGCCAGAGCCGGTGACCACACGGCGGCGACCGGCGGTCGCCGTGGCTGCCATCTAGAGGGTCTCGCCGGAACGCGGCGCCATAACCGGTGGAAGGTTCCGGTCAGACCCAGCTAGCCGTCAGGCGTCGGCGGCCAGCGCGATCCGGAGCAGCAACTCGTGGAGCTCTGTTCGCTCCTCGGCATCGAGCGGCGCCAGCAATTCGTCCTGCGCCTGCCGAGCCAGTTGCCGCCCGCGCGCGAGTGTCTCGCTGCCGGCGTCGGTCAGGTGCAGCGCGTGGGCCCGCCGATCGGTGGGGTTGCGCCGGCGTTCCACGAGCCCGCGGTCCTCGAGCTCGTCGATCGTGGCCACCATCGAGCTCGGGTCGATCCCCACGCAGCGTCCGAGCGCGTGCTGGGTGATCGCGCCCTCTTCATCGAGAACGTTCAGCACGCCCCACATCCGGAAGTTCAAGCCGAGCGATTCCAGGCGCTCGGCGAACCGCTTGCGCGCGAGCGCCCCGACCTTGTTGATCAGAAAGCCGGTGTGGCGCATCAGCGCCGCGTGAAGGCCAAACGGAGCGGATCCTACCGACGTGTCAGGCATGCCCCGTGAAAGATAGCAAGCCAAGTATCGTTAGCAACAATAATTTGTAATACAAATCGTCCGTCACGCCAAGGACTAACGAGGTGACGAGCTGGGCCTCGCCATGCTTGGATTTTTAAGGGGGGGTATGTAGTGAGCCTCGGCTGGCGCGCGTATTCGACACACCCTCGCCGCCTTTACGCCTCCTTCGGCTCGTCCCGGGGCTCGACGAACGGCTCCCGGTCGGCCTCATGGCCCGTCTCGATCGCCCGCCCGCGTTCCATCTCGGCATTGAGCTCGGCCCCGAACAGAAGTGCGAGGTTCGAGATCCATAGCCATACCAGGAAGATGATCACGCCCGCCAGCGCGCCGTAGGTCTTGTTGTAGGACGAGAAGTTCGAGACATAGAACGCGAACAGGCCCGAGGCGATCACCCACATCAGGACGGCGAACAGGCCACCGGGACTGAGCCAGCTGAAGCCCGGGTGCTTCACATTCGGGGCGGCCCAGTACAGGATCGAGAACATCAGGCTGACGACCAGCAGCAGCACGGGCCACTTGGCGATGTCCCAGACGCTCACCGCGCTGCCCCCGACGCCGATCAGATTTCCGACCTGCTTGGCGAGCCCGCCGGTGATCACCACGGCGACCGAGGTCAAGGCCAGCAGCGCCAGCAGCACGACCGTGATCGACACCCTGACCGGGATCGTCTTCCAGACCGGTCGGCCCTCCTCCATCTCGTAGATCGAGTTGGAGGCCCGCATGAACGCCGCGACATAGCTCGACGCCGACCACAGCGCCCCCGCGATCCCGACGATGAACAGAACCCCGGCTGCGCCGCGGCTCTTCGCCAGGCCGTTGATGGCGTTCGTGAAGACCGTCCGCGCGGTCCCGGGCGCGAGCTTGCCGAGGTTGTCGATCAGCGACTGCGTGGCGGAGTGGCCGACCAGTCCCACGATCGAGATCAACGCGATGATCGCCGGAAACATCGCCAGGATCCCGTAGTACGTCAGTGCGGCCGCCCAGTCGCTGAGGTTGTCCTTGCTGTAGCCGGCGAACGTCCGCTTGAGCACTCCCGACGAGACCCGCCAGCAGCTTGAGGGCGGCGCCAAAACGACGCCGGCGCTCAGAGCGGCGTGGTGTAGGCCCCGGTGATCCCGCCGTCGACGAGGAACGTAGTGGCGTTGACGTAGCTCGACTCATCGCCGGCGAGGAACAGTGCCGCATTGGCGATCTCCTCGGCGCGTCCGAAGCGACCCATCGGCACGTGGATCATGCGCCGCGCCGCCTCGGCCGGATCCTTGGCAAACAGCTCCTGCAACAGCGGCGTATCGATCGGTCCCGGGCACAGGGCGTTGACCCTCACACCGCGGCGTGCGAACTCGACTCCAAGCTCCCGCGACAGCGCCACGACCCCGCCCTTGGACGCCGTGTAGGAGATCTGCGAGGTGGCCGCGCCCATCATCGAGACGAACGAAGCGGTGTTGATGACCGAGCCGCCGCCGGCCTCGAGCAGGTGCGGGATCCCGTGCTTGCAGCACAGAAACACGCTGCGCAGGTTCGCCGAGTGCACCCGCTCCCACGTCTGGAGCGATGTCTCGAGCACCGAGGAGTCCTCGACCGGGGCGATCCCCGCGTTGTTGAACAGCACGTCGATCCGGCCGAGTTCCTCGCGCACGCGCGCGTACAGCGACGCCACGCCCGGCTCGTCGGTCACGTCGCCCTGCAGCGACAGCGCACCGACCGAGTGCGGGCGCAGGTCGACGCCCACCACCCGCGCTCCCTCGCGCTCGAAGGTCGAGGCGGTGGCCGTGCCGATCCCGCCGGCCGCGCCGGTGATCACGCACACCTTGTCGGCAAGCCGGCCGCGCGTCATGCGATCGATTGGCTCGATGTTGCTCGGAGTCGCCGCCGACGCTCGGTCAGCTGGGCACCGGCCCCGCCGGCGTGACCTCGCTCCCCGGTATCGGCTCGCCGGACATGTCGATATCGATCGTGCGAACCGGCCCCTTGAATGTGTGCCGCGCCGAGACGAGATACCAGAGTGTGACCGCCACCACCACCACGATCGTCACGATCGGCGCGTAGTTGACCGCGGACCAGCTGAACGTGCTGCTGAACGGGACCGCGGCAGGGGTGAACGGCAGGCAGAAGATGATCACGCACAACGCGACCCAGACGATGGCGATCAGGTTGATCCACTTGTACTTCTGCCCGAGCGTCCACGGCCCGGCCTGGAATGCGTCACCCATCCGCCACCGCAGAAACACGGGAATCGTGTAAGCGATGTAGAGACCGATCACGGAGATCGAGGTAACGGCCAGGAACGCGACCGGCAGGCCGACGTGGTTGCCCTTGTACGCCGGGATCGTGATGATAAACGCGAACACCGCGACGAACACCACCGCCCAGGTGGGTGTGCGGTGGCTGTTCAGCCGGCGCCACAGGTTGTGGCCGGGAACCGCGCCGTCGCGCGAGAACGCGTAGGTCATCCGCGAAGCGCTCGTGACGCACGCCATCCCGCAGAACAGCTGGCCGACCGTCGAGATCAGGAGCACCGCCTTGGCGGCGGCCGAGCTGAGCGCCGACTCGATGATCGACTGGGAGGTTCCGCCGGCGGCGTTGATCGTGTTCACGTGGGTCGCCGCGAAGGTGAGCGCGAGCAGCACCATCCAGCCGAACACGGCCGAGTAGAACACCGAGCGCCACACTCCCTTGGGCGCAGCTTCAGCCGCGTCGTTCGTCTCCTCGGAGATGTGCGCCGAGGCGTCGTAGCCGGTGATCGTGTACATCGTCAGCAGGAACCCCAGCGGCAGGATGTAGAACCAGTACATGTTGTGGTTGAAGCCGGAGAGGTTGATGCGGTGCCCGAACACGAAGGTGAAGCTCTGGTGGTGGCTGGGGACCGCGACCAGCAGCACGATGATCACCATCACCCCGATCACGTGCCACCACACCGAAACCCGCGTGAACAGCGCGACGAGCGGCGAGGAGAAGATGTTGATCAGCGCGTCCGCCGCCAGGATCAGGATGAACAGCACGAACACGTGGTGCAGCGAGGCCTGCACGCTCGTGGTGGCGAAGTTCACGCCCAGGAGGTGCGCTCCGTAGAACGACAGCGTGGAGTTCAGGAACGTCGCCGCGGCGTAGTCGACCGATGCGGTCACCGCGACCAGGCCGATCAGGTTGAACCATCCCGTGAACCAGCCCCAGCCGGCGCCCCCCAGTTTCGATGACCAGTAGTAGATCCCGCCTGCCGTCGGCATCGCCGAGGCGAGCTCGGCCATCGAGAACGCCACCAGCAGGATGAACACGCTGATCACGGGCCAGCCGATCGAGATCGCCACCGGGCCGCCGTTGATCCACGCCTGACCGTAAGTCGTGAAGCAGCCGGCGAGGATCGAGATGATCGAGAACGAGATCGCGAAGTTGGAGAACCCGCTCCAGCCGCGCTTGAGCTCCTGCTTGTAGCCAAGCTCCGCGAGTCTCTGCTCGTCCCTCGACAGCGTCGTCTCGGTGGTCGCCATTGCAGCCCCTCCTCGGTAAAGGTCTGAACGTCCGTCCTTAGCCGCGGAACCTTACGCCCGGCTCAGGACGGGTGTCAACCCTGGTCAGCTATTTGCGGTCTTTGGTAGGAGCCCGGCCAGGATGTGCTCGGTTCCGCGCAGGTGCTCGGCCATCTCGCGGGCCGCGGCGGCCTCGTCACGGCGTCTCACCGCGGCGAGCACGCGGCGGTGTTGCGCGTTGGCGGAGTCGAGCACCTCGGGCGGATGGGCGATCAGCGAGATCAGGCCGCTCATCGCGCCCTGCACTTCGGTCATCGCGGTCACCAGCCGGGGGCTCTTGGTTGCCTCCGCCAGCCCGACGTGGAGCCGGATGTCGGTCTGCCGGTAGGAACCGAAGTCCTCGAGCATCCCGTCGAGCGCCAACACCAATTCGTCGAGCGCATCGAGCATCTCCGGCTCGGCTCGCTCGGCCGCCAGCACCGCCACCCCGACCTCGACCGCCATGCGCTCGTCACATACGTCTCGCCATGCCGCCAGCGCGTCGCGCGAGGGCGGGAGCGCGGGGGGCTGGGGATCGGCGACGAACGTGCCGCCGCCGCGACCGCGGGTCGCGTGGAGGTGGCCGCTCTGAGCGAGGGCGACCAGCGCCTGGCGCAGGGTCGATCGCGCGATTCCCAGCTTCGCGCACAGCTCGCGCTCGGCCGGCAGACGGGTCCCTGGGGGGAGCAAGCCGAGCCGGATCGCGGTGCCGAGCCGCTCGACCGTCTCTTCGAACGCCGTCTGCGAACGGACTGGCGCGAACACCGTCTCGAGCGAGGCGGCAGACTCGAGCGAGACGACGCGCAGCCGGTTCGCGGTCTGGCTCACAGCCGCTCGAAGCCCCGGAACCGCTCCCAGTCGGTTACCGCGGACTCGAACGCGACGAGCTCCACCTCGGCCGCGTGTGCGTAGTGCTCGACGACCTCGTCGCCGAACGCGTCGCGGGCGACGGCACTGTCCCGGAACAGATCGCGCGCGTCGCGCAGCGTCGAGGGCAGCCGTGGCTTGTCGCGGGCCAGGTATGCGTTGCCGCGGTACGCCGGCTCGAGCTCCAGCCCCTGCTCGACGCCGTGCAGCCCGGCGGCGATGATCGCGCTCAACGCGAGATACGGATTGAGGTCCGATCCGCCCGCCCGGTTCTCGAACCGCAGCGACGGTCCGTGGCCGACGACGCGCAGCGCGCAGGTGCGGTTGTCCTCGGCCCACGCCACCGCGGTCGGCGCGAACGAGCCCTCGGCATAGCGCTTGTACGAGTTGACGTTCGGGGCGAGGAACAGCGTCAGCTCCCGCAGGCACGCGAGCTGGCCGGCGAGGAACGCCTCGAATACCGCTCGCTCGCGCGCGAACAGCGCACCGTGGCCGTCCGCGAGCGAGAAGTGGACGTGACACGAGCTCCCCTCGCGCTCGTTGAACTTCGCGATGAAGCTGATCGACATCCCCGCCTGGGCGGCGATCTCCTTGGCGGCGTTCTTGTAGATCGCATGATCGTCGGCGGTGCGCAGCGCGTCGGCGTAGCGGAAGTTGATCTCGTGCTGTCCCAGGTTGCACTCGCCCTTGGAGTTCTCGACCGTCAACCCCGTGTCCTGCATCGCGTTGCGGATCCGGCGGATCAGCGGCTCGACGCGGGCGGTGCCGAGCATCGAGTAGTCGATGTTGTAGAGGTTCGCGGGCTCGAGCTCCCGGTAGCCCTTGCGCCACGCGTCCTCGTAACTGTCGCGGAAGATCAGGAACTCGAGCTCGGTGCTCGCGTTCGTGCTCCAGCCCCGCTCGGCCAGCCGGCCCAGCTGCCCGCGCAGCACCTGCCGGGGGGAAGGCGCCACCGGTCGCTTGTCGGCCCACTCCAGATCGGCCAGGCACAGCGCGGTGCCCGGATGCCAGGGAACCGGGCGCAGCGAGTCGAGATCAGGCCGCATCGCGAAGTCGCCGTAGCCCTTCTCCCACGACGCCAGCTCATAGCCGTCGACCGGAGTCATGTCAACGTCCACCGCGAGCAGGTAATTGCACCCCTCGGCGCCGTGCTCGACGACCTCGTCCAGGAAATGACGCGCCATCAGCCGTTTGCCCTGCAGACGCCCCTGCATGTCGCAGATCGCGAGCAGCACCGTGTCGATCTCCCCCCGGTCGACGTGTGCCGTCAGCTCCTCGAGGTTCATGGAGCGCTGAAGGTATAGGAAGCGGCCCTTAAACGCTAGGTTTCGCAGGGATGGCTGGCCTCACCGGGATCGTGGATCGGCTGGAGGACTCGCTGGGGCCGATCAGCGGCGCGCCGATGCCGCTGCGAGGGCGGAATCACCAACCGCAACTACAAGGCCCGGTTCGGCGATCGCCATTACGTGGTCAGGCTTCCCGGCAAGGACACGGCGCTGCTGGGGATCAGCCGGGCGGCGGAGCGAATCGCCAACGAAGCCGCGGCCGCGCTCGGGGTTGCCCCGGCGGTGGCGGCGGGCGATGAGGAGTGCCTCGTGACCGAGTTTCTCGACTGCACGCCAATCGACCCCGGCGAGCTGCGGGCGGATCCGGGCCCGGTCGCCGCGGCATTGCGCGCGTTCCATGACTCCGGAGTAGAGCTTCCGAACCGCTTCTGGGTCCCCGAGTTGCTGGACGCGTACGCCGCGATCGTGCGAGAGTGCGGGGGCTCGCTGCCGCACGACTACTCCGCCACCCAGGTTGTGGCCGCGCGGATCGCGCTCGCCCTGCCCCTGTCTGAGCCAGTGCCCTGCCACGACGACCTGCTGCCCGCGAACATCCTCCGGGTCGACGCGCGCGAGCGGACCCGCACGATGCTGGTCGACTGGGAGTACGCCGGCATGGGCCACCGCCTGTTCGACCTCGGCAATCTCGCGGTCAACAACGACTTCGACGAGCCCGCCGAGGAGCGCCTGCTGGCGGCGTATTTCGGCGCGCCGCCGGATCCCGGGCGCAGCGCCGCGCTGAAGCTGATGAAGATCATGTCCGACGCGCGTGAGGCTGCCTGGGGAGTGGTCCAGGGCGTGATCTCCGAGCTCGACTTCGACTTCGCCGGCTACGCGCGCCAGCACTTCGACCGGCTCGCCGAGGCGGCGAGCGATCCGCGAGTGGACGGGTGGCTCGATGCCGCGTCCGCGTAGGCTCCCCGATCGCGCCCGGGTGGTGATCGTCGGCGGCGGCGTCGGTGGCGCCTCGGTTGCCTACCACCTTGCGCGTCTCGGTGAGCACGACGTGATCCTGCTCGACCGCAGCGAGCTGACCAGCGGCTCGACGTTTCACTCCGCCGGCCTGGTCGGCCAGCTCCGCGCAAGCGTCTCGCTGACGCGGATGATGATGGACTCGGTCGAGCTCTACCGCCGGCTCGACTGCGGGTGGGTGCAGTGCGGCGGGATCCGGCTGGCCTGCACGCCCGAGCGCGAGCAGGAGATGATGCGTCAGGTCGCGTGGGCGAAGACGTTCGGGCTGCCGCTCGAGCTGATCTCGCCGGATGAGGCGCGCGAGCTGTTCCCGCTGATGGTCACCGACGGCGTGCGCTGCGCGTCCTACCTGCCCACCGACGGCTACCTGGACCCCTCGCAGCTGACCTACGCGTTGATCGAGGGCGCCCGCCAGGGTGGCTGCCGGGTGTTCACCCACACGCGCGTGACCGGAATCGAAGTGCAGCGCGGCCGCGTGCGCGCCGTGAACACCGAGTGGGGCCGGCTGGAAGCTGAGATCGTGGTCAACGCCGGCGGTATGTTCGCGGCCGAGCTGGGACGGATGGCCGGGGTGCGGGTTCCGGTCGTCCCGTTCGCGCATCAGTACCTGGTCACCCAGCCGTTTCGCGAACGGGCAGCCGGCGAGCACCTGCCCACGCTGCGCGATCCCGACCTGCTCGTCTACTTCCGCGAGGAGGGGGCGGGTCTCGTGATGGGCGGCTACGAGCGACACAGCGCGCCGTGGGCGCTCGACGAGCACCAACTCGATCGGATTGCCCCCGACTTCAACGGGCGGCTGCTGGAGGAGGATTGGTCCCGGTTCGAGGAGATCGCTCGCAACTCCGCGCGCCGGGTCCCGGCGATGGAGGACGTCAAGGTGACGCGCCTGATCAACGGCCCCGAGGCGTTCACGCCGGACAACGAGTTCTGTCTCGGCGAGACCGACGTTCGCGGCTTCTTCGTCGCCGCCGGCTTTTGCGCTCACGGTCTCGCCGGGGCGGGCGGGCTCGGACGGATCGTCGCCCACTGGATCCTCGCCGGCGAGCCGGACTGCGACGTGTGGGAGATGGACATCCGCCGCTTCGGCTTCCACTACCGCTCGCCGGGCTACACGCTCAAGCGCGCCAGGGAGGTCTACGAGACCTACTACGACATCCGGTATCCCGGGCACGAGCGCCAGGCCGGTAGGCCGCTGCGGGTCTCGAGCGCGTACGCCTGGCATCTCGACCATGGCGCGGCGTTCGGGGAGAAGTCCGGCTGGGAGCGGGTCAACTGGTACGAAGCCAACGCCGCCGCCGGCGATCCCGAGCTGCGCCCGCGTGGCTGGGCAGGGATGCACTGGTCACCGGCGATCGGCGCCGAGCACCGCGCCACCCGCGAGGCCGCCGGCCTGTTCGACGAATCGTCGTTCGCGAAGCTCGAGGTCACCGGCCCCGGCGCCGCCGAGCTGCTCGAGCGGCTCTGCGATAACCACGTCGCGCGGGCGGTGGGAGCGGTCACCTACACGCAGATGCTCAACCGTCGTGGCGGCATCGAGTGCGACTTCACGGTCACGCGCCTGGAGGACGAGCGCTTCCAGATCGTCACCGGCACCGCCTTCGGCAACCACGACGCGAGCTGGATCCGCCGCCACTTGCCGGGCGACGGCTCGGTGCGACTGACCGACGTCACCTCCCGCTGGGCCTGCTTCGCGCTGTGGGGCCCCAAGGCATCCGCGATCTTGAGATCACTCACCCCAGACCCGCTCGAGCTCCCGTACATGTCGATGTGCGAGCTGGCGGTGGGTGACGTTCCCGTGCGCGCGCTGCGGGTCACGTTCGTCGGCGAACTCGGCTGGGAGCTCTACTGCCCGACCGAGTACGGCGCCGGCCTGTGGCAGGCGCTGTGGGAGGCGGGTCAGCCCCACGGGATGATCGCCGGCGGCTACCGGGCGATCGACTCGATGCGGCTGGAGAAGGGCTACCGGGTGTGGGCCACGGACATCACCCCCGATGAGACCCCCCACGAGGCCGGCCTCGGGTTCTGCGTGCGCGGCGACAAGTCGTTCATCGGGTCAGACGCGCTCGCCCGAGCCGAGCCGCGCCGGCGTCTGCGCTGCCTCGTGCTCGAGGATCCCCGCTCCGTGGCGCTCGGGAACGAGCCGGTGCGGATCGATGGCGAGATCGCCGGCCGGGTCACCAGCGGCGGCTACGGGTACACCGTCGAGCGTTCGATCGCATACGCCTACCTCCCGCGGGAGGTCGAGACGGGGACTCCGATCGAGATCGACATCTTCGGGCAGTGGGCCGGCGGCGAGGTGGCGCGCGAGCCGCTGTTCGACCCGCGGGGCGAGCGCGTGCGCGCACCGCTAGCCTAGCCCGCCTCATGTCCCTCACCGTCGTGGGATCGATCGCGTTCGACGCCGTCACCACGCCGTTCGGCAACCGCGAGCGAATGCTCGGCGGATCCGCGGTGCACTTCGCGCTGGCCGCCGCGTTCTTCGACACCGTGCACGTGGTCGGCCCGGTCGGCGATGACTTCGGCGAGGCCGAATACGAGGTGCTGCGCGCCCGGGGGATCGACACCGGCGACATCGAGCATGTCGTCGGCGGCAAGACGTTCTTCTGGCGCGGCGAGTACGGCTGGGATCTCAACTCCCGGGAAACGCTCGAGACCCAGCTCAACGTGTTCGCGGACTTCCAGCCGAAGCTCTCCGAAGCCTCGCGCACGGCGGACATCGTGTTCCTCGGCAACATCCAGCCCGATCTCCAGCGCCAGGTACGCGTGCAATGCGAGGCCGCCCGGGTCGTGGCGCTCGACTCGATGAACCTGTGGATCGACACCGCCCGTGACTCGCTGATCGAGACGATCCGGGGCGTCGACTGCCTGCTGCTCAACGATGCCGAGCTGCGACAGCTCACGCGCGAGCCGACGATCGTCCGCGCCGCCAGCCAGGTCCGCGAGTGGGGGCCCACGGTGGTCGTCGCCAAGCAGGGCGAGTACGGCGCCGCGATGGTGACCGAGGATGGATTCTTCGGCCTGCCGGCCTACCCGCTCGAGACGGTCGTCGACCCGACCGGCGCCGGCGACTGCTTCGCGGGTGGCTTCATGGGCTACCTCGCCGCCCATCCCGAGGGCGAGATCGACAACGACGTGCTGCGCCGGGCGATGGCCTACGGCACGGCGCTGGCGTCGTTCAACGTCGAGGAGTTCGGGGTCGAGCGGGTGGCGCGGCTGACCCGCGAGGAGATCGGCGAGCGCGTCTCAGAGCTCCAGCGAATGACGCAATTCGTCGAGAAGCCGATCGCGCTGCGGGATTAGGGAGGGGGGTGTCGCCTGGGCAACCCGCCGGCCGGTGGCGGGCGCCGGCGCCGCGAGGACTACGCCGGTCGGTGGCGGGCGCCGGCGCCGCGAGAATCCGCCGGCCGGCTGGCGCCGCGAGAATCCGCCGGCCGGCGGCTAGCGCTGGCGTTAGAAACGCACCCGCCCGCGGGGCGTGACATCGCCAACCAATCCGGGTAGGATCCGCCGGGTCGTGACTTGGGGATTTTTGTGGTTGATGCTGGCGCTCAAGATTCCGATCGCTGCCCTGATCTACATCGTCTGGTGGGCGGTCAAGCAGGAGCCTGAGGAGGCGCCGTCCTCCGATGACGACGGTGGCATCAAGCGCCATCCGCCCCATCCCCGCAGGCCGTTCCCGCGCCATCCTCGGCGCGGTCCGCACGGCGACCTGCCGCCGGCGCCGCCGGCGCGGGTGCGGACGGTTCGCGCCCGGGCCCGGACCCTCGATCACTGAGCCCTATTGCGAACTTTGGCGCTTTGGTTCCACCCTCCGGAACCAAAACGCCAAAGTTCGTGACGTGGGGCGCGGACCAGCGCCGCCAAACCTCTAATCCGCCGGCGCTGGCAGACTTGGCGCCATGCCAGATGCGCCCGCCTCGGTCCTTTCCGATGGGACGATCCTCGAGCTGGTCCACGACGGCCGGATCCGGATCGATCCGTGGGACCCAGAGCTCGTCCAGCCTGCCAGCGTCGATCTCCGGCTCGGCGACACCTTCCGGGTGTTCCACAACCATCGCGCGTCGGCGATCGACCTGCGCCGGCCACCGGAGAACCTGACCGAGGAGGTCAGGGTCCCCGAACACGACTCGTTCGTGATCCACCCGGGGGAGTTCTGTCTGGGCCGGACGCTCGAGTGGGTCGAGCTGCCCGATGACATCGTGGCGCGAATCGAAGGAAAGTCGAGTTTGGGCCGCCTCGGCCTGATCGTCCACGCCACCGCCGGCTTCTGCGACCCCGGCTGGAAGGGCACGCTGACGCTCGAGTTGAACAATCTCACCCGGGTGCCGATCAAGCTCTATCCCGGCCTGCTGATCGCCCAGCTGTCGTTCATGTCGCTTGACCGACCGGCGCTTCGGCCCTACGGGAGCCCAGAGCTCGGCAGCCATTACCAGGGCCAGCGAGCGGCCACCGAATCGCGCTACGAGGGCGCTCGCGGTGATGCGGCGAAGTCCCCGAAGATTGGATAGGCTCGCGCGCCCATGGTCGCTCTGCTAGTCGCCGCCAGCGAGCCCTCGAAGGTGCCGTTTTATTTCGCCGGCGGTGCGCTGGCGGTGTGGGCGGTGATCCTCGCCTCGATCGGACTCACTCGGCCGAGCTTTCCGGACAACGCCGGCGGCCAGCGCACGGTGGTGGCGATCAGTCTCGTACTGGCGGCAGTGGCGGTCGCGATGGCAATCCTGACCAGCAAGTAGCGGCTTCGCGCGCCGGCGTTTCGCGCGCGCTCCGAGGGTATTAGAGTGCTTTGGTGGTCGCTCTGCTCGGCCCCGTGGCGGAGAGAGACCACCTCGGCAACCGCGCGAGAGGAGTGCGATGACCACCGAAACCCAGGAACAGGACGGCGCCGGCGTAGCCACGGGCAAGGAAACGCTGACGATCACCGACAACCGCACCGGCAAGGAGTACGAGCTTCCGATCGAGGACGGGACGATTCGGGCAACCGAGTTGCGGAACATCAAGACGCACGAGGACGACTTCGGCTTGATGACCTATGACCCCGCGTACATGGCGACCGCGTCGTGCCGCTCGGCGGTCACGTTCATCGACGGCGAGAAGGGAATCCTCGAATACCGCGGCTACCCGATCGAGCAGCTGGCGGAGAAATCCTCATATCTGGAGGTCGCCTACCTGCTGATCCACGGCGAGTTGCCGACCCAGCAGCAGCTCGAAGAGTGGACGCACCAGATCACGATCCACACATTCGTGCACGAGAACGTCAAGGAATTCATGCAGGGATTCCGCTACGACGCACACCCGATGGGGATGCTGCTCGCATCGGTCGGGGCCCTCTCCACCTTCTATCCCGAGGCATCGGCGATCAAGGATGAGGAGGTCCGCTACCTGCAGGTGATCCGGCTGCTCGCGAAGATGCCGACGCTCGCCGCGTTCTCATACCGCCACAACCGCGGCATGCCGTACGTCTATCCCGATAACGATCTCTCCTATCCCGGCAACTTCCTGTCGATGATCTACAAGGTCGCCGAGCTCAAGTACGAGCCCGATCCGCGGCTCGAGCACGCCCTCGACGTTCTGTTCATCCTCCACGCCGACCACGAGCAGAACTGCTCGACCAGCGCCGTCCGGAGCGTCGGCTCCTCGCAGGTCGACCCCTACTCGGCCGTGGCGGCTGGCGTGGCGGCGCTGTACGGGCCGCTACACGGTGGCGCCAACGAGGCGGTGCTGCGGATGCTGCGCCGGATCGAGACGACGGACAACGTCCCCGATTTCATCGCGGGCGTCAAGGAGGGCAAGGAAAAGCTGATGGGCTTTGGCCACCGGGTCTACAAGAACTTCGACCCCCGCGCGAAGATCATCAAGAAGGCCACCGATGAGGTGTTCGAGGTGACGGGTAAGAACCCGCTGCTCGACATCGCCACCGAGCTCGAGAAGATCGCACTCGAGGACGACTACTTCGTCGACCGGAAGCTGTACCCCAACGTCGACTTCTACTCCGGTCTGATCTACGAGGCGCTGGGCATGCCGATGGAGATGTTCCCCGTCCTGTTCGCGATCGGGCGCACGAGCGGTTGGATCGCCCAATGGCTCGAGATGATCGACGACCAGGAGCAGAAAATCGCCCGCCCACGACAGATCTACACGGGCAAGCACGAGCTCGAGTACGTGCCGATGCAACAGCGCAAATAGTTATCCGGGGGCGCGCATGCGCGCCCCCGCCGGCGGCGCATGCGCCGCCGGGGTCGGGCCGCATGCGGCCCGACCATCAGAATCATGATCCTGCTCAGCCCGAGCGCTTGAGCTTTCCGTGCCGCTTGGCATATCGCTCGCCGGCGCGGAAGACCACCAACCCGAGCGGGATCGAGACCGCACCGAGCAACAGCAGCGGCCCCAGGTCGCCCCACAAGGCGCCGAGGCTGTCGCCGTTCAGGATCGCCGCGCGGATCCCGCGCAGCGCGTACGTGGCCGGCGAGATCGTCGACAACCACTGCATCCACTGCGGCAACACGGATACCGGGTAGTACACACCCGAGACCACCAGCAGGAAGCCCTGGGCGATGAAGCCGAGCTGGGCGCCCTTCTCCGGCGAGATCAGCGGCAGGACCGCCGTCACCATCCCGACGCCCACGAATGACACCGAGGCCACCGCGAGCAGAACCAGCGCCGCCGCGAAGTTCGCTTGGTGAAAGTGGAGCCCGAAGAACAGCCCGATGACCACGAACAGCAGGGCCGTGCGCAGGACGCCGTAGAGCACGGCGAACAGCCCCATGCCGCCCAGGTGCACCGCGCGCGCGAGCGGCGCCATGAACGTGTACTCGATTGTCCCCTCCCAGCGCTCCCACGCGACGGTCTCGGTCAGGATCTCGAAGATGATTCCCAGATAGGCCCAGATCACGGCGCCGATCAGCAACGTCGTCGTCGCACGCTCGACGTCGAGGTGGCCGCCGGTCGCCTGCACGCCCTTGGCGATGAACACGATCGTCAGCGTGTTGGCCACCGTCCACAGGAAAAATGCGAGCTCCCACCAGCGATAGCGCTTGACCAGGTAGGCGTTTCGCTCGATCACCCCTCCCAGCCCGATCAGCTGCCGACGCAGGTTTCCGGGGCCACCGATCTCGGGCGTCGGGCGCTGTCCTCTGAGCAGGTCGAGAGTTCGGGCAATGGGGGTCATGCGTGCACCTCCTCCTCGTCTTCCTCGAGGGCGATGCCGGTCGCGGTGAAGAACGCCTCCTCGAGGTTCGTGCAGCCGTAGCGGGCGATCAGCGCCTCCGCCGGCTCGAGCGCGAGCAGTCGCCCGGCGTGCAGGATCCCGACTCGTTCGGCCAGGGTCTCGGCCTCGGCGAGGTCGTGCGTGCAGAGCAGGATCGTCGTGTCGTGTGTGGCGCGCAGGTCGCGGATGAATGCCTGGACCTCGCGCTTGGAGCGCGGGTCAAGGCCGGTCGTTGGCTCATCGAGCAGTAGCACCACCGGCGAGGTGAGCAGCGCACGCGCGAGCGCGACCTTCTGCTGCATGCCGCGCGACAGATCTTCCATCGGCTCGGTTGATCGGGAGACGGGGAAGCCGACGCGCCCGAGGATCTCGGGGATGCGCGTCCGTGTCACGCTGGGCGTGAGACCGTAGAAGCGCGCGGCGTAGGAGAGATTCTCGACCGCTGACATGCGCTTGAAGAACGACGCTTCCACTGATACCCGGTTGATCAGCCGCCGCACGGCTCCCGCGTCACGGACGACATCGTGCCCGAACACCCGGGCTTGGCCGCCGTCGGGCAACAGCAGCGTCGACAGCGTTCGAACCAGGGTCGACTTGCCTGACCCGTTCTGGCCCAGCACGGCGACGCATTCGCGGCGCTCGATCGCGAACGACAGTTGCGTCAGCGCCGCCACGGTCCCACGCCGCCGGCCACGGCGGCGACCAAAGCGTTTCTCTAACTGCCTTACATCAACTGCCAACAAGTGCTGCTCCTAACGGACGACGTGGCCAGGGACCAGTGACCGAGGCGGCGCTCGGCCCGGGCGGGTAGTGGGTCACGCTCGGAGAAGCAACACTGCGAGATTCAGCCTATCACCGATGGCCCGTGTCGCTGCGCGTTAGGCGCCTCGTCCATGTCCGCTGAGCAGGAGCGCACGGGCGGGCGCGCTACATCCGCTTCCGCTCGTCAGGGGAGCGGCGCCGTCAGGTGCCGCTTTTGGCGATGCTGAGCGCGAACTCGCTGTATAGGCGTGCGACGTCACAGCCTGATAGCTGTCCGTCCTCGTGAAACCAACGAGCGATGCTCACGCTCATCTCGAGCATCGCAAAGGAAGCGATCGCGGGGGATTGGACATCGAACACGCCCGCCTCGATTCCTTCGGTGAGGATCTTGCGTATTCCGTGCTCATGTCGCCGGCGGCTGTCGAGGACGGAGGAGCGGATCGGCTCATCGAGGCTGAAGACGTCGCGGTTGACGACCAGGGCCTCCGTGGGGTGGGTCGCGTGCCGAAAGGCGTAGGCCTCGATTGCGCGCCGCAGTCGCTCGGCAACGTCATCGATTCCACTAATCGCGCGCTCGAAATCGACGAGCACTACGTCGGTCGTCTCGACGACGATCTCCACGAGGATTTCCTGGTTTGAGCGAATGTGGCTGTCGAGCGTCGGCAACCGTACGCCGACGACCTCGGCGATCTGGCTCATCGAGGTGCCGTGGTAGCCGCGCTCGGCGAACAGCGAGAGCGCCACCTCCCGCACGTCGTCGACCCGGGGGCGTCGCCGCTCCTCGCCGCCCGTCAACGGATTCAGGCGGGTGCTCACCGTTGACGTCTACCTAGCGCTCGCTAGGGTTCCCTTCCTACTTAGCGCTCGCTAGGAGAAACGATCAAGGAGGTCCTACATGGGCGAGGTCGTCGTTGCCTTCGTGGTCTCTGACACGAACAGCCTCGACGTGGATGATGTGCGCAAGTTCGTCGCAGAGCGCATCGCTGAATTCAAAGTGCCCGCTGAATTCCGGTTCGTGGATGAGATCCCTCGCACCGGGTCTGGAAAGGTCATCCGCCACCAGCTCCGTGACCGTCTGCAGTAGTAGACGCGAGTCAGGAGTCTTGGTCTTTATGAGCGTTCGCGCGCTCAGGAGCGCGATCGGACCACGGCGGGAGACCGAATGCCAGGGATAACGCGAGCTGGGGTCACCACATGGCTGGAGGGATACGAGCGTGCGTGGAGGAGTACTGGGACCGCAGCGCTCCGAGAGCTGTTCAGCCAGGACGCCACGTATCAGCTCTCACCGTACGACCAGCCGGTCCTCGGGCTGGACGCAATCGCCACGATGTGGGAGCGCGAGCGCGCCGGTCCTGACGAGCAGTTCACGCTGAGCTGCGAAATCGTGGCGGTCGAGGCGGACATCGCCGTGGTCTACGCCCAAGTGCTCTACGCCGGACCGCCGCCCCGACCGTACCGCGACCTCTGGGTGCTCCGATTCGACCAGGCCGGGCGCTGCGGAGCCTTCCAGGAATGGCCCTTTTGGCCGGATCAGCCGCGGGCCGCGCGGGACTAGCGGCTACTTCGAGCCGAACACGCGCTCCAACAGCGCCGTGTCACCCGCCGTTTGAAACCTGATCAGCTTGCCGTCTCGAAACGTGAGCACATCGGCCGCATCGGCCTGCTCGCCCCCGACCGTGATCTGAGTCAGCACGACGACGCGGTCCTCGTCCGAGAACCAGAATTGCGGTGAGGTCTTGAAGCCCTTTTCGGCGAGCTTGGCCCACGTGGTGCCGACATCCTGCTTGCTTCGCACGGTGCCGCTGATGGCGCTGTTGCCCGGCGTGATCCACACCACATCGTCGGCCATGTCGGCCATCGCTCCCTCGGCATCCCCCTGCGAAAACGCCTCGTACGCCCGCTTGGCCGTCTCCAAATTCTGCTCTCCAGCCATGAAGCACCCCTTTTCCTAGTGGTCTGGTGCACCCTACACCCGGGCTAGCTACGCCGCCAGCGGCGGCCAACTCCCGTCGAAGGAGGAGGTCATCGAAGGGGCGCAATCGGCCGACGAGGTCCTCGCTCAGGAGCCGAGCGTCGATGAGCTCCTGGGCCGCGAGCGGCCTCGCCCCAAGCCGAGCGACGCCTGAACGGGCAGGTTGAGGCGTTTTCCCCCATCTTTGGCGGCCGGCGGAGCGAGCTCGACTAGAGTCTCGGCATGCCCCGACGTCGGGTGGTGATCGATCACGTCACGGTCGGCGTCAGCGATCTGCGCCGAAGCCGGGAGTTCTACGCTCGCGCGTTGCTGCCCCTTGGTTTCGCCGAGATCCGCTCCCGGCCCGAGGCGGACGAGGTGGAGTTCGGACTGGATGAGGCCGACGACTTTGCGATCTCGACCCGCTACGGGACGAGTTCGCCCGTCCACGTCGCGTTCGCCGCTGATCGCCGTGAGCAGGTGGACGCGTTCTACGCCGCGGCATTGGCTGCCGGAGGGCGAGACAACGGGGCGCCCGGCCTGCGGCCTGAATACTCGCCCGATTACTACGGGGCGTTCGTCCTCGATCCCGATGGGCACAACATCGAAGCCGTGCACTACGGCAGGGCCTAGCCCGGGGCGCCGGTTTCGTGGCAAATCGGGGCTGAGCCGACCGTGGCTCCGCGAGGCCGATCGATCCGCCTTGACAGCTTCGGCAATGTGGAGGTCAGGCAATAACTCGACCTCAGGAGCGGTCCCGTGCAGCTCGACGGCATCCATCACATCACCTGCATTACGGCGGACGCGCCGCGCAACGTCGACTTCTACGCGCGGGTGCTCGGGCTGCGGCTGGTGAAGAAGACGGTCAATTTCGACGCGCCCGACGTCTATCACCTCTACTACGGGGATGAGCGCGGGGCGCCCGGCTCGATCTTGACGTTCTTCGAGTTCCCGGATGCCGCGCCGGGCCGGGCCGGTGCGGGAATGATCCATCGGCTGCGCTGGCGGGTTGGCAGCCCTCTGGCGCTGGAGTTCTGGGCCGAGCGGCTGGCGCGCGAGGGCGTCGGCTTCGATCGTGATGACGATTCGGGGGCGCTTCGCTTCCGCGATTCCGAGGGACTGGGACTCGAGCTCGCCGTGGTCGAGACCGCCGATCAGCCGCTCCGCGCCCTCGCCGAGGACATCCCCGAGGAGCACGCGCTTGCCGGGTTCGACGGTGTGCGCGTCTACGGCACCGGCCGGGAGCTCGAAAACCGGCTGCTCACCGAGGTGCTCGGATTCACGATGACCGGGTCCGGCGAGTACGCGCTCGAAGGTGGTCATCGGCGAGCCAGCTACGTCTACGACGACCCGCCCTCGGCAGTCGGGCTGCAGGGAGCGGGCACCGTGCACCACATCGCATGGTGCGATCGGGATGATGAGCACGCCGCCTGGCGCGCGCACCTGATCGACGCCGGGGAGCGCCCGACACAGATCATCGACCGCCAGTACTTCCTGAGCATCTACTTTCGCGAGCCACACGGCGTGCTGTTCGAGCTGGCCACGCCGAGCCCGGGGTTCGCGGCCGACGAGGACCCGGCGCATCTCGGCGAGGAGTTGCGTCTGCCGCCACGGTACGAGCAGCTGCGAGAGCGCCTGGAGGTGGCGCTTACACCCCTGACAAATCCGCGCGTCAAGGCGGCCCGCTCGTGAGCAGCGCCGAGCGCCGAAAGGAGAGCTGATGGTCAATTGCACGCATCTCGACGAGGTCCTGGTCGATCGACCCGAACAGGTTGCCGGGTGCCAGGAGTGCCTGGCGATCGGGGCCGGGTGGGTGCATCTGCGGGTGTGCCGCACCTGCGGTCAGGTCGGCTGCTGTGACGACTCACCGAACCGGCACGCGTCGAAGCACGCCCGCGCCGTGGAGCATCCGATCATCACCTCGGTTGAGCCCGGCGAGGACTGGTCCTACTGCTACGTCGACGACGTCGCGTTCATGATCGCCGACCGGGGATGAGCGAGCCGCTCGGCCTGGGCATCGAGGAGCCGCGGGACCGCGAGGGAGCGTTCCCGCGGCTCGACGAGGACCAGCGCGGCCGCTTACGCGCCGTCGGTCAGGTCCGCCATGTCGAGCCCGGCGAGGTGTTGTTCCGCGAGGGCGATGAGAGCTACGACTTCTTCGTAGTCGAGTCGGGGGCGGTCACGATCGTCCGGGGCTACGGCGCTGAGAACCGCGTGATCGCCGTTCACGGACCACACCGCTTCCTCGGCGAGCTGAGCCTGTTGACCGGCGCGCGCGTGAATCTCACCGCCGTGGTGCGCGACGCCGGGGAGCTGATCCAGGTGCCCGTCGCGCGGTTGCGCGAGCTCGTGCTCGAGGACCAGGAGCTGAGCAATCTGATCCTGCGCGCGTACCTGGCGCGGCGCGCGATCCTGATCGAGGTCGGAGGCGGTGTGCGGCTCGTCGGCTCGCGCTATTCGGCCGAGACCAGGCGGTTGCACGAGTTCCTGGCGCGCAACCGCCAGCCATTCGAGTGGCTCGATCTCGAGGACGACGAAGAGGCCGAGAAGCTGTTGCAGACGCTCGGCGTCAAGCCGGCGGAGACGCCGGTGGTGATCGGCGGCGTAGGCGTGATGCGCAATCCATCCATCGCCGAGCTCGGCTCGGCGCTCCGTCTCGGCTCGCGGGGGGCGCCACCGGCGATGTGTGACCTGATCGTCGTGGGCGGCGGGCCGGCCGGCCTTGCGGCCGCTCTGTACGGCGCCTCCGAGGGACTCGACACGCAGGCGATCGACGGCGTGGCATTCGGCGGGCAGGCCAGCACCTCCTCGCGGATCGAGAACTACCTTGGGTTCCCGACGGGGATCTCGGGCAGCGAGCTGGCTGAGCGTGCCGAGCTTCAGGCGAGGAAGTTCGGAGCGCGCCTCGTCGTTCCCGCGACGGCGATCGGGCTGGCCAGTGAGAACGGCCATTTCGCGATCACCCTCGCCGGCGGCGACGTGGTGCGGGGGCGGACGGTGATCGTCGCGACAGGGGCTCAGTACCGCAAGCTCGACGTTCCCGCGCTGGAGCGATACGAAGGGGTGGGCATCTACTACGCCGCCACGCAATCCGAAGCACAGCTGTGCTTCGGAGACCCGATTCTGATCGTCGGTGGCGGAAACTCAGCCGGCCAGGCCGCGATGTTCCTCTCCCAGCACGCCGCGAGCTGCCGCCTCTTGATCCGCGGCGGCGACCTCGGCAAGTCAATGTCGCGCTATCTCGTCGATGAGCTCGCGCGCCGCGAGCAGGTCGAGCTGATCACGCACAGCGAGATCGTCGAGCTCAGAGGCGAGCACGCGCTCGAGGCGGTCGTCGTCGCCGACCGGCTCACCGGTCAGCTCCGTGAACTGGAAGCGAAGGCCCTGTTCGTGTTCATCGGCGCCTCACCCCACACCGACTGGCTGCGCGGGCACGTCGCCATGGACGAGCATTGCTTCATGCTCACCGGCCGCGATCTCCAGGGTGGTGATCTCGCCCGCTACGACGACGGGCGTCCCTACTTCCTCGAGACGAGCCAACCCGGGATCTTCGCGGTCGGCGATGTCCACTCCGGCTCGGTCAAACGGGTGGCCTCGGCGGTTGGCGAGGGTTCGATGGCCGTGCGCCTGGTGCACCAGCGTCTTGCGAACCACTGAGCTGGCTGGGGCGCCGCGCTCAGCTCACCCCGACCGGCGCGACCGCGCCCTCGCCATCGTGTGCCTGCGCCACGTGGGCCCGGCTGTCGCGCGAGGAGATCAGCAGCGCGGCGAGAATTGCCCCGACGATCGCGAACCCCGCGCCGAACAGGAAGGCGCGATCAAACCCCTTGGTCAACGCCACCGAGGCGTTGTGTACGCCGGCGTGGAAGAGGCTCTGGGTGCGGCTGTTGGCGACGGTCGCAAGGATCGCCAGCCCGAGCGCGCCGCCCACCTGCTGGGAGGTGTTGATCAGCCCCGAGGCGAGACCCGCCTCGTGCGGTTCGGTTCCCGATACGGCGGCGATCGTCACCGGCACAAACGAGAATCCGAGACCGACGGCGGCGAGCAGCGATGGGCCGAGGATGTCTCCGGCGTAGGACCCACCGGTCCCCGGCACCTGCGAGAACCACAGCAGGCCGCCCGCGATCAGCAGCAGGCCCGCGATCAGCGGCGGCTTGAATCCGAGGCGCGTGACGAGCTGTGACGCGATGCCCGCGGACAGGATGATCCCGACCGCGAGCGGGAGGTAGGAGATGCCCGTCTTGATCGGCGAGTAGTGCATCACGTCCTGGAGGTACAGCGAGATGAAGAAGAACATCGAGAACAGCGACATGCCGATCAGCAGGCCGACGATGTTGGCTCCTCGGAGGGTCCGCAGGCGGAAGATCGAGAACGGCATCAGCGGGTAGCGCTGCCGGAGCTCGATCGCGAGGAATGAGACGAGCAGAGCCGCGGCCCCTGCGAGGCGCAGGATTGTTGCCGTCGATCCCCACCCGACATTGACGGCGTCGACGACGGCATATACCAGCAGCGCAAGCCCCGCCGTGACGGTCACCGCGCCAGGCACGTCAAAGCTGTTGGTACCGTCCTCGGTGCGACTCTCGACGAGCAGGCGTGGAGCGAGCGCGGCGGCAAGGATCCCAATCGGGACGTTGACGAACAGCACCCAGCGCCAGCTCAGACCGCTCGTCAAGATCCCACCGAGGAGCACGCCGGCGGCGCCACCGGCGCCGGCGACAGCGCCCCACACTCCGAGCGCCCGATTGCGCTCCGGACCATCCGCGAACGTGGTCGTGATGATCGACAGCGCTGCCGGCGACACAATCGCCGCGCCAAGCCCCTGTGCGGCGCGCGCGGTGATCAGCCACCCTTCGGATTGCGCGATCCCGCCCGCGAACGAGGCGAGCGAGAACAGCACCAACCCGATCATGAACATGCGCCGGCGACCGAGCAGGTCGGCGAGGCGTCCACCTAGCAACAGGAACCCGCCGAAGGTGAGCGTGTAGGCATTCACCACCCACGAGAGGTCATCGCGGGCAAAGTGCAGGTGCGAGCCAATCGATGGCAGGGCGACGTTCACGATCGCGGCATCGATGACGATCACAAACTGCGTCATCGCCAGGAGCACCAGCGCTAGGTTCTTCGCACGGGGGGTGTCGAGCGACGGTTGGGAAGGCTGAGCGATCGACGTCATGGAAGGGGATCTCCGGTTCCGTTTGCTATCAGCACTATAGTGAACTACGATTCCGCTTGTCAAGACGACGCGGACGAGAGAGTCATGACCATCACCCAGATCGAAGGCGAGCGCCCGCTACGCGCGGATGCCCGTCGTAACCGCGAGCGGATCCTCGAGGGCGCGCGTGCGGTGTTCGCCAAGTGCGGTGTGGACGCGCAGATGGACGACGTCGCGAGGCAGTCGGGCGTGGGGGTAGGGACGGTCTACCGGCACTTCCCGACCAAGGAGGCGTTGATGGCCGAGCTCGTGCGCCAGAAGTTCCGGATCTTCGCCGAGAACGCCCGCGAGGCGCTCGAGCGGGAGGAGGAGCCGTTCGTCGTGTTCGCGGATCTGCTGCGCCGCAACGCCGAGGCGTGCGCCTCCGACGCGGGGGTTCAGCACGCGCTCACTGGCCTCGGGGAGCCAATCTGGGCGCAGGCGCAAACCGAGCTCCAGGAGCTGAACGCACCGACCGCGGAGTTGATTGAGCGTGCCCAGCAGGCCGGCACGATGCGCCCCGATGTAAGCGTCAGCGACATCCCGATGCTGATGTGCGGGGTGTCCGCGACGATGGCTCACAACGGCCCCGGCTTCGATTGGCATCGGCACCTCGAGCTCGTGATCAGCATGCTGCGGGCACCACGCGCGGCGCGCTGACCGGGCGCCTCGCGCTCAGCCCCCTGCGGTCCCCCCAAGCGCGTGCAGCAGCGCCGTTCCGTTCGGCGATCCGAGCCCCGTGCAGGGATCCCACGCCGGTCCCGCCTGGTATTTGCCGTTATTCCCCTGCGTGATGTCGTGGAACCCGGCTGGCGCCGATGCCGCGTACACCTGGGGCTGAAGAAAGCCCACGGACCTCCCAAGCGACTCGTTCAGCAACGCCGTCAGGGCCGCCCACAGCGGCGCGACGGCGCTGGTGCCGCCGACCGCCTGCCGGCCGCCGTCGACGAGGATCGAGTAGCCGGTCTGGGGATCCGCGTCGCCGGCAACGTCGGGAACGCCGCGGCCGGGCTGGCCGGTGTCGACATTGTCGGGCATGTGGATTGGGCTCTGGTAGGACGGCACCGCGAACTCGATGCTGATCCCGCCACCACCCGCGCCGCCACCGGCGCCGTCATTCCACACCGTCTCGCTGGTGATCTGATCGCCCGTGATCTGAAGCGAGGTCCCACCACACGCGAGCGCGTGAGGGGCGGACGCTGGGAAGTCGACGTGCTGCTTGCCGTCGTTCACCCCGTCGCTGGAGCCGTTGTCGCCGGAGGCGACGGTCACGGTCATGCCGACGGCGGCCGCCTCGGTGAGGATCTGTTCCATCTGAGTTCGCGCCTGCTGGGTCCACGAGTCCTCGGGGCCACCCCAGCTGATCGAGACGACCGACGGGTGGTTGGTCGTGTCATGGACGGCAGTGGAGACGGCATCGAGGAACCCCTGGTCGGCGGGGTTGGAGAAGTACACGACGATCTTGACTCCCGGTGCCACGGCGCCGAGGACCTCGATGTCCAGCATCACTTCGCCATCGGCGTTCTGGTCCACGCCCGGCGAGTTGCTGGCACCGTCGACGCCGACCGCGGTGACGCTCGGGGACGTGAGGCCCAGGCCGGCGAAGTAACTGTCGAGATCCGTCTGGCTGAATCCGCCTCCGAGCTCGATGATCGCCACGGTCTCACCCGCGCCGTTGACCGCAGTTGGGAAGTTGTACGCCGCTGCGATCTGCCGCGGCGTGTATGACGCCGCCGCCGCCGGCGCGGCGTGGAAACGGAGGTGGGGTGTGGCCTGGGGGCGGTCGTCGATCCCGAACACCCCGGTGATCGCGGCAGCGACTTCCCTCGGCACGGTCAGCGGTCCTTGCCGGGCGCGGTAGGCGCCGGACGTCGGATGCTCGAGCATGGCGAGGTCGCGCACTCCGAACGCCTCCGCCATCGCGCTAACCGTGCCGCGGAGGGAGACGACGCGCCGCCCCCGATCGACGGCGGTCACCTCGAGGCCATATTCGTCCGCGAACGACCGCACCGCTGCGATGTCCTCGTCGCTCGCGCCGTAGCTGCTCGCGAGCTCCTCACGAGAAATCGTGTTCCGCTCCGCCGATGGGTGGCGAGCCTCCCGATCGATCCAGTCGAGCGATGCCGACGCACGCAGGTAGACGCTCACCTCGATCTGCTCGTTGCCGTCGACGTCACCGATGCGCTGGTGGTGCGGGTCGAGTTCGCGCTGGCTGCCGGGGACCTGTACGCGCTGTGATGACTGCATTAGCCCGTCGGGGTCGTAGGCAGCCGATCAGCCGCCATCGAATTAGAGAAAGTTACGCCCTGCGCTCACGGCGCGACACGCATGTACTGCGGCCGGTACACGTAGCGGCCTCGGCGCCCCCCCGCTCCCGGAGCGCGCGAGAAACGCGGCGTGCACGCCCCCGCATCGGGATCCTGACGTTCGGCACGCTGAGCGCGGAAGCGGGCTTCCCCAGTCGCCGCGTCGAACAACGTGGAGAGCGTGAACCACACGGTTTTGCCCGACAGCGACTGGTGCGCGACGCCCCATCGCTCGGAGAGCATGTCGACGATCCGAAGCCCGCGGCCGGTCGGATCGTCGGGCCCGGGAGAACGCATTGCCGGCGTCCCACCGCCGTGGTCGGTGACCTCGACGCGGATCTCCTCCGGCGTGCGGAGGATCATCAGCTCAAACGTCGTCTGGACGTGCCGGACGCAGTTGGTGGCCAGCTCCGAAACCATCAGCTCGACCGACTCCAGCAGGTCGCGCGGGCTGTCCACGAGCACTTCGGTCGCGAACCTTCGGGCCGCGGGGACCGACTGGCGATCGGCAGGGAATGTTCGCGTCCGTCTCATGATGTCGGCTCCAGCTGGTTGGCGAGTCCCATCGCCAGAATCGCCGTCCGCAACACGGGCGGCGGATCAGCGGAGCTCGAACTAGCTAACCGTGCTCGCCCATCGTACCCACCCTGCGATTGCAGACGCTCCGCCACCCAAATCCGGTTCCGAAACGAGGGGTAGCTCGATTCCCGTCAGCGGCGCCTCCTGCGCTCGCGCGAGCTGCGCCACCTCGGGGCGCGCGCCCAGAGCGTGAAGTACCGACGGGTCACGAGCCGATACCAGGGCATGTCGCTCTTGGCTGCGTCGAGTGCTTCGACCAGCTCGAGATCGGAGCACCGGTCGCGCAACGCCGCCATCGCCCTGGCGCGCACGAACAGCCGTCGGTCCCTGAGCGCAAGCCGGAATCCCTCATGGCTGGCGGGCGCGGCTAACTCGTCGAGCGCCTCGGTGGCGTTGTAGCGCAGCCGCAGTCCGCGAGTGCGAAGGAACGGCAAGAGCAGCTCCGCGTCCTCGGCTGATCCGACCATTCCGAGCGCCCACGGAAGCGCGGCGTCGACGAGCTGCTCAGCAGCCAACGCTCGGAGGTACGGCGCGGCCACAGAGCCGGCCTCGCTCAGCCCCCGGATCGCGTCCTCGCGGATCCCGGACTGTGGCTCGCGTGCCAGCTCGGTGAGGAATGACAGGACGGCCGGGTCGCCTCGCCGGGCCAGCGGGACCAGGACGCCCTGGATCAGGCGCCGGCGCTCCCGCTGACGCCGTGTGGCCGCGAGCTCCGTCTTGAGCGCCTCTAGGTCGCCCGAGTACTCGACTTGACTGCGCATCGGATTGTCGAGGTGCTCGAACCCAGCCTAGCGGCTCGATCTTCCGGGCGGGTTCGATCTTCCGGGCGAGTTCGATCTCCCGCCCGGGGAGGCAAACCATCGCTGGGGGGAAGAAAACGACACGCGTAGTAGTCATTGAACCTAGCCAACGAAACGGAGTCCCAAAATGACCACAACTCGTATACACGCCTTCCTCACGCGGCTGGCCCTCGGTGTCGGCGCCCTCGCGGTGCTCGTCACCGGGGCGGATCACCTCGAGGAGTACACCGCAAATCAGTTCTCGACCGTGCCGACGATCGGCACCCTGTTTTTACTCAATTTCGTCGCTGCGACGGTCGTCGGGATCGGATTGCTGCTCCCGCTCGGACTGCTCACGCGCCGGTTCGCCGATCCCCTCCGCGCACTGCTCGCGTTGAGCGGGATCGGGATTGCGGCGGCGTCACTCGTGTCCCTGTGGATCAGCGAGTCCGCGAGCCTGTTCGGCTTCACCGACCACGGCTATCGGCCCGCGATCGTCGTGGCGATCGCGGCTGAGGCAGTTGCGGTTGTCGCGCTGAGCGCGTACTTGGCGCTCAGCGATGCGCGGTTGCCGCGCCCCCTCGCGCGGCTCTCGCCGTAAGTGCAGCGCCGGGGCGCTACCCTTCTAGTCTCTGTAGGCGAGTGATCGGCGCGTGAACCGGACGCTCAGTTCGTCGTTGGGGTGGGGACTTGCCGGCTGGGCGCCAGTAATCCGAATTGCGCTTGATCATGTCCCGATTTTGCCGATATTGACTATATGCAGCTGATCCGAAGCAGCGTCTTCGTCCTCACGGGGATCGCTGCCGCGCTCCTGGCCGCCGTCTCAACCGCCGCAGCCGCCTCGCCGTCGCGGGTCCGCGTCGGCTCTCCACCGCGCCATCCCGCGCGCTCGAGCGTCGTCGGAACGCTGCCGAGCGCCACGCGGATCGCACTCACCGTGACCCTCAAGCCCCGGGATCCGGCCGGCCTGGCCAGTTACGCACAGGCAGTCTCGTCGCCCGGCTCGAGCCTCTACCACCACTACCTCACGGTGGATGAGTTCCGCCAGCGGTTCGGGCCGACCAGGGTCCAGATCGACGCCGTCGAGACGTCTCTGTCCGCGCAGGGACTGAGACCGGGGTCGGTGTCCACCAACGGTCTGGCGATTCCCGTGTCCGCCAGCGCCGGCGCGATCGCCCACGCGTTCTCGCTGTCATTCCAGCGCGTGGCGCTGGCCAGCGGTAGAACGGCGTTTGCAAACACACAGGCGCCGCAGTTCGCCGCGTCGAGCGCCGGCATCGTCCAGGGAGTGATCGGACTGGACACGCTCTCGCTCCCGCACCCGCAGGGGCTCCAGGTCGCCCATGGTCGAGCCCATTCCGCCGCAGCGGCGGCACCCGGCCCGGTCCCACAGGTGGTGACAGGTGGACCGCAGCCGTGCTCGGCGGCGGTCAGCCACGCTCCGAGCGACGACGCCTACACGGCCGATCAGATCGCCTCCGCGTATAAGTTCTCGAGTCTCTATGGCGCCGGAGACGAGGGTGCCGGTCAGACGATCGCGGTGTTCGAGCTCGAGCCGAACGAGGCCTCCGACATCGCCGCGTACCAGGCGTGCTATGGCACCAGCGCGTCAGTCGGGTACGTGCCCGTCGACGGCGGCGCAGGCTCGGGCGCCGGAAGCGGCGAGGCCGCCCTTGATATCGAGGACGTGATCGGGATGGCTCCCAGGGCGCGCGTGCTCGTCTACCAGGGGCCGAACAGCGACTCGGGACCTTATGACACCTACAGCCAGATCGTCAACGACAATCAGGCTAACGTGATCTCGACCTCGTGGGGTCTGTGCGAGCCCGAGCAGGGTTCCGCCGAGATTGACGCCGAGAACACGTTGTTCCAGGAGGCCGCCCTTCAGGGCCAATCAGTGTTTGCCGCGGCGGGCGATGCGGGCTCTGAAGCCTGCTACGACCCCGGCACGGATTTCGACAGCTCGCTCGCGGTCAGCGATCCCGCGAGCCAACCGTTCGTGACTGGGGTTGGCGGCACCACGTTGTCGGCGCCCGGGCCACCACCCGTCCAGTCGGCGTGGAACGACCGCATCACCGACCCCAATCACGACGAGGGCGCCGGCGGCGGTGGGATCTCCACGCAATGGCCGATGCCGTCATACCAGTCGGGCGCGCCCGCGGCGCTGAGGGTGATCAACTCGAGCTCGTCGCGCACCCCCTGCGGCGCACCGTCGGGAAGCTACTGCCGGGAGGTGCCCGACGTGTCGGCCGATGCCGATCCGGACACTGGGTATCTCGTCTACTGGGAAGGCGGCTGGATCGGGATCGGCGGCACCAGTGCCGCGGCACCGACCTGGGCGGCGTTCACGGCCTTGGTGAACGCCTCCAGCACCTGCAACGAGGCGCCGATCGGGTTCGCGAATCCTGCACTGTATAAGGCTGCGGCTAACGCATACTCGAGCGATTTCTACGACGTCACTTCGGGCAACAACGATTACACGGGCAGCCAGGGTGGAAAGTTCGCGGCGGGCACTGCGTACGACATGGCATCCGGACTCGGAACGCCGGACGGATCGATGCTTCCACCAGTGCTGTGCAACGGCGGCACCCCCCCGGTGGGAAACACCGTCACGGTGACCGATCCCGGTACCCAGACGAGCACTATCAATACGAATGTGAGCCTTCAAATCACGTCCGACGACCCATCCGCCACCTTCACGGAACAGCGATTGCCGGCGGGCCTGTCGATGAGTCAAAGCGGCCTCATCACCGGCATTCCCACGACGGCCGGCAACTCGACGGTGACGGTCACGGCGTCAGACACAACGCCCCCGACCGCTTCCGGCAGGGTAGGGTTCAGGTGGACGATCGCCAGGCGCTCGACCGCCACCTCGGTCTCATGCTTCCCGCGGTTGGTGTTGCCGGGTGCTACGACCGCGTGCACGACGACCGTGAGCGATACCGATGCCCCGACCAAGACCACGCCAACCGGGACGGTGACCCTGGCCGCCCCCGGACAGGGTTCATTCAGCGGCTCCGGGTCGTGCTCGCTCGCTCAGGTAAGCGCTGGTGTCGCGAGCTGTCTGGTGACCTACGGGCAAAGGTCGGCCGGAGCCCCGGAAATCTCTGCGAGCTACGCCGGCGACAGCACACACCTGTCGAGCACCTCCGGCAACTTCATGCTGATCATCCCAGCGCCGCCGTCGGCTCAGATCACCTCCCCGGCGAACGGCCAAACCTTCGCCTTGGGGCAATCGGTGAGGACGAGTTTTGGTTGTGGCGAGGGCGCCTACGGCCCGGGGCTCTCATCGTGCAGGGACTCGGACGGAACGAATAGCCCCGGCAGCGGGACGCTCAATACCGCGACGACCGGCTCCCGCACCTACACGGTGACGGCCATCAGCAAGGATGGCCAGACAGGGCAGGCCGCGATCAGCTACACGGTTGTCGCCGTCCCTCACAACACCGGCGCCGTGGCGATCAGCGGCGCGCCAAAGGCGGGCGCCGTGCTGGCGTGCATTGGATCGTGGTCCGGTAATCCGACCAGGTTCAGCTACCAGTGGAGCCGGAACGGCACCCCGATCGTGGCCGCGACGTCACGGACCTACCGGGTCCAGGCGATCGACGAGGGGAACACCCTGACATGCACGGTGATCGCCGCGAACGTGGCGGGCTCAACGGCGCCGAGCACCAGCGCGAGCGTCACCGTCGCGGTCCCGCACGTGGCCGGCTGCCCCCGTGCGACCGGCCGCGTGTCGGGAACGACACTTGGCCTGATCAAGCTGGGGAACACTCGCAAGCAAGCCAAGCACGCCTACAAGCACAGCTCCGATCGCGCCACCCGCTATCAGGACTTCTTCTGCCTGACGCCGATCGGGATCCGCGCCGGTTACGCCTCGCCCAAGCTCCTCGCTTCGCTGCCTGCCCGCCAGCGAAGCGGACTGCAGGGGCGGGTGATGTGGATCTCAACCGCGAGCGCGTTCTACGCGATCGACGGCGTCAGGCCGGGGGCGACCATCGCGGCGGCAGGCGCGAGCCTGAAACTAGGCAAGGTGTTCCACATCGGGGCCAATGCCTGGTACCTCGCGCCGGCCGGCCGCGCGACTGCCGTGCTCAAGGTCCGCGCCGGGATCGTGCAGGAGATTGGAATCGCCAATAAACGGCTCACCAAGACGCGCAGCGCCCAGCGCACGTTCCTCACCTCGTTCGCCTGAACGCGCCGCGCGCAGCTGTCGGACACTGCGGTAGCGTCGGGCCGCGTCGGATTGGGCCACCCGGGAGGACCTCATGAGCGAGAAGCTGACCCTGTTTGTCTGCCACATCGATGACGGCGGCCCGCCACCCCACGCGTGCAAGCGCGCCCAGCGAGCATTGCGGGCGGCGGGTCATGACTTCGACAAGGTGATCGCCGGTAGGGGCATCCCGTTCGCACTGTTCACAACCGGACGGAGGCCAGGATTGAAGAAGCTGAGCGGTCAGGAGAAGCTGCCGGTGCTCCGGTTGGCGGACGGGACCATCATCAACGGCAGCGCCAACATCATCGCCTGGGCCCGGAGCCACGCACCGGGCGAGGTCAGCCCTGACGAGGTGTGACGAGCGGCTCGATCAGGGGCAAGCGTCTTCGACGCCGCCGACGGCGAATCAGCCACCCAGGCCGCCGAAGAAGACGGCAAATTTCCTGAACCCGGAGTCGGGAGCCTCGGCAGTGGCCTCCGAGACGCTCCCTTCCGCCGTGACCGTACTGCCCGGTGGCACCTCGGCCCGGACGCGCTCGGCGAGGGCGTTGGCATCGTCCTCGTCGGCGGCTCCGATAACCACAAACTGCCAGCGATGGACGTTGGGGATTCCCTCTTCACGAAGCTTGTCAGCGAGGTCTCGGGCGTCGCGATGCGACGGACACTTCACCCGCACCTCGTAGTCCGGAAAGCCCTGCTTGTCGGACTCCTCGCGCTCTTCGTCCATTAGCTCGGCACGTTCGGCGGCACGTTCAGCGTCCGTCTGGGGCAACGGCTTGTCCGGATCCTCCCACTCCTCCGCCGTCGGATGCCAATGCTTGAGCTCGGTGTCCAGCGGCCAGCCGTGCTCGGCCGCGATCGAACGGATCGCCTGCTCGGCGGCATCCGTCTGGTCGCGGGTACCGGCGTAGCAGAAGATCTCCGCTCCGTCGCGCGACACGACGACGCGGTCGATGAACGACGTCTTCAGGCCATGCTCCTGATCGAAGTCGTGCAGGTGATCGGCCAGCTCACGGGCGTGCGTTTCGTCGTGCACGTCCACGCGCAGACGCCAGTCGTCATTCATGGGCGACACAGTAGTCCATGGCGGCCGGGACGTCGGACGCGCCGGCACTCAGCCGGCGATCAGGGCGTCCGTCAACGGGTCGATCCCGTCCAGCCTGGTCGCCAGCTCATCGCTCAGCTGATAACGGGCGGCGAGGCTACTCGGCGCGGTGTAGCTGACCTTCGTCTGGCCTCCGTCGGCCCACACCAGGATCTTGAGCGGCAGATCGAGAGCGGCGAGTGGGGCAGCGACCATCACCGGCGTCCCCGCCGGCGGGCTGCCGAAGATGACGAGCTTGGTGTCGCGCAACTGGAGTCCGCTGCGCTCGGCCTCGCCGCTGTGATCGATGACCGCGAACAGCTTCATCCCCTTTGCCTCGACCATCGACGACAGGCGAGCCACGGTATCGGCCACAGATGAAGTGCTCACTTTCGTGACTACGCCGTCGCCGGTTGGACTTGACTTGGGGTCCGATGTATCCATCACTCTCACTCCCTTCGAGCTGCAGGTAGGCCAGGGACGGCGGTCGCGGGTGGCCGCTCGTTTGACAAGCGACGGATGATGACGCCGGAAGGCTAGTTCGTTCGCTACCTCTTGTCGCCCGTCGGGCGGCGCCAAGGCCGGAGAGACCGAATGTCCGACATTGCCGCTACAGGATCGTCGAATCGTCTCACGACGGGGGTATCAAACAAAAACCTCGTGCTGGCCGCGATGGTGTTCGCGGTCGCGATGACGTTCATCGACCAGACGATCGTCGCAATCGCTATCCCCAACATCCAGCGAGAGCTGTCGCTGTCGGCAACGGGGTCGCAGTGGGTGATCAACGGCTACCTGCTGTCGCTGTCGGCGCTGTTCGCCTTCGGCGGCAAGCTCGGCGATGTGCTCGGACGCCGGCGCATGGTCGTCTATGGCGTGGTCGGGTTCGCGGTCGCGTCGGCGTGCTGCGGGTTCACCCCCAAGGGCAGCATCGCCGAGCCGTGGATCATCTTCTTTCGGGTGGCACAGGGGGCGGCGGCGGCGCTGATGTTCCCGGCGGCGGTGGGCATCGTCGTGGCCTCGTTTCCGCTGCGTGAACGGGGTCGGGCGATGGCGATCTTCTTCGGGATCTCCGGCGGGCTGACCGCGATCGGTCCGGCCGCCGGTGGCTACCTCACGCAGTGGACCTGGCGGTCGATCTTCTGGATCAACATTCCCGTCGCGATCATCGCGCTGTTACTGGTCTGGAGGTCCCGTCCCGATAACGAGCCCCATCCGACGAAGCTCGACTACCGCGGCACGGTGCTGATCACCGGGGCGATGGGCCTGACCGTGCTCGGATTCGAGCAGTCGAGCGTTTGGGGCTGGAGCAGCCCTGCGACGTGGGCGTGCATCATGGCTGGGGCCGCGCTGATGGTCGCTTTCGTCGCCTGGGAGCTGCGTACTCCTGAGCCGCTCTTGCGGCTGCAGATCTTCGCCGACCGCGGGTTCGCGGTTGAGACGGCCGCGCTCGGCCTGATGTCGGTGGTGTTCGTCCCGTTCTTCTTCTTCGCGAGCGTTTACGAGCAGGTGTCGCTCGGCAGGAACTCCGCTCACTCGGGCGTCTACCTGCTGTATTTCTTCGTCGGCTTCGTGATCCTGGCTCAGGTGGGTGGGCGGATCCTCGACAAGCGGGGGGCGAGACCTGCCGTCGTCGGGGGGAGCGCGCTCGGCGCGGTCGGGTTCTTCCTGCTCGCGGGAAAGCTGACCGACCTGTCGCTCGGCGCCCAGACGCTGTACGTGATCCTCGCCGGCGCCGGCCTCGGTCTGATGCTGGGACCGGCCAGCACCGACGCGGTCAACCGAGCGCCAAGCACCAGCTACAGCGAAGTCACCGGGATCACCCAGACCGCGCGCAACTTCGGCGCCAGCCTCGGGCTGGCCGTGCTGGGCGCCATCCTGATCAGCCAGAACAAGACCAACGTCTCAAACGCCCTCGCCAAAGCCGGGGTTCCGAGCGGAGTCGCGCACAGAGTCGCGGGCTCGTTCGGCGCCACCGCCCCCGGGGCCCACTCCGGCGCCGGGCAGCCGGTGGCGCTGGTGCACGACGTGCGGCTGGCGTTCGCGCACTCGACCCAAACGGTCTTCTACATCATGGCCGGCGTGCTGGCCGTCACCTTCATCCTCACGATCCGCCGGCTGCCGGGTGGCCGCGTGGTGCCCCCGGAGGAGCGCGATCTGCACGGCGGCGAGGCACCGCCGGCGGCTGGACTCGCCCGCGCCGATCAGTGATCACCTCGGGCGCCTAGATCACCGAGCCGCGCTCGCGGTCGTACGCATGCTGACGTCTGGACGCGGACCGCGGGCAGTCTCCGATTGAACCGGGGTGGTACATCACCTGGGAGCGACATGAAGGTGACGATGGCTACCGAAACCGCTGAGACGTGATGGCTCCGGGGACGATCGTGGACAGTTTGTCGAGGCGCGGGGACAAGGGCGCCGAAATGCCTTGCATGAGCTGTCCGAGGTGTGGGCTGGTGATCCCGCTGCGCGCCCCGTTTCTAACCTTGAGTCGCTGTCCTCGGTGTTTGGCGAAGGCCCGCATCTCCGTGCCGATGTTGATCTTGGAGCATGCGCGGGGCGACGAGCGCGAGGAAGTCTCGCTGGGTGAGTTGGTGATTCGGACCAAGCGCGAACAGGAGGTGTGGGTTCTCGCCCTGCACGGCCAACTCGATCTGGCTTCCGCCCCGGCTCTTCAGCAGCAGCTCGATGCCGCGCGAGCCGTCGGCGTGAGACGCGTGGTGGTTGACCTGAGCGGGCTTGAGTTCTTGGATAGCACCGGTCTCCAGGTGCTGCTCTACGCCCAGCGGCGGCTGGCGAGCAACCGACAGGCGCTGTCCCTGCGTCGCGGATCCCGAGCCATCCAACGCGTGTTCGAGTTGACCCATACCGAGGGCGTGTTCCCGTTCGAGTAAGCGCCGTCGTCGCTCAATGCGGCGTGCTCAGGCTTGCCACCAGCGACCGGAACACGCCGAACGCCGGCTTTGGGGTGTAGTCGTCGCGGAGCAGGCCGTACTGGCTCTCGAAGCTCGTGGCGGACGAGTCGGCATCGCGCAGATCGAACCATCGGTAGTCGGTGATGTTGTATCTCCCACGTTCCTCGCCGATCGTCGCGACTGCCGCTTTCATGGCGCTCACCTGCATCGCGTCCGTGCGCCCGGGACCAGTGGGAAACCCATTCTCCGAAACGTGCAGGGCGACGCTGCTCGGTATCCCGGCGAGCGGCATGTACTCGCTGCGCAGCCGGGCGAACGCGGATTTCAGTGCGGCCGCGGTGCTCGCCGACAGGTTGCCCGCCCTGGTCGGCGGTCCCCACGTTCCGGGATAGGCGTCGACGCCCACCCAGTCGACGGCGCGGGCGAATGCCCGGCCGCCATGTCGGCCCAGGTAGCGCCAGAACTCGGTCTGCGCGGGATCGTCCGCGTTGGCCCAGTTGAAGCCGACCTTGAGCTCCCGGAGCCCATACGCCCGGGCCGCTGCCTTTGCGGCAATCACTCCCTGAAGCAAAGCGTCCTTCGCGCCGACGTAGTAGCCGTCGGCTGCGTTCGGCGCACCGGCGATGTTTGCCTCGTTGGTCACCTGCAGCGAGACAAACCCAGGGGTGGACGCAAACGCGCCCACGGTGTCGCGCACGAAGGCGACAAATCCGGTCACGTCGGCGGGAGGATCACCGTCATCGGGACGGTACCTCAGCACAAGCTCGATCCGAAATCCGGCCGCTGCGTACTGCTTGATCTGCTCGCCGACCTGCTGCTCGGCGGTCCAGCCACCGGAGCCCGAATAACCGGCGTACAGGTGCAGCACGAACGGACGTCCGGCAGGACGGAGCTGCTCGAGCGCCGCCAACCGCTTGACGGGATCCTCGGGCTTGAGCGTTCCGGCGGGGCCGACGGTCCCGGCCGCACCGCCCGGATAGATGCCGAACACGAGCGGCGGGAGCGCCGATGCTGCACGTCTGCGCGCGCCCTTCAACGCCGGCTGCCAACGACGGCCGGCCAGGTTGCGTCGCCGATGACGTGTGTGCGCTGACAGCCGGCGATGAGCGACATTGTCGCTTCTCGAAGCGTGCGGGGGAGCCGCACCGGCCGGCATAACGTAGGCGCCGGCGGCGCAAGCGACGAGCAACGCGGCGCCAGCGGCTAGCAGCGCCGATTGAGACCGCACGATCTTGGCGGCGCAGTCGGGCACGGTCACGTCCCGAGGCCGTTGACGAGGGTCCCGTGGGGCGTGAGCACCCCCGGTCCGCGTAGCTCCGGTTGAGCAGCAGCCGTGCCCGATCGGCGGGGTTCTTCCATGACGCGCGCCGCATCCTCGCACCACCTTGCACCGACGCCCCGCGGAGCGCAGAAAAGACCCAGCTTTGGGCCCAAAGCCGAGCGTAAACCGAGTCTGAACCGTACATATGGGCGGTCTCTGACCGCGGAACAGATGTGACCGCGGGGCTAAAGGCGCGGCGGTCTCTGACCCGCAAAAAGATGTGACCGCAGGGCTAAAGCCCGACCACCGAACGGCCGAAAACAAAAGTAGCCGCGAATTTGGACCGCGGAGCGCCCCGCTCCGGCCGGCCCTCGCGGCGGTCAAAGACGACGCAGAAGGCAGGGTGCTCGCCGCGGCGGGCGACGCATCCGTCCGGTCTTCGCAGTCCTCAGAGAGCCAGCGCACTCGCCCACGCGGCGAGCCATTGCCTGCACCCATGAATAACGAGATCACCCTTCATCCAACGCGCACGCTCGCGCTCGAGGCCGACACCGGCCTGGAGCTCGACGCGATGCTCGCGAGCTCTGCGGGCGCTGTGCTACCGCGGCCGCTCGATGTCCCCGGACTTGACCCGCGCCGGCGGGTGCGGCGCCGGCCGGTGCGCCGCCGGCGCCTCGGCGACCGGGCCGAGCCCCGCTCGGGCGGCCTCGTCCCCGCCCTGTCGGTGGGTAGTCGTGTCGTGCTGATCCTCACCGCCGGCTTGTGGCTGGCATCCGCCGCCTTCTTCTGGCTGTGGTGGCTCGAGCCGGGGCACAAGACCACGGTCGCGGGTCTGGCCCTCAACAGCGCGGTGCTCGGGTTCGACCTGATTGTTCTGCCGTTGTGGTTCTTCTTCTTCGCGCTGCGGATGCGGCGGCCCGATCCCGCCCTCGAGGTGCCACCGCTGCGAACGGCGCTGATCGTCACCAAGGCGCCGTCGGAGCCGTGGGAGCTCGTCCGCACGACGCTTGAAGCGATGCTCGCACAGGATTTCCCGTACCCCTACGACGTCTGGCTGGCCGACGAGCAGCTGACCGACGAGGCGATCGACTGGTGCGCTCTGCACGGGATTCGCATGTCCACGCGCGAGGGTGTGGCCGCCTACCACCAGCCGAGCTGGCCGCGACGGACCAAATGCAAGGAGGGGAACCTCGCCTTCTTCTACGACCATTGGGGTTATCGCGAGTACGACGTCGTCGCCCAGCTGGACGCCGATCACGTTCCCGCGCGGGATTACCTCCGTCGGATGGTCGCGCCGTTCTCCGACCCGCGGGTCGGCTACGTGGCCGCACCGAGCATCTGCGACCGCAATGCCGGCGACTCGTGGTCTGCCCGCGGACGGCTGTACTCGGAGGCGGTCCTGCACGGGGCGACGCAGGCCGGATGCAACGGAGGCTACGCCCCGAGCTGCATCGGCTCGCACTACGCGGTGCGCACAGAAGCGGTGCGCGAGGCCGGGGGGCTCGGCCCGGAGCTGGCCGAGGACTTCTCGACCACGCTGATCCTGAGCTCGCGTGGGTGGCAGGGCGTGTTCGCGATCGACGCCGAGGCCCACGGTGACGGCCCCGACACCGTCGCGGACTGCGTAACCCAGGACTTCCAGTGGGCGCGCAGCATGATGCGCGTGCTGCTGACGGTCAGCCCGAGATGCTGGAAGGGTCTCAGCCTCCGGCGGAAGTTCAAGCTGGGCGGCTGCCAGCTCTGGTACCCGTTGCACACGCTGGTGATGCTGGTCATGCTGGCCCTCCCGGTGTGGGCCGTGGTGGCACGTGCTCCGCTGGCGCGCGTCGACGTCGGGGACTTCTACTTGCACTTTGTGCCCGTCGGCGTTGTGATGCTGGCGGCCGCGCTGTGGCTGCGCCGATGCGGACTGCTGCGCCCGGCAGATGCGCCGGTGATCAGCTGGGAGGGGATCCTGTTCCAGTTCGTGCGCTGGCCGTGGGCGTTGATCGGATGCGCGCACGCGGTATGGGGATGCGTGACCGGACGCGAGGACGGATTCAAGGTCACCCCGAAGGGAAAGGCCGGGGAGCGTCCGCTGCCCCTCCGGGTGCTCGCACCGTACCTGCTCCTATCGGCCGGATCGATCCTCCCGGCGCTGCTGGTCAACAACGCCGGCGCGGCGCGCGGCTATTACTTCTGGGCGCTGATCAACGGCGCGGTCTACCTGCTCGTGACGATCGCCGTGGTTGCCCTGCACATTGTCGAGAACCGGGCGCACACGGGCCGGCGCTCGATGCTCCGGTTCGCCGGCCTCAGGCTTCCCGCGATCGCCGCGGTGGCGGCTGCGCTCGGGCTTGCGATCGTGGTTCACGGCCAGCAGGCGCTCAACGGCGTCACCGCGTCAGCGCCGGCCCACCCCCTGGCCGAGGCATACGTCCCGGCGTGGCCAGCCGCAAGCTCGCGTCGCGCGAGCGTGGATGTCGGCGTCACGACGCTTCCGCTCGCCAGCCAGTCCGTGCGGCCCTGGACGCCCCGTGACCTCCAGACCGTCAACAGGTTCGAGCGCGATGCTCACAAGCATGTCGGCATCGTGATGTGGTATTCCGACTGGCAGCAAAGCGCGCCCTCGCTCGCGCAGCTGCGCGCCGTCGCACAGCGTGGGAGCACTCCGGAGATTACCTGGGAGCCTTGGGACTCGACCAAGGGTCTCTACTCGGCACAGCCCCGCTACCGGCTGCGCAACATCATCGACGGCAAGTTTGACTCCTACATCCGCAGCTGGGCACAGTCGCTCGCGAAGTGGGGCCAGCCCGTGCGCCTGCGGTTCGCCCAGGAGATGAACGGCAACTGGTACCCATGGTCCGAGACGGCGAACGGCAACCATCGCGGCGAATTCGCGCAGGCCTGGCGCCATGTGCATGACATCTTCGCCGCCGAGAAGGCCACCAACGTCAGGTGGGTCTGGAGCCCGGTGTCGGGCGCGCCGCGGGAGTACTTCCCGGGTTACCGATACGTGAACATCGTGGGCTTGACGTGCCTCAACGGCGGCACGGCGGCGTTCAATGAGGGGTGGCGGAGTTTCGCCTCGATCTGTGGTACCTCGATCGGCCAGCTGCACGTCCTCGCTCCGAGGCTGCCGATCGAGATCTCCGAGGTCGCCAGCGCTGAAGCCGGCGGGAACAAGGCCGCCTGGATCAAAGGCATGTTCGCGTTCCTCGGCCAGCACCCTGAGGTGAAGTCACTCGTGTGGTTCAACATCCGCAAGCAGGCGAACTGGCCGATCGAGAGCTCGCGCGCTGCCGAAACCGCGTTCGCGCGGGCGGTGGGAGCATCTCGCTACAAGTGAGGCTCAGACACTCACAGCTCCCGCGTCGAAACCGGACGCGGAATCAATCATCCAGGCGGGTGTCGACCGTCGTCGATAGGTCCGGACCGACGCCGAGCGTCTGGTAGACGACGCAGTAGCGCTCGGTGAGGTCTTTGGAGCGTCGCGAGCTGCTCCTGATCGGCATCGGTGTCGAGCGCAAACGACAGGCGGATCGCGCTGAAGCCGACCGGCGCCTCACGGTCGACACCGAGCGTGCCCCGGAAGTCGAGATCTCCTTCCGCGCGTACCCGCCCGGACGCCACGGAGATCCCGAGCGACGTGGCCACTGCTCGCAGCGTGACGCCCGCGCACGCCACCAGCGCCTCGAGCAGCATGTCGCCGGAGCACAGCAGCGATCCATCGCCGCCGGTCGCGGGGTGAAGCCCGGCCTCGGCGAGCGCCCGCCCGGTTTGCACCGAGCAAGCCACTCCCTCGCCGAGCGTGCCAACGGCCGACAACGTGACCAGCGCGGCATCAGGTTTGCTTCTGTAGCGCTCCTTCAGGGGCGCCTGCAGGGTCTGCAGCTGCTCACGGTCCACCGAGGAGATATTAGGGACGCGCTCCGCCCGTGGAGCTCAACGACATTCTGAGACATTAGGACCGAGCCGCGCTACGAGCAAATCGCGCGCCGGCGCGTCGTGCGCTGATCCAAACCCGACCCGGCTGCGTATTAGGGCCGATAACCAACCAGGGTTCCAGACCGGAACCGAATACGTCCGCCCGCCGGATTGAGGGTGGAGCCAGCTTCGAGCTCGGCGGCCGGCGTGGAGAGGAGCAGTGATGAGCGACGAACGGACCGACGGTGGCGGAGTCACTCGTCTGTCCTTCATCAAGGCGTCTGCCGGCGTGGCGGCGGGCGCGGCTGCGGTCGCTGTACCGGGGGCCGCTGCACTCACCGACCAGTCGGGAAAAGTCGTCAAGCGGCCTTCGTCTGGGACGCCGCGAGAGCCGGTGGTGGCATACGTGCATGACGCCGAGCGGGGCGAGGTCACGGTGCTGGCCGGCACAACCGAAACGACCTATCGCGATCCCGTCCTCGTGAAGCGGCTCCTGGCCGCGGCACCTCGGGACGCGATCGGAACCGGAGAGGGAGTCAATGTCCTCGCACCGTGAAGCACCCGAGATCAGCAAGGATCCGGTAGCCGACAACACGGATGTCTACGCGTTCGTGAGTCCCGACGCGCCGAACACGGTCACGTTGCTCGCGAACTTCGTGCCCCTCCAGGATCCGCCCGGTGGTCCGAACTTCTTCGAGTTCGGCGACGACGTTCTGTACTCGATCTACATCGACAACGACGGCGACGGAGAGCCCGAGATCTCGTATGTGTTCAGGTTCACCACGACGGTGAGTAATCCGAATACGTTTCTCTACAACACGGGTCAGATCACCTCGCTCAGCAGTCCGAACTGGAACCGGCGCCAGTTCTACTCGGTGACCCGCGTGGATGGCGCGGACACCACCGGTTACGGCACCGAGAACTGCGGCAAGCTCAAGGTCACCCCGCTGGCCAGCAACCTCCCGTGCCCGCCGTGCAACATCGGTCCACGCTCGACGCCGAATTACACCGCGGCACTCGGGCAGCCCGCGGTGCAGAGCCTGTCCGGCGGTCTGAAGGTGTTCGCCGGCCAGCGACGGGAAGGGTTCTTCGTCGACCTCGGGGCGATCTTCGACCTCGGGGACTTGCGGCCATTCCAGCACCTGCACCTGATCCCCAGCGCGGACGCGATGGGCGTGGACGCGACGAAGACACTCAACGTTCACACCATCGCCCTGCGTGTCCCAATCAGCGACCTGACGAAGGACGGGTCGCTGCCGAGCAATCGAATGAGCCCGAAGGCGGTGCTCGGGGTGTGGGCGGCCGCGAGCCGTCGCAAGGTGCGGATCGCCCACAGACACAACGGCCAGACCTCGGAGTCGGGTCCGTGGATCCAGGTCTCGCGCCTCGGCAACCCGCTGTTCAACGAGGTGATCGTGCCGATGAGCCAGAAGGACCGCTGGAACGCGACGTATCCGGTGGACGACTCCGCCTTCGCGGGGTTCGTCAAGAACCCGGAGCTCGGCCGGCTGCTGCCGGTCCTGTATCCGGGCGTGTTCAAGCACCTCGCGGCGCTGAGAAAACCTCGCGCGGACTTGGTGGCGATTCTGCTCACCGGGATCCCGTCGGGGTTGATCTCGGGCTTCCAGAACTTCACCGGCTCGGTTCTGGCAGACCAGCTGCGGCTCAACGTCGCGATCCCGCCCACGACGTCCAACCCCAGCCCGTTCGGGCTGATCGGCGGTGATCTCGCCGGTTTTCCGAACGGCCGGAGGGTGTTCGACGATGTGGTCAGCATCGAGCTGCGCGCCGTGGCGGGAGTCACGTTCCCGCTCGTTGACCCGAGCTACACGCCGGACTCGGCCGCGGGAGCGCTCACCGAGGGGCTGACACCGGGGCCGGACCGCTACCAGAGCACGTTCCCATACCTGGGGCCGCCGCTCGACGGATTCGATACGCCAAGCAGCTAGCGAGCTGTTCCGGGCCTGCCGGGCGCCTGCGATCACGGCGCCCGGCGTCCCGGACCAATACGAGGAGGAACGGCAATGGGCCACAACCACACCGCTCAGCGGGATCGGACCGGCGACGATCATCACCGCCACCAGCACCCGGTCGAGCCGTACTCGGCGCGCAAGCATCCCGAGTTCGTCGTGCTGGACATCGGCGACGGCGTCGGGGCGCTCGTCGTCCACGCCGATCCCGGTATGCACGGGATCGAGATCGAGATCAGCCCGGCGGCCGAGGACGAGGCCCGGGGCCACAAGGAGGTCCTCGAGCGCAGGACCAGCGACGGTCCGGCATTCACCGCCGTGTTCGACGGCCTGGCGGCCGGCGTGTACACGCTGTGGGTGCTCGGCGAGCCGCGTGCGCGGGAGGTGCGCATCGAGGGCGGCACAATCGTCGAGCTCGACTGGCGCACGCCAGCGCTCGCGCGATGACGAAGCGGTCGCTCACCGCGGAGGAATGGCGGCGTGTCGCGGCGATGGTCGCCGCGATCGTCGCGCTGCACATCGTCGGCTTCTTCATGCTCCTGGTGCTCGTCGCGCCGCACCACTATGAGCTCGGCCGGACCGGGGTATTCGGCGTCGGACTCGGGATCACCGCTTACACGCTGGGCTTGCGCCACGCGTTCGACGCCGACCACATCTCGGCGATCGACAACGCGACGCGCAAGTTGATGGCCGACGGCCGGCGCCCGCTGAGCGTCGGCTTCTTCTTTTCGCTCGGCCACTCGACGATCGTGTTCGCGCTCGCATTCCTGTTCGCGGTCGGTTTCCACGCGCTGTCGGGCCAGGTCCAGGCGTCGGGCTCGACGCTCCACACCGTCACGAGCCTGATCGGCACCGGCGTCTCGGGAGGGTTCCTGTATCTGATCGCTGCGCTTAATTTGCCGGTGCTGACCGGGATCGCCGGCGCGTTTCGGCGCATGCGGCGCGGGGAATTCGACGAGACCCGGCTGGAGAGTCAGCTGGCCTCGCGCGGTGCCATGAACCGGATCTACGGCCGGTTCACGCGCGCGATCTCACGGTCGTGGCAGATGTACCCGCTCGGGCTGTTGTTTGGCATCGGCTTCGACACCGCAACCGAGATCGCGCTGCTGTTCCTGGCCGCCGGTGCCGCGTCCAGCGGCCTGCCGTTCGAAGCGATCCTGTGCCTGCCGATCCTGTTCGCGGCCGGGATGTCCCTGCTCGACACGATCGACGGCTCATTCATGAACTTCGCCTACGGCTGGGCCTTCTCCGCGCCGGTGCGAAAGGCCTACTACAACATGATCATCACGGGTTTGTCGATCGCCGTCGCCCTGATCGTCGGCACGATCGAGCTGCTCGGACTGGCCGCCGACAAGCTCAGTCTGAAGGGCGCGTTCTGGGGCTGGGTCTCGTCGATCGACATCAACACCCTGGGATACGTGATCGTCGCCCTGTTCGTGCTCACCTGGGCGGGGGCGGTGCTGATCTGGCGCATCGCGAGGATCGACCGGCGCTGGGCCGTGCAGGGACAGAGTCCGAGCTGACCCGCTACTCACGTACGGCTGGCGCTGGCCCGGCGGCCGAGGAAGATGGGGGTCGCGATGCCGGCGATCAGAACCACCACGCGGCCGGGTGGCGCGCCTCCTAATGCATCGAGTTCATCGCGTGCATCGCACCGTGCGAGCCGCTCGGGACGACGAGACCGGGCACCGCGCCTGGGCTGGCTAGCACCGCGATCGCGAGCACCAGCAGGATCGCCGCCGTACCCCACGTCGCCGCACGGCGCCAGGGAAGGATCTTCTCGAGTGCGATCAGCGCCGCCACGAACGCCATCCACGTGAGGCTCATGACCCCGAGCGCGAACAGGGCGGCCATCAACGCCCAGCAGCAGCCCAGGCACCAGGCGGCATGTCGGCAGCCCATCTCCAGCGCGCCGGCGCGCCCGTCGCGCCACGCTCCGAGCAGGAACCCCAGCGGGCTACGGCATTTGGCCAGGCACACGTCCTTCAAGGGCGTCAGTTCGTAGAGCGCGGCGACGGCCAGTACGCCCGCCGCGAACCAGCGCCCGCCGGAGTGCCACGCGAGCGCGCCGCCGAACAAGCTGCTGCCGAGCTCGAACAGTCCGTATGCGGCCAGTCCCGCGGCGCCCCACACGAGCAGATAGCCCGTCGTGAACAGCAGCGGGCGGGCCAGCCCGCGCTCGCGCGTCATCGTCGTGTAGAGGGCAACCGTCGGCGCGAGCGACGGGAACATCATCGCGGCCATCATCACCACCCACACGCCCAGGAACCAGCCGAGGGCTCCGAGCGCCGTTCCCGGCCCGGCATCCATCCCGGCCATCCGGTCCGCCGTCGACCACCACGCGACGCCGGCCAAGGCCAGCAGCAGCACGACCAGGCCCAACCGGCTCCGCGCCGCCGCAAACGCCGTGGCCAGTTCGCTGCGGTCCGAGCGACCGCCGGTGATCTCGACTGATGCCGCCGCGCTCATGCCGCCCAGGAGAAGTTCGACGTGGAGAAGGCGGAGTTTCCCTCGTACCGGATCCCGAAGGCGTCGATCCTCGATCGTGTCGCGCGCGCCACGGTCAGCTCGGAGCCGGCGGGATGGAAGATGCCGGTGAGCCTCGCCGGCTCGCCGGTCTGCACTCCGAACGGCACGACGTCCTCGATCTCGAAGTCGACCGCGTCGCCGATGTGGACCGAATGGCGCAGACCGTCCTCCCGCACCTCGATCGGGGCTCGCTCGACCCCGAGGTTCTCGCCGACCAGCGGCCCGAGGGCCTGCATCGGACCGCCCAGCGCCCCGGAGAAGACCCCGCCGAGCTTCTCCGCCTGCTCGTCCGAGGCCGCGGCGTCGATGAACACGCCGAGGCGCCAGGCTCCGTCGCTCATCACCTTCGGCGTGTCGGCGACTGCGGCGACGGTCAAGCCGCTGACGTCGGTTCCCTCCACCTGGCCATCCTTGACGTTGAAGACCAGCGTCACCCTGCAACGTTCATGGGTCGCGCCCAGCGCCAGCGACGCCGTGCACGGACACACCACGTCGCACGAGCAGGTCTCGAAGTAGGACCCTTCAAGCTTCCAGGACATGTGACCTCCTTCTAGCCCGCGGGATCTCGTCAACCTGATTCTCTTCCCGGGCCCTCCTCGCGTCAATAGCGCCGGCGATCGGGCCGGAGTCGGCGATCATGCGCAGATGCGATTCGTGCTGACGCGCGACGCGCAGCAGTTCGCCGCGCGGGCCTCGGCGTTTCTCGCGCTGCGGATTGAGCGCAACCTGCTCGCGACCGTGCTCGCGACGGTGCTCGACGGCGTTCACGCGGTGGTGACCCCGCTGTTCGCCTACGGTCTGGACGACCGCGCTCAGGTGCGGTTCGCTGCGCTGCGCACGCCGCCGTGGTTCATGCTGGCCAGTCAGCTCGAGCCCGCTGAGGCCCGCGAGCTGATGGCGCAATGGCTCGAGGCCGATCCGGAGCTGCCCGGCGTCGACGGCTTGCCCGGGACGGCGCGGGCGATCGCGGCCGCGTGGCGGGAGCGGACGGCCGGAGTCACCCGATGCAGGATGCGCGAGGCGATGCACACGCTGGAGGCGGTCAGCGATCCGCCTCGGCCCGCCCCGGGTCAGCTCCGCCTCGCGCGCGCCGACGAGCGCCCGCTGCTGGTCGATTGGATGGGAGCGTTTGCCCGCGAGGCGGGCCTGGTCGGCGTGGACCAGGCCGCGGCGATGGTCGACGGGCGCCTGGCTCGCGAGGGACTGCTGCTCTGGGATCACGATCGTCCCGTGTCCCTGGTCGGGACGGCCGGCCCGGTCGCGGGGGTAGCGCGGTTCGGGCCCGTGTACACGCCCCCCGAGTTTCGCCGGCGCGGTTATGCCGGGAGCGCGGTGGCCGCCGCCAGCCGGCGGGCGCTGGCAACCGGCGCGAGCAGGTGCATGCTGTTCACCGATCTCGCCAATCCCACCTCGAACAAGATCTACGCCGAGGTCGGCTATCGACGCGTGGGGGACTGGGAGGAGCACTCGTTCGAGCGTGCCTAGCGGCCGAGCGTGCGGCTCGACAGCCGGTGCCGCCGTCTCGAATGGACCTGTGGGCGCTACGGGTAGCCCTTGGCGCGCGAGGATCCTTGCTTTGACGCCCGCAGGTACGCCCGCGTCACCGCCTCGGCCAGCGCCTGCCGTCGGGCCTGAGTCGTGCCGCGCCAGTTCACCGTCGCAGTGATCAGTCTGATCCCGTCCGTGGCCATCAACTGCGTCGTGGCCGGGAACCAGTCGGCCTCGAGCCCGAGGCCGAGAACACCCTGCGGCGCGGCGAGGAGCCGAGCCGTGCCGAATTGTTGAGAGGCCTCGATCGCGGTCCGCTCGAGCACGAAGTACGGCTGCGCTCCGGTGTAGTCGTTGGCCGTCAGCTGGACGCGCTTCTTCCCCGGTGGGTGAACCGTGAACGAGCACTGCGGCATCGCGTTGTTGCCGGTCGAGGCGGCGAGGGCGATCGTCCCGGGCGCCACGTTCAGGAAGCTGGCCATCGCATCCCGCGCGGCCGGGAGGCACACGGTGGGTCGCGACGCCGTTGCAGGATGGCCGGCGGGGTGGTGCGCCGCCGAGCTCGAGTGGCCACAGCCGCCGAGCATCAGCGCCGCCAGGCACGCGCCGGCGCCCGCGTGATCGGCGCGCCGGCGTCGCCTCGACACACTCAGGAACCGCGGGATCGCTGCTTCCTCCTCCGATACTCCCGTGCTTTCGTGCGCGAGCCGCAGACCGACATCGCGCACCAGTTGCTGGCTTGATTGCGACTCTGGTCATAGAACGCCCAGCCGCAAGCCTCGCCGGGACACGCCTTGAGCCGGGGCCACCGGCCATCCAGCATCGCCACCGCGACGATTGTTGCGATCAGCGCCATCGCCGCGTCGAGGTCCCGCCGTTGGGCTCTGAACTCGGGCCGGTTCGAGGGATCCAGCTGCACGAACAGGCCCGGACCGCGCAGGTCACGGTTCAGGGCGCCGATCGCGTCGCGATCCGGAGCCGAGCCGTTGTTGACGAACAGCAATGCGCGCAGGCCCTCCCGCACCTTAAGCGCGCGGCGCAGGTCGGCGGGCCCGAGGCGCGTTCCGGGCTCGAGCAGGTCGCGCTTGACCAGCCATTCGCCGAGCGCTTCGGGGCTCCCGAGCTGTTCGGGGCGCATCCGGTCGAGATCCCAGAAGCTGTTGACGAACGCCTGCACCAGCCCCAGCTCACCGGGGGCAGGTGCCCGTTCTCCCGGTTGTCGCTCGGCCCGCGGAGCGAGAGCACCGAGCGCCAGTTCCACAGAAGTCATCGTTACCACCAAACACTCTACGCGGGTAACGGGCCACGGTCCACAAACGACCGAAAACCGCATGTGGCTGTGATTTCGCACACACACGCCAGCGCTTACCGAACGTAAGCTGGTCCCATGGACATCGTGCGGCTGAGCAGCGGAACCGAAGTGGCGATTCGCCCGATCCGTCCCGACGACGGGCCGCGACTGAGGGCGGCCTACGGCCGGCTTTCGACCGAGGCTCGCTACCGGCGCTTCCTCGTGGCCAAGCCCCAGCTCAACGCGTCGGAGGTCGAGTACCTGGTCAACGTCGACGGAGCCAACCACATCGCGCTGATCGCGACGCTCGCCGATCGTCCCGGGTCGATCATCGGCGTGGCGCGGTGCGTGCGCCTGCAAGAGGACCCGCGGGCGGCGGAGTTCGCGGTCGTGATCGGCGATCCCTGGCAGGGTGAGGGGCTGGCGAGCCAGTTGCTCGCCCGATTGGTGCGGGCCGCCGCGGGTCACGGCATCGACCGGTTGCGCGCGACGATGCTGGCCGACAACGCGCCAGCGCATCGTCTGATGCGGCGCCTGGGCCATCCCCAGACGCTTCACCGGCGCGGGATCATCAACGAGGTCGAAGTCGATCTGGCCGCGTAGGCGATGATCGTCGCTGGGCTACAGCACCAATGTCGCCCCGTGCCGCCGGAGCCATCGCAGGTGCTCGCGATAGTCGGGCCAGTGCGACCCCAGCAGCGCCCAGAACCGCGGCGAGTGATCGAGGATCTCGAGGTGGCAGACCTCGTGCCAGACGACGTAGTCGAGCACCGGCTCGGGCGCGAGCAGCAGCCGCCAGTTGAAGCTCATCGTCCCCGAGCGCGAGCAGCTGGCCCATCGCGTCCGCTGGCCGCGGATCGTCAGCCGCTGGTAGGAGAGCCCCGCCGCCGCACACGCCCGATCGAGGCGCGGGGCGATCTCGGCGTGGGCGGCGCGCCGGTAGAAGCGCTCCAGCGCCGCCTCGCGTCTCGCCGGCTCGCCTGGCACGAGCAGCTGCTCGCCCCTCCGGTGGACCCGCAACCTGCCGAGCTCAGGCACAACCTGGAGGGTTTGATTTAGATAGGGGAGGGTGTCGGCTCGGGCCGCCACCGCCTGTCGTGCCCGGTCGAGCTCCCGTACCCGCCGCTCGATCCACGGGCGCAGCTCGCGGATGGCGGCGGCGGCCTCGCGCTCGGGCGCCCGGCGGGGCAGCACGACCTCGACGCCGCGGGTCGGATCGACGGTCACCCGCACCCGGCGGGCCCGTTCGGAGCGGCGAACGCTGTAGGCAATCTGTTCCACGGCGCGACAGGGTACGGTGCGCTGCTGACGTGCCCGGCTTCCCTGACCTGCCCGACCCGCTCAGCGACGGCAAGGCCACGCTCCGTCTCGGCGCCGAGCGCGATATCCCGGAGATCCTGATCGCCTATCAGGACGATCCACAGCTTCATGTACGTCTCGGGCTCGAGCGCCCGCCGAGCGGTGCCGAGCTCGGTCGCCTCGCCGAGCACGCCACGACCGAGCGCTTCGCCGGAACCCACGTGACGTTGACGATTCTGGAGCCGGGCTCAGACATCTGCCGCGGCCAGATCTACACGCCTGAGGTCGACTGGCGCCACGCCCGCGCCGAGCTCGGGATGTGGCTCGCGCCACAGGTGCGAGGGCGGGGCCTGGCGTCGCGGGCGCTGAAGCTGACCTCGAGCTGGCTGCTCGGCAGTTCCGGGCTCGAGCGACTGCAGATCGTGACCGAGCCGGATAATGAACCGATGCTGGCGACCGCGCGCGCTGCCGGATTCGTGCACGAGGGGGTCCTGCGCGGTTACACACGCGAGCGCGGCAGCCGGGTCGACTGCGCGATCCTCTCGCTGCTCCCGAGCGACTTGGCGCGATGCCAAAGCAGTGGCGCGTGAAGCTGCCGCCGGGCGTCCGGCCACCGTTTGAGGTCTACATCAACGGCGTGCGCCAGGAGCTCGGGCCCGATTATCGGGTCTCCGCCGGCGAGCTCGTGTTCGAGCGCGAGCTGGTCAGCCAGAAGCTCGGGCCGTGGGCCTGGTTCATCGGCTTCTGGGGGATCGGCACCTACAAACGCAACGACGAGGTCGACGTGCGCTACGAGGTCGAGGGCCGGGCGACTGTCGCCCACGCGCTCGAGATCACCCCGCCGTCCTGACCACCTCGCGTCGCACCCACGGCGCCAGCAGCCGCAGCGCCGAGAGGATCGCGCGCGTCGCAGGGGAGCGGTTCAGCGTGTAGAAGTGGATCCCCGGCGCGCCACGGGCAAGCAGCTCCGCGCACTGGAGCGTGGCGTAGGCCACGCCCAGTTGCAGGACGGCGTCGGGATCGCTCGCCCGCCACTCGAGCGCCTCGAGCAGCTGCTCCGGGATCGACGCCTTGCACATGCCGGTGATCGTCTTGATCTGACCGACGTCGGTGATCGGCATGATCCCGGGGATGATCGGGACCTCGATCCCGACGGCCCGCGCCTCCTCCACGAAGCGGAAATACAGCTCGTTGTCGAAGAACAGCTGCGTGATCAGAAACGAGGCGCCCGCCTCGACCTTCTGACGCAAGAAGCGCAGGTCGTGGGCCATGTCGGGGGCCTCGGGGTGGACCTCGGGGAAGCAGGCAGCGCCCACGGCGAACGGATAGCGCTCGGTGATCAACGACGCCAGCTCGGTGGAGAACCGCAGACCGCCGGGATGAGGCCTCCACTCGGTCTCGCCGCGCGGCGGGTCGCCGCGGAGCGCGAGCACGTTCTCGATCCCGGCTTCGGAGACCCCGTCGAGGATCGCCTGTAGCTCCTCGCGGCTGCAGCCGACGCAGCTGAGGTGCGCCATCGCCTCGATTCCGAGTTCCTGCTTGATCCACTTCGTGACCTGGACCGTACGCGCCCGCGTTGACCCGGCGGCGCCATAGGTGACCGAAACGAAGTCCGGCTCGAAGGTCCGCAGATCCTCCAGCGCGAGCCGGAGGTTCTGCTCCCCCTCGTCGGTCTTGGGAGGAAAGAACTCAAACGAGAAACAAGGCTCGTCGCCCGCCGCGATGATCTCGTCGATCCGCAAGGTGCGGGCACTCTAGCAACCTTGACACGAGCGTGTCAATGTTCGGTTAAGGCCCGGGCGCCACCACGACCCGGGCGAGACACACCGCCCGGGCGAAACCTCCCCTTTTTCACCCCAAGCGCCACCGCTTCTCACCCTCGGGGCCATCCTCGGACACCACGTGCCCCTCCACTTCCAGGTGCCTGAGGTAGCACAGCGTCTCTTGCATCCGCCACCGCCCGTTCGCCGCCGTGAGCTCATCTCCGTAGACGTGCGGAATCACCTCCATCGCGGTTGGCGCTCGCGCGTCTCGTAAGGCCTCCAACACCCCCGAAAGGCGCTGCGCGACAAGCTCGCGATTGCCTTCGATGTGACCGTGTACATCGACGAACGGACGCCCGTGTCCGGACAGCGCCAGCCGCGCGTCCAACCCATCCACAACATCCAACGACCGCAGGAACTCCCCCACCGGATCGAACGTCCAACCGTAATCGTAGAACAGCGAGATCCGGCCGAGGACGTGATCGCCGGAGATCAGCAGCCGCCGTTCGGGCTGGAACAGGCATACGTGGGAGGGCGCGTGACCGGGCGTTTCGTATACGTGCCAGTCACCGAGGTCGCTCTCCACCACGACCCCCGAAACCAAGGGCCGGTCGGGCTCGATCACCGCCGCAATCCCGGACGGCATCGAACCGAACCGGTCCGCATAGGCGCGCAGGGCCACCTCGGGCACGCCGCTCTGCCGTCCGACCTCCAGCCGCCGCGCCAGCGCCGCCTTCGGATCCGACAGGCCCCGGACGGCGTGCTCATGATTGGGATGCATCCAGAACTGACATCCCGCCCGCTCGCGTACGGGGGCCGCCTGGCCCCAGTGATCCGAGTGCGCGTGCGTGACGGCCAGCAGCCGTACGTGCTCCAGGCGCAGATTGACCTGCTCGAGCGCACGCTCGAGTTGCGCCAGCGAGCCGGCCTCGTGCATTCCGGTGTCGACCAGCACCACGCCCGAACCCCACGCGATCGCCCACGCGTTGCCGTGCGGCACCCCCGGCCAGGGCAGCGGCAAGCGCAGCCGCCACAACCCCGGAATTACCCGCTCGCCTCGTCCTAGTTCTCGCTGTCTGGCCACAGGAGCGCACCATATTGGGCGGCGCGTAGACTGCGCTGCGTGGGTCGGCGCAGCCGCCAGCGGGAGAAGCTCGCCGCACCGGTGAGCGAGTACCGCGACGATGAGGGCAACCTGCTCAAGCTCCGCGGCTCGCTCTCGCCGGCCTCCCGGCGCCAGTACGCCGACACGCTCTCCGGCGGCCTCGAACGCGAGGATGCCCGGCAGCGCGCGACCGAGCTGCTGTTCGAACGTCTGGCCGCGTCGTGGACGATCGCCGGACTGGAGCTGATCCGCCAGAAGGAGCTGCTCGGCCGCTACCGGATGGCCTCCCGTGATGAGCGCGGCTTCGTCCGCGACTCGCTGCGCGAGCACGTGCGCGAGCACTTCCCGGAACTGCACGAGCCATGATCGATCCCGACGCGTTCGCGCGGCTGCTGTGCGACTGGTGCATCGAGGCCGCGGAAGCCGACCAGGTGCTGGTCCGCACGACCGTGCAGGCGACGCCGCTGGCGCGGGCCATCCATGACGCGCTGCTCGCGCGCGACGCGTGGCCGCTGATCCGGCTCACGCCCGGGGAGCTGGCCGAGCACTTCTACCGCCACGCCCGCGAGCTCCACCTCGACTCCTTCGCGCCGCTCGAGCTCGCCGAAGCGCAGGCGGCAGACGCGTTGATCGGGATCGAGGCCCCCGCAAACACGCGTGCACTCGCCGGGATCGACCCAGCGTTGATTGCGCGCGCCGCACGTGCGCGCGTGCCGGTTCAGGAGGCACGGCTCGCATCGCGCTGGTGTGGGACGCAGTGGCCGACCGCGGCGCTGGCGCAGCAGGCCGGGATGAGCGAGCACGACTACGAGGCGTTCCTCGAGCAGGCGCTGTTTCTCGACCGACCGGACCCGGTAGCGACCTGGCAAGAGCTGAGGACCCGCCAGCAACGACTGGTCGAGCAGCTCGCCAAGGCCCGCGAGGTCCGGATCGAGGCCGAGGACACCGATCTGCGCCTGCGGGTCGACGGGCGCACCTGGATCAACTCCGACGGCAAGCACAATATGCCGAGCGGTGAGATCTTCACGGGGCCACTCGAGGACTCCGCCAGCGGGACGATCCGCTACACGATCCCGTCGAGTCCGCGCGGCGCGCAGGTCGAAGGGATCCGGTTGACGTTCGCCGAGGGGAAGGTCGTCGATGCCTGCGCCGAGCGGGGCGACGATTACCTGCAGGCCGCGCTCGCCACCGATCCCGGCGCGCGGTTCCTGGGCGAGCTGGGGATCGGCACCAATCCGGGGATCGACCGTCCCACCGGCTCGATCCTGCTCGACGAGAAGATGGCCGGGACCGTTCACCTGGCGCTCGGCCGCTCCTATCCGGAGACCGGGGGGACGAACTCCTCGGCGCTGCACTGGGACATGATCTGCGACCTGCGCGCCGGCGGACGGCTGAGCGCGGACGGCCAGGTCCTTAACGACAACCTTTGGCCCGTCGGCTAGCGTCCCGGCCGACCATGCGCCGCACGAAGATCGTCGTCACGATCGGGCCCGCCTGCCGCGACCCCGAAACGCTCGCCAGGATGGTGGAGGCGGGGATGGACGTCGCGCGGCTCAACTTCTCTCACGGCAACCGCGAGCTTCATGCCGAGAACGCCGAGCGCGTCCGTGCGGCGGCCTCGCAGGTGGGGCGTCAGGTGGCGCTCCTGCAAGATCTGCCCGGCCCGAAGATCCGGATCGGCGCGCTTAAGGATGACATCGCGGAGCTGAAGCCCGGCGAGACGCTGATCCTGTGCTGCGGCTCGAGCGCCCCCGGCAACGGGGAGAAGATGTCGGTGAGCTGGACCGGCCTGGCCGGGGCGGTTGATCCGGGCGACATCGTGTACCTCGCCGACGGCGCGATTCGCCTACGCGTCACGCGCGTGCGCGAGGCCGACGGCGAGATCGAGACCCAGGTCGAGATCGGCGGCACCGTCGCCTCCCGGCAGGGGCTGAACATTCCCGGCTCGACCCGCGGCCTGCCGGCGGTCCCCGAGGAGGACCTCGAGATGCTGCGCTTCGGCGAGTCGATCGGGGTCGACCTGGTGGCGCTGTCGTTCGTGCGCACCGCCGAGGACGTGACTTCGGTCCGCAAGCACACCCGCCTGCCGCTGATTGCGAAGATCGAGAAGCCGCAGGCCGTTGACGCGGCCGAGGACATCATCCGCACCGCCGACTGCGTGATGGTCGCCCGCGGCGATCTCGGCATCGAGCTCCCGATCCAGGAGGTGCCACTGGTCCAGAAGCGGCTGCTGCGGCTGTCCGGCCAACTCGCCCGACCGTCGATCACCGCCACGCAGATGCTCGACTCGATGGTCTCCTCGTCGCGGCCGACGCGGGCCGAGGTCGCGGACGTCGCCAACGCGATCATCGACGGCACGGACGCGGTGATGCTCTCCCAGGAGACTGCGGTTGGGTCCTATCCGGTGGGGGCGGTGGAGATGATGGCGTCGGTCGCCGAGCGCACCGAGCACACCTTGCCCTACCGGGAGTGGAACGAGGACCGCGTCCGGCGCGATGCCCGCGATCCCGCCTACACCGTCGCCTACAGCGCCTGCGCCGCGGCGCGCGATCTGCACCTGGCGGCGCTGGTGGTTCCCACCCTCTCAGGACGTTCCGCCAGGCTGATCTCCGCGCACCGACCCCAGGTCCCGATCTACGCGCTCTCGCCCGGCAAGGAGACCGTGCGCCGCTGCAGCCTGATGTGGGGCGTCGAGGCGGCGTCGATGCGCCGCCACGAGATCACCGAGGCATTGATCGCCGATGCGGGCCGGCGCGTGGTTGAGCTTGGCTGGGTCAAGTCAGGCGCGCGGGTGGGGATCACCGCGGGTCTCCCGAGCGGGAAGCCTGGGACGACCAGCTTGATGCAGATCCAGCGCGTCTGAGCTCGCGGCGGGCTCTCGCTTCAGTGTCAGAACATCGCGTTGCTTTGCGCGCGGGCGTGCAGTACCGTTTACGCCAGTCCGGGACCCGGGGCTGCGGTGGTCCGGCAGGAAGCGGTTGTCTGCTCCGCTTTCCTGCGCGGATCTTGGGACGGCCCTGTGACCCTTGTCACACTAAGGCTTCTGGCAGGCAGTGCTATACAGCAGTTTGGTGGAGGCACGAGGCACACAGACACCAGAAACGGTGGCCGTCGAGGAGGACGGTCACGTTGTCGTCGGACGCGAGATAACGCGTCGCTATGGCGAGGGCGCAACCGCGGTCGACGCACTGCGCGGAGTCTCGATCGACGTGCGCCGGGGCGAGCTGGTGGCGGTGATGGGACCGTCGGGCTCCGGCAAGTCGACGCTCATGCATATTCTGGCGGGATTGGACAAGCCGACCAGCGGCTCGGTCACGATCGCCGGCACCGAGATCACCGGGCTCGACGACGCGAAGCTGACGATGCTGCGCCGCGAGCACATCGGTTTCGTGTTTCAGTTCTTCAATCTGCTGCCGATGCTGACCGCCGAGGAGAACGTCCTGTTGCCGCTGACAATCGCCGGGGAGGACCCTGACCGCGCCTGGCTCGATGAGCTGCTGACCAACACCGGACTCGCCGAGCGCCGCAGTCATCGGCCATCCGAGCTCTCCGGCGGAGAGCAGCAGCGGGTGGCGATCTCTCGGGCTCTGGTGACCCGCCCCACGATCCTGTTTGCCGACGAGCCGACCGGCAACCTCGACTCCAAGACCGGCGGCGAGATCCTCAACTTGTTGCGTAACTCGGCCGACAACTACGGGCAGACGATCGTGATGGTCACCCACGAGCCGCGCGCGGCGTCGATCGCGGACCGGATCCTGTTCCTCGCTGACGGGCTGATCGTCAAGGAGCTGTCCGACGCCAGCGCCGGTCAGGTGCTCGAGGTGATGAGCTCGCTGCAGTGACGCGCGTTGCTCTCAGAGGACTACTGGGACGCAAGCTGCGGGCGGCGCTGACCGCGATCGCGATCGTGCTGGGCGTCGCGATGGTGAGCGGCACGTACATCCTCACGGACACGATCAAGGCCGCGTTCTCGACCGTCTTCACGCAGGCCTACAAGAACTCCGACGCGGTCATCACCGGCAAGAGCGCGATCTCGAACAACACCAGCGGCAACGGCGCGACGGTGCCAACTCTGCCCGCATCGCTGCTCCCCCGCGTGCAAGCGCTGGCGGGCGTGGCGCAGGCGTCCGGCTCGATCGGCGACCAAGCGCAGCTGATCGGACACAACGGCAAGGTGATCTCGCGCGGCGGTGCGCCGAGCCTGGCGTTCAGCTACGACCCGCGGGGGCAGCGGTTCAACCCGATGACCCTCGCGCAAGGCAACTGGCCGACCGCCGCGAACCAGATCGACATCGATCAGTCGACCGCCAGCAAGGACGGGTTCTCGGTCGGGCAGCAGATCGGGGTCACTGCCCGCGGGCCGGTCCAGCATTTCACGATTGCCGGAACCGTGAAATACGGAGGGCTCTCCTCGCTCGGCGGCGCGACGCTGGCGGTGTTCACGCTTCCGACCGCCCAGTTGATCTTTCACAAGCAGAACCAATATGACCAGATCAACATCGCCGCCAAGCACGGCGTGGCGCCGGCACGGCTGGTCCAGGAGATCACGCCGCTGCTGCCGGCGAGCGCCCAGGTCCGGACCGGGCAAGCGCAGGCGCAGCAGGCAACCAAGGACACCGCCGGGTTCATCACGATCTTCCAGGACTTCCTGCTGGCGTTCGGCGGCGTTGCCCTGTTCGTCGGCAGCTTCGTGATCGCCAACACGCTGTCGATCACGGTGGCCCAGCGCACGCGCGAGCTCGCGACGCTGCGGACCCTGGGGGCGACCCGCCGGCAGGTGCGGCGTTCGGTGATGCTGGAGGCGCTCGTGATCGGCGTGCTGGCCTCAGTCGTCGGGCTGTTCCTCGGGCTCGCGCTCGCGAAGGGCCTCAACGCGCTGTTCGTCTCGTTCGGGATCGATCTGCCGCAGACGAGCACCGTGTTCAAGACGCGGACGATCATCGTTTCGCTGGCGGTCGGCATCGTGATCACGCTGATCGCGGCGCTGCGACCGGCCCTCCGTTCGACCCGCGTGCCACCGATCGCCGCCGTGCGCGAGGGCAGTGTCCTGCCCCCGACCAGGTTCGAGCGCTTCGGTGCCTACCCCGCGATCGTCACGATCGTCGGCGCACTCGCGCTGATGCTCGTCGGCTTGCTCGTCAACAGCCTGTCGACCGGCACGCGGTTGCTGGCGATTGGGCTCGGTGCCGTCGCCCTGTTCATCGGCGTCTCGATGCTGGCCCCGCGCCTGGTGCCGCCGCTGGTGCGCGTGCTCGGCTGGCCGGCGGCGAGGCTCGGCGGCGGGGCAGGGAAGCTGGCGCGCAGCAACGCGGTCCGCAATCCCGCCCGCACCGCCAGCACCGCCTCCGCCTTGATGATCGGTCTTGCGTTGGTGACGTTGGTGGGGGTGCTCGCGGCGGGACTCAAGTCGCGCCTCGAGGGCGCGGTGAACCAGCTGTTCGTCGCCAACTACGCCGTGACCGCGACCAACAACTTCAGCCCGATCGGGGTGGCCTCGTCGGCCGCGCTGCACACCGTGCCCGGTGTGACGGTGGTCTCCAGCGTGCGCGCCGGCGACGGCAAAGCGTTCGGCTCGCACATCAACGTCACCGGAGTGCAGCCCAACGTGAGCCGGGTGATCGACATCAAATGGAAGGACGGGAGTCCGCAGACGCCGGCTGGGCTGGGCAGCGACGGCGCGTTTGTCGACAGCGACTACGCGAAGGCGCAGCATCTCCATGTCGGCTCGCCGCTGACGGTCGAGACCCCGACCGGCGCGAGGCTCAATCTGGTGCTGCGCGGGATCACCTCGCCACCGAAGGGCGGCAACCCCTACGGCGACGTGACGATCTCCACATCGCGCTTCGATCAGGTCTACCAGAACCCCCAGAACCTGTTCACGTTCCTGAATATCCAGGGTGGGGTGACGCCCGCCAACACGAGCAGGCTGAACGCCGCCCTCGGCGGCTTCCCGGACGCAAAGCTCCAGACCAAGTCCCAGTTCAGGGCAAACCAGGAGCAGGGGCTCAACGCGCTGCTCAACCTGCTCTACGTGCTGCTGTCGCTGTCGATCGTGATCAGCCTGTTCGGGATCGTCAACACGCTGGTCCTGACCGTGTTCGAGCGCACGCGCGAGCTCGGCATGCTCCGCGCCGTGGGGATGAGCCGGCGCCAGGTGCGACGCATGATCCGCCACGAGAGCGTGATCACGGCGCTGCTCGGCGCGGCGTTCGGGATCCCGCTCGGCGTCCTGCTGGCGCTGATGATCGGCGTGGCGATCAACTTCGCTGCGTTCACGGTTCCCTGGGGCACGCTGATCGTGTTCGTGATCGCCGCGATCATCGCGGGCCTGGTCGCCGCGATCTTCCCCGCCCGGCGGGCGGGTCGCCTGAACGTGCTCCAGGCGCTGCAGTACGAGTAGCGCTGCCGCTCACGAACTGAGGATCGGTGAGCGAGATTTCGTGTCGCTCTGGGCTGGCTCGTCTCACGTCGTCTTGATCAAGCCGCCGTCGATTACATAGTTCACACCGGTCACGTTGGCGGTGCGGTCCGAGGCCAGGATCGTGATCAGGGTGGCGACTTCCTCGGGTGTGCTGAACCGCCGGGTGGCGATCGCGGATGCTGCGCTCTCGCGAACCGTGTCGGCATCGACGCCGGTCGCCTTGGCAACCGTTTCGGCAACGCCCTGCTGGCCGAGCCAGAGCTCTGCTCGACCATCCTGCTGATGGCCGCGCGGCTGGCACGAAGGCCGGTGAAGAAGTTGATCCGCATCGCCCATTCGAACTCCTCGTCGCTGGTGGCGAGGAATCCGTCCAGCCGGATACGCACCGCTCCGACGTTGTTGACGAGCACATCGAGTCGGCCGTGCTCGTCGATCGCGCGCTGCACCAGCAGCGCCGGGCCGTCCTCGGCCATGAGGTCTAGCGGGACCGCGCTCACGCCCTCCAAGCCGTCGAGGTTTTCGGTGCTGAGCGAGCCGGCAACCACGTGGGCGCCCTCGCCGAGCAGAGCCTTTGTCGTGGCCAGGCCGATCCCCTTGTTGGCTCCCGTAACAACGGCGACTTTGCCGGCCAGTTCAAGGTCCATGTTCGTTCCTTCCGGTCGGGGGGGCGGGCGCTCGCCGGTCGCGAGCACGACGCGGAAATATGGCCTGCGCGGGCTGACCGCGCGGCAGCGCGGATCTGTCGGCGGCGGCGCCGGTGCCACACGAGGATGAGCGCCAGGTGCAACACTGCGCACGTCCACGTTCGGCGTTTCGTTGCTTCCCCGGGGCGCCCCGGAACCTCGATCCGAGCGCGTTCCGAAGGACGAACACCACAGACAGGAGAGGACAGATGTCTCCCATTAGCCGCGGTTTTCTTGGGCGTCGTCATCCGGTCGAAGATCCTTCTCGAGTGCCGCCGGGACAGTATGTGACGCGTGATTTTCCGGTGCTCTCCGCGGGCCCGACGCCCCATACGCCGCTCGATGATTGGAGCTTCACAATCCACGGCGCGGTCGATGAGCCGGTGTCGTGGCCATGGCAGGAGTTCCTGCAACTGCCGTCCGAGACCGTCACGCTCGACATCCATTGCGTCACCAAATGGTCAAAGCTCGACACCAGCTGGAAGGGGGTCTCGGTCGACACGCTGCTGGCGGGGGTCAAAAGCTCGGCTGGGTACCTGACTGCGTTCTCTGACGGCGGCTACACCACGAATCTCACGCTCGAGGACGTAAGCGGGGGCAAGGCGTGGGTGGCGTACGAGTACGGCGGCGAGCCGCTTGAGCCCGAGCACGGGGGACCGGCGCGGTTGTTGGTCCCCCATCTGTATTTCTGGAAGAGCGCGAAGTGGGTCCGCGGGCTGACCTTGACGGTTGATGATGCGCCCGGGTTCTGGGAGCGCTACGGCTATCACAATCACGGTGATCCATGGCTCGAACAGCGCTACCAGGGAGATTGACGTGGCAGCTCGCGAGAGTGGTCGAACTCGTCGAGGAAACCGCACAGACGAAGAGCATCGTGCTGGAGCCGCCCGCCTGGCCGGGCCATCAGGCCGGGCAGCATGTCGATGTCAGGCTGACCGCCGAGGACGGCTATCAGGCGGAGCGCAGCTACTCGATTGCCTCGCCGCCGGAGGATGGTCATCTGGCATTGACCGTCGAGCGGCTCGAGGATGGAGAGGTCTCGCCGTATCTGGTGGATGTGCTCGAGCCCGGTGATGAGCTTGAGTTGCGCGGCCCGATCGGTGGCTATTTCGTGTGGGACGAGCCGCTGAGCGGACCGCTGTTGTTGGTCGCGGGCGGCTCGGGGATCGTGCCGCTGCGCGCGATCGCTCGCCACCACGCAGCGATCGAGAGCAAGGTCGAGCTCCGCGTCCTCTATTCAGCTCGATCAATCGGTGATGTGATCTACAGCGAGGAGCTGATGCGCGCTGCCGCTGATGACGAGCTCGATCTCCGGCTGGCGCTGACCCGCGAATGGCCGGAAGACTGGCGCGGCCACCGCGGCCGAGTTGACCGCGAGCTGCTCCACGAGGTCTGCTGGCCGCCCGAGCAACGGCCCTTGATCTACGCGTGCGGCCCGACCAGCTTTGTCGAAGCCGTCGCGAGTGGGCTCGTGCAGGAGGGACACGCGCCGGACCGGATCAAAACCGAGCGGTTCGGACCCACCGGCACCGCTCCCGCCTGAGGACGATCATGGAAGCCCTGGATGGAAACGCAATCGCCGGAGCCCTGTTTCAGCTCTACGGCGCCGAGATGACGACCGCGACCGGCACCTGCGCGCACTGCGGAGCCGGAGCCCAGATCGCCGAGCTGAGGGTCTACCCACGCGCACCCGGCGCGGTGGTGCGCTGCGGGAACTGCGGGAGCGTCGTGTTTGTCGTGGTCGAGGTCTCGGGCGCCACCAGGATCCACCTCGATCACTTCCGCTTTACCGACGACCCCCCGGCTGTGAGTCGATCAGCACCCCGTCGACGTCGAAGATGACCACCGCAACCGGTGCGGGCCGGTGAGGCACGAGTCGTGGTCTCAGATCTCGAGCCGAGACTCTTCGAGGTCCAGCTCGTTGATGACGCGATTCATGGTCTCGTTCGAGATCGTGCCGTCGCGGCGCATCTGAACCAGTGCGTCGCGCTGGGCTCCGAGCACGATCTGCACGGCCTGCTGGTAAGCCAGCGACCGATCCTCGTAGCCGTCGTCTTCGATCTTGCCGGCGCGGGCCGCGAGCCGTCGCTTGCGGTACTCGTAGGCGGCGCGCATTCGCTCGATCGTGTCGTCGCGTGTCCAGTCCTCACCTTCGAGCGCGTCGATCTGAGCCAGTGCTGCCTTGGTAGCGCCCAGTCGCGCGCGCAGCTCCTCGGTTTCGGCGGCACCCGCGTCAGTGATCCTCAGGCGCTTGATCAGGACGGGCAGCGACAGCCCCTGCACCACGAGCGTCGCGAAGATCACCGCGAACGTGAGGAACAGGATCAGATCACGGTCAGGGAACGGGGCGCCGCTGTTGACCGTCAGCGGCAATGCGAGCGCCGCCGCGAGCGAGACCGCGCCCCGCATACCGCTCCAGGCGATCACGAATCGATGGCTCGCGGGGATTCTGCGCAACCGCTGGCTCCGACGGCGATCGAGCAACCGCACGAGGTAGGGCATCGTGAAGAACCACACGATCCGGGTGATCACGACGACTCCCGAGATTGCGAGCCCCCACCCAATCAGCGTCGCGGCGGAGAAGCTCGTGAGGCTCTCGACGATCGTGCGCAGCTGCAGCCCAACCAGCACGAACAGCGCCGAGTTGATGATGAAGTCCAGCAGGTCCCAGGCGAAGAATCCCTGCAGGCGTACTCGGGCCGGGATCACGCTCGGTCCGCGGATGCCCATGTAGATGCCGGCGGTCACCGCGGCCAGCACGCCCGAGGCACCGATTGCGTTGGCGGGGATGAACGCCGCGTAGCCGGTCACCAACGAGATCGTGACGCTGAGCTGGGGATCCGGCATGCGCTTGCGAATCTCCGCCACCGCCCAGCCGACGGCGAGCCCGATGGCAATCCCGCCGGCGGCGTCGGCGAACAGCGTGACCGCGGCGTGTCCAAGCGAGAACGTGTCGGCGACGACCGCGGCGACAGCGACGCGATAGGCGACCAACGCGGTCGCATCGTTGAACAGCCCCTCGCCCTCGGCTGCGCTCACCAGCTGGCGCGGAACATCCAGGCGGCGCATGATCAGCCCCGCCGCGAGCGGGTCGGTCGGCGAGACAACCGCGCCAAGCGCGAACGCGGCCGCCCAGGGAATGCCCACCAGGGCGTGGGCGACGACCGCGACCGCCGCCATCGTCGCCAGGACGAGCCCGACCGAAACCAACGTGATTCCCCGCAAGATTGGCCCGGATGTCACCGAGATTGGCGAAGAACGCCGCGCCGTAGACGAGGATCGGCAGGAATACGACCAGCACGATGTCCGGGTTCAGCTTGACCGCGGGCATGCCCGGGATGAACCCGAACAACGCCCCGCCGACCACCAGCACGATCGGGTACGGCAACCCCAACCAGCGCGCGAGCGCGCCCAGCCCCGCGACGGCGACGAGCAGACCACCGATCAGTATTTCAGCCTGATTCACACGGTCAGTCTGCCGAAAGCGTGCATGCCCGCCAAGGGGCGGCGCTGCTTGCACGTTTCCAGCCCGTCCGTCATGCTGGCTCAGTCGGGGATTGAACAAATGACTCGGGGTGGCGGATGACGACCTCTGCTGATTACGACGTGGTGGTGGTGGGAGCGAGCATCGGTGGCTGCACGGCGGCGACGCTGCTCGGCCGGTCGGGGGCACGGGTCGCCGTGGTCGAGCAGCGGCCGGATCCGGCCGCGTACAAGACGATCTGCACGCACTTCATTCAGGCCAGTGCGACGCCGACGATCGAGCGGCTCGGATTGGCCAAGCGGATCGAGGCGGCGGGGGGGATCCGCAACGGGCTCGAGCTGTGGACGCGGTACGGGTGGATCCGACCGCCGATCCGCGCGGACTACCGCTCATCCCCGCTACGGCTACGACATCCGGCGCCAGAAGCTCGATCCGATGATGCGCGAGCTCGCGGCCGAGACGCCGGGCGTGGAGCTGATGCTCGGGCAAAACGTGATCGCTCTGCTCGGAAGCAACGGACGGCCGTCGGGGGTCCGAACGGTTGACCGCGAACAGGGCGAGCGGAACATCAACGCCCGCGTGGTGGTCGCCGCCGACGGCCGCCACTCCGACGTGGCGAAGCTATCGGGCGTCCGGGCGCGAGTGCTGCCGCACGGTCGCTTTGGCTACTTCGCGTACTACCGCAACCTCCCCCTCGTATCGGGCGAACGGACGCTGTTTTGGTTGCTCGATCCGGATGTCGCGTATGCGTTCCCCCAGGATGACGATGTCACGCTGCTCGCGACCTTCCAGACCAAGGATCGCGCGTCCTGGTTCAAGCGGGATCTGGAGGCGAACTTCGAGGCCTATTTCACGGGGTTGCCGAATGCTCCGGATCTCGCGCAGGGCGAGCGGATCTCAAAAGTCCTCGGCCAGCTGGAGCTGCCGAATACGGCACGGCCGGCCGCGCGCCCGGGACTCGCGTTCGTCGGCGACGCGGCGATGGCGGCGGATCCATTGTGGGGCGTTGGCTGTGGGTTTGCGTTTCAGTCCGGGGAGTGGCTGGCCGACGAACTCGGGAACGGGATGGCCGGCGGAACGTCAGACGCGCAGTTGGACGACGCGCTCGAGCGCTACCGCAAGCACCACCGACGCCAGCTGCTCGGGCACTTCTTGCTGACCTCGGATTACGCGACGGGGCGTCGGCTCAATCCGCTGGAGCGACTGCTGTTCTCGGCCGCGGCCAAGGACGACCAGTGCGCTGACGGGTTCCTCGCGTTCGGCTCCCGGGCGATTCGGCCGAACGACCCCGAGTTCCTGGCGCTTGTCGGCCGGGCGATCCGGGTCACCGCCGCCCGTCGTAGAGCCCGGCAGGTACAACCGCCAGCGGGCGGCCATGCAGAGGGATCATTGCCACCCGCGGCAGTCACCGAGACTCGTCTCGTTGTGGACGGAATCACCACGCCGGTCTCCTCGGTCGGGGACCCGGACTCTTCCGAGGCTGTGGTGTTCGTTCACGGCAATCCGGGCTCGCGCCGCGATTGGGACGATCTGCTGACCCGGGTCGCGCCGTTCACGCGCGCCGTCGCTTTCGACATGCCCGGTTTTGGCCGAGCGGACAAGCCGGCGGACTTCGACTACACGGTCGGCGGGTACGCCCGCTTTCTTGACTCCGCACTCAGTTACCTCGGCATTGAGCGCGTCCACCTCGTGCTGCACGACTTCGGCGGACCGTGGGGGCTGGCCTGGGCGGCGCACAATCCGGAGCGGTTCGCGAGCGTCGTGCTGATCAACACGGGTGTCCTGCTCGATTACGGCTGGCACTACCTGGCCCGCATCTGGCGCACGCCGATCGCCGGGGAACTGTTCCAGGCCACCACGACCCGCTCCGGCCTGCGGACCGCGCTGCGCCACGGCAACCCGCGGGGGTTGCCGCGGGCGTTCGTCGATCGGATGTACGACGACATGGACGCCGGCACCAGTCGCGCGATCCTCAGTCTCTACCGAGCCACCAACGATCCCGCCTCGGCCGGGCACCAGCAAGCCGATGCGCTGCGCCCGCTGGACCGTCCCGCGCTCGTGGTCTGGGGGGCGCACGACCCGTACATCCCGGTGGCAATGGCCGAGCGCCAACGCGAGGCCTTCCCGAGCGCCGAGGTGGCGATCCTCGACGGAAGCGGCCACTGGCCGTTTGCGGATGACCCCGAAGCCGTGGGACGGGTGGTCGAGCCCTTCCTGCGAGGCCAGGTCGCCGAACGCGTCAGCGTGATCGCTTAATCTGAGTCCGCCGGACCCTCGCCGCGAGGTTAGCGCGAGCTCGGGCTGGCCGGCGCTGAGCGAACCGACCATGGGTCTGATTCTCAAGCATCCCGGTGAGGCCGTATACGGCACGATCGCAGTCGGGGCGCTGCTCGCGGCGGAGAGTGCCCGACAGGAGACGTACCCCGCGACGGTCGCCGCGGTCGTGGTCACGTTGTTGCTGTACTGGCTGGCTCATTCCTACGCCGACCTGGTCGAGCGGCAGGTCGAGGAGGAGGCCAAGTTGACGGTCTCCGGCGCGCTCGCCACGCTGATCGAGGACGTGCCGATCCTGATGGGCGCCGGCATCCCGCTCGTGACGTTGCTGATCTTCTGGGCCGGGGGGGCGAGCCTCTCACACGCCGTCACCGCGGCGGTATGGACCTCGGCGGCGATTGTCGTGGCGATCGAAATCGTCGCCGCCGTGCACGCGCGGCTAAACGGACTTCAGCTGCTGGTACAGGCGCTGATTGGTGCGCTGGTCGGGCTGTTGATCATCGCCCTCAAGGTCCTGCTCCACTGAGCGTCAGCGCGTCGCGGTCATGGCGTCGCGAGTGCGCCGATGACCTCTCGCCACCAAGCTCGCTCGCTGTCGGTGCTCGCCAGGCGCAGCCGACGCCCGGCGGCATCCTGCAGTTGTGTGGCCGACCCGATCGCCGTCACCGGTCCGGTATAGGCGTAGCGCCCATCGGCCAGGGCGACAAGCGCGCCGGGCTGGTCACGGCGGGTACGGAGTTGCTCAATCACGTCGATCTCACCGATACGGACCGGATGTCCGGCGGCACCGTCATCGGCCCGCCACGGCCGGCTCGTGAAGATCGGTGCCGTGGCACGGGGGACGGGACGGCGGTGGCGGGCCGGACCGAGGGGCCCCACCCGCCAGCGCTCGAACAGCGACTGGAACTCGACCGCGACTTCCTGGCGGAGGAGGATATGGAGGTGGTCGCCCGGCTCGATCCTGGTCGAGCCTCTCGGAGGCACAGCCTGATCGCCGCGAATGATCAGGTTCAGGAGCGCGTCACGAGGCAGGCCGAGCTCACGGACGCGCTTGCCGGCGGCCGCATGGTCATCCTCGACGACGAACTCCACGACTTCGGCACCGAGCCGCTTGATCGCGCCTGACTCGATCAGCGGCGCCGGCAGCGCCGCCTCGCTCGTGGTCACCCCGAGCTGCCGGGCGAAGGGCTGGAAGCTTGTGCCTTGCACCACGGTCGAGACGAGCACGGCAAAGAACACGATGTTGAAGAACTCCAGGCGGTGCGGTACCCCGTTGATGACGGGGAACGTCGCCAGCACGACCGGCACCGCGCCGCGTAGGCCCGCCCAACCGAGCACGGCGCGCTCGGCAAGGGAGAAACCGGAGAAAGCGGTTGCCAGCGCCACCGCTACCGGACGCGCAACGACGGCCACGACACCGGCCAGGATCGTCCCCTTCACCGCCACGGAGCCGAGCTGGTCGGGGACGACGAGCAGCCCCAGCACCAGGAACAGAGTCAGCTGCGCGACCCAGGCAAGGCCGTCGTGAAAGGTGGCGATCGTGCGCTGGGCGGGCGAGGGAACGCTGCCAATCGCCAGCCCGACCAGATACACAGCGAGAAACCCGGACCCGTCGAGCACCGAGGCCGCGCCGTACGCGATGAAGGCCGAGGCAACCGACGCCACCGGGTAAAGACCGGCGGACGGGAGCCGGAGATGAGGCAGCGCCGCGACCGCGCCGGCCGCGACCACACCACCGACCGCCAACCCGATCCCGAGCTGGCGGACGAACAGCCACAGGAAGTTCAGCAGGCCGTAATGCGGGTCGGTGGCCCAGGCCATGAAACCGAGTACGAGCAGCACCGCGACCGGGTCGTTGAGACCCGCTTCGCCCTCCAACGTGCGCGCCAGGCGCCGGCGCAGCGTCGACCCGCGCAAGACCGCAAACACCGCCGCGCCGTCGGTCGATGCCAGGATCGAACCCAGCAGCAACCCCTCGACTAGCCTCAGGTCGAACAGCCAGGCTGCCGCGAGTCCCGCCAGCAGCGCCGTGACCACCGTCCCGACCGTCGCCAGACTCACCGCCTCGCCGATCACCGGGCGGATCTCGCTCCAACCGGCGGCCACGCCGCCCTCGAACAGGATCAGCGAAAGGGCGACAACGCCAACCGTGCGGGCAAGCCGGTAGTCATTGAACGCGATCCAGCCAAGCCCGTCCGAGCCGAGCACCATCCCGAGCGCCAGCACCAGCACCAGGCCGGGCACGCGCAGCTGGCCGGCCAACATCGACACGGTCAAGCCGGCGGTCAGCAGGCCACCGACGATCAGAAGTCTCAGCCCATCGCTCACCACCACAGTGTTTCGCCTGCACAGGCGTTGACGGCTCGAGACCCGAGGTTCAACCGATCGGGGCGTGGGCGAGCCACCCGACGCATGAGTGGCGGAGCGTATAGCGGGGGACCAGCTGGCGCGGATACGATTGCAGCGGCTAATCGCCCGGGAAAGGCGAGAAGGTCTGGCGTCCTTCGGCCAGGAGTGACGATGACGGATATGCTGCCACTGCCTAACGGCTTCCGGGTTGGACATTGGACCGACGCTGATGCTCGAACTGGGTGCACGGTCGTGCTGCCGCCACTCGGAACCAGGGGCAGCGTCGATGTGCGGGGCGGTGGCACGGGGACACGTGAGCTCGAGCCGCTGTCGCCGCTCGCGAATGCCGAGGGGCCGACGGGTGTGTTGCTGACGGGCGGAAGCGCGTTCGGCCTTGCGCGCTGCGGATGGGGTTGCCAGGTGGCTCGAAGAGCGCGGGCTGGGGCGACCGACCCCGGGGGGCGTGGTGCCACTCGTTCCCGCCGCGGTCGTGTACGACCTGGCGGAGGGAGAATCGAGCACGCGCCCCGGGCCGGAGCAGGGCTATGCCGCCTGCGAGAGTGCTGCTTCGGGGATCCCCCAGCGTGGAACGGTCGGCGCCGGTGTGGGCGCCGCCGTGGGAAAGGTGCTCGGGCGTGATCGCGCCACCCGCGGCGGGGTGGGCTACGCGGCCATGGTTCTCGTCAACGGCAGGACCGTCGCTGCCGTCGCGGTGGCCAATGCATTCGGAGACGTGATCGGGGACGACGGCGAGCTGCTTGGCGCGCCCCACGGTGAACGTGGCGAGCTGCTGCGCAGCGCGGAGCTGATCGCCAGCATGCAGGAGCCGCCGCTTCTCTCGACGCGCGCCGCCGGCAACACCACGCTGGCCTGCGTCTGCACCGATGCCCCGCTCGACAAGCGCAGCTGCGCGATCGTCGCACGCATGGCGAGCGCCGGGATCGCTCGCGCGGTCAACCCGGCCTTCAGCCCGGTCGACGGGGATGTGGTTTTCTGTCTGGCGTCCGGTCCGGAGCCGACACCCGCCCCTGGCCTGGCGGCCTCGTGGGCGCTGACGCTGCTCGGCACGGTTGCCGCGACCATCACCGCTGCGGCGATCCGGGACGCCGTGCGCGAAGCCACCCGGCGCTGAGATGGCCGACACATCGGGACTTCGGGTGGCGCGAGCGAAGTCGTGGCAGCAGTACACGTTGAGGATCGTGCTCGAGATGCTGCTCGGCGTGCTTTGGCCGGCGAGGATGGCCGTGGGCCGAAAGCGGCGGAGTTCGCCGAAGGGTGTGCTGCTCACCGCCGTGAGCAGCACCGTGGTCTGGTACCTGATATCAGGTCGGCGCGAATCTGTGCTCATTAGTCGCGGCCCCCAAGCGCCGGAGTTCAGCGCCCGCATCCGTGACAGCGTCGCCCTGACCCTGGCTCGGTTGTACAGGAAGCGAAGCTCCACGAGCCTGGAGTTCTTCGAATTCGGGAGACCAAGCTCGATCGAGCTCCCGTCACCCGAGGAGATCCGGTCCTACGACGACGCTTGAACGAGGTCAGTCAGAGTGGCAGCGCTTCGAGGGAGCTCGCGGGCTTCGGCGCGGACACGCACACCTTGCCATCGCGCTGGCCTAAGGTGAGACGCGCCGGATCACCCTGAACAGATCGGAGACGACGGTTGCTCACCATGGCAGTCGACTGGGGCGAGGTCACCGCGATCGCGACGTCGATCCTGGCCATCGGCCTGCTAGGCGGCATCGGGGCCGCGGCGTTCGCCGCGCAGCAGGTACGAGAGGCGCGCGTGAGTCGTGAGGCGCAGATGGCGGCCGAGTTCTTTCGCCGGTGGAACGAAGAAGCACTGGTGGAGGCACGTCGAATGATCGGACAGTTCAAGTCAGCCGACGAACTGCGGGAGGCGTTTGTGGCCTACGTGGCGGCCAACGCCCCTGAGGCCTACGTGCTCTTCCGGGAGCTCGACTACTTCGAGCAACTGGGCGCGCTCGAACGCCGGCACGCGTTTGACCTGGAGCTGATCAAGCTGCTCCTCGGTCGCACGCTGATCCAGCGGTGGGAGATGTGGAGGCCGGCGATCCACGAGGCGCTCGGGCCGGGCGTCTACCCGATGTTCGAGGGCCTCGCGGAGAAGCTGGGCCACGAGCTGGGCGATCCGGCCGCCGCCGGCGAGTGATCGCATCGAGTGGGCGAGCCTTGGGACCTGCGCGCTGGGGGCCTACGGATTGGCCGTCAGAGAGTGCTCGTAACGGTGCTCGCCCGTGGTCTGCAAGCCCCCGCAGGCTTGGCGCTCGGCCGTCGTCCTCCGTTTTGGGTGAGGCAGCCTCGACAGCGCTCTGCGAGGCTAACCCGGATCCGTGCTATGACCGTGGTCTCGATGTCAGCCGATGACCGTGCCTGAGGTTCTGGCATGGTCGGCGACGCCGGGGCTGCTCAGCGAAGGCCCTCGATGGCACGAGGAGCGCCAAGAGCTGCTGTGGGTCGACATCCTCGGCTGCCAGTTACACCGCGGGACGCTGGCAGCCGATGGCAGCCTGGAACGAGTCTCGACGATCGCGATCGATCGCCACGTCGGCGCCGTCGCGCCGATCGTCGGCGGCGGATACGTGCTCGCGGCCGGGCCTGGCTTCCTGCTGGTCGACGAGGGCGGTGGGCTCCGCGAATTGGCGCAGCCACACGCGGGCCGCACGGATGTGCGGATGAATGACGGGGCGTGCGACGCGCAGGGTCGCTTCTGGGCCGGAACGATGGCCTACGACGAGTCGCCCGGAGCAGGCTCGCTCTTCCGCCTCGAACTAGACGGCAGCTGCACCACCGTGTTGTCCGGCCTGACGATTTCCAACGGAATCGGCTGGAGCCCCGACGAAAGCACCATGTATCTCAACGACAGCGGCACAGGTTGCGTGGACGCGTTCAGCTTCGAAGCCTCGAGCGGGGCGATCAGCGCGCGCCGCACGCTCGTGCACATCGACGAGCCAGGCGTGGTGCCCGATGGGCTCACAGTCGACGAAGAGGGTGGCGTCTGGGTGGCGTTGTGGGGCGGGGCAGCCGTCAATCGATACGCCCCCGACGGCTCGCTTCTCGCCACGCTACGGCTACCAGTCGATCGACCCACCTCCTGCGCATTCGGAGGACTCGACCTCGCCACCCTGTTCATAACGTCCGCGCGCGCTGGGCTCGACGATGATGCCCTCGCCGGTCAAGCCGACGCCGGCCGAGTGTTCGCGGTCAGCGGGCTGGACACCCGTGGCTTGCCCTGCCAGCCCTACCGCGGACGGATCCCCGCGAAGAGCGTCGCCTGATTCAGGTCGCGACGGTTCGACGGCGACGGAAGAGTCCGCGACGCTCGCTGTGCTCGGCGACCTCGCCCGCGGCGGCGCCGGCGGCTACCGCGGGCTCCTCGGCGACGCGCGGCCGGGACACGAACCGCCCCATCGCGAAGGCCGCCAGCGTGGTGATCGACACGCCCAGGGCATAGAAATACCCCAGCAGCTCGAGCATCTGACGGAAATGCCCACCTACCGGCACGCCGATTGGGTCGCCGGCAGCGTGCCACAACAGACTGACCACCGGTCCGATCGCAAACCAGGCACCGGCCGCCACCGCCAGCCAGCCACCCACCAAGCCGCTCGAACGATGCGCGCTACTCAACAGCAGAAAACCGCCGAGAATCGCGACCGCGCCGGGGAGGACGTCAAGCCAGAGACGGTTGGTCGTGAAGTGCCAACTGCTGTAACTGCCGAAGGCGTAATGGAAGTATGGGCCGATGAACGGGATCAGCGCGCCCCAGGCGCCGAGAATGATGATGAGGATTCCGCTCAGCGCCCCGGTTGATCGCGGCAGCCGCATTGGCCCACCACGGGTTGCCGTTGCGGGTTGAGTCTCGGTTGCTGCCGTTGCCATGGGTCATGACTACCCGTGATCGCGGAGTCATGAACCGTCGAGGGTGCTCGAGCTCGCCGCTCACGCTGAGTCGCGCTGGAACGTCCGGGTCCCGAATGCCATGCCGACCACGATCAGCGCCGCGCCGACGAGGGCCCCGATGCCGACGGTGCCGCTCATGACGTGGCCGTGGAACAGCGCCCGCAGCGCGTCGACGATGTGCTTGACCGGGTTGACGTTCGAGACCGCCCGCAGCCACCCGGGGGCGAGGGTCATCGGCAGCAGGATGCCCGACAGCAGCAACAGCGGCACCGCGAGGCTGTTGGTGACCGAGGCCATTCCCTCCTCGGTCCCGGTCAGCAGCGCGACCGCGTAGGAGGCCGCGGCGAACGCGGCGCCGACGGCGGCGACCAGCAGCACGGCGAGCGCGACGCCGCTGATCGGTGCGCGTAGCCGGCGAGCCGACCCAGCCAGCGTCACCGCGAGTCGAGAGTGGCGGAGCCAGGCGATAGGCAAGTTCGCTCAGCGTACCCTCGGCCGGCGGTCGCCAACGCACGGCTAGGATCAACCGCCATGGTGGGGGTTCGGCTGCGGCGGTGGCGACTTCAGGATGCTCAGGACATCGTGCCGATGATCGCCGATGAGCACATCTGTCGCTGGTCGAACATGAGTACCGACCTCGATGCGTGGCTCGCGCAAGAAATCACCGAAGATCGCGGTCCTTCGCGAGCGATCTGCCTACCCGATGACGATCGTGCGCTCGGGAGGATTGCTCTCAGGCTGCCCGAGCACGCGTCTGAGGCCACCAGGTGCGAAGCCATCATCGAGTCCGACAAGCCGGCCGGCGAGTTGAGCTACTGGCTCATTCCCGAGGCACGAGGACGCGGTCTCGCGTACGCCGCGGTGAAGCTGATGATGTCCTCGATCATCGCCGGTACGGACCTCCGTTCGGTGGTGCTGGACATCGAGCCCACCAACACCGCGTCAGCACGGCTGGCCCAACGGCTCGGCGCCGAGCGGCGAGAGCCACCCCGGGTCGAGTTCGATCGCACCGGAACCGAGCGCACGCTCGTCGTCTTCGTGCTGCCGGTGTCGAGCTCCGAGGCTTGACCACCACGGCAGCGGCTGGCCGTCGCGGAAGAAACCGCCGGTCGGGCCGTCGTCGTCCGCCGGTGACCACCGCAACCCGGCGCTCGTCAGAACTCAGGCCCGCAAGCTATCGGGCGCTCGCTCTCCCTCGCTCTCACAATCAGCGCGCCGGCGGTCACACTCAGCTCGGACTTGGTAGGGGCGTTACGCTGCCTGGATGCCCGGGGATCACACGAAGCGCGTCGGGGCATTGATTGTGTGCGTGCTCCCTCCCGCGTTGGCGATCGCCGGGAACACCACGGCGCTGCTGCCGTTGCTGCTCCTCCCGGCGCTCATGTTGGGCCCCGCGCTGGTAATTCGCGGCCCCGGTCCCTCAGCCGGGGGGCCTGAGCCGGACGACGGCGGAGGGCCGAACCCCCCAGAGCCGCCGACGCCGCCGGACGTTCCACGGGGAGGTATTCCGCTCCCGGATGCCGAGTCGTCGCGCCTACGACTCCGCGACCACAACCGGCCGAAGCGCCGTGGCCCACACGAGCGAAGGCCCGCCAGCGAGCCAACCCGTACCCGTTTGCCGGGGCCTCGAGCGGACTGCTAGGCGCGCAACGATCGCAGCAGCCCATGCCCCCGATGGGCGTCAGCCGGTCAGCGTGTTTCGCTCATCGATGACTTCGGTCAACCTATGTCGGAGATGCTGCCGTCAGGACACATCGCAGGCGGCGCCCTGCTCGGCGCGTGGCGAAGTCGCCGCAGCCCCAGGCATCCCGCGCTGGTTATCGCCGGCGGGATGATCGCGACGAGCCTGCCCGATGTGGATCTGCTGATCCCCTCCGCGCTTGACCGTTTCGGCGTCGAGCATCGGCTGCGCACAGGCGTGCATCACGGCTGGGTGACGCACACGCCGCTGTTCTGGGGGCTGATCGCGGCGACAGCCCGCCGGATCAGCCGCGTGGGTTCTGCCCCCGAGTGGGCAGCGGAGGCGGCGGACATGCTCGCGGTCGGCGCCGGCCTGCATCTCCTGCAGGATTCGGTGGCGAACACCGTAGCGCTGCTGTGGCCGCTGCGCGGCCGCCAATACGGGCTCGGGCTCGATCGTCTCGCTGGAGTCACCGACCATGTCGAGTACATCAGCCGCTATCCGTCATCACCCGCGGGCAAGGTCGAAGGTGGTCTTCTGCTGGCCGCCCTCGCGTCGTCCGGTTGGCGCCTGGCTCAGCGCGGCCGACCGACCGACTCAGCTCGTCGCGACTGCAGCGGTTCCCGTTCCGGCCTGCGCCTCGCCCGGTTCCGACGTCCTCGGTGACCGGGCGAGCACCAGGAGCGGAGAGCGTGCTAACCGCGACAGGTGTCGTGAGGTGCTGCCGTGCATCAAGCGGCCGACCGGGCCGTAGCCGCGAGACCCAACGATCAGCAGGTCGACCGAGGCGGCGTAGAGGGCCAGTTCCTCGGCCGCGTCTCCGAACGCGGCGTGTGGTTCCACCTCGCCAAGCGCGGCGATTCGCGCTCGAGCTTCCTCAACGAGCTGCTCGACCTGATCGGGCTTTGCCCGGTGGCCAAACGGAAGCGACACGGCTTCGAACGCCGACACCTTCGCGCCCTTCTCCTTCGCCAGTTCGAATGCCGCCGCCAGCGCGTGTTCACTCTCCGGCGAACCTTCGTAGCCAACGCCGATCTCGCGCAGCTCCACCGGTTGCTCGGCGTATCCGCCGGGCGCGACAGCAACCGCGCTGGTCGCGCCGTTGAGGGCGTCCGCCGTGTGGTCGCTGACCATCACCCGTCCGAGCAAGCTGCGGCTGTGCGACCCGACGACGAGCAAGTCGGCGCCGTGAAGCTCCGCGATCTCGTGCAAGCCGCGGCCGATCGAGAGCGATCCCATCGACAGAAGATCGGCGTCGATCCCCGCCTCGGAGCGCACCTTTTCGAGCAGCTCGCTCGAGCTCGTCCGCTCAGCGTGGGCGATCTCGGGGCTCACCTGACGCGTCCGGCGATCCCCGCCATGGACGTGAGCGAGCGCGAGCCTGCCGTCCGTGGCCACCAGAAACTTGCCGAGGGCGATCGCGTCGCGGCCGTTCGGCCCACCGTCCACACCTACAACAACGTTACGGAACATCTCATCCCTCTTCTCGGCCGGTGATGATCCTACAGCGCGTGGGCCAAGACCGCATCAGCATGAGGCGGGCTCAACCACGCGCCATTTATGAGCATCGCCGTCAATCGACATTCCCATCGGATCGCTCCACCGCCTCGGCGGAGGTGTCCTGACGGGCCTGACTTCGATCGCGAGCGATTGAGGTGAGTTCGTGAGCGAGACCGATGTCTGGTCCTCCGATCAATTCCCACGCGCGGGCGATCCCGATCAGGAAGCAGACGACCACGAGCAGCGCGATCGCCTTCGCGGAGTGCGCATCGTGGCCGTGCGACATCAGCCGGAGCCCATAGTAGAGCTGCAGACCGAATGTGACGACGAGCCCGACCAGGAACACCGTGTCGCGGGGGGCTCCAGGCTGGGAGCGGCGAACCCGCAGGAGAGACAGCAGTGATGCGGCTACGAACGACAGCCCGAGCAGACTGACGACAAACGCTGTCACCCCGAGCCCGACCCCCGGAATGAGCCCGAACAGGGAGATCGCGAACGCGTTGGTGAACGATGTCAGCGCGGCCGATGCCCGCACGCGGTGTGCCTGATCCGCGCCCTCGGCCGTCAGTCGCTCGTGCGCGACCGAGATCGCCACGAACAGCAGCCCGATCAGCGCGCCGGCGACGCCGGCGCAGGCGACAAAGAAGTCGTGGAGCGATGGTGGCGTCACGACAGGACGGCATCCGCATCGGTGACCAGCTGCTCGACCTCCGCTTGGGTCCGCAGCCGGATCACGCGGAACTCTTTCAGTGTCTGGGGCCACTCCCGGCGGCGTCGGAAGTGCGAGCGGAAAGCCCAGGCGAACAACGACTCGCGTCCCCAAACCGCCATGTAGACGGATTCTCGGTTGCCGTTCCAGAGCTGCTCCCGTCCGCGCATGCGCCGCCAGGTGCGTGCAACGAGCCGCGGGAACCACACTCGCACCGGCAGGTCGAGCCAGACCACGACATCCGCTGCCCTGAGCACGTAGTCGCCGAGCTTGTGCTGGTAGCCCCCGTCGATTACCCAACCGTCGGACACGATGATCGGCTTCAGGTGGGCGCGCAGCACATCGTCGGGAGTCTCGGCCCAGCCGGGTCCATGCACCAGCGCATCGAGCTCGACGAACTGGACGTCGAGCCTGCGGGCAAGCTCTCGGCCAACCGTCGTCTTGCCGTTCCCGCTCGCGCTGGCGACCACCACCACCTTCCGCGGATGCGATCCAGAGATCTGCATGTCGCCATTCTCGCGCCGAGCGTCTGGAACCGCGCGCCCGCGGCCGCCCCCGCGACCTTGCCAACGAGGTAGGACACGAGCTTCCCCGCAGGAACGTCGGCGCCTAGATCTCGTCGCTGTGGCGCCGGAGCCAGTCCGCGATCTGGGGACGGGCGACCTTGGCCGCCTGTCGACCGGCCACGAACCCGATGTGGCCGGACTCGAGCCGCAACTCGCTCGCGTCTTCTGAGCCCACGAGCTTGGTGAGAGGCTCCGAGGACCCGGCGGGCGTGATCCCGTCCTTCTCCGCGTACGCGTTGATGAACGGACAGCGGATGTCACTCAGCCTCACTTCACCGTGTCGCAATTCGATAACCCCCGACGCCAGCGCGTTCTGACAGATCAGCGTGTTCACGGTCTGCCGGAACAGGGCGCCGGGAAACGGCACCTGGTCGCGAGCCCACTGGCTGATCGCGAGATACCCCTCGAGGAAGTCATCGTTCCACAGGTTCTGGAACAGGTTGACGCGCTGCACGAGGGGATCGGTTGGCTTGAGCGTCTGAAAGCCCTCGTCGAGCGCCCGCGCGGGCACGAGGCCCGTCGCGTCGATGACGTCCTCGGCCACGAGCCGGTGGTGGCGAAACATGTTGCTCATGAACCCGGTCTTGTGAAAGTCGCAGGGGGCCGCCATCACCATCAAGTTCCGGATTGGCAACTCGGGATGAGCGGCGGTCACCAGCAGTGTGAGGACGCCGCCGAAGCAGTACCCGTTGAGCGTGACCTCGGCGGCGGCGGACTCTTCGAGCAGCGCACCGATCGCGTCCGGGATGTACTCATCGACGTAGGTCTCGAGCGTGTTCTCGGCATCGGCCGGTTCTGGCGGCATCCAGTCGAGCAGGAACACGTCGAAACCCTCCTCGACGAGATGGCCCACCATGCTCGTGCTCGGCAGCAGGTCAAGCACGTAGCTCTTGCTGACCAGGCTGTGGACGATCAGCAGCGGCGGGCGGTAGCGAGGCTCGTTGGATCGATAGCGCCAGAGCCGCGCCTTGTCGCGCATCCAGATCAGGTCTCGGGGGGTCTGGGCAACCACCGGCCGGTTCTCGCCGGCAAGATACGCGATGCCGTTGCGCGCGCGCAGGAACTGGCGGCTGAGGACCCCGGGCGCCGTCACCCCGCCCTCGCCTTGCTGGCGCCCGATCGTTCGTCGCGCCGGCCTTCATCGCGCCGCGCCTCACGCTCGAGCTCGCGGACCTGGCGCTCGAGGCTGGCGATCTGGTTCATCAGCCTGACCACGTCCCGGTAGGAGACCAATCCGAACGCGTGCAGCCACTGGTCGGTGGCCTGCTGCACATCCCCGGTCAACCGCCGCTGGAGCTTGAACGCCATGGCCGCGAGGTCCATGAACGTGTCGGTCTGCACCCAGGACTCCGAGGCGGCCGCGATCGGCCGCTCGATTGCGTCGAACGGCCGGCGCCAAAGTGAGCTCATCGTCGCCATCCTCCTTCCTTGTGCGGAGGCCGAGAAACCGGACCGGCCACTAGCCGATCGCCTTCTCGCGGCCTTCCCATTCCTTCTCTCTGAGCACGTACTTCTGGACCTTGCCAGTGGAGGTTCGCGGCAGCTCGCCGAACTCGACCGCGGCCGGGCATTTGAACTTCGCCAGGTGCTCGCGGCAGAACGAGAGCATTTCCTCCTCGCTGGCGTCTTCGCCGCTCTTGAGCTCGATGAACGCCTTTGGACGCTCACCCCACTTCTCGTCCGGCGTCGCCACCACCGCCGCCTCGAGCACGGCGGGGTGCTCTGACAGCGCCTGCTCGACCTCGATGCTCGAGATGTTCTCGCCGCCGGAGATGATGATGTCCTTGCTGCGATCACGCAGCTCGACGTAGCCGTTGCGGTGCCACACGGCCAGGTCGCCGGAGTGGAACCAGCCCTCGCGAAACGCCTCGTCGGTCTTCTCGTCGTTGCCGTGGTAGCCCGTCATCACGCTGTTGCCACGCATCACGACCTCGCCGACGGTCTCGCCGTCGCGGGACACGTCGTTCATCTCCTCGTCGACGACCCGCACCAGGTCGGCGCCGTTGTAGGTGTTGCCCTGGCGCGCGAGCAGCCGCGCCTGCTCCTCGTCGTCGAGCTCGTCCCACTGGGGCTGCCAGCTACAGCCCATGATCGGACCGTAGGTCTCGGTCAGACCGTAAAGATGGATTGGGTGCAGGTTCAGATCGCGCATCCGCTTGAGCACCGCCGGCGTTGGCGGCGAGCCGCCGGTGGGCACCGTCACGTACTGCTCGAGCGCGTGCGCCTTGTCGTGATTGACGATGTTCATGTGAATCGTGGGCGCCCCGCTGTAATGGGTGACGCCCTCGGACTCGAACAGATCCCAGATGCGGTCGGGCTCGACTTTGCGCAGGCACAGGTGCGTCCCGCCTGCTGCGGTCACGGCCCAGGTGAGGCACCAGCCGTTGCAGTGGAACATCGGCAGCGTCCACAGGTGGACCGAGTCGTAGCCGAGCCTGAGCTCGAGCGCCGCACCGAGCGCACGCAGGTAGGCGCCGCGGTGGGTGTAGACGGCGCCCTTCGCGCGGCCAGTGGTCCCGGACGTGTAGTTGATCGAGATCGGCTCGTTCTCGTCCTCCAGCCAGCTCTCGGGTTCATCCGGCGAACCGGACGCGAGGAACTCCTCATACGGATCGTCACCCTCGCCGGTGTCCTCGATCACGATCGTCTCGATCTTGCCCAGGTCGATCGAGTCGACGAGCTCCTTCAGCTCGGCATCGACGAGCAGCGTGCGCGCGTCCGAGTCGCTGAGGATGTACTCGATCTCTTCGGTGCTGAGGCGCGTGTTGATCGCCACCAGCACGCCACCGGCCAGCGGTACGCCGTAATGGGCCTCCAGCAAGGCAGGAGAGTTGGGGGCCAGGATCGCCACCCGATCGTGGCGCTCGAGGCCGTGGTCACGTAGCGCGGATGCCAGCCGGTTGCAGCGCTCGGTCAGCTCGGCGTAGTTCAAACGGCGCTCACCGTGGACGACGGCCGGGCGCTCCCCGAGCGTTCGATCGTTGCGGCGCAAGAAGTTGAGTGGACTCAGTTCGAGTCGCGACGGCGTCGCGTCCATATTTCCTCCCTCTCGGTTGCGCTGCCATACAGCGCATCGCCAGCGTGCGTTCGGGGCGAACGCGGGTACGCCCCTACACATACCCCGCGGCCACTTCAAGAAATCGGGGAAATCGGACACATGTGCGTATTGCGGACATCTCGGGGTAGCTGTGTACGACGCTGCGCGCAACTCGAACAGAAGGAGTCACGTGAACGTAATTCCCCTTGCAGCGCTTCCCGACGACATTGCCGCCCAGGTCGAGGCGCTGGGCGCAAAGCAGGTCAACCTGTATCGCGCTCTGGCGCACGCGCCGGATCTGCTACGCGCATGGATCGCGTTTGCCTGGGCGCTGCGCGGCAACAGCGCCACCTCGCGCCAGCTGCGCGAGCTGATGATCCTACGCACCGCGACGTTGCACCACTCGCCCTACGAGTGGCACCAGCACCGCCGGATGGCTGCGGAGGCCGGAGTCAGCGACTATGAGATCGCCGAGCTCGAGATGTGGCGCACGTCGAGAGCGTTCAATGCCGAGACCAGGGCGGCGCTCGCGTTCACCGATGCGATCGTCAGCGGCGAGGTTCCGGAGTCGGTCAACCAGGAGCTCGCTGCTCACTTCGACCTCGCCCAGCGCATCGAGCTCACGGTCACCGCCGCGTTCTACTCGATGGTGCCGCGCGTGCTCGACGCCCTCGGCGTGCCGATCGAAGACGAGGAGGAGTTCGACGAAGCTACTGAATGGCCGGGGCCTGCAAGGACCACATGCCGCGGACCAGGGCGCTCAGCATCGCGACCGGATTACCCAGCGGAACGCGGTGGGCACGGAGCGCATCATCGAGCATTTGATCGCTGACGAGCGCCGCTTGCTGCCAAGCGCGCGACCGCCGGACCTCGGTTGCACTTAGGAAGCTGCGAATCATCGCCAGCGCCTGGCTCGCCTCGTCCATCAGCATCAGGTGACCCTCGCCCGGGGCGACATAGAGTCGCGCGTTGGGGATGTAGCGCCCCAGCAGCAGCGCGTTTGCCAGCGGCATGACGGGGTCATCATCGCCGGCCACCACGAGCGTCTCCGAGGTCAGCTGACTCAGCCACCCGAGGGCTCCAGGGCTGCTCGTGAGCGCCAGCAGCTGCCACAGATAGCCGACTGGCGTCGGCGGACTGCGCCGGCGAGTGTCACCGTTGCGGCGCACGAAGCCCAGATCATCACGGGCGCGGCCACCCATCAGCTCGCCGACCACGCGCTCGTAGTATCGGCGCCAGTAGTACCGCAGGGGGGTCGACATCTGACCGAGCGCCCACAGCGAACCCGGAACGCCGCCCCAACCGGGCGTCGTCGCGACCAGGATCAGGCGCCGGACCCGGCTTGGGTCACGCCGGGCGAAATGCTGCGCGACCAGGCCACCGAACGAGTAGCCCAGCACGTCCACCCGCTCGTAACCCAGCCGGTCGAGCAGCAGCTCCGTCATCGCCGCGAGCACCTCCATGCTGAGCGGAACCAGCGAAGTCGCCGAGCGCCCGGTACCGGGCGCATCAAACCCGATCAGCCGCACGCCGGGAAGCTCGCGTTCGAGCGGCGCCCACATGCCGAGGTGTGCCCCGATCCCGTTGATCAGCAGCAGCGGGCGGCCCTCGCCCCATTCGCGGACGTACAGGCGGGTTCCCGCGACCGTAACCGACCGCTCTTGCGCCTCCACGCTCGACCAGGGCGCTCCCGCTCCCCGCAATCCGTTGCTCATCGCCCGCATCCTACCTGCGCCCCGGACGCATCTCCGGCGGCCGCGCGTATGCTAGGCGTGTGCCCGAGGACAGCGCTTCCTCACTGGGGGAATTCATTCGCCGTCAGCGTGAGCTGTCAGAGGTCTCGATGCGGCAGTTCGCGCAGCTCGTGGGCATCTCGAACCCCTATCTGTCACAGATCGAGCGCGGCCTGAGGGCCCCGTCGGAGCAGGTCGTGCAGTCGATCGCCGACGTGCTGAAAGTTTCGGCAGACTCGCTCTATGAACAGGCGGGCCTGCGCGGCGAAGGGGAGGAGCCGAGCAGGGTGATCGAGGCGATCGAAGAAGATCCCGACCTAGGCGCACGCCAGCGCCAAGCCCTGATCGAGGTCTACAACGCGTTCACCGGTTCGCGGACGCGTCCACGCCGGCGCTCGCAGGGAAACAGTCGGTCCACAAAACGTAAGTGAGCACGGGCGTCTGCGCGCCCGTGCTCACGATGAAGCAGTTCTTCGCGCTCTTACGCGGTTCGCTGTCCTACGCGGCGATCAGCTCACGCGTCACCGACAGGCTCGCCTTGACGACCTCCTCGGTGAGGCTCGCGTGGGCGTTCAGCAGGCTCGAGACGAGCTCGACCTGTGACTGCTCGCCGAACTTGCGCTCGGCCTTCGCGAGTCCTTCCACGTAGCGCTCGACACCGTCGAGATACGCGGCGGTGAACTTGCGGCTCGCCAGGGTCATGCGGTCGTTGGTCTCGCGCACGTGCTCGCCGGCGGCGTCGAGGTCCGGAATGAAGTTGCGGCTCTTGGTCGATGTTGCGGCCATGGATGTGTCTCCTTCTGCGCTTGCTTTATGGGCGGTACTGCTAGCAGATTAGCAGGACGCCAGCTAACGCGGGTGTCGGTGTCCGAATCCTGACCTCAAAGCATTCAGCGAGCGGTCAACGCCGCGGGTAGCCCGGCACCACCGCTCGCACCTTGTTCCAGCGCTCGACCTCGCAGGTGTCGCGCAACGACAGCCGCGCAGCGATTCGCCGGCCGCGCAGCTCGCCCGTGATGCGCGCTTCCTGAGGGCCGATCACGATCTGCCCGCAAACCGTGCCGGGTGGGACCAAAGCGAACGGCGCTGCCAGGCTGGCGAGGACGCGGCACGCCCGCGCCGGGTGCGGGACCGTCCCGGTCGGCGGGTCGCAGGACAGCTTGTAGTGCTGTGCGCCAGGCCTGCCGATGCCGTCCGGATCGACCGTGATCGCGAGGCTGGTTTTCGGCGGGGAGGACGCCTTCGGAGGAGGCGCCGGCGATTGACGATCGACTTGGACCGAGGGAGAGCCGGCGCCGCAAGCGCTGGCCGTCGCTGCGGTCAGGACACAGATGAGGAGCGCGGGGCGCATCCGATGCATCAAAACGGCGCGCATGTTCGCTCCTCGGTCGCGGACCAGACAGCACGTAGGCTAGGAGCGCAGATGCGAATCGAGATCATGTGAGTTCGCTCCCGTCGCCGCGCGAGCGCTCGCCCGGAGCACGAGAACCGCAGCGGTGGCGCGTAACCCCGCTCGTGTCGCGACCGCTTGCAGGGTGCCGGCGTGACGGAGCGCGAGCGTCAGCGTTGCGTGCCCGTGCCGGTTGGCGTGCGCGCGGTGTCCGGCGACGCTGATCAGTGCGTCTGCGACGGGAGTTTCCGCTGGCTTTCCGCGCCCGGCTTGATGCGACTGCACAGATACCTGCAGCTGGATCCGCGTCCGCTGGCCGGCGTGCACGTGACCTGGGATCACGGCCAGCACAAGGTTCGATCCGCACCCCGAAGCGAGCCGGTGGGAACCCAAGCTGGAGGCCGGTCCCGGCCGGGGGTGAAGCGGCAGCAGCAGCGGTTGCCTGGGCCGCTGCTTGAAGTCGAAGTCATCGGCGAGGTTGCCGAGGATCCGGAGCGATTCGCGCACGTCGGGACGCGGATCGGGCCGGCCGTCCGTCACGGGATTGATCCGGGCGCCGTTGAGGAAGTCGTCCTCGATGAACTTGTTGAACGCGTCGGAGGACAGCGTCTGATGATCTACACACCCCCGCCTGGCGTACGGGCTGATCACGAGCCCGGGCACTCGCAATCCGAACCCGTTGTGATCCACGGTCGGCGGCACCACGTGGTCGTAGAAGCCGCCCCAGTCATCCCACGACAGGAAGATCGCGGTGCTGTTCCAGTCCGGGCCGGACATGATCGTGTTGATCAGACCGGTCACGTACGCCTGGCCCGCGGAGACCTTTCCGGGCGCGTGTTCGGAGTCGGCCTGATTCGGGACCACCCACGAGACCGCGGGCAGCCTCCCGGCGCGCGCGGCGACGTAGAGCTTGGAGACGTCCTGGATGTCGCCCGTCTGCCCGTCCTGATTGACGGTGTCGAACTCGGGCAGCGGGTTCCAGATGCCGGGAACGATCGTGGTCAGCCCGTTGCCGGTCCGCTGCGGCTGCGGCGAGCAGGTCATCTGATCATCCGGGCAGTCGGCCTCGAGCCCCTGCTCGATGTAGTAATCCCAACTTACGCCATAGCGGTGCAGCAGATAGGTGAGGTCCGTGTAGTCAAAATGCACGGTCGGGTACACCGTCGCGGGCCCGAACACCGCTCTATTGTCCAACCTCGCGTTGTTGTGCTGAGTGATGTCGCTATGGCAACTCATCGGATCCCCGAGCTTTGTGCAGGAGGCGGACCAGCCCGACACCATGTACAGGTGCGACGCAAAGCTCCACGAGCGGTCGGGCTCGAACATGTGGTCGTCGAGCACGTAGTTCTGGGCGTACTGCCAGTAGTTCGGTATCTCCCGCGCGTCGTGATAGCCCATCGCGTCGGGCGCGGCCGACTGGCTGCAATTGGGGTTGTCAACCTGGTTCACCCCGCAGCCCTTCGCCCCAGCCTCGGCCTGTGCCACGAACCCGTTCATCTTGCCGCCATCGATGTCGGCCGTGGCGGCCTTGAGGTTGTGCGGACCGCCACCGTTGACGTCCGCCGGATCGTGATAGGGACGCTGGCAGCGGCCGGTGCGCGGATCGGGCGAGCAGACCGTGGCGACGCCGTGGCGCGCCGGGATCCCGTCCGCACCCGGAAACGTGCCGAAGTAGCTGTCGAACGACCGGTTCTCCTGCATGATGATCACGACGTGACGGATCTTGTGTATGCCGGCGCCCCGCGTGGCGCTTGCGGCGGTGAGGGACTGCGCGTCGCCCGCACCAGCAGCCGAGGCAGGGGCGGCTCCGGACGTCGCGACCACCGTCGCCGCAATCGCGGCCAGCGCCAGCGGCGCGACGATCAGCGCGATCCGGCGGGCGAGCCGGGGCGGTCTGCGCACCAAGGGTTGCGACGGCGTCATCAGTTCATCCCTTCCGGGCCACGGCCGGATGGAGAGCATCGACCGAGGAGGTCGCGATCCACGCCGTTCCGTCAGCCGGGTGGAAGTTACAGTCGTAGCCGCCGTAATAGAGCCGGCCGTCAGCGAACGGTGATGGCTCGATCGTTCGAATCGAGACGAACGCTTGTCCGGCGCGAACCGGGCTGGGTTGCTGGGGGGCCGGGACGAACTGCCGGCCACTCAGGCAGCGCAGCACGTAGTTCGGCGAGGATCGGTGAACGGTCCGGATCGCGAAGCAGGCCGCCGCGTCGAAGGATGAGGGAGCACAAATCCGAGTCGAGGGGCAGCCCCTGTAGCCCCATTCGAGACCGAACAGCTGGCGGTGGAGGCCGCCAACCTTGACCGTTACGAAGTTGTTGTAGGCGGCGATCACGTAGTCGATCGAGCCTGGCCCGGCTGCCGGTACGGTCGTCCCCTGGATGGCCAGCACCTTCCGGATCGCTGGGATCGGGGAGAACTCCAAGGTCCGAACCAATCCACCCGGCAGTTGCCCGGAGCTCAAAGTCGGATGGCGATCAAGCTGTCCCTTCGGAAGATGATCGAGGCGGTACACGTCCCCGTCGCCCTCGGTCGAGAGCAGCAGGGACGGCGAACCGTCGCGGGTCTCGCAGGTCAAGCCGCGCAGGCCGCTGTTGAGCGGACCGACCGGCGGGGCCTGGTAGACGAGCACCCAACGAGCGACACCCGGCGGCAGCTCGCCATCGTTTCGACGGAACAGCTTCGTGTTGATTGAGACGTACATCGCTCCGGCACAATCGGCGAAGCCCGTAACCTTCTGCGTCTTCAAGCCAGGCGACCCCGGCGGGGCCACCGTCAACTCGGGCCTGGGGCTGAACACCAACGTACGTTTCCGCGACGACCAAGCGCCGCGTAGGATCCCAGTCGGATCGACTCCGGCGTACACCGCCCATATCCCGCCAGACTCGTGCGCACCAAAAGCGCGAACGTCGGCACCGGTCGAGGACAGAGCAAACGAATGACTCGGGGTGAAGGACGCCGCACGGTCCAGCAACCACTGAACCCGTGATCGTCCGTTGACGATGGCCTGCGTGATCAGCAACGAATGTCCGGGCCCGAGACCCTGATCCTTGGGGATCGGAAACGAGTCGAGCGACTGGACCCGAAGTGACTCCGTCCGTTCGAACACCGTCCACGGGCCCTTCCTAGAGCCTTTCACCAGAACCTGACCCGCCGCGGACCGCGCGGAGTATTCCCACTGGTCAGTCGCAGCGAATAGGCGTCCCGAATGAGCGACGATCGCCATCGTCTCGGTGTCCTGAGCGACTGTGGAGCGGTTGTTCGTCGTCAATGGCTGACGGACGGCGGGCACCGCGAAGGTCCTCGACGGACTCATCGTCGCGGAGCTCAATCCCGCGCCGGCGATAGAGAGCGGGCAGGCCGCGAGGAGCCCTATCAATACTTTCTGCCGCCGCCAGGGTAGCCGTGCAGCTGATCGACACATCGTCTGAGTCCTAACAAACCCCGAGTAGAATGTCAACCACGGTTGACAATTTTCGCCCATGAGTGACAGCGGCCGCCAATCACAGCCGGACAAGACCCCCAGACACGCCACGGGACAGGAAAGTCTCGGCGCGGCGTTGCGTCGAGCCTGGGTCGGCTACCGCCGTCGATTGGACGAGGAAATGGCCGCGGGCGGGTTCTCAGATAGCCGCTTTCCCGACGGGCGAGTACTGCGCATTTGCACGGCTTCTGCGGAGGTGACGATCTCAGAAATCGGCCGTGAGTTGGGAATCACGCGACAGGGGGCGAGCAAGATCGTGGCCAGCTTGCGTGATCGCGATTACGTGACGTTGAGCGCCTCGGCTACGGATCGGCGAGAGAAGATCGTCAAGCCCACTCCGCGCGCACTCGACTTCCTCGCGGCGCAGCGAAAGGCGGCGCGACGAATCGAGCGCGAGCTGCGCGCGGAGCTTGGGCCGGCGGGTTTCGACGGCCTGTATCTGCTGCTCGGGGCCCTCGGCGGAGATGAGCAACCGCGGATGCGCGACTATCTAAGCCAGGCCACGCATCCTGACGCCTCTCGCTAACCGCAGCGGTCGCCTGTCAGTCGGGTACCGTTACCCGACAACTCGGGGGTGCGGGCACCCGTATCGCTTACACGTCGATGGCACGGACGTACGCTCGCCGCAGACGATCAAAGCGTATTCGCGAGGTTGGAGCCATGGTTGAGGTCGATGAGCGAGGCGAGCGACTCGACGCTGGTCGGCCTCCGATTCGGATCGTGCTGGCGGACGACGCCTATCTCGCGCGGATGGCGCTCACGCATCTCCTCGAGGGTGCGGAGGGAATCGTCGTTGTCGGGGAGTGTGAGGACGCCAATGCGGTGGCGCCGGTGGTTGACCAGCAGCGCGCAGACTTGTTGATCACCGATATCCGGATGCCACCCTCCGGTCAGGACGAGGGCATCCGCTTGGCCGCAAGCCTGAGGCAGACGCATCCCGCACTTGGCGTGATCGTGCTGAGCACCTACGCCGACGTCCTGTACGCGCTCAAGCTTTTCGAAGCCGGCTGCGACGGTCGCGGCTACCTGCTCAAAGACAGGATTCGCGATCGTCGGCAGGTTGTCGACGCCGTCGAGGCTGTCGCCGGCGGCGGAACCGTGATCGATCCGAAGATCGTCGAGGATCTGGTGCGGTCGCGAGTCGCGACGAACAGATCCCACCTCGAACAGCTGACCCCGCGCGAGCTCGAGACGTTGGCGCTCGTCGCCGAGGGACAGAGCAACGCGGCCATTGCCGAATCGCTCGTCCTGACTAAACGCGCCGTGGAAAAGCACGTCAACTCGATCTTCGCCAAATTGCAGCTCGGTGACCCCGACCACGTGAGCCGCCGCGTCAAGGCGGCCCTGCTGTACCTCGCCGACCGCAACGATTTCTCAGCCCTCAGAAGCTGATAGCTGTCGGCTAACCAGGCCCTGGGCAGGTAGTAGCATCTGCCGTCCCGGAACCGGCCGCCGGGCAGGCGACGCTACCGAGCGCGATCTGGCTGCTGATCCTGTTCATCATCATCGTCACGATCGTCAACCTGGTCCTGAGCGGCGCGATCCCCAAGTGGGCGATCCTCGCTCCGATCTTCATCCCCGTGTTCCTCAAGCTGAACGTCAACCCGGCTACCGTGCTCGCCGCCTACCGGATCGGCGACTCGCCCACCAACGTGATCACCCCGACGATGGCCTACCTGCCGCTGGTGGTGATCTTCTGCCAGCGCTATCAGAAGGACGCCGGACTGGGCACGGTGATCTCGCTGATGCTCCCCTACACGGTGATCTTCGCGGTCGGGTGGACGTTGTTCTTCGTCGTCTGGTACCTGCTCGGGATCCCTCTCGGCCCGGGCGCGCCGATCCACCTGTGAGCAGGAGGAACTGATGTGACCGCTACATCAACGAGCCCGTTTGACCACGTCCCCTCGGCCGCCGCCGCGTTCAGCACCGCTGTGCGCCACCACACAGACCTGGCGGTCCAGCTGCTGGTCGAGCTGACCTCCGCCGGCTTTGAGATCAGCAGGTCCATGCCGAGCCACGGCGACAGGAACCTGGCGACGAGCACCCCTTGACGCTGTTACCCGCCGCACCGAGTGGCGGCGCGAACGTGCCCCTCCCACGCGAGCAGGCGGACGAACGTCAGCTCGGGTCGGAGGCCGAGACATGAATAGGCTGCGTCCGCTCAGCGACCGATCCCGAACTGGGCTCGCCGTCGTGCTCGCCGCGGGTGGCTTCCTGGTTTCGTGGGGCGTGATTCATCACGGCCCGTACGCAGGCGGGCAGCTGACTGACATCCCGACCTACAAACACTACGCCGATGAAATGCGGGCGGGCCTGGTTCCCTACCGCGACTTTGCGCTCGAATATCCGCCGGCAGCGCTTCCGGCGTTTCTGGTGCCATCGCTGATCGCAGGCCGCGGGAGCGGGTTCGGCGCATACGTGCGTGACTTCGAGCTGCTCATGGCTGTTTGCGGGGCGTCTGCCATGGGCTTGGGCGCTCTTGTCCTCTCGCGCCAGCGCGTCGACACGCGTCGGCTGATCGTCGGCGTCGCATTCGCCGCGCTCACGCCGCTGCTGATCGGATCCGTGATCCTGTCCCGGTATGACCTGTGGCCGGCGGTGCTGACGATCGCGTCGTTAGCCGCAATCGTCAGCGCCAGAGAGCGGATCGCCTTTGCTCTCCTCGCGCTCGCGGTAGCGGCGAAGGCCTACCCGATCGTGATCCTTCCGCTCGCCGTTGTTTACGTCTGGCGGAGCTCGGGCCGCCGCAAGGCGATCGGCTGCGCCGCGATATTCGCCACGGTGCTGATCGCCTGCTTCCTGCCGTTCGTGATTCTCGCCCCACATGGGGTCTGGTCGACCATCCGCGGACAGATCTCACGGCCACTGGAAATCGAGAGTCTCGGAGCTTCGATTCTCCTCGCCGCACACCAGTTGAGCGGCACGCACCTGTCGCTGGTCGCCAGTCATGGCTCGCAGAATCTGAGCGGACCCACTGCGGCACGGCTGGCATCCGTGCTGAGCCTGCTCCAGATCGCCGCGGTGCTTCTTGTCTGGCTCCGGTTCGTCCGTGGTCCGGCTACCCGGCAACGGCTGCTGGTTGCGAGCACGGCGGCGGTGTGCGCGTTCGTCGTCTTCGACCACGTGCTGTCCCCGCAGTACCTGATCTGGCTGGCGCCACTCGTAGTTGCGCTACCCGGCCCGCGCGCCCTCGTCGCCACCGCGTTGCTCGCATCGGCGATGGGCCTCACGCAGATCTGGATCCCCGAGCTCTTCTGGCAACTGACGCGTTTCGAGACAGTTCCGTCATGGGCGGTGCTCGGACGCGATGTCGTGCTTCTCGCACTGCTCGCGACGCTGGCGTGGCCGGACCTGCCAGTTCGCCGTTCGGGGCCGGTCGGGCCGCGGCCGCCCGTGCGCATCGGATGAATAGCGGCGGGCCCGTCAGCCCGCGGGGCTGGAGATCAGCAGGTCCATGCCGAGCCGCGCCGACAGGAACTTGGCGACGAGGACCCCCTTGACGCTGTTGCCCGCCGCATCGAGCGGCGGCGCGAACGTACCCATCCCCCCCTTACCGGGTGACACGGTGACGATCCCGCCGCCGATCCCGCTCTTCGCCGGCAGCCCGACGTCATACAGCCACTCGCCGGAGTGCTCGTATAGTGCCGCGGTCAGCATCACCGCGAGCGTGTAGTGGCAGACCGATGACGCGATCACCCGCTCTGAGGTGACAGATTTGCGTGTACAGAGCATGAGCCTCACTGACGAGGCTCTGCACCTGGTCCCGCGCCGGAAGGTCACCGGTCGACACATAAGCGATCTCCGCAGAACTGCCGACTCCGCGAGACATATCTACGCTCCGTCAGTCTTGCGAGCCGGAGGGGCGGTCGCCGCGGAGCTTCGCCGCGAGCTCGTCGAGCAGGTCGGCGACCCGTTCCCCGACCGGCCGATCGCGCCCTTCACGCGCCGCCTGATCGCGCCCTTCACGCGCCGGCCGGTCGCCACCTTCACGCGCTGGCCCGTCGCGCCCTTCACCGAGCCGGTCCGACAGCTCGGTGCGGGCGTCCGCGAGAATCTTGCCGAAGCTGTCGTCGGTGCTCACGTATCCGAGCTCCTCGTCCGATGGCCGCTGGTAGCCGGCTGCCGCCTCCGCGCGGGCGCTCCGCCGGGCCTGCTCGCTGGCGGCCCGGGCCTCGCGGAGCTCACGCTCGATGTCGGCGAGGCGCGCCTCGACGTTTGGATCAGCGGTCTCCCGGGGCGACGGCGGCGCCTTGCCGGGGCTCGGTCCCGGGCGCCGGCGCGGCGCCTTCTCGCGCTGCTCGCGGATCGCCGCGTACGCTGCCTGGACCTCCTCGAAGCGGCGGGTCGCCTCGAGCGAGCCGCCGTTGTGGTCGGGATGGTGGAGTTGGACGAGCCGCCGGTACGCGGCGTGCAGCTCGGCGTCGGACGCTCGAGGACTCACCCCGAGGACCTCGTAGGGATTGCGGTTGGCGGCCGGCATCGCCCGCGCAATCGTAGTTCGTCAGGCGGGAGCGACAGCGAGATCGATTACGTCCGGCAGCTCGCTTCTCATCCTGGACCAGCTCTCGCCCGCATCGTCTGTCACGACGAGCGTCCCGCCGCGCAGTCCGACCAGCAATCGGCCGGGCTCCCCGGGCAGCGTGCTCAGCGCGTAGGGCATCCGCCGAAGCGCGGGGGCATCGCCCCACGTGTCGATCGCGTGCCAACCGTCCCCGCGCGAGCGCCACAGCCGCGCCTGTCCGTCGCCGTTCCCGTGCGCGGCAAACGGCGAGCGGCTGACCGACACGTACCAGAGGTCCGGGTCGGCGGGGTCGATCGCCTGCGCCCAGGCGTAGCGGCGGTCAAGGCCTCCCTCAAACCGGCTCCACGTCTCGCCGCGGTTCTCCGAGCGGGCGATGCCCTGACCGGCGGCCTCGTACAGGCGCTCGGGGGCGAGCGGATGGGTCAGCAGCTGATGCGCGTCGCTGTGAGCCTCGGGGTTGTGGTCGATCCACGAGGCGCCGCCGTCGGTCGAGCGCATCACGCCCCCGAGCTCGATCCCGACCGCGAGCCAGTCTGGGTCTGTGTGGTGAAGTGCGATCGTCCGCACGTGATGTGTCCACGGCCGGGGCGGGAACGACCACCGCGGCTCACTGGGCAAGTCGCGCAGCGCCGGGAGTCGCTGCCAGCGCTGACCGCCGTCCTCGGACCGGTACAGGTTGCTCGGCTCGCTCCCGGCGTAGACGACCGAGATTCCCGCCTCCTGGTGCGAGGGCGAGACCGCGACCGACAGGACCCGGCGGTCGTCCAGACCTTGCTCGGCCTCGCGCCAGCTGACCCCGGCGTCCTCAGTCGCGTAGAGGCCGCTGTCGGGCGTGCCGACGTACACGCGACACGGATCGCGCGGGTCAACTGCGATGCATCGGGCGCCGACCCCGGAGAGCACGGGCTCGGCGTCACTTGCCGCGCCACCATTCAGCGTGAAACGGACCACCTGGTCGCCGGTGACGGCGAACACCCGCGTAGGTTCAGGCGTCGGACTCGCCCCCCGACCGTCGGCGTATCGCCGTAATGATCCGCCCGCCGGCGCCGCGCTGCTCATCAGGAGCACTGGACATGAGCACCAGCTTACGGCGTTCGTTCCCGACCACCACCGGCAATTGGTCCTAAGCCCCGGCGGCCGGCGTCTGATTCCGAGGCTGGATTTTGCGCCGGGGCTGATCGATACTGGCCCGGCGGTGGGATCGAGCCTTCGGCTTGCAATCGGAACCACGGTCGCACGCTTCGCCTGCCTTTGCCTGGTGGCGATCGCGCTCGTCAGCGGTTGCGGCGGGGGGGCCGGGAACAGCCCCTTGGCGATAGCCGCGTTCCGGCATCGTGCGCTCGCCGCCATCTATGACGTCACGAATGCGGGCATCGGGTTCCGCGGGCACGCGCTGTTGCACTTGCGACAGGGCATGCTCGACAAGGAACGAGTCGCGGCAGCGGGCGCCATGACGCTCTCGCGCCAGCGTCCTCCGAGCTTCGCGCGATCGGTCAACGGGCGGGTCGTGGCGATGCTGTGGAAGCTTTACCGTGACTTTGCGCGGGCCCAGAAGCGCAGCGTCGAAGCCGCGCTGGGCACGGATGCCGGCGACGTGCAGGGGCTGGTCAGGTTGAGATCGGCGGTCAGCGCGGTGCCGTCGTACTGATCACCGGCGCGAGCACGGGGCACGCCTCCACGCAAGGCAGTCACCGGCGAGTGAGGAACTCCGTGATCGCCTGCGCGAAGGCCTTCGCCGCGAGCCGCTGAAAGGGGGCGCTGACGAGCATCGCGGCGTCCCTTGGGTTGCGCATGTTTCCGCACTCGATCAGCACCTTCGGCACGGTGGTCAGGTTGAGGCCGGCGAGATCGTCCCGGAGGGCGATCCCGTCCACCCCGTCGTAGGTGCTTTCCGGCATCCTGGTGAGCGTCCCGTATCGCGCGCGCAGCTCTCTTCCAAACGTCTTCGAGGCGGCGATCACACGATCGTTGGGACCGGCGGCCACCGGCTCGAGGATCGTGAAGCCGCGTCCGCTCGCGGGTCCCCCGTCGGCGTGGATATCGATCGCGACACTCGAGTGTGCGCGGTTGAGGATCTGCGCCCGCGTGTTGACGCACGGGCCGACCCCGTCGTTGCTGTGGCGGGTGAGGACGACCTTGGCGCCCTCCGCGCGCAGATCGGCTGACAGGTAGCTCGCGACGTTGAAGTTGAACCGTGCCTCGGTGTAGCCCTGGTCGGTCTCGGTGCCGGTCGTGTCGCAGGCCTCCTGCTCGCGTCCGTTCCAGATCAGATGGCTGATGAACGACGGATCGCTGTAGTTGCGCCCGTTGTGCCCGGGGTCGATCCCGACGACCTTGCCCCCCAGCACTCCTGCCGTGTGACGCCTCAGGGCCGCAGGGCTCGCGGTGCGGGCCGCGGACAGGTTCGAATCCCGCCGCTTGGGAATGGATCGGGCGCGGGATGCGACGCTCGCGGAGGTCGAGCTCGAGCACGCCCCGGCGGTGAGGACCACCATGGCCAACAGCCCTGAAAGCCACGTCAAGGTGCGTGACCTGGCGGCGCGGGTCCCAGCTTCCACAACGTCGAGCCGTCGGCGCCGGTGTCACTCTGTGCCAGCCCGGCGGCCGATAGCTTGACGAGCTCGGCCCGGAACGCCTCGTACGGGACGAGGCCCAGGCGAGTGAGGACCGCGTAGCCGACACGCTCGTAGAGCTCAGACGTGCTCTTCGGCTCATCGGTGAGGATGGAGAGGAGCACTGACGAGCGAGACACGGTCCCTAGGCTACCCCCGAAAGCTGCGTCATTCGCTGCAGCGGCGTCTGGTTGAATGCGACCAGGCCCCGGGCGAGAGGAGGAGAAGATGATCGAGAGAATCGACGACATGCCGCCTGGGACGATCGGCTTCCGGGCCTCCGGCAAGCTTGGCCGTGCCGACTACCACGATGTTCTTGAGCCGGTGCTGCGCGAGGCGGCCGAGTCCGGCGAGATCCGGATGCTCTTCATGCTCACGGACTTCGACGGGCTCGAGCGCGCAGCCTGGTTCGAGGACATCAAGACCGGACTCGGATTGGGACTCGGGCACCACTCGGCCTGGAAGCGCTCGGCGATTGTCACCAATGTCGACTGGGTCGGGAAGGCATTCCAGCTGTTCGCCTGGATGACTCCCGGCGAGGTCAAGGTGTTCGGGGTCGATCAGCTGGAGGACGCCAAGCGCTGGGCGGCGGCCTGAGCGCTCAGGACAGTTCGGGAATGACCTCGGCGGCGAGGCGCTCCATCTGCTCTGCGTCGTCGAACATCGGATTGAGCTGGATCAATTCGGCGCCCGCGGCGGCGACCTCGCGCAGTCCGCGAGCGCATTCACCTGGCGGTCCGGTGACCGCGACTGCGGCCATTCCCGCGCGCCCGTAGTGGCGCTGCAACGCCTCGTCGATCCGGGAGACCGCTCGCCTTGGCTCGTCGTCGACCGCTACGTAAACACGTTTGGCGATCTGGAACGTGGCAGGGTCGCGACTGCTCTGCGCGAGAGCCTCGCGGACGATGCGCATCTGCTCGGCGAACTGCGCCGTCGTCGTCGAGCCCGCGCCAAAGAAGCCGTCGCCGAGGCGGACGGCGCGTCGGAGCGCCGCGGGCTGGCTGCCGCCGATCCAGATCGGGGGATGCGGCTTCTGGAACGGCTTGGGCTCCATCGTGGCGGCGTCGAGCTGCCAGAAGCGTCCGTCGAACGTAATCGGGGACTCGGTCCAGCACGCCTTCAGCAGCGCCAGCCCCTCGCTGAACCGGGCGACAAAGCTGTCGCCATCCACGCCGAATGCGGAGAACATCCTGCCGCGCCCGCCGGTGCCGACGCCCACCTCGAGACGTCCGCGACTGAGCTGGTCGAGCGTGCTCAGGCTCTTGGCGAGATGGACCGGACTATGGAGGGGGGTGACGAGCACCGCACAGCCGATGCGCAGCCGCTCGCTGCACGCGGCCGCGTAGGACATGGTCTCGAGCGGAGCCAGACCGGGCGAGGATCCGAACACGTTCTCCTGCGTCCAGGCGCTGTGAAAGCCCAGCGCCTCGGCTCGCATCAGGTACGCGCGAAACGCGGCGGGATCGAACGCGCCGTCGGCGACATGCTGCGGAATCGAGATCGCGAAACGCATGTTCGATCAGCTGCCCGGCCCGACATCACGCGCGCCGGCCGGTGGCCGCTGCGAGATGTGGGATACAGCCTACGCCGTGGGCGCCGGTGCGGCCGGTTCGCCTTCGGGTGATGCCTCTGCCTCAGCCTGGGCCGGGGCCTCGTCGGTCGGAGCCGGGGCGGGGGCGTTCGACTTCGCCAGGCGGTGAGCCCCCAGGGCGCCCGCGATCCCGACGCCAAGGGCGGCGAGGGTCCACCCAGGTCCGGATCGTTCTTGTCCCACCGCATGATCGACTGACAGTTCTCCAGGCCCCACTTCGGCGAGCGCCAGGACGGCGGCGATCATCACGAGGTTGTATTCGTAGCCGCCGTTGGCCGCCCAGGGCCCACTCTTGAGATGGACCCGGTGGATCGCGGTGAGCATCGTGGCGGTCAGCGCCGCCGCGGCGGCCGGCGTCGCGAGGCCGAGCACCAGCGCCGTGCCGCCGCCCGTTTCAGCCGCTGCCGCGGCGATTGCGTTGCGGCGTCCCGGTCGCATCCCGAGTTGCTCAAATCCTTGAGCGGTGGCGTCGAGTCCGTGCCCCCCGAACCACCCGAACAGCTTCTGCGTGCCGTGCCCAATGAACAGGCTGCCGACGGTGAGTCTCAAAATCAACCGGCCGATCTTCATCGCTGGTCTCCTTGCTGTCGTTTGCCGTGCGAGTGGATCCGCTGCGTCACGGAATCCTGCTCGCCATTATTCCCCGTCTTCGGCGCGTCACTCATCGCTGCTGACGTCGGCGCTGCTGACGAGGACTGCGCGCTCGCGCGCGCCGATGGGTGCAGCAGCGGCACCCGCGGCTTCCAGCCGGCGCCCAGCAGCGCGACCAGCGACGGCGGAGTGATCAGCAGCGCCTGTTTGCGGACAGGCCGGGGCCTGCAGGCAGCATATCCGGCAGGCGTCCAGCTCAGCAGCTCCGCGCCGAGCACGATGCGAGGCTCCCCCTCCCAGAGGACGAAGGCGCAGTCGGGCAGATCGTCGAGCGCCACGCGGCGGCGCAGCTGCACGCCGGTGGCGGGATCGACGCGCTCGCGGTGGAGCTGTGCGTCGATCGCCTCGGCGCCGATTTGATCGGGGTGACGCTGGCGCCAGAACGCCACCAGGCGGTTGTAGTCCTCACGCCGGCAAAGCGCGCAGGGGCGATGTCCGGCGGCGAGCGCCGTGGCCTCGTCGAGAAAGAACAGTTCGGTGAAGCGACCGGGCTGCAGCAGCGGCTGGCGGTGCCAGCCTCGGAACCGCAGCCGGCAGGCGATCCACCGTTTGCCGCCATAGCGCCGGCGGATGCGGCCGCTGTGGTCGTGCAAGCAGCCTCGGTTCCCGTAGACGAGCCCGCGCGCGGGGTCGGCGATCAGCTCGCTAGACGGCGTGACCCTGTTCTGCAGCGGCATCGCGGCTCACCTTAGCCGAGCGGCATCGCCGCTCACTTAGCCGTGCCGGGCGCCATCCACACGCCTGCTCGTGAGAGGCTGAACGCGCCGAGGTCGATGTCGCTCCTGTGCCCGGTCACCCACTGGGCGACCGCCTCCCCGATCGCGGGCGAATGCTTGAACCCGTGCCCCGAGCAAGCAGACACGATCAACACCGCCTCGTGCTCGGGGTGACGGTCAATCACGAACCGGCTCTCTGGCGTGCTGGTGTAGAGACACGAGACAGTCCGCAGCGGCTCCGCGCCCAGCCACGGGAGATGCGGCGCTACGTAGCGCCGGTACATCGCCTCGATCTCGGCCTGACCCGCCGGATGCTGGCGGCCGTCCGGCGTTGTCGTGCCCGCATAGGACTCCGTGGCTAGCTTCACACCGCCGGCGGGGCCATCGATGGCGGGGAAGCCGTAGAAACCAAACAGGTGAATCACGCGCTGTTGCTCGCCCCGAAAATCCCACACGAAGACCGGCATGTCGCGCAACTGCTCGTATCCATCGCGGATGGGGAACCAGTAGAGGAGCTGGCGGTGGACGGCGAAGGTCCCCGCGCCCTCCGGGAACAGCTGCGGGATCCACGCCCCCGCGCACAGCACCAGCTGCTGGGCCTCGTAGGTCCCGGCGGCGGTGGAAACGGTCACGCCATTCGCCGAGGCCGCCCACTCCTCGACGTGCTCGCCGAGCGCTAGCCGAGCACCGTGGCGACGGGCCAGCTCGAGTTGCGCCCGGACCGCTGCCTCGGGCCGGACGTAGCCGGCCCCGGGCTCGTAGTAGGCCTCGATCTGTCCATCGACGGCGAACATCGGGAACCGCTCGGCCACCTCGCTGCCCGACAGGTTCTCGTGGACGATCTCGTAGTGGCGGGCCGACGCCCGCGTCTGGACGAGGAACGGGTTTGCGGGATGGCCGAGGATCAGGCCACCCGATTGGGTCAGCAGCTGAGTGCCGGTCTGCCGCTCGATCTCGCGCCACAGCTCATGCGAGCGGCGGACCAGCGGCACATACTCGGGGCCCTCGCCGATCGCCAGTCGGGTGATCCTCGTCTCGCCGTGCGTCGAGCCGTACGGGTGCGGGGGCTCGTATCCGTCGATGCCGATCACCGACACTCCGCGAGCGGCCAGCTGATGACACGCGGCGCTGCCCATCGCGCCCAATCCGACGACGACCACATCCGCCCGGCGAAGCAAGTTCATGGAGGACATTTTCGGCGAGGCTCCGCTCCCGCCTCGCGCCGGCTCCGGAGCGGCGGCGAACTGCCGTCCGCGGGGCTATCCTCGAGCGGTCGTCCAAGCGAACCTCGGCCGACAGCCCCGGCACGCCCCGAACGCTCCGACAGTGTCCCCGTTCGACTACATGAGCTTTCACGAGCTTCAATCTCGTCGGCATGAGCGAGAGCGTCAGCGACGGGTGCGAACGCGCCGGAGGCGCTTCGCCGCGCTCGGAGCGCTCGCCGTTGTGCTCATCGCCGCGGGCGCGATCGCCGTGGCGGCCGGAGCCGGAGGCTCGGGGTCAAAACTGGGTTCGCGCTCGAGGGCCCAGCTTGGTGCCAAGCGAGTAGGGCAGCGGCCGAGGCACGGGGCGGCGGCAGGCGGCTCGCGTCCCGCTGCCCTGCAGCGCGGCACCGGCGTGCCCGGCACGGCGCGGGTGCCAATCCTCATGTACCACGTCATCAACGCCCCGCCCCCCGGCGCTCCATTCCCAGGCCTATACGTTCCCGCTGATGAGTTCGCCGCTCAGATGCGAGCGCTCAAGGCCGCTGGCTGGCACGCCGTCACGCTCGACCAGTTGAAGGCGAACTGGGCGCGAGGTGTGCCGCTGGGACCGGGCAAGCCGATCGTCCTCACCTTCGATAACGGCTACGAATCTCAGTACGCCAACGCGCTCCCGGTGCTGAGGCAGCTGGGCTGGGTCGCGGACGAGAACATTCAGCTCACCGGGCTGCCGCCCTCCCAAGGGGGTCTGACGGACGCCCAGGTCCGCGCCTTGCTCGCCGCGGGCTGGGAGCTCGATACGCAGGGCATCAGCCACGCCGACCTGGTCACCCTCGATGCCGCACAGCTTCAGTATCAGATCGACACCGCGCGACAGATTCTCCGCACCCGATACGGCGTGCCGGTGAAATGGTTCTGCTACCCGTCGGGGCACTACAACGCGACGGTGATCGATGCGGTCCGCGCGGCCGGGTTCGTCGGCTCGACCACCGTCGTACCCGGCTGGGCCGGTCCGCAGAGCGATCCCTTCCGCCTCCCACGGCTTCGCGTCCTCGGCGGCACGAGCCCGTCGGCGCTACTGGCGCAGATCAGTTCGGCCGAGTCCGCTGGGCCGCCGCCCAGCGTGTACACCGGAACATGACACCCAGGCCGGAGCGTTCAGCGCCCCGGTGCCGGCAACCACGCGGCTAGCCGCCCGAATTGCGGCACGCCCAGGCCGCTGGCCAGGTCATAACCAGGCTTGGCGTGGCGAGCGGGAACCTTCCGGAGGTAGCCGGTGGCGCCGCTGACCACGTCATAGACGGCGCTGGGCGAGCGGCGGGCCAGGTAGTAGAACAGTCCATTGGCCGGCCCCAGGGGGGGAAGATGCGAGCGGCGCTGGTTGGCGCTGAGGATCGCCATTGCCGACGCGACCAGTGGTGCGGTGGCACTGGTGCCGCCGTCGGGGACCCAGTTGCCGCCGAGCACGACCGCCCAGCCTGGGAACAGCGACGCGGCCGCGGATATGTCGGGAGTTGCGCGCGCGCCGCCTGGCAGCCCTAGCCCCTGCTGGAACGGAGGCCTCGCGGATGCGACCGAGAACCCGCCTCCGCCCGCGCCGCCCCCGCTTCGGGCCGACATCCATCTGAGATCGTTCCAGACGACCTCGTTGGTGCGCTCGTTCGCGCGGTTTAGCGACAGCCGTGTGCCACCCACGGCGGTCAGGAACGGCGATGACGACGGCCACGCGACGCCGGTGAACGGCTCCCCGTTGCAGGTCGAGCCGAAATCTCCCGCTGAGGCATAGGCGCCGACGCCCGCCAGGCCGAGCCGGATCAGCAGCGAGTCCATCAGGTTTGCGCCGGCCCGAATCGTCGGCGTCGAACCCTGGCCGCGCATCTGGCGCTCGCACTCGCCGTAGGAGATCGAGAAGCTGTCGGGGAGTCGAGGGGCGTCGAGCACCTCGGAGGCGCCGAGGAACCACAGTTCGACCGCCGGCCACGCCTGCGCGAACATGATCGAGCGCAGATCCGGAGCCATTCCCCTGACCAGCGCCAGGTCCTCCTCGGGCTCGAACGTGCCCTGACTGAAGGGGCGGGCCTGGCCGTCACTGAGAAGTGTCCGCACGACGAGCCGCGGATAGCCGAAGCAGCGCGCGTTGTCGGCCACGTCCTGACGGCTCACCCCCTCGCCGACGTTGAGGACCGCGACCGACGCGCCGCGGCCCCCGCCGAGCCGATCGATGCCATATGCACGGCGCACCTGGCCGAAGCTGAACGACCCGGTGGCCTTGGCCTTGCGGCAGCCACGGGTCCAGATCCCGGTCCGTCGTGGGGGCACGGCAGCGCCCGGCGCCGCGAGGCTTGCGCCACCCGGGGGGAAATCGGTGGTGCGCGAGAACGAAGGCACCACGTCCTCGACCAGCGATCGCATGTCCGTGGGCAGCCGCAGCCGACTATGACTGGCCACGAAGTAGCCGGTGGCCAGCACGTCATTGTTGAACGAGCTGTGGACGCGCACCTTGAACACGCGTTCGAACTGGCTGACGGTCCCGGTGACGCGGGCGAACACCCCGGAGCGGTCGACTCGCGCCAGCAGCCCGTGGCGCGCCGCAGCGCGGACGAACCGCGACCTGGTCTTCGCGCTGGCGCCGTACTGCGCGGCCACCCGGGCGACGCCCAGAAAGCGACGGTAGCTGGGCGAACCCGGCTGCTGGACGGCGAAGAACGCCGCCCGCGCGCGAGCCTCAGGACGCTTCAAGCCGAAGTAGAACGTGACCTTCGGCGACGAAGATGCGGCGAACGCCGCCGAGCATCCACCGCTGACCGTTAGCAGCAACGTCAATCCGAGGGCTCGCCACAGCGCCCGCACGACGCCAACCCTATCCCTAGCGGTGCCTACGCTGCCAGCGGCGCCCGTACCGCCGGCGCCCGATCGCGTCGGTGAACGATCACCGGCACGCCCTGGCGCGGGCCGATCGTCGGCATCTGGCGGATCCGCAGCTTGTACCCAGGTTCGAGCTCGAAACTGAAGCGCTGCAGCAGGGCGCAGGCGATCGCCTTCACCTCGAGCTTTCCGAACCGCATCCCGATGCAGATCCGCGAGCCGCCGCCGAACGGCACGTAGGCGCCCTTTGGCAGCGCCGCCTTCGCCGCGGGGGCGAAGCGCTCGGGCCGGAACTGCGTCGGCTCAGGGAAGACGTGGGCGAGGTGGTGCGAGACCCACGAGCTGTAGTTGACGTAGGCGCGCCCGGGAACTGTCTGACCGGCGAACTCATATGTCTGCAGCGACTTGCGCGCGCCGATCCAGGCCGGCGGATACATCCGCAGCGTCTCGTCCTGGACCATCTCCAGCAGCTCGAGCTGCCCGCTCATCAGCACCGCCGCGTCTGGGCGCTCGCCGCCGAGTACGTGGTCCTGCTCGTCCTGCAGCGCGGCGGCAATGTCCGGGTGGCGCGCGAGCTCGTAGAACATGAAGCCGATCGTCGAGGTCGTCGTATCGTGCCCGGCGAACAGCAGGGTCATCACCTCGTCGCGGACCTGCTGGTCATTCAGGCGGTCGCCATCCTCGTCGGTCGCGTCGATCAGCAGGCTGAGCACGTCCTCTCCGCGCTCGCCGCTTCGCCGCCGGCGCGCGATCTCGTCGAAGATGATGCCGTCGAGCGCGCGCCGTGCGTTCTGCATCTGCGCGAACGGACTGCCCGGCCCGCGCAGCACCTGCAGCCAATAGTCGCGCGCCCAGAAGCCGAGCCCCTGCTCGAAGTTGCGGGCGACGTCGATCCGTGCCCCGGCGGCGTCGGGGTCCAGTCCGAACAGCGCCCGCATCGCGATCCGCAGCGCCAGTCGCCTCGTCCAGTAGTAGATGTCGATCCGCTGGCCATCGCGCCAGCCCTCGAGCGCCCGGTCAATCTCAGTGTTCATCGTCGCCAGCGCGGCCGCGATCACCTCGTGGTGGAACGCCGGCAGCATGATCCGCCGCGAGCGATGATGGAACTCACCGTCGATCGTCAGCAGCCCGTCGCCGAGCAGCGGCGTCAGGTCGCCCATGTGGCCCTCGCGGTAACTGAAGTTGGCCGCGTGCGAGACCGTCACGTAGTGGTTGGCCTCGGGCCCGATCATGAACACGCTGTTGCCGTGGAAGACGCGCATCGTGAACACCGGCCCGTAGCGCTCGTAGGCGTCGAGCAGCACCGGCAGCGGGTAGAGCGCGAACCCGCGCGTGCGCCGGATGCTGAACCGCGTCTCGCCGGGCGGGAACGGAACCTCGGTCCGCCGCTCCTCGAGCAGATCGCTCGTCACCCGCCGCAGCGGGTTGAACGAGATCGGCGCCGGGCCGACGAGTGCCATTGCGCAAGCCTAACCTGCCGCGCGGCTCGCGGGCGCCGCGGCGTGTGATCGAGCGAGCGCCTACGGTTCGCGGCTCATGCGCAGCGCACCCACCTTCCGGCTCGAGCCGCCGCGGCTGCGGATCACCGCCGACGCCACCGTTGAGCGGCACGCCACCTGGTTTGAGCTCTATTTCGACCTCGTGTTCGTCGCGGCCGTGAGTCAGCTCGGCGCCGCGCTGGCGCGGGATCCCAGCGGCGCGGTGTTCGCACGCTTCGCAGCCCTATTCGTTGCCGTTGCATGGGCGTGGGTGGGCTACGTCTTGTATGCCAACCGCTTTGACACCGACGATCTGATCTTCCGCCTCGCGAAATCGGGCGCGATGCTCGCGGTCGCGGCGCTGGCGGTGAGCATGCATCGGGTGATGGCCGGCCACGGCGGCGGGGCCGGGTTCGCGGCCGGCTACGTCGTGGTCCGCTCGCTGCTGGTGGCGCTGTATATCCGCGCCCGGCTCCACGTCGGCGGGCCCGCCCGCAAGCTGATCGATGTGTATCTCGCCGTCTTCTCGTTCACGACCGGACTCTGGTTGTTGTCGATCTTTGTTCCCAGTCCGTATCGCTATGTGCTGTGGGGCGGAGCACTGGCCATCGATCTCGTCACACCGCCGCGTGCCTGGTCGGCGCTCGCCGTCGCCCCGATCGTCATCTCGCACCTGACCGAGCGCTACGGCACGTTCTTCATCATCGTGCTCGGTGAGTCGGTCGTGGCGGTGGTGGCGGGAGTGGCGGGGTTCGAGTTCAGCTTTCAGTCATGGGTCGTCGCGGTTGCCTGCTTCGTGATCGCGCTCTGCCTGTGGTGGATCTACTTCGACCTCGCCGACACCTCGGTGCTGGGTCGTGGAGTGCTCGGCCTGGTCTACCTCTATGGCCACTTTCCCCTGCTGGCCGGGGTCGCTGCGTTTGGCGCCGGTACCAAGCTCGCGATCACGCACGCGGCGGATCCGGGGCTCGGCGCCGGCATTCGCTGGGCCCTGGCGGGCGGACTCGCGGCCTTCGCGCTGTCTCTGGCGCTGCTTCATCTCGGCGCGGAATGGACCTCGCCGCGCGATCCCACGTTCATCAGCCGGATCGTGCTGGCCGTGGTAGCGATCGTGCTGGCGGCAGCCGGCGGGAGAATCGCGCCAGTGGCGTTCGTGGTGCTCGTAGCGGCGGCCGTGCTCGGCCAGTTGCTCGTCGAAGCGTTCACCGAGCCAGTCGGAGCCGCGAGTGTCTGGGAGCCGCCGAAGCCCAGCGAAGCCGTTGGCTAAGTGGTGGTGGGAATGGCAATCCCCCGGCCAGGGTGATGCGCATTCACCCCGACGTCTCATTAGCTCGCGTCTGACATTCGAGGCCAGACGAGGAGGGACAGAACATGCCCGGCGGTGAGCGCCCGAACATCCTTGTCATCTGGGGCGATGACATCGGGATCACAAATCTGAGCTGTTACGGCGATGGGGTGATGGGCTACCGGACCCCGAACATCGACCGGATCGCCGAGGAGGGGATGCGCTTCACCGATTCCTACGGAGAGCAGAGCTGTACCGCCGGGCGGTCCTCGTTCATCACCGGCCAGAGCGTCTTCCGGACGGGCCTGAGTAAGGTGGGCGTGCCGGCGTCGCCGGTCGGGTTGCAGGCGGAGGATCCGACCATCGCGGAGCTACTGAAGCCGTTGGGCTACGCGACAGGGCAGTTCGGCAAGAACCATCTTGGCGACCTGAACAAGTTTCTTCCGACCGTCCATGGCTTCGATGAGTTCTTCGGCAACCTCTACCACCTCAACGCCGAGGAGGAGCCTGAGCTGCCCAACTGGCCGCCCGCTGCGGATTTCCCACATTTCAAGGAGCGGTTCGGGCCTCGCGGGGTGCTGCACTGCTGGGCAAGCGAGGAGGATGACTCCACGGAGGAGCCTCGCTGGGGCCGCGTCGGCAAGCAGCGAGTCGAGGACACCGGGCCGCTGACCAGAAAGCGGATGGAGACGATCGATGACGAAGTCCTCGAGCACGGGCTCGACTTCATCGACCGCAAGCACGGAGAGGGAACGCCGTTCTTCATGTGGTTCAACACGACCCACATGCATCTGCGGACCCATCCCAAGCCGGAGAGCATCGGGCAGGCGGGGCGTTGGCAGTCGCCCTATCACGACACGATGATCGACCACGACAAGGTGGTGGGGGCGCTGCTGGACAAGCTCGACGGGCTTGGGATCGCCGAGAACACGATCGTCATCTACTCGACTGACAACGGGCCGCACATGAATAGCTGGCCCGACGGGGGGATGACGCCGTTTCGCAGCGAGAAGAACACGAACTGGGAGGGGGCGTTCCGCGTTCCGGAGATGGTCCGCTGGCCAAGCAGAATCCCGGCCGGCGTGATCTCAAACGAGATCATCCAGCATCACGATTGGCTGCCGACCTTCCTTGCCGTTGCCGGCGAGCCGGACATCGTTGAAAAGCTCAAGGCCGGCCACACCGCCGGCGAGAAGAATTTCAAGGTCCACATCGACGGCTACAACCTGCTGCCTTACCTGACCGGCGAGGTCGAGCGCAGCCCACGACAAGGCATGGTCTACTTCTCCGATGACGGCGATGTGCTGGCGCTCCGGTTCGACAACTGGAAGGTGGTGTTCATGGAGCAGCGCGTGGACGCCGAGCAGCGGACTGTCGTCGTCTTCGAGCGAGCGGATGACGTGGATCCCCGCCGGCACCTTCCGGATGGGTCGGATGCCCGTTCCACGACCCGCGCGACGGCACGCTCGAGGACAGCTACGCACTGAGCCTCCCGAGGCCTGAACCGCGCGGTTTTCCGGTCGCGAGGCTACCTCACGGTGGCGACATTCCCGCCGAGCCAAGCAGCGCGGCACGCAGCACCCGTTCTTCCTCCGCCAGCAGGGCTCGCCCGCTTTCGCCGCCGCGTTGATAGAGGATCCGGCGTTTGACCTCGGCGGTGGCGGGACCCGGCGCGCTCGCCACCTCGACAAGCGCCTCGCGGGTAGCGCTGACGCGGGACACGACCCCCAGCGCGAGGGCCTCGGTGGCGTCGATCACACGACCGGTCAGGCACAGGTCGCGCGCCACCGCCGGCGCAAGCGCCCAAGCCGCCGCGGCGTAGCTCGGCGGGATGTAGCGACCCAGCTCGGGGAAGCCGAAGCTGGCCGTCGGGGCGGCGATCCGCACGTCGCACAGCAGCGCGAGCGCAAACCCGCCGGCGATCGCGGGACCGTTTACCAGCGCGACCGTCGGCTTCGGACACTCCGCCACCGCGGCGAAGCACCGCACGCTCGTCTCCACGAGCCGGCGCTTGTGGTCCGCATCGCCGCCGAACTGCGTGACGTCCATGCCGGCGCAGAACGCGCTCCCCGCGCCGGTGAGCCCAATCGCGGTCACGTCCGGATCGACAGCGAGGCTCTCCAGCGCCTCGGCCAGGGCTACCCGCAATTCGATCGACAGCGCGTTTCGCTTCTCCGGCCGGTTGAGGGTCACCAGCGCGGCCGGGCCATCGCGGTCGATCAGCACCAGATCGGAGGTCATCGCTCAGGCCTGTGCCGGAGGACGCGCGCGGCTTGCGCGCCACTCGCGACAAGCGCGGTTTGTCAACTCGATGGTGCGGATGATCGCGCCCGCCGCGCGGTGGTGGCCGGCGGCGGTTGAGGTGTCCGGATCGATCGCGGTCATGGGGCGCCCAGCAATGATCCCCGATCGAGATCCGGTGCCCGCGCCATCGATGGATCCCCGGTCGAAACCCGATGCCCACGCCCGGCGCGTCCGGGCGTAAGGGGTCGCGGTGGCGAAACTAAGTCGTGGCGCACCGAAATCCGCAGCGAGATCCCGATGTGCGGAGGTGGGGCTTAGCCGAGACTGGATGCAGGGCCCGAGGCCACCCGCCAGAGCCCGGGCCCTCATACCACGATCGAATCGACCCAAGGAGCCAGACATGAGGACAGCGAGACAGTCTCACGTGAGCCGGGCGCTCGGCCGCGCCAAGCAGATCTGGTCGGAGCTTGACTACACGCAGCGCCGGCTGTTCGAGCTCAGGACAGGCATTCCGTCAACCACACCGGAAAAGCGTCCGAGCCTAAAAGCGCGGATTGACGAGCTCGAGCGCCTTTACGCCCACACAGATCCGCGGCTTAGCGAGCGTTAGCCCGGCCGGGCTGGGCCTCTGGGTACGGCTCTAGACGAAGGGGTTAGGATGCGCGTCTTGTAACGCTTGCCACGCTGTCGTTTGGGAGGAGGCTCGATGGCCAATGTGACGGCTCCCACTCAGGAAGCTCGCGCGCCCGAACTCGAAGTCGAGGGTCTTGACAGAGGTGTTGGGTTCCTCGGCCTACTGTGGGCCTCCGAGGGCTCGATCATCGGCTCCGGGTGGCTGTTCGGGGCGCTCGTAGCGGCGACGTACGCTGGCCCGTCGGCCATAATCGGCTGGGGCTTTGCGTCGTTGATCGTGATCCTGCTGGCGCTGGTGCACGCGGAACTGGGCGGATTGTTCCCGGTCAGCGGGGGCACCAGCCGGTTCCCGCACTACGCGTTCGGGAGCTTCGCCGGGGCGACGTTCGGATGGGCGTCGTATCTGCAGGCGGCGACCGTCGCGCCGATCGAGGTGCTGGCGGCGATCCAGTACCTGTCAACGGCTCACTGGGCGCGCCACTTCTTCCATAGCCACGTCGTGAACGGCCTCCCCGCGAACACGCTGTCGGGTAGCGGCATCATCGCGGCGGTCATCCTGATGGTGTTCTTCGTCGTCCTGAACCTGGTCGGGATCCGCTGGCTCGCGCGGGCCAACAACGGCATCACCTCGTGGAAGGTGTTCATCCCGGTGCTGACGATCATCGTCCTGCTCGCGACTCATTTCCACAGCTCCAACTTCACCGGCGGAGGCGGCTTCTTCGTCCAGGGCGCGGAGGTCAAGAGCATCCTGATCGCGATCCCGAGCGGCGGGATCGTCTTCGCGCTGCTCGGATTCGAGCAGGCGGTCCAGTTGGGCGGCGAGGCCAGGAACCCCGAACGCGACCTGCCCCGCGCGGTGATCCTCTCGATCCTGATCGGCGCGGGCATCTACATGTTGCTCCAGGTGGCGTTCATCGGCGCGCTCAGCCCGAAGACCCTGGCCGCCCATGGTCCGTGGACCAATCTCGGTGCCAGCAACACCAGTCCTCAGGTGGTGGCGCTCAACGCGGGGCCCTTCTACACCGTGGCCAAGGTCGCCGGGTTGGCGTGGCTGGCGTTCGTTCTGCGCCTCGACGCGGTGATTTCGCCGGGCGGCACCGGGCTGATCTACCTGACCTCTTCTTCGCGGCTCAGCTTCGCGCTGAGCCGGAACGGCTATGTCCCTGACGCGTTCGAGAAGACCAACGAGCGGACGCGGGTGCCGGTGTTCGGGGTGCTCTTCGCCGCGGCGATCGGCCTGCTGTTCCTGCTGCCGTTCCCGAGCTGGAGCGCGCTCGTCGGCGTGGTCACCAGCGCCTCGGTGCTGATGTACTCCGCCGCTCCGCTGGCGCTGGGCGCACTGCGAAAGCAGAAACCGGAGCTCAATCGGGTCTACCGGCTGCCGATCGCCCACGTGCTCGCGCCGTTGGCGTTCGTGTGCGCGAGCTGGATCATCTATTGGGCCGGCTGGGAGACCTACACCACGCTGATGCTGGCGATGCTGGTCGGCTACGCATTGATCGCAGCCTCTTACGCGTTCAACCTCAACCCGAAGGCGCCCAAGATGGACTGGGAGGCCGCCGTGTGGATCATCCCCTACCTCGTGGGGATGTTGGTGATCTCGTACTTCGGCACGTTCGGATCAGGCGGGATCATCGGCGGCATCGGGATCTTCAGGCACGTGCTGGACCAGGGCGGCAACGACGACCTCGGGCTGTTCGGTGGTCTGGCGGCCTCCGCCATTTGGAGCCTCATCATCTACTACCTCGCGATCTCTCGCAGGCTCCCGGAGGAGAAGGTCGACGAGTACGTGGCCGAGGTGTATCCGCCGCCGGTCGCCGAGTAGGCCGAGCTCGCTTAGCTCCGCAGCTCGTCAGCCAGCTCGGGATGCCGATCTCCGCCCTGCTGCTCGCGCTCGCCGCGGCCATCGTTCACGCGGGCTGGAATCTGCTGCTTTCGGGCGCCGAGGACACCGCCTCTGCGACCGCGGTGGCGGTCGCGTTCGGCGTCCTCGTATTCGCGCCGGTGGCCGTGCTCACCTGGCGCCTCGAGGCGGCCGCGCTGCCCTATGTGGCGGCCTCGAGCGCGCTCGAGGCGCTGTACCTGGCGCTGCTGGCGACGGCGTACTCGGTGGCGGCGATGGGTTTCGTCTATCCAATCGCGCGCGGATCGGCCCCGGTGCTCGTGCTGGCGGCGGGAGCGTTTGTGCTCGGCGTCCGCGTCTCGCTGCCAGCCGCGGTGGGAGTGGTGCTCACCGCCACGGGGATCGTGCTCGTGCGCGGCCTCGGTGCGGCTGGGCGCTCGCGCGATCTCGCTCTGGCTCTCTCGGTTGGCGTGTGCATCGCCGGCTACACGCTCGTCGACAAGCGGGGCATCGTGCACGGCGCGCCGATCTCTTACCTGGAGATCGTGTTCGGGGTAACCGCCGTCGCGTACGTGGTCGGAGCCTTGCGCGTGCGAGGCTGGCCGGCACTGCGGGCCGCGATCAGCGCCTCGAGCCTGCTGGCCGGCGTGGGGTTCTTCGGCGCTTACGCGCTGACGCTGGCGGCGCTGAGACTTGCGCCGGCTGCGTCGGTGGCGGCGGTGCGGGAGACGAGCGTGGTGATCGCCGCCGCGGCGCTCGCGATCAGCGGTCGCGAGCGGGTCACGCCGGAGCGGCTGACGGGCGCAGTGGCCGTCGTGGCCGGGATCGCGCTCATCTCGGTCGGATAGAAGTCTCTGGCAGCTCGTGATCACCCATGCTCGTTCGCTCGCGGCAGCGCCGGTCTGCGCGGGACCATGCGGGGCGGCTTCACAGCACGCATCGCGTCGCCCCGAACACGCTTGCGGTGATCGCGACTTGCCGGAACGCCGTGGTGCTGTCCTGGACGCTGTTGACGAATGCGGCTACGTTGGCGGTGAGCGCGGCGTTGTCCTGCTCGTTGATGACGGCGAGCTCCACGGTCCGCGCGCGCAGCATCCGCTTCCACCCGCCGCGGCTTGCCGGCGGCCGCGCGAGTGCGCGCAGTCGCGCGTCGAGGGAGCCCAGGATTGGACGCGGGTCACCCCGGCCCGTGAAGTACGCACCCACCTGGGCTAGCAGCGCCGGGTCGGGGTGCAGCGGATCGAAGTTCGCGAACGGGAACGGTGGGAGCGCGGACAGCTGTCCGGAGGCCGAGGTGCAGATGTGATCGGCGTGGGCGATGAAGCCGGCATTGGCGGCGGGCCGGCGAATCACCGCGACGTGTAGAAGCGTCCCAACCGCCGGCCTGATCGTCCCGGTGATCAGTTCCTCGCGGTCGCCGATCTCGCGCACCAGCACGGTGCCGTGGGCGCCGCGATACGCGCCGGTTTGACCGGTAAGCCTCCAGGAGGCGGTGGCTTGGCTCTCGCGCGCCGCTCCGGCCACGGCGAGCCGTCCCTCGGCGGTCCGGCCGGACCCGGTGCAGCGCTCGAGCGCGTCGCCGCTCGCGAGGATCCGGGTCCAGGTGCAGGTGAACGCGAACCGCCCGACGGCGCGCCCGCCGCTGTTGCGCAGGACACCCCTGGCGAGCTGCTCGTGGCCCACGTGGTTGGCATCTGGGCCCGCGGTCCGTTGACGTGTGAATACCGCCTCGAACAGCAGCGTCTGCGACCGAGCTGAACGAGTCGCCGTCCCCGACGCCGCGGCACACGGCAGCGTCGCCAGCGCAGACGTCAGGATGAAGGTGAGCCGCAGCGCGCGTTTCACGGAACCCTCCGGGCGATGGCGAACGTCAGCTGTCGGGTGGTGGATCGCTGCCGCGCGGCGTCGGTGGCGCTGATCGCCAGCGTATAGGTGCCCGGCGCGAGCTTGTGGCGCCGGGACAGGCGGCCGTCAAAACGGACCTTGTTTGCCCCGGAGTGGGCAGTGAACGAGAGCGTGCCGCGGATCGCCGCGCGGGTGCACCGGCGCCTGTGCGCGTTGCGGCGGGTCTGCGCGAGGCAGCGGTGGTTGACGCTGCGGCCGGGGACGGCCTGGGTGAACGCGAACGAGACAGTCGCGGTCTCGTTTAGCCGGAAGCTGAACGTGGTGCCGACCGGCAGCCTGCGCCTGGCGCTGATGATCGCTACACCGCTGCCCTCCAACCAGCGGCTGGCGGACTGGCGCACGTGGCTGAGCGCGGGAGCGATCGGATTGACGGCCCCTCCGCCTCCCGGCGCCGGCGTCGTGAAGGTGAGATCGCCGCTGCTGGCGGCGCCGTCCGCGTTGGACGCCACCAGCTGCGCGTGATATGTCGTGCTGGACGCAAGCCCCGCCAGCCTGATGCTGATCGCGGCCGGGGTGGCGCCAGCGCCCGCATCGGTGCTGGCGGTGGTCATCTGATGCGCGGCCGTGCTGCCGTAACGGACCGTGAGCTTTGTGTCCTGCAGGTTCGGGCTCACGGTTGCCGTCACCGCCGCGCTCGATGGTCCGCTTGGCGTCGCACGCGCCCCGGCGATTACCGGTGGCGCCAGCTCGTAGGCGCCCACGTCGCAGCCGGCGCCCTGCGGACGGACCACGCCCCGCTGGTCGGTCTGTGGACACCCCGCACCCGGAGGCGCCAGATCGACCGCCGCACTCCCCGACAGCAGCGCTGCGGTCTGCGTCGCCCCGCCGTTGTCGCGGAGCGGCCCGAGCTTGGGATCCCCGTTGATGCCCGGACAGGTGTCATCACCGAACACCAGGTTGTGCCCGCCGCTGGCGATCGAGCCCGAGCAGTTGCCTCCCCCGTTCTCGGCGACGATCGTGTTCTGCAGCCTGGTGCAGACGCCTATGCAGCTGTCGTTTTGTTCGAGCACGCCTCCACTGAGACCGAGAACGCCGGCCGTGCCTGCGCCCAGGTTGCCGGACCCGGCGAGACCTCCAGCACCACGAGCGTTGGCAAAGGTGGTGACATTGGCCAGCGAAGCGAATCCGCCGATCGCGACCGCGAGCCCGCCACCGCTGCCACCGGCGCCACCGTTGCCGCCGGTGCCGTCGAACGTGCTGCCACCATCACCGCCGGGACCGGCGAAGTTGTCGGCAAGCGTGCTGTTGGATGCCGACAGCGAAGACATGAAGGCGGTGTACACGCCGCCGCCCCAGCCGCCCTGGTTACCACTCCCGGTCTGCCGGCCACCCGAACCGCCTCCGCCATGTCCGCCGGCTCCGGCGAAGTTCGCGCTGATCGTGCTGCCGCTCAAGTTCAGCCTCGAGCTGTTGTAGATGCCACCGCCGTTACCGCCCGCTCCCCCGGGCTGCCCGACGGCGGGCGAATCGGCGCCCGTGCCGCCACTGCCGGCCGCGTTGCCAGAGATCGCGCTGCCGCTCAGCAGCAGTGTTCCGGTGTTGTAGACCCCGCCACCGTCGCCGCCGACACCGCCGCCTCCGAAGTTACGGTCGACGCTGCCCCCATCGCCCGCGTGGTTGTTGGCGACCGTGCTGTCTGCCAGCGTGAGTGTGCCGGCGTTATAGACGCCGCCACCGACGCCGCCGCGACCGCCCACAGCCTCAGGAGGGCCTCCCTGAGTTACATGAACGTTGCCGCCGTTCCCGGCCCGGTTATTCGCAACGACGCTGTGGATCAGCTCGAGCGAGCCGAGGTTCAGGATCCCTCCGCCGGCCTCCCCGTCTCCGCCGGGTGCATTGCCGGTGACCGAAGCGCCGGGCGGGGCATTCCCGCCGGTTATCGTCAGTCCGGCGAGGGTCACGCTCGCGCCCGGGGCAATGTTCAGGACGCGGTCGCCCAGTCCATCCGCGGCCACGGTGGTCGCCCCGGCTCCGGCACCGACGATCGTCAGATTCGTCACGGTCCCGGCGATGTTCAGATCCCCGGTGGCGTTCGAGCCTTCGTCCGGGCCGCCGAGCGAGAGCGCGTACCTCCCCGATCCCAATTGGATCGTGTTCGATCCACCGCCGGCGTTGTCGCAGTCGCCACCCGGTTGCGGCGAGTTGACGGCCGAGATCGCCTCGCGCAGAGAGCACAGGCCATCGCCCCGGTCGGTCTCATCCGCTCTCGTCGTGACCTGGATCACCGCAGCATGGGCCGGCATCGCGCTCGCCCCCAGCACCACCAGCACCCCGATCAACCGGTAGCGGAGCAACCGGGCGATCATCGGCTGGTTCTCGTCGTGAACGCACTGTCGTGCATCCTCGCCATCGTGCACCAGACCGGGCGGGCGCGCATCATGCGCCCCGTCATGATCTTTTCGCACTCAGCGTGTCAGATCGCCTTGGCGGAAGCTGTCTCCTCGAGCGCGCCGGCAAGCTGCGCTCGTGCGCTGATGGTGAGCTTTTGGTAGCAGTGGCTGAGGTGGGTTACGACCGTGGGCTGCGAGACGAACAGGGCCTGCGCGATCTGGCGGTTGGTGAGGCCTTGAGCGGCGAGCTGGGCGACGCGGCGTTCGCTCGCGGTCAGCGCTTCGACTCCGGCGAGCCTCGCACGGCGCGGGCGCGCGCCGGTGATCAAAAGCTCTGAGCGGGCATTATCGGCGACCACCTTTGCATCGCAGCGGTGGGCGAGATCGAGGGCCTGGCGCAGAAGCGGCTGCGCCTCGCGGCGCTTTCCGCTGCGTCTGAGCGCGGCGCCGAGATCGCCCAACGCGCGAGCGAGCTCGAGCCTCGCGGGGGAGCGCTCGAGGTGGTCAACTGCCTCGCGTAGGTAGTCGATTCCGGCGCTGCCGCCTTCGACCACACCCGCGGCGTGGAGCGAGATCCCCACCGTGCTCGGCGCGCCGAACCGGCGCGCCGCCGCGAGCTCGTCGGCGACCAGCTGCCGCGCTTCGGTATCCCATCCAAGCCCGGCGAGGGCGATGGCGGCGGCCGAGCGGCAGTGCATGCCGGCGGGGTTGGCGATCCCGAACCGGCCCAGGAGCTCGTGTCCGGCGAGCCAGTCGTCGATCCCCGCTTGGGTGTTCCCCTGCGCGAGCCGCAACCGCGCGCGGCTGCGAGCCAGATCGCAGAACAGCAGCATCTCCGGGATCTCCTCGCCCAGGCCACTGCTGGCCAAGACCTCCTCAGCGCCCGCGACATCGCCCGCTTCGAGCAGCGGGTTGATCAGATTCGCGTACAGGCTCGGCAGGCCGACACTCCAGCCGAAGTAACGGTTGGCGTCGATCGCGCTGCGGGCATCGGCGATCGCGTCCGGGATCGCGCCGCGGTAGTAGTGCAGTTGCGAGCGCATCGAGGAGACGAACGAGAAGGTGGTCGGCGCTCCCTCCCGCCGAGCCCTTGTCAGCAACTCGTCGAAGGCGTTCAGCGCGAGCGCATGTTCCTCGCACAGCACCAGCGCGAACAGCGTGGTCAGCAGCGTCGGCGAGAGCGGAGGCTCCTCGGCCACGAGCTGACCGTCACCGAGCGCGCGTGTGGCGAGATCCACGACGAGCTCGAGAGGATCTCCACTCATCACCGCGTCGCTCGCGCGGTGGGCGAGGATCAGCCGCTGACCGGCGCTGTCACCGGGAAGGTCGCGCGGCAGCCGCTTCAGGTGCCGCTCGACGACGTCCCGGTTGACGGTCTCCATCTTGGCGGTGCCGATCAGCCGCGCCTCTAGGCGCCAGCGCAGCTCTTGATCATCGTCGGCCGTTTGCTCGATCGTGGCCTCGAGCGTTTCGATCGCATCGCCGAAACGAGCCGTCAGGATGTAGGCTGAGCTCAGCTCGAGTGCGATCTCGGCGCGCTGACGCGGGGTGTCCGCCAACCGCATCGCCTCGCGCAGGGCCCCCTCGGCGGCCGGGTCGCCTACCTGGCTCTCGGCGGCTCCCAGCGCCCGCAGCACCGCCGCTCGGTGGTCGACGGGTGGAGGTTCCGCGAGCGCTCGCTTCAGGTAGGCCGCCGCGGTCCTCGGCGCGCCACGGGCGAGAGCGCGCTCTGCCGCCTGCTGCATGGCCTCGATTCTCCAGCGCTCACCACCGGGCTCTGCGGCCAGCAGGTGCGCCGCGATCGCGTCCAGATCGGCGCCCTCACCTGCCAGGATCCGCGCGGCGCGGGCGTGCAATCCCGCCCGCTCGCCGTCCCCAAGCTCGGAATAGATGGCTGTCCGCAGCACCGGATGCGACAGCCGCAACGGACGCCCGAAGTCCAACATCCCCGCCGACCGCAGTGCGTCTGCGGCCGCCGCGGCAGCCGCGGAATCAAGCTCCGCGAGCAGCGCGGCATGGCGAACCTCGGTCTCGGCGCCAAGCACCGCGACGGCGCGCGCCAACGCCCTGGCCGCCCGCGGCATCCGCCCGAGACGGACCGCGACGCTGCGGGCGACTCCCTCGGGCGCGAGCGACTGGATCTGCGCAGCGGCTTCCGCGGTCGGTCGAACTCCGTCGGCGCTGACCGCCGCGATCAGCTCCCTGAGGAAGAACGGGTTACCGCCGGTCGCGGTGTGGCAGGCGGCACAAAACTCCTCCTCGGCATCCTCACCGAGCGTGCGGCGGACGATCGCTCCGGATCCGTGCCGGGTCAGTGGCTGTGGTCGCACGATTGCAACCTGCGGCTCGTTCGCGAGCAGCACGAGCGCCTCAGGCCAGTCACCCGCGGTGGCCGGTCGGGCAGCGATCACCAGGCTGGCCGGGATATCGTCGAGCCGCCGTGCCAGGAACAGCAGCCACTGCACCGAGGGGTCATCGGCCCAATGGACGTCGTCGACGATCAGCACGAGTGGGCATTGCGCGGCCAGGTCAGCGCACAACCAGTAGAGCCCGTGCAGGCGGGCAAACAACGCATCCTCCGAAGCCACTGACGGCGAGTCTGCCTTCGCATGCGGATCGGCAACGTCGGCGGCCAGCGCGGCTGCTCCTGACAGCACCGCCGCGCGCTGGCCGGCGTCGAGCGAGGCGATCGTCGGGGCGATTAGCTGGCGCGCGACCCCGAACGCGAACGACCGCTCCAGCTCACCACCGCGCGCATGCAAGATCTGCACCGGCGCCTGGCCCGCGATCCCGTCGACGGCCTGCAACAGCTTGGTCTTTCCGACACCCGCTTCGCCCTCGACCAGCACAACCCCGTTACCCCCGCGCGACGCGCGGTCAACCATCTCCGCGATCGCCGCGAGCTCATCCTCACGCTCGAGCAGCTCGCCCGCGTATTGCCTCGCAACTGTCACCGTCACTCCCCAACGTCAGACCCCAGGCCATGAGTGTTGCACGCCGCGGCCCGGACCACCACCCCTCCAAAGGATCATGCGGGGCGAGCGGATCGATACGCGTTACGGGCATGCACGCCCGGCGTATCGCCGAGGCCGTCGCCACCGACACCTTTGCGAGCTCGCCGGCCGGCGCCTCGGGGCGAGCTTGCTCCGCGGCTCGTCGGACGCTGCCCCTTGATGGCCGCGCAGGTGGGGCTATGATTGATTTGCCGCCCGGGTCCTGTGGTTCTTCTGCCCCTCCGTGCGCTTGTCGCCTAAGAAGGATCAGAAAGGGATGCCATGTCCCCGGCAGAACCCGCACGCAACGAAGCACTCGGTGTCAAGATGCAGATGCACCGGCGGACCGTCCTGGTCGAAGTTCGCGGTGAACTCGACATCGCCACCAGGCCCCAGGTCGCGGGCGTGCTGGACGGCCTCCGACCGAGACCGAGGAGCGTCCGTCACGTCGTCCTGGACCTCCGCAGGGTGACGTTCATGGACGCGCAGGGGGTGCGGGAGCTCATCAAGCAGGCAAATTTCGCTCGCGAGAACGGGCACAATTTCGCGGTGGTCAACGGTCAACGGAATGTTCGGCGGCTCTTGGACCTGGCCGCCGTCGAGGACTTGCTGGTCCTCGTGGACGATCCCGAAGACCTCGCTCCGCCACCGGCGGAACTCGCTTGACGTCAGCCGCCGGGGATGTGACTAATCGGCGGATCGTTCCCAGCGCCGGCGGCGCCACACGGCCCAGATCCGCCCCGCCGCGTAGGACGCGGCGCTCAACGCACCGACGAAGAAGCCGACTGGCCAGTTGGTCTGGTAGGAGCCCGCGATCGCGATCCACACCGCCGCGATCGCGATCGCGACCGATAGGCCAATCGCGACGTGGGGGCGGTTGGTGAACGACCGCGCCGCGGCCGGGGGTCCGATCATCAAGCTGAAGATCAGCGCGGTGCCGACCACCGGGACGGTCATGGTCGTCGCGAGCGCGACGACGAGGAGGAAGCACACCTCGATCCAGAGGCCGCTGATCCCGCGCGCCTCGCCGACCTCGGGGTTGACCGAGGAGAGCATCAACGGCCGGTAGAGGATCGCGACGGCGGCCAGGCATGCGACCGCGAGCGCCACGGTCGGCGCGAGCTGGTTGGTGCTGATCCCGAGGACTTCCCCGAACAGCAGCGAGTAGATCTCGGGCGCGTACTCGACGCTGAAGCTGAGAAACAGCGCTCCGAGCCCCAGCATGAACACGAGCGTGAGCGCGGTTGCGACGTCGTGGCGTCCGCGCCGACCTAGGATCCCGATCCCAAGCGCCCCAGCGAGCGAGAACACGCCCAGTCCGATGATTGTGTTGATCCCGATCAGGCTCGCGCCGGCCGCGCCGGCGAACGACCCGTTGGGAACGGCGTGCGCGACGAACGCCGAGCCGCGCAGGACCACAAAGAATCCGGCGACGCCGGCGACGCCGGCGACGATCGTGGCCACGATCCACGTGTTGACCATGAAACCGGAGAACATCGAGCCTCCCTACGCGCTCGGTGTGCGCGGCTCGCCGGCGGCGGTGCCGATCTGCCCGGCCTGCGACCCCGAGACGCTGCGGCGGTCGGAAGCCACGCCAGCGACCACGTAGAAGATCAGGATCAGCGTGACGACGAAGAAGCTGACCGGCCAACCATGCCGGACTGGGGGCCAGTAATAGCTGTCGTACGCCAGCAGGATCCCGAGCCACAGCGTGCCGACGCCGATCAGGCCGGCGGTGATGATCGCTCGGCCCGGTCGCGTGGTCAGCCGCAACGCGGTGGCGGCCGGGCCGACCAGCAGCGCGGTGCTGAGGATCGCTCCGATCGTGACCGCCGAGAGCGCGACCGCGACCGCCATCGCGAGCAGGTAGAGACCACCGACCGCGCGCACACGGATCCCGCGCGCGGCGGCTAGATCGGGGCTCACCGAGCCGAGCAGCAATGGCCGGTAGAGCCCGACGACGATGCCGAGCACGACGGCGCCGAACGCGGCCACGAGGGGGATCGTCGAGGAGCTGAGCGCGAAGATCGAGCCGAACAGGATCGTGATCGTCGCGCCGGTCGTGTTGTGGTACTCGGTGCCGAGGTACAGGAACAGCGCGGCAAGCCCGAAGCCCGCCCCAAGCACGATTCCGGTAGCGAGGTCGCGCCCGCGCGCACGCTGGATCCCGATCAGCTCCATCGCGCCGGCCGCGGCGACAGCGACACCGATGAACCCCCACAGCGGCGCGATCCCGACCAGGTACGCGCTTGACCCGCCCGCCGCGCCGATGTCGCCGAGTGCCTCGCCGGCGAACGACTGGCCGCGGATGACCGTGAACACACCGACCGCACCGGACACCAACGCGACCATCGCGCCGACCACGGCAGCGATGTGCACCGGGGAGCTGGAGAAGAATCCCGGTTCGGCGATCGCCCGCAGCACTCGTGACACTAGACGAACTCGACCGAGGCGGTATGAGACGCGTGCTCCAATGCCGCCCGGGCGTCGTCGCTGGCCCCCGCCACGACCAGCACTCGCCCGTGGACGCGTAGGACGTCGACGTGATGACCGTACAGCTCGGACAGCACGTCCGTGCGGACCACCTCATCGGTGGGCCCACTGGCGGCCCGGCCCGCGGCCAGATAGACGATCCGGTCCATGACTGGAAGCAGCGGGTTCATGTCATGAGCGGAAATCAGGACCGCAAGCTGCTGCTCGCGCGAAAGACGGGACAGGAGCGCGACGACTTCCTGGGCGCTGCGCAAATCGAGGTTCGCGAGGGGTTCGTCGAGGAGCAGCAGCCTCGGCCGGCTGACCAGCGCGTGGGCGATCAGGATCCGCTGCTGCTCTCCGCCGGACAGCTGCCCGACCCGTGCGTCGGCGAACCTCCGCGCGTCGACGGCGTCGAGGATCGCGTCGACGAGCTCCCGTCGCTTGCGCGACGGACGCGCGATCCCGAAATGATGCCCGTCGAGTCCGAGCCCGACGAGGTCGCGGCCGCGCAGCGGCATGTCGGGATCGAGCAGGAACTTCTGCGGGACATAGCCGATCAGCGGGTTGCGCCTGGATCGCGCGCCGCCGCCGACGCGCACGCTGCCCGTGATCGGGGCCTGCAGCCCCAGGATGACCCGGAACAAGGTCGTCTTGCCGGCTCCGTTTGCACCGATCAGCCCGGTCAACCCACCGGGCCTGAGCGTGAAGCGGACATCGCGGAGCACCTCGCGACCGCCCAGGCTGACGCCAACCCCCTCGACCGCGAGGACCTCATCCGTCTGCGTGCTCGACGCGTTGACGCCCATCTCACAGTTTCGGCGTCGAGGTCTTCTCAGCGATCGCTCGCGCAAGCGCCTGGACCTCGGCCAGCATCCACGACTGGTAGTCGTAACCGGGTGTGGGCATCGTCTCGTACAGGCCCACGACGGGGATCCCGTAGCGCCTGGCGGCCGCCAGAAACGACTCTGTCAGCGAGTCCGTGACCTGCTGGTTGTAGAGCAACACCTTGACGAGGTGGTGCGAGAGCAGATTGTTCTGCAGCGTGACGTCCTGCGGCGACGGATCAACGCCGTTCATGACGTCCGCCTGGAACGTGAACGGCGTCAGGTTTCTCACCCCCGCCGCGTCCAGCATGTAGTCGCCGACCGGCTCGGTCGTCGCGACCGCCGTGTGCGGGCCGCTGGCCGCCAGCTGCTTGAGCGCCCGATACCACGGCGCCAGTGCGGCGTCAAATTTGCGGGCGTTGGCCGCGAAATAAGGCGCATGCGCGGGCGCCAGCGCCGAGAGGTCCTTGACGAGTGCGCGCGCCACCGCGGGCATCGTGGTCGGCTTGTACCAAAGGTGCGGGTTGGCAGTCGAGTCCGATAGCCCGAGCAGCTTCTGTACGTCGATGATCCTGCGCGACGAGCTCGGCGAGGCCGCCTCGATCCTGTTCATATACGTGTCGTATCCGACCCCGTTCTGCACCACCAACCGCGCGGCGCTGACGACCTGGGCCACGCTCGGACTCGCCTCGAACGTGTGCGGATCGGTGTTCGGGTTGCTCTCGATCGCCGTGACGCTCACGTACCGGCCGCCGATCTGCGAAATCACGTTCGCGTACTGGTTCTCTGCGCCGACCGCGACGATCTGGCCCTTGCCGACGGCGGCAAACGAGGAACCGCCGCACCCCCCGAGCAGCACCACCAGCGCCGCCGGGGGCAGCATCGACATCACAGCGCGACGCAGCACGGCGCGCACGGGCAACTCCTCGGTCGGGGCCGGCGGTAATTCGCACCGGACAAACCGGCGCGCGCCCTACAGCATAACATAGAGTGAGTCCGATTCTCAATCTTGTGAGGGGGGCCCTACGGGCCCTGGGATGTGGCTACGCCGACATCTCGCTTGGCTGCGCCCGCACTATCGCCGGCGGCTTTCGCCCGGGGCTAGCGGCAGGCCGAGCAGCTGCCGCGCAGCACGACCTCGTGGTCGTCGATGCTGAATCCAAGTCGCCGCGAGAGCCGCTCGATCGACCGCTCCAAATCACGATCCTGGAACGCCACCAACTGGCCGCAGCCGTCGCAGACCAAATGGTGATGGTGCTGGCCGGCGGGATCGACGAGTTCATATCTGGCGACTCCGTCGCCGACATCGAGCCGGTTGACGAGGTTGTACTCCTGCAGCAGCTCCAGCCCCCGATACACGGTGGCTCGGCCAACCGTGCGCGCTCCATGCATGCCCCTCCGCAACGCGTCCTCGATCTCGAGCGCGCTAAGAGCGCAGTCCTGACGCCCAAGCAAATCGATCAGCTCATTGCGGGCAGCGCCCCGGTGGTGGCCGGCCTGCTCCAGCACCGCCCGCGCATGCTCGGCCCAACCTGTGCCCGACTCGGCAGTCATCAAGCCAAGCATAGCCATCGCCGACGACCTCACAAGACTGAGACCAAATCTCGGATAGCGCCCTCGGCGAGCGCCGCCACCTTCCGTGCTGGCGCGGCGGCCGCGCTCCTCGCCCCAGCCGTGACCAGGCGCCGGCGAGGGATAACGTCTGCTCGCGGAGCGCGGCTTGGAGCGGGCCCGGGAAGCCGTCGTGATGATTGGTGCCGGAGGTCATTGGGGGGTAGGACGTAGAGCGGGCTCGGTCTGTGAGGTCAGCGAGCGTCGTGGAAGATGACGCCCAGCGCGGTCCGCTGGCCGCGAGTCACAGTGCTCACGCCGTGGCGCAGCCCGATCTTGTGATAGCCGCTCTTGCCCGCGTTTGGCCGATGGCGCGTGGGAAAGATCACGAACGTCCCCTGTGAAGGGTTGAGCACGTGCGCGCGGCTCTGTGCGCGGGGACGCTGCTCGAGCAGCACGAACTCGCCGCCCTCAAAATCCACGCCGGGCTCGGAGAGGACGGTTACGACCTGGAAGGGAAAGAACACCTCGCCGTAGAGATCCTGGTGCAGCGCGTTCCAGTCACCCTCCCGGTAGCGCAGGATCAGCGGCGTCGGGCGCTCCTGACCAGCGGCGCGACAACGCTCCAGCAACTCCGAGTGCTCGAGCGGGAAGTTCTCCGGTTCGCCTCGCAGCAGCGTTGACCACTCGTTGGCGACCGCCGCCAGGTGAGGGTAGAAGGAGCTGCGCAAAGCGGCGATCGTGTCCGGCAGCGGATGGTCGAAGTAGCGGTAGCGGCCGTCGCCAAAGCGGTGGCGAGCCATGTCGATCGTCGAGCGAAACCGACCGTCGTCGAACAGGTCAGACAGCCGCCGGCACTCGTCCGCAGCCAGCAGCGGGGCGGTGATCGCGAAGCCACGCTCGTCGAGCTGGGCGCGCAGCTCGCTCCAGGCGAGCGCGTCGACACGGCGCGCGATCGTCGCTGACGGGTAGGCGGTGATCGTCGTCATGGTCATGTGTCCTTCCTGAGTCGGGGGTCGCGGGCCTGACGGTGAGCTCGCCGGGCCACAGGTCATATCCGTTAGACGACCGCGACAGCCATTTTGTGAGAACAACCCCTCTCGTACGCGCATCGCCCGGCAAGATCCGGGGCGTCGAGGACCAGCCTGGGGTGAATCTCACATCACCGGTCATGAGCGCGTTTGGCACCCGATGACTCGATCACAAGGAGGTGCGGCGATCAGCGCGAGACGCGTTGTTCACAAGGGCTGGCTGTTGGGGATTCTGCTGCTGGGGCCGTTCATGTCCCAGGCCGATGCCACGATCGCGAACGTGGCGACGCCGTCGATCCACGCCGACCTGCGCGCCACCGGAGCGGCGCTCGAACTCGTGATCGGCGGCTACCTGCTCGCGTTCGCGGTGCTCTTGATCACTGGCGCCCGCCTGGGACAGACGCACGGCTACAAGCGCGTGTTCGTGCTGGGGATCGGGATCTTCAGCCTGGCGTCGTTGCTGTGCGGGCTCTCGCCCGATCCGGGAGTACTCGTCGGGGCGCGCGTACTGCAAGGGATCGGCGCGGCGCTGATGTTTCCCCCAGACGCTGACCGGCATTCAGCTGAACTTCTCCGGCGTCGAGCGCGTCCGCGCGATTGGCCTGTATGCGATCGCGCTGTCCTCCGGAGCGGTGGTCGGTCAGATCCTCGGCGGGGTGCTCATCTCCGCCAATCTCGCCGGCAGTCACTGGCGCGCGATCTTCCTGATCAACGTACCAATCGGCAGTGCCGGGATCCTCGCGGCCATTCGTTATCTGCCCGCCGACCCGGCCCGCGTCTCACGCCGGGTCGACCTTGCGGGCGTCGCGTTGCTGTCAGCCAGCGTCCTGCTCGTGCTGATCCCACTGACCCTCGGCCGCAGCGCCGGATGGCCGGCGTGGACCTGGATCTGCCTGGCCTCGAGTCTCCCCGTCTTCACCGCTTTCATCGCCGCGCAACGACGTGTCAGCGAAGGTGGCGGCTCGCCGTTGGTGAACGTGGACGCGATCGCTCGCCGCCCGGTGTTCTGGCGGCTCATGACGATGGTGCTCACGAGCGGTGGCTACTTCGCGCTGCTGTTCACCCTCGCCCAGTATCTCCAGCAGGGCCTCGGCCGCAGCGTGCTCGTCTCAGGACTCACGCTGGTGCCCTGGGTCGCCGCCTTCGGGCTCGCAGGCCAGGTCGTACGCCGCCTTCCCACCCACCTCGTCAAATCAGCGCCAGCCGCGGGCTGCATGCTGCTCGCCGCCGCCTACGCCACGATCAGCGCCGTCCTGTTCGTGGACCAGCACTCAGAAGCGCTGCTGATCGTGCTACTCGCGATCGGCGGGTTCGGCCTCGGGATCCAGTTCAGCTCGACGATCGGCCACCTCACCGGCTCGGTCCCGACCGACTACGCCCCCGACATCAGCAGTGTTACCAGCACCACCTCACAAATCGGCGGGGCGCTCGGCGTCGCCGCGTTCGGCACCCTCTACCTCAGCCTCAACCCCTCTGGAGCCACTCAATCGTTCGCGATCGTCACCGCCGCATTGGCTGGGATCACTCTGCTGAGCACCGTCGCGGCTTACATCGCCACCCACGGTCGAACTAAGCCCGACGAGAGCCACGCGAAAGCGCCGGACATCAGCGGGGCGATCGCCCTCGAACGCCAATGAGCTGACCGCACACCCTCTGAGCACCGCGTGGGTCGTTCACCGGGGCGTCGTCAACATGGCGCCGGCCGGATCGTCGTCTCGGTCGGCGGCGTCCGGTGTCGGGCGTCGGGTGTCGGGCGTTGGGCGTTGGGCGTTGGGCGTCGGGCCTCGGGCCTCGGGCCTCGGGCGCTCGGGCGGCATGCTTAATCGCCCATATCGCACGCGCGCGTCGCAATCCGGGCGACCTGACACGACTACCGTGTCAGAAAGCCCAAACTCCGCTCTGCGCTACCGATTTGGGCAGGTGCACATGACCAGATCGTCCACCGAAGGTCTCGCCTCACCGTCGTCCGCCTGAGACTCCCGCGCGGCCGCGAAGTGTTGGGCGCAACTCCCGCCTCTGATCCGGGTTACGGCAGGTGATTTCGCGTAAGCCCGGAGGTTGCGATGCGTCGTCTGCTCGTGCTGCTGCTGTGCGTTGCGGTGAGCGCCGTTGGCGTTTGGTCCACCGCGCTTGTGAGTTCATCCGCCGCGCCGCGAGCCTCCGCCGCGCCGCGAGCCTCAGCCGCGCCTCGAGCCTCAGCCGCGGTCGTGTGCCCGCTCGCGGGCTCCGGGGTGAGCACTTGCTGCGGCCCGGCCGCGCGCGCCACCGTGCACCCGTCCAGGGTCCACATCACCGCGCGCGCCGCTCCGAACCCGTCGGTGGCCGGGCAGCCAGTCACGATCTCGGGACGGGTGTCGGCGGGCGCCGGCACGGTGGTCGTCCTCTGGCACCGGTTGCCTGGCCAGCACAATTTTCACCGCATCGCGCGGACGCGAACCGGCACGTGCCGTCAGTACGGGTTCGTCCGTCGCCGCGGCATCGTGCTCACCAACCGAAGGTGGTATGTGACTGCAGGTGGCGCTCGCAGCCGGACCCTCCGGCAGCGGGTTCACGCGTTCATAACGCTGTCGAGTTCCGCGGCGAAGGTCACCCCCGGTGAGCTGGTCACGTTCGCCGGGCACGTCACTCCCTCCCACAAGGGGCAGCACATCCTGCTCGAAGAGAACCTGGGCACCGGTTGGCACGTGATTGCGCGCCCGCGCCTCAACCGCGCTTCGAACTATGTGGTCGGGAGACGATTCACGCAAAACGGCATCGTCGACATCCGTGCCGTGCTGCGTGGCGATCGGCGCAACATCCGCTCGACTTCCTCGATCGTCACGCTGAACGTGAATGGGATCTTCAAGATCAAGCACGTGGTGGTCATCATGCAGGAGAACCGTTCGTTCGACAGCTACTTCGGCACCTATCCCGGGGCGGATGGGATCCCCCACGGCGTATGCGTGCCCGATCCGCTCAACGGTGGCTGCGTGGCGCCGTTCCACGATCCATCCAATCTCAACTACGGCGGTCCCCATGGACAAGCGAACGCGACCGCCGACATTGACGGCGGCAAGATGGATGGCTTCGTCGGCCAGGCACAGAAGGGCAGCAACTGCTCGACCACCAACCCCAGCTGCAGTCCATGCACCTCGAGCGCCCAGAGCAAGTGCATCGACGTGATGGGCTATCACGACGCGCGGGAGATCCCGAACTATTGGACCTACGCGCGGGACTTCGTGCTCCAGGACCACATGTTCGAGCCCAACGCGTCCTGGAGCCTGCCCGAGCACCTCTTCCAGGTATCGGAGTGGTCGGCATTCTGCACCAACTCGTTGAACCCGTTTTCGTGCAAGAACGCGCTCCAGAAACCGAACACGCCCGGGGCGCCTCTGAGCCAGACCCCGCTGTACGCCTGGACCGACATGACGTATCTGCTTCACAGGTTCGGTGTCAGCTGGGGTTACTACGTGTTCAAGGGCACCGAGCCCGATTGCGAGGATGACAGCGCGATGACCTGCACGCCCGTCCAGCAGGGCGCGAAAACCCCGGGTATCTGGAACCCGCTGCCGCACTTCACCGACGTCCACCAGGATGATCAGCTCGGCAATGTGCAGTCGCTGTCGAACTTCTTCTCGGCGGCGAAGGCGGGGACGCTGCCGGCGGTCTCCTGGATCGATCCCAACGGCACCGTCTCCGAGCACCCGCCGGCGCTGGTCAGCACCGGGCAGACCTACGTGACCGGGCTGATCAACGCGATCATGCACAGCCCCGACTGGAACAGCACCGCGATCTTCCTCTCATGGGATGACTGGGGCGGCTTCTACGATCACGTCGTTCCACCCACCGTGGACGAAAACGGTTACGGACTGAGGGTCCCCGGCATCGTCATCAGCCCCTATGCCAAACGGGGCTACATCGACCATCAAACCCTCAGCCACGACGCCTACAACAAGTTCATCGAAGACGACTTCCTCGACAGCCAGCGACTGAACCCCGCCACCGACGGCCGACCCGATCCTCGCCCGGACGTCCGCGAAGCCAACCCCCTCCTCGGCAACCTGGTCAGCGACTTCGACTTCACCCAATCGCCCCGGACGCCGATCATCCTCTCGGTGCATCCAGCACCCGGACCCGCATCGACTCCCCCCTAACCTCTAAGGCCTGGGCAAGCTCATGGTTTACTGAGCCGCCCTTCGAGGATCCGGCGCAGGAAGGAGCGTGGTGGATCAGCCCACTGCCGAAGACGCATTGAAGCGGCTCGAGCCGCTGGTCGGGGAGTGGAGATTGCTGGCGGCTGGCCCGGGCGGCGAGCCGTGGCCGGGCGAGGCCCGGACGAGCTTCGAGTGGCACGAGTCAGGAGCGCATCTGGTCGAGCGCTCATCGATCGATGTGCCCGAGGCGCCCGACGCCGTGTCGATCATCGGATGTGACGCGGCCAACGGGAGTTACTACCGGCTCTACTCCGACGATCGAGGCGTTTGTCGTGTTTACGCGATGAGCATCGGCGACGGCGAGTGGCGGCTCTGGCGCGAGGGCCAGCCGTTCCGGCAGCGCTTCATCGGCAGATTCGAGGACGAGGGCAGGACGATTGTCGGACGCTGGGAGAAGGCCGAGGACGGCGCCAACTACACGACCGACTTCGAGTTGACCTACGTCCGGGTCGAGTAGCGGTCCGTCTCGGCGACCGCCGGCCTATCCCGGCTCACTCATCAACGCCTCGACCCCGTCGAGAATTCGCGCCAGCCCGAACCTGAACTCGGTGTCGGTGTCGAGGCCCTCGTCGTCATCGAGTGCTCCCGAGCGGATCGCGCGGTGAAGCGCGGGAAAGCGGGCGACGTCGGTGAGCTCTGAGAGCAGCGCCCCGTAGCGGGGGGTCGCACCCTCGGCCGCGGCCGCCGCGAAGTCGGCAGTCAACGTCGCTTCGTTGCGAACGAAGCCGCTGACCAGCAACACCGTCGAGAGCTTCTGCTCCTCCAGGAGCGGCGTGTCCGCGAGCGACTCGAGCGCCGCCTCGAGCCAGGCGACGTTGTTCGGTCCGAGTGGAGGCCCGCTGATCGGCACCTTGAGTGACCACGGATGGCGGCGGTAGGCCTCGCGTACGCCGACGGCCCACCGTGTCAGACCCGCGCGCCAGTCTTCATCGGATTGCCCCGAGGCGGGCGGCGGGCCGAGCGCGGTGTCGACCATCAGCGTCAGCAGCTCGTCCTTTGCGGCCACGTACCGGTACAGCGACATCGTGCCGACCCCGAGCTGTCGCGCGACCCGGGCCATCGACAGCGACTCGAGCCCGTCACGCTGCGCGACCATGATCGCCGCCTCGACGATGCCGGCCAGCGTCAGGCCGGGCTTGGGTCCGCGTGCGCCCCGATCGCGCAGGCCCCAGGCGAGCTCGAGGCTGGGGGGGATCCGCGCCGCTGGGCTCACCGGTTCTCGGTTTCTTGACACATGGCCGAACAGCGTATAACGTACGCACTATCGCGTACAGACTACGCAGTTCCCCCATTATCGCCTCTGGGAGTCCCATGTTCAACGAAATCGCAATCGAGACGCATGAGCTCAGAAAGTCCTACGCCTCGCGGCCGGTGCTCGACGGGGTCGACCTGCGCGTCGATCGCGGCACCGTGTTCGCGCTGCTCGGCCCAAACGGCGCCGGCAAGACGACCACCGTGCGGATCCTCGCCACGCTGCTGGCGCCGGACGCGGGCCGCGCGACGGTGTCGGGTCACGACGTCGTGGCCGAGCGACACGCGGTCCGTCGCCTGATCAGCCTCACCGGGCAGTACGCGGCGCTCGACGAGCCGCTGAGCGGTCGGGAGAACCTCGAAATGCTCGGCAGGCTCCTGCGCTTGCCCGCTCGAGCGGCTCGCACGCGGGCCGCGGAGCTGCTGGCGCAGTTCGACCTCATCGAGGCCGCCGAGCGCCGGGTCGCGGCTTACTCCGGCGGCATGCGCCGCCGGCTCGATCTTGCCGCGAGCCTGATCGCCGACCCCGAGGTCGTGTTCCTCGACGAGCCGACGACCGGCCTTGACCCTCGCAGCCGTCAAGCGATGTGGGACGTCGTAACCGGTCTCGCCAAGTCGGGCACGACCGTGTTCCTGACCACCCAGTATCTCGAGGAGGCGGATCGCCTAGCCGAACGGGTCGCGGTCCTCGACGGTGGCCGGATCGTTGCCGAGGGCACCGCGGATGAGCTGAAGCAGCGGGTTGGCGGCCAGCGACTTGCCCTGCGCCTGGCCAACCAGCAGGGTTTCGATCAAGTCCGCCGTTATCTCGGCCCCCGGGCGATTCAGGCCGACCCGTCGACCCTGACGTTGGCCTTCGCGATGGAGGGCGCTGCGACCGAGATCCGCGAACTGCTCGACGAACTCGATCCAGAGAGGTCGCGCATCGACCACTTCTCGGTTGAGCGGGCCAGCCTCGATGACGTGTTCATGACCCTCACGGGACATCCGACCGACACGACCGAAGGAGCGACCACCGATGTCTAATTACGCTGACGTTGCGGCTCTGCCTCGGATCGGGCGCCAAGTCCGACGCCCGATGTGGCCCGAGGCCGTGACGATGGTCGGCCGCGCGCTGCGGTTGTCGCTGCGCAACGTCGACAGCCTGATCACCGCGCTCGCGCTGCCGGTGATGCTGATGCTGATGTTCGTGTACCTGTTCGGCGGGGCGATCCACACCGGCACTCGCTACGTGGACTACGTCGTTCCCGGCGTGCTCCTGGTCTGCATCGGGTTCGGCGCGGCGACCACGGCCATCAGCGTCGCGCACGATCTCACCAGCGGAATCATCGACCGCTTCCGAGCCATCGACGTCCGCGGTGAGGCGCTGATCAACGGCCACGTCGTGGCGAGCGTCGTGCGCAACCTGTTGTCATCCGCGGTTGTGGTCGGGGTCGCGGTGGCGATCGGGTTCCGGCCGCACGGCGATCCCGCCAACTGGGTGGCGGCGATCGGCATCCTGGCGCTGTACGTGCTCGCCCTGTCCTGGTTCGCCGCGGCGATCGGGATCGTCGTCCGCTCGCCCGAGGCGGCGCAGGGCGTCACCTTCATCGTCAGCTTCGTTCCGTACCCGAGCAGCGCGTTCGTCCCGGTTCACACGATGCCGTCCTGGCTGCAGGGCTTCGCCGCCAACCAGCCCGCGACCGCCGTCGCGGATGCCCTGCGGGCGCTGTTGACCGGCGCGCCGGTAGGTGCGAATGCCTGGCACGCCATGGCCTGGAGCGTGGGCATCATCGCGGTATCGGTGCTTATGGCCGGGGCCCTGTTCAGGCGTCGTGCCCGGTAGTCGCGCCTCAGCGCGAGGAACTGTGCCGCGGACACTTTCGCGAAGCAGTGTTCCGCCGGCGCGGGAGGCGAGCGGACCAGTCCAATAACCGCATTGTCAATCGCTTGTCATGGAAGGTCGGCATAATCGGCCGGGGGGGGTTGGGACGCACGTCCGCCTTGATCGTCGTAACTGGAGGCTCTTGACCCGTGAGAAAACTTGGCAAATGGTGCTTCACGCATCGCCGTATCGTGGCGCTGGCGTGGGTCGGCGCGCTGATCTCACTGACCGTGATCCACTCCGCCGCCGGAAGCGCGTATAGCGACAACTTCCGGCTGTCGGGGACGCAGAGCTTTGATGCCGTGAACCTGCTGCAGCGGAGTGCGCCAAGGGCCTCCGGCGACACCGACCAGATCGTGATCGCCGTCAACCAGGGCCGGCTGACCGATCCCGCGGTCCGCTCCCGGGTGGAGCCGATGCTCGCCGCGGTGGCCCGGCTGCCGCACGTCTCGGAGATCTCATCGCCGTATGGCCCGCGCGGCGCCGCTCAGATCTCACCGTCGGGAACGGTGGGCTTTGCGAACGTCACGTTCGACGTGCAGGCCAACAAGATCGACGCCGCCGCCGCCAAGCGGTTCGTGAACACCGCGCGTGCGGCCTCGGGCCACGGCGTCGAGGTCGAGGTCGAGGGCCAGGTCGCTCAGGCGGCCAACAAGAACGGTCCGGGTGGACTGCCGTTCGGGTTCCTGGCTGCGGGAGTGGTGCTGTTCCTCGTGTTCGGCTCGCTGCTGGCGATGGCGCTGCCGTTGCTGACCGCGGCGCTGGCGCTCGGAACCGGGGTCGCCGTGATCGGCCTGCTCTCGCACGTGATCCAGATGGCGTCGTTCAGCTCCGAGTTGTCGCTCCTGATCGGGTTGGGAGTGGGAGTGGACTACTCCCTGTTCATCCTGACCCGCTATCGGCAGGGCCTGCTGCGCGGATTGAGCGGTGCTGAGGCCGTGGTCGAGGCGGTGGACACCTCCGGCCGGGCGGTCCTGTTTGCCGGGATGATCGTGTGCATCGCGCTGCTCGGGATGTTCGCGCTCGGGGTCAGCTTCCTGTATGGCGTCGCAATCGCGGCGTCGATCGCGGTCGCGTTCACCGTCGTCGCGGCGTTGACGCTGCTGCCGGCGCTGCTGGGCTTCTTTGGGCTGAAAGTCCTTCGCCGCGGCGAACGGCGCGAGCTCAAGCAGGGAGAGCTGCGGACCACCGACGAATCGGCTGGATGGGCGCGCTGGGCCGGCTGGGTCCAGAACCGTCCGGCCGCGTTCGCGGCCGTCGCCGCCGGCGTGATGGTGCTGATCGCGATTCCGTTCCTGTCGATGCGGCTCGGTTCGGCGGACGCGGGCTCGGATCCTTCCGGTTCGACGACGCGCAAGGCCTATGACCTGCTCGCCCAGGGCTTCGGTCCGGGCTACAACGGTCCGTTGCAGCTTGTCGCGCAGGTCTCGGGACCCGCCCAGCAGGTGGCGTTCGTGCGCGTCGTGCACGCCGTCGCCTCGACGCCCGGCGTCGTCGGCGCGACGCGGCCACGTTTCATTCCCGGCCGGACCCCCGGAGCCCCGGGGGTGGCGCTTGCGAACGTCTATCCGAAGGGCTCTCCGCAGGACGCCTCGACCGCCGATCTGCTGCACACCGTCCGGGGTAGCGTCGTCCCGGCCGCCACCCGTGGAACTGGCCTGCATGTCCTGGTCGGCGGACAGACTGCGATCTTCGACGACTTCAGCACTGTCCTCGGGCGCAAGCTTCCGCTGTTCTTGGGTGTCGTCATCGTGCTCAGCTTTCTGCTGCTGATGGCCGTCTTCCGCAGCCTGCTGATCCCGCTGACCGCGGCGGCGATGAACCTGCTCTCCGTGGCGGCAGCGTTCGGAGTGGTGACGCTGATCTTCCAGGACGGAGTGGGCTCGTCGTTGCTCGGGATCGACAAGACCGGCCCGATCGAAGCGTTTGTTCCGGTGATGATGTTCGCGATCCTGTTCGGCTTGTCGATGGACTACGAGGTGTTCCTCGTGACGCGCATCTACGAGGAGTGGCACCGCCGGGGCGATAACCGCGAGGCCGTGACCCACGGCCTCGCCGCCACCGGCCGCACAATCACCGCCGCGGCCACGATCATGGTCCTCGTGTTCGGGGCGTTCATTCTCGGCGGCGAGCGGATCATCGACCTGTTCGGCGTCGGCCTGGCCAGCGCCGTGCTGCTCGATGCGCTGATCGTCCGCTCGGTCCTCGTGCCGGCGCTGATGTTGATGTTCGGTGAGGCCAACTGGAAGCTGCCGATCCGTCTCGAGCGACTGCTTCCCCACCTGCGGGTGGAAGGAGCCAGTGCCGGCGCCGCGGCCACCCGGGGGCAGGCAGAGCCCGTGCCCGAACCAGCGGCCGGTTGATCGCGGCCGGCGCAACCGAGCCGACACCCGGCCCGGTTAGCCGCGCGGCGGGCGCAAGCGGGCCGACCTCCGGCCCGGCCCCACGCGCTCATCGCTGTGCGAGCTAGCGGGAGGATTTTCGCCGGGGCGTCAGCGCCGGCAGTTTCACGACCCGCCTGCGCCCCCGCCGGTTCGCGCGCTCACCTGAGCGCCGCGGTGCCGATCGCTCGCGGGCACGGTCGCGCTCGGCCTGCAGATCAGCGAGTTCAGGTTCCGGGTCCAGGGCGGGCGTCGGAATGTAGAAGACGAGCCGGATCGTGCCCGGACACTCCGGGCAGTCGCTCCGATGCTCACGCACGGCATCGACACGGAACTCCGTAGTCGCCCACCCGCAACGCTCGCACCGATACAGCGGCACGCGAACAGGATGCCTGACAACGCCGGATTCAACGTTAAGCGACTGTTACCCCCGCGCACGCTGCGGACCCGCCGGGCGACTTGATCGACCGTCGGCGCGGATGCGGCATATGTCACATCGACGGCGAGAACCGAACGATCAGCATGTCCGTATTAGAGGCCGTAGCGTCGCCGCGGTTGGACACAAGGGGGACTCATGGCGATCACCGAGCACGAGGTTTTCGAGACGGCGGCGGACGCTTTCAACGCGCACGACCTCGATCGGATCGCGGAACTGCTGGCGGACGAGGTCGTGTTCCAGGCCCCAGGCGAGGTTGCCGGCGTGGGAAAGGCGGCCTGCGTCGAGTTCTACGGCCGCTGGTGGGACGACTTTCCCGATGCCCGACTCGACGTTCGGCGTGTCCAAGTCGTCGATGACGTGGCGGTCGAGGAGGGCACGTTCACGGGAACGCACACCGGACCGGCGCGGACGGGTCGCTCGGTCGCGCTGGATTACGTCCAGCTGGTGCGCTTCTGCGAGGGCGAGCACGTCTCGCTGGACCTGAGCTTCGACCGGCTGCTGATGCTCGAGCAGCTCGGGCTGCTCCCCGACGCTGCACCCGCCCGATGAGCGAGTTGCGGGTCGACGCGCCGATGCGCTCGCTGCGCATCCTGTTCCTGGTCTCGGCGCACAACGGCCTCTCCCAGCGGGCCTGGATCGCGCTGACCGAGCTGGGCCACGAAGTCGAGGTAGCCGTGGTCGACTCGGCCGCGTCGATGGAGGCCGCGGTCCGTGAGCACGATCCGGAGCTGATCGTGTGCCCGTTCCTGAAGAAGATGATTCCCGAGTCGATCTGGTCAGAGCATCGCTGTCTGATCGTCCACCCGGGCCCACCGGGCGATCGCGGGTCCTCCTCGCTGGACTGGGCGATCGAGCTCGGGATGCGCGAATGGGGAGTGACCGTGCTCGAGGCCAACGGCCAGTTCGACGCGGGCGACGTGTGGGCGACGCGGAGCTTTCCACTGCGCGAGGTTGGAAAGAGCAGCCTCTATCGCCACGAGGTGCGCCGAGCCGCGACCGAGGCCCTCCTCGAGGCGATCGCCAGAATCGGGGCGGGCGCTGATCGGCCCAGGCCGCCCGGCCGTGACGAGACGGCGGTGATCGGGACCGCCCGTCCATCGATGGGCCAGGATGTCCGCGCGATCGACTGGGCCGCGGACGGCACGGAGATCGTGGTGCGCAAGGTTCGCGCCGGCGAGGGGCACCCAGGAGTGCTGGATCTGATCCGCGGCACCGAGTTTCACTTGTTCGGCGGGCACGCAGAGCGAGTGCTGCACGGCCGGCCCGGGGAGATCATCGCGCAGCGCAGGGGGGCGATCTGCCGGGCGACGGTCGACGGCGCGGTGTGGATCACGCATCTCAAGCGCGCCGACACACCGGCCGAGCGGTTCTTCAAGCTCCCGGCGACGCGCGCGCTGGCACTTGCGGGTATAGAGCTCGACGTGGCGGAGGTCGCCGTGGCGCTCGACGCGCGCTGGCGGCTCGAACACACCTATCGCGAGATCGCCTACGAGCAGCGCGGGCCGGTCGGCTTCCTGCGCTTCGACTTCTACAACGGGGCGATGAGCACGGAGCAGTGCCAGCGCCTGCGCGATGCCTACGCCTCCGCGCGCTCGCGGCGACAGACCAAGGTGATCGTGCTGATGGGCGGCAGCGACTACTTCTCAAACGGCATCCACCTCAATGTGATCGAGGCTGCGCCTGATCCGGCCTACGAGTCGTGGCGCAATCTGCACGCGATCGACGACCTCGTGCGCGACATCATCCAGACCGATTCGCACCTGGTGATATCCGCGCTGGGCGGCGACGCCGCGGCCGGTGGCGTGTCGCTGGCGCTCGCGGCCGACCGCGTGGTGGGGCGCGAGGACGTCGTGCTGAACCCCTACTACCAGCACATGGGCGGCCTGTTCGGGTCGGAGTACTGGACCTATCTGTTGCCCCGGCGGATCGGCGTCGAGATGACCGCGCGCATCATCGGCGCGCCGTTCAACCCGGTGGGCGCCCGCGAGGCGGTCCGGATCGGGCTGCTCGATGCCGCCTTCGGCGCGACCTTGGAGCGCTTTCAGCACCAGGTGGGCGAGCTCGCGCAGCGGTTGGCCACCGACCCCAGCCTAAAGCGTCGGCTCGAGCAAAAGCGCCGCCGCCGCGCGGATGACGAGCAGATCAAGCCGCTACAGGCCTACCGCGAAGAGGAGCTGGCGCGGTCAAATGAGTGCTTCTTCGGCGCCGATCAGAGCTACCACCAGGCGCGCCAGCGGTTCGCCTACAAGCTGACGGCGCCGAAGCTGACCGTCGTCCGTGCCGAGGCGAGAGTCGCCGGCACCACGCCCGCGACCGGCCGGGCGGCCTAAGCGCAGCAACCGGGCCGGGGGACCGGAAGGCCCGTGTGCCCCGGCCCGCAGGCCGGGGCACACGGCGCTGACGGGCTCAGCGCAGCTCGACCGCGGGCATCCCGGGCCTGATCGCCCGGACGGCTGGCGAGGACCTTGCGTTCGCCGCCACCTGCGGAGCGTCGGCAGCAGTCCGCTGACTGCGACTTGGACGTGCGGCATCATTTCCACACCGGGCCCGGCGTGCGAGGCGCTACCGCGCGGGGTCTACTGCCAGTAGCGCTCGACCGTGTCCGCTTCGCGCGCCTGCGCCTCGTCCGGGTCCTCCCCGGCGGCGCGGCGTGCGCGGCGCTGGCGCAGTAGATCCCAGCAGCGATCGAGCTCGATCGATACGCGCTCCAGGCGCGTCCGGTCTTCGGCCAACGCGTCGTCGCGCTCGGAATCGGCTTGCTCGCGACCCTGCAGCGTGTGCTCCTCCGTGACCAGCGCCTCGATGCGAGCCAGGATCGATTCGTCGTCCACGGTTCGGACACTACCGCGTTGAGCGATAGTGGTGGAAGCGATCCATCTTGAGCTCGTCAATTCCGATGCCCGGACCGAGGTCCGAGCATTCGAGCAGGGCCGGTTCGAAGCGCGCAGCCGAGCTAGCTGCCGATGGCAACCGGTTCGCGCACGCGCGCGACGAACTCCGTGATCATCCGAGCCACGAGTGCCGGGTCGTCGGACATCGGGACGTGGCCGAGCCCCTGGAGCTCGACCCACTCCGCATTCGGAAGCATGTTGCGCAGTCGCTGCGAGTAATGCGGCGAGGGAAGGATCCGGTCGCGGGTGCCCCACGCCAGCAGCACCGGGCACGTGACCCCGTCGAGCGCGAGCGGCGGCCCGTCGCGGAGGATCGCGTCCATCAACTCGAAGTACACCGGGCAGCCGACCGAGTCGCGGACCATCTGAGCCGCAGCGGCCGGGGGGATCCGCTCTCCGTGGGCGGCGACCTGCCACAACAGCGCATGACGCAGGCGGGGACGGCGCATCAGCGAGTCAGCCCGCGGCACGATCGCGTTGGTCAGCCTGTGAAGGCGCTGGAACAGAGCGCGGACGCGCCGCTCCTCGCGCGATCCCGACTCCCACCCGCCGGCGGGCGACAGCGCGACGATCGAGCGGGCCCGAGCGCGGATGGCCAGCTCGAACGCGATCCAGCCGCCGAGCGAATTGCCAACCAGATGCGCGGTCTCGAAGCCGGCGGCGTCGAGGTCGCGCTCAACGGCGTCGACCAGCGCGTTGACCGAGACGGGCGTGTCCCCGAACTCGGGTCCGCCGGCGTGGCCGGCGAGGTTCACCGCGAGCACATCGTGAGAGCGCTCGAGTGCCTCCAGCACCGGCTCCCAGAGCAGCCGCGTACCCGAAAAGCCATGAATCAGCACCAGCGGTTCGCCGGCTCCACCGCGATGAACGCTGCTCGCTGCCACGAGCGGAGCCTATCCGGTTGCGGCTCCACTTGGCGATAGGAGGAGGAGGGGGTAGGAACGATGTTCCTGTGTGAGCGGGAGGCGGTCCGGCGCGGCCGCTAGATTCGCGCCGATTCTGTGCGCACCTGAACCCGGCCGTCACGCTCGCGTTCGCCTTGAGGCGAGACTTTCCCTGGCGTCGCGTGCCCGGATACGTGCTGGTCCAGCTGATCGGCGCGACGCTCGCGTGCGCCTTCCTGCTGGCGCTGTTCGGCAGAGTCGGGATGCTCGGCGCCACCGAGCCGGGCCCGCACATCCACGATTGGCAGGCGGTGCTGATCGAGCTTGCGTTGACGGCCGGGCTCGTCAGCACGGTCCTCGGCACCGCCTCGCAGGCCCAGAACATCGGGTCGCTCTCGGCGCTCGGCGTCGGCGCGTACATCGTCCTCGCCGGGTTGTGGTCCAGTCCGGTCAGCGGCGCCTCGATGAACCCCGCGCGGTCGTTCGGGCCGGACGTGATGCTCGGCGACTTCGCGCATTACTGGGTGTATCTCCTCGGCCCACTCGCCGGCGCGACGATCGCGGTCGGGATCGCCTGGATCCTGCGCGGACCAGGTGGCGACATCGGCGGCCTGGCCGCCGCCCGCGGCACGCTGGAGCGAGCCGAGCTCGAGCCGCGGCGCGGAGCTCCCTAGAGCGATCCCTGCCGTCGGCCAATGCGCGAACTTTGGCGTTCTGGTTCCACCGCCCGGAACCGATCAGCCAAAGTTCGCTCCGCGGTCGGCCGACTGCGGAGACCCGCCGCGCGTGTCGGTAGGCTTCGGCAGCGCGATGGCCTTGCCGCTTGTGGCACGCGATCCCGCCGATGTGCCGCTCCGCGGCGAGCTTCGGTATGGCCTCGAGTTAGGTCGATTGATCGCGGACGGCGAGTTCCGCCGCCCGGTCCGTCGTTCCGGTGCGCCACCGGTCCTGCTCGTGCCCGGGTTCATGGCGGGGGATCAGTCGCTGGCCGTGCTCGGAGGCTGGCTGCGCAGGCGCGGCTCGCGCACGGCGGCCGCCGGGATGCTGCTCAACGTCGACTGCGCAGAACTGGCAACCCGCCGGATCGAGCGGCGCCTCCGGCAACTGGCGGAGCACACGGAGCGAGCGGTGGTGGTGATCGGTCAGAGCCGCGGCGGCGAGCTGGCGCGCGTCCTGGCGGTCCGCAACCCGGACGCGATCAGCACGCTCGTGATGCTCGGCTCCCCGGTGCTCGACCCGCTCAGCATCGGACCGGCTGTGATGAGCGCGGTGCGGTCGGTGGCGCGGCTCGGCGACATGGGCGTGCCGGGCATGTTCTCCAGTGAGTGCAGAGACGGTGAATGCTGCGCTGACTTCCGGGACGATCTCCGGGCGCCGCTCCCGCATGACATACGCGCGGTGGCGATCTATTCGCGTAGCGATGGGGTCGTCTCCTGGCGGGCGTGTCTTGATCCGTGCGCCCGACAGATCGAGGTCGATTCGAGCCACAGCGGTATGTCGGTGAACCGAGCCGTATACCGGGTGCTCGCGAAGATCCTCGCGGCGGAGGAAGCGAGCGCCTGGACGTGAGCGGCCGGCGCCGGGCCCGCCGTCCTTAGGGCCGCGAGCAGCTACGTCGCCGCCCGCGAGCAGCTACGCCGCCCGCGAGTAGAACGCCCCGCCCGCCAGCAGCTACGCCGCCGCCCGCGAGTAGAACGCCGCCTCTTCCCGTCCCAGCTCGGTCGCCGGGGGATCGCCGTAGAACCACTCGCGTGCGATCCGGTGGAAGTTGCCGAGGGCCTGGAGCTGGGCGATCACGGCGAGCGTCAGCACCTCCATCCGGCGGCCGAAGATGTGGTCGGGCGGAGCGGACTCGTGGCGCATCTGCCCGAAGTATTCGGAGCGCGGATCGCTCATGTCGATCAGCACCTGTGTCGCGTACTCGGGCGTCAGCTGGACCTCCTCATCGATCGTGTACCAGGAGGTTGCGGCCCGGAAGTGCGCGAGCACGCGCTGGGGCTGGAACTTCTCGGGCTCGGGGAACAGTCCGGTTTCGGCGCCGATCTGCATGATCGTCTCGCAATCGCCCTCGATCACCGCACGCGCGACCTGGATCTCGAGCTCCACCGTGCCGGGCGGCATCCGCTTGAACAGCCCGAAGTCGATGAACGCCATCCGGCCGTCGTCGAGCAGCATCGAGTTGCCCGGGTGGGGATCGCCCGAGAACTGGTGGTGGCGGTACAGGCAACCGAAGTAGAACCGGAACAGGATCTCCCCGATCCGGTCACGCTGCGCCTGCGGATAGCCTTTGAGGTCTTCGAAGCCGGTCCCCTCCACGAACTCGGAGACCATCACGTGCTCGCGGGAGAGCGAGGTGATCACGTCCGGGACCATGATGAACGGGTGGCCGCGGAAGATCCGGGCCAGCGTGCGCTGATTCTGGGCCTCGAGCTCGTAATCCAGCTCCTCGGCGACGCGATTGCGGATCTCCTGGCCGATCGCGTGCGGGTCCATCCCGGGGGCAATCCGCTTCACGAGCCGCAGGATCATCCCCAGGTTCTGCATGTCGGCGCGGACCGCGGCGGCGACGCCCGGGTACTGGACCTTGACCGCCACTCGGCGCCCGTCGGTGAGCCTGGCGCGATACACCTGTCCGATCGAGGCGGCGGCGATCGGCTCCTCGTCGAACTCGTCGAACACCGCCGACAGCGGCGCCTCGAGCTGCTGCTCGATCACCTTGCGCATGTCGTTGAAGCTGACCGTCGGCGCCGCGTCCCGGAGCGCCGCTAGCTTGCGCTGGAACTCCTCCCGATACTCCTCGGGCACGACGCCGACATCGAGGAACGACATCACCTGCCCGACCTTCATCGCGGCGCCCTTCATCGTTCCGAGCGCGGCGACGATCTGTTCCGCGGCCTCGATGTGACGGCGCTCGAGCGCGGCCTCTCGCCCGCTCCTGGAGCGGGTCACGTTGGCCGCGTGGGTGCCCGCCTGCCGGATCGCCTGCCCCGCGGCCAGGCCCCCGATCTTCGCGGTGCGCCCGACGCGCGAGGTCGGGATCTTGTCCTTCGCCACTGGCTTCAATGCTATCCGGGACCTCTCTGAATCGCGGTCAGCGCGTCTTCCAGCGTAGCCATTGGGCCAGGAATGGCTCGCTGATCCACGTGCGGCCGTCCGAGCGCGAGACGAGTTCGGCCTCCTCGAGCCGTTGGAGCGCTTTCTGGACGCTCGATGGGCCGGGCAGGCGGTGCCGGCGGCGGTACTCGGCCGCGAACGGGCGTCCCTGCTCGAGCGCCAGCGCCTGCAGCAGGATCCGTTGCTGGGGCGGCGCGTTGTCCCAGACGCTGGCGAAGTGCGAGTCCTCGGAACGCAGCACATCGGCGATCCCGCTCTCGACGTTGTCGGTGCTCGCCGTCGCGCCTTCCAGGGTCTGCTGCCAGATGAAGTAGCAGAGCTCCTGCGTCGCGTAGGGGTGCCCACCCGTCGTCGCGAGCACGAGGTCGAGGGCCTCCTCGTCGATTGCCCGCCCCGTCAGCGCGAAACGCTCGGCGATGAACGGGCGGAACGCCTCCGGTTCGATCACCCCGAGCTCGATCCGCTTCGCGCTGCGCCAGAACGGCTCGTTCTCATCGTTGAAGATCTGCTCGAGCGTGTGACGCCTGCTGCCCAGGTAGATGTGGGAGACCTCGGGCTGGCGCTGGAACACCGAGCGCATCAGTCGAGGCAGACCGGGGTCGATCCCGACGATCTCCTGGAACTCGTCCAGGACGAGTACGACCTGCCGATGACGCTCGCCCGCGAGCTGGCCCGGCAACTCGAGCAAACGCTCGATCGTCGCCATGATGTCCGCCGTGGCGGCGGCGGAGGCGAAGCTGAAGCTCATCGAACCGTCGTCCGGACCGATCGTGATCATCGGCGTGACGCGCAGCCCCTGGAACAGGCGAGCTCGCTCGCGGGCTCGGAACAGCGCCGAGGCCAGGTCCTCGTGGATCGACTGGGCGAGCTTGTCCGCAAGCCGGCCCAGTGTCGGCGTGGTCATCAGATCGACCTGCGCGACGAGCGCGCGCCGGCGCAACAGCTCCTGCGAGGCCCGCCACACGAGCGAGGACTTGCCGAACCGCCGCGGAGCGAACAGCGCCACATCCTGTCCCGCGAGCGCGTCAGCCGTCAGCTCGGCAAGCTCCGAGGCACGATCGGCGAACGCTTCATCGAGCGCGAGCGCGCCGAACCGGAACGGGTTGGTAGAGGATGGACTCGCCATGCATTACGCCGATTAGCGTTACGCCGCTAAGCGTAACAGCTAGGAGCTATTTACGCCAGCAAGCATAAAAATTATAATACCGATTAGCGTTACGCCATTAAGCGTAACGCCGAACGGCGTAACGTGTCAGCGCTCGACCTGGGAGCCGGGCACGATGTCGTCCGACCCGTCGGACCAACGAACCCAGGCCTTGTGGCCGCCGTCGTAGTCGTCGCCGAGCAGGATCAGCGTGGCCGGATCGCCGAGCGCAGTACACGGGTCATCGCCCTCGGGATCGAGACCCCGCCAGATCCGCACGAACTTGTTGCGTTCGAGCTCCTCGGCGACCGTCGTCGGATCGGTATGCCCGGGGTGGATCCGGGTCTCGGGCGGCAGCTTCAGCAGCGTGTCCATGATCGAGGACTTGAGGTCGGCGTAGGTGGTGTGCCCGGGCGCGCGCACCCCTCCGACCGAGCCCTTGAACAGCGTGTCGCCCGTGAACACGTCGGTGCCATTGACCAACAGCGACACCATCCCGTTGGTGTGTCCGGGCGTGTGCAGGGGCTCGATCTCGAGCGCCCCGCTGTAGATCGGCTGGCCTGGCTGCATCAGCCCGGTGCTGCCCGCGACCAGGTCGCGCTCGAGCGGATGGATCAACACCGGCGTGTCCGGATAGCGGGCCAGCACCTGGTCGAGTTCGGCTACGTGGTCGTGGTGATGGTGGGTGAGGAGCACGTGGGTGAGCGAGAAGCGCATCCGGTCGAGCACGTCGAGCAGTGGCTCCACCGGGCCGCCGGCGTCGACCATCACCGCGTCGGTGCCCTGCTCGTCGGCCACCAGATAGGTGTTCGAGAGCCAGTTCTCGTCCATCGAGCGCTCGATGATCACGGCGGGGAGCCTACTGGGCCGAGGTCTCACTCAGCGCTTCGCCGGCAGTCGAGAACGGGCCGGGCGGCGGCGCATCCCGCCAGTCGCCCGGAAATGTCCCGGTTTTGATATCGGCAGCTCACTGGTTGGCCTAGCCGCGACCCATTTTGCATATGAAAGTCCCGTTTAGTCCCAGAAGAGCCGGGTAAATGGGTCTCTCGAAGCTACGAAAGGAGCACCATGGCGGAGCCAGTCCCTGCAGGAAGTGACGTCTCAGCCGGCACGTATGCCTGCACCGAATGCGGCTATGAGCTCGATGTCGGCTCTACCCGGCATCTGCCTCCTTGCCCGGAGTGTGGCAATGGCTCCTGGAACACCGAGTCGGGCGGGGACAGCACACACGACCCTTACCCGGACCGATAGTGCGGGGCCTTGGATGACAGCCGGCGCTGACTGGATTGGGAGCGTGATCGATGGCTGACGCTGACAGCTGGACCAGGATCCGCCAATATGCCGAGCAGCTGCTGGCCGACGAAGACGTCAACGAGGGAATGCGTCGGCTGACGACGGCTGGACGTGGTGCCTACGCGCGCGCGCGTGACAAGAAGCGTACGCGGGACGCGCTCACGGACAGAGGCTTCCGCCGGCGGCTCGCGGACGCCGCCGAGGCGGCGAACCAGTTGATCGAGGCAGTCCGCGAAGCGCCGAGCGCGCAGCGGCGCCGTCGGCGCCGCCGCACGCTGACCATGCTTCTCGCCGGGGGAGCCCTGGTCGTCGTGGCCGTCAGTCGTCCGGTGCGGGAGAAGCTGAGTGGGCTCGCCGGCAGCATCCGGGCCCCGGAGAGGACGGAGGGCGGCGCGCCCCTGGCCGACGATGTCGTAGGCGAAGAACCCCTTACCGCCGCGCCGGCGAGCCCCTGAAGGGACAGAAAGGAACCAAGCGATGGAGAGCCACAGCACCGAGCAACGACAGCAGATGACTGAGCAATCCGTGGCCGAGCTGATACAGCGACTCTCAGACCAGAGCACCACCCTGGTCCGCCAGGAGATCGAACTTGCCAAGGCTGAGCTGAGCGCGAAGGGCAAGCGGGCCGGGATTGGGGCAGGGATGTTCGGCGGCGCGGGTGTCTTCGGCCTCTACGCCGGCGGCACATTGACTGCTTGTGTGGTCCTCGCCTTGAGCACGGCGATGGCGGCATGGCTGGCGGCGCTGATCGTGACCGTCGCCCTCGGCGTGGTCGCGGGTGGGCTGGCTCTGGCCGGCAAGCGCAAGGTCCAGCAGGCCACGCCACCGGTACCGGAACAGACCATCGAGAGCGTGAAGGAGGACGTCGAATGGACAAAGACACGGGCAAAGGAAGCCAGGCAGTGAGCGCATCGGCCCCCGATGAGGACAAGACGCCGGAGCAGCTTCAGGAGGAGATCGCCGAGACCCGGGAGCAACTTGGCGACACGGTCGAGGCACTCGCGGGCAAGGCCGACGTCAAGGGGCAGGCTCAGCAGAAGATCACCGAGCTGAAAGGGACAGCCGAGCAGAAGCGACAGGAGTTCACCGCCAAGGTCAAGGCCGCGACTCCCGAAAGCGCTGCCAGCGGCGCCCAGCAAGTGGCGACCAGGGCCAAACGCGATCCGCTTCCGTTCGCGGCCGGCGGTGCGTTCCTGGTCGGATTTGTCCTCGGGCGGATCAGCTCGAGCTGACCGAAGGGGAGACCAGATGAGCGAGTCGACCAGCGAGCAAACCCGGACGGAGGGCGCGCCCGACGAGCGACGGGCGCCGGAGGGTCCGACCAAGCTGGGGGCCGGCGCGTGGTTGGGAGTGCTGAAGCGATCAGCCCGCGGGTTCAGCGCCGATAACCTGACCGACTGGGCGGCGGCGTTGACCTACTACGGGATCCAGGCGATCTTCCCCGCCATCTTGGCGCTGGTTGCGATCCTGGGGCTGGTCGGGCAATCGGCGACCCAGCCGCTGATCCAGAACCTCGCCAAAACGGCTCCCGGGGCGGCCCAGCAGATCTTCACCAGCGCGCTCCACAATCTCCAGCACAGCCGCGGTACCGCGGGGGTGCTGGTGATCGTCGGCATCGGGGCGGCGCTGTGGTCAGCGTCGAGCTATGTCGGCGCCTTCATGCGCGCCTCCAACGCGATCTACGGAGTCGACGAGGGTCGTCCCTTCTGGCTGAAGCGGCCGATCCAGGTGGCGATCACGCTGGTGCTGGTGATCCTCCTGGCCGTGAGCGCGGTAGCGGTGGTGCTGACAGGCGGGCTTGCTACTCAGGCCGGGAAGCTGCTGGGCATCGGCGCGAGCGCGGTCACGATCTGGGACATCGCGAAATGGCCCGTGTTGCTGCTGGTCGTCAGCTTGATGTTCTCGATCCTCTATTGGGGGGCGCCCAATGTCCGCCACCCCGGGTTCCGGTGGCTCAGTCCGGGGGGCGTGATCGCGGTCCTGATCTGGGTCGTCGCCTCCGCCGCGTTCGCGTTCTTCGTCGCCAACTTCAGTTCCTATAACAAGACCTATGGCAGCCTGGCCGGGATCATTATCTTCTTGGTCTGGCTGTGGATCTCGAACGTCGCCGTGCTGTTCGGCGCGGAGCTGAATGCCGAGCTCGCGCGAGGGCGCCTGCTCGAGGCGGGAGTCTCCGCCGAAAACAATCTGTCGGCCACCCCGCGGATGGAGGCGAAAGGTAACTAGCGTGAAATTTCTATTTCTGCCTGTCAGCATCATCGGCGGCCTGCTTGCGGGCCTCGCCAGCAAGAAGCTGTTCCAGGTGCTCTGGGGCGTGATCGACGATCAGGAACCACCCGACGCCAAGTACCGCGCAGTTGACTATCGCAAGCTGGTCGCGGCGCTGGTCCTCGAGGGGGCCATCGCCCGTTTGGTCCGCGGCGCCTTTGATCACGGCACCCGCCACGGCTTCGCCGCGATGACCGGCACGTGGCCCGGCGAGGAGGAACCCGAGCCCGAGTAGGGCGGCTTTGCCCGCTACACGATCGCCAGGGCCACGATCGACTCGGTTCGCCCGGCTATTCGATCGCCATGACCACGATCGTCGCGTCGTCTTCCAGGGGCTCGCGCCAGCAATCGGTCAGCGCCTGCTGAATGGCCAGGGCCGTCGAGGACGCGGTCGGATTGTCGGCGCGCTCGAGCGCCCGCTTGATTCCCTCAACGCCGAACATGCCGCCGCCCTCCACGTGGCGCCCGGTGACACCATCGGTCACCAGGATCAGCCGCTCACCGGATTGCAGCTGGCGACGGGTGAGCGTGTAATCAGGTGTCCCGTCGGTGGTGCCCAGGGCCGGATGTGAGGGGCTTTCCAGCTCGGTGAGGTTGCCGTCGGCGTCGACGAGGTAGGCGGGTGGGTGGCCGCAATTGGCCCAGGTGAGGGTGGCGGTGGCGGCCCTCCAACGGGCAAATATCGCGGTGATGTAGAACTCGTCGTTGTCGAGGCGCCGGACCGTTTCGTGCACCGAGCCGAGTGCCTGTTCGAGGTCCTGTCCGCTGCGGCGCGCCGCGCGCAGCGCACCCAGGGCGGAGGCGCCGAGACCGGCGGCGGTGGGGCCGTTTCCGGACGCGTCAGCGATCGCCACCCACGCGCCGTCCCGGTTCTCCACGAAATCGAACCAGTCTCCGCCCACCTCATAGCTTGGCAGCAGTGCCCCGGCGAGCTGCGCGCCCGCGATCCGGGCGATTCGCGGCGGGAACAGGTGCTGCTGAACCTCGGCGGCCGGCGTGGTCGGCTTCCGGCGCCTCGCGGCTTCGATGTAGTCGGTGTAGTCGTTGGCCAGCTCGAGTGCCGCCGCGCCTTGCTTGGCGATGTCAGACAGCGAAGCCAGCGGTGTGCCCACGCACAGCAGGATGCCGGTGACGCGTCCGCGCAGCCACAGCGGTTCGGCGAGGCAGCCTGGGAGCTGGCGCTGCAGGCGCTCGTGGAACTCCGGGAGGCCTTCGGGAACGATCTCGGGACCCAGCGCCGGCGGCGCCTCGAGCCGGTCCGGAAACTCCTCTGAGCCTGCCAGGCGAAACAGGTGCGATCCATCGATATCGACGACGTACAGCGCCACCGCCACGCCGGCCGCGCGTCTGGCCTCCGCCACCAGCTGATCGGCGACCAAATGCGGAGGCACCTCGTCCAGGATGCGGGTCACCTCCAGGGCGAGCGGAGCCTCCCGGCCCAGCTGTCCGGGCGCAAGGAAAGGCAGCGTCGCAACCCGACCGCTGACCGGCGAGGACGGCTGGGGGCCGGTGGGCTCGTGCTCGAGGTCCTCGAGCGCTCGCTCCAGTGCCTGCCGAGTCGGGAAATGGCGGTACAGGGTTGAGCGCCCGACCCTGGCCGCGGCGGCGAGCTCGGCCATCGTGACGTGCCGATCGCCCCCCAACATTCGAGCGGCGTTGAGGATGCGCTGATGGCTCGCCAACGCGTCAGAGCGCATGCCCGCCGCGTGGCCTTCCCCGCTGGGCCGCTCATCTGGTACGTTCGCGAACTCGGCCATCTCCGCACTTGTATCAGTTTGCGGCCGATTTTCCGCTCGCCTGAGGACACCTCACGCCAGCCACTTGCCCGGTAGCCTGAAGTCAGCGATGAGCCTGATCCACACCTGCTACCGGATCACCGAGGTCGATCGCTCGGTGGCCTTCTACGAGGCGCTGGGCTTCGAGGAGAAAGGCCGGCTGCCGATTCGCGATGAGGCGATCAACGTATTCATGGGCCTCCCCGACGACGGAGACGAGCCGCGGCTCGAGCTGACCTTCAACAAGGGCCAGACCGAGCCCTACGAGCTCGGGACCGGCTACGGCCACATCGCGATCACCACCTCCGATCTCGACGGCACGCTGGCGCGCCTCGCCGACCAGGGAATCGAGCCCGAGCGCGCGCCCTACACGGTCAGGGACGGCGGCCCGCGGCTGTGCTTCGTGCGCGATCCCGACGGCTACCGGATCGAAGTGCTCGAGCGGGCGTGAGTCGCGGCGGGCGCTGCCGGCGGCGGCGCCAACCCCCCCTTCTCAAATAATGCAGGCATCGTGCGCGCCCCGCAGCCAGCGAAGCCGGCACCGTCGGTGGGGATGGTGGCCCGGGAGTGGACCCGGATCGGGCTGACCGGCTTCGGCGGGCCCCCGGCGCACATCGCGCTGCTGCGGGAGCTGGTCGTGAACCGCTACGGCTGGATCGACGCGCGGACTTTCGAGGACGCCAACGCGGCTTGCAGCCTGCTCCCGGGACCGGCGTCCACGCAGCTGGCGATCAGCTGTGCCTACCGCGTGGCCGGGCCGGCCGGCGCGATTGCCGGAGGGCTCGGGTTCATCGTACCGGCGGTCGTCCTGATCCTCCTGCTGTCGGTCCTGTTCCTCGCGCAAGCACCGCCGCTGTGGGTGCGCGGCGCCGGCGCCGGCGCCGGGGCGGCGGTCGCGGCCGTCGCCGTCCACGCCGCCCGCGGGCTGCTCGGCCCGAGCCTTGGCCGGGCGCGCGAGAAGCCTGGCTACAAACCCCGGTGGATCGGCTATCTCGGCGCCGGCGTGGCAGCCGCGGCGCTGATCGGGCCCTATCTGGTGCTCGTGCTGCTCGCGTGCGGGGCGCTCGAGTTGCTCGTCCAGCGCCGGCCGCGGCCGCCACTGACGAGTCAGTGGTGGTTGTTCGGCCCCGGACTTCCCGCCGCGATCAGCTCCGGCGGGATCGGGGCGCTCGGCTGGACCGCGTTCAAGGTCGGAGCGCTCTCGTTCGGCGGTGGGTTCGTGATCATCCCGCTGCTGCAGAGCGACGCCGTCCACACCTACCACTGGATGACCAATGCGCAGTTCCTGAACGCGGTCGCGCTCGGACAGATCACGCCCGGACCGGTCGTTGCGACGGTCGCTGCCGTTGGCTACGCCGCCCATGGGCTCGCCGGCGGGCTGCTGGCCGCCCTGGTCGCGTTCCTCCCCTCGTTCCTGTTCATCCTGCTCGGCGGCCGGCGGTTCGAGCGGATCCGCAGCAACCCCAACCCACGGGCGTTCCTCGACGGCGCCGGGCCAGCCGCGATCGGGGCGATTCTCGGCGCCGCGATCACGCTTGCTACCGCCCTGCAGGAGGGCTGGCAGCTCGCGGTCCTCATCGGCGCGGCGCTCGCTCTGCTCGTGGCGCGACGCGGCGTCGTCCAGACGCTGCTGGCAGCAGCGGCGATCGGAGTGATCGCCGCGCTCGCGGGCGCGCCGCTCCCGTGACTGCGCGCGGCGCTCCCGTGACCGCACACGGGCTAGGCTTAAGCGAGCGACGATGGTGGACACGACCAGGATCGGCAAGCTGCTCGAGGCGCTCGCGAACGGGATCGCCGCCCACGACCGCGCCAACCCCGACCACAACGCGTGGGGCATCGGGATGGCCGGGTTCGACATCGAGCGGCTGGGGCTGGAGCCGGGAGAGGAGATCCTGCCCGGGATCGTGCTTCAGGCGGACGGCGGCCAGACGGGCACGTTCCGGATCCTCTGCGACGGGCTCCACGACGAGGAGCACCAGGAAGAGGAAGAGGAGGAGCTCGTCGAGGCGGTCGCCACCGAGGAAGAGGAAGCCGAGCCGGTGTACGCGCCGGGACCGCTGCCCCCGCCGAGGGTCCGGCCACCGGTGTAGGGCTGAGGGCGCTCGGCCCGATAGAAGCGCTCAGGTCGTAGGTGCGGGGATCCCCGCCCGCTCCGCGATCTGCTCGGTGAGGTGCGCGGTGGTCGGGCACTCGATCCCGTGCCGCTGGCCGGCGCGCAGCACGGCACCGGGAATCGCGTCGAGCTCTGGCTCGCGCCCGGCGGCGATGTCCCGTTGCATCGAGGAGCGAAGCTCCGGGTGGGCGTCGTCGAGCTCGGTCAGCGGCGCGGCGGGATCGATGTCCGCACCGTCGGCGTTCGCCACCGCCGCCGCCTCGCTGATGCAGCGCTCCAGCACGGCGCGCCACTCGCGATCGCTGCGGATGAACCCGATCTCACGGTCGCACGCGCTGGTGGTGCAGGCAAGCGCGTTGAGGCGGACCAGCTTTGACCACAGGATCTGCGCCTCGCTCGGCCCGATCACGGCGGGGACGCGCGCGTGCTCGAGGGTGTGGGCGAGCCGGCTCAGGGCGGGGCGAAGAGTCGGGTCATCGGACGCGAGGTCGACCCGCAGCGAGGGGCTGTTCTGGACGATCCGTCCGGGAGCGGGACGATCTGACTCGATGCGGATCACCCCGGCAGCCACTCTGCCCCCGGGAAATCGCCGGCGCAGGGCGCTCATGTGATCGAGGCCGTTGAGCAGCGGGACGACGAGCAGCGGCTCGGTGTGGATGCGCTCGAGCGACGCCTCGAGGCCCGTCGCCTTGGCCGTGACGAGCAGGACGCCGACGGAGCCCTCCAGTTCGCTCCTCGCGTCCGGCCGGGAAACGAAGTGGCCGAGATACACGCTCTGCACGGAGATTCCCTGACGCGCGATCAGCTCGGCCGTGGTCTCCCGCGCGACCACGGTGACCTCCTCGCCGGCGCGCGCGAGCGCGGCGGCGATGAAGCCGCCGACGCCGCCGGGGCCGAGGACCGCGATCGATGTCACGCGCCGAAGCCTGTCAAAGTAGGGGCGTGACCTACTCGATCGTGGCGCGCGATCCGTCCACCGGGGAGCTCGGCGTAGCGGTCCAGTCGCACTGGTTTGCCGTCGGCCCGATCGTGCCGTGGGCGCGCCCCGGCGTCGGTGCGGTGGCCACGCAGGCGAATGCCGAGATCGCCTACGGGCCGCGCGGGCTCGAGCTGCTCGAGCGCGGCCTGGACGCCCGTTCCGCCCTGGCGCAGCTCCTGGCCGAGGATCCGGTTGCCGCCACGCGCCAGGTCGCGATCGTCGACGCGCGCGGGGTGATCGCGGCGCACACGGGTCAGAGCTGCATCGCGTTCGCCGGCCATATCACCGGCGATGCGGTCTCCTGCCAGGCCAACATCATGGTCTCTGAACGCGTCTGGCCGGCGATGCTCGCGGCCTATCGCTCGGCGGACGGACCGCTGACGCAGCGGCTGCTCGCCGCGCTCGATGCTGCCGAGGCCGAAGGTGGGGATGCGCGCGGCCGTCAGTCGGCGGCGATCCTCGTCGTGCCGGCCGACGGCAGCAGTTGGCAGACCGTGGTTTCGCTGCACGTCGAGGATCACCCCGATCCGCTGCTCGAGCTGCGGCGGCTGGTCAAGCTGAACGACGCCTACGCGCTCGCCGGTCAGGCCGATGAGCTCGTAGGCGAGGGCCGCCACGAAGCTGCGGCGCGCCTCTTCCAGCAGGCGAGTGAGCTCGCCCCCGATAACCACGAGCTGCTGTTCTGGGCCGGGCTCGGCGCGGCACAGTCGGGCGATCTCGATACCGGCGTGGCTCGGGTCCGTGCCGCGATCGATGCGCATCCTCCGTGGCGCGAGCTGCTGGAGCGGTTGCCGGCCGACGTGGCGCCATCGGCACCAGCGGTCTCGGCACGTCTGCGGGACGCGCCTGCGGGGGCTGACGGACGGGACTGAAGCCGGCCCCGGTCAGCGGCCGATCAGGAAGGCTTACAGGGCTTCAGAGCCGTTGGCCCCGGCGCCATCGGCGATGAGACTTGCCAGCAGGGTGGTGGCGGCGGTCTCGAATCGCTCGAGATCGCCGTAGGGTCGGGCAAGGAGCATCGCGCCTTCAAGGCCGCCGATCAGCATCCGGGCGATGTCTCTGGCGGAGCCGTCGAGCTTCAGGGTGTGGTCGCTTCGCCCCTGCTCGAGCACGCCCTCGAGCCATGACTCGTTGTCGTCGAAGAACGCGACGACGCCTTCCCGGATCGGCGTCGGGAGCGTGCGGTATTCCGCCGCGAGCATCCCGCACAAGCACATGCGCCGCCCGCGGAGCACGTCCGCATACAGGTTGGCGTAGGCGGCGAGCTTCGCCGGCGCGTCGGCCGCTTCGCGGTCGATCGCCTCGAGCTCGTGCGAGAAGCGCTGGCCGTAGCGGGTGATCAGCGCCTGCCCCAGCTCGGCCTTCCCGGGGTAGTGGTAGTGGAGGCTCGCCTTTGTGATCCCCAGTTCGGCGGCGATGTCCGCGTAGCTGAACGCGTTGTAGCCCCGGACCTGAACCAGCTGCTCGGCCACGTCGAGAATCCGCTGCGCGGTGTCCCGCCTCTCTCGGCCGGCTTTCGAATTGGCGGTTGCAGTCCTCATTGACACAATGATCGCGGATCAAAGCTTGACTTTTGACCTACTAGTAGATAAAAGTAGCAGACCCACGTTTGGGCGGTAGTTCGAGCAAAGGGGCCGCCTGATTGCCAGGACGTAATGGCCCCCGAACAGGAGGCGACGATGGAGCGGGCAAACGGCTACACGATCGCAACCCGCGAGGAGCTCGAGCGGGCCGGCAACTGGACACTGGTGCGTCGCTCGGTCGACTGCCAGGCGTTCGGCGTCAACCTGGTCGAGATCCCGTCTGGCGAGTCGATCCCCGAGCACGACGAAACCGCGCGTGACCAGGAAGAGCTGTTCTTCGTGCTCTCCGGCCAGCCGACGCTGGTGATTGACGGCGAGGAACACGCCGCGCCGGAGGGGACGTTCGCGCGGCTCGCCCCGGCTCACCGGCGAACCGTGCGAAACCACGGCTCAGGTCCCGCCTCGGTGCTGATCGTCTCTGCGCCTACGACCAGCGGCTTCACGCCGATGGAGTGGGCTTGAGGGCCGCCGGGCTTCGGCCATAGGCTGGACATGACGGCGTTCCCGACCGTCCGGGTCGCGGCGATCCAAGCGACGCCGGTGATTCTCGACGCCGAGCAGTGCATGCAGAAGGCGGAGCGATTGCTGCACGAGGCCGCCGATCGCGGCGCGCAGCTCGCGGTACTGCCGGAGTGCTTCATCCCCCTGTATCCCTCGAACGCCTGGGCTCGCGGCGCGTCCGGGTTCAGAGGCTGGGATGAGCTGTGGGAGCGCCTGTGGGCGAACTCGGTCGACGTCCCGGGACCGCTGCTGGACGGCTTGCTGGCCGTCTGCCGGGAGCGCGAGCTGTTCTGCGTGCTCGGCCTCAACGAGCGAGAGTCCGAGCGACCCGGAACGCTGTACAACACCGTCGTCTACCTGGGGCCATCGGGCCTGCTCGCGCGCCACCGCAAGTTGATGCCGACCCAGCACGAGCGGCTGTTCCACGGGATCGGCGCCGGCGACGATCTGGCGGTCGTGAACGCCGGCGGCGCCCGCGTCGGCGGCCTGATCTGCTGGGAGAACCGGATGCCCCTCGCGCGCTACGCGGTGTACCGCGGCGGCCCGCAGATCTGGGTCGCGCCGACCGCCGACGACAGCGATGTCTGGCTGGCCTCGATGCGCCACATCGCAATCGAGTCGGGAGCGTTCGTCGTCTCGGTCCCGCAATACATCCCGGCGAGTGCCTTCCCAAGCGACTTTCCTGTGCCCCTGCCTCTCGAGAAGGAGGTGTTCGGCCGAGGTGGCGCGGCGGTGATCGAGCCGACCTGGGGCGAGGTGATCGCGGGACCCTTATATGACGAGGAGGGAATCGTCGTCGCCGACTGCGATCTGCGCTCGGGCCTTCACGCCAAGCGGTGGTTTGACTCGGTCGGCCACTACAGCCGCGAGGATGTGCTCGCGCCGGAGATGGCCGACCTCATGGAGCCTCCGGAATGAGCACCGCCTATCACCGCGGGTCCCGCAAGCTGCAGGAGCGCTTCGACACTCAGCGGCTCGCCGACCGGTTGGAGGAGAAGTTTCTCTCACGTCCGGTCATCGACGCCGAGGACCGCGCCTTCATCGAGCGGATGGACATGTTCTTTCTCGCCACCGCCGACCGCGACGGGCGGCCGCAGTGTTCCTACAAGGGCGGCGATCCGGGCTTCGTCCGAGTACTCGACGAGCAGACGGTGGCGTTTCCGAACTACGACGGCAACGGGATGTACCTGTCGATGGGCAACCTGCTCGAGAACCCCCATGTGGGAATGCTGTTCATCGACTTCGTCTCTGCGCGGCCCTCGCGACTGCGACTGAACGGGATCGCCACGATCGACGAGCGCGACGAGCTGACCGACCGCTACCCCGGGGCGCAGTTCATCGTCCGAGTACGCGCGAGTCAGGTGTTCCCGAACTGCCCGCGCTACATCCACCGGATGGCGCTGATCGAACGGTCGCGCTTCGTGCCCCGGACAGACCGCGAGACGCCGGTGCCCGAGTGGAAGCGGACTCCGTGGGCGTGCGACGTCCTGCCGGCGGGCGACCCGGCTCGCACGCAGTAGCTGCTCACGGCCGGCTTTGGTATTTGACGCCCCTGGTGATTTAGCGTTACTATCGGTCACATGGAAGTTGGAACGAGCACCCGTGCCTACCACCAGGTCGCGCGGGCGAGAACGCGGGAGCGAACGCGCGAGCGGCTGCTCGACACGGCCGACCGCGAGTTCTTCGCCGGCCGCTGGGAGCAGGTCTCGCTGGACGCGATCGCGGCGGGTGCCGGGGTCACCAAACAGACCCTGTTGCGCCACTTCGGCTCGAAGGAGGGACTCCTGGAGCAGGCCGCGGCCCGCGGCTATGGCCGGGTTCGCGACGAACGGTGGGCCGTGGCCAGCGGCGACATCAGCGCAGCGGTCGACAACCTCCTCGACCATTACGAGCGCTCCGGCGCGCGAGCGCTGCGGATCGGCGGCGCCGCCAGCGACGGTGGCGTGTTCGCCGAGATCGACGCCCGCGCGCGCCAGCTCCACTACGACTGGGTCGAGCACGTGTTCGGCCCGCAGCTCGCGGCGTTTCGCGGGAAGGGGCGGACGCGCCGGCGGGCGGCGCTGATCGCCCTGTGTGACGTACACACGTGGAGGTTGCTGGCGCACGATCTCCGGCTTACGCGGGCGGAGGTCCGCGCCACGCTGATGCAGGCCATCGCAGGACTCATCGAGGAGAAGACATGAAGGTTCTCGCCTATACCTCGCCCGCGCGCGGGCATCTGTATCCGCTCGTGCGGATCCTCGACGAGCTGGCGCTCCGCGGTCACGCGATTGCGCTCAGGACGCTCGGCTCGCAAGTGGCGCTGATGGAGCAGCGAGGTTTCGCCGCAGCGCCGATCTCGCCGCGGATCGAGGCGATCGAGCACGATGACTACCTCGCGCGCTCGCCGCAGGGAAAGGTCAAACGAGCCGTCGCGGCGTTCGCCGCGCGTGCCGAGTACGAGCCCGCCGACCTGCGCGAGGCGATCGAGGCCGAACGGCCAGACGCGCTGCTGGTCGACGCGATGTCGTGGGGAGCGAGTGCCGCCGCGGAGGCCTGGGGCGGACCGTGGGCGGTGTGGTTTCCCTATCCGCTGCCACTCCCTGCGCCCGACGTGCCGCCGTTCGGTCCAGGGTGGAAGCCGGCCTCGGGGCCGCTCGGCCGTGTGCGCGACCGGGCCCTGCGACCGCTCGTGCTCGGGTCGGTGACGCGTATGTTCGTCCCGTCGCTGAACACGGTCCGCAGCGCTATCGGACTCCGGCCGTTCGAACAGTTCGCCGAGATGTTCACGACCGTGCCGTTGCTGCTGTATCTGACCGCCGAGCCATTTGAGTACCCGCGTGCCCACTGGCCGCCCTCGGTGCGGATGGTCGGTCCCTGCTGCTGGGATCCACCGAGCGATCCGCCCGAGTGGCTGGCCGGCGTGCAGCGACCATTGGTGCTCGTGAGCACCTCCTCGGAGTTCCAGGACGACGGCCGGCTGGTCAGCGTCGCGCTCGAGGCGCTCGCCGAGGAGGACGTGCAGGTGGTGGCGACCATCCCCGCTGCCGAGCTCCCGCGCGCGGCCGTGCCGGCCAACGCGATCGTCGAGCCGTTCCTGGCGCACACGCCGATCCTCGCGCGCGCCGCGTGCGCGGTCACGCACGGCGGCGCCGGCGCCACGCAGAAGGCGCTCGCCGCCGCCGTCCCCGTCTGCGTGGTGCCGTTCGGGCGCGATCAGCTGGAGGTCGCACGCCGCGTCGAGGTCGCCGATGCGGGCACCCGACTTCCCGCCGGGCGCCTGAGCGCCGAGCGGCTGCGAGCCAAGATCCGTGAGGCGATGGACAAGGCCACGGGCGCTCGCCGCGTGGCCGATGGGTTCGCCGCCGCGGGCGGCCCGGCCGCCGCCGCGGATGCGTTTGAGGCACTGGCGGCGGAGCGCGGCGTGGGCGCACGGGCGGCTGAAGATCTCGCGCGCGGCGTCTAGCCGCGGCGCATCAGCCTGCCGACGGCGGCCATCATTTCCTCGGTCCGCTCGTCCCGCTGTTCGGGCCGGGCACCGATCACGCAGGTGTGCGCGTGGCCGTCGAGCAGTCCCAGCGCGACCTTGTCCAAAGCGGCCTGGATCGCGCTGATCTGCGTCAGCACGTCGATGCAGTAGCGGTCCTCGTCGACCATCTTCGAGACGCCGCGGACCTGGCCCTCGATTCGAGCCAGCCGCTTCTGCAGCTGCTCCTTGCTGGCGCTGTAACCGCGAACCGGAGTTGTGTCGCTCACTCGGGTCACGATAGCACATACCCCCCCTAGGTATTTGATAATGTGGACGGGGCCGATACCCCTCCCCCGTAATTCACGATGAGCTTTCTCGACACCATCTCCGACGGCCTCGGCAACGCGTTCCTGATGGCGTGGGCAGTGTGGTGGGCGCTGGTGTTGGGCTTCACGATCTCGGCGATCGTCCAGGCGTGGGTCCCGCGCCAGCGGATCGAGGACGCGCTCGGCGGCTCGGGGACGCGGCCGGTCGCGCTCGCCACCGGTCTCGGTGCCGCCTCTTCGTCCTGCTCGTATGCGGCGATCGCGATCGCCAAGTCGCTGTTTCAGAAGGGCGCCTCGGCAGCGTCGGCACTCGCGTTCCAGTTTGCCTCGACCAATCTCGTGATCGAGCTGGGGATCGTGATCTGGATCCTGATCGGCTGGCAGTTCACGCTCGCCGAGTTCCTCGGCGGCCTCGTCCTGATCGTCGTGATGAGCGCGCTGCTGCGCCTATTCGTGTCCGAGCGCCTCGAGGAGCAAGCGCGAGCGCATGCCGAGCGGGCCGAGGCAGGCCACCACCACCATCATCATGTGGCCGGCAGGGAGCTGAGCGTGCGCGAGCGGCTGACCTCGGTCGCGGCGTGGTCGGACGTCGCGGACAATTTCCGCCATGACTGGTCGATGCTGTGGAAGGAGATAACCGCCGGGTTCCTGCTCGCCGGGTTCATCGGCCTGCTCGGCAACGACTTCTTCAACGGCCTGTTCATCGAGCACGCGCCAGCCGGGCTGAAGCTGGCCGAGAACGTGCTCATCGGGCCGATCATCGCGGTGTTGAGCTTCGTGTGCTCGGTCGGCAACGTGCCGCTCGCGGCCGTCCTGTGGTCGGGCGGCATCAGCTTCGCCGGCGTGATCGCGTTCCTGTTCGCCGATCTGATCGTGATTCCGATCGTCCTGGTCTACCGCAAGTACTACGGCGCTCGCTTCACCGCCAGGATCGTGGCGCTGATGTTCGTGGCGATCATCATCGCCGCGCTGATCGTCGACGGGCTGTTCAGCGGGCTCGGGCTGATCCCCCACATCCGACCGGCGCGGGCCGACATCTTCGGCGCGGTCAAGCTCGACTACAAGCTCGTCACCAACGTTGTCGGGGTCGCGGTCTTCGTGGGTCTGTTCGGGCTGTCGATGCGCGGATCGGCGCGAGATCGATCCCGACTGACGCGCTCCGGTACGGTTCCGCCGCGTGAGCGTCGGCGTGAGGACCCGCGTGGGTGTCCAGGTCAGCCCCGTACGGGGCCTCGGTGATCTGCGTGCGTTCGTCGCGCTGCCGTATCGCCTTCACGCAGGCACACCCTGGATCCCACCGCTGAAGCTCGAGCGCTATCTGTTCCTGATCCGCAAGCTGAACCCGTACTTCACCCACGGGGAAGCCGAGTACTTTCTCGCCCGACGCGAGGGGCGGGTGGTGGGACGGATCACCGCACAGATCGACCGCGCGTTCAACGAGTTTCACCACAACCGCTGGGGCATGTTCGGGTTCCTGGAGCTCGAGGAGGACCAGGAAGCATTCGACGCGCTGCTCGAGGCTGCGGCCAGCTGGCTGAGAGCGCGGGGCTGCGAACGGATGGTCGGCCCGATGGACTTCCAGCTGAACGACGAAAGTGGCGTCCTGATCGAGGGCTTCGCGCTTGAGCCGATGATCAGGCAGCCGTGGCACCCGCCTTACTATCAGCGACTCTGCGACGCGGCCGGGTTGACGAAGGCGATGGATCTCTACAGCTGGTACCTGCGCGTCGGCGAGCGCGACAAGGTGCTGCCGATCCTCCCCAAGGTCGCGCAACGGGCAAAGACCAAGTACGGGCTGACGATGCGCAGAATGTCGCGCCGGCACCTGCGCCGCGAGATGGATGAGTTCGCGAAGGTCTACAACGCGGCGTGGTCAGCGAACTGGGGTTTCGTCCCCTACTCCAAGGAGGATCTCGACGAGCTGGCCCGGACCTACCAGCTGGTCTACAGCCGCGACTGGTTCATGGTCGCCGAGATCGATGGCGAAACCGTCGCGATGGCGATCGCCGTCCCCGACATCAACCAGGTGCTGAAGAAGATGCGCGGCCGCCTGCTGCCGCTCGGCTGGTGGTACTACCTCAACAAGGGGCGGATCATGGATCGCGTCCGGGTGGGGTTTCTCGGCGTGATGCCAGAGCATCAGCACACCGGCGCGGCCGCCGCGCTGTACATGGAGCAGTACGACACGGCCGAGCGCACCCGTCAGAAGTGGGGCGAGGCGAGCTGGATCCTCGAGACCAACAGCTCGATGAACCGCGGGCTCGAAGCGATGGGTGGGCGGATCGTGAAGCGCTATCGCGTGTACGAGCGGATGCTCGACGCCAGCTCGTCCGCTGCGAGCGCCGCGGCGGCGGCTCCTGCCTCGTCGTCTGAAGAAAAGCTCTCGCTGCCCGCCTCGGACTGAGCCCTCGCGGCCCCTCCGGGGGACACCGCTTGGAAGGTTCGACGGCTCCGTGGCGTCCTCAGCCATGACGACCCACCCATGGCGACACAAACGGCAACCATCCGACGCCGCGAGGCGAGTCCAGACGCGCGCGCGCCGCGCCGGCTGATCGCCAGTCTGTCGCTACCGCTGCTCGGAGTGGCCGCGGTGGCCGTCGTGATCGTCGTGTTGCCGGTGCTCATATCGCTCGTCCAGGCGTTCCAGGGCGGACCCGTGGCCGCGTTCGACGCGATCAGGGCCACATCTGCCACGACGCTGCTGCTCCACACCGGCCTGGTGACCGCGGTCGCGGTGCCGGCGAGCGGTCTCCTCGGTCTGTTCTCGGCGTGGTTTGTGGAGCGCACGCGGTTGCCGTTGCGGGGGCTCTGGACGTTGCTGCTGGTCGCGCCCCTGACCATGCCGCTGTTTGTCACGAGCTACGCATGGTCGGCTCTGAGCCCATCTCTCAACGGCTACCTGGGAGCCGCGGGAATCATCACGTTCTCCTACTACCCGATCGTGTTCCTGCTCGTGGCGGCGTCGTTGCGCAATCTGGATCCGGCCCTGGAGGAGAGCGCCCGCTCGCTCGGGCTTTCCGCTCGTCGGACCTTCTTTCGGGTGGTGCTGCCACAGCTCCGCCCAGCCTTGTTCGGGGGCCTGCTGCTCGTGCTGCTCGACACCCTGGTCGAGTTCGATGCATTCGTGGCGCTCAAGTTCCAGACGTTCAGCGTCAGCGTCTATGCCCAGTACCAGCTCAGCTTCAGCGCCTCCGGCGCCGCGGCGCTGTCGCTCCTTTCGATCGTGCTGTGCGTGTTCATCCTGGTGGGCGAGTCTCGCCTCAGGGGCAGCGCCGAGTACGCGCGCGTCAGCCTCGGCGCCAAGCGCCCGGCCGTGCGGCTCGGGCTGGGGCATGCCACGCCGCTCGTGCTCGTCGCGTTCGCGTTGATCGTCGCGGTCGGGCTCGGCATTCCCCTCGGGGAGCTGATCCGCTGGTGGACGGAGGGAACCTCCGCCGCGCTGTCCGGCGCGGCCGCGAGCCTTCATCACCTGGGACCCGCGACGGTCACCTCGGTCGCCGTTGGCGCGGCTGCCGCGGTCGTGGCGGTGGTCCTGTCGCTGCCGGTCGCGCTGCTCGCGGTCCGCCACCGAGGCCCGCTTGTCACGGTGCTCGAGCGGGCAACGTACCTGTCGTTCGCGCTTCCCGATCTGGTCGCGGCGACGGCGCTCGCGTACGCGGCCAGCCGCTACGTTCCGTCGCTGTACGGCAGTTTCGGGCTCCTGGTCCTCGCCGACGCGATGCTGTTCGTGCCGTTCGCGGTCGTCGCGATGCGAACGACGCTCGGACAAATCGAGCCCGCCCTGGAGGAATCGGCCAGGTCGCTCGGCGCCGGGGCGATGCGCACCCTGTGGCGGATCACCCTCCCGCTGGCCAGGCCGGGTCTGGCGGCGGCCGGCGTGCTGGTGTTCGCGTTCGTGCTCGGCGACCTCTCGACCGCCCAGGAGTTGCTGCCGCCCGGCGCCTCGACGCTGGGGACCGAGTTCCAGGCCAACGCCTCCACCGTGGCCTTCGCGGCAGCGGCGCCGTTCGGAGTGGCCCTGGTCGGCCTGTGCTTGGTCTCCACGTACATTTTGATGGGACGCTTCGGGCGTGTCCGAGCGCTGGAGGGGGCTTAGTCATGGCTCAGCTGACATGCGAGGCGATCGCGAAGTCGTTCGGGTCGCGCGCCGTGCTGCGCGACGTCGATCTCGAGGTGCCGGCGGGGACGCTGACGGCGATCCTCGGCTCTTCGGGGAGCGGCAAGACGACGCTGCTGCGAGTGATCGTGGGGTTCGTCACGCCCGACGCGGGAACCGTGACCATCGGCGGCGCGCGGGTTGCCGTCGCCGGACGCAAGCCACTGGCCCCAGACAAGCGCGCGGTCGGGTACGTGGCCCAGGAGGGGGCCCTGTACCCCCACCTGCGAGTCGGGCAGAACGTGGGCTTCGGACTGTGTCGAGCCGAGCGCAGGAAGGTGACGCGCATCGTTGAGGTGCTCGAGTTGGTCGGCCTCGGCCAGGATTACATCGATCGCCTCCCCCACGAGCTCTCCGGCGGAGAGCAGCGGCGCGTCGCCCTCGCCCGCGCGCTCGCCCCGCGGCCGCGTCTGGTGCTGCTCGACGAGCCCTTCTCGGGACTCGATGCGTCGCTGCGGGTCGAGACGCGTGAGGCCGTGCTTCATGCGCTTGCGCAGGAGGGCAGCACCGCGGTGATGGTCACCCACGACCAGGCCGAGGCGATGTCGATGGGGCGCGAGGTGGCCCTCCTTCGCGACGGCGAACTCGTGCAGATCGCCGCGCCCGAAGTTCTCTACCGGACGCCCGTCGACCTCGATGCGGCGCGGTTCGTCGGCGAGGCGGTGGTGCTGAACGGCGAAGCTCGCGACGGGTTGGTCGACTGTCCGCTCGGCGTGCTCGATGTCCTAGAGCCCAAGCTGGCCGGTCCCGTGATGGTCATGATCAGACCGGAGCAGATTCGCTTGGCGCGACCCACGGCCGGCGGCGGGCGCGACGCTGCGGCACCGGACACGCGAACCACGGCCGGCGGCGGGCGCGACGCTGCGGCACCGGATGCGCGCGCAACTGCGGCGAGGGTGCTCGGTCACAGCCTTTTTGGCCCCGACGCGGTGGTCAAGCTCGCGCTCGAGGGTGCATCGGAAGTGACTGTCGCTGCGCGGACGTTCGACCGTGACCTCCCCGAGATCGGCGAGCTTGTCCAGGTGTCGGTGGCGGGGCCGATCGTCACCTACCCCGCGCCACGCAAGCGGGCCGAGGACCTTGCCGATCGCGCCAGCTGGGTACTCGCGCCCACCGCAGGCACCTTGACGGAAGCCGCGATCGGGCAGGTGAGCCGAGTATGAAAAGGCGTACCCCGCGGGTGGCTGCCCTCCTCGCCGCGATCGCGTCGGCGGCGGTCGTGGCGGGATGCGCAAGCGGCTCCGGCAGTGACCCCCGGTCGATCGTGCTCTACAACGGCCAGCATCCCCAGCTCACCGACGCGCTCGTGTCGGCGTTTCAGAAGCAGACCGGGATCAAGGTCCAGGTGCGCAGCGACGATGGAGTCGTGCTCGCTGACCAGCTTCTTCAGGAAGGCCGCTCCTCGCCGGCCGACGTCTACCTGACCGAGAACTCCCCAGAGCTGGTGACCCTTGACCAGCATGGACTGCTGGCCAAGCTTCCCGCCTCCACGCTCCGTCAGGTGCCCCAGCGCGACGAGCCCCCCAGCGGCGACTGGGCCCCGATCGCGCTGCGCATCAGCGCCTTGGCCTACGACCCCCGGCGGGTGTCGAGATCCAGTCTTCCGCCATCGATCCTCGACCTCGCCCAGCCGGCCTGGAAGGGGAAGGTCGCGATCGCCCCCACGGATTCGGACTTCCCGCCGCTCGTCGGGGCGGTGATCGCCGAGTACGGGGCGAAGGCGGCCGAGGATTGGCTCGCAGGCCTGGGGCGCAACGCACAGGTCTTCCAGACCGATGAAGCGGTCGTCGCCGCCGTCAACCGCGGCGACGTCGTAACCGGGGTGATCAACCACTACTACTGGTACCGCCTGCGCCTCGAGATAGGCGCCAGCGCCATCCACAGTTCCGTCTATTACTTCCCGAACCACAATGTCGGCTCGATCGAGAACATCTCCGGTGTGGCGGTGCTCGCCTCCACCAAGCACCCCCAGGCGTCGGACGCATTCGCGAGCTTCCTGGTGAGCGCCACCGGCCAGCAGATCCTCGCCCACAGCTACGACTTCGAATATCCCGCGCGTCCGGGCGTGGCTCCGAATCCGCAGCTACCGCCGATCTCGTCTCTGTCGCCGGCGTCATTGGGCGTCGTCGCCCTGGGAAACGACCAGGCGGCGGTCCAGTTGATCCAGCAAGCAGGGCTCGGGTAATGGGATGGGTTGTTACGGGTCGATCAGCACGCCTGGGTTGAGCGCCCCGGTTGGGTCGACCGCCGCCTTTGCGCCCTTGAGCGCCGTCGCGAACGGGTCTGGGCGCTGCTGGTCATACCATGGGCGGTGGTCGCGGCCGACGGCGTGGTGGTGGGTGATCGTGCCGCCGGCGGCGATCACCGCGTCCGCGGCGGCGTGCTTGATCTGCGCCCACTGCTCGAGCTCCTGGCCGCGGCGCGCGGGGGCGAGGATCGTGTAGTACGGCGCGGGGCCGTCGGGATAGACATGGGTGAAGCGGCAGGTGACCGAGCCCGCCCCGCAGATCTCTGACACGGCCGCCGATGCCGCGCTCAGGACCGTTTCGTGAAAGGACGGGAAGCGCTCCCAGGTGATCGCGGTCTCGAACGTCTCCGAGAGGACGCCCATCGCCACGAACGTGTCGCGCAGGTAGGGGGCGCGGAGGAACGCCTCGCGCCAGCTGCCCACGGCGTCGCCTCCAGAGCCGCCACCGCGGGACGGCCGCCGCTCCCAGCTGCCGGCGTGATCGCCACAGCACTCGAGCGCCAGCGCCATCGCGGGATCGACCTCGTGCGCCGGCGACTCGAACCCCAGCACCAGTAGCGCGTATGAGCCGTCGCCGGCGCCGGTCACGGCGGCCTCGCCCGGGTCGATCAGCCGGCAGTTTGTCGGGTACAGGCCGGACTGCGAGAGGGCCCGGACCGCCGCGGCGCCGGTGGCGAAATCGGCGAATCGGACCCCCGCCGAGGCGCGGAAGCGAGGGCGCGGCCTGACCCGCACCCACGCCTCGGTGATCACGCCCAGGATCCCCTCGGAGCCGATCAGCATCCGGTCCGGCGAGATCCCGGCGCCCGAGCCCGGCAGCCGTCGCGACTCCCACACACCGCTCGGTGTCAGCGCCCGCACCGACTCAACGAGGTCGTCGATGTGGGTGTAGAGCGTCGCGAAGTGGCCGCCGGCGCGGGTCGCGATCCAGCCGCCCAGGGTCGAGAACTGAAACGACTGGGGAAAGTGGCGCAGCGTCAATCCGTGCTCGGCGAGCTGCTGCTCGAGCTGCGGGCCGGTGGCGCCGGCCTGGATCCGCGCCGAGAGCGAGACCGGGTCGACCTCGAGCACGCGATCGAGCGCCTTGATGTCGAGCGTGACGACGCCCGCGAACTCGCCCCCCGCGAGCTCGCTCCCCGCGGGTCGGCCGCCTTGCGCACCCGCCTCCCGCGAGCCGCCGTTCGCGACCCGCCCTTCGACGCCGCCGACGACGCTGGTGCCGCCGCCGAACGGGATCACCGCGGCCCCGGCCGACAGCGCCCAGTCGAGCACGGCCGCCAGCTCCGGCTCGGTGCGCGGACGCACGACGATGTCGGGTGGGTGCTCGAAGGAGCCGCGGAATGCCCGCACGATGTCGCTGTACGAGCGGCCGTAGGCGTGCAGCGCGCGCTCGTAGCGGTCGGTGAAGCAGATCTCCGCCAGCGACTCGGGCGGCCGCAGCCGCGGCGCCGGCAACGAGACCTCCGACAGCGCCACCGGCTGCTCGGGCTCGGGCGAGCCGAAGCCGAGCCGCTGCGCTAGGAACGCGCAGGTGGCGCGCAGCTCCTCGGGCGAGGGCTGCTCGTCCTCGTATCCCCAGCCCCAGTGCTTCAGGCGCCGAGCCACGCGGGCAGGCTATACCGCACGAGCATGGGCCATGGCAGCCACCAGGCTCAACGGTTGCGCGTTTCGCCGCGAGCGGACAAGGCGCCGGACGGAATCCCAAGTTGGTACGGCCGGTTTCAGGAATGGGTATCACGCGCGTCGAGCTGCGCCGGCCTGGACTCTTTCCGTTGCCCGGGCTGCTACCGTGCCGCGGCAACATAACGAGCCGAGTCGCCGGACCACCCGTGGCCGGCGAGCGGGGGACCCAGAGCGATCGAGTTGATCGCCGGGGCGAATCGCCGTAGCAATTCGGCGTAGCGCACAGCGCGAGCCCGTCAGCTAACTCCGCAGGCTTTGCGTCGTTCATAGGAGGCTTTGTGGAGACCACGCGTGACCTCGGCCGGGTTGAGCTGTGGCAGGAATCGCTTGAGCGCTCGCTCGCGCGCCGGGGCAAGTTGGGGTGCTCATCGCTCGAGCTGGGCCGACTGAGGCCGGACCGTGACCTCAACGATGAGGAGTCCCTCCACCAGTCCAAGGCCTACTGGCAACTGCGCCGGCGGCCGGGGCCGAAGCGCTCGATGATGCCGGTACTCGGCATGGGAGGCGTCTCGACACTCGCGCTGCTGGCGGCAACGCTGGGCAACCCATTAGGTGGCCGCAGCGCCTCCGGGGGCAAGGAGCAGATTGCCTTCACCGCCGACGCCCGGCCGGTTTCTCTCCCGGACGGCGGGAGGGCAAGGACACCCGTTTCGCCGGGGTCGCGTGCAGATGTGGCGCGGGTGGCGCCGCAGGCCACGGTCGCCGTTGACGCAGCCTTCACGCGCCGGCGCTCGCCGCAGGGTTCGGACGCCGCGGCGCGCCTGGAGCGAAGCGGCGGCGCCGCACTACCGCCGGCGACCGTGTCCGGCACCTCAGGTCACGCAACTCGCCACCATCACGCGGCTCGAAACCGGCACACCCACCGGCCGGCTCGAGGGGGGAGGGGGGAGCCCAGCGCGAGCCGACCGGCTGTCCGCGGCGCCCGCCCGGTCCGCCGGTCCGGAGGCGCGGCGATCAGGGTGAGGCAAACCGGGACCGTGAGGCCGGCACTGCCGTCAAGCAGCTACGTGAACCCGCTCGCCGGTGCGCGCGTCAGTCCCGAACGGATCGACCAGGGCGTCGACTACGCAGGGTCCGGGACGCTCGCCGCGATCGGCGCAGCGCGGATCACGCACGTGGCGACGTCCGGCACCGGGTGGCCGGGGGCGTTCATCGAGTACCGACTCTCGGACGGGTCAGACGCCGGGCGCTACGTGTACTACGCCGAAGGCGTCAGCCCCGCGGCGGGGCTGCACGTGGGGGAGGCAGTTCCCACCGGCGCAGCGATCGCGAGGATCATCCCCGGCTCCTCGAGCGGGATCGAGATCGGCTGGGGCGCCGGCATCGGCACCGAGACCTACGCGGCGGAGATGGGCCAGTGGAGTTCCCGGGACGACGCCGACAGCATCCCCAGCCCGGCGGGCAGGAGCTTCTCGGCGCTGATCGCGTCCCTCGGCGGGCCGCCGGGTAGGCCATAGGCGGCCTGTCGGGCGAGCCGCGGCGCCGTGGCATACGGGCTCACGAGGTGGCGATCGCGGGGCCTCGCCGGCGAGACACACGCTCATCAGGCCGATCGCCGTGCGGCGCCAGACTACGCGGCGTCGATGTCGAAGTGCTCTACATCGCCGATCGCTGAGCAGCGCGTTGACCCCAGCCCACCCCGGTACCGTGTCGCCTGTGACCAGCGCACCCGGTCTCCTCGCGCGCGGACCCTGGGATCTCACCCAGGTCGAGGCATCATGGCGGCCTGACCCGTTCGAGCCCGAGCAGCGCGCGATAGTTGCGGCCGACCTGGCGCTGAACGCGCTGCGCGAGCGCGGCTCCCCGAGCCACGACGGGTTCGCCGGCAGGCTCGCCTCGTTCGACGCGCGCGTGGACAGGTTGACGCTCGAGCTCCAGCCGGCGCGCTGGGCGCTGCGGCTGCTCGCCGACCAGGCCGCCCAGAGCCTGTCGGTGCTGTGCGTGGTCCGCGACACCGGCGGGCGCTGGCTGGCCGGCCGGCGCGCGGCGTGGCTGGCGTCGTGGGCGGGGCGGTGGGCGCTCGGCGCCGGCGGCTCGGTCGAGGTCGAGGAGAACCCGGCCGACGCGATGGGGCGCGAGCTGCGCGAGGAGTGGTCCGTCGAGCCCGAATCGATGCGGGTCGAGGCGCTGGTGCAGCTGCCGAGCGAGGTCGTGCTGATGGTCGGCCAGGCGTGGCTGCGCGAAGGCGCCACCGTCACCCCGGATCACGAGCACGACGACTTCGCCTGGTGGCCCCCCCGGGTCGAGGACTGGCCGCCTGAGGCCGACGAGCCGCTACGCCGGATGGGCAGCTTCCTGGCGCAGTCGTGAGCTGGATCACCTTCACTCGCCTGGAGCTGGCGTCGTTCACGCACTCGGTCGTGTACCTGTCGCTGCTGATCTGCGCGTTCGTGCTCGGGAAGCCTCAGCCCGAGACGTTCGTCCTCGGGTTGACCCACGGGGTGATGTGGATCTGCATGTCGCTGATCTGCATCTACGCCGCTCGCATGCGCGTGATCCCGTTCTGGTTGGCGGTGACGGTCGCCGTGCTGGGCGGTCTGGGACCGTTCTGCGGATCGGCCGGGTTCGTCGTCGAAGAGCGCCGGCGCCGGCGGATGGCGCAGACGCGGCGGCCGCCGCTGGAGGCCTAGTCCTCCCCGGATGAACGCCGGAGAGTGAAACGGCCGCGCCGTGGTGGCGCGGCCGTTTCGTTGATCGGAGGGGGTGATGCTCGGTGGAGGCTCGAGCCCGGTGAGTGTCTCGCCAGGTCCGGACGGACCCGGTGCAGTCAAGCGTCGTACTACTCATGTTGTCGATCCGCTGCCCAACCAGGGTGACCGACGGAACATCGCCGGCGAGGCAGCGCTGTGGTTGGTGTAGTCGACGCCGAGCGCGTGGGCGATCTCGTGGACCAGGGGTGCGCACTCGGGCGTTGGCGGGCTGGTCGGCGTCGATGACAATCCGTTTGCTGTGCAGCTCACACCAGCGTCCGGTTGCGCTTGGGATCGACTCAAACGCGACGACATACCCGAGCGAAGAACGTCGTCACGGGGCGAGCGGCCGGGTGCCGCAGCGGAAGTAGTAGGGCAGGCTCGTGAGCGGCGCGGCGACCGTCGTCGAGCCCGGGCCGCGGATCGTGCGCTTCCCTGTCGGCGATCGCCAGCAGCCAGCCGGGAAGTACACCTTGCGGCGAGTCGCTCCTTGTGTGACCACGGGGGCGACGAGCAGGTTGGGCCCGAGCAGCCATTCCTGGTCTTGCCGGGCGGCCGTCGGGTCGCGCGGGTAGGCCAGCCACAGGGGGCGGGTGGGCGGGATTCCGGTGCGATCGGCCTGGCGCCAGAGACTGAGGATCAGCGGGGCGGCACGCTCGTGCAGGAGTGAGAGCCGGTTGTAGACGCGGACGGTCTGGGCGTCGTAGCGCCAGGGGGTGTGGGTGCCCGCGATCAGCGATCCATGCAGCCGGAAGAACGGGGTGAACACAGCCAGCTCGGCCCAGCGCAACAGCAGCTCCTTGGTCGTCGGCCTCGGGGTGAAGAGGTCGAAGTAGCCGCCGATATCCGTGCTGTAGCCATACGCGCCGCCGATCGCCCGGTTGAGCATGTCGGGGATGACCGATCGGATCCCCGACGACGCGGTCCAGTCGGTGGTCTCATCGCCGGCGAAGTTGCCGTTCTCATAGGCTGCCGAGCCCGGGTGGCCGGTGTATCCCGCGCGCGTGTAGAAGAAGAAGCTCCGGCGCGGATGCTGGCGCGCGTACTGGTCGATAACTCGCCGCGTCGCCCGGTCGTAGATGACCGGGTAGCGGTTGTGCATCTGGGTGCCTGTGTCGCCGTCATGGAACACCATGCCCGGCAGGACCTCTTCGCCGAAGTCCTGCATGAAGCCGTCGGCGCCGAGGCCGAGCGCCGCCCGGATCCGCGATGACCACCAGCGCACCGCGGCAGGGTTGGTGAAGTCGATTAGCGCCGCGTGGCCGCCGAACGAGTCGCCGAACAGATACGGCGCGCCGCTGCGGGTGCGCGCCACCAGCCCGTGACTGACCGCGTATTGGTAGGTGCCCGGAGCCTCGGTTCCCGCCGCGTCCTGGGCGACGAACGGGCGGAAGTAGACCAGTGCATGGATGCCGCGGCGGTGAAGCTCGCCGATCAGTTCGCGAGCCGTCGCGGAGGGCAGCGTCGCCCATCCTTCGATCCGATAGGCGCCCAGGGGCAGGTGATAGCGGCGGATGTCGATCAGGTCTTGGCGAATCTGCGCCAGGTAGGCGTCGGGCTTCTCGCCGAGCTGCATCTCGCGATCGAGCGAGGGCTCGACCGCCCACGCCGGCGGCACGCGCTGACGGCCGGTGATTGCCGTCAGCGAGGCGATCGCCCGAGGCGCCGCGCCGGGGGCGACGACGTAGTCGAGCGCTCGCGCCGCGACGTCCGCCTGCCACGCGTCACGACGATCGGAGTCGAGCCTGAAGCGCGCGAGCTGCGGCTGATCGAGCAGGAACCCGTACGGCCGGGAGGACACGAACGAGGCCTGCGGATAGTAAGCCGCCTGTGGCCCGTTGGGGTACAGCAGCCCGCCGGATTCCGACCCGGGAACCTTGAAGGAGGTCGCATTGACGTTCTCCTCCTCGGTCCAGTTGTAGAACGAGGCACCCCGCTGGCTGAGCCCGAGATGGCGGCCGCCGAGGCCGTGGAACTGCTCATCGCGCCCGGAGGTGAAGCTGTCACCGATTCCAACCACGCCCGCGCTCGGCGACGGGCGAACCGAGACGCGGATCGTGGGAGCCACAGCGGGAGTGATCATCACGATCAGTACCCGGCGCGAGGGGTCGCTCGTCGAAACGACCAGTCGCACACCGTCTCGCACGCGCCGCGCCGAGAGCACCCGCCGCGCCGAGTACACCGTTCCCGTGCGCACGCTCGAGAGCAGATTCCCGACCCAGGTACCCGAACTCTGCGCCGTGTCGGCCTCGCGGCCGACCGTGAACTCCAGCGGCGCATAGAGCGTTCCCTGTAGCGGCGGTCCGTACGTCGTCACGAGCGGGAGCGGCGGCGGACGCAAGCTGAATGTCCGCGACGTCGCCCGCAGCTCGCGCAGCACGACGCGCCCGCGCGCATCGAAGAACGCGATCCGCGCCGGCGAGCGATCGACGATCGCGCCGCCCCCCGGAGTGCTCACCACGATCGCCCGCGCACCGATCCGCACCGCCGCCGGCGAGGAGGCCGGCAGCGCCAGCAGAGCGAGCGCAGCGGCCAAGGCAGCGGCGGTTATCCGCCCACGGCTCAACTCGCTGAAGCCGATGTGATGCAGACGCGGCGCACACTGATCAACGCGCGGAAACCTACTCGGTTTGCAATCTCGCGGGCAATCACCCGACGACCATTGCCGCGTATTCGCCGCCCTCGCCTACCTCACTCACACGCAGGCGGCTGGTCGCGATCTCGAGGGCGATATCTTGACCTTGGTGAAGGACACGGTGCGAGTGATCCGCGGCGAGCAGGCCAGCACCTACATCGTGGCGGAAGAGCATGAGGACGGATCACTGCTGCTAGTGCCCGACATCTCGCAGCAGGCGGTCCTCGAGCGGGCATCCGAGCGCCGAAACCCGGCTATCGCCGATCACCGGGCCCCGCTCGCGGAGGCGATCAAACCGCAGGTGGACTCAGCCGGCCGTCCGCCGAGCGTCATCCTGGAGGTCCGCGACCTGTCCGTTGCCTACGGTGCCAAGCGGGCCGTCGACGGTGTGAGCCTCGAGATCACCCGCGGGGAGATCTTCGGGCTCTTGGGACCCAACGGTGCGGGCAAGACGAGCACGCTGAGCGCCATCGAGGGACTGATCAAGCCACGGTCAGGAACCATGCTCCTCGACGGCGTCGACATCAGGCGCCATCCCGCACAGGCAAAGGCCAGGATGGGCGTCCAGCTTCAGGCGACGAGCTTTCAGTCCGAGCTCACGATCGAGCAGATCGTGAGGTTGTATGCGGGCCTCTACGGGATCAAGCTCTCCGACGCCGAGATCACCGCTGGTCTTCACGCGATCGGGCTCGAAGGTGAGGCAACCAAGCCGTTCAAGCAGCTCTCGGGCGGCCAGCAGCAACGCCTCTCCCTGTACATCGCGGTCGTCCACGAGCCCTGGTTGCTGCTGCTCGACGAGCCGACGGCCGGTCTCGATCCGCAGTCGCGTCGTCAGCTCTGGGGCCGGATCGAGCACATCCGACAAGAGGGCGGGAGCATCCTCTTGACCACCCATTCGATGGAGGAGGCCCAGGCGGTCTGTGACCGAGTCGCGATCATCGACCACGGCACACTGCTCACCACCGAGACGCCGCACGACCTGATCGAGAAGCACAGGGACGATCCCCGGGTGCGCGAGGTCGCCCACGGCGAGGTGACCCTCGAAGACGTCTTCATCGGGCTGACCGGGAGCGAGATCCGTGACTAGCTCGAATGTCGATGAATTCATGACTCGTGACAACAGAGCCACGGCGGCGCCGCCGCTCCAGCTCGTCTTCACCTCGTTGCTGCGGGCGGACTTCGCGGTTTTCTGGAAGCACCGGCGCGCGCTGATAATCAGCCTGCTGTTGCCGGGCTTTCTGCTCATCACCACGACCGGGAGCAAGGCGACGGCCAAGTTCGGCGGGGCGGTGTTCATCATCGGGCTGGCCACTGCCTACGGACTCGCTGCGACCTCGATCCTGGGGTATGCGCTCACGGTCGCACGAGACCGGGAGAAGGGCGTCTTTCAACGACTGCGCGTCACCCCGGCGCCCACGTGGACAATCATGTCCAGTCGCCTGGCGATGCAGTCGATCGCCAATCTGATCATCGCGCTCGTCGTCGTGGTCATCGGCAGCCGGATCCACCACATCTCGCCGTCCGTCGGCCAGTACGCACTGGTCTTGCTGGTCTCGATCCTCGGAGGCGCGGTGTTCCTGAGCCTTGGCCAGGCGCTGGTCGGTCTGGTGAAGTCCGCCGACACCCTCCAGGCCGTCGCGCGGGTGCTGTTCGCCGTCCTCATCATCCTCGGGACGTCCGGACAGAGCGGAGCGCTCGGCAGCTTCTGGCAGTCGATCGCGCGCTGGAGTCCCGTCGGAACCGTCATGACGCTGTTCGCCGGGGTCCTCAACCTGTCCGCGTGGGACGGCCGCGACACGCTGTCCCTGGCGGTGTCCGTCGCCTACATCGTCGTGTTCGCCGGGATCGGGATCCGCTGGTTCCAGTGGGAGGCTCGGTGACATGGGCTGGAGCGGCCCGTGTACCGAACCACGAATCATCATGGGCGCCCGGGCTCGATACGAAGGCCATGGGTCCTGCCAAACAGAGGCTTCCCGATAAGGCTGAATAGTTCAGCCTTTTTGACCACCCTCAGCACTCCGACGCCTCTGGCCGCGCCAGCACCCGCGCCCGGAGCCCGCTGGCCGGCGCCGGCGCTGTCTGCCTGTCTCGAGTTTCAGGCGCCGACCGGCTCCTTCTCTAGCACGACCTCGTAGCGATCGATGATCGGCGGACGATTGCGGTCGACACCGGCTCTCGTCACGGCCGCCGCCCTCACCTCGTCCGCGAGCCGGTCGCTCGAGTGGAGCGTGTCGAGCGACTCCCAGTAGGTGACGGCAATCGCGCGCCCGCCGACGATGTCGATGCCGGCCCACACGCCGCGATAGCCCGGCTGCTGCTCGAACCTGGGGAGATGCTTCTCCTTGAACTCGTCGAGCGTAGCCTTGATCCGCTCCGGTGGAAGGCCCGGGAACACGGTCACCCTTGCATACATCGGCGGCACCTCCAGCTCGTTTCAGCGCAGCCTACTGCTGCTGAATCCAGGTTCAAAGGGCGCGTTGCGTGGCGCCAGACGGGGTCGTGGTCACTCCGCCTGCCGAGTACCCTGATCCTGGATGCCAGCCGCCGGCCGCGCGCAACTCAAGCTCTACCTCCGCGATCACGGCGTGAGCTTCGATGTGATCGAACACGCGCGGAGCGAGACCGCCGTGGCCGAGGCGCGGGCGGCGCATCTGCCGGCGGAACAGACGGCAAAGACGGTCGTGTTGCACACGGCGGCCGGCTACCGGTTCGCGGTCATCTGCGCGTCTGATCGGCTCGATCTGCACAAGGCCGCCGCCGCGCTCGGGGTCAGTCGACACGAGTTGCGCTTCGCGAGCGAGGCCGACATGATCGCTGACTTCCCTGACTACGAGGCGGGATCGATCCCCCCGATCGGTCCGGACACACCGGCCGAGCTGATCGACCTCCGTCTGCTCGATTACGGGCAGGTGCTGTGCCCGGCCGGCGACCATGAGCATTCGCTCCTGGTCGATCCCGCCGACCTGGTCCGCCTCACCGGCGCGCGCGCCCTGGATCTGCACCAGGACTGAACAATCATCGCCGGTCCCGTCGAGCGGCAGCCCGAGGCGTGGCCGACTGCATCCAGGTGGAGGTCTTTGGCCGCCACCTGGACCAAGGCCTCCACCAAATGAGTACCCCCCGCCGGGTCCGTCCAGCGGGGGGCGTCGCGCGCTCTGGCGGGGGCACCTCGGGCGCGCGAGTTGGCTTGCCGGTGTGGCAAATCCTTATCAAGTGGTGATTGAGTAACGCATGCCGGCTGCGCGAACTTGCCTCACGCGATCATCGCCGGCGACGACCGCGGCAGCGGCTGGCCCGCCCCCGGCTTCGCTGTTCGATCCCCCGCCGGGTTCGGCGTGCTAGCCGCGAGACCAGGCGAAGCGGAGGCGGACGGCGTCGGCGCGCCGGAGCGCGGTGAGCCGCAGTGTTGTCCGATCCGTCCGCTGCAGCTCCCGCCACTGCGCGAGTAGCCGCTCGAGCTGGATTGCCGCCGTGTCGTTTCCATGTACGTCGAGACGCCACCGCGTCCGGACCTGGCGACTGCCGGGCTCGCTCCGCCATGGGCTGCGGACTGACACGACCGCGAGGCTGCGACTCCTGCGATCGATCATCCCGACCCCGAGGCGTCCGTCGTGACTCAGCGACACCCGCCGGGCGGCGGGGATCGTCAACAGGAGGTAGATCATGAGCAGCGGCGGCCGCCCGCTGCTCATGTCTGTCACGCCTTGACTGCGCGCTCGGCCTCGCGTCACCAGCACCGAGGCAAGGAGCTCCCGCGCCACGTCGGCCGGGAGCTGCTCGAGGCCGGCGCCGGTGATCGATATCAGCGAGAAGTGCTTGCCGTTCACGGAGCGGCTGGCGGAAAGCGCCGCCGGCGGTGGGCGCCAGCCCCCCTCGCCACCGTGGAGCGGCATGAAGCCGCCCCACGTGAGCGCGAGCGAGCGCAGGCGGTTGCCGCGACGCTCCAGCACCGGGATCACCTGGATCGCAGCGCCGTCCGGGTCGAGTCGTAGCGGCAACTCCAACCGGCCTCCTTCCGCGAGCTGGTCAAACCAGGCCCTTGGAATCTCGTCTGCGCACGCGGTCGCGATGATGCGGTCATATGGGGCAGCGCCGGGATGACCCTGACGACCGTCTCCGACCATGATCGATGCGCGATAGCCCCCGTCGCGCAGTGCGCGCCGGGCTTGCCGAGCGAGCTCTGCGTCGATGTCGACGCTTGTCACCCGCCCCGTTGATCCGACGATGTGCGCGAGCAGCGCCGCGTTGTACCCGGTGCCGCTGCCGACCTCGAGCACCCGTTCGCCCGGGCGCGCTGCCAGCAGTTCGAGCATCTCCGCCATCAGCGCCGGCTGCGAGGAAGATGACAGCGGCATCCCGCGTGGGTCCCGCTTGGTCACGATTGCTTCGTCGCGATAGACGGCCTCGAGGCCGCGTTCAGATACCACGTCAGCAAGGAAACGCTCTCGAGGAACGCTCAGAAACGCCGCCTCGACGAGCTCTGACCGGATCACCCCTTGCGCGCGCAACTCGCCCACCAGGCGCCGGCGAAGAAGCTCGCTGTTCATGCCCGCTTCGGGACCGGATCCTCGAGCGTCGCCACGTCCGCTCGTCCGCTCACGGGACGAGTTCGCGCTTGACCACCTTGCCGAGCGCATTGCGAGGCAGACTGTCGACGAGCTGAACCTGGCGGGGGCGCTTGAACGGCGCCAGTTGCTCGGCGGCGAAGTCGAGCAGCGCCTGCTCCGGGGGAGGATCGGCGGCCGGGACGACGAACGCGGTGACTTGCTCGCCCCATTCCTCCGAGGGTGTGCCAACGACCGCGACCTCGGCCACGCCGGGATGGCCGAGCAGCACGTCCTCGACTTCGCGCGGATAGACGTTGAGCCCGCCGCTGATGATCAGCTCCTTTGATCGCCCCAGGATGCGCAGATACCCGTCCGGATCGAAGGCACCGAGATCGCCGGTCCGAAACCAACCGTCGGTGAAGCTCTCGGCAGTGGCGTCCGGTTGCTCCCAGTAGCCGCCGAACACGTTCGGGCCCCGCACCAGGATCTCGCCCTCGCCGCCCTCGTCGCTTTCCTCGCCGTCCTCGAGTCGGAGCTCGACTCCGGGCAGCGGCAGGCCGACGCTGCCGGGCCGGCGCTCCCCGTCGTAGGGGTTGGACACGTTCATCACCGTCTCCGTCATCCCATAGCGCTCGAGCACCCGTTGGCCGCCGCGCTCGGCGAGCGTACGGTGAAGCTCGGCGGGCAGCGGCGCCGAGCCCGACACGCACAGCCGCAGCCTCGCGAGCTCGCCCACGCGCGAGGACTGGGCGAGGCGGTGGTACATGGTGGGCACGCCGAAGAACAGGGTGGCGCCGTCGGCGCCGGCGGCATCGAGCACCGCGTCGACATCGAAGCGGGGAACCAGCACTGCCGAAGCGCCGGCCAGCAGCGTCCCGTGCAACCCGACGCACAGCCCGTGGACATGGAACAGCGGCAACGCCAGCACGAGCCGGTCGGTTGCGGCCCACCGCCACGCCAGGCCGACCGCCTCGCTGCCGGCCAGCAGATTGGCGTGCGAGAGCACGGCGCCCTTCGGGCTGCCGGTGGTGCCCGACGTGTAACCGATCAGCGCCGGCGCATCCGGACCCGTTGAATCGAGCCCCGCCGGCTCGCGATCGGGGAGATCGACGTCGGGCCCGACCACCACCGTCCCCGGCTCCGCTGCAGCCGCGACCCAGCGGGCGCGATCGGGATCATCGAGCAGCGCCGCCTTGGGGCGGGCGTCGCTGACGACGTGGGCGAGCTCGCGCTCGCGATAGGCGGTATTGGCCGGCACGACGACGAGCCCCGAGCGGAGCGCGGCCACGTGCGCGATCACCAGCTCGCACGAGGAACCGGCGCTGAACAGCATCCGGTCTCCGGGCTCGAGCCCCGCCCCCTGCAGGCGCCCCGCCACCCGTCGCGTGGCGTCCTCGAGCTGCTCGGCGGGAATCCAGCCGTGATCGGGGTCACGGAGCGTGGGTGCCGTCGGCGCGCGTGCCCAGACTCTCGCCCAGGCGGCCGGAAGACTCCCCTTGGCCGTCAGATCTACCGCTTCGGCCCGCACACCTGGGGGTAAGTGCGCCTGCCAGCCGAGAACCGTAGTCACCAGGCAACTGTACCTGGATGTGAGCGCATCGCCGCGATCGACGAACTTTGGCGTTTCGGTTCCACCCCCCGGAACCAAAACGCCGAAGTTACGCTGGTTGACACTCGGCCCCGCCGAGTGCGGTGCCGCAGTGCCGTCGCGTTGCTGATCGTCAGGTAGCGATCGCCCGGCGGTGCTGGCGGCGGCTGATGATCACGGCCGACCCGCCGGCGCTCAGTAGCAGGAGCATGCCTGCCGCACCGATTCCGGCGTCACCCCAGTGGAATGAGGTGCCCGACGCGGTGGCGGTCGTGGCCACGGAATGGCTGGGCGTCTGGTCGGCCGGGACGGTCGCCGGCGTGACGACCGGTGGTTGCCCCGGATTGAGATCGACCCGTGCGTACGCGACGGACGGTACGCACACGGCCGCGATCACTACCAGTGCAGCGAGAAAGCGTTTGGTGGTTTTGAACATGATCTGTCCCCCGGTTGAATGGTCTGCCTGTGCATGTGCATGTTAAGCGAGGCATTTGACGAGAATTCGTGAGGTATGTCACGCGTGTGACCCTGTTCATCACACCTCCGTTGATCGGCGACAGTAAGGATGGGCGTGCCTGCGGCACACGGTCGGGCCACGAGCCTCACGGCTGCGGCGGCGACAGTGGCGCGCGCGCGGCGTCCGCGGGCCGGCGCCAACCCGCTCACGGCCCGTGGAAGGGCCTCCCGTGCACCCCCGGCGCCAACCCGCTCACGCCCGGCGGAAGGACCTCGCGTGCACCCTCGGCGCGCCAACCCGCTCACGCCCGGCGGAAGCGCTTCGCGTGAACGCCCCGGTGCCCACCGGATCGCGGCATGCACTCGCGGTCCAGGCGGAGGTCGCCCGCCGAGCCGGGCAGCCAAGCTCCTGAGCACGGCGCCACAACTTCTCCGGCCGATCGCCCGTATCGCGTTACAGTAGAAGCCGGAGATGGCGGTAGGTACTGACACGGTGCAGGTCGTGATGCCCGCGATGGGCGATTCGGTGTCCGAGGGGACCGTCCTCCAGTGGCATAAGCAGGAGGGCGACCGGGTCCAGGTCGACGAGACGATCGTCGAGATCTCGACCGACAAGGTCGACGCCGAGGTCCCCGCGCCGGCGACCGGCACGGTCGTCAAGATCCACGCGGCCGAGGGCGACACCGTCGCGATCGGCGCGCTGCTGGCCGAGATCTCGACCGAGCCGGATGACTCGCCCGCCGCCCGATCCAGCGAGGCTGGAGGCCAAGCGGCCGGCAGGGGCGAGACGCGCGGAGCGGGGGAGGACGACGGCGCTCCCTCGGTTCCCGAGACGCCGGTCTCGGCGGAGTCCCCGCCCGCCTCGGCGCAGGAGCAGGCGGCCGGCGCCGCGACGGAGGCCGAAGGCGAGGCGGCGACCGAGGCGACGATCGGCGAGACAATCGACATCGTCACCCCGACCGGCGGCGAGTCGGTGACCGAGGGGACGATCCTCGAATGGTCGGTCAAGGCCGGCGATGCGGTCAAGGACGGCGACACGGTGGTCGAGATCTCGACCGACAAGGTCGACATGGAGCTGCCGGCGCCCGCCTCCGGGACGATCACGGAGATCCTGGCCGAGGAGGGAGACACGGTCACGGTCGGGCAGGTGATCGCGCGGATGACGCGGAGCGCCAGCCGCAGTGCCACGGACGGGACCCCGGCCGCCGCAGGGCCCGACGGCGCCGGCGAGCCCGCGGCCGCCGGCGAGCCCGCGGCCGCCGGCGAGCCGGATGGCGCCGGCGAGCCCGACGGCGACGACGGCGCCAACATCTCGCCCGTGGCGCGGCGCGTCGCGGCGAGCGAGGGGATCGACGTCGGGCGCGTCCACGGCAGCGCCCGCAACGGCCGGATCACCAAGGCCGACGTGCTGGCGGCAGCCGGCAACGGCGCGGGCGCGACGGCCACACCCCCCCGGGCGGCCCCGCAGCCGGACGACTCGAGCCCCGTGCAATCAAGCGGGGCCGGAGGCCGAGCGCGCGGCAGGCTCGAGGCCGCCCCTATAACCGACACCCCCGGCGCCCAGCCGCTCCGGGGCGGCGCCGCGGCGCTCGCGCGCTACATGGAGGAGAGCCGCTCGATCCCGACCGCGACCTCGTTCCGCACGCTCACCGTGACCGCGTTCGACGAGCGCCGCAAGCAGCTCAAGAACGCCGGCTATCGGGTCTCGTTCACGCACCTGATCGCGTACGCGATCGCGCGCGTGGCGACCGCCGAGATGCCGGTGATGGCCCATCACTTCGCCGAGCTCGACGGCAAGCCCCAGCGCGTCAACGACGGCGCGGTCAACCTCGGGCTGGCCGTCGACGTCGAGAAGAAGGACGGCAGCCGCACGCTGATGGTGCCGGTCATCCGCGACGCCGGCCGGCTGAGCTTCCAGCAGTTCCTGGACGCCTACGACGCGCTCGTCGAGAAGGCCCGTACGAACACCCTGGGGGCGGACGATCTGACCGGCGCCAACATCACCTTGACCAATCCCGGCGGGCTCGGGACGGTCGCCTCGGTGCCGCGGCTGATGGTCGGGCAGGGGACGATCGTCGCTACCGGCTCGATCTCCTACCCGGTCGGGCTCCAGAAGATCGGCGCGATGATCGGCGCCGAGAAGGTCATGACCATGACCTCGACCTATGACCACCGGGTCATCCAGGGCGCCGAGTCGGGCCGCTTCCTGGCGCGGATCGAGGCGCTGCTGCAGGGTGAGGATGGTTTTTATGAGGGGGTATTCCGCGATCTAGGGACGGAGCTCCCCGAGCTGCCGCCACCGCCCGCCCCCGCGGCAGCCGCCGCCGCGGCCGCGCCGGTTACCGCGCCGGGACCGTCGGCCGCGCCCGACGAGGAGCTCCTGCAGGCGGTCCAGGCCGCGACCTCACTGCTGAAGGCGCACCGCACCCACGGCCATCTGGCGGCTCACCTGGATCCGCTGGGACGCGAGCCCGAGGGCGATCCGGCGCTCGACCCCGAGCCGCTGCACCTGACTCCCGAGCTGATGGCCAGGATTCCCGCGCGGATCCTCCGGATGTCGGTGCCCGGCGCGACGCTCGCCGACGCGCTGCCGCACCTGCGCGAGACCTACTGCGGGCCGATCGCCTACGAGATCGAGCACATCTCCTCGCACCGGCAGCGGCTGTGGCTGCGCGAGGCGATCGAGTCCGGGAGGTTCCGCAAGCCGCTCACCAACGAGGAGCAGAAGGCGCTATTGAAACGGCTCACGGAGGTCGATGCGCTCGAGCGGTTCATGCACAAGGCCTACCTCGGGCAGAAGCAGTTCTCGGTCGAGGGGCTCGACATGACCGTGCCGATGCTCGACGAGCTGGTCCAGCTGGCGGCCACGCGCGGGGCGCGGGAGGTCGTGATCGGGACCGCGCATCGAGGACGGCTGAACATCCTCGCGCACAACCTCGGGCGGCCCTACGGGACGATCTTCGCGGAGTTCGAGGGGGCCTCGACGCTCGAGCCGATCACCACGATCCCGCAGGGCGGGACCGGCGACGTCAAGTACCACCACGGCGCCCAGGGTTCCTACCAGCTGCCGAGCGGCGAGTCGATCATCGTGCGGCTGGAGTCAAACCCCTCGCACCTGGAGTTCGTCGCCCCGGTCGCCTCGGGCGCGACGCGCGCGGCGCAGACCACCCGGCAGGGCCCCCACGCCCACCAGGACACCGATTGTGCGATCCCGATCATCCTCCACGGCGACGCCGCGTTCCCGGGCCAGGGCGTGGTCGCCGAGACCTTGAACCTGCAGGCGCTCGACGGCTACACGGTCGGCGGCACGATCCACCTGATCCAGAACAACCAGGTCGGCTTCACGACCGACCCCGACGACGCCCGCTCGACCACCTGGGCCTCGGATCTGGCCAAGGGCTACGACGTGCCGATCGTCCACGTCAACGCGGACGACGTGGCGGCCTGCGTGTCGGCGGTGCGGCTGGCGTTCGCGTTCCGCCAGGAGTTCGGCCACGACGTGCTGATCGACCTGATCGGCTACCGGCGCTTTGGCCACAACGAGGCCGACGAGCCAGCCTACACCCAGCCCGAGATGTACCAGGTGGTCAAGAAGCACCCGCCGGTGCGCGAGCTGTTCGCGCGCCAGCTCGTCGACGCGGGCGTCGTCTCGGAGGCGGAGTCGACCGAGATGACCGACGAGGTGTGGTCCAAGTTGACCGACCAGCACGAGCTGCTCAAGGAGCGGATCGCGGCGGCCAAGGAGGTCGAGCACGCGACGGGCGAATATCAGCTCGACCGCACCGCCTCGCCGGAGGTCAAGACCGCGGTCTCCGCGGATCGACTCCGGGTCCTCAACGACGAGCTGCTGTCGGTGCCCGATGGGTTCACGATCCACCCCAAGCTGGTCAAGCAGTTCGAGCAGCGGCGCGAGGCATTGGGGGAGTCGGGGGGGATCGTGTGGGCCCATGCCGAGGCTTTGGCGTTTGCGTCGTTGTTGACCGAGGGGATCCCGATCCGGCTGACCGGCCAGGACACCGAGCGGGGGACGTTCTCACAGCGCCACCTGGTCCTGCACGACCCGAAGACCGGCCAGGAGGCCTGCGCGATGCAGCACCTGGCCGGGGCGCTGGCGCCGATGGAGCTGCATAACAGTCCCTTGTCGGAGATGGCCTGCCTCGGGTTCGAGTACGGCTACTCGCAGGAGGGGCCGGAGACGCTGGTGCTGTGGGAGGCGCAGTTCGGCGACTTCGTCAACGGCGCGCAGGTGATCATCGACCAGTTCATCATCTCGGGGCTGGCGAAGTGGGGCCAGACCTCGCGGCTGACCCTGCTCTTGCCGCATGGCTACGAGGGCTCGGGCCCCGAGCACTCCTCGGCTCGGCTCGAGCGCTTCCTGCAGCTCGCGGCCGAGGGCAACATCCGCGTCGCCAACCCGACGACGCCGGCGCAGTACTTCCACCTGCTTCGTCGCCAGGCGCGGATCGCCAAGCAGCGGCCGCTGGTGGTGATGACGCCGAAGTCGCTGCTGCGCCTGCAGCAGGCGACATCGTCGGTGCAGGAGCTGGCATCGGGGCGCTTCCAGCCAGTGTTGGGGGAGCCGGGTGTCGATCCTTCAGCGGTGACCCGGTTGATCCTGTGCAGCGGCAAGATGTACTACGACCTCGAGGGCCATCCGCTGCGGGCCGAGCGCCCGGAGATCGCGATCGGCCGGATGGAGCTTCTGTATCCGTTCCCGCAGTCGGAGCTGATCGAGCTGATCGAGAGCTATCCGAAGCTGTCGGAGGTGGTGTGGGTCCAGGAGGAGCCGCGGAACATGGGCGCGCGGGCTCACATGTCGGCGCGGCTGCGGCAGCTGCTGCCTTCCGGGATCCGGTTCGGGTATATCGGGCGTCCGGAGCGGGCCGCGTCGGGCGAGGGCTACCCGGTGGCGCACGCCAGGGAGCAGCACCGGATCGTCAGCACGGCGCTCGACATGGAGTCCGCGGTGTCGCAGTTCCCGGGGCTGTTGCCGGGGGACCGCTAGGAGCTTCAGGTCGCGGCGGTTTGGCGGCGGCGGGCGGTGAGGGCCTGAGGCGCCGGATCGCGGCGTCCACCCCCCGGTATCCGCGATCCGCCGCCCCAAGACGTCTGGCTGGGACGCCGGATCGCGTTCGTCCAGCCCCCGTTTCCGTGATCCGCCGTCCCTAGCCCTTACACAATCCTGCTACTTCCTCCCGCCAAGATCAAGCCATCCAGACGAAAGTCGCAGTGGATGGGCTCCGGCCGCTCGATCATCCGTCTAGCTAAACGCCCGCTCCTTTCGTCGCCTAGACCCAGCCTTTGCGCCGGAAAAACGCCAGCAAGACCGCGGCCGTGGCGAGCATGCTGCCGATCCCGAAGACCCAGAACGTCCACGTAGCGTGGATCAGGTTGGCGACCAGGTAGGTGAAGTTCTGGCCGAAGAAGCCCGTGATGAACGACAGCGGCAGGAAGATCGTGGCGATCACCGTGAGTTGTTTCATGACGTCGTTCTGGCGGTTGCTGACCGTCGATAGGTAGAGATCGGTGGCGCCGGACAGGAGGTCGCGGTAGGAGTCGATCAGATCGCTGATCCGGATCAGGTGGTCGTAGACGTCGCGGAAGTAGTCGCGCTCGTCGAGCTGGAGGCCGGGAAGCTCGGCGATCTGGTCGACCGAGCGGGCGAACAGGTCGCGCTGCGGGGTCACGACCTTGCGCATCGCGACGAGCTGGCGCTTGATCGTGAACAGCCGCTGGAGCTGCTGATCGGTGGGGTTGGCGAGGACGGCCGACTCGAGGTCGTCGATCTCGGTGTCGAGGTCGGCGAGGATCGGAAAGAAGCTGTCGGTCAGCGCATCGAGCACGCGGTAGAGCAGAAACTGCTCGCTGTGCAACCGGCGACCGTCCAGTTCCTCGCGCTGCTGGACGAGCGCGGGCACCGGGTCACGGTGGATCGTGACCAGATACTGACCGGAGACAAACAGATGAACCTCGCTCATCTGCTCGGGATCGTGGGGGCCCTGGCTCACGGCGCCGTAGAAGACGAGAAAGATGTGATCGCCGAAGTTGTCGAGCTTGGGGCGCTGGCCGAACTCCTCGGTGTCCTCGATCGCGAGGGGATGAAAGCCGAAGATCTTGCGCAGCTGGGCGAGCTCGCCGGGACCGGGCGCGGTGAGGTCGAGCCAGAAGAACTGATCGCGCTTTAGCTGATCCCGGATGCGCGCCTCGTCGATGTGCGTGAAGCACGGCACTTCGACGTGAAACTCGTCGCCTGCCGTCTCCGAGGTTGCTGCTTTGGCCTTGCCGACGGGCATGTCGTCTCCTTTGTCGCTGCTGGCGTCGACATTGTCCCGGCGGCCTCGGAGGGAGGCGTCGCAGCTGCCGCCACGTAAAACGAGGCCCGCGGGCGAGGGGAAGCAGCGGCCCCTTGCCCGCGGGCCCGATCGAATGGCGTTTCTAGGTCGTCGGCTGCGGGGAGCGGCGGCCCGTCCGCGAACGCGTTTGAATCACGGTAGCGGTGCCGCCGAGGATGAGCATCGTCAGGACGAGCGCGCCGGCTCCGATGCCGGCATCGCCCCAGTGAAAGCCATCACTCGGAGCGGTGGCGCCGGCGAGCGTCGCCGTGTTCGCGGGATGGCTGGGATGGGCTGTGGCTGACGGGAGAGCGCGCGCGAACCTCGCCGACGCCGGTGCGGCTACGATCAGCGCGAGCGTCAGTGCGATGGCGACTGCGATGTGGCGGTGATGGCGGACCACGTCCACCTCCTTGAATGGTTGGAGCGCCGGGCGCGACCGCCCGTTGCCATCCCACTATCCCGCGCCGGGTGGATCCTCGTCTGTGACATTAACCACGCTCGATGGCCGTGAGCTGTTCAGCGACGCGGTCGACGTCGACGTAAGCCCGTTGGTGTTCTCTCTTCCCAACGGCCGCGACGTGTGAGTGTCCTCACAGCGACGGAAGATCGCCGGCTAACCGCGGTCTTGCGGAGTATGAGAACGCATCAGACGTCTGATGTCATGTCGCATCGAACGCTGGTTCTGACCGACGGCACACGGCTTCTACTCCGGACCCTCAGCTGTGACGATCGCGACGGCCTCGCGGCGCTGTTCGCCCGGCTCACCCCCGAATCGCGCTATCGGCGATTCCTCTCACCGAAGGCCGTCTTGACGCCGCAGGAGCTCGCGTACTTCACGGATCTCGATCACGTCGATCACGACGCTGTCGCCGCGGTCGATCAACGCGGTGGCTCGATCGTCGGCGTGGGCCGCTACGTGCGGGACGACAAGCGACCGAGAGTCGCGGATATGGCCATCGAGGTCGCGGACGAGCTGCAGCGGATGGGCATCGGGACCGTGCTGGCCGATCAGGTCGTGCAACGCGCCCGCGCCAACGGCTTTGCGGTCCTTACCGCGACGACGCTGTGGAACAACCGTCCCGCTCGCGCCCTGTTGCGGCGACTCGGTTTCCGCGCTCGCGCCAGCCACGGCGGCGAAATCGAGCTGGAGCTGCAGCTCGATCCCCAGCGGCAATAGTTTCCTCCAGGAGGATCCACCCCGTGGCGATCGAACCTCAATGGAGCTCGAGGTACTCCTGCAGCTCCCAGTCGGTGACGTGGTCGGCGAACCGCTGCAGCTCGTAGCGCCGCATCACCGCGTAGGCGGTCACGAACTCCTGGCCCAGCAGTTCGACGATGCTCGCGTCCGCTTCCAGCGCCGCGAGTGCCTCCTCGACCGTGGTCGGCAGCTTCGGCTTGGACTCGTCCTCCTCGGCGGGCCGGGCGGCCGGAGGCTCCAGCTCGAGTTGATCGGCGATCCCGAGCACGCCCGCCGCGAGCAGCCCGGCGGAGGCGAGGTAGGGGTTGGACAATCCCGTGGGCGCGCGGTTCTCGGTGTGCTTGCTCTTGGCGTTGCCGCCCTTGATCCGGACGAACGCGCTGCGGTCCTCGAGGCCCCAGGAGACGTTGGTGGGGCTGAACGTATGGGTGCGCCGGCGCTTGAGGCAGTTCACGGTCGGGGCCAGCAGCGTGTAGATCGAGCGCGCGTGCCGCAGCTGACCGGCCACGAAGCTCCGCCCGGCGCTCGAGAGGCCCCACTCGTGGTCCGGATCCGCCATCGCGTTCTCGCCCGACTCGCGGTCGAGCAGGCCGATGTGGTTGTGGGCGCCGCAGCCGGCCGAGTCCGCGAACGGCTTTGACATGAAGCTCGCGATCAGTCCCTCCTGGTGGGCCAGTTCCTTGGCGGCGTTCTTGAAGCTGAACGCGGCGTCCGGGCCGGCCATCCCGCTGCTGGGGCCGAACACGATCTCCCATTGCGATCCCGCGTACTCGCAGTTGGCGGTGATGATGTCGATTCCGAACCGGCGCGTCTCCTCGACGATCCGCTCGACCGCGGGCACCCACGTGTTGCGCACGGTGTTGAAGATGTTGTAGCCCTCGAACAGGGGCTGCTTGGAATCGCGATCGAGCAGGTAGAACTCCGGCTCGATTCCGATCTGCGGCTCGTAGCCGAGTTCGCGGCAGCGGGTCAGCACGTTGCGGAACACCTGCCGCGGCGCCGCCCCGAGCGGCCGCCCGTCGTCCCAATAGGCGTCGCAGATCAGCCGAGCCGTGGCCTTCGCCCAGGGAACAACCGCGGCGGTCACCGGGTCGGGCTTCAGGCGCTGGTCGGCATACCCGATCTCCTCGTTGTAGAGCGTGCCTGGCACCACGTCCGAGCGGCTGTCGAGCACGACCGTCCCGCCGTACATGTTGAGCCCGTCCTCGGCGTAACGAGCGGCGTGCTCGATCGGTACCAGCTTCGAGCGGCTGTTCCCGTGCATGTCCGGCAGCTCGAAGCGAACGTTGCGGATCCCCTGCTCGCGCCAGCCAGCGAGAACATCCTCGACCTTGACCGACTGCTCCTCCGCTGTGGCCATGTCCGGCTCCCTCCTGTCTTTAGTTGTCCCAGAACTCGGTCCGCAGCCCCAGCTCGATCGCGAGCTGCTCGATCGCCGGCGCGGCGTCGGCGGACCCGACCCCGATCACGCCGCCGCTGCGACCATCGCCCCGCATGAGCGCCGCGGCGAGCGCCGCCGGGGGCTGAAGGTGGCAGCCCATCCAGCCCAGCGAGGGATAGGAGTCGCGCACCAGCACCAGCGTCCCGCGCCGGCCGCGTAGCGACTGCACGAGCTCGACGAAGTGGCCCGCGTCCCAATCCGCCGCCGGTGGGTCGGTGAGCTCGAACCCGTCGAGCGCCGCCAGCAGCGCCTCGATCGGAGGGCGGCTACCCCACAGCAGCCCGCTGCGCAGGTTGGCGATCAGCCGCGCCCTGGAGCCGGCCGCGCGCTCGAGAAGTCGCTCGACGGTCGACGCGCTCCACGTCCCGCTCAGTGGCACGCACACCAGCCGTCCCCCGGATAGCTCTTCGATCGCCCTTGCCAGGCCCCCGGGGGAGGTTCCGCCCCGCTCTGGCTCGGCTCGGCCCAGGACATATCGGTACTCGCGCCAATTGGTCGCGCCCGGCGGCACCTGCGGGCCGACCTCGGCGACGGGCAGCAGCGTGCCGGCGCGCAGCGCGACCAGATCCTGATCGACCGGCTCGCCGTCGCGTTCGCTGACGCCGGCGTCGTGCAGCACCCGCGCCGCGTGGAACGGGCCGCACAGACTGTCCTTCTGCTGGCGCTCAAACGACACGTTCGTAGCGTTCGCGCTCCCAGTCGCTCACCGCCTCGCGCCAGGCCCTCAGCTCCCAGGCGCGGGAGAGCTTGAAGTAGTCGCAGAACGTCTCCCCGATGAGGGCGCGGTATGGCGCGTCCTCGTCGAAGGCCTGGATGGCGCTCTCGAGCGATCCAGGAAGGGGAGGGAGGTCCGCGCGCTCGGAGGCGTCCCCCGCCACCGGCGCCGGCGGCGTCGCGCCTCGCCCGATGCCGTCGGCGGCGGAGGCGACCAGCGCTGCAAGCGCCAGGTAGGGGTTCGCGTCGGCACCCGGACGGCGGCATTCGATCCGCCACCGCTCCGGCGCCGCGCCGCGGATCGCGCGGACCGCGCAGGAGCGGTTCTCGAGCCCCCAGCTCACGTTCACGGGCGCGAACCAGCCCGGGACCAGGCGCTTGTAGGAGTTGATGGTCGGGTTGAGCATCAGCGACGCGGCCGGCAGGTGCTCGAGCACGCCGGCGATCGCGGCGCCAAACGGTGCGTTGGGCTGCGCCTCGGCTTGCTCAGAGCCGAACGCGTTGACGCCGTCGGCCCAGCAGGAGAGGTGGACATGGCCGCTCGAGCCCTCCTCGCCCGGCTTCACCTTGGCCATGAAGCTCGCGCGCAAGCCCATCGCGGCGGCGACCTCCTTGACCGAGAGCTTGACAAACACCGCATCGTCTGCGGCCCGCAGGCCCTCGCGGGCGGCGATGTTCAGCTCGAGCAGGCCCGGACCCGCCTCCGTGTGGATCGCTGACAGCTCAACCCCGAGCGCGTCGAGCGCCGGCAGCAGCTGCGCGATGAACCGATCGAACCGGGAGATCTCCGCGAGGCTGTAGCTGAGCCCGCTCGAGAGCGGCCTGTGCTCGGCGTCGCTGAGCCGTACCTCGTACTCGAACGCCGCCTGGGTCTCGTAGCCCTGCGCCCCCATCTGGGCCAGCGCGCCGCGCAAGGCCTCACGCGAGGCGAGCTCGCACGGGCTGCCGTCGGGCCACACCGGGGTGGAGAGGCAGATCCGCCAGCCCGGCAGCCACGACAGCTCGCGCAGCGTCAACGGGTCGGGATGCACGACCAGATCGCCGGCGCCCGACCGGATCCCGAACCGTTCGTAGGTGGTGATCGGCGTGTCCGTGGGGTCGAGCGCGAGCAGCAGGTCGGTCATCACCGCGCCGCCCGACAGCGCCGCCTCGAACGCTTCGGGTCGCAGCGCCTTGCCCCGCACCGAGCCGTGCACGTCGGGCATCCCGAGCAGCACGAACTCGCCCTCGGCGGGGCCCCCGGCACTCGCGGCGGACGCCAGCTCGGACAGCGACAGGTCGCTCATGCTGGCCTCCGCTCGCCGTCCAGGCCCGCCTTTATGTCGGCCGCATGAGTCATCCGGCTGGCGAGGTCCCGGCGAGGGCCTGCTTGACCGACCGTTCGACCTCCCCGACGGTCTCGGCGAAGCGCTCGATCATCTCGGCGAGCTCGGCGTCGGTGGCGATGAAGGCCGGCGCCAGCAGCGTCTGATCACCGGTGTACCCGTCGGCTGTGGAGTGGGTCGAGGTCACGAGCAGGCCGTGTTCGAAGGCCGTCTGGTCGATCATCGAGGCCGCGTCCAACTCGTCGGACAGGAACGATTCGCCGTCGCGGGGGTCGACGAACTCGACCCCCAGCAGGAACCCCCGGCCGCGGACCTCTCTGACGATCTCCGCACCCGCCAGAGCCTGCTCGAGCTCCTCACGAAGCGACGGTCCCCGCGTTCGCACCCGCTCGATCAAGCCGCGCTCGATCAGCGCGTCGAGCACGGCCAAGCCGACGGCACACGGAAGCGGGGCTCCGTCCCACGTGTGCCCGTGCTCGAAGTTTCGAGACCCCTGGGCGAGCGCCTCATAGACCTGGGCGTTGCAGATCGTGGCGGCGAGCGGGGCGTAACCGGCGCCGAGGCCCTTGCCGCCGGTGATCAGGTCGGGCTCGATCGGCAGCTGTTGTCCCGCGAACCAGCTGCCGGTGCGGCCCATCCCGGTCACCACCTCGTCGAAGCAGAGCAGGAACCCATGGCGCCGGCGGCGCTCCTCGAGCCCCTCCCAGAAACTCGCCGGCGGCGTGTACCCCGGCAGCGCCGCGGCGCTGACCGGCTCGCACAGGAACGCCGCGACGGTCTCGGCTCCGGCCGCGTGAAGCAGCCGGTCGAGTTCTGCCAGCGCGGCCTCGCCGGAGGGATCAAAGCGCCAGGTCGCCGGCGCGATGTGCAGGTGGCCGGGGAGGTACTCGCTGTAGGGCTGCTGCAGGCTGCGCCGGCCCGTCAGGGCGAGCGCTCCGAACAGCGCGCCGTGGTAGGCCTGGGCGGGGGAGATGATCCGCCACCGTCCCGGCTCGCCGCGGTCGACGTGGTACTGGCGGATCAGCCGCACGGCGGTCTCGTTGGCCTCAGAGCCCCCGGAGACGAATCGCACCCGGGCCATCTCGGGCGCCGTGGTCTCGATCAGCCGCGCGGCCAGCCGCTCCTGGGGCTCGTTCGTGAAATGGTGGTTGTAGATGTAGGAGATGCGCTGCGCCTGCGCGCGCGCCGCTTCCACGATCTCCGCGTCGGCGTGGCCCAGACAGGCCACCATCGCGCCGCCCGAACAGGCATCGAGCAGCTCGAAGCCGTCGCTCGTGTAGAGCCGCACGCCCACGCCCCGCTCGATATCCGGATAGGCGAGGTCGAGCAACCGCGGGAACACGTGTGTCGCTGCCGCCTCGATCATGGCGCCAGCCTCCTCCTGATCGCGCTCAGCACCGCGCGCACGCTGACCGCGCTGGCGGCGACGTGCTGGTCCATCGCTCGCTCGGCCGCGTGCGCGTCACGGGACCGGATCGCTGCGGCAATCGCATCGTGCTCGCCGGAGAGCCGGCGGTGCCACGTGTCTGATTCCGGCAGCAGGCTCATCGCGTCGTTCAGGCGCAGCCGCACGTCCTCAATCCCGCCGAGCATGAAGCGGTTGCGGGTGGCGCGCGCGATCGCCAGATGGAACTCGGTGTCATGGCGCATGTAGTCGGGTTCGCTACCGGCCCGCGACATCGCGGCGAGCGCTCTCGAGATCGCCGTCAAGTCTCCGCGCCGGCGACTCCGGGCGGCTTCCGCGGCCACGCGCGGCTCGACCGCCCGGCGATAGATCAGCACCTCCTCGAGCTCCTTGCGCCGGCGCAGCACGCGTGCCAGCAGCTCGTCCATCGCCCCCGCGCTCTCCGCCGGCTCGGACACGAACGTGCCGCCACGGCGCCCCCGCCGCGCCTCCACGAGATGATCAGCCTCGAGCAGGCGCAGCGCGTGCTGGACGGTCGGGCGCCCCACGCCGAAGGTCGTCGCGAGCTCGCGCTCGGAGGGCAGGGACTCACCGGGTGCGATGAGGCGCAGAGCGATGTGGCGCCGGACCTGCTCGGCCACGTACTCGTGCGCGCGGAGCTGCTGGATCGGTGCGAAACCCGACCCGGTGCGGTCACCCGCCATGGTGCGGTCGCCGGCGCGGCCGCCCGGGCTCGACACCTCAACGGCCACGAACGGCCTCCCCGAGGCTGGCCACGCGGTCCAGGAACCCGTCGAACAGGCGCCACGCGGCGGCCCGCGTGTCATCGGCCCGCTGGTAGGTCTCCTCGAGCAGCCGATCCGGATCGACGCCCTCCTGGTCGAGCTCGTGGCGGTAGGTCGCAACCCACGAGTCCATGATCTCCGGCGTCACCTCCGGGTGAAACTGAACGCCGAGGCTGCGACCGATCGTGTACGCCTGCGGGCCCGCGGGGCTATCGGCGATCAGGCGGGCACCCGGTGGCGCGGTGAACGAGTCGAAGTGCCACTGAAACCAGGGACCGTCCGACACGAGCGTTTGATCCTCGCTGCGCACCGGGAGCCAGCCGATTTCGGCGAGCTCCCCGCGGAACGAGCTGCCTCCCAGGACCCGGGCCAGCAGCTGCCCGCCGAAGCAGATGCCGAGCACGGGGACCTGCTCGTCCGCGGCATCTCGCAGCAGTTGTTGTTCGCGTCTCAGCCACGGAACGGAATCGTCGAAAGCGGCGAACTCCGATCCGAGCGAGACGATCATGGCGTAGTCCCGTGGATCCACGTCCCGGCCCTCGATGTCGATTCGGTAGATGTCCTGTTCGGCGCCGCGCTCGTCGAGCCACTGGTGGACGTAGCCGCCCGGCGTGGGCTGCTCGTGCTGGATCACGAGCGCCCGCAACCGAGCGTCCGAGTTGGCGCCCGTCATTGCGCACCTCCCGTGGGAACAGGCTCGGAGACCCGTCATTGCGCATCTCCCGTGGGGACAGGCTCCGGGACCCGCTTCTGGCCGGCCAGCTCGCGTTCGACGTCGCGCGCGACCTCGCCGAGGACCGCCACGAAGCGGGAGACCATCTCGGCCAGCTCCTCGTCGGTGGTGGTGAACGGCGGCGCGAACAGGCTCTGGTCACCGGCGTAGCCGTCCCCGGTGGGCTGGGTCGAGAGGATCACGAGGCCGTGCTCGAGCGCCACGTCGTCGATCCGTCCGGCCACGCCGAGCTCGGCCGGCAGGAACGACTCGCCGTCGCGCGGATCGACGTACTCGACGCCGAGCAGGAACCCGTGCCCTCGGACCTCCCGCACCATCGCGATCCCGTCGAGCGCCTGGGCGAGCTCGTCACGCAGTCGCGGGCCGCGCTCGGCGACCCGTTCGATCAGCTGCTCCCGCCGCAGCGCCTCGATCACGGCGACCCCGACCGCGCACGGAAGCGGGGCACCGTCCCAGGTGTGGCCGAGCGTGAAGCGGCGCGAACCGGAGGCGACGGCGTCATAGACGCGCTGATGGCAGATCGTCGCGCCGATCGCGGCATAGCCCGCGCCGAGGCCCTTGGCGGTGGCGATGATGTCCGGCGTGAACGGGAGCCCCTCGGCGGCGAACCAGCTGCCGCTGCGGCCCATGCCGGTGACCACCTCGTCCAGGCAGATCAGGAACCCGTGGCGCTCCCGCCGCTGCGCCAGCCCTTCCCAGAAACGACGTGGCGGGGTGTAGGCGGGCAGCGCCGCCGCGCTGATCGCCTCGCAGAAGAACGCGCTGACGCTCTCCGGGCCGACCTGCTCGAGCGCACGGTCGAGCGCCTCCAGCGCCTGCGCTCCGGTCGGGTCAAAGCGCCAGGTGCTCGGCGGAATGTGCGGCTGCTCCTGGAGATAGGGGGCCAGTGGACCCTGCAGACCAGGCCGACCGGTCAGCGCCAGCGTCGCCATCGTCGGTCCGTGGTAGGCCTGGGCAGGCGAGATCACCCGCCAGCGACCGGGCTCTCCGCGCTCCACGTGGTAGCTGCGCGCGAGACGTAGCGCACACTCGTTGGCCTCGGCACCACCGGTGACGAAGTGCACGCGTTCCATCCCCGCGGGCGCCACCGCCGTCAGCTCCCGGGCCAGCTGCTCCTGCGCCGGGTTGGTCAGCCGCTCGTTGTGCACGAACGCGAGCTTCCGGGCCTGCGCGGCGGCCGCTTCGATCAGGTCCTGGCGGCCGTGCCCGAGCGTCAGCGCCATCGATCCCCCGCTCATCGCGTCGAGGTAGCGCCGCCCCGCGACGTCCTCGGCCCAGACGCCTTCGCCGGCCACGATCATCGGATAACGCCGGTCGAACTCCGGCGCCAGCACGTGCGACGAGGTGCTGTCAACGAGGGGGTTGGTCACGCGGTCCCTCCCTGTCAAATGGTCCTAGTTGAGGTCCTTATAACAGTACAGTTCGCGGAAATCGAGCGCGCGGGAGGATCTCATGACGACGAGCAGCGAGACGATGTTGAAGGTCGTGGAGCCGGCGAGCGAGGAGGTCTTGGCCGAGCTACCACACGCCGGGGTTCCGGAGACGGACGCTGCCATCGCTCGCGCCCGGGAGGCGTTCGTCGGCTGGCGGGCGCTGGCGCCTGGGGATCGCGCTCGCCAGCTGCGGGCGCTGGCCGAGGCGATCACCGACCGCGCCGAGGACCTGGCCGTGCTCGAGGCGCGAAACGTCGGCAAGCCGATCAGCGATGCGCGAGGCGAGATCGGGATGGTCGCCGACACCTTTCACTACTACGCCGGCGCGCCCGAGCGGCTGCTCGGTGACACGATTCCGGTGGCTGGCGGCGTCGACGTGACGTTCCGCGAGCCGCTGGGCGTGGTCGGCCTGATCGTCCCGTGGAACTTCCCATTGGCGATCGCGTGCTGGAAGGTGGCGCCGGCGCTCGCGGCCGGGAACACGATCGTGCTCAAGCCGGCCGAGCTGACGCCGCTGACCGCGCTCGAGCTCGAGAAGATCGCGCTGGAGGCCGGTCTGCCGGAGGGCGTGCTGAACGTCGTGGTCGGCCCCGGCCGGGTCGTCGGGGAGCGCCTCGTCGAGCATCCGGACGTGGCCAAGGTCGCGTTCACCGGTTCGACCGCGGTGGGCCGGCGGATCGGCCAGCTCGCCGCGCAGTCGATCAAGCGGGTCACGCTCGAGCTCGGCGGCAAGTCGGCGAACGTGGTCTTCGCCGACGCTGACCTCGAGGCAGCGGCCCAGGCCGCGCCGCTCGCGGTGTTCGGCAACGCGGGTCAGGATTGCTGCGCGCGGTCGCGGATCCTCGTCGAGCGACCCGCGCTGGACCGGTTCATGTCGTTGCTCGAGGACGCCGTCAAGGCGCTGCGGGTGGGCGATCCGCTCGACGATGAGACGCAGATGGGGCCGCTGATCTCGGCCGAGCAGCGCGAGAAGGTCGGCGCCTTCCTCGACGGCGGCACGCCGGTGGCGTTCCGCGGCAGCGCCCCCGGCGGGGCCGGCTACTGGTTTGCGCCGACGGTCCTCTGCCCGGTCTCAAACGACGACCGCGTCGCGCGCGAGGAGATCTTCGGACCGGTGGCGGCGGTGATCCCCTTCGACGGCGAGGAGGAGGCGGTGCGGCTCGCCAACGACACGATCTACGGGCTGTCGGGCTCGATCTGGACGACCCACGTCGCCAGGGCGATGCGGGTCGCGCGGGCACTGGAGACCGGCACCCTGTCGGTCAACTCGAACACCTCGGTTCGCGTCAGCACTCCGTTCGGCGGCTTCAAGCAGTCCGGCCTCGGGCGCGAGCTGGGTCCGCACGCGCTCGAGCACTACACGGAGCTGAAGAACGTGTTCATCGCCACGTGATCAGGGCGATCGCTGGAAAGGCGGACGGCCGGAGGGGCCATCGGGGGGAGCGTGCTCAGAACAACGGCCGGAGCGCGGCGTACAGGTCGCGGTAGCGCTCGTGGGCCGCGGCGTAGACGGCCTGCCGATCGGGGTCGGCGAGCACCGGCTCCCGGCGCGGCCCCGCCATCCGGGCGACGGCCGTGGGGACATCCGGGTGGAGCCCCGCCCCGACCGCGGCCAGCATCGCCGCGCCGCGGGCCGTCGTCTCGACGTCCTCGGGCCGGGTCACCGGCAGCCCCGTGACGTCGGCGCGAATCTCGAGCAGGAGGTCGCCGCGCGCGCCGCCGCCGACGCAGACGAGCTCGGTCGGGGCCAGCCCCGCGGTGCGCATCGCGTCGACGACATCGCGGAGCGCGAAGGCGTTGCCCTCGAGCAAAGCCCGGGCCAGGTGCGAGCGGCCGTGGGCCGCGGTGAGGCCGAACCACGCCGCGCGTGCATCCGGGTTCCACTCGGGCGCGGTGGCACCGGCGAGCGCCGGCAGCCAGACCACGCCACCGGCTCCCGCGGGCACCGCCGCCGCCTCGTCGTTGAGGAGCTGGTACACGTCGGCGCCGGTCGCGGCGGCGCGCGTGAGCTCGACCGACCCGAGCTCGTCGCGAAACCAGCGGTAGGCGCCGCCGGAGAGCCACCCCGGGTTCTCGAGCAGCCACCCGTCGGGGCTCGCGTGGGGATGCGCCTCGGTCACGCACCCGGGATCGAGCGCCGGCTCGGAGACCACCGCGCACACGGGCTCGGCGGTGCCCATCACGTCGCACACCGTGCCTGGCTCGATCACGCCCGCGCCCAGCGTGGCGGCCATCTCGTCGCCGCAGCCGAGAACCACGAGCGTCGACCCGTCAAGGCCGGCGGCATTGCGCAGCCACGGCGCCACCGGCCCCAGGACGTGGTGAGCCGGCCGGACCGGCGCGAGCCTCTCGATCTCGACGCCGAAGGCGGCACAGGCTTCCTCCGACCAATCCCGGGTGCGAACGTCGAGCAGCATCGAGGACGACGCGTTCGAGGGATCGACGGCCAGCTCGCCGGCGGCCCGCCAGGCGACGAACGAGCCGGGCAGCAGGAACCATCGCGCGGCCGTATGTTGGTCGGGCCGGTGGCGGCGGAGCCAGCTGATCTTCGCCGCGACGTGGCCAGGATCGAGGTTGCAGCCGGTCAGCTCACGTAATCGGGCCGGCTCGAGCTCGCCGGCGGCCTCCTCGCACTGCGCCGCGGCTCGCCGGTCCATCCACACCAGCGCGGGTCCGGTGGGCGAGCCGTCGGCATCAGCGGCCACCAGGCCATCGAGCTGCGATCCAAAGGCGATCGCTCGCACGGCGCTTCCCGCCACCGACCTGCGCACCTCGCTCAGCGCCCGGGCGACGGCGGCGAGCCATTCCTCCGGGTCCTGCTCGGCCCAACCCGGCCGGGGATAGGACAGAGCGTGGGGCACGTAGCTGGTGGCCACTGCGGTGCCCTCGGCGGTGATCGCCTGCGCACACGTGCCCTGCGAGCCGACGTCGACTCCGACGAGCAGATCGGCGCTCACGCCGGTCTCGGCTCGATGGAGGCCGCGTGCGTCATCCGGCTCCTGGGTTCTCGCCGCCCTCGCCAGGCCCGCGCCGGTACACGCTGAACTCGAACGCATCGGCGAGGTGATGCTCGCGAGACACGAGCACGACCACGCCGTCGACCGTGCTGTCGACCTGGAAGAGGGTCAGCAGCGGCGTGCCCTCCGGGACCTTCAGACGCTTGGCGGTGTCGCCAATCGCGAACGCCGGGTACATCGAGGCCACCCCGTGATGGACCGAGAGGCCAAGCTCCGCCAGCGCGACGTAGAGCGACCCACCGGGAAGTTCCAACAGCGCGTCCGGGTCGAGCACCTCGACGCCGCACCAGTCGGTCGTGTCCACCACCCGCCTCCCGGCCGCCGTCCTCACGCGGCGCAGCACGCTGAGCGCCGACTCGGCCGCGATCCCGAACGCCGCTGCCACCTCAGCCGGTGCCGGCTCGCTGGCCGAGCGCGCGAGCAGCGTCCCCGGTTCGAGCCCGGTGGCGGCGATCATCTCCGAGACGCCGAAGTTGCGGCCGAGGTCGTTGCGCAGGAGCGGCTTGTGGGTGACGTAGGTACCCGAACCTTGCCGGCGTAGCAGCAGACCCTCCTCCTCGAGCAGCGCAATCGCGGAGCGCAGCGAACTACGCGAGACGCCGAGGCTCCGGGCCAGGTCGGGTTCGCTCGGGAGCCGCGCCCCGGCTCGGAGCTCACCGGCCAGGACCCGGGCACGAAGGCTCTCGGCGATCAGATGGCGCAGCGACTGGCGGGAGGAGCGCCCAATCGAGCCTCGGCGTGCTCTGCGCACGGCCGGCCACTCGCCGCGCGATGACCGGGTCAAGGCCTCACGACGATCTTCAGCACGCCGCCTGACCTGATGCGCGCGAATGCCTCCGGCGCCCCATCGAGGTCGACCACGTCGGAGATGACCCGTCGCAGGCCGCCGACGTCGCCGGCGAGCATGTCGAGCGCGTGCACCTGGTCTCGGTGGCGCGAGGCATAGGAACCGAGCACCTGGACCTCCTGGTAATGCAGCACGTTGGAAGGGAAGCGGATGTGGGTGGTTCCTTTGGGCAGGCCGCCGAAGAACAGCACGCGGCCGCGCGGTGCCGCCATTTCCATTGCCTGTTCCTGCGCCTCGCTGCTCGAGCAGGCCACGATCACGGCGTCGGCGCCGATCTGCTCGGTGGCCGCGCGGACGGCGCCGACGCCATCCGCGTTCGACACGTCGACGTAGCTCATCCGCTCGTCGCCGAGGATCTCGCGGGCCAGCTCGAGCCGGTCGCTCGCAAATTCGAGCAGCAGCACCTGGCCCGCTCCCTCCAAGCGCGAGATCGCCGCGTGCGCGGTCCCGACCGGTCCCGCGCCGATCACCACCACGGTCTCGTCGAGCCCGACCGCGAGGTCCTTGTGCCCGCAGATTGCGTCCGACAACGGATCGGCGAACGTCGCCTCCTCGTCGGACAGCCCATCGGGGATCAGAAACAGGTTCTTGAGCGCGATCTCGGGGATCGCGACCAGCTCGGTATAGGCGCCCTGGTAGTCGAAGCCCATCAGCTCACCCCGGACGCACAGGTGCTCGTTACCGCTCCGGCACATGCGGCAGCGCCCGCACCAGAGGGTCGAGATGCAGTGCACGTGTTCGCCACCTTCGATCCCCGCCTGGGCCATCTCGCCCGCCGCCTCGGCGCCGATCGCGATCAGCTCGCCGCTGATCTCGTGGCCCAGCACCCAGGGGGGCGAGATCCGGCGGTCGCCGTTGAAGAACGCGCGTACGTCGGTACCACAGATGCCGCAGGCGGTCACGCGCAAGAGCACGCCGTCGGCCGGGCAGGTCGCGTCGGGCACCTCGGCGACCGTCATCTCCCCCGGCCCATCCCAGATCGCCGCCCGCATTGTGTCTCTCCTCAAAATCCTGTTGCGTCCGTCGCGCCAGACGCTAAGATAGCCAAATTGTCGGACAACTTGGGGTTTGGGTGGCCGAATTCATCTTCATGTTGACTCGCGAGGACCGAACCATCGCCGATGCCAGGAAGGTTTACGAGTCGGTCGCCCAAACCGGGATCCACCACGTGGGGTGCAAGGATCTCGGGCTCGCACGCAACGAGCTGGCGCGCCTGATCGAGGACATCCGTGCCAACGGGCACGTGAGCTACCTCGAGGTCGTCTCGGAGACCGAGGAGGCGGCGCTCGAATCGGCGCGGGTCGCCGCCGCGGTGCGCCCCGACTCCCTGATCGGCGGCACCCTGATCGAGCCCATGCAGGAGATCATCGCCGGGACCGGGGTGCGCTTCTTTCCCTATGTGGGAAAGGTGATCGGTCATCCTTGCCTGCTGCGGGGAACGATCGCGGAGATCGCCGCGGCCGCCCGCCACGCTGAGACGCTCGGCGTGGACGGCATCAACCTGCTCGCCTACCGCTACGACGGCGACGTCGACGCGCTGGTCGAGGCAGTCGTGGAGGCGACGTCGCTGCCCGTGATCGCCGCCGGGTCGGTTGACTCGGCGGCGCGGATCCGTGCGCTGGCCGATCGCGGCGTGTGGGCGTTCACGATCGGCACCGCCGCGCTGGATCGACAGCTCGTGCCCGGCGCGGCGTTGGAGGAACAGCTGCACTACGTCCTGGACGCCGCGAGCGAGGTGAGAACGTGAGTTTCCCGCAGGAGCCGAGCCCGGTTCGAAACGAAACCAGAGGTGAGCAATGACTGCAGACGAGCGCCGCCTACGTGAGGATCTCGCAACCCTGGCCACCTCCGCGCAGGGCCGCCGGCTGCTCCAGTTGGGGCTGCGCGGAATCGAGCGCGGCGAGCACGGCGTGGCGGCAGGCTGCTGGACCAAGCGCGGCATCACCGGGTGTCTGTTCCAGCACGCTTACTGGGAAGGAGTCCGGGAAGGAGTGTTCGCGGACAAGGGACGCCCCGGCGACTGGATTGGCAACTTCGTCGGCGCTCACGACTACGGCATCGTCATCAGGGCGATTGAGTCCTTTGACCGACTGGCGCGGTCGGCCTACGCGGACATCGAGCCGCGTGCGCTCCTGCCTGATCGGGTCCGTCTCAGGCAGGCCGAATGGAACGCAGCAGTCGCAAGGTTGCTCGTGGAGACCCTCGGCCAGACGCAAGCCGAGCCGCCAGCCGAACGGCGAGAGGTCGCCCCGAGCGTGTAGCTCCGCTTCAGCACGAGCCCAGCCCAAAGACCGAGGAGACATGAAGTGAGTACAACCGGTGGAGTTGAGGCGCATCACGAGGGGATGCTCCCCGTGGTCGAGAGTGTGGACGTCTCGCAGCGCGCCGATGTCCACAAGTTGAGGCCGGCAGCCGTCGGGCTGGTCGGCGTGTTGTTCCTGACCGTCACGGGGTCGGCGCCGATTTCGGCGATGCTGTTCAACACCCCGATCTCGGTCGGGTTCGGGAACGGCATCGGCACGCCGGCCGGGTTCATCTTCGCGGCGGTGGTGCTGGCGGTGTTCGGGGTGGGCTACGTCGCGATGGCGCGCAAGGTCACGACCGCGGGGGGCTTCTACAGCTTCATCAGCCACGGGCTGAACCGCGAGCTCGGGATGGCGAGCGGGTTCGCGATGGTCGTCGCCTACAGCGTGTTCGAGGTCTCGCTCGTAGGGGGGTTCGCCTACTTCGCGCAGCTGAAGGCAGCCCATTACGGCTGGCACATCCAGTGGTACTGGATGGGGTTCTTCATGATCGCGCTGATCGCGATCCTCGCCTACTTCGATGTCCGGATCTCAGCTCGTCTGCTCGGCATCGCTCTGCTGTGCGAGGTGATCACGCTGATCGTGTTTGACGGCTTCATGTTCACCAAGGCCAGCAGCAACGTCAATTTCAACGCGATCAACCCGGTGAATGCGTTCAAGGGGCTGCCGGCCGGCCACTCCGGGGCAACCGCGCTTGCCGCCGGAGCCGCGGGGATCGGCATCTTCTTCGCGTTCTGGTCCTGGGTGGGCTGGGAGATGGCGCCCAACTACGGCGAGGAATCAAGAAATCCGAAGAAGAATGTCCCGCGCGCGCTGTACATCTCGGTCATCGGCCTGGGGATCTTCTACACCGTGACCTCGTGGGCCGGGATCACCGGCTATCACTCGATCAACGAGGCCGCGAACGTGGCCCAGAACAACTCCGCCAACTTCTACTTCATCCCCGCCCAGCACTACGCAGGCGCGTTCCTGAAGGGCGCCCTGAGCTGGTTCATCATCACGGGCTCGTTCGCCTGCGGGATGGCGTTCCACAACACGACCGCCCGCTACATGTACGCGCTCGGCCGCGAGCGTCTGCTGCCGCGAGCGCTGGGGCGCACCCATGCCAGGTACCACAGCGCCCACATCGCGTCCACGACGCAGTCGGTGATCGCGGCGCTGATCCTGCTCGCGTTCGTGCTGTTCGCGGCTGTCGACCCGAAGTTGGGCGCGTCGGATTCGGTCGGGTACCTCCAGGTGTACGGGTTGATGGCGGTGATGGGGGTCGTCTCGATCCTCGCCATCCAGGCGCTCGTATCGGTGGCGATCTTCAACTACTTCCGCACTCATCACGCGGTCGATCACCACTGGTGGACCACGATCACCGCTCCGCTGCTGTCGGCCGTCGGCCAGGCGTTCGTGCTCTATCTGGCGATCAAGAACCTGCACTTCCTGGGCTCCGGCTACAGCTACGCCAAGTGGCTGGTCTGGGGAGACCTGTTGATCTTCCTGGGTGGGCTCGGCTTCGCGTTCTACCTGAAGCGCAACGACCGGGCCAAGTACGAGACGGTGGGCCGGATGATCAACCAGGGACTGGATCAGGTGTGACGGAGGCGTCTGAAGTTGATTAGGAGGGCGCGCCCTGCGGGTGCGCGCCCGCGAGTGCGCGGGTCGCGGCAGCATCGGGGCGCGCGGAGTGCGCCGGCGGCGACACCCCGGGGCGCGCGCCAGCGCGCCCTCTCTACCTCACCCGATCGGTGGCGAGCCTAGTGCCAGACCTCCATGTGATGCTGGTGAGTCCTCAGGTAGGCGCCGGGCCGGAAGTAGTGGTCATAGAACTCGAGCTCGAGGTGCTGCGCCTGTAGGAAGTTCATGACCCACACGCTCGGCACGGTGCCGGGGAACTTCCCCCACGTGTCGAGCGTGTACTGGCACTGGCGGCTGACACACGCCTTGAAGTGCCCGTCATGGCGCTGCGCGGCGGCGCGGATCGCGCTCGACTCCCGCCAGGCCCCCGGCGTGCCGGGGTGATAGGGGCCGCCCGGCCCGAACTTGCGCTCGCAGAACGCCTCCACGGCGTCGGCGATGGTCGGGAAGTGCGGCGGGCAGAAGGCATGGAAGGTCCCGTCGGTGCGCCCCGTCGGGTTGGGCGTACCCCACCGCGCATCGGTGTCGTATCGAAAGCCCAGGCCGGGCACGTCCGGGTCGCCGGAGGCCCCGAGCAGCGCCATGTGCTCGATGCCGTCGAACGACCAGCCGCCCAGGCCCATCGCCTGGAGCAGCAGCGCGCCGTTGTAGCTCGAGGTCATCAGCTCCGCCGTGGCCTCGGTCAACGAGTACTGCTCGACGAACGACAAGGGGATCGGCTCGCCGGTGTCGACCAGGTCCGAGAACTCCTCGAGGCCCGGGATCTTCCGCTGGTTGATGTCGTCGTAGAGGCAGTAGCCGTTCTGGGTGAAGAAGCAGATGTTCGCGATGTGGTGCTGAGCGATGTCGGCGATCGGGATCGCGAGCAGCGAGCCGGGCTCGTTCGCGATCCACGTGTTGTGTCCCTCGAGGTAGGGCTCGCGGCGGGGAAGGTGCAGCCGGGAGTCCGAGAGCTTCACCACCCGGTCGCGGTGGCGCTCGAGCATCAGCTCCGCGGTCACCTCCTCGGTGGCCGGATCGACCAGCGCGCCGGCGTCCCGGGTGGGTAGGAAGTACAGCCCCGAGTCATCGGTGTAGAACAGCTCCGAGGTGTGGAATCCCGCGGCCGAGGGGATCGTGCGGCCAGCGGCGGCACCGTTGTAGTTCGCGAGCGCAGGTGCGTAGCGGGCGTGCCGGGTGATGCCGAAGTGCCAGCCGGTGGTGCCGCTCATCACGGCCAGGATCAGCAGCGTCTCGAGCTCGGACAGCGGCACGTGGGGATGTTTCGAGCGGTAGGCAAGCGGGCCGTCGGGGATCTCGCCGCCCATCGGAAACCGCCGCGAGCGTCGCCCGAAGATCGCCTCGAGCAGGGGGAAACGGCCGAGTTGCTCGAGCGCGTCACGCTCCTGAGCGGACAGCTCCAGCGGTCGGGTCGGCGCCATCGCGAGGTCCTGTCCTCGGTGCTCAGTCGCCAGGCGGTCGAGAAGGTGTGGCGAGCGTCTCGGGCCGGCGGGTCGGAGCTGGCTGGCGGGCGTGAGCGGGCTGGCGGGCGTGAGCGGGCTGGCGGTCGCGGTCGGTCATCGCGGCGTCCTCGCGCTGCACGCGGTCCCGCCAAGCCGCTTGCGAGCGCGCGGCGCAGCAGCTTCGTCCGACTGCGCTCACCCAGCGGTCGATCCGGCCCAGGGCCTTGACCAGACGCGTGGCGGGTGCGGATTGGAGCACGGAAACCCGCGGCGGACAGTAGCGCAGCCCGAGCGGCTCAAACGGCGGGGTGGGAATGCTCGATCGAGGGACGACGTACTCATGCCTTGATTGGCGCGATCGCGTCGAGCGCGAGCAGCGCCTGGCGCAGATCGGAGCGCTGGCGATCGTCCAACCGTGGCAGGGGAGGCCTCGGTTGGCCGACCTCGAGTCCGATCATGGCCAGCGCCTCCTTGGCCGGAGCGACGTAGCCAGGGTCGTACTCGAGGAACCGGTTCAGCGGCTGCAGTCGCAACTGGCGACGGCGGGCATCCGCGTAGTCGCCGCGTTCCGCGGCATCGAACAGCTCGACTACCGGCTGCGGGACGATGCCGGCTGCCGTCGAGAAGATCCCGTCGGCGCCACTCGCCAGCGCTCCGGTCAGCTGGGTGTCGATGCCGGTGAACAGGCCCTTGCGAAGGTCACGCGCGACCCGCGCCTGATTGATGATCTCGACCAGCTGGCCGAGGTCGGCCTCGCTCTGCTTGAGGCCGATGACGTTTGGGTGCTCGAGCAACTCCACGAGCAGCGAGGGGCTCAGCGGGTTGCCCGTGTACAGCGGGTTGTTGTAGAGGAACAGCGGCAGCGGAGAGCCTTCCGCCAACCGCGTGAAGTAGTCCACGAGGGCCGCGTCCGGTAACGGGAAGTAGTACGGCGGCACGGAGATGATCGCGTCCGCCCCCGCTTCGGCGGCCTGTTCTGCGAGGCGCAGCGTCTGGCCCAGCTCGCAGGCGGCGGTGCCGGCGATCACCGGCACCTGGCCGCCGGCCGTCCCGGCGACGGTGCGCACGACCGCGAGTCGCTCAGCCGGGTCGAGGTGCGGGAACTCGCCGGCGCCCCCAACCGCCATGATCGCGTGAACGCCCCCCGCGATGACCCGATCCGCCACCGTCTCCAGCGCGGCATGGTCTACCTCGCCGGCTGCGTCAAACGGCGTGACGATCGCGGGGATCACGCCCCGAAGTTCGGCCAGGCGATGGTGTGAGCTCATGTTTACTCCCGGTCTGGTTGGGATGAGGTGTTCATTCTTGCTCCCGGTCGACGGCGGCGGGAGCCCGCCGCCAACATGGCGCCGTGCAGGGCGGGAAGGTTCGCTCGATCCACGACGTCCTTTGACCTATGCTTCCGCTAGTTGTCAGACGTCTGATGTATAACCGAGCCGAGAGCCCGCCATGGTCGAAGTGACCCTGGGGCTGATCGCGGGCGCGGCGATCGTCGGGCTCCGGCGCATCCGCGTGACACGGCGGCGGCGGTGGATGGCTCGCCACCCGGCACCGACGTTTGTGTTCGCCGATCTCGTCGGCTTCACGTCGTTGACCGAGAGATGCGGGGACGAAGTGGCCGCGCACATCGCGCGCGAGTTCCAGCGCAGGATGGCCGCTCTGAGCCGCGAGCATGGCGCGTGGCACGTCAAGTCGTTGGGCGACGGCGCGATGATCTGGGCCGCTGACCCCTCGCAGGCGGTGACGCTAGCGGCGCGCGCCGTCGAGGATGTGGGCATGCGCCCAGATCTACTGCCGCTGCGCGTTGGCGCGCATACCGGACCGGCGGTGATGGACGGCGGGGACTGGTACGGCAACGCCGTCAACCTCGCTGCCCGCCTGGCGGGCGAGGCCGCACCTAACGAGGCGCTGATCAGTTACGCGACGCGGTCAGCCGCCCGCCGCGACCTCGAGAGGCTGCTCAACACCCGGCGCGAGCTCGTCCTGCGCGGGGTGCAGCACCCGGTCGTGGTTTGGCCGCTGGCGCTCGATGTGATCGCCAAGCCTGCGCCAACGGGCTGAAACGCGCCGGCGCTGCGGCGCCGCTGGTCCGCCTGCGCGCCAACGGGCTGAAACGCGCCGGCGCTTGCGCGCCGGCTGGTCCGCCGGAGCGCCAGTAGGAACCGTGCGGCCGGAGCCCGCGGTACAAATTGGCGCCGCATGGCCGTCGGCTTGTCTGTGAACATGGGCACCGAGTCCTTGATGCCCGCGCGCACGACATGACACTTGACGGGCGTAATCGCCGATGAACCAACGCAAACGTCCGTCGCTGGTGGAGCAGGTTCGCGAGAGCCTCCTCGAGGACCTCGTCGCCGGGAAGCTCGAGGCCGGCGCCAAACTCGCCAACGAGACTGACTTGGCCGAGCGCTTCGCGGTGTCCCGCGCGACCGTCCGCGAAGCCGTCCGCGGGCTGATAGACGCCGGTTATCTGACTCGCCGACACGGGTTGGGGACCTACGTCAGAGCGAAGCCACGCGCGCGCCATCCGCTCGAAACGACCGTCAGCTACACGGGCATGATCCGCGAGTCGGGTCACAAGCCGGCGGAGACGATCGTGACCAAGGGCGTGCGCGCTCCGGTCGAGGACGAGCGCGAGCTCCTCGACCTGGCCGGCGGCGAGTCGGTGATCGAGGTCGAGCGGGTCCGTTTCGCCGGCAAGCGGCCGGTCATCTACTCGCGCGACCGCATCCCGGTGGCGCTCCTGGGCGACTACGCGGACGAGTCGGTCGACAGCTCCCTGTACCTGATCCTCGAGCAGGCCGGCCACGCCGTCGCGCGCGCCAGCGCGCAACTGACCCCCACGCTCGCCACCGCAAAGCTGGCGAAGCTGCTGATGGTCAAACGCGGCGCGCCGCTGCTGCACATCGACCAGGTCGACTATGACCAGCGCGGCCGCGCGGTGATGCTCTCCGACGAGTGGCACGTCGCCGACGCGTTCGATCTGATCGTCAACCGCCGGGCGTCGCCGGCATCCGATGACGCCTGAGGGGAGTGACTCCTACCTGAACCAACTCAGGAGGCGTCCAGTGCCAGGCCGAACGGGCTCCCCTCAGAGTCCTTGCAGATCGCCCACTGCGTTCCCGGGTGAACGACGCTCCCGCCGAGCTTCCTGACCTGCTCAAGCGCCGCGTCGAGATCGCCGACCGCGAAATACGGCAACGAGAACGAGTCTCCGGGTCCGCGACCTCGGCTGTGGACGCCGATCCCTGGACCCTGCTGCCCCGTCTGCCAACCCTCCCCCTCGCCATCGGCGCGAGGCTCAAGCGTTGCACCGAGCAGCTCGGACCAAAAGCGCCGCGCACGCTCAGGGTCGTCGGCGGGAAACTCAATCAGGGACAGGCGGCTGCCCATCGTGGACACGATAACGCTGCGGCCGCGAACTTTGGCGTTCTGGTTCCGGGGGGCGGAACCAAAACGCCAAAGTTCGCCCCACGCGGGCTGGGGATCTGTTGCGAGACACATGGCATCAGCGCACCTCGGTTTCGGTTGCCGGAGCCGCTACGGTGACCGGCGTGGCCCGCCATGTCCGCCTTCGCGAGCTGCTAGTCGGTGTGGAGGGGCTGGCCCTGCTTCGGCATCTCTACGACGGGAGCGAGGATGCCGCTGATCGGCGCCTCGGGGAAGTTCGTCGGGTGCTCGACGAGGACGTGTTTCTGGCTGGCGAGCCGATCCGCGAAGCGGACCCGCGCGCTGGGTATGGTGCTTGGTCAGAGACCTACGACGCTCCGGGCAATCCGATCATTGCTCTTGAGCAACCGGCGGTCTGGTCGCTTCTCGATTCACTCACGCCGGGGCGGGCTCTTGACGCCGCTTGCGGCACCGGCCGGCATGCTCGGTATCTCGTGGAGCTCGGTTTTGATGTGCTCGGCGTTGATCTGACCTCACAGATGCTCGAGCGCGCGGCGGTCAACGTCCCGGAGGCCCGCTTCCAGGAGGCCGATCTGCTCGCCATTCCCGCCGTGGACGGGCAATTCGATCTCGCCGTTTGCGGCCTGGCGCTCTCCCATATCACCGATCTGCGTGCCGCTGTCGGGGAGCTGGCTCGAGTGCTCAGGCCCGACGGTCAGCTGGTCATCTCGGTGCTTCATCCCTTTCAGGCCCACCTCGGTTGGCAGGCTCCGTTCGTGGATGGCGAGGGAGAGCGAGGGTTCATCCGCGAGCACGCTCACAGCCATGCCGACTACCTGGCAGCCTTCCGCGTGGCGGGGCTTGAGCTGCGGGACTGTCTGGAACTCTCGCTCACCGACGATCAGGTGCGCACTAAACGCCGTGCCTTCCAACACTTCCCCGAGGCGGCGGCGCAGGCGTACGTCGGCCTGCCTGGCGTCCTGATCTGGAGTGTTAGGAAGGCCTGACGGGCGTGCGACCCGCCATCCATCCTTCGGCTGAAGGCTTCCAGATGGCTGCGGGCGACTACGACCGCGCCCGGCCTGACTATCCTGTCGAGGCGGGACGCTGGCTGGCTCAGCGACTGGATCTGCGCGCCGGCCGAAGAGTCCTGGACGTCGCGGCGGGGACCGGCAAGCTGACCCGAGTACTCGCGGCGAACGGCGCCTCGGTCGTGGCAGTGGAGCCGGTGGCCGGAATGCGCGAGCGTCTGGCCGCCTCGCTGCCCGACGTCGAGCTGCTCGACGGGGTGGCCGAAGACATCCCGCTGGAGGATGCTTCGATCGACGCGGCGACCGTCGGGCAGGCGTTTCATTGGTTTGACGGGGATCGGGCGCTGGCCGAGATCCATCGCGTCACCCGCCGCGGCGCCCGACTGGCGGTTGTGTACAACCGTCGCGTCCTTGAAGACCCCGTGCAGAGCGCCCTCGAGGCGGTCCTGCAGCCGCTGCGCCGTGAAACGCCCGCCCACCGCAGCGGTCGATGGCGCGATGCGTTCACGCGGACCCGTCATTGGACAGCAGTGGAGGAGACTGAGCTTTCGCACGTCCAACTGCTCGACCGTGAGGGCGTCGTCGCGCGCGTGGCCTCGACCAGCTTCATCGCCAAGCTGGACGGCCGCCGCCGCGCTCACGTGCTCGACCAGATTCGAGCGCTCGTCAAAGATCATCCGAACCCGATCGCGCTGTCATACGTATGCGAACTGTTCGTCTGGCAGCGGCTCCCGTAACCGCCGGGGCACGGTTACGCGGCGCGTCGCCGGCGCATGTCAGCTCGACCCGACCCGCTTACGGGCAGGCCCGCAGACGCCTGAAGAACGTTCGCGTGCGCTCGCCCTGCTGTACAACGACGATCTTGATCCGGACCGTCCTGGTGCCGAGGCCAATCAGCCGGATCGTCAACTTGCGCCGGCCACCACGTGCGATCACTCGCTTGCCGAGCATCGCTCTGGAGCCCTCCGTTCCTGGCGGCAGGTGCAGCGCGATGATGCCTCCGTCCGTGCACCCATTAGGTGCGATCGCTCCATACCCGGGCGGCGGCGCATTTGGGTCGACCGTGGGAAGCACGATGTGGATCTTGGAGAACGTGATCTCGCCGGCGGCCCGCTGGGCCTGATAGGTCGTGGTGCTCGCGACCAGCTGGAGGGTGAAGGTCTCGCCGGGGTGATCGGTCGCGGATAGGACCTCGAGTGGCAGCGACACCGTGTGGGTTGCCCCGTCGAGGGCCACCCGGATGGGGGTGATCTGGTTATTCAGCACATATCCGCTCGCATCGTCCAGCATTTGCGCATAGATCGAGGTTGACTGGAGATGATCGGCGCCCCCGACGCCCCTGTAGGTGAAGGTCAGTTTCGGCGCGCCGACCACGTACCGCGTGCGCCGCGGGGCGGGAATTGTGACGTTCACCGCGTTGGACGCCTTGGCCGGCGCGATCGGGCCGGCGAGCGAGGCCAGCGACGCTCCGCTGGGCGCGTGCACGGTGGAGGGCTGCGTAACTGGTCCGGCGCCCCCGGCCTGCATGATGGGCAGGGTCCCGGAGCCGTGGGCGGTGAGCGGCGCTCCCGGGGCGAGCGGGTAATCGGGTCCGGTGTGCTCGACGCCATTCTGGTCCACCCACTCGAAGATCGGGCCGGTGCTCACGTGCTTTTCACGCAGGAGGTAGCGGTCAAGCCAAGCGAGCGTGTCTCTGGTCAGCAGCCGCTCATCGCCGGGATTGGTGATGCAAATCCCGTGCCCGCCGCAGAACCACAACATGCTGACGGGCACGCCGTCGCGCCGCAGGATCTCGTAGTTCTCGATTGCCTCCTGAAGCGTGAACAGGTTGTCGACCGTCCCTTGCACCAGCAAGGTCGGGATGTGGATCCGGCCGACCAGGTCACCTGGCCCGCGCGTGGCGTAGAAGCTGATCTCGGCCGGGGTCAGCGGCTCACCCGCCAGCCCCGCCGCAAACGAGGAGTCGATCATTGGGTCAAGTCGCCCCAAGGCCTTTCCAAGACCGTACAGCTCGCTGTTCCATCCCATTTTGAAGGTGTCGTTCTTGTAGAGACTCGTGACCAGCGAATGCCACGCGATGTCCGGCACGACCGCATCGATGCGGGGGTCGATCGCGGCCGAGACGAGCTGAATGCCACCCCCATAGGAGCCGCCCGCCATCCCCACCCGTGGATCGTTACGGCGGTCCAGCAGCGCCTGCGGCTGATGCGCCAGCCAGGTGATGATCGCCGAGACATCCCGTCCCTCGTAACGCGGGCTGTCAACCTCGGCCGTGCCGCCCGATTGACCGAACCCGCGCGGATCCCAGGTGACCACGTTGAAGCCCGCGGACAGCAGCGTCCCGACTCCGGGAATGCCCGTGGTGGGGTCGAGCGCGTCGTTGGTGTCGGTGTCCCCCGGCTGGCTCCAGCCCGGCCCCAGCATCATCGTCGCCGCCCGCCGCCCAGGCTTCAGGCCCGGTGCGGGGAAGAAGTTCACATGGATCCGCGTGCCGTCAAACGACGTGACGGTCGTGCTCTCGGCGGCCGCGGAAGCCGCCAGCGATCCAACCAGGACCGCAGCTGCGATCCCCGCCAACCACATCGTCCTGAATCCGCGGCGGCAGAGCATGCGGGATGCGAGCATAGCCCACGCCGGCGTCCCTTCCCGCGCGTCGGGAGACCGCCGGAAGGCGGTTGTCGGGCTTGCCTCAGGTCAGAGGCTGCTCGAGTGCGCGGCTCAGCAGTGAGCGCAGTGTCGCCCGCTCCTGGTCGCTCAGCCGGGCCAGGATCTGGTCCTCGAGGCTCTCCTGGGCGCGCTCTCCACGCTCGAGGGCGGCGCGCCCTTCGTCGGTGATGTCGACCATGTGCCGGCGCCGGTCGGTGGGGTCCCGGCGGCGCTCGACGTAGCCCATCTCCTCGAGCTCGTTGAGCAGCAGCACGCCGTTGTTGGGATCGAGCCACATGGACTCACACAGCTGCTGCTGGAGAGCCGGGGCACCTGCCCGCAGGTAGCTCAGCAGCATCAGCTGCCGGACCGTCATGCCGAGCAGCTCTTCGGTGCTGCGCTTGTGGATCGTCTTCGCCAGCCGCACGAGCATCACCACCGTTCCGGGTGAGGTGTCTACGGCCATCGCGGCTTGCAGGTTATCAGGATGAGGATCATGCAATTGATGATAGTACCTGGTATGGTGATGATCCCACAAACAACGACGAGCTATGGGGAGGGGATGATCACTATTCAGCGTCTAATCAACGGAGAGCGCCGGCGGTGGATCACGCTGGCGGTCGTGTGCCTCGGCCAGCTGATGATGGTCCTGGACGCGACGATCGTGAATGTCGCCCTGCCCTCGATGCAGCGCGACCTCGGCTTCTCGCAGGCGAACCTGGCCTGGGTCGTGGACGCGTACATGATCGCGTTCGGCAGCTTTCTGCTCCTCGCGGGGCGCCTCGGCGATCTGCTCGGGCGCAAGCGGATGTTCCTGACCGGGCTGGTGATGTTCACCCTTGCCTCGGTGGCTTGCGGGATGGCCGACAGCCAGCTGGTGCTGATCGTCGCGCGGTTCGTGCAGGGCGTCGGCGGCGCGGTGGCGTCGGCCGCCGTACTGGCCCTCCTGGTCACCGAGTTCCCGCAGCCGTCTGAACGTGCGATCGCGCTGAGCGTCTACACCTTCATCATCTCGAGCGGCGGCTCGATCGGGCTGCTCGCCGGCGGCGTACTCACGCAGTCGGTCAGCTGGCACTGGATCTTTTTCATCAACGTGCCGATCGGGATCATCGCGTTCACGCTCGGGCGCATCCTGATCAATGAGACCGAGCGTCCGGGCCTCGGCCAGGGTGTCGACTGGCTCGGCTCGCTGCTGGTCACGGTCGCGCTGATGCTGGGCGTGTATGCGATCGTCAAGGTCACCAACTACGGCTGGATCTCGGCGCATACGCTCGGCTTCGGCGGCGCGTCGCTGGCGCTGCTGGCGGTGTTCGTGGCCGTCGAGTCGCGGCTCGCGCACCCGATGTTCCCGCTGCGGATCCTCCGCGTCCCGGGTCTCGCCGCCTCGAGCGTGGTACGGGGCTTCCTGGTCACCGGGATGTTCTCGACGTTCCTGCTCGGCGTGCTCTACCTCCAGCATGTGCATGGTTACGGGGCGCTGCTGACCGGCCTTGCCTTTTTGCCGCTCACGCTGGTCCTCGGCGTGTTCTCGCTGGGGGTCACGGCACGGCTGATGCAGCGCTTCGGGCCGGTGCAGGTTCTGCTCGTCGGGTTGACCGCGATTACCGGCGCGCTGCTGCTGTTGTCCCACCTGCCCGCCCACACGAGCTACTTCCCGGATATCTTCGGGCCGTTCGCTCTGCTTGGGCTCGGGGCGGGGCTGTCGTTCCTGCCGCTGACGACGATCGCGATGGCGGACGTGCCGCCCGCGGACGCCGGCCTGGCGTCGGGCATCGTCAACGCCTCGTTGCAGATCTCGGCGGCGATCGGGATCGCGGCGCTGGGGACGGTCGCGGCCGAGCGCACCAAGGTGCTGGCCGGTCTCGGGCAGCACCACCTGCAGGCCCTCACCGGCGGCTTTCACCTGGCCTGGGCGATCGGGGCCGGGGCGGTCGGCGCCGGAGCGCTGATCGCGCTGCTGCTGTTGCGAGGGCCGGCGCGGCCGCAGGCTGAAGTTGTTGAGGCTGAACCGATCCCGCTGGGACGGGAACAGCCGGTCGCATACGAAACGGAGGCAGCATGATGGAACTGACATCAGGCGTACTAGTCCGCCGGGGCTTCGATCGGTCATCCCGTGCGCGCAGGCCGCTCCGGCTTGAGATACGCCGACGGGCGGCTCGGCGCGGGTCTACCGGCGTGCGGGGGTTCGTCACCGAGGTGTTGTTCGGCGAGACGGAGGCCGTGCTCGTCCCCCGCGGTGTCGAGCCGGTCTTCGCCGACGGCCTGGCGGTGGTGGAGCCGCGGGGCTAGCAGGTCACGGGTCGCCGCGGGTCGGTGGATCGTTCGAGCCGCGAACTTTGGCGTTCTGGTTCCGGGGGGCGGAACCAAAACGCCAAAGTTTGGCCCAGCGCGGGCCCGGGGCGCTCAGTCCTGGTCGATCAAAACCCGTAGGTCGTGGGCGAGGTTGCCGACCGGGATCGGGAGGCCGGCGGGGACCAGCGCCGCGAGCCGCCCGCGGCGGTTGATCAGCCAGATGATCGCGGTGTGGCTGCTTTGCGGGTCGCCGGGGATCTGTGGCGAGACGTAGAACGCTTTCCAGATCGGCGCGAGCTTTCGCTCGGAGCCGATCAGGTAGTGGAAGTTGCTGGGCTCGCGGTGGAGCGAGAGCCATCGCAGGACGGCCTCACGGGTATCGCCGCGCGGGTCGACCGACACGGCGACGACGTTCATGGCGCGGGCTTGCGAGTGGAGCTCGGCCAGCGCCTGCTGGATCTCGCTGCCGATCAGGGGGCAGACGTTGACGCAGTGGACGTAGAGGAACGTGAGCGCATACGGCCGGCCGCGCAGCGCCGCCGTGGAGAGGGTCCCGCCCCGGGCGTCGGCGAGGTCGAATCGCGGTACTGGCCGGTTGGCGAGGCCTTGGGGGATCGCGCTGGCGGTCAGGAACGGACCGGAGCCAGCCGACGGGGTTTCCGCGGCCGGCGCGCCAGCGCCGCTGGTGTGCACTGTGAGCGCGACGGCCGCCGCGATCAGGACGACCGGGGCAAGCGTGGCCAGAGCGAGCAGTTTCCGGTTCAGTTTCATTTCTGCCTGGTGGTGTCGTCTCACGCGACCGCGGCCGCCCGACCGGGGAGGAGCGGGAAGGCGCGGTCGGCGCGTGATGGGAGGATGTAGTTGGCTCGTCTGAGGACGAAGATGAACTCGTTGATCCCGTTGTTGACGGTGTCGGTGATCGCTGGGTTCTGAAGCTGGGCGGTAGTTGCGTTCATGGCGTTTCTCGTCGTGATGAAGTCCTCGACGGTCCGCTGCACGGAGACAAAGTGAAGGCCCGCCTGACCGCCGTCGACGGTGTTGAAGTCGCGGCGGATCATCAGCGGCTTGCCGTGCCGGCGGGCGCGAGCCGACCGGCCGGTCGGCCACGCGATCAGCCCGATGATCGCGTACAACAGCACCGCGCCGGGAGCGCCCGTGAGGGGGCTGGCCATCGGCGCGGGAGTCGCGCCTCCCGTGTTCATCGACGTCATGAACATCATCCCGAACGCCTCGCCGAACCACCACACGACCAGCACCCAACCGAACGACACCGCCAGCGCGGGCTTGACCGCGGGGCGATACAGCAGCCCCAGCCCGATCGCGACCTGAACCAGCGCGGCCCCTGTGTTGAACAACGTCTGGTGACCCTGGAGCGTGTTCGCGCCCCAGGTCACGCTGCTCGAGATCCAGTGCGGCTGACCGGCGGTCAGGCCGGTCAGCAACTGGATGAAGCCCTTCCCGTACATGAACGACTGGAACTGCAGCGCTCCGTCCAGCAGCCAGATCAGTCCCAACGCGGTCTGGATCGTGCGGGCGGTGTCGGAGGCGAAATACGCCCGGGCACTCGACGTGAGCGACCCCGGCGAGGCGCCGGTGACAGTCGGCGCTCGCGGATCCGCGGCACTCGTACTCATCTCATAACTCCTGTGGATAGGGGGTGTATGCGGCGCTCCAGGGGCGAGCGGCTACGAGCACTCATTGACGTCGCCGACGTCATCGCCGGAAAGCGACGACCCAGCCACGCTCATCGACCTCGGGCCGAATGCAGCCTCTGGAACAGCAAGACCGACGCGAGCCTCAGAACCCGACGAGGCCGCGCGCCGTCAGCTCACGCCGGCGGACCTCGACCCGACCAGCCCCCGACCAGCGGCGCCAAACGCGCCACCAGCGCATCGCGGGGGCGTAGCACCACGAGCGCCGGCCCGGCGCAGATCGAAACCGCGCGAGCGCGGCGTTGCGCGACCTCTCCGAGCATCCAGCGGGCGCCGTGGAATACCGCGGCGAGAACCAGGCCGACACACAGCGCAGCGGGGATCGACCACCATCCGCCGTAACCGAAGATCCCGGCCAGCCCCGCCGGGTGGCCGGTCGCGAACAACCCCTCCAGGAACTCCTGGCACACGAAGATCGCGACCAGGCAGGCGGAGCAGGCCAACCACAGTCCCGCCAGCGAGAGCGTGTAACGCGGAGCCGAAGTGTGGCCGGCGAACGCCCGACCCAAGGCCCGCAAGAACGCCCCGGCCGCCAGTCCGATCAGCAGCACGAGCCATGGCACCAGCGAATGCAGGTACGAATGGCCGGTGCGCTGCAGCTCAACTCCCGCGCTCCCCCCGAACGCCAACAGGTACCGCAATTGATGCACCGCGAATGCCGCGGGCGGCAGCAACGCAACTTGCACCAGCGCGCGAATCACCGACCGGCGGTCAGAGCGCGACACCATCGCGGCCAAACGATACGCCGATTGATGAAACTATCGCCAGTGGACAACGCCGAGATCGCCGATCGCCTGGACGCGTTCGCGTTATTGCTCGAGCTCGTCGAGGCGAACCCGTATCAGGCTCGCGCCTACCGCCGCGCCGCCGAAACGATCCGCAGCGCAGCGCTCGCCGTCGACGAGCTGGTGCGATCAGGGCGGGTGCGCGAGCTGCGCGGGATCGGCCCGGGAATCGAGGCACGGCTGCGAGAACTCGTCGAGACCGGCGAGATCGCCGAGCTGACCGAGCTCGAGCGCGAGCTCGCCCCCGATCTCGTCGGCCTCGGCCGGTACCTCGGGCTTGGCGCCAAGCGCTCGATCGAGCTCGCGCGCTCGCTCGGGGTCCGCACCGCGGAGGAGCTTCGCGAGGCGGCGGCCGCGGGGCAGCTGCAGAACGTTCCGGGGATCGGCCCGAGAACTGAGGCGCGGCTGCTCGAGGCGCTCGCCCACGAGGCCGAGCCGCGCCCGCGGCAAGCGCTTCTGCTCAACCGCGCCTGGGAGCTCGTCGGAGCCATCGCAGCGGCGCTCGGCGGCGAGGTGGCGGGAGACCCGCGCCGGTGGCGCGACTCGTGCGAGCGGCTGGCGGTCGTTTGCGCCGTCCCCGATCCCCAGCCGGTGCTCGCGCGGTTCGCCGCGCTGCCTCAGATCGTCGCGGTGCTCGAGCAGGGGGAGCGGCGGGCGGTGGGCGTAACCGTCGAGGGCGTCCCGGTCGAGCTCGTCGCCGCCGAGCCGCGGCGACTCGGGACCGCGCTCGCGCGGGCGACTGGCTCGCCCGGGTACGTCGCGGCACTCGAGCCGCTGCCCGACGCGCGCGATGAGCCGGCGCTCTACACGGCGTTGGGACTGCCCTGGTGTCCGCCCGAGCTGCGCGAGCAGCCGTTCCGGGGCGAGCCGCCGGCGCTCGTGGAGCCGGGAGAGATCCGGGGCGACTTGCACTGCCACACGACGCGCTCCGACGGTCGGGCGAGCGTCGAGGAGATGGCCCGCGCCGCCCTGGCGCGCGGCTACGAGTATCTGGCGATCTGCGATCACACGCCCGCGGTGGGAGCCGTCCGGGGCCTGACAGCCGACGACGTTCGACGCCAGGGCGAGGAGATCGCGGCAGTCAACGAACGGCTGGCGCCGTTTCGCGTCCTGCGCGGGATCGAGTGCGACATCCTCACCGACGGGCGGCTCGACCTTCCCGACGAGGTCCTCGCGGAGCTCGACTGGGTACAGGCAAGCGTTCACGGCGGCCAGCGGATGCCGCGGCGTGAGCTGACCGAGCGCGTCGAGTCGGCACTGCGCAACCCCTACGTGCGTTGCCTCAGCCATCCCAAGGGCCGGTACATCAACCGCCGTCCGGAGAACGCGCTGGACCTGGAGCGCACATTCGAGGTGGCGCTCGAGGAGGGCGTCGCGCTCGAGGTCAACGGCCTCCCCGACCGCCTCGACCTCAGCGGCGAGCACGTCCGCGCCGCGCTCGAAGCCGGCGTACAGATCGTCTGCTCAACCGATGCGCACTCGGTTCGTGGACTCGGGAACATGGGACTCTCGGTCGCGACCGCGCGCCGCGGCTGGGCGAGCGCCGCCGACGTCCTCAACACTCGACCGGTCGAAGTGATCCTGCGGCGCGCTACCCCGCCCAGCGCTCGTTGATCTCCTCCCACCGCGGCCCCGGCCCGGGCAACCGGTCGCCGTCTTGCGCCCGCAGCCCATCGAGCACCACCCCCAGGTAGCGCTGGCGCAGCAGCTCGGTCCGACCCCGGTCTGAGAGCTTGATCGCGGCGATCAGCTCGAACACCAGCGACAGATCGTGGACCTCGATCCCCGCTCGCAGGACACCCTTGATCCGCCGGAACAGGCGCGTGCTGAGCCGGTTCGCGCGCTCGGCCAGCGCGAACATCTCCTCGGTCGGGGTGAACCGGCCGGCGAGCGCGAGCGTCAGCGAGCTGGTGTCGGCCGCGACGAGGCGCTCCATGTAGTCCCTGAACACAGTCCATGGCTCGCGCTCGTCGCCGAGGGCTGCCTCGGTCTCGTCGACGAACCGCTGAAGCCCGTCGCGGCAGAGCTTGCGCAGCAACACCTCCTTGCTGGCGTAGCGCGAGTAGAGGGCGCTGATGCCCACGCCGGCGTGCTTGGCGACCTCGCTGATCGGCGCCCCGGGATCGGCGAGGAACACCGTGCGGGCCGACTCGAGGATCAGCTGATCGTTGCGGGCCGCCTGGGCGCGGCGGCCGGACAGGGGCGACGGCGCGTCGGACACCGACGAGACCTTAGCATCGGAACAAAGTATTCCGTTCTGTAGGCCCGTAACGAGGCCCGGCGATGTGGCGCCCGGGCGAAGCCCCGAGCCGGCCGCCCCGCCCGAGCCAAACCCCCCCTCCCCCAAAACGACCCCGATTGGCGCGGGGGCAGGGTCGGAGTTCGGACCCGATTTCGACCCGCTCCGGACGCTCGCGGTCCGGTTCTGACACCCTTCGTCCATCCGGTTACGTAGAGACGGATCACGCCGCGACACTTCCCGTCGCCACCTGGCCCCCGCCGTCGGCGTCCACGACATGGCGATCGACCTGGGGACCGCGAACACGCTCGTGTACGTGGGCGGGCGCGGCATCGTCGTGTCCGAGCCCTCGGTGGTGGCCTCCGACGTGGGAACCGGGGAGGTTCACGCGGTCGGCGCCGACGCCGAGCGGATGATCGGCCGCACGCCGGCCACGATCTCGGCGACCCGGCCGCTGAGACACGGCGTGATCGCGGACTTCGAGGTCACGGAGCAGATGCTGCGCTACTTCATCCGCAAGGTCCTGCACCGGCGGATGGCGCACCCGCGGCTGATCGTGTGCGCCCCTTCGGGAGTGACCGAGGTGGAGAAGCGCGCGGTCGAGGAGGCATCGCTCGGCGCCGGGGCTCGGCGCGTGCACCTGATCGAGGAGCCGATCGCGGCCGCGATCGGCGCCGGCATCGCGATTGAGGAGCCGTGCGGGCGGATGGTCGTGGACGTCGGCGGCGGCACCAGCGAGATGGCGGTGATCTCGCTCGGCGGGATCGTGATCTCGAGTTCGGTCCGGGTCGGCGGCTACGAGATGGACGACGCGATCGCCCACTACCTGCGCGCCGTCTACCAGCTGGCGATCGGTTCGCGGACCGCCGAGATGATCAAGATCACCGCCGCCTCGGCAATTCCGCTCGCCGAGGAGGAGACGATCGAGGTGCGCGGACGCCATCTGATCACCGGGCTGCCGACGGCGATCCAGCTCCGCACCGAGGAAGTCCGCGAGGCGATCAGACTGCCACTCCAGGAGATCCTCCGGGCGATCCGCGACACGCTCGAGCAGACCCCGCCCGAGCTCGCCAGCGATATCGCCCGCGATGGGATCCTGCTGGCGGGCGGCGGCATCCTGATCCGCGGCTTCGCCGACCTGGTCGCCGCTGAGACGGGGATGCCGGTCTACCCGGCCGAGTCGCCGCTGACCTGCGTGGCCGTTGGCTCAGGCGAGGCGCTGGCGCATTTCGACCGGCTGAGCTCATCGAGCCGGCAGTGGCGACCGACGTACACGGCGGACTGGCGCACGGCGTAGCCCGGGCGCCAGCGTCGCCACCGCGCAGGCTGCCGGAAGCAGCAGAAACGCGTCGACCGGCTCGCGGAATCGCGGCGTCTCGGCGTTGACCAGCACGACGCTCAGCGCGAGCAGCACCGGGGTCAGCCACAGCCACCCGGGGGCCCGGCGTACGACCCGCGTGAACGCGCCCGCCAGCGCCAGCAGGCACAGGATCCAGAACCCGATCACCCCGACCGTGGCGGTCCCGCGGTCGAGGCCGATCGAGGCGGTCGACGCCTCCCAGGCGAACGAGCCCTCGAGCTCGAGCAGCCGGCGGAGGTTGTGGTAGCCGACGTCCAGCGGCGCCTGCGGGTGGGCGCCGATGTAGTCGAGCGCGTCACTGAGCTGATCACTGCTTAATGCCGGCTCTGCGAGCCGGCTGGGATGTGGCTCGGGCAGGTACAACCGCCACCGGTAGGGGATCAGGTGATCGGCGGCGGAGACGGAGTTGTAGGTCCCGGCGAGGGTGATCCCGCCCTGGTCGGAGATGGGGACGAAGGTGTGCAGGTCGGTCGCGTCGCGGATCACCCACGGCACGGCGGTGAGCAGCGCGCTGGCCACGAGCACGACGGGCGCGATCAACGTCCGGTTGGTCGCGCGCCAGGACGCGATCGCGAGCGGGATCGCCAGCACGAGGCCGTTTTCGTGGGCCAGCGCGGCGAGCCCGGTGAGCACCCCGGCGGCGGCGATCCACGCGTACGGGTGCGGGCCGTAGCCGGCGCGCAGGGCGGCATACGTCGCCGCCAGCACCAGCGCCGTCAACAGGTTCTCGGCCACGAGCACCGCCGAGAGCTCGATGAACGCCGGGTAGATGGCGGCCAGTCCGAGCGCGATGAGCCCGACCGTGGGGCCGAACGCCTCGAGCGCGACCAGCCCGACCAGCGCGACCGTGGCCGTCCCCAGCAGGGCGTTGGCGATCCGGGCCGGCTGGACGGCGCGCCCGCGGGGCGTGCGATAGCCGTCGAGCACGTCGACGGCCGCGAGGAAGTAGGGATAAGCCGGCGGGAAGTACGCGCTCGGGCCGCGAGAATTACCGGCGCCCCGGTCGTGCGAGGAGTAGTCGCCGGTGTGGGCGATCTCGGCGGCCAGCCTCAGGTAGAAGGCGGCGTCGTTGCGCGGGCGGTAGCTGGTGCGCTGCACCTCTGCGATCCGGATTGCGAGCGCGGCAAGCAGCAAGACCCCGGCGATGGCAGTTCGATGCGTCACTCTCTCGGGAGAAGGGAATCACAGGTGGGACCCACCGGCTGATCGGCTTCGAGGTGGCCAGAACGTGGGGCCTTCGCGCCGAGCCGGCGCTCCCGGCGGCATTCGGGCGGGGGCCCAGCGGGCGAACCGTTCCATGGTCCGCCCGCTGGGTGGGGGGGAAGTCAGTGAATTCCGACGATCCCGGCGCAGACCCAGTTGGAGGCGCCGGCGCCGCCGTTCCAGATCCGAGAGGCGACCGCGTCCTGCTCGCCCTTGCTCGCGAGATACGCCGCGGGCCCGGTCCCGCCGAACAGCTTCCAGGTACTCGGCAGGATCTGGTAGTAGCCGGAGGCGCCGGCGCTGTTGGGGGGCAGGTCCTGGCCGCCGGATTCGCACAGCACGATCGCGTAGGGGATCGCCCAGCCGCCGGACGGTCCGAGCGTGGGGCCCACCGGAGCTCCGGTGCTCAAAGCGCCGCCGCCACCACCGCCGCCGCCGCCACCACCGCCGCCACCGGCGGCCGGGGCGGATGCGGAAGCAGCAGCAGCAGCCGCCGCCGCAGCAGCCCGTTGGGCGGCGGCTGCCTGTGCTGCCTGGATCCTTGCAATTTCCGACCTGAGCCGACCAGCTCTCGCTCGACTCGCGGCCAGCGCCGACTGCTGCGCGGCGCGGGCACGGGCGAGCGCGGCCTGCTTTGCGTGAAGCAGCGTGTTCATGCCCGCGAGCGCCCGCTCTCTGATCTCCGCGGCCTGGGTGACCTCGAGCGCGGCCGCCTCGAGCTTCGCCAGCCTACGCTCGGCGCCGTCGGCTTGCTCCTTGGCCTGCTTGGTGGCGATGACCGTCGACTTCTGTTCCTGCTCGGCGCCGTTGAGGTAGTTGAGCTGATCGAGCAGGTCGCTGAATCCGTGGGCGTCGAGCACGACCGAGATGAGGTCCGGACGGTCGCCCTCGTAGCTGCTGACGAGCTGCTTGGCAAGGATCACTCGCGCGCGCGCGAGCAACGCCCTGACCTCGGCGACGATCCGCCGCTCGCGGGCCAGGGCGATCTGGTCCTTGGCGAGCTCCACGCGGTCATTGGCAAGGTCGTGCCGCACCGCCGCCTCGCGCGACTCCACGAGCACGATCTGCGAGTCGAGCGAGCCAATCGCCTGTCCGAGCCGGTTAAGGCTCGCGGCCAGGCTTTGCTGGCGGCTCTGCTCCTGGCTCAGCTGCGAGTTGAGCTGGCTGATGCTGGCGGCGCGGGCCGGTTCAGGGGAGCCGCTCGACGCCACCAAAGCGGCCACGATCAGGGTGCTCAGCGCAGCGGCGGTGGCTAGCCGAAGCCGAGTGGAAGCAGTGCGGGTACGCCGGCCGATGGTCATCGCGGGCGCCTACGGGGTTAGCTGTCGGGCTCGCGCTGAGGTTGCGCTACGCGGTCACCAGACCGCGATTCGCCCCGGGGAGACTTGGGTCCCCCGCTTCCCCGCACGCGGCGGGGAATTCGGCGAGGCGCAGCCTATCAGGACCGGGTGTGCGTGGTTTGCCGGGCGCTCTTATCCTCCGTGGCGTGTCGCGCGAGCGTGCCGCCGAGATCCTGAGCCGAGTGCGCGACACCCCGTCTGGATTCGTGCGTACCTACGGGGACGTGTCGCCGGGAGCGCCGCGGATCGCCGGCGCGGTACTCCACGGCTGTAGCGATCGGACGGTCCCCTGGCACCGGATCGTGCGCGCCGATGGATCGCTCGCGAAGGGCTCGAATCAGCGGGCGCTGCTCGAAGCCGAGGGGGTGCCGTTCCGCGGCGCCCGGGTCGACATGCGCGTCGCCCGGCTGCCGATCGCGTTCTGATGTGGGTCCAGCGCGAGATTCGGCTGGAGCCGAGACGGCGGGGCTTCCACCTGGTGACCCGGGAGGTGCTCGCGGCGCTGCCGGAGCTCGAGGAGATCGAGGTCGGGCTGGTGAACCTGCTGATCCGTCACACCTCCGCATCGCTGGCTCTGAATGAGAACGCGTCGCCCGACGTCCGTCGCGACTTCGAGACGTGGTTCGACCAGGCGGTGCCCGCACGCGCGTCGTACTGGACCCACACGCTCGAAGGAGACGACGACATGCCCGCGCACGTCAAGGCGGCGCTGCTCGGTCCCTCGCTGACGCTGCCGGTGTCGCGAGGCCGGCTGGCGCTCGGAACCTGGCAGGGGATCTACCTGTGCGAGCACCGCGACCGGGGCGGGGCGCGGTCGGTGGTGGCGACCGCCTGGGGGGCCGGCGCGGAGAGCTGAGGGCCGCCAAGTTCGCCGCGCCCGTGCGCTGCGCTCCGCCAAGTCCACCGCGCCCGCGCGCTGCGCTCCGCCAAGTCCACCGCGCCCGTGCGCTGCGCTCCGGGCCCTCAGGGCCGGCGCCCTCAGCGCCCCTGCCAGACCGGCGCCCGCTTCTCGGCGAATGCCTTGGCGCCCTCCTGGGCGTCCTCGGAGGCCATCACCGGGCCGGCGATATCTCCCTGGCGGGCGAAGAAGTCCGAGTCGGGCCAGTCAACCGCCTCGATCAGGATGCGCTTGGAAGCCGCGAGTGCCAGCGGTCCGTTGGCCGCGATCGCCTCCGCCAACTGAAGCGCGGCGGTAACTGTCTCGCCCGGCGCGGCCAGCCGGTTGACCAGTCCCAGCTCGTAGGCGCGCTCGGCCTCGATCGGATCGCCGGTCAGGGCCAGCTCCATCGCGATCGTCCGCGGAAGCACCCGCGGGAGCCGCAGCAGCGCTCCGCCCGCCGCGACCAGCGAACGCTTGACCTCGGGGATCCCGAGCTTCGCGCCGCGGGCTGCAACGATCAGATCGCAGGCCAGCGCGATCTCGAGCCCTCCTGCCACGGCGAACCCTTCGATCGCGGCGATCAGCGGCTTGTCGGCCGACCGTTCGACGATCCCGAAAGCGCCACGATCGCCTGCCCACGGCCGCTCGCCGGTAACGAACGCCTTCAGATCCATGCCGGCGGAGAAGCCCTTGCCGGCGCCGGTCAGCACGCCGACCGACAGTCCCGCATCGGCGTCCAGCACATCCAGCGCGTCGGCGATCCCGTGCGCCGCCGCGGCATTGACCGCATTTCGCTGGTCGGGCCGGTTGATCGTGATCAGGAGGATGCGCTCGCGGCGCTCGGTGATGACGGGTGGCTGGTCGTTCATGCCGCAAACAATTTCAGGTCGGGCTCGCGCTTGCCGCGGAGCACCTCGAGGTCGACCTCGACGCAGTCGATCCCGCGCGCGCCGGCCAGCACGCGCGCCTGCGGCTTGATCGTCTGCGCCGCCAGCACGCCGCGGCAGCTCTGCAGCGCCGGGTCGAGCCGGATCCGCTCCAGGTAGCGCGTGAGCTGCTCGACCGCTTCGATCCCGGCGACGCGCTTAATCTCGACCGCCACCCAGTGGTCCTCGAGATCGCGGCACATCAGGTCGACCGGCCCGATGTCCGTCGGCCACTCGCGCCGGACCAGCCGGAACCCTTCGCCGCACCACTGTGGCTGGCCGGCGAGCAGCTCCTGGAGGTGCCCCTCGACGCCGTCCTTGGCCAGCGCCATCTCCGCATCGGGCGAGCCCATGTCGTGGCTGACATCGGAGAGCGTCGCGGAGATCGCGATCTCGAGCCGATCCTCGGATTTTCCGCCCCGCTTGCGGACCACGATCAGCTGGTCTGACTCCTCGATCACGGTCGGGGGCGTCATCCAGTTCAGCGGCTTATAGCCGCCCGCATCGGCATGGACGAGGACCGAACCGTCGGCCTTGACGATGATCAGCCGCAGCGCCTCGGGGAGCACGGCGGTCAGGCGGCCGGAATAGCGAACCGAGCAGCGGACGACGATCAGACGCACCTGTCCACCCTATGATCAGAGCCGGACAGGAATCGTGCGCAACCAGCTTCGACCCCTCTTCGACCGAATCGTGATCAAGGAGCTCGACCCCGACCGGGTCCGGCGCTCGGGCTTGATCGTTCCGCCCGGCTCGGACGAGCCGCCGCCGCAGCACGGCATCGTTCTCGCGGTCGGCCCGGGCCTCGACTGGTGGGACCATGTGGGCGTTCAGATGCCGGTCAAGCCCGGCGATCATGTCGTGTTCCCCGCCTCCGCCGGCGCCTGGATCGAGGTCGAGGAGGAGCGTCTGCTCGTCTGCCGCGTGGGCGAGCTACTCGGTGTGCTCGAGGAGGTCGGTGACTGCCCGGGTTGCAGAGGCAGGCTGCTCGGGCCGAGCGAGACCTGTCCGGTGTGCGGGCGGGAGGGCTCGGTTGCCGGCGGGGCCTCGTAGCTGACCGCGAGTTCTCCCGGCTCCCGCGCCGGCCCGAGACGGAGTCATCGTCCTGGCCGCCCGGCCGCTGCCCTCACGTGACCAGACACTCCTGGGCGCGAGTCTTGATTTCACGGATCGAGCCGGTTGAGGTCGCGGGGGAACAGCGTCGTCTCGCGGATGTTCCCGGCGCCCGTGAGCCGCGCCACCCACCGTTCGAGTCCGAGCGCGAATCCGCCGTGCGGCGGCATGCCGAACTTGAACGCCTGGAGGTATCCCTCGTAGCTGGCGGGATCCTCGCCACGGCCGCGGATCGCGGCGAGGTAGTCCTCGTACAGGTGCAGACGCTGGCCGCCGGTGATGAGCTCGAGGCCTCTGAACAGCAGGTCGAAGCTGTTGGAGAACCAGGGCGCAGTCGGATCGGGATGGGTATAGAAGGGGCGCTTGATCATCGGGTAGCCCGTCACGAACAGCAGCTCGGAGCCGCGCTCGCGCAGCGCCCAGTCGCTGAGCCACCGTTCGTGCGCCGGCGCAAGATCGGGCTCCCGCTCGAGATCCTCGCCGGTCGCCGCGGTGATCAGCGCCTGCGCATCGGCGAAGTGGATTTCCGGGATCTGCGCGGGGACGGTCGGGAGCGCGACCCCCAGGGCCGAGACCTCATCCGCCCCACGCGCCCGGAGCGCCCCGACCATGCCGGCGACGGCGTCGCGCGCGGTGGCCATCACGTCGCGGTGATCGCCGATGAAGCCCAGCTCGGCGTCGAGCGACACGTATTCGCTGAGATGTCGCGGCGTGTCGTGGGGCTCGGCCCGAAACACCGGTCCGGTTTCGTAGACGCGCTCGAACACTCCGACCATGATCTGCTTGTAGAACTGCGGACTCTGCGCCAGGTACGCCGGCCGCCCGAAGTAGTCCAGGGCGAACACGTTGGCTCCGCTCTCGGTCGCCGAGCCCACGATCTTCGGCGTCTGGATCTCGACGAAGCCGAGCCCGTCGAGGGCCGCGCGGAAGCCGGCGACCGACATCGCGGCGAGCCGGAAGACGGCACGCTGGCGGGGATGGCGCAGCGCGATCGGCGCGAGGTCGAGCAGCCGCGGCAACTGCGCCGAGAGCGTCGGGCGCCACAGCTCCACCGGTGCCGGCTCAGCGGGCGAGGCGATCAGCTCGATCTGCGGGTTGTGCAGCTCGGCTCCGCCAGGCGCCTGGGCGCTGTCGACGACCTCGCCCGTCACCTCGAGCACGGTCTCGGGCAGAAGCGTCGCCGCATGATCGGCGAGGGCAGCGTCGCCGATCACCACCTGACCCAGACCGGAGCGATCCCGGAGGATCAGGAACGTGACCTGGCTGAGGCGGCGCTGGCGGTGAAGCCAGCCCATCAGCGTCACCTGCTCACCGACGTGATCGGCGAGTTCGCTGACCAAGATCCGCACGCGGCACCTCCGAAGCTTGTGTTTCGCCCTCCTGGTGCGGACGGGAGGCGTCCTCGCCGTTACCGACACCGTAGCGCGTGTTGAGCTAGATGGAGATTCAAGCGACCGGTTTCCTCCACACGAGCGAGTAGCGCCACAGCAGGTGACGGCGGAAGTGCGCGTCCGGAAGCGTGCGCTCGGCGAGCGGCCGGATCTCCGCATACGTGTGGCGCGGCGGCGAGACGGTCGGCGCCATGGACTCCCAGTGACCCTTGGCCAGGAGGTGGGCGCGGTTCACGATCACCGCGGCGGCGTCGCGCGGCAAATCGGCCGGCCAGCGGCTGCGGGCGAGCCCGAGCACCGCGAGCGTGCCGCCCGGCCGCAGCAGCCCGGCCATCCGGTCCAGCGCCGCCGCTTCGTCCATGTGGTGCAACGCCGCGACGCACACCACGAAGTCAAACGACTCCCGCGCGAACGGGAAGGTCCGGAAGTCGCCGAGCAGATAATCGATCTCGGCGCCGGCATCCTGCCGGCGCGCGGCATTGATGCAGTCCTCGCTCGCATCGATCGCCGACACGTGGCGAACCGAACGCCGGAGCTCCCGCGCCAGCCCGCCCTCGCCACAGCCGACGTCGAGCGCCCGCTCGCAGGGCTCGGGCACGGCCTCGAGCAAGACCCCGCGGTAGTGGAGGTTGTGGTTCCAACGATCCGGCGCCACGTCACGGCGGCCGATCCGCCAGGCCCCCTACGCCGCGGTCCGCTCCGACAGCGACCGCGGCTGCGCCGCCTCTACTCTTGCCAGCAGATCGGCGACGTCCGCATCGTCTCCGAGCTCGAGCGCCCGTCGGCACGCGCGTCGGCATTCGCGAGCGCGATCGGTGCGGGCCAGCGCGTGCGCATAGGTCGACCACGCCGCGCTGGAATCGGGATCCAACCGCGTCGCCGCCTCGGCGGTCGAGACCTCGGCGCCGACGTCGCCGGCCAGGTGATAGGCGAGCGCCAGGTCGAGGAGACCCTCGACCGTCGGTCCCATCAGCCGTGCGTGCTCGAGGGCCGAGATCGCGGCGGCGCGATCCATTTGCCGCATGCGCAGGCGGCCCAGGCGCTCCCACGCCGAGGCGTCGCCCGGGGCACGATCGGCCGCCCGGGCGGCCGCGTCGGCGGCCAGATCGATCGCGCCCATGTCCTCGTAGATCCGTGAAGCGAACCGCTCGGGGGTGGGCCGGTCGCTGTCGACCCTGGCCCAATCGCGCACTGCGCGAGCGGCGGCGGGGAGGTTCCCGGCCTGCCAGAAGGCGGCGGTCAGCAACCTCAGCACCACCGGGTTCGACGGGTCAGCGTCGCGGGCGTAGATGAGCCGCTGGGCGGCGAGCGTCGCGTCACCCTCGGCGAGCGCGTGCTGAGCGGCGGTCATGAACCGCTGAACCCGGTCGGCCGCGGGGTCGGGCTTTGAGAAGTCGACGAACTGCAGCGATCCGGCGGGGATCGTCCGCACGCCGACGGCGAACGAGACCCGCGCCCATTGCTGGACGTCGTCCTCCTCGCCGGAGAAGTAGATGCCCGTGACCGTCCCCACGCCCCACTCGGGATACGACAGGCAGCGCGCATAGCGGTGGACGACCGAGTGATCGGGAACCCGCGCGCCGAACGGGTCGTGCTTGGCGCGGTCCTCGGCCGCCGCGCGCTCGCGCTGCTCGGCCTCGTAGGCACGTCTGCCGGCCTCCTCACGTGCTTTGCGTGTGGCCGCGGCAGAGACCTTGACGGCGTTGCGGGTCACGCGCCCGCCGCGTGAGCCTTCGGCAAGCGACTCGAGTTCGTCGGCAGCCTCGTTGATCGCCTGCAGGTGGCGCTGGTGCTCGTGCTGGCGGCCTGGCGGTGCGATGTCCGGATGCCAGCGCTTGGCCATCCGCCGGCGCGCGAGCTGGACCGCGCGCTGATCGAACGGCGGCTCTAGCTCCAGCAGCAGCAGTGCTTGCTCAACGTCGAGGATCCGAGGCATGAACCCCCTACGTTAGCGACGCCGACAAGGCTTGCCGGCGCACCGCGGGAGGCCATGGTCGCCCCGCGCGGCACAACGGAGGTGACCGCGAGCGCTGCGGCGCTCGCTATGACCGCGCTTGGAGCTCCTCGGCCGACGGCACGACGATTGGCCCGTCTGGCGGCTGCGTGAAGCGGATCGGGTTCCCGAACGGGTCGCGCAGCCCGCAGTCGATTCCGTAGAACCGCTCGGTTGGCTCCTGCGTGAACTCGACGCCCGCCGCCCGCAGCCGTTCGTAGGTGCCACGGCAATCCTCGGTCTCGAAGATCACCCCGCCGCCCGCAGCGCCCTTCGTCAGCAGTTCGCGGATCTCCGCCGCGGTGGCGTCGTCATACAGGGGCGGGCCCGGCACGCTCAGCACCAGCTGGAGGTCGGGCTGGTCTGGCGGTGTCGCGCAGCAGCTCCATCGCTCGCTCCACGCGGCGGCGCTGCAGGTAGCTGTGCGGCGTTTCGCCAAACACCACGCGGAACTGGCGGCTGAAATGCGCAGGCGAGACGTGGGCCACGCCGGCTAGTGCGGGCACGTCGAGCGGCCGCGCGAACGAGCGATCCATCGTGTCGCGGGCCCGCAACATTCGACGGTTGCGGTCCTCGGCAGCACGCGACATCGAACTAAGCCTACGCCAGCCTGGGGCGCCGGACGCCCAGGTCATGTCGCCGACCGCGCGCGGATGCTGCGCGCCCCGCGCCCCCGCTGGCGCTGTCGCCACGTGCAACAGTGCCCCATTAACCGGTGGCTCGCGAACCCATGCTCGGGTACCGCTGACGGTTAGTATGCAACGCTGGGGGCCGCCCACGAACGATTCGTGGCCATGCCACGAGAGAGGAGGAAGGGGTGAAACGTCTGATTGGAAGTGGCCTGGCTGCGCTGATCGTGTCGATCATTGCCCTGGTTGTGCTGGGTTCCGGGGCGTCGAGCGCGACGGGTGTCGCGACCGTCGCCGCAAGTCCGGTGAACAGGACGTTCTCGTTCATCGCGAAACCAGGCACACCGACCCGGGGCAAGGTACTATTCAACATCGACTCGCTATCTGTGAACGCGCGTTGCGACTCGAACGGTAACCCGGTCGTGTTCGCGTTCACGTCCGCGGGCGCCGCGGATCTCTTTGGCCGCGTGTTCGACGGATTCGGAAGGGGTCACATCATCAAGAACAGCGCATTTACAAGATTCGGCAAGGGGGTCAGCCTGTCGCCGCAGGTGGCCGGCGATTTCAACTCCTCGGGGACCGTGATGTTCGAACGCTCCAACGGCGCCGTGGTGACCGTTAACTACGCGTTCGACAACGCCACGACGCTCAACAAAGCGAACGTGTGCACCGTGTACGGGTCGATCGTCGCCACCTGAGATCAAGCCTGGCGTTGGCTTCTCGCGAAGCGGCGGGAAGCCAACGCTGGGCGCCCAGGCGTAGCCCGCACGGCGTGAGCGGACTCAGTGCTCGCGTCCGCTCAGCAATGGCGCTAGATCGCTGCCAGCGGTTTCGTCACCCAAGAGCGTTTCCAGCGCGCCGAACGCGTCGCGGTCCAGGCGGACCGGCACCTCGCGCCGGATGATCGCGAGCGCAGCCTCGGCGCTGTATGCCGAGCGATAGGGGCGTTCGGCGGTTAGGGCCTCGTAGACATCGGCAATCGCGAGCACCCGCATCGGCATCGTCAGCTCGGCGGAGGTGAGCCCGTGCGGATAGCCGCTACCGTCGAGGCGCTCGTGGTGCGCGCTCGCCAGCGGCGAGAGTCCGCCGATGCCCGGTACCCGGCCGAGAATCCGCTCGGTCACCAGCGGGTGCTCCCTGATCGTGGCGAACTCGGCGTCGGTGAGCGGTCCCGGCTTGTCCAGAATCCGGTTGGAGATCGCGAGCTTGCCGATGTCGTGCAGCCGTGCCGCGCGACCCAGGGCGCGCAACTCGGCAGACTCAAGGCCCAGCAGCGTGCCGATGCCCATCACGATCGCCCATGCGCGATCGGAGTGCCGGTGGGTCCACGGCGACTTGGCGTCGATGATCGCCGCGAACCCATCGGCAATCCGGTCCAGCCGGTTCTCGTCGGCGGTCAGCAGCAGATCAGGGGGCTCGATCGCGGCGAGGTCGGGCTCAGCCAGCGACGCCCAGAAGCCGGTGTCGTGGCGCACGGCGCCCAGGGCGTCGACGAGCGCGGGGTCGAACCACTGCCCGCTGCGCTTCGCTGCCATGCGGTAGGCCGCGTCCACGCCGCGCGCGGCGTGAAAGACCTCCACCGTCTGCGCCAAGCACAGAATGCGAGCCGCCAGCGGGATCTCTGCCCCCAGCAGGCCCCGGGGCTGCCCGCGCCCGTTCCAGTGCTCATCGAGCGCGCGGATCGCCTCCGCCGTCGCGTCTGAGAACCCAAGCATTCGAGCGATCTCGGCGCCGCGGTCGCAGCGTGCCAGCATCAGCGACCGGGTCACCTCGCCCTCGTCGCGGATCACCCGCAGCCGCTCGACCCGGGCGCCCAGCGACCCTCCCGGGGTGACCGTCCTCAGCGACCACAGGAACGCCGAGAACGGCCGCGCCCAGTCCACGAGCTTCGACGTCCGCTTGGCGACCTGGTCGTCGGCGCCGAACAGAGCCGCCATTCGCGCCGAGTTTGCGGAGCAGCCCGCGTCCTTGAGCAGCAAGGCATAGAACAGATCCGAACGCGCCGCGGAGTCGAGTTCCAACTCCTGCGCTACGCGCATACCGATCAAGCATGATCGCCTGGCGTGTCCCGGCGGTTCGCCCTCGGCGAGGTCCAGCGCATAGGAAAGTGAGCCGATCAGCTCAGACAGGGCGATCTCGCGCGAGCCCCCAACCACGGCTGCAGTATGGCTCATTTGCCGATCCGTCCGTGCACCGAGCAATCGGTGCCGGCGGCCATTGCCAGCCGTGCGCCGGCGCAAACCAGCCCGTTCAGGTTTAGCGCTACACCGACGCCGCCCATAAAGGTACGGTGCTCGGCATGGGTTTAGGGTCTAACAGACGCCGCTCGAGTGGATCCGCCACCGGGGCGCCGGACCGAGAGGACCCGAGCCTGGACCAGCCGGCGGACCGAGAGGACCCGAGCCTGGACCAACCGGCGGACCGAGAGGACCCGAGCCTGGACCAGCCGGCGCACCGAGACGACCCGAGCCTGGACCAACCGGCGCGCCCAGTGCCAGAGCCGTCCTCACCCGGCGAGCGGACGGTCAGCGTCGCTGCTCCAGCATCCTCCGGGGTTTCCTCGAAGGTGAGCTCCGGACGGCATTCGGGTTCGCTCTTGACCCGCATCCGGTCGCTCGTGCACGCGATCCAAAACAATGACGAGGCCGCAATCGAAGCGGCGATCCTCCGCCTGAGCCGCTCGCGACGGATCTTCGCTCCGCTCGCGTTCGCGATCGGCTCCTTCGCGCTGCTGTTCGACGGGCTCAGGCTGCTGTTGTCGAACTGGCGGCTAACCCTCGTCCAGATCCCTCCGGCGATGTGGATCTGGCTGGCGATGTACGACCTCAAGGCCCACGTGCTGCACGGCAACTCCTTCAACGTCGTGCGCGGTGCGATTCTGACTCCGATCGGATTGGTCATCGTGGCGATCACCGTGGCGAGCTTCTTCCTCAACGCCGTGTTCGGGTTCGCGATCGCGCAATCGGGTGAGCCCAAGATCGGGCCGGCGGTTGCGCAGGCGCGACGTCAGTGGGCGCCGATCGTGGCCTCGGGCGCCGTTGTCGGGGCGCTGCTCGCGTTCGCGACGACGGTGGCGCCCCGGTGGGAACACCCGTGGTTCACCCTCTCACTTGGAATCGTCGTCGGCATCATGATGCTCTGTTATGTAGCCGTGCCCGCGCGGCTCATCGGGGCGAAGCCGAGGCAGTCAGGTCGGGACAAGCTGAGGACGTCAGCCGTCGCGGGGGTGATTGGAGCCACCGTTTGCACACCGCCGTACCTCCTCGGGCGCGTCGGACTCCTGATGCTCGGATCGCGTGTCCTGTTCATCCCCGGGATCTTCGTCCTCGCCATCGGGGTCACCCTGCATGCCGGTGCAACGGGTGCGGTCAGGGCCATAAAGATGAGCACCAAGCTCACTCGTCCATCCTCGCGATCCGCCGCTGCCCGTGATTCCTGAGCCAGGTCTCGCCCCTCATCTGAACCGATACGACGGACCAATTCCGGCCTGTTCAGCCGCCGAGTCGCGCCACTCGGCACACGGCAGCGAATAGCGTCACCGGTGAAAGTGACAACTTAGCTTCAATTCGCGCTGGTCCCACCGCAAGCAAATACCGTGGAGTCATGCTTGCGCGTGGACGCAGTCGCAACCGCACCGGTGTCGTTGTCACTTCTGCCCTGATCGGCGTTGTAACTGTTGCCGGGTTGTGCGCGGCGATGCTCGTCCTGTTGGTCACCATGTTCACGCGCCGCACCGGCTGTGGAGCGTCCGGTACGGGCAGCGCCGGCTCAATCGTGCTGGGTGCTCCCGGGACCGGCCAGCTCGTCGGCGCGAGTGAATACGGTGGTCCGGGCGATCCGAGCTCGGGGGCGATCGGAGCGCGCGGCGATGATCTGCTGACGAACCCGGACAGCTACGCGGAGCTCGGTGGGCTGAGCTGGCAGACCGCCACCGCGATGGGCGGCCTCCCGTACATGACGCCGCTGAGGATCACGGTCGCCAGCGGCTCGGCGATTGCCTACAAACGGGACTTCGGGCTCGGTGGCGGACCGGTGGCCGGCCTCCCGCGTGTGATCGATCTGTGGTGGGAGTTGGCTGAACGGATGGGAATTCCATACGAGCACGGACTGTGGTCGGGAGCGGTGCGGATCGAGCGACCGCCGCCAGCCGGCGCTGGAAACCTGCTCGGCCAGACCGCGAGCCAGTCGATCGGGCTCGTCCCGGCGTCCCCTGCGAGCGATCCGGTGGCGTGCGCCCCGAACGGCGCCACCGGGGTCCCGCTCACCGATGGCGACCGCGCGGCATTGTTACCGAACGGCCTCGCCGCGGCGCCACGCGACGCGCCGGTCGCGGTCAAGGAGATCATCGCCGCCGGCAATCAGGTCGCCGGTAGGCCGTACCTGTACGGCGCTGCGCACGGCCTGCCGCTGTCCACGATCGCGTCGGCGTATGACTGCTCGAGCAGCGTCGAGCACCTGCTGTACGGAGCGCGGTTGCTGCCGGTCACCTACGGCGGGCCATCGAGTCAGCTCGAGTCCTTCGGCCAACCGGGCCCCGGGCGCTGGGTCACGCTCTACGCCGACGCCGACCACGTATTCATGTACGTCGCGGGGCTGCGGTGGGACACGCACAACGCGGCCGGGGCCGGCGACGGCAGCACGGGGATCGGTTGGCACCCGCTGATCCGCAGCTCCGCCGGCTTTATCGCCCGCCACCCGGTGGGGCTCTAGCGGTGCTGATCGCTCGGGCGGTGCGGATCGCTCTCGCCTCGGCGGTCGCGACGGCCACGCTGGCTGGGTGCACCGGACTGGCGCCGCCAGCCGCGACGACCGCGCCCCAGCCCTCAAAGCTCGCGCGAGCCCAGGCGACCCACGAGTACGCCTCTTCGCCGCCCCCGCGCCAGCGTGCCGACACCAGCGCGACGAGCGCGATCCGCGCGATCCAGGTATTCGCCACCGCATTTACCAACTGGAGCGCCGGTACGGTCACCGCCGACATGCGCGCGCTCGCTGCGGCCAGCATCGGCCAGGCGCGCGCGGCGATGGAGCTGGCGGCCGCGGGCACCGCCCAGGACTACGAGCTCCAGCGCGGCGGGATCGCGAACAGCGGGACGGTCGAGGCGATCGCGCCGCTGATCGGAAGCCATGACCGGTATGTGGTCGTGACGCGCGAGCTGACCATCGCCACCAATACGACCGCCTATCAGGGGCTGCGCCCGGCCTGGCACCTCACGGTCGCGACGGTGACCGAGATCGGCTCGGGGCAGTGGGTGCTGAGCGGGTGGCAGCCGGAGAGCTGATGACGCTTGAGCGCGTGGGCACCCCCAGAGCTGATGATGCTTGACCGGGTCGGCACCCGGAGAGCTGAGGGCGCTCGAGCGGGTCGGCACCCGAGCGCTAGTCGTCGGCGAGCTCGACCTGGACGAACAGCTCATCGGAACCGCGAAGTTCGAGCGTCCGGATGTTCGCAGCGGCGCGGAAGTCCTCGAGCACTGGGCGAAGGGCCGAAAGTCGCTCCGGCGTATCGGCGATCACCGCGTGGGTGACGGGCGCGCGGAGCTTGCGCCGGGCGTCAGATTTCGCCTTGCGGATGAGCGCGAGCGCGTCCGTGGCAACCCGCAGCCCGGCCGACGTCGTGGAACCGGCCGCGTATTCCGACGCCGCGGGCCAGACTGCGCGATGCACCGACCCTTGTTGCCACCAGGACCAGGCCTCCTCGGCCGCGTACGGCACATACGGGGCGAGCAGGCGCTGGTAGGTCGACAGGGCACGGCGCAGCGACGCGCGGGCCGAGCTCTGGCGCGCCGGTCCGAGGTCGCCGTACGCCGGCGCTTTGGCGAGCTCCAGGTAGTTGTCGCAGAAGTTCCAGAACGACCTTTCGATGACGTCCAGCGCATGGGCGTGCTCGAAGCTATCCAGCCGGCGGGTGGCTTCCGCGACCGTGTCGCCCAGACCGGTGAGCATCTGCCTGTCGAGCGGCTCGGTGACGTGCTCGTCCTCCTCGGACCCGCCCAGCGCCGTGACCAATTTTGAGGCGTTCAGCAGCTTCACCGCCAGCCGCCGTCCCACCTTCATTTGCTGCTCGTCGAAGGTGGCGTCGACCCCGAGCTGCGCCTTTGCTCCCCAGTAGCGGACACCGTCGGCTCCGTGCGCGTGGATCAGGCGCTGGGGGGTGACGACGTTGCCCTTCGACTTCGACATCTTCTTGCGATCAGGGTCGAGAATCCAGCCGGAGAGGGCGACATGCTTGAACGGCAGCTCGCCACCTTCAAGGAAGGCGCGGAGGACCGACGCGAACAGCCACGTGCGGATGATGTCGTGCGCCTGCGGGCGCAGGTCCATGGGGTACACGCGGCTCACCAGGTCCGGGTCCTGGTCGCCGCCCGCGCAGATGCGCGGCGAGAGCGACGCCGTCGCCCAGGTGTCCATGACGTCGGGGTCAGAGACAAAGCCGCCGGGTGCCTCGCGCTGTGACTGATCGAACCCGGTCGGGACCTCGCAGGCGGGATCGACTGGGAGGTGGTTCGGGCGGATGGGCCTCGTGTAGTCCGGCTCTCCGTGCTCGTCGAGCCGGTACCAGAGCGGGAATGGCACGCCGAGGTAGCGCTGGCGGGAGATGCACCAGTCACCGGTCAGCCCGGTGACCCAATCCTCGTAGCGGACGCGCATGTGGGGCGGGTGCCAGTGCAGTTCGCGGCCGCGCTCGAGCAGCTGCTCCCGAAACTCCATCGTGGTGATGAACCACTGGCGGGTGGGGAGGATCTCGAGTGGCTGCGAGCCCTTCTCATAGAACTTGACCTCGTGGCTGACCGGCCGCGGCCGGCCGATCATCTCCCCCGATGCTTGGAGCAGGTGCGAGATCCGTGCGCGGGCCTGCTCGACGGGGAGGCCGGCGAGCTGCGTGTGCGCCTTGAGAGCGCGCTGCGGGTCTCGCGACATCCACTCCGAACCCCATTGGCCGCGAGCGATGCTGCCGTCAGGCTCGATGGTGGAGCGCGCGAGCAGCTTCAGCTCCCGCCACCAGGTGATGTCGTTGGTGTCTCCGAAGGTGCAAACCATCACGATGCCCGTGCCCTTTTCGGGGTCGGCGAGCCGGTGGGCGTAGATCGGGACGCTCGCTCCGAACAGTGGCGTTACCCCCTGCAGTCCGGCGAGATGGGTGTAGCGCCGATCGTCGGGGTGGTACACAAGTGCGACGCACGCCGGCAACAACTCCGGGCGGGTGGTGTCGACCTCGACGCTGCCGCCGCCAACGAGCTCGAAGCGCAGCCGGTAGTAGGCGCCCTCGACGGTCCGCTCCTCGAGCTCGGCTTGGGCGACCGCGGTTTGAAAGTCCACGTCCCACAACGTCGGCGCCTCGTTCTGATATGCGATGCCCCGGTCGAGCAGCCGCAGGAACGACGCCTGGGAAGCGTGACGGGCGCGCTCGCCGATGGTCGCGTACGTCAGCTGCCAGTCGACCGACAATCCGAGCGCCCGCCACATCTGCTCGAACGCGTGCTCGTCCTCGAGCGTCAGGCGATGGCACAGCTCCAGGAAGTTGCGCCGGGAGATGCGTCGCCCCGCGCCGCCGCCGGCGACTGCGCCGAAATGTGGGTCGTAGGGCTCGGATCGGTCACAGCGGACGTTGAAATGGTTCTGGACCCGTCGCTCGGTTGGCAGCCCATTGTCGTCCCAGCCCATCGGGTAGAAGACCTCGCGCCCGCGCATCCGCTGAAACCGCGCGATGACGTCGGTGTGCGCATAGCTGAACACGTGCCCGACGTGTAAGGAGCCAGAGATCGTGGGCGGCGGCGTGTCGATCGAGAACACCTGCCCGCGGGTCTTCGTGCGGTCAAACCGATACGTTCCCTGCGTTTCCCAGCGCTGGTCCCATTTGGACTCGAGGCCGTCGAGGCTGGGCTTCGCGGGCGGAACTGGCTGACGCGCAGCGGGGTGATCGCGCGCAGCAAGCTGTGAGCGCTCGCCCTCCATCAGGCGGGCCGCTCTCCGTGTTCAGCGGATGCCCAGCTGAGAGCCGATGAGCACACGTACGTCGTCCTCCGTGATGAGGGCGAACTCAGTCTGTGTGGTCTTCGTGCTCATAGTTGTCACTATAGGGCAGGATTGTGGTCACGGCGCGTGAATGGGCCCGGCACCGGCGGCCCTAACGTTTCGCGCATCCTCCGGCGTTGAGTCCGCGTCACATTGGAGCCTCCTGACGGCCCTAACGTTTCGCGCATCCTCCGGCGTTGATTCCGCGTCACGTTGGGGACGCTGCAAACCGACATCGCAGTCGCTTCGGACGGCCGCGCTCGCCGCCTTCCCGGCCGAGACAGGAAGTCAGATTCCTCCGCCGCGTTCCCCAGAACACTCAGTGCGCCGCGACGTTCAGCACCACCGTGATCACGAAGCACACCAACGCCCCGAGCCGCAGCAGCAGGCCGGCGCGGTCGCCCGGGCGTCCGGTGACCATCCCGACGATCGCCAGGGACATGCAGGCCACGGCGATCAGGGCGAACACGGCTGCGAGCGCGCGCACACGTTGATGGTCGCACTCATGAGAAATCCGGCTTCGAGCGCGACCGCAGAACTGTCAGGCGATCGTTTCACGGCGCGTCTCCGTCCCCTCGTCGTTGCGGTAGCGCACCTCGATCTGCTCGGCGCCCAAGTCGAGGATCGCAAACCCGAACCGGGCCCAGTGATCGCCGCGGTCCTCGAGGAAGCCCCGGTCCTCCCACGCGCCGGGCGCCGGGATCGGGTCATCGGGGCCGTGATTCATCAGCACCGGCACGCCACCGTTACCGATACAGCGCGGGAACTCGATGTGCGGATCGGCGGCGAACCCCATGCACCGATGCTCATGGCCCCAGATCCACGCCGTCACCCGACCTGTGTTCAGCACCGGGTCGAGCTTCTGGTGGAGCGTGGGTCCGAGATCTTCGGGGTCATAGACGGAGATCAGCTGGTGATGGCTCATCAGCATCAGCTTGCGCTCGGATTCGTCGGCGACCTGGGCGACGAACCGGGCCTGCGGATCCTCGAGCAAGCCGATGTGCCCGTGCGAGAGCGGGTCCTCCTCCCAGGAGGTGTCGAGCGCAACGATGTCCCACGACGGTGAGGTGATCCGGAAGAAGCTCGTGGGTTTGCCGTCCGATGAGTGCTGTCCGGCGAAGCGCTGGTCGGCGAGTAGCGTCTGGAAGTAGCCGAAGCCGCCGCCGTACATGTCATGGTTGCCGTTCAGCGACCATGACGTGACTCCCGCCGCAGCCTGTTCGGCGCTGACCGGCCACAGACCTGCCGCGAGCACGTTGCGGCGTACTTCCTCCGATGTGCCCGAGTAGTAGACGTCCCCGAGGTGAATGACATGCGCCTCGCGTCCGTGGGCGAGCGCGTCCGCCACCTCGTCGGCCATGTATCCCGCCACCGCCCGCGCGCGCGGCAGCCCGGTTCCCCAGTCGCCGACCACCACGACCCGGGCGTCGTCGCTGATCTTGGCCTGCGCCGGCTGCGGGTTGAAGGGATGGTTGCCGTCGGCCAGGCGACCCGCCATCGCCAGTCCGATGTCGATCACCCACTCGACGTTCGTCGGCCCGTAGCGCTCGGGGTGCAGGTAGGACTCGCTCGTGTGGATGATCTTGCTCAGCCCCTCGCGATGCACAGGCGTGTCGTCCTGCACGCCCTGCTCGCGGAGCTTTGTCTCGATCGTGCTCTGCATGAGGCTCTGGACGGGGTCCCGCGCGAGGTACGGCACGGTGGGGGTCTTTCTGCCACCCGATGACGCGAGCTGGCTGTCGACGTCGGGCATGTTCTGCAGCTCGGGAGCGGCAGCGTTCTTCCGGATCGCTTCCACGTACCGGCTGAGCTCGCCCCGATCGAACGCCTGCTTGAGCATCGACTGCCCCCTTGGTTGTGAACGACCCGCTGGGCGATCCTAACCCGCTCGCGCCTATCCTGGAGCTACATATGTCGTCCCAATACATCTTTACCACCTATAAGCTCTCGCGACGCTACCCGCCCGACAGGGAAGTGCTCAGCGACATCTCGCTGTCGTTCCTCCCCGGCGCGAAGATCGGCGTGCTCGGCTACAACGGCGCCGGCAAGTCGACCCTGCTGCGGATCATGGCCGGCCTCGACTCGGAGTTCGACGGCCACGCCCAGCTGGCGCCGGGCGCCACCGTGGGGCTGCTCGAGCAGGAGCCCCACCTGGATCCCGCCAAGGACGTCAAGGGCAACGTCGAGGACGGCGTCGCCGAGATCCGCGCGCTGCTCGACCGCTTCAACGAGCTGTCGATGAACTATTCCGACGAGACGGCCGACGAGTTCTCCCGGGTGCAGGAGCAGATCGACGCGGTCGACGGCTGGAACCTCGACACGACGCTCGAGATCGCGATGGACGCGCTCCGCTGCCCGCCCCCGGACGCCGACGTCTCGACCCTGTCGGGCGGCGAGCGCCGGCGCGTCGCCCTGTGTCGGCTGCTCCTGCGCCAGCCCGACCTGCTGCTGCTCGACGAGCCGACCAACCACCTCGACGCGGAATCGGTCGCCTGGCTCGAGCGGTTCTTAGGCGACTACGCCGGCACCGTGGTCGCCGTCACCCACGACCGCTACTTCCTCGACAACGTCGCCGGCTGGATCCTCGAGCTCGATCGCGGCCGCGGGATCCCCTACCAGGGCAACTACTCCGGCTGGCTCGAGCAGAAACGCGAGCGGCTTCAGCACGAGGCGCGGCAGGAGAGCGCGCGCCAGCGGACGATCGAGCGCGAGCTCGAGTGGGTCCGCCTCAACGCCAGCGCCCGGCGCAACAAGCCCAAGGCGCGACTGAACGCCTACGAGGCGCTGCTCGCGCAGGAGCGAAACGTCAAGCTCGACCAGGTCCAGATCCACATCCCGTCCGGTCCGCGGCTGGGGGAGGTGGTGGTGCAGGCCGACGGCCTGCGCAAGGCCTATGGCGACCGGGTGCTGATCGACGAGCTGTCGTTCAACCTCCCGCGCGGCGGGATCGTGGGGGTGATCGGCCCCAACGGCGCCGGCAAGACGACGCTGCTGCGGATGATCACCGGCGCCGAGGCGCCCGACGCCGGCGCCCTGCGGATCGGCGAGACGGTGGAGCTCGCCTACGTCGACCAGTCCCGCGACGCGCTCGACGGGTCAAGGACGGTGTGGGAGGAGATCTCCGGCGGCGCCGACCAGATCCCGCTCGGCGATCGGAGCGTCAGCAGCCGCGCGTACGTCGCCGGCTTCAACTTCAAGGGCACCGAGCAGCAGACGAAGGTCTCCAAGCTGTCCGGCGGCGAGCGCAACCGCCTGCACCTCGCCAAGCTGCTGCGCACCGGCGGCAACCTGCTGCTGCTCGACGAGCCCACCAACGACCTCGACGTCGACACGTTGCGGGCGCTCGAGGAGGCGCTGCTGGCCTTCGCCGGGTGCGCGGTGGTCGTCTCCCACGATCGCTGGTTCCTCGATCGCATCGCCACCCACGTGCTGGCGTTCGAGAGCGACTCCCAGGTCCGCTGGTTCGAGGGCAACTTCGAGGCCTACGAGAGCTTCCGGCACGAGCAACTGGGTGCCGAGGCCGATCGACCCAAGCGAATCACGTACAAGAAGCTCGTCCGGCGCTGAGCAGGGGGCTCTGCCTCCAGGGGCCGCGCCGGTGGCGCTGTGTATCGCCGGGCGTGCCCGCCGGCCGATCCGGGTAGAAGGGATCCCATGGGTGAAGAGCAGAACGAGATCAAGCCAAGTGAGCAGCGGGGCGGGACCACGCCCGACGAGCGGGAGGCGCGCGAGAAGGGGCCCTGGGCGGGCCGCGCCGGCGAGGGCGTCGTCCCGGCCGAGCTCGGTGGCTCGGACGCGCCGCGCGAGATGCTGCCCGACGACCCCGAGCTCAAAAGCTCGGTTCTGGGCACGAGCGCCTCGTCGGACGAGCCGGCGACCGAGAGCGGCATCGATCCGAGCGGTGGCGACCGCGCCGACGCCACGACCGACGGTGGACCTGAGCCGCCGGCCGGCGCCGAGCCCGACCTCCGGGATGCCGCGGCGGGACCCCGTGCCGCCGACGTCGAATCGGCCGACTAGTTGCCGGCGTCTGACGAGCGCGATCTAAGTCGACCGCACGCAAACGCCAGCACGATCGAGCGAACTTTGGCGTTTTGGTTCCGGGGGGTGGAACCGAAACGCCAAAGTTCAGGTCGGCGACGTCTCTCCTGGCTGTGGCTAGACTGCCGCCCGTGCCTTCCGAGGCGGTACTGATCACCGGCTGCTCGTCCGGCATCGGGCGCGCCACGGCGCAGCGGCTCGCGGCCGACGGCCGGAAGGTCTACGCCACCGCGCGCCGGCCGGAGACGCTGAGTGAGCTGAAGGAGCAGGGCTGCGAGACGCTGGCGCTCGATGTGACCGAAGAGGCCTCGATGAGCGCCGCGGTGGATGCGGTGGTCGCGGCCGAGGGCGCTGTCGGGGTGCTCGTCAACAACGCTGGCTACAGCCAGTCGGGCGCGGTCGAAGCGGTCCCCATCGAGCAGATCCGCCGCCAGTTCGAGACCAACGTGTTCGGGCTGATCCGGATGTGTCAGCTGGCGCTGCCGGGGATGCGCGAGCAACGCTGGGGCAAGATCGTCAACCTGAGCTCGATGGGCGGGAGGCTGACCTTCCCCGGTGGCGGCGTGTATCACGCCACGAAGTACGCGGTCGAGGCGATCAGCGACGCGCTCCGGTTCGAGGTCCGGGGCTTCGGCGTCGATGTGATCCTGATCGAGCCAGGTCTGATCGTCACCAACTTCGGAGAGGTCGCCTCAGCGTCGGTCGGCGAGTCCGCCGCCGGTGGCGCCTACGCAGACTTCAATCGCCGGGTGGCGCAGCTCACCGAGGACGCGTACAAAGGGCCGATGTCGAAGCTCGGCGCCGGACCCGAGGCGGTGGCGAACACGATCGCCGATGCGCTGAGGTCCGACCGCCCCAGGACGCGCTACCCGGTGACGCCGAGTGCACATCTGATGATCAACCAGCGCCGGCTGACCCCGGACCGGGTGTGGGACCTGATGATGCGAACCCAGTTTCCGACACCCAAGTCGTAGCAGCAGTTAACCGCGCCAAGCGTCCACCGCAGTGACATATTTCACCCGGCTGCGCTGTCCCGCCTTTAAACTTCACCCTTCGGATAACCGCAATACCGGGGGTGATGGTCGATGGCAGAGAACGGCGTTTATCGCGAGCGCCTCGATGAGCAGGTCATGGCGGGGATGCGGCTCGGGCGCCATGTCGAGCACGACCCGCGCTCGCGCGAGTTTGTAGCCGAGCGCGCGCCACAGATTAAGAGCGTTACGCACAACGCCAGCGGGCTGCCGCTGAACCAGGGGAAGATCGGCTCGTGCACGGCGAACGCGCTGTGTGGCGCGCTTGACTCGGCGCCCAACTTCTCCGGCGGGACACCCCTCAATGAGCACGAGGCGGTCAGCGTCTACGAGCTCGAGACAAAGCTCGAGGGCCATCCCTATCCGCCCAACGATCCCGGCGGCAGCGGGCTGATGGTCTGTAAGGCGGCCAAGCAGATGGGACTGATCAGCGGCTACCGCCACGCGTTCGGGGTACAGCAAGCGCTCGAGGCACTGGTCCTGCACCCGGTGATCACGGGGATCAACTGGTACACGAGCTTTGATCACCCAAATCCGCAGGGTCTGGTCGAGATCGCTCCCGGCGCGACGGTCAGGGGCGGCCACGAGATCGTCGCCGATGAGATCGACGCTGAGAACCAGCTCGTGTGGTTCTGGAACAGCTGGGGCACCGGCTGGGGAGTTGGCGGCCGATTCTGCATGTCGTATGACACGTGGGACCAGCTGCTCCAGCAGCGGGGCGACGTAACAGTCCCAGTTAAGTAAGGCGCTTCGGGCCGGGCGCAACCTCGACGAGGTTCACGCCCGGCCCGACGCTCAGCCCAGCACGGTGTCAAGCGCGTCGCTCAGCCCCCGTGCGCCGGCGGCGGTGAAGTCCGCGCCCGCGAGCTGATCGAGGCCGTAGGGGCCGGTCGCCACCGCCACGCACCTCACGCCGTCGGCTCGGGCACAGGCGATGTCACGCGGGGTGTCACCGATCACCACGGTCTGCTCGCGCGAATGGGGGCGGCCCCGATCGCCGGCCCGACGGCGAGCGATCGCGGGCAGGGCGGCGCGATCTTCGCTGTCGGACCCGAACGCTCCCTGGCCGGCGGGGAAGTAGCGCCCGATGCCCGCGCGGGCCAGCTTGATCCTCGCGACCGGCTCGTAGTTACCGGTGAGCAGGCCGAGGCGGACACCGGAACGGGTGCCGAGCCGCTCGAGCAGCGCAGGGATCCCCGGCAGCACCGCCGCGCTGAGATCGGGGGGGCACAGGTGGGCGTAATTCAGGCAGCACCGCTCGCGCACCGCGGCGGCCTGCTCGTCGATCCGCTCCGCGGAGATGCCGGCATCGAGCAGGATCGCCCGGGCGATCTCGCCGTCGGTGCGGCCGGCGGGCGAGATCACCCGCGTCTGCCCGGCGTCGATCCCGTGCACCTCGCGCAGCGCCGCCTCGAGAGCATCGCGGTGGGCGTCGGTGGCGCCGCGCAGGAGCGTGCCGTCGATGTCGAACAGCAGCAGCAACCGGTCTAACGCTGAAACGCCATGCCAGGCTCCAGGCGCTGGGCGAAGGCCGCGATCAGTCGCGCGGTCGCGTCGATGTCCGCGACCTGCACGAGTTCGACCGGCGAGTGCATGTAGCGCAGTGGTACCGACACGAGGGCGGTCGGGATGCCGGAGCGGCTGGCGAAGATCGCGTCGGCATCGGTACCCGTGGTCCGGCCGATCGACTCGACCGTGAACGGAACCTGCTCGTGCTCGGCGGTCTCATAGAGCAGCTCGAACATCCGCGGGTGGATTGCCGCCCCGCGCCCGATCACCGGGCCCGATCCCAGTGTGTGCTTGGTGATCGGGCCGAGCTCGACGCCAGGCTGGTCGGTGGCGAATGTCACATCGACGGCGATCGACAGATCCGGGTCGAGCGCGAAGGCGGTGGTTCGGGCGCCGGCGAGCGTCGTCTCCTCCTGCGCCACCGCCAGCGCCACGACGTCCCCGGGGGCTCCCCCGGCCTCGGCCACCAGCCGCGCGACCTCGGCCGAGACGTAACAGCCAACGCGGTTGTCGAGCGCGCGCGAAATCAGGCGCCCGTTCGGCATCGCCACCGGATCGGCATCGATCACGGCGATGTCGCCGACCCGCACTCGCGTCTGGGCCTCCTCGCCCGACTGCGCGCCGATGTCGATGTGGAGGTCCTTGATTTCGGGCGCCTTCTTGCGGTCCTCGCCCTCGAGCAGGTGGATCGGCTTGCGCCCGATCACCCCCACGACCGGCCCGTCGCGGGTGATCAGCCGGACCCGCTGACCGACGAGCACGATCGCATCCCAGCCGCCCACCTGGCCGAAGCGCAGGTAGCCGTCGTCGTCGATGTGCGAGACGTGCAAGCCGATCTCGTCGATGTGACCGACGACCGTCAGTGTCGGGCCGTCCGCGGTTCCGGCTACCCGTGCAAACGAGGATCCCATCTGGTCCCCGCCGACCTCGGTGGCGAACGCGCCGCAATATTCCCGCCAGACGCGGGCGGGATCGGCCTCGCGGCCGGACGGCCCCACCGCCGTCAGCAGGTTCTCGAGCAGCTCGGGGATCGGCACGAACGCGAAAGGCTATCCGGTTGGGCTCGCAGAACTACAACAGCTCTCGCAGCACGTACTGCAGAATCCCGCCGTGGCGGAAGTAGCGCTGCTCCTTGGGGGTGTCGATCCGTACCGTGACCGTGAACTCCCTGTCACCCGCCTCGACCGTGACCTCGCGCGGAACCTCTTCGGCCTCGCCGAGGCCTCCGATCGTGAACGTCTCCCGCCCGGTCAGGCCGAGCGACTGCACCGACTCGCCGTCCTTGAACTGAAGCGGCAACACTCCCATACCGACCAGGTTCGAGCGATGGATCCGCTCGAAGCTCTCGGCGATCACGGCCCGCACGCCGAGCAGGCGGGTTCCCTTGGCGGCCCAGTCACGGCTCGAGCCCGAGCCGTATTCCTTGCCGGCGAGCACCACCAGGGGCACGCCATCGCTCGATGTAGCGCATCGCGGCGTCGTAGATCGACATCTGCTTTTGATCGTCCCGCCCACCCAGGTGCAGCGTGACGCCGCCCTCGGGAAGGGGCTCCCGTCCGCCCGTCGCCAGCTGGTTGCGCAGCCGGATGTTGGCGAACGTGCCGCGCATCATCACTTCGTGGTTGCCGCGTCGAGAGCCGTAGGAGTTGAAGTCCTTCGGCTGCACCCCGTGATCGATCAGGTACTTGCCGGCCGGGCTGTCGCGCTTGATCGAACCGGCCGGCGAGATGTGGTCGGTGGTGACGCTGTCGCCGAGCACGGCCAGCACGCGAGCCTCCTCGATGCCGCTGACCGGATCGGGCTCAGTCGGCAGCTGCTCGAAGAACGGCGGCCGCCGCACGTACGTGGAGTCGGAATCCCACGCGAACCGCTCGCCGGTCGGCACCCGCAGCGAATTCCAGCGCTCGTCGCCCTCGAACACCTCGCTGTAGCTCTTTCGGAACATGTCGGACTGAACCGCCACCTCGACCGTCCGCGCGACCTCCGCTTCGCTTGGCCAGATGTCCCTCAAGAACACCGGCTCCCCGTGCTCGTCCTCGCCGAGCGGCTCGTCGTAGAGGTCGATGTCCATGGTTCCGGCGAGCGCGTAGGCCACGCAAAGTGGCGGGGATGCCAGGTAGTTCATCTTCACGTCCGGGTTGATGCGGCCCTCGAAGTTGCGGTTGCCGGATAAAACAGACACGACCGTCAGGTCGTGTCCATTAACCACATCGGAGATCTCGTCCGGCAGCGGCCCGCTGTTGCCGATGCAGGTCGTACAGCCGTACCCCACGAGGTGGAATCCGAGGTCCTCGAGATACTCGGTGAGTCCGGCCCGGTCGAGGTATTCGGTCACCACCTTTGAGCCCGGCGCCAGCGAGGTCTTGACCCACGGCTTCACGCGCAGGCCCCGCTGCACCGCGTTGCGGGCGAGGATCCCCGCGCCGAGCATCACCGATGGGTTCGAGGTGTTCGTGCAGCTGGTGATCGCGGCGATCACGACGTGGCCATGGTCGAGCTCGGTCTCGGTGCCATCGGCCAGGGTGACCGGCGAGGTGGTCCGCGTGCGCTCCGCGACCTGCGCGCCGCCGCTCGAGCCGGCGGCCCGCTCGGCATCCGGCCTCGCCTGATCGGGCCGGGCTCGAGTCATCCGGCTGCCGGCCGGCTCGTGGCCATCGCCGTCGGGCACGTGGGTCGAGACCGGGTCGCTGGCCGGGAAGCTCTCCTCGATCGCCTCGTCCTCGTGGTCCTCGTCGGGCAGGTACCCCTCCAGGGCCATCCGGAAGGCCGGTTTCGCCTCGGTCAGCGACACGCGATCCTGGGGCCGCTTCGGCCCCGCGATGCTCGGCACGACCGTCGCCAGATCGAGTTCGAGTGTGTCGGTGAAGGTCGGCTCCTCGGCGGTGTGCTCGTCGTGCCAGAGCCCCTGCTCCCGGGCGTACGTCTCGACCAGGTCGATCACCTCCGGGGCGCGACCCGAGAACTCGAGGTAGCGCAGGGTCTCGGCGTCGATCGGGAAGATCGCGCAGGTGGAGCCAAACTCGGGCGACATGTTGCCGATCGTCGCGCGATCGGCGAGCGGCAGGTTCGCCAATCCCGCGCCGAAGAACTCCACAAATTTCCCGACCACCCCGTGCTTGCGGAGCATCTCGGTGACGGTCAGGACCAAGTCGGTGGCGGTCGCGCCCTCCTGCAGCTCGCCGGTCAGCTTGACCCCCAGCACCTGCGGGATCAGCATCGACATCGGCTGGCCCAGCATCGCGGCCTCCGCCTCGATCCCGCCGACGCCCCAGCCGAGCACCCCGAGCCCGTTGATCATCGTGGTGTGCGAGTCAGTGCCGACCAGCGTGTCCGGATACGCCTGGCCGGCGTCGTTTACGAACACCACGCGCGCGAGGTACTCGAGGTTGACCTGGTGGACGATCCCGGTGTCGGGAGGGACCACCTGGAAGCTCCGGAACGCTCCCTGCCCCCAGCGCAGGAACGCGTAGCGCTCCTGGTTTCGCTCGAACTCGAGCTCGGCGTTGCGCTCGAACGCCGAGCGCGAGCCGAACACATCGACCTGCACCGAGTGGTCGATCACGAGCTCGGCGGGAACGAGCGGGTTGATCTTCGCGGGATCGCCGCCCAACTCGCGGATCGCGTCGCGCATCGCCGCGAGGTCGACGACCGCCGGCACTCCGGTGAAGTCCTGCATCAGCACCCTCGCGGGCGTGAACGCGATCTCCTTGCTCGGCTGCGCGTTCGCATCCCAGGTGGCCAGCGCCTCGATGTCGGGGGCGCGGATCGACTCGCCGTCCTCGTTGCGGAGCAGGTTCTCGAGCAGGATCTTCAGCGAGTACGGCAGCCGTGCAATGTCGTAGCGCGATTGCAGCGCGTCGAGGCGGAAGATCTCATAGGAACGGTCGCCGACGCGGAGCGTGTCCCTGGCGTCAAAGCTGTTCGCTGTCAATTTCGGTCTCCTGGTCAAATGGGATAGCTCTTACTCTAGGCGGCGCGTGCGGCTTCCCCTGGGTCAAGTCCCACTCGAGCTCCTACGCCCGTCTTAGCGACCTCTTCTGGCGAGCTTCGGTGCAGGCCCGATCCTGACTCGCGCAGTCAGCCACCCGTACCGAAGGAGCCCCAGATGACGTTCCTGACCTGGACGATCACGGCCGTCGCCGTCGGCTTTGCCGGTGCCGTCGCGGCGGCGGCCGCATACGCCGAGGCGCACCGCGCGCCCGACCAGCCATAGCCATGAGTCCGATGCTGGCGCCATGAGCTCGGACTCGCTGTCTTACGCTGCGCCGTGGTCGGGGCGAGCGGCGCGGGGTCGTGCCCGCGGTCGCGCGCTCCTGGACCGCCTGCTTGCCCGCCCGGAGCTGTTCGGCCTGCTCGGGCTGGCCGGGGTGCTGAACCTGTGGGGGCTCAGCATCAACGGTTGGGCCAACCAGTACTACAGCGCCGCCGTCCGCTCGATGAGCACAAGCTGGCACGATTTCCTGTTCGCGTCGCTTGACCGCAGCGGCTTGATGACGGTCGACAAGCCGCCCCTCAGCCTCTGGATCCAGGCACTCTCGGCGCGGGTGTTCGGGTTTCATCCGCTCAGCCTGCTGGTGCCGCAGGCGCTGATGGGCATCGTCGCCGTCGGCCTCGTGTACGACCTGGTGCGGCGGCGGTTCGGCCGGATCGCCGGCTTCGTCGGGGGGCTCGCGCTTGCGACCACTCCCGTGATCGTGGCCGTATCGCGCCACAACAATCCCGACGAGCTGCTGGTGCTGTGCTCGGTGGCGGCGTTGTGGTTGGCGGTCCGGGCGCTCGAGACCGGGCGAACCCGGTGGCTCGTGCTGAGCGGTGTCGCCGTCGGCCTCGGGTTCGAGACGAAGATGGGCGTGGCGCTGATGGTGGTGCCCGGGATCGCAGCGGCCTGGATGTGGGTCGCACCCCGGGGACGATTGGTGGCCGTACGCCAGCTGCTCGCCGGTGGTTCGGCGCTGCTGGTTGTCGGGCTCGCGTGGCCGGCGCTCGTGTGGTTGACGCCGGCCGCTGATCGCCCCTGGATCTCGGGCACGTCCGACAACAGCATCTGGTCGCTGATCTTCGGCTACAACGGCCTCGGTCGCGTGGCCGGGCAGAGCGGTGGCCCCGGGGGCGGCGGGCCGGGAGGCGCAGGCGGTTCGCTGTTCGGTGGCGCGACCGGACCCTTCCGCTTACTCCAGTCGGGGCTCGGCGATCAGGCGGGCTGGCTGCTTGGCTTTGCGGTGGTCGCGGCGCTGGCGCTACTGGTCCTCAGTCGCCTGCGCCGCCGTGATCCGCGAACCGGCTGGCTGATGGTCGTGGGTGGCGCGTTCCTGACCACCGCCGTGGTCTTCAGCCTCGCCAGCGGCATCTTCCACCCGTACTACGTCTCGCTGCTGGCGCCGTTCGCGGCGGCGCTGATCGGCGCCGGGGTTGGGGAGATGCTGCCCGGCGTGCGGTCGCGTGCCCGTGCTGCCCGCGTGGTCGGGCCGGCGGCGATTGCCGCGGGGTTGGTCACCGAGTTGGTGGTCCTCGGCGGGCTCGGCGGGCTCGGCGGGCAGCTGAGCTGGGCGAGACCGCTGGTGATCGCGGTCGCCGGAGCGTGCGCGCTGCTGCTCTTGGTCGAGCTCGGGCCGAAGCTGCGCCTGGCGCTCGTCGGCGCCGCGCTCGCGGCGCTGTTGGCCGCGCCGGCCGTGTGGGGCGCCGAGACGCTCGGCCACGCGACCAGCGGGACGTTTCCCACCGGCGGGCCGGCGAGCGCGACGCTCGCCAGAGGCGGCGGTCCGGGGGGCTTCGGGTCGCGTGGCGGCGCTCCGGGGGGCATCGGCGGGCCTGGCCGGGCTGCCGGGAGCGCCGGCGGTTCGAGCCGCGGCGGTCGCGCGTTTGGCGGCGGTGGGCCCTTTGGCGGCGGTGGGGCCTTCGGCGGCGGTCGGGCCTTCGGCGGCGGTGGGGCGTTCGGCGGCGGTGGGGCCTTCGGCGGCGACACCGCGACCCTCCAAGCGGCCATTCGCTACGCCAAGGCTCACGGCGGAGGCACGATCGGCGTCTCCAGCCAGAGCAGCGCGGCGGGAGCGATTCTCTCCTCGAACGGCAACGTGGCGGGACTCGGCGGCTTCTCGGGTCGCGAGAGCTCGGTCACCGCTGCCTGGCTGGCGGCCGAGGTTCGTGCGGGGCACCTGCGATGGGTGCTCGTGGACCAGAGTCAGGGGGCGAGGCTCCCCGGGGACACCCGAACCGGCAGCGCGACCGCGATGAGCATCGTCGCCAGGGTCTGCCGGGCCGTGAGCCTCACGACCAGCGGCGGCACGCGAGTTACCATGTATGACTGCTCAGGTCGCTCGGGGGCGATCCTGGCGGCCTCGAACAACGGAGTGAAATAGGGGCATGCCGCTCAGGCGCCAACCGAAGTCAATGAAAACAAGGTCCGTACGCCACTCGCTGACTGCTGCCGTGTTCGGTCTCGCGGCGCTGGCGTTCGTGGGAGCGCCGGCGGCGCTCGCGGGGGCGCCGGCGGCGTTCGCGGACACGATCGACAGCTCGAACTGGTCGGGCTACGCGGTCCACCGCCCCGGCGTCAAATTCACGACCGTGTCCGGCTCGTGGACCCAGCCGACCGCCTCCTGCACCCCGGGGCAACGGACCTACTCGGCGTTCTGGGTCGGGCTGGGCGGTTACAGCCTGACCTCGAACTCGCTCGAGCAGATTGGCACCGAGGTTGACTGCAGCGCGTCGGGCGCCGTTCGCTCGAGCGCCTGGTACGAGCTGGTTCCCGCAGCATCGCGGACGATTCGTCTCCGAGTGCGGCCCGGAGACGCGATCACCGCGAGGGTCACCGTCACCGGGCACGAGATCCACGTCGCGCTCCATGACCACACCAGCAAGCGCTCGTTCCACAAGACGCTGCACGCCAACACGGTGGACATCTCGTCGGCCGAGTGGATCACCGAGGCGCCATCGGAATGCATCGGCGCGGAGGCGTGCCAGACGCTGCCGCTAGCGGACTTCGGATCGGCGAGCTTCAGCCTCGCGCGCGTGCGCTCAACGACCGGCCGCGTCGGATCGATCTCCGATCCGGCATGGCGCTGGACGGAGCTCCGCCTGTTGCCCAGGGGCAGGCGCTTCGTCGAGGCCCCGGAAGGCGGCATGGCCGTCGGCGAGTCAACGCCTTCGGCGCTGGCAGCGAACGGGACCCGGTTCCGGGTGAGCTACTCGCAGGCCGGGATGCAAGGGGCCGCGGTCCTGCGCGCGCGCCAGACGGCGCTGAGCGACGGCTACCTCGTCCACTGACAGGGCGCCCCGCTGACGCTGGGTCGTTGAGGGCGCGATCGCTGCCACTCGGCAGTTGACGGTGGCCGCGACTCGCTCCTATGCAGCTCTTACGCGGCGCCTACGGGGATCTGCGCCGGGCACGCGAAGCTTCTGCCATGACCACCGATCCGACACCCCACCTTTTCTGGATTACGAGCCGGGCCGCGGGTTTCACCGCGCTGGTTCTGGCCAGTCTCGCCGTTTCGCTGGGGCTGCTGATGAGCACGAAGCTGCTCAAACGCCGCAGCCCCGACCTGTTCCTGATGCACGAGATCCTGTCCCTGGCGACGATTGCAGCGATCGTCGTCCACGGCGCAGCGCTGCTCGGCGACCAGTACCTCCACCCGTCGATCGCCGACATCTCGATCCCGTTCATCAGCAGCTACAAGTCGATCTGGACCACGCTCGGGATCGTCAGCGGCTGGACGCTGATCCTGCTCGGCCTCGCCTACTACGCTCGCCGTCGGATCGGCGCCGCCCGCTGGCGCAAGCTGCACCGGTTCACAGCCTTGGCGTGGCTCGCCGGCATCATCCATGCGCTAGGCGAGGGGAGTGACGCCGGTCAGGTGTGGTTCCTGGCGATGCTGGCGATCGTGGCGCTCCCGGCGATCGGATTGCTCGTGACCCGCTGGCTGTGGAACCCCAGTCGGCAGTCGCGGGGCGCCCGGCAAGGAGCCGCTCCTCGCCCCGATCCCGAGGTCGAGCTGCCGGCGCGCGGAGTGGTCCCGCCGCGCTCCCGGCCCCGACCCCCTTACAACCCCGGCGGGTGGCGCGCGACGAAGCCAGCCGTCGAGGCCATCGACTGCGACCAGCGCGTCCCGCTCTCCGCGAGCGCGACCGTATCGAACCGCCAGCCGGCGACCGCCATCCAGGCGTGAGTTGCGTTTGCGTAGACGGTTATCCAGCGACCCGGCCCGGGGAGTCCCCAGCTTTCGAAGCCGGTCGAGTCGAGCGGCGAGCTGAGCAGTCCGGCGGCGGCAAGCGCGTAGCTGACCGAGCCCGAGCAGTCGTAGCCGCTGGCGTGGAACGAGCCGTGCCCGCCACCCCAGATATAGGGCAGCGTGGCGATCGCGTTGCCCGCCGCGATCACCTGCGCGACGGCGGCCGGAGCGCCGGCCGGGGCCTGGACCATCCCGCCGGTGTCGACGGCGACCCCGCCGACGGGGGCGGTTTGGCTGACCGCCGCTCGCGCGGCGGCGGCCGCCGCTCGGGCCGCCTCGGCCGCAGCCTTTGCCTTGAGCGACTTCAGCCTGGCGTTGACGCCGGTCAGCCGAGCCGAGGCGCGGCTTCGTGCCTGCTCCTCGGAGACCTCTCGGTTGAGCAATGCGGTCTCGAGCGCGGCGACCTGATTGCGTTGAGCGAGGATTTGCTCGGTCAACACCAGATCGCGCTTCTCGAGCGCCGCCAGCTCGTCGGCCTGTCTGGCGACAGCCGTGCGGGCCGCGCGCGTGGTGCCTACGATGTCCGCATCCTGGTGGCCGATTCGCTCGAGGAAGTTGAGTTGCTCGAGCAGGTCGCTGAAGCCGTGGGCGTTGAGGACCACAGTCATCAGGTTTGGCTGCTGGCCCTCGTACGCCGCCACCAGGTTTGTGGCAAGAGCCTTGGACGCGACCTGCAGGCGGTTCTCCAGCTCGACGAGATGATTGCGCGCTGCCAGCAGCGAACTCTGGACTGCCCTCAGTTCAGCTTCGCGCGTGCTCAGCTCGCCTTGCAGCGTCGATAGCCGCTGCTCGGCCCTCCGCCGGCCACCGGCGGTCTGCTGGATCTGGGTCTCGTCCGTGGCGATCGCGGACCGCAACGATGCCGCCGCCGACTGCCCGGCCGCAATCTGGCCCTGCAGATCGCCCGCGCTGCTGGCGGTCAGACTGCTGCCGAGCAGCGCGGCCGCAACCGTGCCGGCCACGGTGAGGGCGCGCAGGAGCGTTCGGTATGAGCTCACGGAAGGCATGCCGAAATAAAGACCGAGACCGCCGAATCTGGGGGCGTTGGCAGTGAGTGGCGAAGCTCGATCTTGGACCCGTGGGCCGGGGCGGCAGCACCCTAACACGGCCCGTCGCAACGAAGTCCCGTCCTCCTGTGCCTGCAAGAAATCCTGCAAAACCCTCCGATTCGCCGCGGGCGGGACCGCGGGGGACCGCGAACGACCTCGCGATCCACGCCGGACACCGACCCGCCGGAGATCCCCCTCCTACCTCAAAGAGCGTTCCTTCAGGTCCTAGGTTCACGACTCGTGTGGGCCTGATCTGCGCCTCCTGTCCCCACGACTCGTGGTGTGCCCGCACACGGCCCGACGCTCGGCTTGGCTCCGGTCCCGGTTGAGGTAACTGAAGGCAAGCAGGCTCGATGCTTGCAATACTCGCAGCGTGACCAGTTGCCAGAAAATCGTGTCGTCCCTGGCGGTCGTGTTGGTTCTGGTGCTGCTCGGCCCGGCAGCCGCGCTGGCCAATGGACCATCGGCGGGCGACCAGCAATACGTAGATCCGCTGAGTGGATCGAACACGAATCACCACAGCAGCAGCCACACCGGTAGCACCCCCGCGCCAACCACTGCGCCAGCGACTTCGACCCCGGCACCAGCCGTCTCGAGCTCGCAGTCGACGGTGACGAGCACGACGACGCCGAGCACGACATCGCCGAGCACGACGTCCGCCACAGCCGCGACGAGCACGAAATCCGCCGCCAAGGATCCCGCTGGGAAGTCGACGCTGCCGTTCACCGGGTTCGACGCCTGGTTGGGAGCGGGTTTGGGCCTTTGCTTGCTGGCCTCGGGCGGATGTATACGCTGGGCCTTGCGCCGGAAGGAGTCGCTCGCCCTCTCGGCGGGGACCGCCCGCGAGCCGTGAATCCGGCCCGCGCGGCGATCGCTGCGCCACCAGAATCCACGCCACAAGTCGCGATCAACGCTCGCGCCGCCGTCCGTGCGCAGATCGGCGGGGTCGAGCGCCTGGCGCGGGAGATGGCGGTGCGACTTCCGGCTTTGCGGCCCGATCGCTACGTCGTGATCAGGCCTGCTCCGGCCCTTGCCCATCGGGCGGGCCATGCCTGGGAGCAGGCTGTGTTGCCCCTGCTGGCGCTCCGCTCGGCACTGCTGTACTCGCCGGCGAACCTTGCACCGCTGATCTCCGCCGGCAACGTCGTGGTCATCCACGATCTTGCCGCGCTCAGGCATCCGCAGGCCTATTCGCGGTCGTACGTCGCCTACCAGCGGCGGCTGCTGCCGGCAATTGGGCACCGCGCGCGGTTGGTGATCACTGTCTCTGAGTTTTCCCGGGGTGAGCTGGTGGAGGGGCTGGGATTGGTCCCGGACCGGATCGCCGTGATCCCCGAGGGGGTCGATACGCGCTTCAGTCCGGACGTTGATCCGGCTCCGGCACGCAACGCCCATGGCCTCGAGAGGCCGTACGTGCTGGTGGTTGGGACCGCATCGGCGCGGAAGAACTTCGGCTCCCTCGAGCATGCAAGCCGGGCTCTGAGTGACCGGGGGATCGACTTGGTCATCGCCGGATCGGATCGCGGCTATCTTGTCGGCGGCGATGTCTCGTTGCGGCGGCTCGGGTACGTCGCCGAGCGGTACCTTCCGGCCCTGTACGCGGGGGCGCTGGCGCTGGCGCTGCCATCCTCATACGAGGGCTTCGGACTTCCGTGCCTGGAGGCAATGGCGAGCGGCGTTCCGGTGGTCGCGGCGGCGGCTGGGGCGCTGCCGGAGACAGTCGGTGAGGCCGGTCTGCTGGTGGACCCCGATGACCGCGACGAGTTCGCCGATGCGTTGCTGGCGGCGGCGTGCGACGAGGGCATCAGGCCAGCGCTGATCGCGGCGGGCCGGGCTCGTGCGGGGAGGTTCTCGTGGTCGCGCACGGCCACCTTGACCGATCAGGCGATCGAGGCGGTCCTGGCCGCTCGCTGAGCCCAGCTGCCGCCCGTTCGCCGATCACAGCTGCTAGCCGGCCGCCCACCTGTCGCCGCTCCGCGCGAGGCCGGCAGCTGCCGCCCGCTCACCCGGCGCCGCTCCGCGCGAAGCCGCCATGTGTTACGGGATTGTTGTGGCTGCAGCACGCCTTCTCGTCCGGATTTCGATCGTTGTGGCGGCGCTGACGCTCCTGGGCACGTGGGCGTCCGCCGCCGCGCGCTCGCCCAACCGCCCGGCGACCCTGGGCGTATCGGCGTCCGCTGCCGCGCGCTCGCCGAAGCGCGCGGCGCTCGCGGGAACGCCTGTTCCGCTCCGGTTTGTCGGGATCAATGCCAGCGGCCCGCTGCTGGGCGCGAATGTGAACCTGGGCCAGCAGCTCGACCAGATGGTCGCGAGCGGGGTGGAGACGGTGCGGGTGGTGTTCGACTGGGCGGCGGCGCAGCCATACGCGAGCTTGAGCGATGTGCCGGCTGACCAGCAGAACGACTTCGTCGACGTCGGCGGCATTCCCACCGACTTCGCGACCACCGACGAGATGGTCGGGCTGGCGGCGCAGCGCGGCCTCACCGTGTTGCCGACCGTCCTCTATGCCCCCAGCTGGGATCAGGGCATGAACCCGGGCGGCCGAGCCGCGCCGCCCGCCCGGACTGGGCCATACGCGAACTACGTGACCGCGCTGATCGATCGTCGGCAAACCGGGGCTCGCCGCGTTCAGCCGGGCTGCGCTCGGGATCGAGCGCTGCCGCACGAAGGGGCGAATCGCCACGAACTGCGTGAAGTCCTAGGCTCCGGGCTCCTGGCCTCGTCTCCTGGTGGACGAGGATTGCCCATTCCCCGACTGGAAGGATGCGAGCAGCATGGAGTTTGAGCAGATCCGCGCAGAGGTGGATGACCGCGTGCTCACGATCACCCTCAATCGTCCTGATCGGCTCAACGCGTGGACAGCGACGATGGGCCGGGAGTTGATGGCGGCGTTCGACCGAGCTGATGACGATGATGAGGTGCGGGCGGTGGTGGTGACGGGCGCCGGTCGCGCGTACTGCGCCGGCGCGGACCTCGCGGCTGGCGGGGAGACGTTCGACTGGCGGGAGCGAGAGCCCCCCGGTGCGATACCGCGTGATAACGGCGGTCAGTTCACGTTGCGCATATTCGAGTGCCGCAAGCCCGTGATCGCGGCGATCAATGGGCCCGCGGTCGGTGTCGGCGCGACGATGACGCTGCCGATGGATGTTCGGCTCGCCGCCGAGGACGCTCGCATCGGCTTCGTGTTTGTGCGCCGGGGGATCGTGCCGGAGGCGTGCTCGAGCTGGTTCTTGCCCCGTGTGGTGGGCATCAGCCGAGCGATGGAGTGGGTCGCGACCGGTCGTGTGTTCTCCGCCCAAGAGGCGTTCGAAGCCGGTCTGGTGCGCAGCCTCCACCCCGGCGGCGAGTTGCTCGAGGCCGCGTACGGACTGGCTCGGGAGATTGCGGACAACGCGGCGCCCGTCTCGGTTGCGCTGGCGCGCCGAATGATGTGGACGATGCTCGGCGCCGAGCATCCGATGTTCGCGCATCGCGCGGATTCCCGTGGCATGTTCGCGCGCGGGAATTCGGCCGACGCGCGCGAGGGGATCTCGGCGTTCCTCGAGAAGCGGCCCGCCGAGTTCCCAGACCGTGTCAGCGACGAGCTGCCGGAACTGTTTCCGGGCTGGACGGCGCCAGAGTTTGAATGAATTACCGGGATGGACCGCGCCTGCGTTTGCGTGTGCCAGCGTCGCCCCAGCTAGCGCATCGTCCGCTGACTCGGTGTCTACACTGGCTGGCGCCGTGTGCGTGCGCCTTCGTTTGCTCGTCGTGCTGGCGCTCGCGGGAGTCGCCGTGCTGCTGGCTGCGGCGCCGGGCGCCAGCGCGCGCGCGCGTGTGCTCACTTCAGGCGCCAGCGCACCTGCGCGCGCGCTGGCGTCAGTCGCCAGCGCACATGCGCGCCCGCACGCGCGAGCGCGAAGCGCTCAGGGAATCCCCGTCCCGCAGGGCTTCGTCGGCGTGGACGTCGACGGGCCCATGATCTCGCCGGCGGACGCCATAAATCTCGCGAGCCAGTTCGACCAGATGGTCAAGAACGGGGTGCAGACGGTGCGCATCGTGTTCAGCTGGGCGGCGGCGCAGCCCTACCCGAGCTGGGCCGACGTACCGCCGGCGCAGGCATCGCAGTTCGTGAACGTCGGCGGCGTGCCAACGAGCTTTGAGGCAACCGACCAGTTTGTCGGTCTCGCCGCTCAGTATGGCCTGACCGTGCTGCCGGTGGTTCTCTATGCGCCCGGCTGGGATCAGGGGGAGAACCGCCTTGGCTTTCGGCCGCCGGCGAGCCCCGGGCCTTACGCGAACTACCTGACGGCGCTCGTAGACCGTTACGGACCGCACGGTAGCTATTGGCCCACCCATTCTCCGTACCGACCGGTGCGGACGTGGCAGATCTGGAACGAGCCCAATATCTCGGCCTACTGGCCACAGCCGTTCGCGAAGGGATACGTCGCGTTGCTGAGTGCGGCTCACGCCGCCATCAAGCGCGCCGATCGCGGCGCCAAGGTCGTCCTCGCAGCCCTCACCAACCGCGCGTGGATCGCTCTCGGTCAGATCGATCGGCGGCCGGGTGCGCGGCGCCTGTTCGACATCGTCTCGGTCAACGCGTTCACCGCCACGCCCAGCCGTGAGCTGCTGTTCCTGCACCTGGTCCGCCGTGCCTTGAATCGCCTGGGCGGTCAGGACGACCCGCTGATCGCGACCGAGGTGAGTTGGCCTTCCGCCCGGGGGGAGGTCGCCCGTCAGTTCGATTGGGACACGACCGAGGCCGGTCAAGCGCGCAACATCGCCACGGTGCTGCCGATGCTGGCCGCGCAGCGTCGCGCAATCGGGCTGGCCAGCTTCTACTACTACACGTGGATGGGAGACGAGTCAGAGAGCGCGGACAACTTCAGCTTCGCCGGGCTGCTCGGCTTTCATGATGGCGGTCCGATCGTCGTCAAGCCCGCGCTGGGCGCCTACCGGCGGGCTGCGCTACGGCTCGAGGGGTGTCGCAGCAAAGGGCGTATCGCATCGGTGTGCGTGAAGTAGCGTCGGCCCGAGGACCACCATCTACGACCGGCACAGCGCGACGGTCTTTGCCGGCGCTCGCGCCTTGCGCAAGCTCGCCGCGAAGGCGCTGCTGTCAGGCGTGCTGGCGCCACTTGGCGGATGGATGCCAAACCAGTCCTGGGGGTCGGCCGGATTGCGCTCGGGCGTGAGCCAGGTGTAGAGGATCGTCGCCGCGACGCCGCAGTCGACGTGGCCAAGCGCATCGATCGTGGCCGCGATATAGCCTGGGCGCAGCTGCTCGGGCGCCCAGCCCTGGGCACCTGCCGGTTGCGTCGTCCAGCCGAACTCGGTCACGTACAGGGGTACGCTCGACATCCCGAGCGAGACCAGCACGCTGCGAGCGCCGCGGACTCTGGCGAGCACCACGAGCGGGTTCTGCCCGTACGGATGGATCGCGACGCCGTCTATGTGTCCGGCGAGATCCGGGCGCGCTTGCAGCATGGCGGGCAGGAACCTGGATATGTTGGTGAGCCCGCCGACAATCACCCGCGCCGCCGGATCGACGGCTTTGATCGCGGCCCGGGCGAAGAGATAGAGATCGCCGTACTGAGCCGCGTTCGGGACGGGCACCCAGAACTCCTGGTTGTCGGGTTCATTCCAGATCTCGTAGGTGCTGATCGGTTTCGCTCTCAGGTTGGGCCGCTCTCGCCAGAACGTGCCGCCGGTGCCGTAGCGCGAGGCGAATGCCGCGGCGAAAGAGGCGAACGCGGTCGCGGAGCGCGGCGGCGAATGGTCCTGTCCCACCACTGAGAGTGCCCAGCCCGCGGTGTAGTCGAGGATCGGGAGCCACTGCAGCCCGTGTGCCGCCAGCGAGCCGGCGATCATGTCATCGAAGCTCCAGACATAGTGGTGGGCGCCGTTCACCGGAGCTCTGGGCTCGGCGAATTCCCACAGCGCGTCGCTGCGTGCGACCGTCGCACCGGTCTGACGGAATGCCTGCAGCTGTGCATCGATCTGCGCCGGCGTGTAAACCAGGTCGTTGAACAGGCGGTTGACGTTGGCGCCGAACTGCTCGCTCGCGGGCGCGGGTTGCGCGGGGGGTCCGAGCGGCGGAGGACCGCTCGACGACACGGTGGGGCTCTGGGTGCTCGGGCTGGGCGGTCCGCCGCCCGGACTCGGACCGTGCGTGGCGCTGCCAACCGTTCCTGCGCGCTGCCTCGCACCGCCGCCGGCCAGCAGGCCGACTGCCACGCCGGCCGCGATCAGGACGAGCGCCCCGGCAGCCAGGACCGATCGTCGCGCGCGGCCCCGTGAACCTGCGGGATCCACCCGGAGCCGCCGAGGCTAGTCGCGGCTTCGACAGACCCGGACGAGCGCCGCGAGCTGACCGCGCTCGCGTCCGGCCGGGCGCCGAAGCGCGCGCTTGACGGTGATCCGCGAGGCGAACGTCATCGCCTGGGTGGCGTCGTCCAGCCGGGCCTGGCGCGCCCCCAGCCGCCGGGCGAGGACGTCGTGGCGCGCGCGGGCAAGCAGCTCGAAGGGTTCGCCGCCGAACTCCCTGCGGGTCGAATGGGCGCGATGGTGAAGCACCCGGCCCTCCGGCCAGAACCACGTCTCGATCCCGTTCTGCCACGCTCTGAGGCCCAGGTCGATGTCCTCGCCGAACAGGAAGATCTGCTCGTCGAAGGGCCCGAGCCGGCGTAGCGTGTCGGTCCGCGCGAGCAGCGCACAGCCCACCGCCCACCCGACCGGCCGACAGCGCCGCGATCGCCACGGGGCCAGGCTCGATCCCAGCCGGCCGGGTGCGAGCGCGGGGGTTACGAACGCGCGGGCGAAATCCGCGACCGAGCCGGGCCGTGGATGCACGGTGTCCTGGCGGGAGCCATCCGGCGAGAGTACGAGCGGGGCGAACAGTCGCTCGCGGCGCTCACGCCGTGACGCCTCGGTGGCGAGCGCCAGCAGCGAATCGTCGAGCAGTTCCACATCCGGGTTGACCAGCGCCGTGACCGGCTCGCCGATCTCGGCCAAGCCGCGGTTGCACGCGCGGCCGAAGCCGACGTTCTCGCTCAGCGCGACCGCGACCGCCGACGCGTGTCGGCCGGCTACCGCGAGCGTCTCGTCGGTCGAGGCGCAGTCGACGACCACCACCGGCGTGCCCGGTAAGTGCCGGGCCGCCGAGCGCAGCAGCGCGTCCAGCTCCGTGGCGGAGTTGTGGGTCACGGTCAGCAGCGCGAGCATCGCGCGGCCATCCCGGCCATCCCGGCCATCCCGGTCATCCCGGCGGGCGGACCGATCGGGCAGCAGCGGTCTCACCGCCTCCGCGAACCGAGCCCGGCTTTTCGCGCCATCGAACCGAGCCCGGGCGCGTACGCGACCATATTCGCCCATCCGCTGCGCCCGCCGCGGATCATCGAGCAGCTCGACGATTGCCTGCGCCGCGGCCGCCGGATCGCCCGGCCGGTAGAGGATCCCGCAGGAGGGGTCGGCGATCTCTGCGGGGCCGGCAGCCGCGGGCACGACCACGGGACGACCCGTCGCGAGTGCCTCGACCACTGCGATCCCGAACGGCTCGCGGGGGGCGCAGTGGAGCAGACAGCTGGCTCGTGCCAGGTCTGATCGCGGATCGGCGACCGCGCCGGCAAACTCGACCGCGCCGGCCAGGTCCGGCCGGGCCGCGCGCTCACGCAGTTGTTCGATCAGTTCCACGGAATCACCATCCAGCGGCGCGCCGACGAACCGCACGCGGAGATCAGAGCGATGGCGCCGTGCCAGGGCGCAGGCCTCGAGCGCCAGGTCTGGACGCTTCAAGCCCACGAGCGCGCCGAGCACGAGCACCTCCGGCGGCTCGACGGGGCCGGCGCTGGACTCGAACCGGCCCACCTCGACCCCCGGATGCACGACCACCGGGAGTGCGTCGCCGTCGAGGTCGTCGCCGACCGCCCGCGAGGGCACGATCACCAGCTCGGCGCGGCCGGCCGCCCGGCGGGTCAGCCGAGCGACCACCCCGCCGGACAGCATGTCGTTGTGCAGGAAGACGACCGGCCGTCCAACTCGCCACGCGACGAGCAACGCGATCGCCGAGCGCATTCCGCAGGCGATGACCAGATCCGGATCGAGGTCGCGAATCAACGCCCGCGCCTCGAGCGCGTGGGCGGTCAGCCTGGGGACGGCCGACAGCCGGTCCTCAAGCGTGGCCCGGACGTTCAAGCGACGGCCGGCCAGCGGGAACACCCTTATCCCCTGCGCCCGTGCCTCCTGCGCCAGGCCACCCTCCGGGCAGGCCAGGCAGATCTCACCCTCGAGACCCCCGGCCAGGCCGAGCAGCATGCGCTCGGCGCCGCCAAGCAGTCCTGAATAGCTGATCAGCAACACCAGCGACATGCCGCGTCGGAGAGTATCGAGCCCATAGACTGCCGGTGTGGGCTCTCGGACCCATCCTCCGCCCTCGATCCGGCGCGTTGCGCTCGTGCACGACTTCCTCCTTGATCTGCTGGTCAGGCGCGCCGCCGGGGACGGCCAGCGGACCGCGTAGCCCGTGACCGTACGCCGGGCAGTGCTCAGCGGCGCGTGCGCCGTGCTCCTGATCGGGCCGACCGTCCTGGCGTTCTTCACCGGTGGCTACTTCGATGGTCCCCGGCTGGTCGCGGGGGTGATCACCTGGGTCCTGGTCGCGATCTGCGCGCTCGCCGCTCCCCGACCGCTGCCGCACACCCGTGGTGGGTGGCTGGCGCTCGGGGGCCTGGCCCTGCTTGCGGCCTGGACGCTGGCGTCGTTCACGTGGGCCCCCGTCGCCGGTGCGGCCTACCACGCCGGCCAGCGCGTGGTGCTGTATGCCGGGGTGCTGTTCGCCGCCGCCGCGCTGCTGCGAGCCCGGGGCGCGGCGCGCGCCACGGAGCCGGTGCTGGCGGCGGGAACCTTGATCGTGATCGGCTATGGCCTGTCCGAGCGGCTGCTCCCCGGGCTGCTTCACTTCTCGCGCTCGGTCAGCGCCGAGGGACGCCTCGAGCAGCCGCTCACCTACTGGAACGCGATGGGCGAGCTGGCGGCGATCGGGCTCGTCCTGTGTGTGCGGATCGCCGGCGATGCGAGCCGGCGGCGATGGCTGAGGATCGCCGCCGGCGTGGCCGCTGCCCCGCTCGGGATGGGCCTGTACGTGACGTTCTCCCGGGGGGCGCTGTTCGCGTGCTTTGCGGGCCTCGTCGCGCTGATCGTGCTCGCCCCGACACGGCTGCAACTGCGGGCGATGCTCGGCTTGCTGCTGACCGCCGCGCTGGCCGCGGCCGCGGTCGCGCCGCTCCATCAGTTCGACACGCTGTCGGGCTCGATGGCCACGCAGGAGGGGCAGGGCGCGATCGCGCTGGCGGCGCTGGCGGCGATCGCGGTCATCGCCGGCCTGGCTCAGTGGCGGCTGACCCACGGCGGCGCCAGCCGGACCGCCGAGGCGCCGTTGTCGCTGCCGCGGCACGGGGGCTGGCTGGCCCTCGGTCTGATCTGCGCCGGTCTGGCGCTGGCGATCGTCGTCGGCGCCAAGGAGTCGGCGGCCAACCCGCAGCTGCGACCTGGGACAACCCGATACGCGACGCTCAACAGCAGCCGCTATGCCTACTGGAAAGTCGCGCTGCGCGCGTTCGGCGATGAGCCGTTGCGTGGCGTGGGGGCCGAAGGCTGGGGGGTCTACTGGCTGCGCTATCGGACGATCGACGATTTCGCCCAGGACGCCCACTCGCTGGAGCTCCAGACGCTCGCCGAGCTCGGCCTGATCGGGGGCGCGTTGCTGCTCGCCTTCCTGGGTGGAGTCGCCCTGGCGGCGCGGGATGCCCATCGCGGCGCGCCGGCGCTCGCCGCCGGGCCGATCGCCGCGTTCATCGTCTACGTCGCGCACTCGCCGCTCGACTGGGACTGGCAGCTCCCGGCCGTCACGGTGATCGCGTTGGTGCTCGCCGGCTTGGTGGTGGCGATCGCCGACAACGTCGAGCGCGGGCCACGGGAAGCGGGGACTACGCCGGCAGGGGCCGACGTTCGATAGCTTTACCGCCTCGGATGCGCGCGCCAGAGCCCGTGGAGATGACAGCCGCCGAAACAGCCGAGCGCCCTGCGCCTCAGCGGGCGTTTGGCCGCGATGCGAGCGACCACGAACGACAGTCCGTGAACCCCGATGGGCGCGGGCCCGGCGACCATCTGAATGTGCTGATCCTCGCCGATCGGTGCTGGTCGCATCCACAGGGCGGCGGCACCGGGGCCAACCTCTACGCGCAGGTCGTGCGCTGGGCCCGGGAAGGCCATCGGATCACCGTGATCGCCGGCGATTACCCCGGTGCCGAGCGCCTGGAGCACGTGGTTCCCAATCTGACCGTGCACCGGATGGGCGGCCGAGCCACGGTGTTTCCGCGCGGCGCGTGGGCGGCGATGCGCAGATTGGGCCGAGACGCAGATGTCGTGCTCGAGATCATCAACGGCATCACGTTCCTCACTCCGCTGTGGCTGCGCAAGCCTCGCGTGGCACTGGTCTGTCATCCTCACCGCGAGCTCTACGTCGGTGAGTTTGGGCGGTTTCGGGGCCGGGTGCTCGCGGCGATGCTGGAGGAGCTGCCGCTGCGGCTGCTGTACCGGCGGGCGCCGTTCCTGACCATCTCCGAATCCGCGGCCGACGACCTGGTCGAGATCGACGGGATCCCGCGCCACCACATCTCCGTCTCCTATTGCGGGGTTGAGCCGGGCATGTTCGGCCCCTCGCAGCGGACCGCTGAGCCCAGCCTGCTGTATCTCGGGCGCCTCAAGGCTTACAAGCGGATCGAGCATGTGCTCGACGTGCTCCACGCGGTTCCGGCGGCGACACTCGACATCGTCGGCGAAGGCGACCACCGCGAGAGCCTCGAGGCGGAGATCAACCGTCGAGGCCTCGATCGCCGCGTGCACATGCATGGGCACGTCGACGACGAGACCCGCGCCGCGATGTACGGGCGAGCATGGCTGCTGCTGACCGCCTCCTCCTCGGAGGGCTGGGGTCTCAACGTGATGGAAGCCGCCCTGTGCGGGACCCCCAGTGCGGCGCTGGCGGTCGGCGGGCTGAGGGAGTCGATCGTCGATGGCGAGACCGGGATCCTGGCGCAGAGCAAGCCCGAGCTCATCGAGCGGGCGCGCGAACTGATCGAGGATCGCGATCAGCTGGAGCGACTCGGCGCGGCGGCCCGGGAGCGCGCGCTGACCTTCACATGGGAGCGGACCGCCGCCGCCAACCTGGCCGTGCTGCGCTCGAAGGTTAAGCCTCGATCACCGCTCCGTCGAACGGAGTTGTCCGGGGCTGAAATATAAATGACCTCCTGAGCAGGCAGAAAGCTGGACGCCGCGGTGGTACTGGTACGGACTCGTGCGCCGGCGCACTTCGGATGGGCTCGTGCCTAGTGCGATGGGCGCTCCGGAACCGGACCTTCTCTCCGCTGAGAGTCTCGCGATAGGCTGGACTATATGGGGAAGATGAACCTCGAGCCAGTCTAGGGGAGCGCCCGTGCGGGTCGGGATTGATGGGAGGAGTCTCGTCCAATCAGCCGCGCGAGGCATCGCTCGCTACGTGCGCACTCTACTGGCCGCCCTTGCAGACGCCTTCCCGGACGACGAGTGGCGTGTCCTTGTCCCCGAAGGCCGACCAGACCCACCAATCGCCGGTATCCACCTCGTAACCGTTCGTGTGCCGAGTCGCATTCTCTACGGGTTGGCGGGTGTCTCAGGATGGCCCAAGCTCGACAATCTGCTCGGTGGCGTCGACGTTTTTTGGGCTCCGGCACCAGCACCACTGGCACTGTCTCGTAACGTTCCGCTCATTTTGGGTCTGCACGACTTGTCGTGGGAGTCGCGACCGGCGGACTTCACGAACTACGAGCGGATATGGCATCGACTCGCGCGCCCACGCGAGCTGGCCTCCCAAGCGGCACGCGTAATCGCCGTGTCCGACGTTACCCGCGAAGAAGCCATAGTGCGATGGAGACTGCCGGCTCAGCAGATAGTCACCGTAAGAGAAGGCGTCGGCGGGCCGGCCGACGTGAGCACTGCCGACGAAATAGCCGCGGTCCGTCGTATGCATTCACTCCCTGAGCGCTACTTCCTGTACGTAGGCGCACTCGAGCCTCGGAAGGCGACGGACGTGCTCGCGCGCGCATTCAGCCGGGCACGGTCTGCTGGGCTTGATGCGGACCTAGTCATTGTCGGCGAGGGGCGACTGGCGGGGAAATTGGCAGGACCTGGAGTACACGTGCTGGGCTACTTGACCGATAGTGCGCTCGACCCTCTCTACGCCGGCGCTCTAGCACTGGTAATGCCTTCACGGGCTGAGGGATTTGGACTTCCGCCGCTAGAAGCGGCGGTTCGGGGTGTCCCTTCCATCGTGAGCGACTTGCCAGTCTTCCGCGAGACGCTCGGCGACGCGGCGATGCGTGTGGCTGTGGACGATGTCCCGGCGTTGGCAAGAGCATTAATCGACATGGCCATTGACCCTTCCCTTCGCGATCGTATCAGCGTCATTGCGCGCGAGAGGGCGCGTCAATTCACACCACCGCGGTCTGCCGCCCAGATTCACTCCGTACTCACTGACGCGGCTCACGGACGATGAGCCAATCGCAGTTCTCCGCGGTTGTAGTGCTCCACAACTCGGAGCGACACGTGACGCTCCTGTTAGATTCGCTTGAACGACATTTGTCAGAGCTCCCGGAGCTGGTCGTCATCGATAGCGGCTCGGAGGACCGTGGGCCAGACATTGCTCGTGCGAGAGGCGCGAGAGTCGTGGAGTTGGAAGGAAATCCTGGATTCGGAGCAGCGAATAACGTAGGCGTGGCATTGGCAACCCACGATGTGTGCGTCCTCGTGAACCCAGACGTGATCCTCGTGGATGACGGTCTGTCGCGTCTCGCGAACCTCGCCCGTGAGAATGCCGCACTCGTCGTTCCGCGGCTGCGTGACCTTGGCGGCGCTCCCGAGCGGAGCACGCACCCCCTTCCGGGCACGATCGAGGCGCTCCTTCCCGCGCTTGTCCATCCCCGTCTGCTCCCGACGCCGGTACGTATGCGGGCCGATCCATGGCGTGCGAATCGCGCAAGGAGGGTCGGCTGGGGAATTGCCGCCTGCCTCGCAGCGCGGACGGAGTTATTGCGAGAGCTCGGGCCTTTTGATGCGCGCGAGTTCCTGTTCTATGAAGACATGGATCTTTGCCTACGCGCGCGAAAGGCAGGCGTCCCGACCGAGCTGCGACCCGAAATTGAACTCCTGCATTCGGGCGCCCACTCGACGCGCCGGGCCTTTGGGGGCGAACCGTACGAACTTCTGGCCACGCGCCGTCGCGCGGTTGTCCAGGCGACTCTTGGATCAAGGGCACGCGCGCTTGATGATGGAGCTCAGGCGATTACCTTCGCGACCCGACTAGTGGCGCGGCGGATTCTGGGACGCGACGCCGCGCGCGAACGCGCGCAGTTGCGCGCGGTCATTCAGGCACGGAGAGACTGAGCGAGTCTCGGCCGCTCGACATCGCCATACCGATGCGAGTAGTCTCGCCGGCCCGATGTCGCGCAGTGATCTGCTTGCCCCTCCGGAGGCGCAGCCCTCGCGACGGGCCACCGGGCCTGGTTGGTTGGTACTTGCGCGCTCGGTCGCGCGCCAGGACGTTATTGGCCCAGCGATGCTCGTGGCGATCGTTTGTGTGCTCGCGATCGCGGTGAAGCTGCACGACTACGGCGGCAACCCGACGGGGTTTGTGCAGTTCGGCGGCGACGCGGCGATGAGCGTGCAGCCGCCGACCGGCGCGCTCGTCCTCAGCCACAGCGTCGGGTATGACGGCCAGTTCTACTACGTCTTGGCCGCGCACCCGCAGATCGACGGCAACGTGAGGCGCGCTTTCGCGCTGGCGGAATACCGGGTTCAGCGGATCGCGTATCCGGCACTCGCCGCTGCCGCTGCGCTCGGGATCCGCGCCGCTCTGCCCTGGACCCTGCTCGCGGTGAACCTGCTCGCGGCCCTGTGTCTCGTGCTCGTGACGGCACACTGGTGCAAACAGATGGGCAGATCGGGGTGGTGGGCGCTGGCGGTGGGCCTGGCGCCGGGCGTCGTCTTGTGCCTGTTGCGCGACCTGACCGACATCGTCGGGCTTGCGGCGCTGCTCGCGGGATTGTGCTGGTGGTCGCAGGGGCGGTGGCGGCTCGCGTCGGTGGCGCTGGTGCTCGCGGTACTCGGCCGCGAGACGGCGCTACTCGCGCTCGCAGCGATCGCCTATGACGTCGTGAAACGGCGCCGCGCCGGAACGCCGCCGGCGGGATGGGCGTGGGTGCTCGGAGCGCCGGCGGCGGCATTCGTCGCATGGGAGGTCTACGCGACAGTGCGCTTTCACGGGACGGTCCCGCTGACAACCTCCCCGGGCTCGTTGTGGCAGCCGCCCGGGGTCGGACTCACGAAGGTACTCGGATCGCTCGCCGGCCAGTCGGCACCGCATGCCGGATGGGACCTTCTGTTCGCCGCCCTGACGGTCGCCGCCGTGATCGTCGGCGTCATGCAGCTACATCAAGGGGCACATTGGCTCGCGCTGCTGACAGCGGCCCAAGCGCTCCTGACTGCACTGCTCGGCCGCGTCTTCTGGCTCGATCACTGGAGCTTCACACGCGCCACGCTCCCGCTGTTCGCACTTGTCCTCCTCAACGGCCTGCGGACCCGGACCCGGATCGGACCGCTCATCTGTTGCGCAGCCGCCGGATTGACGCTTGCCGTGCCGCTCGTGCTCGGCACCAATGGCGAGTCGTCGCCCGCGGCTGGCGTGGTGATCCGCTCGCTCTGATTCCGGTTGCCCGCCCCGTGGTTCTAGGGCTCAGGCTCGCGGCACCAGTGGCCCGGTTAGCTGGTGGCGTTGATCAGCCAGTGACCGGAGCTGGTCATTAACGTCATCGTCCCTCGGGACTTGCCCTGAATCACGAGCCTCGCGCTGCCCGGGCTGACCGAGCCGCTGACGACGTGGACCTGGCCGCTGAGCAACAGGCCGACGCCACCCAGGATCTGCGCGCAGGTATGGCCGAAGTGGCTGGTGCGGGCGCTGATCTGGGCCGCGATGTGGCGCTGCTCGGTCGGCGTGAGGTAGCCGCAGGCCCGCGCCCCCTGGTGGCGCGCCAGCGCCGCGTAGTAGCCGTTGACGGTGGCCAGCACGGCCCGCTGATCGGCGTGGCTACCCCCCGACAGCGTCGGCGAGGGTGCCGCGGCGCTCGTGCTGGGGGGAACAGCGCTGGATGAGCTGCTGCTCGACCCGCCGCACCCCGATGCGGCGACGGCAAGCGCTGCGCCAGCGATAACGATGAATGATCTGATCGCTTTCGTGGTGGCTCCTCTCGCCGCCAAGACCCTAGATGATCTCGCGCCGAGGTGAATTCCCGCCGCGGGTGATGACCGCTCCGCATCCAGTTCTGATATAGGCACTGTTCTGATGATCCCCGAGAAGCTCCAACAATGGCAGCTGATTCCCGACAGCACGCCGATTGACGAGGTCCTCACCACGTTCGTCGCCCGGCGGATCATGAAGGTCACAGGACAGCGTCCGGACGCGATCGAGGTCAAGGGCGGATCTGCCCTGGCGCTTGGAAAGCGGGCCAAGGCGCTGGACTGGCTGCCGGTCCGCGGGCGCATCTCGTTTCGCGCCCGCGACGACGGCTACACGCTGGTGGAAGCCGCGATCGGCCCCCGTGGTCGCCCGCATTTTCGCCGGCGGTTGTTCGCGCAGCTATACGAGCAGAAGCTCTCGAGCTGGCTGGCGGACCTCGACCGGACGCTCAGGGCCAGCGCCCGGGACGTACGCGAGGTGACCGCCGGCGCCAGCGATGCCGCGGGCGTAGCCGCGTCTCACATGTTTAGGGGGAGGGGGGTTTGGCCCGGGTGGGCCCTCCCAGCTCGCCCCTCGGGCGCACTCGAATCACGCCGGCAGGGCAGCGCGCTCCTGGTCGGGCGCCACCGCATCGGCGCGGGTGCTGGCCCCGGCACGGAGGCGGCGGCGCCAGCCGACGGCCAGGATCAGCACGAGCCCGGCAAACGAGACGACGCTCACGATCCAGCCGATCGTCCAGGTCACCGGCTGATAGCGGAACTGCACGGTGTGCGTACCGGGCGGGAGCACCACCCCCCGGAAGATGTAGTCGACCTGGCTGACCGGTGCCGGATGACCGTCGACGGTGGCGTTCCAGCCGGGCGCGTAGTTGTCGTCGAGAATCAGCATCCCGGGGCGCTGCAAAGTGGCGCGCACGACCACGTGCTCGGGCTGATAGGTCACGAGCTGAGCGCTACCGGCCGCCCGCGACGGTGCGCCGGCGCCCGCCACCGGCACGCCGCTCACCCGCCTTTCGGTCACCACCACTCCGCGCGCGTTGAACCCGGGCGCGGTGATCGCGGCCAGCGCCGCATTGCCCCCGCTGACGACTTGCTGGGTGCCGGTGACGAACACGCGCGGCAGCGCGCCGTCGACGTGGTAGACGCGGGCGTCGCTGCCCTGGTAGGCGATGTGCACGCCGGGCAGCCTGAGCAGCGGTTGGGCCAGCGACTGGAGGATGTCGCTGACGCCGAGCAGGCGCAGCGTGCGCAGCCCGGTTGCGGTGATGTGCGGTATCGCGGTCAGCGGGATGCTGATCGGAAACGGGCTGACCTGGGAGGGGAACTGCGGTTCGAGCTGGCTACGCCACAGCCGGTCGTAGCGGTACATCACCGGCAGGTCGTAGCCACGCGCCTCGTAGAGGTGGTAGCGCATCGGGATGACGTTCTGGGTGATGTCGTCGGCGTCGGTGACGAACCGCGCCGGCCGCTGGCGTTGCAGGTAGCGGATCGCCGGCGTCGCGGGCTGGGTGGCGAATTTCTGATCGATCGCGGGGTTGTAGCCCATGCCCGCTCGGAACAGGTCGCCCGCCACCAGCACCGCGGCACACGCCACGAAGACCGCCACCGGCAGGCGTCCGCGCAGGCGCAGGACGAGCAGCAACAGGGCCAGTCCGGCCAAGGTCAGCCACACGATCAGCGAGGCCAGCCGGATGATGTCGGCGTTGGCGGGGACAAAGAAGGTGGACGGCGCCCGGGCGAAGCCCCAGGCGACGTTCAGCGCGCTGAGCGGGTGAATATTCGTGATCCGCCCCGTCCCGAGCACCCACACGGCGGGGAGCAGCAGCAGCACCGCGCACGTCCCGAGCGCCACGCGCTTGCGTTGCAGAGACCCGACCCGCGCGGACACGTCGTCCATGCCCCATCCGGCCAGCAGCGCCAGCGACAGCATGTACCAGATCACCAGGCGCGAGTTGTGACCCGAGCTGAAGATCGGCAGGTGGGTGACGATCTGCAGGAACGGCGGGATCCCCAGCACCACGGCGAGGCCGGTGACGCCGAACAGCGCGATCCACAGACGCTCTGCCTTGGGGCGCAGGATCAACGCACAGGCCGCCAGCATCAGCGGCAGGGCGCCGGCGTAGAACGCTCGGGCGAGCAGGAACAGCGCGAGGGGCGTCTGCGTTGGGCGCCCCCAGTAGTCCGACAGGAAGACCTCGAGGACGAACCGCCGGCTGTTGGTGGCGTAATAGTCGATTCCCGCGCCGGCGCGCTGGTGGATATCGGCCGAGTGCAGCAGCAACTCGGCGAACGGGATGAGCACCAGCGCCGCCAGCAGCGCGCCCCCGAACAGGCCACCGCCAACCGCCAGCGCCGGGCGCAGCGCCCCGCGCAGGCCGGCGCCGCGCGCGCGGCGCGTCTGCCACAGCCGCAGCACCGAGAACAGCACGGTGGCGACCAGCGCATGAAAGCTCGACTCCGGGTGTCCGGACAGGAACTGCGCGGCGCTGACCGCGGACAGGCCGCCGAGCCCGAGCAGGTCGGGACGCCTGATACATCGATCGGCCAGCAGCATCAACCAAGGGATCCACGTCCACACGCTCATGTGCGGGTAGGTGACCCAGGTGACCATCCACAGGTTGAACGCGTAGACGATTCCCGCCACCAGGGCGCCGCCGAAGCGCATGCCGAGCGCGCGGCGGCAGAGCAGGAACATCCCGAACCCGGCCACCCAGAACTTCATCACCGCGATCCACCCCAGCGAGGTCAGGAACGGCAGCACGTAGGCCGGGAGGCTGTAGGGGGAGAAGATCGCCGACTGCGCGTTGGCCAGGAACGGCCGGCCGCCGACGATGTACGGGTTCCACAGCGGGATGCTCGGCAGGCGCGAGATCGTGTACTGCAGGAACGGCTGCAGCTGCGCGGGCGCATCGGCGACCTCGGGGTTCGAGGGATGGGTCAGCTGTGGCGGTCGCGAGGCCTGCCACGGCGGCTGGAACCAGAAGATGTCGGAATTCGAAAGCGTCTTGCCGGGGAGCAGCGCCGGCAGGACGAGCAGCACCGACAGGACGAAGTAGATGATCGCCGCGCACAGCACCGGGCGCCGGCGTGCAAAATGCAATGTGGAGTGGATCACGAGGCGGTGCTCCGCCGCCGGGCACGCAGGGCCAGCGCCGTGGTCGTGGCCAGACCGAGCAGCGTCACCAAGCTGATGATCCAGCCCACGCGCCAGCTCGCTGGCTCGTAGTCGAACTCGACCCGATGCGAGCCGGGCGGGATCTCGACGCCGCGCAGCAGATAGTCGACGCGCGCGACGGTGGCGGGGCGTCCATCGACGCGCGCCTGCCAGCCCGGAAACCACGTGTCGTCGAGGACCAGCAGGCTGGCTCGTCGTGCCGTGGCCGAGACCACGACTCGCTCCGGCTGATAGCTCAGCAGCTTGGCGGTGCCGGCCGCGGGACCGCGGCCCGCGCCCTGAGTCACGCCGGCCGAAGCGCCGCCCCCGCTGGCCGAAGCGCCGCCCCCGCTCGCAGCCACGCCGGCGACGCGCCGTTCGGTGACCGCCACCGCGCGGGGATCGAAGCCGGTGGCGGTGATCGCGCTGTACGCCGCGTCGCCGCCGTCGACAGTGAGCTGGCGATCGACCACAAACACGCGCGGCAGCGCCAGGGGGTTCGTGTAGACACGGGCGTCGGCGCCGGAATAGGCGAGACGGACGCCTGCCTCGTGCAGCGGCGGGTCAGCCGGATCCTGGAGCAGGTCGGCCACGCCGAGCAGCCCCAGCGAGCGCAGCGCTTGCGGCGTTGACTGCGCCAGGGTCGTGGCCGGCAGGTAGGTGCCGACGAATGGAGCGATGCGCGAGCGCCAGAGACGATCGAAGCGCTTCTCCACCGGATAATCGTATCCGCGTGCGTCGTACAGGCCGTAGGTCATCGCCTGGTTGGCCAGCAGCGGCTGCAATGGACGCGTCGTGTCGAGCCCCACGAAGCGCGCGGGGGAGCGCGCCTGCAGATATCGGATCGCCCCGGTCGCGGGTGGGTTGGCGGCCTTGGTGGAGATCGCTGGATTGAACCCCATATTCGCGCGGAACAGATCCCCGGCGACGAGCGTCGCGCTCAGCGCCACGAACGCGCCCACCGCGAGCCCGCGCCGGGGAAGCAGGCGCAGCGCGACCAGCGCGAGCCCGAGCCCGGCCAGCGGCAGCCACTGCAGCAGCGCGCTCATCCGGATCGTGCCCGCGACCGCCGGCGTCAGCGTGGCGGGCGGTCGCGCGAAGCCCCAGGCCACGCGCAGCCCCGATCCCAGCCGATGCAGGTCGATCGTCCCGTTGGCCGCCATGACGACGATCGGCACCGCGAACAGCACCGCGCTGGCCGCCAGCACCGCCATCCGCCGAGAGCCCCCGATCGCGGGCTCGCACAGCGCATCGAGGCCCCAGCCGGCGAGGAGCGCGAGGCACAGCAGGAACAGGATCACCATGCGTCCGTTGTCGGCTGCGTCGAATCCGGGCAGGCGAACCACGAGGTCGAAGACGGGGTTCTCACCAACCACCATCAGCAGCGAGAAGGCCGCAAACGCGGCCACCGCGACTCGTTCGATCCGCGGGCGCACCAGCAGCGCGGCGACGGCCAGCATCAACGTGAGCGCGCCCGCGTAGTAGGCGCGGTTGATCAGGAACAACGCGATCTCGGTCTGGGTCGGGCGCCCCCAGTAGTCGTGCAGGAACAGCGCGAACAGGTACCTCGCGTCGGCATGCGCGGCCGGCGCGCCGAGTCGCAGGCTGACGTCGGAGGAGTGCCCGAGCAGCTCGATGAACGGGACCAGGACCACCGCGGCGAGCGCCGTCCCGGCGGCGAGCGCGAGCGCGAAGACGATCGCCGGACGCCCGTAACGCGCGAGCGCACGGCCGGCGCCGCGCCACGGCACCAGCAGCCGGAAGGCAAAGAACACGCACGTGGCGAACAGGGCGTGGAAGCTCGACTCGGGGTGTCCGCCCGTGTACTGGACCGCCACGACCACCGCGAGGCCGACCACCGGCAGCGGCTGGGGACGCCGCACGACCATGTCGGCCAGCAGCAGCAGCCACGGGATCATCGCGAATACGCTGGCCAGTGGCCACGCCAGCCAGACGATGAAGAACGTCCCGAACGCGAACACGATCCCCGCCAGCAGCGCGCCGCCGAACCGCATCCCCAGGGCTCGCGCCAGCAGGAACGTGCCGAGCGCTGCGACAAACAGCTTCAGCGCCGCGATCACCCCCAACGAGAACCAGAACGGCAGCACGTAGGCGGGAACGCTGAAGGGCGAGAAGACGGCGGACTGGGCATTGGCCAGGAATGGCCGCCCGGCCATGATGTACGGATTCCAGAGCGGGATGTCCGGCAGCCGCGCGCGTGTGTAGCGAAGGAACGGTTGGAACTGGGCCACCGCATCGCCCAGCTCGTAGTTCGCCCCTCCTCGCCGGACATCGGCGGGCTGACTCGCGTGCCATGGAGCGGCCGTCCACAGATAGTCCGAGCTGGACAGGGTCTTGCCCGGCAGCAGCCCCGGGCCGACCATCAGCAGCGCCAGAATCACGTAAATCACCGCCGCGGCCGCCACCGGATGCCGCCGCCACCACGCCACGGCTCGCCGTCCGCGGCGCCGGGGTGAGCGAAACTCGCGGTCCGCGGATGCGTCGTCGGTCGGTGTCGATACGGGGCTGGACACTTGAGCATCCGCCCGCGAGCTGCAAGCGCGCGGGCGCACGGGTGCTTGTAAGCTAGCCAAAGCGTGTGAGAGGGACCCCGGTTAGGCTCAGAGCAGGCGCTCACGCGCTGAGGCGTCGCCCCGTGCTGGCCGCGGCCCTGCTCTACGGCGCGCTGTCGCTGCTGCTGCTCGCGCCGGGGCTGATGCCGGGCAAGACGATCTCGACCGCGGATCAGCTCTGGTTCTACGCTCCGTGGGCCGCCTCTCGCCCCGCGCACCTGCAGCGTCCCGCCAATACCGAGGTGGCCGATGCGCCCGTGCAGTTCCAACCGTTCGCGGAGCTGGCCAAACAGAGCCTGCCGCAGATCCCGCTCTGGAACCCGTATCTGATGGCGGGCCGACCCCTGTTGGCCAACGACCAGTCAGCGGTGTTCTCGCCGTTCAACCTGCCGGCCTATGTGATGCCACTGCTGACGTCGCTGGCTTGGAGCGCGGCGCTGAAGTTGTTCGTCGCTGCGCTGGGCGCGTTCCTGCTGGCCCGAGCGCTCGGCATCCGCTACGCCGGAGCCCTGCTCACCGGACTGGTCTACGGATTCAACCTGTGGATGGTCACCTGGCTGGCGTACCCGCACTCGGGCGTGTGGGCGCTGCTGCCATGGGTGCTGCTGGCGACCGAGCGCGTGGTCCGAAGGCCCGGACTGCTGAGCGTCAACGGCCTCGCGCTGGCCGTCGGGCTGCAGTTTCTGAGCGGTCACGCCGAGTCGAGCTTCGACATCCTCGTCGCCGTCGTCGCGTTCTTCGTGCTGCGCGAGGTGCAGGCCGTGCGGCGCGGCGGTTGGCAGCAGCGGGACCTCGCCCGGGCCGTAGGGGCGTTCATGCTCGGACTGCTGGGCGGTGCCGCGCTCGCGGCACTGGTCCTGCTGCCGTTCGGGGAGCTGCTGCTCGGCTCGGCCGACATCCACCAGCGCGCCGGAGCGGGCATCGACCAGCACCTCGAGCAGCAGTGGCTGCTCGAGCTGTTCATGCCCGATTACTGGGGGCGTCCGACGCAAACCCCGCTGGTCGCGTTTCTGCGGGCGCGCGCGTTCTACGCCGGCGCGCTGCCGCTGGCGCTCGCGGTTATCGCGCTCGTGGTCCGCCCGAAGCCCGAGCGGGTGTGGATCGCCCTGTACGGCTTCGTGATGCTGGCCGTCGTGGTCGGCATTCCGCCGTTCCTGCAGATCGTCACCCACCTGCCGGTGTTCAGCAGCGGGCACAACGGGCGCCTGGTGGTGCTGTACATGATGTCTGTCTCGCTGCTGGCCGGGTGGGGGATGGACGACCTCATGTCCGTGACCCTCACTCGAAGGACGCGTACCCGGGTCCTCACCGTGCTCGGGGCGCTGCTCCTGCTGCCAGTCGTCGTCGTCGTTGCCCGGCACGACATTCACCGGCTCTCGCTGCACGCGATCACCGTGGCCGCCGCCCTGGCAAAGGCCCCTGCCGCCACCGATCCGAGCGCCGCAGACGTCATCCACCTAGCCGCGCTCCTGGTGTGGCTGGCGTTCGCCGCCGCGGGCTTGGCGTTCGTCGCGCTTCGCGTGAATCGCCGCCTCGGCGCCGCGACGTTCGCGGTGTTGCTGATCGCGACGGTCACCCTCGACCTGTTCCGGGCCGGCATGGGCTACAACCCCGCGGTCGCCCAGCGCGACGCGACGCAGCCGGCGACCGGCGCGATCCACTACCTCCAGGAACACCGCCTGACCCGCTTTGAGCCCGTGCGCGAGCAGGACTTCGCCGAGAACGTGATCGCGCTGCGCTACCACCTGTATGAGGCCGGCGGCTACGACGTGCCGATCATCGATCGCTACGACCACCTGTGGCGCCGGGCGCTGGACCCCGAGCACCCGTCGCAGGTCGGCAACTCGCTGCTCGATATTCCGCTTCTGCTGCCCAAGGTCGATGAGCAGCGCCTGCGCACCCTGCGACTGCTTGGCGTCGGCGAGCTGCTGCAGGCTGCCAGCGTGCAGGGGACCCCGCAGCCGCCGTTGACCCTCCGTGGCGTCCGTCTCGGCTACAGCGGCCGCGATGCGCGGGTGTATCTCGTCGACGGCGCCCTCCCGCGCGCCGTCGTGGTCGGCGCCCAGCAGACCGTGAGCGGCGGGGACGCCGCGCTGCGGGCGGTCTTGAACCCGAGCTTCGACCCGCGCGCGACCGTCGTGTCCGAGCGGGCGCTCCCCGGTGTGCCGCAACGCGCAAGCCGCCCCTCGGCGCTGAGCGCTCAGGCCGCGATCGTCTCCTATCAGCCACAGCGGGTCGTGGTGCGGGCGAGGACCTCACGTCCTGCGGTGCTCCTCCTCGACGACACCTACTACCCGGGCTGGACGGCGTCTGTCGACGGGCGCGCCACCCCGGTGAACGAAATCGACTACGTGCTCCGCGGCGTCGTCCTCCCCGCCGGTACCCACACCGTCACGTTCCGCTATCAGCCGCTGAGCTGGCGGGTCGGCTGGATCATCAGCGTGCTCACGCTGCTCCTGATGGCGGCGAGCACGATCATCGGCTGGCGCCGACGCGTGGCTCGCTCGCCTGGGACTCGGGGCTGGCCTGCGCGTCCCAGCGACGGCGCTGGAGAGCGAAGCCGCCGTGGGAGGCGAGCGTCCTTGAACCGCAGCAGCGGACGCTCGGCGAGGTAGTAGCTCAGCGCGGCCGCGGCGGCCGCAACCACCGCGGTGGCGAGCGTCAACTGGATGAACCGGTTGCCGGGCAGCCACGAGGTGACGTTGCCTGTCACCAGCTTGTCCAGCAGTGGCCCCTGGTAGAGGTAGATCCCGTATGAGATGAGGCCGAGCCAGGCCAGCCAGCGGAACGCCAGCACGCGTCCCGGGACCCCGCGGTGCTGACCAATGAACACCGCCGGCGCCACCAGCAGCGCCGCAATCAGTCCGGAGCACACGTGCTTGACCATGCCCGGGAGCGGGACGTCCTGGAGGCCGGCGTGGGTGATGGCCACCGGTGTCCCGACGGCGCCGCACAGCAGCACGTATCCGCCGATCGCGAGCGCCCAGCACAGGGTGGGATTCGACCTGGCCAGCGCGAAGGGAGCCGCGGCAGGCGGTGAACGTCCTGGAGCGCGGCGCTGGCCAGCGCCAGGCCCATGCCGACCGCGAACCAGTCGAAGTTCTCCAGGATCGTCGCCCGCAGCACGCTCTGACCGGTGGCGTCGTCCACCGTGCGCAGGAGGATCGAGCCGAGTGCGAGCGCCGTCAGCACCGCGGCGTCGAGGCGAATCCGGTCCCGACGGCCGCGGCCGCCCGCGCGGCGGCGGATGGCGGCGGCATAGAAGGGAAGCGCCGCATAGAACGTCACTTCGATGCACAGCGTCCATGCGGCGCTGATGCCGCCGTACAGCGTGCGCGGGTCGTAAACCTGGAGAAACCCGTAGTAGCGCCACCAATCGCTCGAGAACACTCCCGGGAGATTCGTGTAGAGCGCCAGCACGGTCAGCGCCAGCCAGTAGGCAGGCACGATCCGAAGCAGTCGCCGCCGCGCATACGCCCCGCCTGTCGGACGCGGCGCGCCGAGCAGGTCGGCGGCGCAGAACGGGCGGTAGAGCAGAAAGCCGGAGATGACGAAGAAGATCGCGACGCCGATGTCGAGGTTGTGCGCCACCGCGCCCGGCCAGGTTGAGGTGCTCACGGCGCCGAACGTCGCCGTATGGGTGACGATGACGCCCAGGGCGGCGATCGCGCGCAGCGAATCGACGAGCGGGAACCGCCGGTGCCCGGGCGGTGGGGCGACCACGTCGGGCGTGGAAGCACCAACCGCCGCAGACGGCGTAGAGCTCACAACGCCCGGGTGCGGTGGGTGTTCGCGGCGCCGGCTGGAGCGGCCTCCGGATCGGATTCGCCCGCGCCCGGTTCGGCCGCGCGCGGCTCGTCTGCACGCGACCCGGCGGGGGATTCCGCGGCATGGGATGCGCCGGACCCGGTTCCGCCGCCGCGGGTTGGCCCGCACGCACGACCCACCGCCCGCCGGGTCGCCAGTTCTTGAAGCGAAGGATCGGACGTTCGACGACGTAGTAGCTGCCGGAGGCGCAGACGAGCGTGACGGCGAGCGTGCCGAGCAGCATCGGCCACCAGCTGCTCACGCCGTGGGCCAGGAACACGCCCGCCAGCGGCGCATGCCAGAGGTAGATCCCGTATGAGATCAGGCCGAGCCAGGCGAGCCACCGCCAGGCGAGCACTCGGCGTGGCCAACCCTCTCGATGGCCGTCGAACACGGCCGGCCAGAGCACGAGCAGCGCGAACGGAGCGCTCAGTCCGTGCTGGATCAGGCGCTGGAGGTCGGAGAAGTTGTTGTGCAGCGGCGCGCTCGTCAGCAGCGCCGACCAGCAGGAGGTAGCACGCTGCCGCCGCTCCCCAGCACAACACCGGCCGCGCGGCCAGATACTCCACCGGCGCCGGCGACCAGATCCGGAACCGCCGGGCAACGCTGAGCACGGCCATCACCATCCCGACCGCGAACCAGTCGAAGTACTCGGCGATCGTCAGGCCGAGCACCGAATGGAAGTCGACGATCCGAAGCACGAACGACGCCACTCCGAGCGTGACGATCAGGGCTCAGCTGAAAGCGCACCCGGCCGAGCGGCGTCAGTCGGCGGCAGAGCAGCCGCGTGAGGGCCGCGTAGAGCGGCAGCAGCGCGTAGAACGTCACCTCGATACACAGCGACCAGGCGACGGTCAGCCCGAAGATCGCGAACAGCGGGCTGTAGACCTGGAGGAAGAAGTAGTAGCGCCACCATTCGTGCGTGTGCACGACGGGCAGGCCCGGGTAGATCGCCAGCACGGTCAAGGCGAGCCAGTACGCGGGCACGATCCGAAGCACGCGCCGGCGCAGGAAGTCTGTCGCGGGGGGACGGGGTGCGGCGGTGATCTCGGAGTTGAAGAACGGCCGGTAGAGCAGGAATCCGGAGATCGCGAAGAACACCGCGACGCCGATGCTGAGGTTGGCCACCCCGGCGCCGTACCGGTGGCGGGCGATCGTCTGGCTCAGAAAGCCGACATGAGCGAACAGCACCCCCAGCGCGGCGAGAGCGCGCAGCGAGTCGATCAGCGGAAAGCGCGGGTGGCCGGGCGGCGGCGCGACGACGGGCGGAGCCTCGGCTCCGGGCGCCGCGGGGCTCCCAGCGATTCCAGTGCTGAGGGAGTCGGCGACTCCGTCCACGGCGAGCAATCTAGCGGAGACTGCCGGGAGCCATCGTCACCGAAAACGGATGCGGCACGGGCAGCCCCGCCGAGGACCAACGCACATGCGCGACCACCCGGCCTCCGGGCGGCGCCGGCTGCACGCCGCTGTGGATTGTGATCACGGTGCCGACCGGGTGGGAGCCTGCTCGGTAGCGGCCGCCGAGCGCTTTCCAGTCGTCGGTCTTGACCGCCACGCCCGCTCGCCGCAGGGAGTAGATCACGGCGGCCTCGAGATCGACTCCGCTGAGCACCAAGCCCGGGTTTGTCTCGGTGCTCTGAACCAGCACGGGCTCACGCAGGGGATGGATCGAACTCAGCCCCGCATCCACCCGAGCGATCGGCCCGTACGCCCCTCGATCATCATCCGGCGACTGGCCGATCGCCACCAGCGCGCCGACCACCGCGACGCACGCCACCGCACCGAGCGAGGCGATTCGGGTAGCCGGCGCTGAGCGCAGCCAGGCTCGAGTGGCGAACGGACGCGCCAGCGCCACCACCGAGAACCCGAGCGCGAGCCAGATCCACATGCCCGCCGGCGAGGCCCACCAGAGCGAGTAGCCGAGCGTCAAGAACGCGGCGTGGCTTGATGGCGTACCCGCGGTCGCGACGAGGACCATCGCACAGAGGGCCAGTGCCGCGACCCCGGCGCTGGCCACGTCGAGGCGCCGTCGGCGCACAGCAGCGGCGCTCGTCAGCACCAACGCGGCGAGGATCAGCAGGCATGACATGCTGGAGAGCGCGGAAGGATGGCCGTAGACGTCCTCGAAGATCCGCTGCTGGATCGTGCGCGGTGGTCGCAGCCACCAGGGAGGGATCCCAACGGTGCGAACGAGCGCGTGCCAGCCGTTGCTGTATCCGACGCTGGCCCCGTGCGAGAGTGCCAGCCGCTCATCGAGCGCGATGTTTCCAGGGCCTGGCTTGATGCCCAGCGTATGGACGGCCTGCTGGGCGACGGGCGAGGCCCAGCACACCACCCCGATGAGGACCGCGGCAAGCGCCCACCCCCGCACCGAGCCGCTGCCGCCGGCGGTCAGCTCGGCGCCTCCCGCGCGCGGCTGACGGCGCGAGATCACGAGTCCGCCGATGCCCACCGCCAGCAGCGCGAAGCTCGGCAGCGCGAACATCACATGTGCCTGGGTGGTGAAGCTGGCCAGCAGGACGGCCGCCGGTAGCCATCGATATTCGCCGCAGGCCATCGACCAGCAGACGAAGATCAGGAACAGGAACGGGAGGAGCGCAGCCGCCGGGTTGATGATGTCGTGCCAGGTCTCGCTCGACAGCGATCCCGTCATCAGCGCGATCGCGATCGCCGAGGCGAACATCAGCGGACGCCCGCCGCGCCGATGGGCCAGCCATACGGCGCCCATGATCGAGAGGACGTTGACGATGCTCATCCACACCACTAGGCCGGCCGGGCCGATCCGGGCCGGGATCGCGAGCAACCAGAAGAGCGTGGGTCCGGGGCTGAAGGCGGCGTGACCGACCGTGTTCGATGCCGCCGAGAACTCGCCCAGCGGCGGCGGGTGCAGCGTGAGCACGTCCACGGAGCGCGTGGCCTCCATCGCCCGGTCGCCAAGCGGCGTCGCCCCAGCCGCCAGTCCGCGCACCATCGAGGTGATCACGGGGACTGCCGCGAGCAGCCCGGCGACCGGCACGAGCCAGTCCACCCCGGGGGGCCCGGCCGTGCGCTCCATGCGCGCCGGATAGCTACCCGCAGCAACCGCGCCCGCGGTACCAGACACGCTGCCGCCTAGACAGCAGGGGCCGAGGACATGGCGCCGCAGGTTACCTGAGCAGACCGTGCGACCTGCCGTACCCGCCGCCCGTTACTCTGCCTCCTCGCATGCCCGGGCGACCAATCGCGATCCGTGCGCAGGCGCTCGCCGCTCCCGGCCTGTCGACCGGCCGCGAGGCGGCTCGGGCCGCGCTGATCGCCCTGCGCCCGGTGCTCTCTCTGTAGAGCGATGTTGCGGCGCGGCCTGCTCCTCGCTCTGTCCGTGATCGTGCTCGCCTGGCTGGGGGTGGGGCTGCGCGATATGTACTACCTCAATCACGGGAGCCACGGCAACCTGCACATGCTGATCACGGATGTGCAGACGCACAGCGGGTTCGACCACCTTCGTGGCGACCTGCACAAGGCGCAATTTCTCAATCCCGACACCGCTCCCCAGCTCTCTCTCGCCGCCGATTACATCCTTCTCGCCGCTATCCCACGTATCAGCGCCCGTGCGATACGCGACGACGGGGACCACGCGCTGAGGATCGCCGAGGCGGTAGTGCGCAAGGAGCCCCAGAACGTGCTGGCCTGGATCAGGGTGCTGCAGGCCCAGATGGCCAGGCACGACCTCGGCGGCGAGCAGGCCGCGGCCGCCCGCATCGGTCAGCTGGATCCGATCTCGCTGAAGCGCTCCTGAGCCGCTTCAGCCGTGCGTGGCCCCGCACTCGCTGCCGGCCCCCGATCGCGCTCCTCGTTTTACACTGCGCGTCGCATGCACCGCCTCCGGCGAGACAGCCGCATGACGCTAGCGTTCTTCGCCCTGGCCTATGCCGTCGCGTTCTGGCAGCGGCCGGGCTGGGCCACGTCGGACACGAAGATCGACCTGCATGTGGATCCACTGCGGTTCCTCGGCGACGTGGCGTCGGTGTGGACGCCCTCGTCGGGCCTGGGCGAGGTCCACAGCGCCCAGTACAGCGGCTACCTGTGGCCGATGGCGCCGTTCTTCGCCTTCTTTCACGAGCTCGGTCTCTCTGCGTGGGTGGTTCAGCGCCTGTGGTACGGCCTGATCCTGGCCCTCGCCGCCTGGGGCCTGCTGCTTCTCCTCGACCAGCTGGTCGGCAAGCCCCGCGGCATCGTGCACGTCGTGGCGGCGACTTTCTTCGTACTCAACCCCTACACCGTCGTATTCACCGCCCGCACGACGATCACGCTCTGGGGTTATGCGGCGCTGCCCTGGCTGCTGCTCGCGGTCTATCACGGGGTCCGCACGCAGCGCGGGTGGCGCGGCTGGTGGTGGCCGGCCGCGTTTGCCCTGATCTTCATGTCGACTGGCGGCGGGGTCAACGCCGCGGTCGTCTTCTACATGGCCCTGGGGCCGCTGCTGCTGATGGCCTACGAGCCGGCGATCGGGCATGTCCGCTGGCGCGCCGCCGGCGGCTTCTTCGTCAAGGCCGTAGTGCTCAGCACGCTTGCCTCGCTGTGGTGGATCTCGGCGTTGCTGGTCCATGTGCGCTACGGCATCGACTTCCTCCAGTACACCGAGCAGCCGCGCACGATCTGGGCCACCAACACGATCTCCGAGTCGCTTCGCCTGATGGGCTACTGGACCTCCTACATCGGCAACGGCTATCCGCTCTCCCGCGTCCCGTATTTCAGCGACGGCAGCACCATGCTCTACAACGTGCCGGTCGTCGGCGCCTCGCTGCTGTTGCCGGCGCTGGCGATTCTCGGCTTCGTCTGGACCCGGCGCTGGCGCTACGGCCCGTTTTTCATGGCGCTCGTCCTCGTCGGCGTGACGGTCATGTCGGCCGGCTATCCAGACGGGACGCCGTTGCGCGCGGCGATGGAGTGGATCTACTACCACGTGTTCGTCACTCGCTTCCTGCGCACCGTCGACAAGGCGGCGCCGCTGGTGGCGCTCGGGGTGGCGGCGCTGCTGGGCCTGGGCGCCCGCCTGCTCGTCTCGAAGCTGCGCACCCTGCCTCGGCCACGGGTGCGCCGAGTCGCAATCGTGGCTGCGCCGGCGGCGTTCGCCGCGCTGATCGTGTTCGCCGCGCTGCCGATCTTCCAGGGCAAGGCGATCGATAGCCAGTTGACCTGGAAGGCGATCCCGAGTCCGTGGAAGCAGGCGGGTAGCACGCTCGATCACCAGCTCGCGCCCAACTCGCGGGCGATCGTGCTTCCAGGCCAGATCTTCGCCTTCTACAAGTGGGGCGGGACGGTGGACGCGATCCTGCCGCGGCTCACCGGACGCCCGGTGGCCGTGCGCTATGAGACTCCCTACTCTGACCTGCACGCCGATGACCTGCTGCTGACGATCGACGCGCTGGTTCAGCAGAACCGGATGTACCCCGGGCAGCTGCGTCCGCTGCTGGGCTTGATCGGTGCCTCCGCGGTCGTCTCCGCCACCGATGACGACACGTTCCGAAGCGGCGCCGTCGACCCGGCCGTGGCCGCCCAAGGGCTGTCTACCCAGGGCCTCGGCGCGGCTCAGAACTTCGGGCCCCTGCACCCGCTGCCGGCTGCGGAAGGCGACATCGACCCCACTCGGATGCTGCCCGAGGTGCGCATGTACAAGCTGCCAGTCGGCCGCGGCATCGTGCACGTGGACCCGGCCGGTCCCGAGACGATCGTCGACGGGTCCGCCGATGGCCTCGCCGAGCTCGCGGCGTTCGGCGCGCTGCCGGCCCGCGCGCCGATCCTCTACGCGGGGGACCTGAAGCCCGGCGCGATCGCCCAAGCGGCCGGCCGCGGCGCCAATATCGTGGTCACGGACACCAATCGCCGCCAGGTGTTCCTCGCTCAGTACAGCCAGCAGAACACCGGCGGTGTCCTGGCCGCGACCGACGCGATCGACCGCAACGAGGCGTTGATCGACCCGTTCACCAACATCGGGGCGGATGACGAGACGGTATCGATCGTGCGCGGCGCCAGGTACGTGAGCACGCCCCACGTATACGGCTTCCAGGAGTATCCCGAGTACGGCCCGCTGGCCGCGTTCTCGGGCAATCCATCGACGCCGTGGGTTCCCGAGGGCGACGTTCCCTCATATCAGCGCTGGATCGAGGTCGGCTTCGACCATCCCCGTGACGTCCCCTATGTGGACGTGTTGCCGCTCACCGGCGCCCACGGAACCGTGACCTCGGTCGACGTGGATGGCCGCGCGTTCCCGGTGGGGCCCGGATGGACGCGCATCCCGATCGACGCCCACATGATCAGCAAGCTGCGGATTCAGATCGCCCACGTCATCCAGCCGTCCCACCACGGCGGGCCGGGCGGCCTGCGCCAGATCCGGATCCCCGGCGTGCACATCAGCCAGGTTCTGCGGGTGCCGGTCCTCACCGCGAAGGCGCTGACCGGACACGATCTCACCCACTCGAGCCTCACCTACGTCTTCTCGCGTCAGACCGGATATGACCCTCTGCGCCGCGATCGCTATACCGACGAGCCCGACCAGGGCCACCTCAGCGACGTTCAGGACCCCGAGACGTTGATCAGCCGCGTCGTGTTCGCTCCCGATGTCCGCTCGTATGCCGTCGACGCGCGCGTGATGCCGGCACCCGGTGCGTCGGACTCGGTGCTCGACCGGCTCTCTGGCCTGCGCGGCGCAGACAGCTTCACCTCGTCCAGCCGGTTCCAGGACCAGCCTCAATTCCGGGCCTCGAGTGCCTTTGACGGCGATCCCGGCACGGCCTGGGTCGGGCTCTGGGTCCGGCCCTACGCTCCGCTTCCCTGGATCGCCTGGCGAACGTCCCGCCCGCTCGCGGTATCACACCTGCAGATCACGCCGGCAGATCTGATGGTGCGGCGTCCGACCCGGGTGCAGCTCAGCTGGAGCGGCGGCCGCACCCCGCCATTGCCGGTTGGCGCGAACGGCAGCGTGGTGCTGCCGCACCCCGTGCGTGCGCGCGCGTTGCGCCTGACGATCCTCGCGGCGGCGTTCCCGGCCGGGGCCACCTCGACCCAGCAGCAGGCGCGGGCCGTCGGGATCGGATCGCTCTCGGTGCCGGGGCTGCGACCGGTGAAGGTCCCGCGTCAAGGCGCGCTCCAGAGCGCCTGCGGGAGCGTCCGGGTGTCGGTCGCCGGGCACGTCGTACCGCTACGCATCGGCGGCACCATCGCCCAGCTCGACGCCGGGGACCCACTCGCCGCCAAGTCCTGCGCCGGCCGGGTGCAGATGCCCGCCGGGATCCAGTACATCAACGCCCTTCCCGGGAGCTTCCGGGTCGACTTCATGCGCCTGCGCTCCCCCGCTCCCGTCCCGCCGGCCCCCGCCGCCGGGCCGGGTCAGGTGCTGACTCCGGGGACGATCGGACACAACACGGTGAGCGGCGTGCGGGTCGCGCTCAAGGCCCCCGCTTGGCTCGTGCTCGGTGAGAGCTTCGACACCGGCTGGCGCGCAACGTGCAACGGTCGGTCGCTGGGCCCTCCGCTGGTCATCGACGGCTATGCGAACGGATGGCTGGCGCCGGCGGGCTGCCAACGGGTCTCGTTCTACTTTGCCCCTCAGACGGGGGTCAACCGCAGCTATGTGATCTCGGCGGTGATCGTCGCGCTGCTGGCGCTGCTGCTGATCGTCGTCCGCCCGCCGCGTGTGCGTGAGGATCGGCCGCCGCTGCTGGATGTCGGGCGCCCGCCGCGGGCGCTGCCGTTACCCCGCGCGATCCCCATTGCCGTGATCCTCTCCCTTCTGCTGGCGCTCATCTTCGCCCGGCGGACGGCGGTGGTGATCGCACCGATGCTGGCCGTGATCCTGTGGCGCGGCATTGGGCCCCGCGCGTTGGCCGCCGCCGCCGCCGTGCTCACCGGCGTCGCGATTCCGATCATCTACGCGGTCGCCGACATTCCTAACCATGGCGGCTTCGCGTTTGACTATGTCGTGCCGCTGATCTGGGCTCATTGGGTCGGAGTGGCGGCGGTGATCCTGCTCGGCCTGTCGTGCTGGTACACGCTGACGGCGGCGCGCGGCCGACGCGGAGAACGGAGCCCCCCGCCGGGCCCGCGCCCCTGGCCGACCACGCCCATCTCGACGGTCGACGAGGTCCGCGAGCCGGTGAGCGCGGGCCCGCCCCCTGATCGCTGAGCGAAGCGACTTCGCCCCGTGCGTCGGATCGACCGGCACTTCGGGATTCGTTTGGGGCTGGTCGGGCTGCTCGCGGTGGCGGTTCGCCTGGCCTACCTGCTGGTGCTCGCGCCGCCGGCGATCCAGGCGGCCAACGACACGTTCTTCTACGCGTTCGTGAGCAACCAGCTCTCCATGGGCCACGGCTTCGTGATGGGACACGGGTCGTTCCTGCGTCCGGGCTTCCGCCTGGAGCCGACCGCGGCGCATCCCCCGCTGTATCCGCTCGCGCTGGCAGGGCTGCACGAGCTGGGGATCTCAAACCCCGAGCAGCTGCTCGGGCTCGGATTGGTGACGGGAACCGTCACGGTCCTGGGTCTCGGGCTGCTTGGCCGGTCGCTCGCGGGCCCCAGAATCGGACTCGCCGCAGCCCTCATCGGCGCGCTCTACCCGCTGCTGATCGTGCCCGATGGCGCGCTGCTCAGCGAGACGCTGTACGGCCCGGCGATCATCCCCGTGCTCGCCGGCGCGCTCGCTCTGGCCCGCCGCCCCCGAGTCAGGTGGGCCGCGCCCCTGGGCGCGGCGATCGGAGTGGCGGCGCTCGTGCGCTCGGAGGCGATCGGCCTCGTCGTGCTCCTCGCCGTGCCGCTGGCCTGGCGCGGGCCCGGCGGATCGCTGCGTGCGCTGCGGCTCGCGGCCACCGTCGCCTGCGCGCTCGTCGTGGTGGCGCCGTGGGTGATCCGCAACGTGCGACACCCTCGGGGCCCTCACGCTATCCACCGACGAAGGGGCCACGCTGGCGTGGGCGAACTGCGCGTTGACCTACCACGGCCCCAACCTCGGCTATTTCGACACCGCCTGCGCGTCCCCCGCACTGCCCGGCAACGAAGCCCAGCAATCCGCGGCGCTGCGCCGGCGCGGACTGGACTACGCCGAGCATCACCTCGGGCGCTTGCCGATCGTGCTGATCGCCCGGCTGGCGCGAAAATGGGGGCTGTTTCATCCCTTCCAGGGCAGTACCGCAGCAGGGCGCAACGTCACCGTTTCCAACATCGGCGTGGTCCTCTATTACCCCCTTGCCGTGCTCGCGGTGGCGGGTGCCTGGGCCCTGCGCCGGCGACGCGCCGAGCTGTGGGTGCTGCTGGCCCCGCTCGTGCTCGCGAGCCTCACCGCCGCCGCTACGTTCGGTTCCCTGCGGCTCCGCTATGTCGCCGAGCTCCCGCTCGTGCTGCTGGCCGCGGTCGGCACCGATGCGCTGGCTCGGACCAGATTTGCGCGCGGGCTCAGCCTGTCCCCGGCGCGTGGCCAGGCGGAGGCGCGCGGGGACTCGCCCTCCGACGCCCGGATTCGCACCGGGAACCTCGCGTCCGCGGCCAATCCGGGCGGGAGCTGACGTGGCCGGTCAGGATGAGAATGTGTGCAGCAAGCGGCGCGCCTCGGCGCGACGGAGCCACCCAACGGCTGGATCGCCCTGATCCTCTCCTGCTCCGTGTCGCGCCGTTTGCCGGCCAACCTGGATCAGTAGGGCCAGTGACCGTGCTCGCCCAGCAGCCGCGCCAGCGGCCGCAGCTTGATCACCAGCGCCACCTTCACGACGCAGTTGCGAACGAAGTACGGGAGCTGCGCGGTTTGCCGGACGAGGTTGCGCGCGCGCCGCCGGCCGCTCAGCCGCTGGCGTCGGTACTCCGCCAGCGATCCGGTGCGACCGATGTAGCGAAATTCCCGCGTCGCGAACAGCAGCCGCAGCTGGGCGAGCATCACGCCGACCGCGTTGTAGGAATCGTGGATCAGCATCGTGCCCCCGGGCCGCACGCGCGGACCCCAGTGCTCGATGTCGGGTTTGGCGAAGCGGTAGCGGTGGGCGCCGTCGATGTGGAGCAGGTCGATCTGGCCCTCGACGTCGCCCAGGGCCTGCTGAGACGCTCGCCGCACATGGCGTACGCGGTCCTCGACCCCGGCGCGGCTCAGGTTGGCGTGGAAAGCGGCGTGGTCCTCGTCGCCGAGCTGGGCGTCCGGGTCGTACTCGTTGGGACCTCGATCGGCGCCGCCATGCGGGTCGATGGCCACCAATCCCACTCCCGCCGATGCGCCCTTGGCCATGACGATCGTCGAGCGCCCGCGGAAGGAGCCGATCTCCACGATCAGGCCGGGCGCTCTGACGCGTCGGGCGCGGTCCCACAGCCGCCGGGCCTGGGCGTCGGTCAGCCAGCCCTTCACGTCCGCGATCGTGGCCAGCGCGTCGCTGGGCGCCGGCTCCGTCTCTGCGATGCTCATCCCCGCAGCCCGTCAGCGCTCGGCTGCCGGCACGGCCGCGGGCGATGGCGGGGGCGAGGCCGTAAGTGCCTGGCTCTCAACTGAAGCTCCGGCCGCGGGTGCGGGGTCGGCCATGAGCTGCTCGGTGGTCGCGGCCGGGTGCGCCAGCGGAGCCCGGCGGGCGGGCCAGCTGCGGGCAAGCCAGGGATAGCGCAGCACGGGAAGCAGCCACAGCGCCTCGACCGCGATCGAGAACGAGATCTTGCTCTCGCCGACGCTTCGATCACGGAACGTGATCGGTACCTCCACGATTCGGAATCCCGACCGGTGCGCGCGGTACGTCAGCTCGACGTTGAACACGTAGCCCTGAGAGCGCAGCGTCGGCAGCTCCACCTCTTCGAGCACTCTGCGGCTGATGCACCGAAACCCACCGGTGAGATCACGCACGTCGACGTCGAGGATCAGGCGCGCGTAAATCGATCCCGCCCGGCTGAGCAACCGGCGCAGCCACGGCCAGTCGACGATCTGGCCGCCCCGAACGTAACGCGAGCCGAGCACGAGGTCGCCGGCTTGGGTTGCCGCCAGCAGCGCGGGAATGTGCGCCGGATCATGTGAGTAGTCGGCGTCCATCACGATCACGTACTCGGCGCCGCCGGCAAGCGCCCGGTCGAACCCGGCCAGGTACGCTCGTCCGAGGCCCTGCTTGCCGTCGCGCCGAAGCACCTCGACCGCGGAGAGCTCTTGCGCGAGACGTTCGGCGAGCACCGCGGTTCCGTCGGGCGAGGCGTCATCGACGATCAGCACGCGGTGATCTCCGGGCGCCGCTCGCTCGAGCTGCGCGATCGCTGCCCGCACGATTCGCTCGACGTTCCCGGCCTCGTTGAAGGTCGGGACGGTCAGCCAGATCCGCGGCATGGGCGGAAAGCCTACGCGGCCGCCGCGCCGCATGTCGAGTTGGCGGCCGCGTCCCGCGCTCCGATCCGGGCGGCACAGCTAGCCTTCGCCGCCGAATGCCGAGGACTCGCCGCGGAATGGCTGTCCCTGCGTTGCTCTGCGCGGCGTCATTCGGGCTCGCCTTCGCGCAGCGAACCGGCCTCGCCACTGCCGACACGAAGATCAACCTCCACGTCGATCCGGGCCGATTCCTCGCGGACGTGGCGTCGATGTGGACCTCCACCGGGCAGCTGGGCGGGGTCCAAGCGGGACAGCAGGTCGGCTACCTGTTCCCGATGGGGCCGTTCTTCGCGCTCGGCCACGCGCTCGGGCTGGCCGATTGGGTCGTTCAGCGCCTGTGGCTCGGAGCGCTGCTCGCGCTCGCCGCGTGGGGGGTCGTGCGACTGCTCGACGCCCTGCATCCGGCGCCCCGAGGCATCGTTCATCTTGCGGCCGGCGCGGTGACGCTCCTGAACCCGTTCGTCGTCACCTACACCAATCGGACCACCGTCACGCTGCTCGCCTACGCGGCGCTGCCGTGGCTGCTGCTGGCGGTTCATCGCGGGCTGCGCGAACCCCGCGGCTGGCGGTGGCCGGCAGCGTTTGCGCTGCTGGTGGCCGCGTCCGGCGGCGGCGTCAACGGCGCCGTCACCGCCTGGATGCTGGTCGGCCCGGCGTTGCTGCTGCTCTACGAGCCGCTGTTCACCCCTGTCCCCTGGCGCGAAGCTCGCGCGTTCCTCCTGCGCACGGTGGTGCTCACCGTGCTCGCATCGCTGTGGTGGATCGTGCCGGCGTACGTGCAGTCGTCGTACGGGGTGGACTTCCTGCACTTCACCGAGCAGCCGGGAACGATCTGGGGCACGACCAGCGCAACCGAGAGCCTGCGCTTGATGAGCTTCTGGCTCTCCTACGTCGGCATCGGGTTCGCCGGCAAGGCGATTCCGTACTTCGACGACTCGCGCACGTTGCTGTTCGTCGCCCCGGTGGTCGTCGCGACGTTACTGTTGCCGGCGCTCGCCCTGACCGGGTTCCTCTACTCGCGACGGTGGCGCTACGGGCCGTTCTTCCTGCTGCTCGCGCTGGTCGCTGTGCTGATCATGATCGCCGGCTTCCCCGACGGCACCCCGCTGCGTCACGGCCTCACATTCACCTATAACCGCGTCGCGGCGGTGCGTTTCCTGCGCGCCTCCTACAAGGCCGCGCCGCTGCTGGCGATCGCGCTCGCGTGCCTCGCCGGCGCCGCGGCGGGCGATGTTTGGACGCGTCTGGGAGCTGCCCCCGGCCGCCACGGCGTGGCGGACGGTGGCGGCGCTGGGCGCCGCTGCGGTGCTGAGCCTGGCTGCCTGGCCGCTGGTCACCGGGAGAGCGCAGGACGCGCAGGTGTCCTTCAAGCGCGTCCCCCCGGCCTGGCGTGAGGTGGCGGCGGACCTCGATCACCAGCTACCGGCCAATTCGCGGGCGATGGTGCTGCCGGGCGACCTGTTCTCGTTCTACACCTGGGGCGGGACGGTCGACCCGATCCTCCCCGCGCTCAGTCGGGTGCCGGTGGCGGAGCGATCGGAGGTGCCCTACAGCGACCTGCGAGCCACTGATCTGCTGTGGACGATCGATGGGCTCGTCCACCAGCAGCGATTGCTGCCCGGGCAGCTCGCGCCGCTGCTGCAGCTGATCGGCGTGCGCGCGGTGATCACGCCAACCGACGACGATCTTGCCCGCAGTGACGCGCCTCCACCGGCGGACGTGGCTGCGGTGCTCTCGGCGCAGCCGGGATTCGCCTCCCCCACCCGCTCGTACGGGCCGGCGCGCCGGTTCACGCCGACTGGTCTCGGCGCGCCCATCAGCCTTCCCGAGCTGCGCGCCTACGACCTACCGGCGGCGCGCGGAATCGTCCGTGTCCAGCCGCGCGCGCGACCGATCGTCGTCGATGGCTCCGCCGGCGGGATCGCGGAGCTGGCGGCGTTCGGATCCTTGACCCCGCAGCGCACGATCCTGTACGCCGGCGATCTCGGCGCGGACCAGCTGCGAACCGAGCTCGGCGGCGGCGGCGAGCTCGTGATCAGCGACTCGAACCGCCGCCAGGCGTTCGTCGCCGCCTCGCTCGAGCAGAACGTCGGGCCGACGCTGCCCCCCGAGCAGTCGGTCAGCGCGGACGGGCTGATCCTCGATCCGTTCGGGCGCGGTCCGGACGCCGAGACCGTGGCGTCATACACCGGCGTGCGCTCGGTGCTTGCGCCGGCGTCACCTGAGAACCGGCAGTTTCCCGAGCACCGCCCGTTTGCGGCGATCGACGGCGATCCGCGAACCGCCTGGCTGGCCGACCCCACGCTCGGGGCCGCTCGCCGCTGGCTGGAGGTCGATTTCGAGCGGCCGATCGATGTCCCCTATGTCGATCTGCTGCCCTACGACGATGCGGGAGGGAGCGTTCGCTCAGTGGAGGTGGGTGGCCGCAGCTTCGCCGTGCATTCCGGCTGGAACCACCTGGTCCTCGGTCTCCGCGGCGCGCAGAGCCTGCGGGTGACGCTCAGCCAGATCGGCCCTCCGAGCGACGGCGCCGCACCCGGAGCGGGCGGGATCCGCGAATTGCGGATCCCCGGCATCAGCGCGGGCGAGTGGCTGCGGCTGCCCGTCGATGCCGCGCAGGAGCTGCACGGAGCGAACCTCAACGCGGTGACGCTGACCTATCTGTTCGAGCGCACGACCGGCGATGATCCGTTTCACCGCGACCTCGCCCGTGCCCGCGCGCCGTACTCGGCCCAGAACGTGCAGGACGCCGGTGACGGTGAGCTGTACATGCACAGGGAGTTCGAGCTGCCGGCGAGCCGAGCCTTCAGCGCGAGCGCGTGGGTGAATGTGTTCGCACAGACGCCGGACAACGTGCTCGACCGCCTCGCGGGTTACCGCGGCCCGGTGAGCGCGACGTCATCCGGGCGCTTTGACGGCGAGCCGCAATGGCGTGCCTCGCGGGCGCTCGACGGCGATCCTCGTAGCGCCTGGATCGGTGACTACGACCCGGCGCATCCAGCGTGGCTGCAATGGGCGCTCCCCCGGCCGCTGACCATGCGCGCGCTGCGGCTGACGCCGGCACCCCAGGGCGTGCGCCGGCCGACCGTCGTGCGGATCCTCTGGCCCGGCGGCGCCACCCCGGCGCTGAGGGTGTCTGCGGGTGGCCTGGTCCGGCTCCCGGGCCCGGTGCGCTCGCGTGTCTTTCGCCTCGAGATCCTGAGCGCGAGCTGCGCCGGCGGCCGCGACCGCGCCGCAGCGGCGCGCGGTGGGGATCGCCGAGCTCGAGGTTGCCGGGCTGCCGCGCGTGCGCGTTCCCCCGACGCCGGTGTTCACCGCCCCGTGCGCAAGCGCGCGCGTGCAGGTCGGCGCGCGCCTCATTCCCCTCCGGATCAGCGGTTCGGCGAGCGCGTTCGAGCAGGGCGTTCCGTTGCCGGCCCACAGCTGCGGCGCGCCGGTGGCGCTCGCCGCGGGCATGCAGCGGCTCGTGGTCGCACCCGGCCCGTTCGCCGTCGATGAGCTTCGCCTCTCCTCGCCGAGCCCCAGCTCCTGGTCCTGCCGGCGGTCTGACGGAGGGGGTCAGCAGCGGCGCCGTGCTCGACAGCGGTACCCGTGGCCGCGGGTCCTACAGCGATGTGCGAGTCTCGATTCAGCAGCCTTCGTGGCTTGTACTCGGCGAGGGCTATGACCGCGGCTGGCGTGCGTCGTGCAACGGACGGGCGCTCGGCAGCCCAGTGCCGATCGACGGCTACGCCAATGGCTGGCCGGTCGGGCCTGGGTGCCACAGCGTCCGCTTCACCTTCGCTCCGAACCGGCTCGCGGCCGCCAGCTACCTCGTCTCCGCACTCGCCGGCGCCGTCTGCGTGCTGCTGCTGGCGCTCGTGCCGTGGCGGCGACGGCGCGCCGCCGCGAGGCGCACCGATCTGGCCGCCGAACCGCTTGCGTTTGCAGTCGCCGACCGGCCCTCGCCGCTGCCGCTGGCCGAGCGCGGTGCTGTGGGGGCTCGCCGCCGCGGCGGTGTTCGGATTCGTCTTCGGGCTGAAGGCCGGCGCGGTGTCGCTGCCGCTGATCGCGTTCGGTCTGTGGCGCGGCGGTCGGCGCCAGGACGTTGATCTGCGTGGCCGGCGTCCTGTTGGGGGTGGTCGTGCCGGTGCTCTACCTGGTCAATCCGGGAACGCAGCAAGGCGGCAACCATTACCCCTACGCCGTCCAGCACATGAGCGCCCACTGGGTCGGCGTCGCGGCGCTGGGGCTACTGATCGCGGCGCTGTGGCGAACCCTGGCTCAACGGTCCACCCGCACCGGTGATTCCGGCAACCGCGGCGCCGTAACCGGCTGGCGTCGACGCGAGACCACCCGGGAGACCAGGTAGAGCGGTCGCGCGATGACCTGGTCGTGGACGTGCGCGAGGTAGCGCCCGAGCACCCCGACGCTCATCAGCTGCACCCCGCCCAGGAACAACACGGCAACCAGGATCCAAACCCCAATCGAGGCGTGGACCGCCCCGACCACGGTCAGGATCAGCACGACCACGCCTGCCACGGCGCTGAGCATCGCCGACAGTGCGCCGAGGTAGGTGGCGATGCTGAGCGGGACGTCCGAGAACGCGGTGATCGCCTCGAATGCCAGTCGGAACAGCGCCGGATACGACGCTCCGCGACCACTGTGGCGACCGGCTCGGCGGTATTCGATCGGGACCTGCGTGAATCCGACCCAGGCCACCATTCCGCGCAGGAACCGCCGCCGCTCGGGCATCTCGCGGATCGCCTCCATGACCCGTCGCGACATCATCCGAAAATCCCCCGCCTGTCCCTGGTAGGGAACCCGCGCGAGGCGGCTCATCATCGCGTAGAACCCGGTCGCCAGCATCCGCTTGAGCGCGCTGTCCTCGCGTCCGATCCGCCGCGCGTAGACCACGTCGGCGCCCGACTGCGCGAGCTCGAGCATCTCGGGGATGAGCTCGGGAGGATCCTGAAGGTCGGCGTGCATGAGCACGATGTAGGACCCGTCGGCATAGTCCAGCCCCGCCGACATCGCGATCTCCATCCCGAAGTTCCGCGATAACTGCACCAGCACGATGCGCTCGTCGCTCAGCGCCCACTCGGTGATCATCTCCGCCGAGCGGTCGCTGGATCCGTCGTCCACGAACACGATCTCGTAGCCGCCGCCGATGCTCGCCAGCGATGCATCGAGTCGCTCCCTGAGCTCCGGCAGCGCGTCCTGTTCGTTGTAGACGGGGACGACCACGGTGATCCGCGGCGCGTCGGAAGCGTATCTCGATTCGTGCGCGTTGTCGGTCACTGCGGCGCGCCTGCCAGTTCTGGACCTGAGCCTCCGTTCTCGTCTCGCGGGGTGCCGGCGCCCACCGCCCCAGCGCCACGCGCGCCAACGCCACCGCGTAGCAAACGGCTGACGCGAGCGTTGCCACCTTGAAGCCGGCCACGACGGCAATGGCGACGCCGAGCACCGAAGCCAGCACGGAGGCGATTCCGTTGATCCCCCACGCCCAAGGCACGCCGGCGGGATGCAGGGCGGCCAGGCGCCTGAGACCAATCGGCATCGCCGTGCCCAGTGTCAGCCCGAATGGGGCCAGCAGCGCAACGGTCAGCGCGACGCGCGCGGCGAATGGGGCGCTGATCAGCGCTCCGAGCAACGGCTGCAACCCGAAGGCCGCGGCGACGATCAGAGCCGTTCCGAGCGCGAGCGCCGTCATCAGCATGGCTCTGGACTGGGGTCTCAGGGTGGACAAAAGCGAGCCGAGCCCGGTGAACAGAAGCAGAGAGAACAGGACCACCGACAGCGCGTAGGTCGGAAAGCCGAGGAACAGCACGAACCGCTGGATCAGCACCACCTCGAGCACCAGAAAGCCGAGCCCAATCGCGGCGAAGAACGCGAGCGAGCCGAGCGGCGGCGCGAAACGCGCGGTCGCGAGCAACGGCAGCACGAACGCGATGAGGCTCAGCGCGAGCAGGATCGCCAGCGTGACGAAAAGGATCAGCAATGGATCCACCGTGAACACGTATCCGGGCTGCCGTCCTGCGGTGAGCCCGCTCAGCCGAGTCATGTTGAAGAAGAACGGCGCGTCGTCGGTGGGGGCGCAGACATCGAGGCGATAGGAGCTGCAAAACGCCTGAACGCTCGGCGCCGCAGCGAGCTTTGCCCACTCGAGCTGGTAGGGACCGCCGGGGGCATAGGCAACCCCGTCACCTCGTTCGCGAGCTAGTACCCGGATCCGCGCGAGCTCCGCTGGGGTCCACGGCCGCAGACGGGCCAGCACCGTCCCGAACAGGGCCCCGAACAAGTCGTGGCCGAGGATCACGACCACGTTCCGGCTCGGATCGGCCACGCCCCGGTCCTTCAGGGCGGTGAGGGCGAGGATCGTGGCCCGTAACGCCTCGTCGCCAACCAACCGGCGCAGCCGCGAAACGTTGAGAATCCCTCCCGGGCGGAGATGGTCGAAGTACTCCTCATAGGCCTGGACGGTGTACAGGTTGGCCTCGGTCAGCCCGAATGCCTGGGCGGAATTCGCCGTCAGCGTGTCCGTGAAGCCGATGTGGATCTGGTCGTACTTGGTGCTGCGCGCTGCCAGCGTCGAGCGGCCGTCGCCGACCACGGTGTGCACCCTCGGAAGGGTGTACGGCGAGCCGGACCATCGCCCCAGGTCGTGGTCCACGACGTTGACGATGTCGCGGTTGAGCTCGATCACGTCGACCCGTCGCTGACCGGAGCTGAGGGCATTTTCGATGTCTCGGCCCCCGCCGCCGCCGATGATCAGCGCTCGCCCGGGCCCCGTCATCGCGTAGCCAACGCTCTGGGGGCCCTCGTGCAGCGTGCGCCAATTGGGGATTGGCGTACCGCGCCGGTAAACCGGGACGGGGGCGAATACGCGGTCGTAGAACAGGAGGCCGAAGTTCTAGCCTGGCCGGGGCGCATAGCCGACCACTCGGTTCAGGGGCCCCAGACGTCCGCCACCGGCCGCCGAGCCCGGCTGTCACCGGCGGCAGGAAATACAGATTCGTGGCCGCGGACAGCACGATCGCCACCGCCCCGCGGCGAGCATCCCCCCGCCGAGAGCGCGGTCCCGGGCGGAGCCGGCGGCGAGCAGGCACGCGACCGCCGCCAGCGCCCCGAGCGCAACCAGCAGAGTCGGCACGGGGATCAGCCACATCAACGGCACGACCGCGATCGACCCCAGCGCGGCACCGGCCAGGTCGAACGCATACAGGCGGCCGAGCCAGGTGGTCGATGCCTTGACCGCGATCGCCACGACGATGCCCGCGGCGGTGAACGGCAATGCCGCGAGCACGCAAACCAGCGCAAGCATCAGCGAGAAATGCAGGGTCACAGACCCAGAGGTGCCGAAACGAACCCGCACCAGCGCGATCGGCACGTCTAGCAAGAGTGTTGCCAGCACCCCGCACCACCGCGCCAGCATGCTGTTCAGCCGCTCGAGCGGAAACCAGCCGGGCCGGAGGTAGAGGATTATCGCGCCCGTGCCGATGCCCATCAGTGCCAGCGAGATGGCGAGGAACCCGAAGTGGTAGAAGAGCTCGGCCGCCAGCAGCCGCGTGAGCAGCACCTGCAGCGCCAATGTCGCACCCGCCACGAGCCCGATCGGGACCGCAACGCGCAGAGAGGTCCGGTTCAGCATGGCGACACAGTAGACGTTTGCCGCCCGGCGAAGCGCCGACGTCCCCGCCTAGCCAGATGTTCGTGACCGCGATCGCCTGCGGATTGATCGCAGTTTGTGTTCGCAATCGTGCTGACGGCTCGATCCCGTTGCCGCGGCTAGCTATTGCCTCTCCGAAACCCCGCTGCTACAGCTGTAGTAGAGACGAGTCCGCAGCACTGTACGACGCGGCGTGGGCCCTACGCCGCTGCCATAAGCCCACCAGCGCGAGCCCGAACAGGGTGATCAAGGCCGCAGCGCTGATGATCCAGCCTCTGCGCCAGCTTGCAGGCTGATAAGTGAAGACGACCGTATGGGCGCCGGCCGGGATGCGGACACCACGCAACAGATAGTCGACGCGGTAGATCCTCGCGGGTCGACCGTCGACGCTCGCCTTCCAACCCGGGTAGTAGTCATCCGTGAGTACGAGCATTCCGGGACGAATGGTCGACGTCGCCGCGACCACGCGCTCGGCCGCATAGGAGGTAAGACGCGCTTGTCCGGCGGCGCGCCCGGTACCTGCGGCGTTTGTCGGCAGACCCGGAATCGCATGCTCGGCGACCGCAACGTTGCGACCGTCGAATTGGGGCGCGGTGACCGCGGTCATCGCCTGGTTGGCGCTGGCGACCACTTGCTGGCGGTCGACCACGAAGACGCGTGGTAATGCGCCGGTGTACGCATACACCCTGGCGTCGGCGCCGCTGTAGGCAAGCCGTACGCCCGGTAGGTGCAAAGGTGCGTCGCTTGGGCTCTGAAGCAGATCAGCGACGCTGAGGAGCCTCAGGACGCTTAGGGCCCGTGGTGTGGCTGGAGCGGCTATCGGTGCGCCATCGAAGCTCGTGGTGAGGTCCGCTGTCCAGATCCGGTCATAGCGACTCTCCTCTGGATAGTCGTACGCTCGTGCGTCGTAGAGTCCGTACTTCATTGCGATGTTGGGCGGTAGTGGGGCAGCGGATCCGCTTGTCTCTACGCCCACGAAGCGGTTCGGTCGACGCGACTGCAGATAGCGGATAGCGCCTGTCGTGGGCTGGATCGCATGCGCCATGGGTATCGCCGGGTTGAAGCCCACCTCGACCTTGAACAGGTCGACAACGATTAACGCCACCGCGAGTAGCACCAGTGCGGGACCCGCCAAACGATGGCGCGCTCGAGCGGTAACCAGCGCGAGCCCGGCTCCCGCGAAGATCACCCATTCCAGCACCGCCGCCAGGCGAGTGACCGCAAATAGGCCGTAGCTCGCCGACCTGGATGATGCTGGCTTGGCAAACCCCGACGCCACCTCCAACGCGCGCCCGAGCTGCCTTAGTGACGTGCCGCTGCGCAGCAGAACCGCGGCAGGTGGTAGGCACACCAGCGCAGCGCTGAGCGCAAGTAGCAGCCGCTGGCGTGGCAACCGCCCAGGTCCGCTCAACTCGTCTAGCCCCCAACCGGCCAGTAGCGCCACGCAAAGCAAGAACAGGACTGCGATCCGGTCGTTTCTGGCCGTATGAAAGCCCGGGAGACTCGTGACGAGGCCGAACATCGGTGGGATTCCCACGGCGATCGAAAGCGAAAAGGCCCCGAAGCCTGCCACCGCGATGCGCTCCGCCGCCGGACGCAAGACTAGTGCCGCGACGGCCAGGATCAACGTCAGCGCTCCGGCGTAGTAGGCGACCTCTTGGACAAAGACTTGTTTCGCCAGGGTCTGCGTCGCCCTCCCCCAGTAGTCCGGGAAGAACAGCATCAGCAGGTTGCTGGGCGGCTGGTGCGCCACCGCACCAAACGCCGCGTATGCGGCGCGGCGGGCGACCAGGTCAGAATTCCGCAGCGCCTCGATAAATGGAACCAGCACAATCGCCGCAACCGCGGTGCCGATGAGCAGAGCGGCTCCGAAGGCCGCGCACGCGGTCGCCATCCGTCTGACGCTTCGCGTCTGCACAGCGCGCAGGACGAAGAATGCGGCGGTTGCGAACAACGCGTGAAAGCTGGACTCCGGGTGGCCAGCTAAGTACTGCAGCCCGATGGCCGCGGCAAGCCCAGCTACGGTTAGCGGCCTCGGGCGCCGCACCACCTTCTCGGTCATCAGCAAGAGCCACGGAATGAGGACCCAGACGCTGCTCTGGGGCCACGAGACCCAGGCAACGATGAACTGGCCGAATCCAAAGACAACGCCGACCAGGAGGGCACCACCGAAGCGCATCCCGAGCCCGCGCCCCAGGAGATAGCTACCGAACGCGGCGACGAAGAGCTTCAGCGCTGCGATGATCGCGAGCGAGCGCCAGAACGGCAAAACGTAAGCGGGCAAGTTAAACGGCGAGAACACCGCCGACTGGGCGTCGGCCAGAAATGGCCGTCCGCTTCCAATGTATGGGTTCCACAAGGGGACATGCGGTAGGACCGAGCGTGAATACAGCAGGAAGGGCTGAAACTGAACGACGGAATCGTTCAGCAGAGAATTACTGCCCCCCGGTCGCACGCCCGGTGGCACCGCTGCGGTCCACGGCGCCGCACTCCACAGGTAGTCAGAACTCGACAGCGTATGCCCGGGCGCGAGGCCCTGTGCGAACATGAGCACACTGAGCACGGCATAGATCGCAGCTGCCGCGAGCGCCGGCCGCGAGGACAGCCATGCGATTGCGCGGCCCGGCCGCGCGACCACGGAAGAGCGCTGGATTCCCGCGCGCATGACAACTAAGTCGCGGCGCCGAAGATCTGCTCTCGTCTCGAGTCTGCAGCGAGCAGGCTCACGACCGAAGCGATCCCCCAAGCGCCCACGTCGTGCCGGCGAGGAGTCCAATCGGGACCGCCGCGCGCAGTGAGGCCCGGTTCAGCACGGCGACACAGTAGACGTTTGCCGCCCGGCGAAGCGCCGACGTGCGGGATCAGGCGCCATGCGCGGAGGGCTCGGCACGGGCACGCAGCGCCCCCAGCAGCTCCGCCAGCAGGGTCCGCTCGCGCCGCAACGCCATAACGCCGTACACCACGACGAACAGCGCGAGCTCGGCCAGCGCCTGCAGGACGCTCCGGTGCCCGCCCCAGAGGGCGACCCGCAGCGCCATCGCCGCCCCGGTGGCGAGCAGGATCGGGACCAGCGTCGGCGCGATCATCGAGCGGTAGCGGATCCCCGGCAGCAGCCGGCGGGTGAACGCGGCCCGGACCGCGAGCGGGACCAGCGCGGCGGCGATCCGGCCGAACACGAAGCCGTCGAAGCCGTCCAGCAACAGGCCCGGGATGGCCAGGGCCATGAACGCCACCATGCCTGCCGCCGCCTCGATCGCCGGTGGCCTGGTGGCGCCGTGGGCGCGGTAGAACGAGAACCAGTTGAAGCCGAGCTGCGTGATCAAGCCGACGATCGCCAGGCCCTGGAGGAGCACCACCGCCGGCTCCCACTTGGCCCCGAGCACGAAGCTCACGAGGTCCGGCGCGAACAGGACGACTCCGATCGCGTATGGCAGCACCCAGATCAGCGTCGCCCGGTTTGACTTCACGAACAGCTCCTCGAGCGCGCGGCGCTGGTTCTGGATCGCGCAGATCGCGGGGAAGATGGTCGCGGTCACGATCTGGTCGGCGCGGTCGATGTATCGGGTCAGCGTCACCGCGAGCGTGATGTAGCCGGCGGCGGCCAGGCCGTCGTGGAGCTTGATGGCCAGGATCTGGGCCTGCGCGACGAGCATCGTCGCCAGCACGGTGAGCAGGATCGGAGCCGAGAAGCGCAGGTAGCGCGCCGCGACCGCCCGGTCGTAGCGCAACGCGAGGCGATAGGGCGAGACCGCGAGCGCGGCGGACACCGCGAACACGTAGCCGGTGACCTGGCCGACGATGATGCTCCACACGCCGAGATCGGTCGCTGCCGCCAGGGGGATCGTGACGCAGAACGAGATCAGCGGCTGGATCGCCTGCAGCGATCGCTGGCGCCGGTAGTCCATCCGCCGGAAGTAGATCCACAGCGGCGCCTGCAGTGCGAAAGCGATCGGCAGGTACGCGAGGCTCGCCATCAGCGCGAGCAGCCGCTGATCGCGGTAGACCAGCGCCACCAGCGGCGCCGACCCGACGATCACCGCCGCCATCAGGATCGAGAGGCCGAGCTCGAGCGTGAACGCGTACTGGAATTCGCGCTCCTGCTCGGCCTCCTCCTGCTGGACGAAGGCCTCATCGATCCCCACCCGCTTGAGCGCGATCAGCGAGATCACAGTCGTCGAGACCACGCCGTAGAGGCCGATCGCGCGCGGGCCGAGCAGCCGCGTGACCACCAGCCCCTGGACCAGGACGAGCGCGTCGACCCCGGCCAGGAATCCGCCGGTGACCAGCGCGCCCCGCAC
>CAWCYH010000005.1:0-331337 GCA_963799745.1 uncultured Solirubrobacterales bacterium | reverse complement strand
GTCGAGCGGCTCGACGCCCACCATCTCGGCGACGTCGTTCACAAACGACTTCTCGGCGATGAAAAAGCTCACGTCGCTGGCTGCGGCCGGCAAGGGGAAGATCGCAGCGATCCTTCCCGACACCACGAGCTCCACGCGTTACGTGGAGTTCGACGCGCCGTACCTAAAGAAGGCAGCGGCGGCGGCGGGTCTGCCGAGCTCGGACCTCACCGTCGAGAATGCGCTCGGCAGCGATTCGACGTTCGTCACCGACGCCCAGAGCGCGATCACCAACGGTGCGACCGTGCTGCTGATCGACCCCGAGGACTCGGGCACGGGCGCGACCGTGCAGCGGTACGCCAAGGCGCACGGCGTCGCGGTGGTCGACTATGACCGGCTCACGCTGGGGGCTCCGAAGGGCACGGCGAACTACGTCAGCTTCAACAACGTCCACGTGGGTCAGCTGATCGGTCAGGGCTTTATCAGCTGCGCGACGGCCTGGCATGTTGCCAAGCCGCAGGTCGTGGTGATGCACGGCGACGTGACCGACAACAACGCGACGCTGTTCGCATCGGGTTACAACGGCGCCCTGCAGCCCTACTTCTCATCCGGGAAGTACAAGCTGGTCGCACACACCGCCGGAACATGGATGCCTCCGGTGGCGCTGACCGAGTTCGAGGGTGTCTTCACGGCGCACCACAACGTCAACTCGGCTGTCATCCCCAACGACGAGACGGGCGCGCCGATCATCAGCTACCTGCAGAGCCACGGGGTCAAGCCCAAGACCTTCCCGACCACGGGACAGGACGCAACGCTGACCGGTCTGCAGAACGTCCTCTCGGGATACCAGTGCGGAACGGTCTACAAGCCGATCTACCTCGAGGCGCAGGCAGCGGTGGCGCTGGCGCTGTATCTCCGCGCCGGCAAGACGGCACCGCCGTCGCTGCTGAACTCCACGACTACCGACCCGACCACCAACAATGCAGTGCCCTCGGTCCTGCTGACGCCTGAATGGGTGACGCCGACGAACATGAACGCCACGGTCATCAAGGACAATTTCGTGCCGGCGGCGCAGCTGTGCGCCGGCAAGTACGCGTCCGCCTGCAAGGCCGCGGGGATTACGAGCTGAGCGGAGGATCCTCCATCCGGTGGTAGTGTGCATGGGCCCTTCCGTTCATCGGAAGGGCCGGATGCACGGAGGGAAGCGATGAGTACTTCTGAGAGCCCGGCGATGGCGACCGCGTCAGACGGCGGTGGATCCAACGGCGCCCCGCTGTTAGCTCTGCATGGGATCACCAAGCGGTTCGGCCCCGTGCAGGCGCTGACCCGGATTGGGTTCGACATCCCGCCGGCCCAGGTGACGGCGCTGGCCGGGGACAACGGCGCCGGCAAGTCCGTCACGATCAAGACGATCGCCGGGTTGTGGGGTCCCGACGAGGGGGAGCTGGTGTGGGAGGGTCAGTCGGTCCATTTCCATGGGCCCCGTGACGCCGAAGCGGCCGGCATCACCACGATCTACCAGGATCTCGCGCTGTGCGAGAACCTCGACATCGTTCAGAACATGTTCCTCGGCCACGAGCCGCTACTGCACGGCCTGCTCGACGAGTCGACGATGGAGATCACCGCACGCGAGACGCTCGAGGATCTGAACGTCAGGACCATCCGGTCGATCCGCCAGCCGGTGGCGTCACTGTCCGGCGGTCAGCGGCAGTCGGTCGCTGTCGCCAAGGCGGTCATGTCGAAGGCAAAGCTCGTGATCCTCGACGAGCCGACAGCAGCCCTCGGCGTGGCGCAGACGAGGATGGTGCTGAGCCTGATCAAGCGACTGGCCTCGCAGGGGGTCGCGGTGCTCGTCGTCTCGCACAACCTGAACGACGTGTTCGCAGTCGCGGATCGGATCGTGATCCTGCATCTGGGCCACATGGTCGCCCAGGGACCAGCGTCTGACTTCGACCCGAGCTCGGTGGTCGACTACATGACCACCGGGCGCTCGGAGCGCGGCGCCGGCGACGCGGCGGCGCGGCCGGCCGAGACCAGACAGGAGGGATGATGCCGGACGAGTTTTCCTCAGGCACCGGGACCCCTTCCGAGCTGGAGGAGCGGCCGCTGTCGATCGAGCAGGAGGAGGACGAGACCGCCGCCCCCGAGAGCGATCTGGCACTAAAGGCGGCCGCACCCGAGGTGCTGGCCGGCTCGCTGAGTGAATATCTGCAGGCCTGGGGCCAACGCATCAAGAGCGGAGAGAGCGGTGCGATGCCGATCGTCGCCGGCCTGATCGTGATCATCATCTTCTTCCAGGCGGAGCGCTCCAAGTTCATCTCCGCCGTAAACCTCGTCAACCTGTTCCAGCAGGCGTCGATCTACGTGCTGCTCGGCGCCGCCGAGATCTTCGCCCTGGTGCTGTCGGAGATCGACCTGTCGGTTGGCTTCGTGCTCGGCGTCGGCGGGTTCGTGATCGCCGAGCTGATCGCCTCGCCGGTCAACTTCCCGTGGTGGCTGGGGATCCTCTGCGGTGTCGGCGTGACCGCGGCAATCGGGTACCTCCAGGGGAGCATCATCACGAGGCTCCACGTTCCCTCGTTCGTCGTCACGCTCGCGGGTCTGCTCCTGTTCGAGGGGGTAGTGATCGAGCTCGCCACGAAGGACAAGTCGGCCGTCGGCGGCGTGATCTCGGTCTCGAACTCGAGTCCCGTCTACAAGCTCGTGAACGACAACATGAGCGTGGGGCTGTCGTGGATCGTGCTGGTGGCGGCGCTCGCGATCTTCGCGGCGTTATCGATTTCGCGGGCGGCGCGCCGGCGCGCCCGGGGACTGACTGCGCCGCCGCTCAGCATCACCTTGCTCACGATCGCGGTGACCGCGATCGGTGGAATCCTGCTCGTCTACATCTGCAACCTCAACCGCGGTCTGCTGATCCCCCTGAAGGGAGTGCCGTGGGTGATCCCGTTCGTGGGGCTCGTGCTGCTCGCGTACTCCCTGTTGCTGGGACGGACCCGGCTCGGGCGCTACATGTACGCGATCGGCGGCAATCCGGAGGCCGCCCGCCGGGCGGGCATCCATGTCCAGCGCATCCGCAGAATCGCGTTCGTGTTCAGCGCCATGACCGCGGGGCTTGCCGGCCTCGTGTACGTGTCGTTGCTGGGGTCGATCTCGACCGGCGTCGACGGGGGCACGTACACGCTGTACGGGGTGGCGGCGGCGGTGATTGGTGGGGCGAGCCTGTTCGGCGGTCGCGGCAAGCCGCTCCACGCGCTGCTGGGTGGACTCGTGATCGGCGTCGTGTTCAACGGCCTGGCATTGATGGGGATCAACGCTGCCGGCCAGTTCATCGCCACCGCGATCGTGCTGCTGGTCGCTGCCACCGTCGACGCGCTGGTGCGCCGCCGGGGGGCAGCGGGCGCGCTCTGAGGCGGCCTACCCGGTCTGGACCGGGCGACTGCGATCGGTGATCCACTGGCTCCACGAGCCGGCGTAGAGCGCGGCGCGGTAGCCGGCGAGCTCGAGCGCGAGGACCTCGTGCGCGGCGCTCACGCCCGATCCGCAGTAGGCGCCGATCTCGCCGTCATCGGAGAGCCCGAGCGCTTCGAAAGCGTGGCGCAACCGGTCGCGATCCAGGAACCGCCCGGCTCGGTCGATGTTCTCAGACGTCGGCCGGTTGCGCGCGCCGGGGATGTGTCCCGCGACCGGATCGATCGGCTCGTGCACACCGCGGAAGCGCTCCGGCGCACGCGCATCGATCAGGGCCCGATGCGCGGCCATCGTCGCCGCGCCGTCGGCGTCGAGCAACGGCATCGCCCCGGGCGCGGCGAGGAAATCGCCTGGCTCGGGTGCAGCGGGCCCGCGTTCGAGTCGGTGACCGGCGGCGATCCAGGCCGCGAGTCCACCGTCGAGCACGGCGACCCTGGAATGACCGAAGTAACGGAGCAACCACCAGCCCCTGGCGGCAGCCACCGAGGTGGCCGCGTCGTAGACGATGACCGACCGCCCGTTCCAGACACCTGCCGTTCGCATCGCGGCAGCGAACGCGTCGGTCTCGGGCAGGGGGTGGCGACCCCCGGCGCCCGGCGGGCCCGCCAGCTGCGTGTCCAGGTCTACGAACACTGCCCCGGGAATGTGGCCCTCGAGGTAGGCCGCGCGCCCTGGCCCGGTCGCCAGCTCCCAACGGACGTCGAGCAACGATGGCCCATCTCCCGGTCCTTCCAGCAGAGCGGCGAGCCCGGCAGCTGAAAGCAGCGGCCCCGTCCATCGATGGTGCTGGCGCCGATCGCTCATGCCGAGAAGGTTGTCAGCCCGTGGAGATGGGCAGAATGACGTCTCGATGAGCGACAAGGGGTTGACCGCATCAGAGCAGAAGATGCGGGCCGCCGGCCAGCCGGAGGAGGCGATTTGGAGCTTCGCCAGCGCTTACCGGCGCTTGGTCGAGGGCGATGCCGGGCTGATCTCCAGCGACGAGCTGGAGCCGGCTCGCGATGTGCCCGCGCTCGAGCAGCTGTCGGCGCCCGAGGAGTCCGGGCTGCTCGACGAGTTCGCGATGATCAAGCTCAATGGGGGCCTGGCCACGACGATGGGGCTCGAGCGACCGAAGTCGCTGGTGGAGGCCCGCGACGGTCGATCGTTCCTGGAGATCATCATCGGCCAGACGCTCGCCCTCCGCGACAAGCACGGGATCCGGCTCCCGCTCGTGCTGATGGATAGCGAAGCGACGCGCGAGGCCACGCGCGAGTCGCTATCCGAGCACCCCGAGCTCGCAGTTGATGGGCTCGCGCCGGATTTCGTGCAGAGCATGATCCCGAAGCTCGAAGCAGAGTCGTTGACGCCGGTCAGCTGGCCTTCCGCGCCGGCGCTCGAATGGTGCCCCCCGGGCCACGGCGACGTCTATGGGGCGTTGCGCCGCTCCGGAATGCTCGACGCACTGCTGGAGCGCGGGTTCCGCTACGCGATGATCTCCAACGCCGACAACCTTGGCTCGACGCTCGATCCGAGGATCGCCGGCCATCTCGCCGGAGAGGAGATCCCGTTCCTGATGGAGGTCGTCGAGGGCACCGAAGCCGATCGCAAGGGCGGCCACATCGCCCGGCGCCGGGCGGACGGTCAGCTGGTGCTGCGCGAGACGGCACAGACCCCGCCCGAGGATGAGGAATCGTTCCGGGACTTCCGCCGCTGGCGCTACTACAACACGAACAGCGTCTGGATCGATCTGCGCGTGCTGGCAAAGACACTGGACGAGCACGATGGAGTGCTGGAGCTGCCGCTGATCATCAACCGCAAGACGGTCGATCCCCGGGACTCGGACTCGCCGCCGGTGATCCAGCTCGAAAGTGCGATGGGCGCTGCGATCGAGAGCTTCCGGGGAGCGCGGCTGCTGTGCGTGCCCCGGACGCGGTTTGCGCCGGTCAAGACCACCGACGATCTGCTGGTGCTTCGTTCGGATGCCTACGACGTCTCCGAGGACCTGCTCGTGGAGCCGGTCCCGGAGCGGCACGGCAAGCTTCCCTACGTCGAGTTGGACAAGCGCTACTACCAGTTGCTCGACCGCTTCGAGGCGCGGTTTCCCGACGGGCCGCCCTCCCTGCGCGAGGCCGAGCGGCTCGTCGTGCACGGCGACATCACCTTCGGCCGCGGCGTGGTGATCCGCGGCGCGGTCGAGCTGCGCAGCGAAGCACCGACGCGGATCGACGCAGGCGCCGAGCTCGATGAGCGGTGATCGCGGTTCCGCGCCGGAGGCTTAGCCTTTGGCCCCAGCCGTCGGGGCGCCCGCACCGAAGGACCTGGGAATCTCGTAGCGCTTGGAGCGGAGCGAGGCCGACTTCGGCACTGGCCGGAGGCCGGCGGCGGCGGCTGTCGCGGTGAGCTTGTGCTTGCGCACGACCCACTTGACGTGAATGGGTGGATAGCGCAGCAGCGCCTGCCAGGTGGGGGTATCGACGATCCCGGTGGGGACGAGCCCGCGGGCGATTTGGAAGGCCTCGACCGCGGCTAAGGTCTTCGGTCCGAAGGAGCCGTCAATCGGGATCGGTTCGCCGGCGCCGACGAGGTGCTCCTGGGCCCACACGACGACATCGCCGGCGGCGCCGATGCCCAGGGTCGCGTAAAGGGAGTAGGGCATGTAGCCCTTGATCGGCCCCGCCGGTTGCGAGATCGCCTGCCACGCCCCGGCCGGCGCCTCCTGCCAATCCCACCAGCTGACACCGGTCGCCCCGTAGGAGAGCGAGACCTGACGAAAGCGACGGATCTGCCGCGCCGGAGGACTGTTGTAGACCTGTCCGAGCGGAAAGATCGGCCGCCCATAGAGCCGGTTGTAGGCATACGTGTGGGCGTACACGGCATCGACGCTCGTTCCGATGTCCTTCCAGTACATCTGCGGCGCGTTGTATTGCGCACCGCCAGGACCGAGGAAGACCGAATACGGGAACCCCGGGTGGAAGTCCATGTACGGGAAGCCGGCCAGCGCTACCGGGAAGCTCCGCCCGATCCGGCTGCGCAGCTTCTGAATGTAGGTCTGGGCCTGGACGTATTTGCCCTCATATTGGCTCTCGGCGTCGATCAGCAGGCAGTCGGCTCCGTCCCGCACAGCCGCTGCCCCGACCTGCGCTTCGACGATCGGCTGATTTCCATAGACGTACTGCCACGCGCACACGCGCAGCCCGTTCGCGTGCAGGATCGCCACGAGCTGCGGATTGAACTGGGCCCAGGCGCTCGTCCCGTCCCCGCTCTTGATCGCGAGCATGCTGACGCCGTAGCGCTTGGCCTGCACGATGATCGAGGCGAGGTTGCCGCCGTTGGAGCTCGACAGCTCCCAGATCCACATCCCGCGGCCCCCGAGCACGAACCCCCGGCGCGAGTGGGTGACGGGGTGGCGCTTCGCGCCCGAGCCGGCGCTGACTCCTCCAGACGCTGCAATCGCCGACGCCGACAGCGCGAGCACCAGCAACGCAATGATCGCTCCAAGCAGATGAGGGAGCAGCCGACGATTTTCAAACGCCCGACGACCGCGCGCCACACGGTCCTCCAACATACGCCTTCTCACCCTAGCCCAGAACCCGGCGGCAGCTTGCAAGTTGCGCTGCCGGGAAGACGGCCCCGTACCATCCGCATTGGGATCGCGCCACTCGATAGGTCCTCGCGGCGAGGGCCGTTGTGCGCTGAGCGATGAAAGTCCCATCCACGCATTACGCCAAATCCGGCGACGTTTCGATCGCTTATCAGGTCGTTGGTGGTGGCCCAATCGACCTGGTCCTGACCCTCGGCTTCGCGACCCATGTCGAGCTTCAGTGGGAGTCTCCCGCGTTCGCTCGCTTCTTTGAACGGATCAGCGCGTTCTCGCGCCTGATCATCTTCGACAAGCGCGGCACCGGGCTGTCTGACCCGGCCACCGAGGTCCCAACGCTGGAGCAGAGGATCGACGACGTGAGAGCGGTGATGGATGCGGCCCGATCAGAGCGGGCGGCGCTGTTTGGCGTGTCCGAGGGCGGACCGATGAGTGCCCTGTTTGCCGCCACGTACCCGGCTCGCGTGCGCGCTCTTGTGCTACACGGCGCGATGGGGCGGACCACCGAGGCGCCGGACTATCCGTGGGCCTCGCCGGCCGAGGCGCTTCGCGAGTCCGCGGCCGAGTTCATAGTCCCGTATTGGGGGCGGCAGGCGGAAGGGATGGTGGAGCTTTTCGCTCCCAGCTTTGTGGACGACCCCCAGGCGGTGGAGTTCACAGCCCGTATGGAGCGCACGGCAGCGAGCCCGGCAATGGTTCAGCGGATCTTCGAGATGTTCCTCGACATCGATGTGCGAGCCATCTTGGGCACCATCCATGTTCCGACGCTGGTCCTCCATCGCCGCGGCGACAGGGTTGTCAACCGGCGCGCCGGGAGGGAGCTGGCAGAGCAAATACCAGGCGCCCGATACGTGGAGCTGCCTGGAATTGATCATTTGCCTTGGGCCGGCGACAGCGAAGCGGTGGTGGGTGAGATCGAGGAGTTTCTGACCGGTACCCGCTCAATACCCGAGCCTGATCGCGTGCTCGCCACGGTGATGTTCATGGACATCGTGGGCTCGACCCAGCGAGCAGCCGAGCTTGGTGACGCGCGCTGGCGGGAGCTGCTCGGGGCGCATCACGCGGCGGTGAGGGACCAGCTGACGCGGTTTCACGGGCGAGAGGTCAAGACCCTCGGCGACGGCTTGCTCGCCACCTTCGACGGTCCTGCGCGCGCGATCCGATGTGGCCGGGCCATCACAGAGGCGGCCCGCTCGGTTGGCCTGGAGGTACGAATTGGCGTGCACTGCGGCGAAGTCGAGCTGATCGGTGATGACGTCGGCGGGATCGCCGTGCACATCGCTGCCCGGATCGGTGCACTTGCGGCTCCTGGTGAGGTGCTCGCATCCGGCACCGTCAAGGACCTCGTGGCTGGATCCGGGCTTGGGTTCGTCGACCGCGGAGCCAAGCAGCTCAAGGGCATACCCGACCAATGGAGATTATTCGCGGCGGCCCCGTAACCGGGCAGGTTGACGGCGGCATGTCGATAGCGCGAGGATGAGCTCGATGAGTGAGCATCAGGTCGCTACTGCGGACGGCCGCACGCTGCAGGTCCTGGAGCGCGGCGATCCGGGTGGCCGTCCGGTGCTGGTGCACAACGGGACTCCCAATTCGCGCCTGCTGTTCAAGCCTGACGTCGAGCGTGCCGAGCGCCAGGGAATCCGTCTCATCTCCTACGACCGTCCCGGCTACGGCGGCTCGACGCCACAGCCTGGCCGTACGGTCGGTGACTGCGCAGCTGACGTACGGGCCATCGCCGCGGCGCTGGGGATCGAGCGGCTTGCCGTGTGGGGGATCTCCGGTGGCGGTCCGCACGCGATCGCGTGCGCGGCGCTGTTGCCCGACCTGGTGCCGGCCGTTGGCGTGTTGGCCTCTGGTGCACCCTGGGAGGCCGAGGGACTCGACTACTTCGCCGGCATGGGCGAGCTGAACGCCGACGACGTCCGTCTGATGATCGAGGACCCAGCCGCAGCGCGCGTGAAGTGCGAAAGCGATCGGCTCGAGCTGCTCGAGGTCACGGCCGACGGGCTGCTCGAAGTCTTGGAAACACTGCTGGCGCCCGTCGATGCCGAGGCGCTGACCGGCGAGCTCGCCCAGTACATGATCGACTCGGGACGCTCGGGGCTTGCTCCCGGCTCGGAGGGATGGTGGGAGGACGACGTGGCGTTCCTCGAGCCCTGGGGCTTCGAGCTCGATTCGATTCGGACGCCCGTGCTGCTCCTGCACGGTCGCCACGACCGCTTCGTTCCGTATGCCCACGGGGAATGGCTCGCGCGCCACATCCCGGGCATTGAAGCCGAGCTGAGCGACGACGACGGACATCTCACGCTCACCAAGCGCCACCTCGACCACGTCCACGCCTGGCTGCTCGAACACCTGGACTGACCGGTGGATGAGCCCTTCGTCGTCAACGTAGCCGCCGCCCCCGCGTTCAGCCATCCGCGGCGAGCGACCATCGTCAGCTTCGAGCCCGAGGGCACCGAATGGCCCGACACGGGGGTGAACGTTCAGATCATGCAGCCCGGTGAGCCCAACTGTCGCTATCACTCAGAGCCGGTTCAGGAGGACTTCCTGGTCCTGCATGGCGAGTGCCTCGTGATTCTCGACGGCGAAGAACGGCCGTTGCGGCAGTGGGACTTCGTCCACTGCCCAGCCGGAACAGAGCACGTCTTCGTGGGCGCCGGCGATGGGCCCTGCGCGGTGCTGATGATCGGTTCAAGGCGCGAGGACGCCGCTCACTACCCGGTCAACGACGTGGCGGCGAGGTATGGCGCGTCGGTGATGAGCGACACCGATGAGCCGGCGGACGCATACGCGGACTGGCGCCAGGAACCCTGGCGCCCGACACGTAGCCCGTGGCCGCTCCAATGACCGAAGCATTTTCGCTTCCGGGGCTGGTTGTGGTCGAGCACTCGTTCGAGGTTCCGCTCGATCACGACGACGAGGATGGCCAGCGGATCACGATCTTTGCCCGTGAGGTTGCCGACCCCGAGGGCCGGACCCGGCCGTTTCTCGTGTTCTTTCAAGGCGGCCCGGGATCTGAGGCGCCGCGCCCGACGCGCACGCCGAGCGCTCCCGGTTGGTTGGACCGCGCCCTGCGTGAATTTCGCGTGCTGATGCTCGATCAGCGTGGGACCGGTCGCTCGACCCCGGTGGGAACGCTTGCCGGACTGAGCGCGGAGCAGCAAGCCGAGTATCTGGCGCATTTTCGGGCCGATTCGATCGTCCGCGACGCCGAGTGGATCCGCCGCGAGCTCGGCGTCGAGCGCTGGAGCGTGCTGGGGCAGAGCTTCGGCGGTTTCTGCGTCACCGCGTATCTGTCGCTGGCTCCGGCGGGTCTGCGAGAGGCGCTCATCACCGGCGGCCTGCCTGCGTTGGGTCGGTCGGTCGACGAGGTGTACGGCTACACGTATCGGCGCGTCCTCGAGCGCAACCGGCGGTATCTGACCCGCTATCCCGGCGACCGCGAACGGCTCGTCGCGCTGAAGCACAAGGTCGAGGACCAGGGCGTGGAGCTGCCATCGGGTGACCGGTTGAGCTGGAGGCGGTTTCGTCAGCTCGGCAGCGGGCTCGGCATGAGCGACGGCGCCGAGCGACTTCACTACCTCCTCGAGCTTCCAGCGGATTCGCCAGCTTTCCTGCACGACGTCGAGAACGCCACCCCGTTCGCGCGCAACCCGATCTACGCGATCCTGCACGAAGCCAGCTGGGCGGACGGCGGCGAGACCCGGTGGTCGGCGCAGCGGGTGCTGCCGGCGGAGTTCGGGGCCCCGCACCTGCTCACCGGCGAGCACGTATTTCCCTGGATGTTCGAGGACTACGGGGCGCTCAGGCCGCTCCGCGACGCCGCCCACCTCCTGGCCCGCCGTCGCTGGCCGCGGCTGTGCGACCCTGAGGTCCTCGGCGACAACGAGGTTCCCGTCGCCGCTGCGGTGTACGCCGAGGACATGTACGTGGAACGGTTGTTCTCCGAGGAGACGGCATCGCAGATCCGCGGAGCCAGGACGTGGATCACCAACGAGTACGAACACAACGGTCTCCGGGTCGACGGCGAGCGGATTCTGGGCCGCTTGATCGACCTCGCGCGCGGACGGGCATAGACGCCCTCAGAGGAACGCGGTCAGCTCGCCGGCGACTTGCTCGGGACAGTCCTCGACGAGAAAGTGCGAGGCCTCGAGACCACGGCCGCGGACGTCGCGCGCCCATAGGCGCCACACCGCGAGCACATCACCGTAGAACAGCTCGAGCGCGCCTCGGGTGCCCCACAGGGCCAGTACCGGGCACTCGATCAGCCGCCCGCGCTCAGCCTCGTCGTGCGCACGGTCGATGCTCGCCCCGGCGCGATAGTCCTCGCAGATCGCCTGGACCACGGCGGGGTCGTCGAGCTGCGAGCGATACGCGGCGATCACTGACTCGGGATAGCGGCCGGGTTCGCGCCCTAGCCCGATCGAGCGCAGATGATGGTCGAAGTAGGCATCGGGATCACCGGCGATCAGCCGCTCGGGCAGCGGCGCGGGCTGAGCGAGGAACCCCCAGTGCCAATACACGAGCGCGAGGCGATCATCGGCGCGCGCCCACACCTCCGCCGTCGGAACGATGTCGAGCACGGCCAGCGCGCGCACGCGATCTGGATGGTCAAGCGCCATGCGGTAGGCGACCCGGCCCCCGCGATCGTGTCCGGCCACGGCAAAGCGCTGGTGACCGAGCGACGCCATCGCCTGGACCTGATCGAGGGCCAGCGCGCGCTTGGAATGAGGCGCGTGATCGCCAGCCGGAACGGGTCGCAGCGACTCGCCGTAGCCTGAGAGATCGGCTACGACGACCGTGAACCGCTCGGCAAGCTGCACTGCCGCGGCATGCCACATCAGATGGGTCTGGGGATAACCGTGCAAGAGCAGCAACGGCGGTCCTGCGCCGCCCACTCGGGCATGAATCGGCCCGCGCTCGCTATCCAGCTCGCGGCTGGCAAAGCCCTCGAACATCCCTGTCAGCTTAGGCCGGCGCGACGCCGGCGCTCACGTCCCTCACCGTTCGGGCGGGCGCGGACCGAACCCGAGGCGCCAGCGGCGCTGGGCAGCCGTCAGGCCGAGCGCACGTCGCCGGCGAGCACGGACGAGCCGAACGGCGACGTTGACGGCAATGTCGATCACGAGAATCAGGATCAGCGACCAATAGGTGCCGAATCCGCGGTGCAAGTCGCCGAGCAAGATGATCACCGTCCAAGCCCCGATGAACACCCCGATGGCCGAGCAGATTTGCGTCAGGCCGGTGAGATACGGCGTGCCCTCGTATTCGGTGAACAGCTCCTCCCAGGCGCTGAGCGGCGGTCCGTTGCGGCGGGGTCTACCTGGAGCGGTCATGGATTGAACCCGGTCTCAGTGGCGAAGATGGAGCATTAACAGGTTTCGCTCGATGACCGCCTTTCAAACGTCATCGAGGCGGACGGGCCGCATGCACGAGGTTCAGGCGATAGCGGAGCCGTAGCATCGAGACGGTGCTGCTCGTCCAGCTCAGCGACTCGCACCTCGGCGCAGCCTGGGCCGGGGTTGACCCTGCAGCCCGCCTCGCCGAAGTCCTCGACGAGGTGCGACGACTGCCGGACCGCCCCGGGGCGATTCTGATGACGGGCGATCTGGCCGAGAACGCCTCCGACGGCGAATATGAACTTGCGGTGGAGATGCTCTCGCGGCTTGCCCTGCCGGTTTACGTCCTGCCGGGAAACCACGACAACCGCGGCGCAATGCGCAGGCATTTCGACTTGTCGGGGGCCGCAGAGGCACCGGTGCGGTATGCGGTCGACCTCGGTCCGCTGCGGCTCGTGATCCTCGACAGCACACGACCGGGCGAGGACCGCGGCGAACTGGACGCCGATCGCCTCGAATGGCTCGAGGCTGAGCTGACGCTCGCGCCGGACCAGATCACGTTGCTGGCGATGCACCACCCGCCGTGCTCGACAGGCAGCCCGACATGGGACAGGATCGGCCTACCGAGCGCCGATCGGCAGGCGCTCGGCGAGGTGTTGCGACGTCACCCGCAGGTCCGGCGGATTGCGGCCGGCCATGTGCACCAGATGATCGCGGCTGAGCTCGCCGGCTGTGGGATCCTGGCGATCCCGAGCACGTACCTCCAGGCCCGCCTCGACCTCACCTCGCCGGAGATCGAGTTCGTCGCCGACCCACCCGGTTTCGCGGTCCACGTGGTGGTGAACGGCGAGCTGATCTCGCGCGTTCGGTCCGTGACGTCCAGTCACTGAGCGCTGAAGCGCGGACGGTCGGCGGTTTCTCATTCGCCGGGCTCTTGCAATATCCATAAAAATACTATATAGTTTTACAATATGAATTCCCCCCGACCGACGAGACACCAGGATCGGGGCCCCGCTCAAATGGAGCTGATCGCGCGAGACCTGATGCCTCGGGTCTCACAGCTGACGCGCCTGGTCGTCAGGCACGCGCGCGGGAGCATCTCGCGCAGCGAGGGCGGGATCCTCAGCACACTCAGTGCCGGCGCCAAGCGGGTCACCGAACTCGCCGAGCTCGAAGGGCTCGCACAGCCCACGACCACGGTGCTGGTCAAGCACCTCGAGCAGAAGGGATGGGTCGCGCGCGAGGGCGACCCCGCCGACGGCCGAGTCGTCCTGGTCTCGCTGACGCCCGCCGGCGCCTCGGCGCTCGAACAGTTTCGCGCGCAGTACCGCGCGGTGCTGCGGGACCGTCTCGTGGCGATGCCGGCAGAGCAGGTCACGGCGCTCGAGCACGCGACCGAGGCGCTGGGCGCACTCGTCACGGCCATACAAGGAGATCACCGATGATTACCAACAGAGACCGGGCTTCCGGCTTCTTTTCGCAGCCGAGATCCGTTTGGGCCGTCGCGTTCGCGGCGGTCGTGTCGTTCATGGGCCTGGGGCTGGTCGATCCGATCCTGCCCGCGATCGCCACCAGCCTGCACGCCTCGCCGAGCGATGTTGAGCTGCTGTTTACGAGCTACTTCGCGCTGACCGGAATCTCGATGCTCGCCTCCAGCGTGGTCGCCAGCCGGATCGGGGCCAAGCGAACTCTGCTCCTGGGGCTGGCACTGATCATCGTGTTCAGCGCCCTGGCCGGGGCCTCCCACAGCGTCGGGGCGATCGTCGGCCTGCGGGCTGGCTGGGGGTTGGGCAACGCGCTGTTCATCGCCACCGCGCTGGCGGTGATCGTCGGCTCGGCCAGCGGCGGCGTCGCCGGCGCGGTGATGCTATGACTCAGGTCGTGATGGAATCGGCTCCGGTCCCGCGGCCGATCGCTTCCTCGGCCTACAGCTTCGTTCGCTTCTGCGGTGGTGCCGTCGCCCCGTTCGTCGCGGGCAAGCTCGCCGAGCACGTGGGCGCCTCCGCACCTTTCTACCTCGGCGGCGCGATGACCGCCATCGGCGTCGGCGTGCTGTGGTTCTACCGCCGCTCACTGGTGCCCGTCGAACCGCGGCCGACGATCCCGGCGCCGGTCAAGGGCACCGGACTGAACTTCGGGGTCGCGAGTGCGAGGCCACTGCTGGTAGCGGCCGCCGGGCCGGGTGCCGGGCTAGAGTCGCGATGTGTCGATCCCAGCACGACGCCTGGCGCGCCGGCTCCTGGAACCGCGACCCGGTGCTCTGCGGAGACTGTCGATTGGTCCCGCCAGCGGGATCAGGTTCGAGGCCGACCCTCATCTCTCGCTCGATTACTGGCTAGGGCTGTACGAGTCTGAGCTCGCGTCCTGGCTGCGGCGCCTCTGCCGAACCGGAACTCGCTGTGTGGACGTCGGCGCCTACAACGCGTATTACGCGCTCATGTTTGCCAAGCTCACCGAGAATCCCGTGTTGAGCTATGACCCTGACCCGGAGGCAGTGGCGCGCAGCCGCCGCAACCTGGCACTCAACCCAAGCTTCGCTCCGTTGATCGAGCTGCACGCAGCGGCGGTCGGCGCACGCGCGGGACCGGGAGTGGTGACGCTCGATTCGGAGCTCATGCCCCGGACCCAGCACCTACGGCCCGCGGCGTGGCTGCTGAAGATCGATGTCGATGGGGGCGAGCTCGACGTCCTGACGGGCGCCGCAGGCGTTCTCGCGCTGATACGACCTCACGTGATCGTCGAGACCCACTCGCCGGGACTCGAGGACGCGTGCGGAGGCATCCTGCTTGAAGCTGGGTATTCGCCGCGCGTCGTCACACAGCGCAAACTACTTCCGTCAGATCGATCCTGGCCCCCCGGTATGCCCGGGCACAATCGGTGGCTCGTCGCCGTCGGGCCTAGCTCGTAGGAGCTTGGCCCGCCGTGAGTGCATTCTCCAGCGCCGCATCGATCGGCTCGGGCCCGCCGTTGACATACAGGATGTGCCGCGCCGCGCGGGGATCGCGGAGGACGGCAGCCAGGAGCGCGGCAACATCATCGCGGGGGATTTCGCCGCGAAACGGCGCCGAATCGATCCGCACGCGGCCGGTTCCGGGCTCCTCGGTCAGGCCTCCCGGGCGGACGATCGTCCAGTCGCGATCGGTGGCCGCCAACGCCGCGTCGGCCTCGGCCTTGGCGCGCAAGTAGACGCTGAAGACGTCCTCTCCGTCGGGCGGGTGCTCGGCGCCGACGGCGCTGACCATCACATATCGCGGCGAGGCGGTGGCGGTGGCGTCGAGCAGCTTGATCGCGCCATCGCGATCCATCGTCAGCTTTCGATCGGCACCGCTGCCGGCCCCGGCGCCGGCCGCGAAAACGACCGCATCGCTGACGCCGACGGCGGTGGCGATCTGCTCGACCGTCGCTTGCTCGAGATCACAGAGGACGGGATCGGCGCCGGTCGCCCGTACCTCGGCGGCGTGGTCCGGGTTGCGAATCAGGCCGATCACCGCGTCGCCGCGGGCGACGAGCAGGGCGGCCAGCCGCATCGCGATCTTCCCGTGTGCTCCTGCGATGGCAACTCGCACACCACGAGCCTACCGCGGGATCGTCACACCCCGTCACGGCTCACCAGTCGCGCCAGCACGTCCTCGGCGGACAGCCAGCCGGGCGCGTGGTGGTCCCGCACGGTCTCGCGGGCGAGAACCTGAAGCAACTCGTTGGCCGGCGTCGGCACGCCCGTCAGGCGGCCGCGGAGCGCTATCTCCCCGTTCAGGTAGTCGGTCTCGACGTGGTCGGCGCCGCGGACGACGCTCTGCCAGGTCGATCCGCCGGCACGGGGACGACCCTCGATCTGGCCGACCTGCCAGCGCTGCCACCGCCCGCGGACGTCGGCGACGTCTTCGGCGTCGAACTCGATCTCCGCCGCACGGAGGACCGCTCGGCCCTCTTCCTGCACCAGCTCCAAGAGCTCCTCGGCGGCGGCATCGGGACCGCAAATCGCCTGGACGGCGTTCCCGAGATTGGCGATCAGCTTCGCGTGCTTGAAGCGCATGATCTCCGCCCTGGGCTCAGAGCTGAAGCGGGCGGCGCCGAGCGCGTCGCACAGCGCCCGGCAGCGATCGTCAACCCCGCTCGGGTAGCAGCCGACGTCAATCGCGCCCGTGAGCGCGACCCCGTAAGCCTGAACCACGCCCGGCTCGAGGTGAGCGGTCGGTGCCATCACCACCGCGCCGTACACGTGCGCGAAGCGCCGCAGGGCGATCCGCTCGTTCTCGACCCCGTTCTGCAGGCAGACCACCGCCGCGTTCGCACCGGCCGCGTCTCGCAGCGCCTCGAGCGCCGACTCCGTGTCCTGACTCTTGGTCGCCAGCAGGACCGCGTCATCGGTCGAGAAGCTCACCGCGGCCGGCGACCCCGCGACCGCGATCGGCAGCGTCACACGCTGTTGCGGTGTCTCGAACGTCAGGCCGTGGGCGGCGATCGCGTCGAGATGGGCGCCACGTGCGATCAGCACCACCTCGCGTCCGGCCTCGTACAGACGGGCGCCCACGACGCCGCCGATCGCGCCCGCGCCGATGATCACGAACCGCACCCCGATCAGCCTAACCACTGCTGGCTGCTCCGAGCAGCCGGGCGGTGTAGGTTGCCAACCGCGATGAACGAGTACGAGCCAGAAACGCTGCTCGCCGAGACGCGCGCTTTCAACGCCGAGCTCGAGCGGCTGCTGGCGACCGTGCCGTCGGTCCACACGGTCCCGCCGCAGGAGACTCGCCGCGCGCGCCGCGAGGGTCGGGGGATCTTCCCGGCGCCGGTGTTCCTGCCCGATGCCGGGACGGTCGGGGTCGACGGGCCGGCCGGCTCGATCCCGTTGCGGATCATCACGCCACGGCGAGAGCCGCTGGGGGCGTTCCTGCACATTCACGGCGGCGGATGGACGTTGGGCGAGAACGACATGCAGGATCTGCGTCTGCAGCGATTGTCTCGCGAGACCGGGCTGGCGGTGGTGAGCGTGGGCTATCGCCTCGCCCCCGAGCACCCTTATCCGGCCGCCCCCGATGATTGCGAGGCAGCCGCGTTGTGGCTGCTGGGGGACGAGGCCAGGCGCACAGTCGGGCCAGGACCGCTGGCGGTGGGCGGCGATTCGGCGGGAGCGCACCTGGCTGCCGTGACGCTCCAGCGCCTGCGCGATCGCCACCAGATCACGGGCGCATTCGCGGCAGCGGTGCTGCAGTACGGCTGCTTCGATCTGTCAATGACCCCGAGCCAGCGGCTGTGGGGGGAGCGCAACCTCATCCTCTCAGGGCCGATCATGCGCTGGTTCGGCAACCAGTTCCTGCCCGCTCACGACCGCGAGCAGCGGCGCGACCCCGACATCTCGCCGATGTTCGGCGAGCTGTCTGGGATGCCCCCGGCGCTCTTCACGGTGGGCACCGAGGATCCGCTGCTCGACGACACGCTGTTCATGGAGGCGCGCTGGCGCGCGGCGGGGCACGCCACCGAACTGTGCATCTGGCCGGCGGCACCGCACGGGTTCCTGTCGCTGGCGATGACGGTTGCCGACGCGGCGTTATCGGCCGAGCACGATTTCCTGCGCCGCACGCTGAGGCTGGAACAGGGCTGACGCAGTCGACGCGCTGGAGCGTCGGGACGGAGACGATGGGATCATGAACCACGGCGCTAACGTGCCAGTGGACCCGAACCGCTTTCGTCCAAGCCTTTATGACACGGCACGAGCGATACAAGCGCCGCATCCGCCACCGAGGCCATCCGGTCAGGCGCATGCTCGTGATCGCAGTGATGCTCGTCACGATCGGGCTCGCGATCGGCGCGCTGGCCGCCGTGGGATGGGTAGTTGCGGTCGCCAACACCGCGCCCAACCTGCGCGACCTCAGGCCGCGCCACGGATACCCGTTGACGAGGATCTACGCCGCCGACGGCACGCTGCTCGGCTTCGTCCACGCGGACACGGTGTTCACCTACACCTCCCCGAAGCGGATTCCGAACACGCTCAAGCAGGCCACGGTGGCAATCGAGGATCGCCGGTTCTGGCACCACGGCGCGCTCGACTATCAGGGGATCCTGCGGGCCGGAATCAAGGATTTGTTCGGCGGCGGCGACTCGTTGCAGGGCGCCTCGACGTTGACGATGCAACTTGTGGACAACATGTACATGCCCCGGCGCTACAGCGCCAACCACAATCTCAAGTACAAGATTGTCCAGGCCAAGCTCGCCGAGCAGCTCGAGGGGCAGCATTCCAAGAGCTGGATCCTCGACACGTATCTGAACGACGTCCCGTACGGGACGGTTAACGGCGAGACCGCACAGGGTGTCGGCGCGGCCGCGGAGATGTTCTTCGGCAAGCCGGTGTGGAAGCTCTCCCTCGCGGAGCAGGCCACGCTCGCAGGCCTTCCCCAGTCACCGACCGATTACAACCCGTTCCTGAGGCCGGACCTCGCGCTGGTGCGGCGCGCCGAGGTGCTGCAGGCGATGGTGCAGAGCCACTACATAACCCAGCGGCAGGCAAGGGCCGCCGAGCACAAGCGGCTCGGCGTCCAGAACAGCCAGCTCTATACCCAGCGTACGGAGCCCTACGTGTTCGATTACGCCCTCTCGCAGCTGGTTCAGCATTACGGGCTGAGGACGGTCGAGACCGGGGGCCTGAAGGTCTACACGACGATCGACCCCAACATGCAACAGCTGGCCCGTAACGCGATCGTCGCCCACCAGCCCGGAGGAGCGGTGCTCGATGATCAGCCTGGCGCGGGGCTGGCGAGCATCGACCCGTCGAATGGACACATCGTCGCGCTCGGCTCCTCGGCAACCTACGGCCAGACGAGCTATGACTACCCAGTTCAGGCGCATCGTCAGCCGGGGTCTGCGTTCAAGGTATTCGCGCTGATGACACTGATCCACGACTACGACGGCGATCCGAACCGGACCTATTACACGTCGAAGTTCCTGCCGACCGGCTGGCTTCCACAGGACCCGACTTGGTCAGTGCACACCGCCGAGGAGACCTACCAGGGCACGATCAACATCACCAAGGCCACGGTCGTCTCCGACAACACGGTGTTCGCGCAGCTCGCCGCCGACCTGGGATGGGGCAAGCTCGACGCCACAGCCCACGCGATGGGGATCACCACCAGGCTGTTCGCAAATCCATCGGAGGTAATCGGAGGGCTGACGATCGGCGTCACCCCCCTGGAGATGGCCGACGCTTACGCGACGCTCGCCAATGGCGGCCTGCACATCGCGCCGACGATCATCGACCGGGTCGTGTTCCCCGACGGGAGCGTCGACAACAGCCTCGGCGATCCGCCGAAGCAGCGGGTATTCAGCTACGGCGAGGTCTATGCCGCGATCCAGGTGCTGAAGGGCGTGATCAAAGACGGGACTGGCACCGCCGCCAACTACGGCTGTCCCGCCGCCGGCAAGACCGGCACCGCGGAAAACCTCGACAACGCGTGGTTCGTCGGTTTCACGCCAAAGTACTCGACCGCGGTGTGGGTCGGCTACCCGCAGGGCAATGTCCCGATGGGATCGGATGGCTTTGGCGGCGTACTCGCAGCACCGATCTGGCACGACTTCATGTCGAGCGCCAGTGATGGTTACTGTGGCGACTGGTCGGCGCCGGCCGACCCTTGGCATGGCACTGCCTTCTTTGGCCCTCACGCCGCCATCGGCAAATTTGGCATCCGCCCCGACGGCCGCGCAAGCTCCGGGACCGGGATCAACCCTTACTACAACCCGACCCTCTACGCCTCGCCGCCGCAGCCGCCGGCCGGCCCCGCTCCCACCGGCATCTCCCCCGGAACGCCGCGGACCGGGAACACGGGGTCCGGAGCGGCGGGTCCGAGCCACCATGGCGGTGGCGGGACCAGCAACACGGGCGGCGCGACGCCCGGCGGCGGCAAGAGCGGCAAGGGGCCCAGCCACTGAGATAGGCAATCAGGGGGGTTCTCACAGCCGAGCGGGCGAGAGTCCTACGATGGGCATCGTGATCGCAAGGGTTCACTGGGCTTCGTTGCTCGCGGTCATGGCGATCGGGACGCTGGTTGGGTGCGGGTCAACCAGCGCGGGCACGAGTACTGCCCGACAACGCGGCAAGCGCACGCCTCTGATAACCGCTCCGCCCACGCCGGTGCCGCCGGGCGGCGGCCCCGGCGCCCAGACTATCCCCACGCCCGCCCCCACCGGCATTCCGGCCAGTCCCGCCGCCGTGGCCGTGATCCGCGCCTGGTCGGACGCTCTGCGGCGCGGCGACGTGCGCGGCGCCGCCAAGTACTTCGCGCTGCCGAGCGTGATGATCAACGGACCTGACTCCAGCGGCAACGCACTGGTGACCGCGATCAACAGCCGAGCCGCGGCGGACGCCGCCAATGAACAGCTGCCGTGTGGCGCGAAGTTCATCTCGGCCGATCGGCGCGGACGCTACGTCAACGCGCTGTTTCGACTGACTAATCGCTCCGGTCCAGGCGGAGGCTGTGGCGCGGGTGCGGGTGAGACGGCACGCACCAACTTCGTGATCGCCAACGGGCTGATCGTCAAGTGGATCCGGGCTCCCGACGATCCGGGCGACAACGGCGGACCACCGGCACCAGTCGTCCCATCTGTTGCGCCGGCGTCTGGGCCGAAGGTCTGAGGACTCGCCCCGCTTGGAGGCTCGAAATAATTCCAGAGTCATATTCCAGATGGGAGGCAGGACATGACCACGAATGAGTTGCACGAGACAGCGACGGCACTGGTTGCGCCGGGGAAGGGGATCCTCGCGGCGGACGAGAGCGATGGGACGATCAAGAAGCGCTTTGACTCGATCGGACTGGAGTCGACCGAGGAGCACCGGCGCGCGTATCGCGAGCTGCTGTTCACGACGCCAGGCGTCGAGGAGTACATCAGCGGGGTCATCTTGTTTGACGAGACGATCCGCCAGGAGGGCTCCGACGGAATGCCATTCGCGCAGCGGCTCGCCTCGAAGGGGATCATCCCCGGCATCAAGGTCGACAAGGGCGCCAAGCCGCTCGCGCACGCCGAGGGTGAGACGGTCACCGAGGGCTTGGACGGCCTGCGAGCTCGCCTCGAGGAGTATCGGGAGCTCGGCGCGCGGTTCGCCAAGTGGCGCGCGACCTACTCGATCACCGATGAGCTTCCCAGCGACTACTGCATCTGGACCAACGCGCACGCGCTGGCCCGCTACGCCTCGCTGTGCCAGGAGGCGGGAATCGTCCCGATCGTCGAGCCGGAGGTGCTTCAGGATGGCACCCACACGATCGAGCGCAGCTATCACGTCACCTCGCGCGTACTCGACGCGGTCTACCGGGAGCTGTTCGATCAGCGCGTCGATATCTTCGGCTCGCTGCTGAAACCGAACATGGTGCTCTCGGGCTACGAGGCGGCCGACCGCGCTGGACGCGAAGAGGTCGCCCAGTGGACGCTGAAATGCTTGTACAAGCACGTGCCAGCCGGCGTGCCCGGGATCGTGTTCCTTTCCGGTGGCCAGTCTGACGAAGACGCGACGGCGAACCTGAACGCGATGAACGCCAGCGCTCCTCATCCGTGGGAACTGTCGTTCTCCTACGGTCGTGCGCTGCAGGCTCCTGCTCTGAAGGCATGGGCTGGCAAGCCGGAGAACGCGGAGCCGGCGCAGCGCGCGTACTACCACCGCGCGAAGATGAACGCCGCCGCGCGGACCGGAAGCTATGGACCCGAGATGGAGCAGGCGGCGCTGGCGGCCTGAGGCGCTGTCTACCTCGACCAGCCCGATTTGGCAGTGGTAGGCTGACGCCCGCATCGGACAGCCGACCCTGGCAGCGCTGCCGGCGCCGGCACTCTCAAAGGGAGGGAGAGAATGTCTAACCGTCCGCTGGTCGCAGCAGTCCTGTCCGTCCTGATCGCGGTGAGCGCAATGGTCCTGGCCGGAGCGGCCCAGGCCGCGGCCACGTCGCCGACCTCGCCGGTCAACCTGGCCACCCCGATCGACTTCGCGGCGGCCAAGGCAGCCCCCGGCGCCACGATCGCCGCCGGCCACGCCCGCTTCCAGGTCCTCGGCGGCGGTCTCATCCGGATGGAGTACTCGCCCAGCGGGACGTTCGAGAACGCACCGACGGTCAACGTCCTGAATCGGCACTTCGCCGTCCCGGCCTACCAAACCAGGATCGCCCGCGGCTGGCTGACGATCTCCACCTCCGAGGCCACCTTGCGCTACCGCCTGGGCTCGGGACCGTTCGGGCCTTCCAATACGTCGGTGAGCTTCAGCGGCCCGGGCGGGCCCAAGACGGCGGCCCCGCAGTGGCAGAACGAGTGCCCGTTCAACCAGGTGTGCGACACCGGGGCCGCAGCGCTGCTCGGCCCGGCGAACATCCAGACCGACCACAGCGGCTACCAGAGCATCGCCGGATTCATCGCCGGCCTCGGTCAGGCCGACCAGAGTGGCGCCAACTGGACCGTGCTCGGCGCGCCTGCAGGTCAGGCGGTGGTCACCCTGCGATACTCCAACTACGTCGGTGCCCTTGGCGGCCCTGCACCGCGTACGATCGATCTGACCGTCAACGGCGCGGACGTGAAGACGTTGACGCTGCCGGCGACCAGCAGCTGGGATGCGTGGTCGACGGTCACCACGAACGTCGCTCTGAGCGCCGGCACCAACACGGTCGGGGTGCTGTGCGGCGCCGCCGACAGCTGCAACGTCAACCTCGACACGCTCTCGGTATCGCCGGTGGGAGCACCGGCACCGGTCGATCCCGACATGAAGTATCTCGGCGGGTACACCCGCGGATTCGACACCGCCACCTACGGTCCGGGCTACAGCTGCCCGACCGGGACTCCCACCGCGGCGCAGTGCACGGCCGCCCTGCCCGAAATGCACCCCGGGATCCTCGACAGGGCAGGCTACCGCCTGCTCGACGACACCCAGAGCGCGGTGTGGACCTCGGACGGCTGGGTGGCCCAGCGGCCGAGCCACGGTGATGTCCAGGACGGCTACCTGTTCGCCTACGGACACCGCTACAAGCAGGCCCTGCGCGACCTCCAGCGGCTAACCGGACCGTCGCCCTTGCTGCCCGACTACACCTTCGGAGTGTGGTTCTCGCGCTACTACGCGTACACGACCTCCGACTACGAGAACTCCCTGATCCCGGCATTCAGGGCCAACCGGGTCCCGCTCGACACGCTCTCGGTAGACACGGACTGGAAGTCGCCCAACCAGTGGGATGGGTGGGAATGGAACCCGGCCCTGTTCCCCGACCCCCAGGCATTTCTCGCCTGGGCCAAGCAACAGGGGATCCACGTCACTTTGAACATCCACGCCAGCATCGCCGACGACGATCCCCAGCTCGCCGCCACCCAGGCGCTCGCCGGCACTTCATTGACCGACAGCACGTGCTTTAACCCCGGCGGCGCGTGCAAGACCTGGGACTGGAGCAGCATCCCCCAGGCTGAGTCGTACTTCGCCCTGCACCAGCCGTATGAGTCCGAGGGGGTGTCGTTCTGGTGGCTTGACTGGTGCTGCGACGCCTCGACCGCGTCGATGGCGGGCGTCACCCCGGACAACTGGATCAACCACCTCTACGCCCAGGAGCTGGCCAACAAGGACGAGCGCGGGTTCGTGCTGTCCCGGATCGGGAGCTCCTACCAGAACCCGGACGAGGTGTATCCGGCCGGACCCTGGGCCGGGCACACCTCGACGCTCGCCTTCACCGGGGACACCTGGGGCACGTGGAACACCCTGGCCTTCCAGGCGCAACTGTCCGCCGCCGAGGCCAGCATCGACGAGCCGTATGTCAGCGACGACATCGGCAGCTTCCTCGGCCCGCCGCCCGGCGCGCCGTCCGACGATCCCGACGTCTACGCGCGCTGGGTGCAGCTGGGAGCCTTCCAGCCGATCCTCCGGCTGCACTCCTCCCACGGCAACCGGCTGCCGTGGGATTACCCGCAGCCCGCGGACTCGATCGCCGCCAGCTTCCTGCGCCTGCGCGAGGCGCTCGTGCCCTACACCTACACCCTTGCCGACGACGCCGTCAACACCGGCTTGCCGATCACGCGTCCGCTGTACCTCGACTATCCGGGCCGGCCGGCGGCGTACAGCAACCCGACCGAATACCTGTACGGCCCCGACGTGCTGGTGGCGCCGGTGACCACGCCGGGCACGGTGAGCAGCGAGTCGGTGTGGTTCCCACCCGGCCGATGGACCGACTGGTTCACCGGAGCCACGTTCACGGGCCCGTCCAAGCAGACGCTGACGGTGCCCCTCGACCGGATGCCGGTGTTCGTCAAGGCCGGCGCGATCGTCCCCGAGCAGGCTCCCATGAGTCACGTCGGCGCCGACCCGAGCGCTCCGACAATCCTGCGGGTCTACCCCGGAGCCGCAGGACGATTCTCGCTCTATCAGGACGCCGGGACCGGCACCGGCTACGAGCACGGCCAGTCCAGCCGTACAGCGATCGCCACCTGGCCCGCCGGCCGGTCCTACAGCGGGACCACCCGGATCACCAACGTGGAGATCGGCCCCAGCTCCGGCCGCTATCCCGGCCAGCCGAATCCCCGGAGGTTCTCGATCCAGCTCGAGCGCGTGAGCCCGCCCCGGGTGGTGCTCCTCGACGGCCGCCGGCTGCCTCGGGCCGCTGCGGGGAACCCAACCGGTTGGAGCTACGATCCGGCCAGCCACACCCTCACCGTGCCGGTCGACCACCTGGCGCTGTCGGCCAGCGCGATCGTCACCGAGATCGGCGGCATGGCGATCAGCTCGCCAGAGCCCGCCGCGCTCGATCTGAGCATCTCGCCATCGGCTCCGCTCAGCCTCCCCGCGGGGGCATCCACCACCGTCACCACCACCGAGCACGACAACGGTCCCGGTGGCGCCAGCGGCGTGTCGGTCAGCCTGCGCGCGCCCTCGGGGTGGACGGTGAAGCCGGCCTCGCCGGTAGCGGCCGGTCGGCTGAACTCCGGCGCTTCGGCGACCCAGTCCTGGACGCTCACCGCCCCCCCGGGATCGAGCTCCCCGGTGACCGCAGCCCTGCAGGCCACGGCCACCTATGTCAGCGCCGGGCGGCCCGAGCAGGTCACCACCAGTCAGCAGGGACCCCCTGCCCCCGCCCCGCTCCCGCCGCCCGTGATCACGGCGGCGACGCCGTCGAGCACCGCGCCGGGGAGCTCGGTGACGCTGACGGGGCAGAACTTCGGCTCCTCCCAGGGATCCAGCTACCTGACGCTGGCCCAAGGGGGGACCAGCTGGGGAGCGCCCTACGACGGCGCGAAGCTCACGATCACCAGCTGGGGAAACACCTCGATCACGTTCGAGCTGCCGCCAGACAGCGGCCCGTACCCGCTCGTGCCGGGAAGCGCGACGATCACCGTGACGGTGGCCGGGCAGACCTCGGCTCCCCAGACGCTGACCATCACCGGGACGGTGGCGCCCTCGCCGTCGCTCTCATCGGTGTCGCCGTCGAGCACGACCGCCGGGAGCACGGTCACGCTCACGGGCCAGAACTTCGGCTCGACGCAGGGCGCCAGCTACCTGACGCTGGCGCAAGGTCCGACCAGCTGGGGAGCGCCGTACGACGGTGCGAAGCTCACGATCACCAGCTGGAGCGACACCTCGATCGTGTTCCAGCTGCCGGCCTCCACCGGCCCGTTCCCGCTCAGCCCTGGGACGGCAACGGTCACGGTCACCGTGGCGGGTCAGACCTCGAACAGCGAGAGCATCACGATCACCTCCTGACCCGTCGGCTAGCGCGTGCGGGAACTCGCCGCGCTGCGCCTCGGTGGCGCGGCGGCCGAGTGCCCAGTCGTGCCATCATTGGTGCATGTTCGAAGACGATGAAAACGAGGAGAGCTTCGAGGAGACCCTGCGCTCGATCGCGCGCGAGGCAGGGCGGTCAATCGAACGCGCGATCGACAACGTCGACCTCGATGAGGTCGCCGACACAATCGGGGTGGACCCTCTGGCGGCGAGGCAGTGGGTGGACAGTGCCGGAACCTGGCTGCGTTCCCACGCAGAGAGTCTCGGCGACGACATGGCGACGCGACTCGCCGGCTCGGCACGCACGCCCGCAGGCGAAGAGCCGCTGCTGCGCGCCGGGCCTCATCCCCTGGACCTGCCGAGCGACGAGCAGGGCCTGGCGCTGGCCGCGCTCGATTCCGGCCGATGGACCGTCGAGCCCGGCACCGGCGCGCTGGCAGCGAGCGGAGATGGTCCGGCGCCGACCGACGCGCTCGGGATCGTCCGCGAGTTGCGCGTGCGAGATTGGATCACCGCCGACGGCGAGATCACGCTGGTAGGTCGCCACGCCCTCAGTCGCTGGCTCGAGGTCGTCAAGCCCCGATAGCAGGCTCTCGGACGGGCACCGCTTAGAAAGGAGGCGGGATGCCTGCAGATGACCCTTTGAACTTGCCTGCTCCGTCCACAAGTACGGCGGGCAGCGATTTCGCAACACCGAGGTCCTCACCTTCGCTGGCGTGCAGCTTTGCAAGGCGGAGGTCTACTTCGGAGGGAACCGTTTGGATCGCGCGCCCGGAATGTGATGCGATACGCCGATCGCCAAGGACCCCTTACTGCCCTTCCAGCATGTTTTTGCCGGCGTCGCGGTGGCCGACTACGACTCGGCGCTTGCCTGGTATGAGCGTCTGTTCGGACGACACCCGGATGTCATCGTCAGAGGCGACGAGGCGATGTGGCGAGTCACCGACACCGGCTGGGTGTACGTGGTCGCTGACCCAGACCGCGCCGGCCAGACCCTGCTCACGCTGCTCGTCGACAACCTGGAAGACCACGTCGCGCAGCTCGCGGGCCGAGGGATCGTCACGGGCGCGATCGAGACGGTGCCGGGTCTCTACCGCAAGGCGCTGATCAACGACCCCGAAGGCAACTCGGTCACCCTCGGCGAGGCCCCCAGCCAGACGGCTCCCTAGGCTGCCCCCGGGTCTACTTGATGAAGAGGATCTCCGAGTACTTCGGCAGCGGCCAGAGGTCGTCGGCAACGATCTTCTCGAGCTGGTCGGCGACGCCACGGACGGATTCCATCGCCGGGACGACCTCCTCGCGCATGTATCTCGCGTGCTCGAGTACGTCGGCGTGCGGCTGGTTCTGCTCGAGGTTGGCGGACTCGAGCGCCTTGATCGCCGTGATGAACTCGTCGACGAGGCCCTCGGTCTCCGACACGAGTTCGCCGAGTGACGCCCCGCGCAGCAGCGCGAGGTGCCGGGCCGCCGCCGGAAGCAGCATCGTGCGCGCCAGCGACGCGGCGGTCTCGGCCTCGATGTTGAGCTTCGTCACGTACTGCTCGGCAAACACCTCGTAGCGCGACTCGAGCTCGCGCTGCGAGAGCACGCCGTAGTTGGAGAACAGCGTCGTGGTGTCATCGGCGATGAGGTACGGCAGCGCGTCCGGAGTTGCACGCAGGTTGAGCAGGCCGCGCTGCTCGGCCTCGGCGTGCCACTCGTCGGCATAGTTGTCGCCGCCGAAGATGATCCGCTTGTTGGCCGCGTAGCTGCGCTGGAGGATCGGGCGCAGCGCGGCGACGATGTCCTTGCCGGCCTCGAGCTCGTCCTCGAGCTCCTCGGCGAGGCTGTCGATCGCCTCGGCGACGATCGTGTTCAGGACCGTGTTCGGGAGCGACAGCGACTGGCTCGAGCCGAGGGCCCGGAACTCAAACTTGTTGCCGGTGAACGCGAACGGGCTGGTCCGGTTGCGATCGCCGCCGTGCATCGGTAGCGGCGGCAGCACCTGGGTGCCGAGGCCGAGGAACGAGCCGGGCGTCGACTCGCCGGCCTCGCCCCGCTCGATCGCGCCGAACACCTTCTCGAGCTCAGCCCCGAGGAAGATCGACATGATCGCGGGCGGAGCCTCGTTGGCGCCGAGGCGATGGTCTTGCCCCGGAGACGCGATCGACGCGCGCAGCAATCCCTGGCGCGCGTTCACCGCCTGGATCACCGCGGCGCAGAAGAACAGAAACTGCAGGTTGTCGTGCGGGGTGTCGCCTGGCTCGAGCAGGTTCTCGCCCGTATCGGTGCTCATCGACCAGTTGTTGTGCTTGCCCGAGCCGTTGACGCCGGCGAACGGCTTCTCGTGCAGAAGGCACACCAATCCGTAGCGGCGTGCCACGTTCTGCATGATCTGCATCGTCAGCTGCTGGTGGTCCGAGCCGACATTCGAGTTCTCGAACACCGGCGCGATCTCGTATTGGTTCGGCGCGACCTCGTTGTGCCGGGTCTTGACCGGCACGCCGAGCTTGCCGAGCTCGCGCTCGGTCTCGAGCATGCAGGCGAGGATCCGCTCGGGGATCGAGCCGAAGTAGTGGTCGTCGAGCTCGTGGCCCTTGGGCGGCTTGGCGCCGAACAGGGTGCGTCCAGTGGTGATCAGGTCGGGGCGCTCGAAGTAGTACTGGTCGTCGATCAGGAAGTACTCCTGCTCGGGGCCGACGGTCGTGAAGACGCGCTGCGCGCTGGTGTTGCCGAACAGCCTCAGGGCGTGGATCGCGGACTTCGAGAGCGCGTCCATCGAGCGCAGCAGCGGGATCTTGTGGTCCAGCGCCTCGCCGGTCCACGACGCGAATGCGGTCGGGATGCAGAGCAGCGCCCCGTTCGGGTTCTCGAGCATGAAGGCCGGGCTGGTCGGGTCCCAAGCGGTGTAGCCACGCGCCTCGAACGTCGCCCGGATGCCGCCGGTGGGGAAGCTCGAGGCGTCCGGCTCGCCCTGGATCAGCTCCTTGCCGGAGAACTCCGCCAGCGCTGTGCCCTCGCCGGTCGGACCGTAGAAGCTGTCGTGCTTCTCCGCAGTCGAGCCGGTGAGCGGCTGAAACCAATGTGTGTAATGGGTTGCCCCGCGCTCCAGCGCCCACTCCTTCATCGCCAGCGCGACCGCGTCCGCGGTCGAGGTGTCGAGTGCCTCGCCGCGGGCCAGCGTCTGCTGCAGCCGCTGGAATACGTCCCTCGGCAGCCGTTGCCGTTGCACTGCCGAGCTGAACACGTTCGACCCGAAGGTCTGGTTGTCAGCGACGGTCAGGTCGGGGGCGCCGAGAGCGCTCCCGTTGGGCGTCCACTGGGCTGCAAGGGCATTGTGCTGACGGATGCGAGGCATGCGATCGTGTAGTTCCTTCCTCTGAGCGCCTCGGCGGCGGAGGCGTGCTAGGGACCCGGCCCCGGAGTCTCCGAGGCATGAGTGACCAAGCGTAGGCGATCACTGCGGCGGGGGTCACTATCCGAATGGCCAAAGAGCGGCCTGTGCGCTTCGCCCGAGGTCGAACGGGCGCCGCTGCGATACTCGCGCCGTGCCCTATAACCCGGAGCTCGGACCGACGCTCTACGTCCCGGCGGCCGATCGCTACCAGCAGCTGCCCTACCGTCGATGTGGGCGCAGCGGGATCCAGCTGCCCGCGATCTCGCTCGGGCTGTGGCAGAACTTCGGCGATGACCGGCCGCTGATGGACAGCCGCGCGATGCTGCGCCGCGCCTTCGATCTGGGGATCACCCACTTCGACCTCGCGAACAATTACGGGCCGCCCTACGGAAGCGCCGAGATCAACTTCGGGCGGATCTACACCGAGGACTTCACGCCTTATCGCGACGAGCTGGTGATTTCCACCAAGGCCGGGTACGACATGTGGGCAGGCCCGTACGGTGAGTGGGGGTCGCGCAAGTACCTGCTGGCAAGCCTCGAGCAGAGCCTGAGCCGCACGCGGCTGGACCACGTCGACATCTTCTACTCCCACCGGTTCGATGACAAGACGCCGCTGGAGGAGACGATGGGCGCGCTCGACACTGCTGTGCGCCAAGGCAAGGCGCGGTACGTGGGCATCTCCTCCTACGGTCCGCGCCGCACCGAGGAGGCGATCCAGATCCTCCGTGAGCTCGGCACGCCGCTGTTGATCCACCAACCGTCCTACTCGATGCTCAACCGCTGGATCGAGGACGAGCTGCTCGAGGTGCTCGCCCGGGAGGGGGTCGGGACGATCGTCTTCTCGCCGCTGGCACAGGGCCTGCTGACGGATAAGTACCTGCACGGAGTGCCGGAGGACTCGCGCGTCAAGCGCGGCAACTATTTCTCCTCGGAGATGATCAGTCAGGAGAACCTGGAGCGGGTCAGGGCGCTGGGCGAGATCGCGGCCCGGCGCGGCCAGTCGCTGGCGCAGACGGCGATTGCCTGGGTGCTGCGGGACGAGCGCGTGACCTCGGCGCTGCTCGGAGCCAGCAGCGTCGAGCAGCTCGAGCAGAACGTCGCCGCCCTGCAGCGGCTCGAGTTCGATCCGGGCGAGCTGGAGGAGATCGATCGCTATGCGGTCGAGGGCGGGGTCAACCTGTGGGAGGCCTCGAGCAGCGCGTAGATTCGTGGGAGGTTCGCTACTTGCTCGTGGTGATGACCTGCCCGGAACTGTTCACGTAGGACTGAGCCGGCTGGCTGGAAATCCTGACCGCGAACGTCCCTTGGGGGATCGCGCCACCGCTCAGTCGGGCCTTGGCTTTGCCGTTCAGACCCGCGGCGACCACGTAATGAATCACGTGCGTCCCCGGGACGACGGCGGTGACTCTCCAGACAAACCTTGCGCTCTGCCCAGGCTGGAGCGGTCCGAGCGCCCAGGTGTTGGCGTAGGCGGTCACGGCGCCACCCGGTCCGCCCTGCTGGCAGCTGTAGGCAGATGCTCCGGTGCACGGCCCGGGGGGTCGTTCGACGATCCACACCGGGCGAGAGTGGCTCGCGAGGCCGGGCATGCTGATGTGCTGGCCGAACGCCTGGATCGAGGTGCCCCACCTCGGATCGGTGATCGTCACCGCAATGTTCGGGATTGCCTTGTTCCCGGCGTTGCGCACGGCGATTACCATGCGTGTGCGCTCGGCGAGTCGCTGCGAGACGGGGAAGCTGGCAGTCGTGACCTGGACCGGGAAGATCCCGGACGGCTCCGCCGCGTTCTGCTCCGTCTGCCCGCCGCACGCTACGACCAACGATGTGACTGCGATCGCGGCCAGGATGCTGCAGCTCCTCGATCTCCACCCGCTCACTGCGGGCTGAACATACCACGGGGATCGACGCCGAGCGACGTTACGCCAGCGGCAGCGGTGGCCCGCTCAGGCGACGGTTCTCAGTTGGTTTTTGCGATCTCAGTACCGTAGGCTTCGCTGTCCAGCGCCGCGTTTGCGGCGGGGCATATTCGGGAGGACAGACCGAGCGTGATTCGAGCAGTCGCCGAGCGAACGTTCCTGCCAACCAAGAGCATCTTGGAGGAGGTCGGGAACATGATGATCCTGACCGGCAAGACGCTCGTGGCCGCGGTTCGGCCACCGTATCCCTACGGTCCGGAATTCGCGGGGCAGTTCCTGTTTGCGGTGAAGCTGTGCTGGTTCCCGCTGCTCGTCTCGACCGTCGCCTTCGGCTACGGAGCGCCGGGGCTACAGGCGGCGAACTTCCTGGTTCTGTTCGGCGCGCTCGATCGGCTGGGAGGCTTCTTCGTTCTCGCCTCGATCAGGGAGTTCGCGCCGTTCGTGGATGCGATCGTGCTCGCCGGGGTCGCCGGCACCGCGATCACCGCGGACCTCGGTGCGCGCAAGATCCGTGAGGAGCTCGACGCGCTGCAGGTGCTGGGCGTCGACCCGGTCAAGAACCTGGTCGTCCCCCGGTTCCTGGCGCTGATGCTGGTCACCGGGCTGTTCGACATCTACGCGCTGCTGTTCGGGGTCTTCGGCGGGATCGTCGCCACGCTCGTCAACAACGCGCCGCTCGGTCCGTTCTGGGCCACGTTCTTCAACAACGCCTCGACCACCGATCTGTGGGGTTCGGTGGTCAAGACGACGATCTTCGGGGCGATTATCGCGATCGTCTGCTGCTACAAGGGGATGACCGCGTCGGGCGGGGCCGAGGGGGTTGGCCGCGCCGTCAACCAAGCCGTCGTGATCGCGTTTCTGGGCGTGTTCGCGTTCAACTACGCGTTCACCCAGACGCTGCTGGCGACCCATCCCGAGATCACCTCGATCGCGAAATGACGCTCGACGCGTAGGGCGATGGAGGGACTACTCGCGACACCCCGTGGCTGGATCGAGTCGTTCGGCGAGCTCGTCAAGTTTGCTTCGAGGATCGTCGGCGAGGTCTTCCGGCTCCGGGTGTTCAGGTTCTTCGGCGAGGCGCTGCGCCAGTCGGGGATCCTGATCGTCTCCTCGACGCTCGTGATCTGGGGGCTGGTGTTCATCACCGGTCTGGAGTGCGGCGTCGAGGGCGCGTACTTCGATCGCGCCAACGGCGTGCCCGCGTACGCCGGCGTGTTCTCCGCCTGGTGCGACCTGCGCGAGCTCGTCCCGTACGCCTTCGGCTACATGATGTCGGCCAAGATCGGCACCGGAATCGTCGCCGAGCTGGGGTCGATGCGGATCTCGGACGAGATCGACGCGCTCGAGGTGATGGGCATCAGCGGGATGACGTTCCTGTGCGCCACCCGGCTGCTCGCGGCGTGGCTGGTACTGCCGTTCGTGTATCTGTGCTCGATCGGAGCGGGCTTCCTGGCGAGCTACCTCGTTGTCGTCCAGCAGATCGGCGACGTATCCTCAGGCGGGTTCTTCTTGATCTTCTGGCAGTTCCAGAACCCACCCGATCTCTTATTTAGCTTGATCAAAGCCATGTCCATGGCCACCGTGATCGTGCTCGTGGGGTGCTACTACGGCTACAACGCGAGCGGCGGACCCGTGGGCGTTGGCACGGCAACGGCGAAATCGATGGTTGTCAACATAGTCGCCGTACATCTCATCGGAATGCTCGGTACGCAGCTCTTCTGGGGCGCCAATCCGAGGGCACCAATAGGAGGCTGACATGACGGACAACGGCGACGCCGCGGAGCGACCGACCGAGGCCATGGACGCTCAGTCCGAGACCGAGCGGCGCAGCGAATCACGCGTCTCGGTGGTGGATGAGCAGCCCCCCAGGCCGTCGGCGCCCGCGGGGGCGTCGGAGGACGAGTACCAGTGGCACTCCTACAAGGTGTATCCCTCGGGCCGTCCCGACGCGGTCGAGTTCATCGACACCTACAAGGCGTTCGGTCGCAACCGGATCCTGCGCGGCCTCAACATGGGATTGCCCGAGGGGATGGTGTCGATGATCATCGGACCCTCGGGTACGGGCAAGTCGGTGTGCATCAAGCACATGGTCGGGCTGCTCTACCCGGACGAGGGCGACGTGCTCGTGCACGGTGAGTCGGTCCCGAACATGCCCGACGACGACCTGTTCGAGATGCGCAAGAAGTTCGGGCTGCTGTTCCAGGACGGCGCGCTGTTCGGCTCGATGAACCTGTACGACAACGTCGCCTTTCCGCTGCGCCAGCACACTGAGAAGAGCGAGGACGAGGTCGAGGACATCGTCATGCGCCGGCTCAGCGAAGTGGGACTTGGAGATGCGCGCGAGAAGATGCCCAACGAGCTCTCTGGCGGGATGCGCAAGCGCGCCGGGTTTGCCCGTGCGCTCGTGCTGGAGCCGGACATCGTCCTGTTCGACGAGCCCGACTCGGGTCTCGACCCGGTCCGGACCGCCCTGCTCGGCGAGCTGATCCTGGAGATCCATCGGGACATGATGGAGGACGCCAAGAAGGCCCAGAAGCCGCACCTGCCGACCTTCGCGGTGATCACCCACGACATCATGAGCGCGCGGCGCGTGGCGGACTACATCAACGTGCTGTGGCTCGGGCGGATCGTCGAGGCCGGGCCGGCGGAGGACATGCTCAACTCAGACAACCCGTTCATCCGCCAGTTCCTGGCTGGGGAGTCGCAGGGACCGTTGACAATGGATTAGCGTCCGCGCCTGCCCCTCGGGGCACGCCTGCGCTTCGAGCCTTCGCAAACGCCGTCACCCCCCGATAGCCTCACAGCCATGAAGGAGAGGCTTGAGGGGCTGGCGCGCCTCGCGGTCCGACGGCCTGGGTTGACTGTCGCGATCGTGCTGGTGGCGGCACTCGGGGGCGGTATCCTCGCGCTGGGCCTGAAGCCCTCGGCCGGCAGCGACACGTTCGTCGGTCGCTCTTCCTCGAGCTACCGGGCGACCCAGGACGACCACGACCACTTCGGCGGCGATGCCGTGGTGATCTTGATCAAGGAGCCGTTGCCGGATCTCGTTGAGACCAAGGACCTGGCGACCGTGACCGAGCTCGAGGCGTGTCTCGCCGGCAAGGTCGTGCTCGCCAGCTCCCACCTCCAGTCGTTCGTCCCGGCCAAGCCCGGTACACAGCGGCCCTACGGTGGCTACGGCAGCCCGTGCGGAAAGCTGATGCGGACCCGGCCGGTGCAGGTGGTCTACGGGCCAGGCACGTTCCTGAACCAGGCGGTCGCCGCGGTCAACACGCGCGTCCAGGCGCTGCTCGCAAACGTCCAGCAGAGCATCCGCCAGGCCGAGCAGGCCGCCTACGAGCTCGCCCTCGGCCGGCACCTGACCCGCTCGCAGGCGCTGACAGCGGCGAAGGCGGCCGGTCAGCTGCAACAGCAGCAGTCGCTGCAGCAGCTGGAGCAGTTCTACCTGAACTCGGGCATCTCGGGCACGCCCCGCATCGACGACCCGCGGTTCATCCCGCAGATCGTGTTCGACCCGATCCGTGGGGTCAACCAGCCGAAGGCCCGGTTCGCGTACCTGTTCCCGACCGCCGATTCGGCCCTGATCCAGGTGCGGTTGAAGGCCAGCCTCAGCGACGCCCAGCAGGCGCAGGCGATCTCGTGGATCCGGCAAGCGGTGAACATGCCGATGTTCCGCTCGGCCTACGGGGCCTCCTACACCGTCACCGGCGAGCCGGTCGTCGTCAACGATCTGGCCTCGCAGATCACGGGTTCGATCCTGGGCCTGCTGATCGGAGCGCTGCTGGTGATGGCGGCCACCCTGCTGATCGTGTTCCGCTCGCCGATGCGGCCCGCTCGGCATCCGGCCTCGCTCGAGCCAGCCGGCGCCGAGTCATCCAGCTGGCTACGGCTGTTGCCGCTGGCGATCGCTCTCGCGGCGACGGGAATCACCTTCGGGGTACTGTCGCTGGTCGGCGGAACGTTGACGATGGCCTCGATCGCGGTGCTCCCGATCCTCATCGGGCTCGCGGTCGATTACGCGATCCAGTTCCAGTCGCGGGTCGCCGAGGCACCGCCGCAGAGCGGTGCCGAGCATGCCGTGCTGCGGGCGGCGGCGACCGGTGCGCCCACGATCGCGATCGCGGCGATGGCCACGGCCACCGGCTTCCTCGTGCTGCTGCTCTCGCCGGTGCCGATGGTTCAAGGCTTCGGCCTCCTGCTGGTGGTGGGGATCGCGATCGCGCTGGTTTGCGCGCTTAGTGCCGGCTCCGCCGCGATCGTCCTCTCCGCTCGCACCGGAGGCGCGCTCGGGGCCTCGCTGCGCGGGGCCGGGGAGATCCTCCGCGACGCCGGTGCACCGATCCGGGCGCGCCTGGCTGTGGTCCGGCGGCAAATCGCTCGGGTGGCGCCGGGGAGGCGCCTGGCGACCCGCGTGCCGTCGGCTAGGACCCTGGCGAGGCGCGTGCCCTCGGTCAGGCCCCTGGCGAGGCGCGTGCCGCCGGTCTGGCCGTCGGCGCTCGGCTTGCTCGGGCGCGTCGTGGCGCGGCCCGGACGCGTCGTCGTGATCGGCGCGGCCCTGGCGGTGCTCGGTTGGGTCGCCGATACGCAGACCACCGTCCAATCCGACGTCACCAAGCTGGTGCCGTCGAGCATGCCGGCGCTGCGTGACCTGCGCACGCTCGAGCGGGTGACCGGTGTATCGGGCGAGATCGATGTGATCGTGCACGCGCGTAACGTCGCGACCCCCAAGACCGTCGGCTGGATGATCAACTACGAGCAGAGACTGCTGGCGCACTACGGCTATCTCGAGACCAAGGGCTGTGCGCACGCGACGCTGTGCCCCGCCCTCTCGCTGCCGGATTTGTTCTCGGGTGGCACGGCGGGCTCGGGTGGGTCCTTGCCGGCCTCGCAGATCACGGGCTTGCTCAACGCCGTTCCGAGCTATTTCTCGCAAGCGGTGATCACGCCGGACCGGCGCGCTGCCGCGCTCGCATTCGGTATCCGACTGATGCCGCTCTCGCGCCAGCAGGGGGTGATCGACTACATGCGCTCGCAGCTGCATCCGCCTCCCGGCGTGACCGCACAGCTTGCCGGGCTGCCGGTCCTGGCGGCGCAGGCCAACGCCGCGCTCTCCTCCTCGAGCCGCCGGCTGCTGACGCTGCTGGCCGGCCTGATCGCGGTCGGGCTGGTGCTGCTCGTGGTCTTCCGCCGCCCGGGCCGGGCACTGGTTCCGCTGATCCCGATCGCGCTGGCGACCGGCTGGTCGGCGCTGATCGTGTTCGCGCTTCGGATCCCGCTCAACCCGATGTCGGCGACCCTGGGAGCGCTCGTGATCGCGATCTCGACCGAATTCAGCGTGCTGCTCTCGGAGCGGTTCCGCCAGGAGCGGCTGGCGGGCCACAACCTGAACGCCGCGCTCGCGCGAACGTACCGCTCGACCGGACGCGCGGTGCTCGCGTCGGGGATCACGGCGATCGCGGGCTTCGGGGTCCTGATCCTTTCGAACATCACGATGCTCCGCGATTTCGGGTTCGTCACGCTCGTCGATCTGTCGGTGTCGCTCGGTGGGGTTCTGCTGGTGCTGCCGGCCGTGCTCGCGCTGGCGGAGCGCGAGGGCCGGGTGGCAAGCGTCGGCGGGCTCGCACGCCGCGGGGCGATGTCGCTGCCGCGGCTTCGCCGCCGCGCACGGGTCGCGTGAGCGAGCGCCCGTCAGCCCCTCGCGAAGAGCCGCAGCCCTACCGGCTTGACCCCGACCGGGCCGCGGCGGGCCGGGAGGATCCCGCGCGGCCAAAGCCGGTGATCGACACCCGGCCGTATCGCTGGGCGATCGGCATCTTCGGACTCGCGCTCGTCGTCGCGTTCTCGGTCTACATGTTCACGACCCGAGGAATCCAGAGCACCGGCGTCTCCCCGGGCAAGCGGTTGGCCTACTTCGTGGCGCCGCTCGCGAGCTCCAATCTCAACGGTGACGCGAACGTTGCGCCAAAGTGCGAGCCGGCCCATCCCAATCTGCAGGCGCTCAACGTGTGCGGTCGCAAGCCGCTCGTGCTCGGCCTGTTCGTCACCGGCTCCTCGGACTGCAAGCGCCAGATCGACACGCTCCAGATGGTCTCGAGACAGTTCCCGGCCGGCGAGGTCCAATTCGCCGCCGTCGCCGTGCAGGCGTCCCACGCCACCACCGCCAGGCTCGTCCGCAGCCATCACTGGACGATTCCGGTCGCCTACGACGCGGACGGGGCGGTCGGTGCGCTGTACGGCGTGTCGATCTGCCCGATGGTGGAGCTGGCGTATCGAGGCGGGATCGTGGCGAACCGGCTGATCGGTGACCACTGGCTGGCGGACAGCGCGCTCGCGGTCCGGGTCCGGGCGATGCTCGGGAGCCGGCCGTGAGCGAGCACCTCGAGCTCGTCGCTGCCGCCGGCTTCGTCGAGCCCGCCCTGCGGGCCGAATTCCCGGGGCTGCGGCTCGACTGGGTGACGGTGCAAGGGGGGATTGCTCGCAGCCCTCCGGAGGTGCGCCGACGTCTGCAACAACTCTCCAATCGCTACCGCGGGGCCAGCGTGGTCGCGATGCGGACGCAGCCGATCCCCCACTCCTACCGGGCGTTCTTTCACCAGGTTGGGATGGACCCTGATGCCAGTCGCATCCCGAGCGAACGGGCCGCCGTGGCCCGACTGCTGCAGGGTCAATTTCGCTCTCAGAACCTGCTCGAGGACGCGCTCCTGATCGCAGTCGTGGAGACCGGAGTGCCGGTCTGGGCGCTCGACGCAGACCTGATCGCCCCCGGCGGCCTGGGGATCCGCACCACCACCGCCGGCGATCGGCTCGGGACCAGCGAGCACGCCGATCATCTCCCTCCCGGCCGGCTGGTGGTCGCCGACAGCCGTTACGTGCACGCGGTTCTGTTCGGTGCGCTCGCGCCGGGACACCAAGTGACCCGGCGGACGTCGCGGATCGGGCTGTTTGCGGTGGGCGTCGAAGGAGTGCCGGCGATCCACCTGGAAGAGGCCCTGTGGGTGTGCAGCGAGACGCTGGGAGCACGTTAGAGCGTGCGTCAGGAACGCGTCTGCGGCGGGTAACACGGTGGTAAGCTCAGCTGCCCACCGACAGGAGGGAGGAGGTCATCGAGCCCATCGAGCAGATCACCAGCACTCCAGAGGTGCCCTTTTCGGCGCGAGAGACCGTCACCGAGGATGGACTGCGGGCGGCGCGGCGCTCCCTGCGCGCGCAAATCGCCCGGCTCGAGCGCGAACTCGCCGATGCCTTCGTGACCACGTACGAGATGCGCGGTGCGGCGCCGACGTGCGGCGGGGGCGGTGAGCCACGACTGCTCGACCTCGGTGAGCTCGAGCGAGTGCGCGACGAGCTCGCCGAGCGGTTGCGGACGGCGCGGCTCTCGATCAGCGAGCTCGCCGAGCAGCAGGCCGCCAATCGCCTCCTCCTCGAGCGGATGTTGCTCGATCCTTCCAGCTACCGCTTCGTCCGCATCTCCCGCCACGATCTCGGCGAGCCCGGATGCGGCGTGTGGCAGGTCAGGCCGCGGCTCGGCCTGGTCGGAATGTTGATGGGATGGTGGGAGATCAAGCTCTCCTCCGGCTGTCCGTTAGCCGGGGGCCGTGGCGCTCTGGCGCTGCGGCCCTGAGCAGGGACTGACGGCTACCCTGAAATCGTGAGCGAGCTGCGAGGGCTGCTCAGGACGGGCGCGGGCGCCGTCTTGGTTGTGCTGATCATGTTCATCGGCAGCCTGGTGCTGTGGGTCGGCACGCCGCTGCTGTGGTTGTGGATCGGCTCGCAGATCCAGGGGGCGACCTCGTCGCTCGGCGCAGCGCTCGGATCAAGCTTCGTCGGTGTGGTGCTCACGATCGGCCTCGTCGCATCGCTGCTGGGGAAGTTGAGCGACATCTACCGCGCCAACTGCCGCGCCCGGGGGTTGGCCGATCCGGGGCACGTGGTGCTCGAGAGCGTGCTCGTCGTCAGTGCCGCGCTGACCCTGGTTGCGTTCGTGATCTGGTTCTTCTTCTTCGCCGGCGCCGCCCCGGCGCCGATCGGGATCCAGCTGTAGCGCTGAGGGTTCTCGCCAGCCCCGCAACCGGTCGCTGCGGGGCCGACGAGCGACGCAGTCAGGCGGCTCCGACGAGTTCGAGTTCGCGCGGCGAAACCGCCGCGAACCGTTCGGCGACAGACTCGCACGACTGCAATTGAGCAGCGAGCAGATGCCGTTGGCGCTCGGTGAGCGTCCCTATCGGCTTGATCTCGCTGATCTGGTTGCGCCCAAGGAACTTCCGGCATCTCGTGATCCCCCAGCGCCGCTGACTCATGAGCAGCTCGGCAACCGACCAGCTACTCGCCTCCCAGGGGCAGGCAAGGATGACTGCGGCCGCGGAGATGTCGCCTTCCGCGATCCGTCGCTTCAATTCCGCGCGAGCGAGCCTGACCTCGTTGGCTCGCTCCAGAGCGCGCAGTCGCTGCGGCTCCGCCGTCATCCTGATCGTCTGGGTCATCTACTTTCCCTCTCCCTGCGTCATGCCCGCTCCCGGCGGACGCGTTGACAATTGCGCCAGTGGCGACGGGTCCCCGCGCCGCACCCCGACTCATCTGTTGTGGCCCTTCTCAGTACCGCTTCGAAAGCTGCCCCGCGCGCCTCGACCCCTACCTACTTACCCTGTTTCCTCGGCGCCGCTGTCGATAGAAACGTATCGTCATCGCGCCGGTAACAGCAAGGTCACATCCCGCCGAGGATGTGCTTATAGCGTGTTTTTTCTCGCGGCGAGCGCTTGTGCAGGACCGGACAAGGGAGACGGGTAGGTCTGGTCTTCCGGTCGCGAGCTACGCCGAGCTCGGCAGCGGTCCGTGTTCGGCTTCGAACGCCTGCTTGCACGCGGCGAACGTCTCCAGCGCCCGATCGAGCGTCGCTTTGTCGTGCGTCGCCATCACGCTGGAGCGCAGCAGCGCGCCCGACGGCGGTACGGCCGGATGGATCATCACGTTCACGTACAACCCGGCCTCATACAGCAGCTTCCACAGGAAGACGGCCTTCCAGTCGTCGCCCACCAGCACGGGGACGACCGGGGTCACCACATCGGTCCCGTCCGCGAGCCTCGACGGCGGCACCACGTGAAACCCGAGCTCGCTGAGGCCCTCGTGCATATAGCGCGCGTTGTCCAAGACGTTGGCAAACAGCGCGGGCCCTTCATCTGAGCGGCAGATCCGGACCGCCGCCAGCGCCGCCCCGACCGCCGCCGGCACGCCCGAGGCGGTGAAGATGAATGGCCGCGACTGGATCCGCAGGAACTCGATTACGTCCGCCGGGCCGGCGATCACCCCGCCGCACGAGGCCAGCGACTTCGAGAAAGTCGCCATCCGCAAGTCGACTCGGTTCTCGACTCCCAACAGCTCGCAGGTGCCGGCGCCACGCACGCCGAGGACGCCGAGCGCGTGCGCCTCGTCGACCATCAGCCGCGCACCGTACCGGGCACATAGGTCGCAGATCTCGGGCAGGGGCGCCACGTCGCCCTCAGTCGAGAAGACCCCGTCGACGACGACCAGGATCCCGCCACCGTCCTCGGCAGCCTTCTCGAGCGTGCGCTCGAGGCGGTCGATCCGGTTGTGCCGGAAGGCGCGCAGCTTGGCGCGAGACAGGATCACCCCGTCGAGGATCGACGCATGGTCGCCGGAGTCCGCGATCACGGTGTCGCTCGGTCCCAGGATCGTCCCAAGCGCGCCCACGTTCGCCTGGTGGCCGGTGGTGAACACGAGCGCGGCATCGGTGCCGAACCAGTCGGCGAGCTCGCGCTCGAGCTCGAGGTGCAGGTCCAGCGTCCCGTTCAGGAACCGGGACCCGGTGATGCCGGTGCCGTAGCGGTGCAGCGCGTCGAGTGCGCCTTGCTTGACCCGCTCGTCGCCCGTCAGCCCGAGGTAGTTGTTGGAGCCCAGCATGATCCGGGGCCGCCCCTCCATCTCGACCACCGGGAGGGTCGGTCCCTCCAGGATCCGGAAATAGGGCAGCGCGTCCAGCTCGCGCGCCGCTTTCAGCTGCTCGAGCCGTTCGTGCTCGCGCGCCTTGGCAAATACATCGATCGATGTGTGCATGTAGCTTCCCGGCCGTTGATGGCGCTCGAAGTTCGTCCCGTCGCCGGAAACGGCGATCTGAACACGTTCATTAAGCTGCCCTGGCGGCTGTATCGTAACCAGCCCACCGGGGTGCCTCCTCTAGGAGAAGATGCTTTGATCACGACCGCGTCCACTGTCACCATGTACCAGTGACGAGCGACACGGATCTATCCGGCCAGCCGCCGGGCCCCGAGCCTGTGCCGGTCGAACCGGAGGAGATCGTGGACGGCGTGCCGGTGCTCGCCGAGGTCCGCGCGATCGAGTCGGTCCGGCGCCCCGCGCTGCCCGCCGTCCAAGCTGCCGCCGCGGCCGCCACCGGGTTCGTCGCCGGCGCGGCCACGATCGCGCTGGTCCGCCGCCGGAGCGCCCGCAAGGTCGCGCGGGTACAGCGGCGGGTACCGCGGCGCCCGGTCGACATGCTCCCGATCGTCGCGAGTCGCACGTTTCTGGTCGACGTTCACCTGATCGCCAAGCCGGGCGAGTGAGCGACAGCGCCGAGGTCGACGTCCGCGTCGAGGTCCGTCCGCGGTCGCCGTTCCGGTTGCCCCGCCACGGTGGGCTCGATGGGGTGGCGAGGGTCCGCGGCGGGGTCCTGCATCGGCTCCTGCACTGCGAGCGCGAACCGGTCGTCGTCCGCATCGCCCAGCCGGCCGCGAACCGCGTCGTGTTCGGGGCGCAGGCCGGCGAGCGCCGGGTGGCCGAGTGGGGGATCGAGCGCATGCGGCTGGCGTTGGGGATCGACCAGGACCTGCGGGAGTTCCATGAGCGATTCCGATTCGATCCACTGATCGGTGTGGCCGTCCGGACCGATCCGCGACTGCGGGTCCTCGGCCGCCCGGAACCGTACGAGGCATTGACGTGGGCGATCTGCGAACAGCTGATCGAGGCCCGCCGCGCAACCGAGATTCAGCGGCGCTTGGCCTGGAAACTCGGACGGCGCTGCCAGCGGACCGGATTACGCGACGCTCCCGACGCCACGGCGGTGGCCCGTCAGGCGCCCGTCTGGCTGCAGTCACTCGGGATCTCGGAAACGCGGGCGATCGCGCTGGTGCGCGCGTCGCGGGAGGTGGCAGCGGGACGGGTCGATCTCCACGGTCCCGATCATGAGCGCGGCTGGGGTCGGCTGCGCGCGATTCGCGGCATCGGCAGCTGGACGACGCAAAAGCTCGCGCTCACCGGCCAGGGACGGCTCGATCAGCTTCCGGCCGGTGACCTGGCGTTCTTGAAGCTCGTCGGCCGGCTCCGCACCGGGAACCCGAGGGCGCGGGCGAGCGAGGAGGAGGTCACCGAATTCTTCTCACCGTACGCGCCGTGGGCCGGTCTCGCCGGCGTCTATGCGCTGCGCAGCTCGAACCGGACCGTCTCCCAGGGCGCGCTCGCCAGCGCCTCCTGGAGCAACTGATCGGTCTGCACCCGCTCGGTCAGACGCTTTCCCTCGCACCCCACCGTAACCGTGCTCGCGGCGAATGGCCACGGGTCCAGCCGCAGCGCACCTCCCTCGGCCGCCGTCAGCTGCAGCTCGGCGGCGCCATCAATGGTCGGCACACCCGGCACCCGCTGGGGTGCCCAATCGAGGCACAGCGCGAGCGAGAGGACATCCCACGTCCAGACCAGGTCGCTGTTGCGAGCCACCGCGCCCGGCGTCGCTGCCGCTGCGGTGGCCGGATCGGCGCGCAGCGAGCAAAGCAGCCGATCCTGGAACTCCCGCTGCTCGCCGAGGAACGCGCGGACGGCATCCGCCTGCTCGCTGGCCAGCTTCCGTAGATCGCGCCGCCCATAGAGTCGCGCACCGTGCATCGAGACCAGCAGCGATGCATAGCGGCTCTGGGGGAGCACCCGCCTGGGGCCGAGCCGCCACAGCAGCATGTGCGTGGGCAGGGGCATCTCGATGAACGATTGGGGCAGCCCCGTGTCAGGATTGAGCGCCGGCGCGAGGTCCCACGCCGCCATCCCGATGTCGTGCTGCTCCGCGGCCAGGCACACCTCCTCGAGCGGTTCGACGGTTCCGAAGCGCGAGTTGCCCCAGGCACGCGCGAGCTGCCCCGAGAGCCACGCGTGCGAGGGCTGCCCGATCGCGATCACGCCGTGCTGGTCTTTGCGCAGGACCACCGTGTGCCTCGATCAGGTATCGGGACGACGCAGCCCCTCGAGCAGGCGCCGCACCGTCTTTCCCATCTCCGCGCGGGCGGCTTCCGGGTCATCGGCCCGGGCCACGACCATCGCCGCCTCATCGAGCGCGCCGATCAGAACATGGGCCAGCGCCCTGGCCGGCTGGTCGGTCAGGCGCCCGGCGTCGATCGCCCGCTGCAGCGCGTGCTCGAGCAGCCCAAGCGCGTAGTCACTGTCAGCGGCGCGCCACACGTCCCAGCCCAGCACCGCGGGGCCGTCGACCAACATGATCTGCTGAACCTCGTGGGTGGCGCACGCGTCGAGAAACGCGTCCGCCCCAATTACCAGCCCCTCCCACGGATCGTCGGTGGCGCTCGCAGCCCCGATCACCCGCCGCGTCGTCTCGGCGCTGATCTCGACCAGCGCGGCCCGGAACAGGTCCTCCTTACCGCCGCGGAAGTGGTGATACAGCGCGCCGCGGGTGACGCCGGCGCGCTGCACGATCTCCTCCGTGCCGACGCCCGCATAGCCGCGCTCGGCGAACAGCGACCGGGCAGCGGCGAGCAGCGCGGCGGTAGTGGCCTCCCGCTGGGCGGATTTGGTCCTGGGCCGCGGGGGGACCGAGGGCTCCGGCGAAGGGCCGGCGGACTCGGGATCGGCGCCCTGGGCTGGACCCTCCGCGGACTTGACATCCATACTGTCTGTATGTGAAGATCCGTGCACGGTGTATGTAACCCTAGCGCTGAGGTGGTAGCAACGATGCCGGAGATCGAGCTCTCGCACGGAACCATTCACTATCGCGACGTCGGGTCGGGCCCGGTGGTCGTGCTCGTCCACGGGTTGCTCGTAAACGCGACCATCTGGGATCCGTTGCTCGCCGAGCTGCCCACTGGCGCTCGTTGCATTGTCCCGGATCTCCCCCTCGGGTCACACAGCACAGCGATGAACGAGGACGCGGATCTCTCGCCGGGCGGCCTCGCGAGCCTGATCGCGGAGCTGCTCGAGCGGCTCGGGCTCGACGATGTAACGCTGGTTGGCAGCGACACCGGCGGGGCGCTGTGCCAGCTCGTGTGCGCCGATCATCGGGCGAGGGTGGGACGGCTCATGCTGATCAACTGCGACGCGTTCGAGCACTTCCCGCCTCCGGCGCTGCGTCCGATCGTGCGGGGCCTGGGCCGAGCGGGTGCTGTCGCCGCGCTCGATCTGATGGGGCGCGCGCGCATCATGCGGCGGGCGTCGATGTCGATTGCGCCGCTCACGGTCGAGCCGATCCCCGATTCGATGCTGAAGGCGTGGATCGCCCCGTTGCACGATCGAGGGGTGCGCCGCGATCTGACCCACGTAGCGCGCGGCATCTCACCCGGCACACTGGTGGACGCATCGCAGCGCCTGCGGGACTTCGACCGGCCAGCGCTGATCGTGTGGGGGCTGCGCGACAAGTTCTTTCCGGTAGCGGACGCCGAGCGACTGGCGCAGACGCTGCCGCTCGCGCGGCTCGAGCGGGTGCCCGACGCCCGCACGTTCGTCCAGCTCGACGCGCCGGCGCGCGTGGCGGAGCTGCTGGCCGAGTTCATCGCGGAGCCCGCGGCGTCGGGGCCGAATGCGGGCGAGCGGGCATGATCCGGGGATGGACCCTGGGCGGTGAGAACGTCGGAGCGGCCCCGGCCCGCCCGGGCAACACCCCCGGGGCGCGCGTCAGCGCGTCCCCTTAGATCATCTAACCCACGCCCTGACCCGCCAGTAGCTCGTTGGTCGAGGCGCCGACGAGCGCTTCCGGGTTGGAGATCAGATGATGGCTGAGCATCCACCGTCCGTAGGCGTTCCACTGCGTCGGGTCCTGCCAGCCCCATGGATGGGAGCCCGTGGGGAAGAACACCGGGAGCGTCGCACGGACGCTCGCCAGCTGCAGCTTCGGTGCCAGCCCCGAGCTTGCCTTGACCAGGTTCTGCACGGCACCGGTGGGATCGCTGCGGACCGACTCGTACCCGCGCGCGAGCGCCTGGACGAAGCGCCGGACCAGGTCGGGGTCGTTGATGATCGTGGCGCTGCGCACGGCCACCACGAGTTCGTTGTAGCTCGGCACTCCGACCTGATCCATGTGGATCACGTTCGTGCGCTTGTGCATCTGGGCGAGCTGGATCGCCTCGTAGTTCCAGTACGCGCCGAGCACCGCGTCGATCCGACCCGACAGCAGCGCCGGCACGAGGTTGTCGCCGACGTTGATCTCCCTGGCCGAGGAGGGCGGGAGCCCGGCGTGCTCGAGGATCGTCGTCAAGTATGCGTGCTGGTAGGCGATTCCGGCGTCGCCGACGCGCTTGCCGCGCAGCTGCGCCGGGCCGGTGATGTGCTTGGACGCCAGCGACACGATCGACGTCAGCGGCTTCTGGACGAGCGCGGCGACCGACACCACCTGCAGCCCCTGCTGGCGGGCGAGCAGCACCTCCGGCTCGTAGGAGATCGCGGCGTCGACCTTGCCCGCCGCGAGCAGCTTCAGCGGCGTGGACGGGTCGGAGGGGACCTGAACGTGCACGTTGAGCCCGGCGCGCGCGAAATCGCCGTTGGCGAGCGCCTGGTAGATGCCGGCGTGGTCCGCGTTGGGGAACCAGTCGAGCATCAGCGTGAACGGCTGTGCGCTGCCTGACGCCGGCGCCAGCGCGTTCTTCTTCTCGCCGCAGCCGGCGAGGATCAGCGCGACGGCGGCGAGCACGGCAATCAGTCGTTTCATCGAGTTGGTTCTCCTCCGGGTTGGTAGGCCCACGGGACCGCGATCCGCTCGGCGAGGCCGAGCAGGCCGAACAGGGCGATCGCGAACACGCACAGGATCAGCACCGCTGCGTACGCACGCGGCATCAGCAGCTGTGCCTCTGACTGCTGATAGAGGTATCCGATTCCCGAGCTCGCCCCGGACAGCTCGGCGAGATACGCGCCGATCACGGCGACGACCACCGCGATCTTGGCGCCGGTCAGCAGGCTCGGCAAGGCGGACGGGACCTCGACGTGGCGAAACGTGGTCAGCCGCGAGGCGTCGAAGGTGCGCATCAGCTTCCCGAGGTCGGGGTCGACGGCCGCCAACCCTGCCAGCGTCGTGACGACGATCGGGAAGAACGAGACCAACGCGATCACGACCAGCTTGGGCATCAGCCCGAACCCCAACCACACTACGAGCACCGGGGCGATCATCGGGATCGGGACGGCCTGCGAGGCGATCAGCAGCGGGTAGACCGCGCGCCGGGCAGAGCGAGAGAAGTGGATCACGACCGCGAGCGCGGAGCTCGCCACGACCGCCACGGCGATCCCGAGCAGCACCTCCTCGGCGGTCACCAGCAGGTTCGACCACAGCAGGCCCCGGTCGACGAACATCGCCTTGACGACCTCGTGCGGCGCCGGCACGATCAGCCGGCGGCTGGCGCTGCCCAGGTCGGCATAGAGCTCCCAGGCTCCGATCAGAAGCGCGAGCAGCAGCGCCGCTCGCCAGCCGCCCAGCAGCCGCTTCATGATCGCACCCCGAGGGCTTCCAGCGCGTGTGCGCGCAAGGCGACGACCGCGGGGTCGGTGCTGCGCCGCGGCCGCGGAAGCTCGATCTCGAGATCCGCCACCGCCCGCCCCGGTCGCGGAGACATCACCACCACGCGATCGCCCAGCACGACCGCCTCCTCGACGTCGTGCGTGACCAGCACGACCGTGCGCGCCTCGAGCTCGAGTACGCGCGCCAGCCACGCCTGCATCTCGGCGCGAGTGATCGCGTCCAGCGCGGCAAACGGCTCATCCAGCGCCAGCACCGGCTTACCGGCGAGCAGCGAGCGCAGGAACGAGACGCGCTGGCGCATCCCGCCCGAAAGCTCGGCCGGCCGTGCTCGCTCGAAGTCCTGGAGGCCGAACCGCTCGAACCACGGCGCCGCCTGCGCTCGCGCCGCCTCGCGGCTGACGCCGCGCGCCCGCAGCGCGAGGGCGGCATTGTCGAGCGCACTCAGCCACGGGAGCAGGAGATCTCGTTGCGGCATCAGGACCGCGGGGTCGGCCTTCACGGTTCCCGCATCGGGGGATTGGAGGCCGCAGATCAGCTCGAGCAGCGTGGTCTTGCCGCAGCCGCTCGGGCCGACCACGGCGATGACCGCACCCCGCGACGCGCGCAGCGACATGCCCTCAAGGGCTTTCACCTCGCCTCGCTTGGTGACGAACGTGCGGCTCACGACCTCGACCTGGACTCCGTGGGGGCCAGAAAGATCGCGAGGCTCCTTGACGGGAGCCTCGATCATTGTCCTTGTCGCTCCCTCCGCGGGCATTACCCCACAGGTTCGAAGGGTCAGCGCCGGGTTGCGTGTCGCGTGGGGCGCTATCTCAGCCGGCTTACCCGCCAGCCCCCCTGGGTTTTCAAGAGGTGAAGCCCATGCTATCGCGCGAGCCGTCGCGTCACGTCAGGTCGAGCTCGGGACTCGGCGCGGCGCGAAGCTGGTCGACACCGCTAGGCGACGACGGGACTGGTCAGGGCCTTGACGAATTCCTCCAGCTGGTCGGTCCGCCAGCACTCGAACGCCGTGCAGTGGCGCTCGTATGCCGCGATCACGCTGTCGCCGTAGTTCCAGTAGAGCCGCGGCTCGGGATTCAGCCAGAACGTCCGCCCGGCTTTCGCGGTGATCGCGGCGAACACCTCGTCGCGGGGCGGACGGCCGTTGGTCCGCGCGTCGCCGAGCACGATGACCGTCGCGCGCGGGTGGAGCTCGTCTTCGATCAGGCCGAGGAACTCCGTCCACACCCGGCCGTAGTCGGTATAGCCGGAGATGTCGGCGACGCCGGCGTCGCGTGATACGGCCTCGCTCGCGGCGCGGAAATCGCGCTCGCGCTCGAACACCTCGGTGACCTCCGAGATCCGCTCGATGAATACGAATGAGCGCAGCTTCCGGAACGCATCGTGCAACGCGTGCAGGACGCTCAAGAAGAACGTGCTCGCACTGGTCACGCTGGTCGAGACGTCGCAGAGGACGAAGATCTCCGGCCGGCGCGGACGTTGCGGGCGGTACTTCAGGGTGACCGGGACGCCGCCGGTCTCGAGCGAGGCGCGCATCGTGCGGCGGACGTCGACGTGCGCGTGGCGCTTGCGGCCCTTGAGCTCCTGACCCTGAGTGGCCAGCCGTCGCTTGAGCTGCGCGACGACCCGGTGGACGGCCGCGAGGTCCTGGATCGGGCCGCTGGGCAGCGCGCGGTCGAGCTCGCTCAGGGGACGCTTCGGTGGCAGGCTCGCGGTGCGCTCGATCAGGTCTCGTTCGAGCTCGCGCCGCAGATGCGCTTCGAACCGCCTGAGCTGCTCCCGCGGGACCCCCTGGCGTCGCGGGTCATCTTCGGCAAGATCTGGCTGCGGCTCGGTTCGAAGGCCCAGCGCGCGGCGGATCCGCTGAACGTCGACGCCCAGCACCCCGGAACCCTCGCCGCGCCCGAACGCAGCGATTGCCAGCCGTGCCAGGTCGCGCATCGCGGCATCCGATCCGTCCCTGAGCGCGGCCGCGATCTGCTGGCGCAGCGTGTCGAGGTTGATCTCGCTGTCGTGGGGGTCCCCCGAGCCTTCGCTGATCTGCCGGCGGGCAGCCTCCGCCTCGGCGGCGCGGAAGAAGAACCGATCGAACACCAGCTCGAAGATCCGGCGGTCCTCGGGCGATTTGGCGATCGTCGCGGCGAGCGCCTCCTTGAAGTCCTGCGGTTCGGTCCACGGCACGAGGGTCAGCGCCTCGAAGGAGTCCAGCATCTCGGAGGTGCCGAGCGCCACCCCCTCCTCGCGGAGGTCTTCGGCGAACGCCAGCAGCTGACCCTCGAATCCGCCCGGCGCCCGGCCAGGGATGCCGCCGTAGATCGATCGGCTGTTCGGGCCTGTTGGCGGCACCGGGCGGCTCAGGCCGCGTCCGCGGCCGGGTCGAGCTTGACGCCGACTCGTGCGGCGACGGTGTCGAGATCGGTGCGGTGTTTGACGATCACGCTCATCGTCTCCTTGAACGTGTTGTGGTCGATGCCATCGGCGCCGAGCAGCAGCAGCGCGCGCGCCCAGTCGATCGACTCGGCGATGCTCGGTGGCTTCTTCAGATCGAGCTCGCGGACCTGGTGGACGATCTCGACGAGCTTGCGGGCGATCTGGTCGTCGAGATCGGGTGAATGCAGACGTACGATCTGGAGCTCATGCTCGAGATCCGGGTAATCGAGCCACAGATACAGGCAGCGGCGCTTGAGCGCCTCGGTCAGCTCACGGGTGTTGTTGGAGGTGAGCAGCACGACCGGCTGGGTCCTGGCCTCGATCCGCCCGAGCTCCGGGATCGAGATCTGGAAGTCGCTCAGCAGCTCGAGCAGCATCGCCTCGAACTCCTGGTCGGTCTTGTCGATCTCGTCGATCAGCAGCACGACCGGCTCGGGGCTCGCGATCGCGCTCATCAGCGGTCGCTGCAAGAGGAACTCCTCACCGAAGATGTCGTCCTGCACGGCCCGCCAGCCGGCGTCGTCGGACTCCGTCTGGATCCGCAAAAGCTGCTTGCGGTAATTCCATTCGTACAGCGCCTTGGCCTCGTCGAGCCCCTCGTAGCACTGCAATCGGATCAGCGTCCTTTGCAGGTAGCGCGCGAGTGCCTTGGCGAGCTCGGTCTTGCCAACGCCCGCCGGACCCTCGACCAGCACCGGCTTGCCGAGCTTGGTGGCCAGGAACGAGACCAGCGCGGTCGATTCACCCGGCAGGTAGCCGACGCCTCGCAGGCCGTCGGCGATCTCCTGCACGGATGTGGGGTGCTCCTGCATCGCTCAAATATAGGGTTCCCGGGGTGGCGATCATCGTCCTCGCCGTTCAGTCCTCCCATCTCGGGGTCGTTGTCGCCGCGTTGGGGTTCGGTCTGGCGGTTGGCGTCTTCGGCCACATCATCCGCTCACGGACGCTGATCCTCACGGGGATTCTCGTGATCGGGGTGACCAGCGCGTACTTCTCGTTCGTATTGCAGCCGTCGGGGAAGTAGGACGGTCGACGGAGCGGCGAGGTGGCGCGATGGCGCTCCGGTTGGGGGTTGGCGAGGTGGGGCGGTCGCGCTCCGGTGGGGGGCTTAGGGCGGTGGCGTTCGGTTGGGAATCGGTGACGTGGGGGCTGGTGATCCCCGCCGTCAGCTCTTGCCGCGGTCGGGGTCGAACGGGATCGTCCGCTGCCCATCGGGCTCCAGCGGGATCGTCCGCCGCCCCTCGGGCTCCAACGGGATCGTCCGCTGCTCATCGGGCTCGATCGATTGCTCGTCCGGCTCGCTCCGTGGGTCATCGTGCTTATCTTCGGAGCGCACCCGAGCGGCCCGCGTCGAGGGGCTCGGCATCCGCACCGTGGCCGCATCGGCGGCGGCAACCGGTTCTGTCGGCGCGTCGTTTCGGTCAACGGGCCGGCTTGCCGGTTGCTCCGCGGCGACGGATGGCGTGGGCTGTTCCTCCGACCCCGGACGATCCATCCAGTCGGGCGACCTCCCCCAGCCGGGCCGGTCCTCCCAGGTAGGCAGCTCGTCCCAGGCTAACGGTTCCTTGCGGACGGGTTGTTCCGCCCGGCCCGGTCGGTCCTCCCAGGTGGGCGGCTCGTCCCGGGCGGCTCGGTCCTCCTGGGGGCGTCGGTCTTCCTGAGTGGCTCGGTCCTCCTGGGCGGCAGCCTGTGGATCCGCCGCGGGGGCCGGGGCAGTCCCGGCAGCCTGTGGATCCGCCGCGGGGGCCGGGGCAGTCCCGGCAGCCCGTCGATCCGTCGCGGGGGCCGGCACAAGAGGCCCAGCCGTCTCCCCAGGCAGCGGCGGCTCTGGTTGATGCGCGGCGCGGATCCTCGACCCCGCGTAGGTGAGAAACGCCGCGATCGCGAGCGCCACAAAGATGCCCCACTCGACCCCGGAGCTCGTGGCGCCGGGACCGTGGACGCTCGTGCCCTGCTTGTCGAAGATCCGCCAGATGATCAGCACGCAGGTCCACAGCCCTGCGGCCGTGATCACCCAGCCGTCACCGCCGGGAAGATGAAATGCGCGGCCCTCGGCGCGCTGGAACAGCAGCGTCAGCACGCCGGCGGCGACCAGCAGCACCGCTGCCTCGACGAACGAGAACGCCCCCCAACCGGTGATCGAAGCAGTCAGCGATTGCAGGTGGGTCGTCTTGCCCGAGGCGATCACAGTCTCCTGGTACCACGGCAAAAACAGCGCAAGGAACAGGCCGGTCGCGGCATAGGCGGCCAGCCGGCGTTCGTGCGGCAGCATCCGCCATGCGCGCACCAGGCGCCCGGCTCCTGACGCCCCCCGTTGGGCAGCGCCCCTCGCGGCCCTTTTCCCGCTCATCCGGCGATGCCGGTGGTCGCACTCAATCGGTCGAAGGGCACCCGTGCGGGGAACCTCTGTCCGGGCTCGATCTCGAGCGCGCTGGTTCGGTGGTGCTCCTCCAGCCCGAACACCATGAAACCGGGCTCGTTCGTCGCCTTGCGGTTCTCGGGCGACCCGGTGAGAATCCTGGTTCGGGTCACGGATCGATTGTAGGCGCCGGCGGCTACGTAATCGGTATGTCCTGAACCTCGCCCCCGGCGGACCGGCGCTGTTCGCCGCGCTCGAGATACCAGTCGATCAGGGCGCGGATCGCGAGCAGCAATTCGCGCAGCGCCTCCGCCAGCCGTCGTTGCAGATCGGGGGGAACCAGGTCGCGCAATGCGTGGATGACGTGGATCAGCAACTCCAGATCGCCGTCGCGGTGCCGCTCCTCCTCGCTGGACGGGATCTGCCACCCCGCTGGGGGTGGCAGGGGGATGGCGTCCGGATCGCCCCCGGCCGGGCGGGACCCCGCGGAGTCCTCGGTGAGCGCCGACTCCGGGTCGCCCCCCGCCGGCGCGGACCCCGCGTCGCCTTGTCCGCGCTCGCAATCGCTCATCGCCGCGCGCGCACCGGCCGACCGCGGGTCCTCCCCGGCCGACGGTGACTGTGCCCGTCGCCGGGTCGCGGCCGCGCGCACCGATCCGCTCGCCTCCGCGATCAGCCGCTCCGCCGCCTCGGAGGCGCGACCGAGGCGCTCCTCGAGTCGTCGAAGGGCGTCGTCAGCCGAGGCCGGCTCCCGGTTATCTGGGGGCTTTGGTTCCTGAGGCTCCATTGAACGTCACCTCGAGGGCGCCTTCCTCGAATGTCGCTGCGACGGGCTGAAATGCGGCCAGGGACGGGGGGAGCATGATCGTCCGCCGTTGACCATCGACACCCACGACCAATTCGAGCCCGATCTTCTTGAGCGAGATGTCGCCTTTACGCGCGAACGGCAGCGCCAGCCGTAGGCGCGCGCCGGTGTCGGATACCACCAGCTCCTGCGTGATCGCGTCGTGCAGCACCGCGGCCGGATCGTGCTCGGCAAACAGCGCGTCGGCGAGCCGATCGAGCATCGCCGGGCCGATGACCTCCTGCTCGAAGTACGGCGCGCACAGCGCCGGCACCGGTCCGAATGCGGACCGAACCAGGTCGAGGTGCTCTTCCTGGACCTGACGCCAAGCGGCGAAGTAGTCGCCGACGGCCGACGGGAAGATGCGATTGACCACCACCGCATCGGTCAGATAGCCGTACAGGTTCAAGTAGGTGAAGGTGCGCATCGCCTCGCCGATCACCATCTTGTCCGGGTTCATCACCAGGCGGACTGTCGAATGTCCGCGGTCGCGGAGGATCTCGTTCATGGCAATCAGGTTGTGCGAGAGCCGCTGGATGTCGGCGAACACAGCCTGGCTCGGGAGCGGGATGTCGAGCAGCGAGCGGGCGATTGGCCGTGCGGCGGCGAGGATCTGGCGCTCCATCGGGAACACCTTCTCGATCCACCATCGCGCGACGTCGGGGAACGAGAGCAGTCGCAGCGTCTCGCCCGTGGGCGCGCAATCGACGACGATCGTGTCCCAGTCTCCAGAGTGATGGTGGGCCTGCAGCCGCAGCAGCGAAAACAGCTCATCCATTCCGGGTGGCACGGTCAGCTCTTCGGCCGAGATCCGGTCGACGCCGCGCTCCATGAACAGCTCTCCGAGCCAGTCTTGGACGCCCGACCAGTGCCGCTCCATCTCCTCCTGGGCATTGACCTCCTGCCCCCACAGCCGCACGTCGGCTTGCCGGGGCTCGGAAGCGAGCTCCGCGCCGAGGGACTCCGACAGACTGTGGGCCGGATCGGTCGAGATCACCAACGTGCGCTGGCCGGCCGCTGCGCAGCGACGAGCGGTACAGGCGGCCACGGAGGTCTTCCCGACCCCGCCCTTGCCGGTGTACAGGATCGTGCGTGGCCTCATGAACGGGCGAGTCTAGGCCACCCGATCGTGACCGGCGCAAATCGCTGGCGGCGACGCAGCTAGTGCGTGACCTGAAGGCTCCCGACGATCCGGCTGAAGTTCCCGGCCAGGTCGGTCGCGGCGAGGTGGATCGTGTATTGGCCCGTATGCCTGAGCGCCGGGACCGCGAACGAGTGCATCCCGTAGGGGAAGTAGGCGCTGGTCGCAAGCACGATCTGAGTTCCCCTCAGGACCACGATTCCCACGTGCGAGATCTTCGTTAGGGCAAAACGGAATGAGATCCGCTTGCGCACGCGCGCCCGAGGGGTGAGCAGCGACAGCGCCGGCGGCGTCCTCAGGTCCGTCTGAAAACTCGTCGCGGTCGTGCAGTAGACCGGTGCCCCGGTCCGCGAGCAAAGCTGCTGCAGAAACCCGATGACGAGCTGGTGGTAGGACAGCGTGTCCTCCTGCCCCGGCTGGTACAGCGACCACGCTCCGGTGTTGAAGTGCGGTAGCTCGGCCTGGGCCTCGGCGTTGCCGGCGTCAAACAGCGAGGCTGCCTGGGGGTCGCCGCTTGCCTGTGCGTAGTCGTAGAGGCCGATCAGGGACTGCAGGAAGGCGTTGATCACCTCCGCGCTCCGCGAAGGGGCGAACGAGTACTGGACGTAGCGCATCCCCACCGGCGTCGGGACGCCGACGCCGAGTCCCGGCTGGCGGCTGAAGATCGGCAGCGCCTGGTGGGCGATCGCGAGGTAGTCGACGCCCTGCAACCCCGCGCTGTGCTGGAGCGCCTCGTACCCGCGGGTCAGCGCCTCGAGCGCTGTGCCCTGTGACATCGCGCTGGTCCACGGCGGCTTGCCGCCGTCGAACCTGAAGTAGTACTCCCAGGCCAGGCCGCCTCCCCGCCTGGCCGCCAGCGGGATCAGCTCGCCGAGCAGCTCCTGCATCGCCGGGTACTCGGACGGACCGGCCGTGTAGAGGCCGTCAGCCTTGCCAAAGCTGCCGAGGATCGTCAGCTCTATCCCCTGGCCCGGGTAGTACTCCCACACCAGCTGCGAGCCGGTGAACTCCACCCGCTGCCCGTTACTGAGCAGCGGGCCCGTGGTCCAGTACTGCTGGTTACGTTGGAGAGTCAGAAACAGAGCCGGGAGGCGCGAGGGCGTGAGCATGCCGCCGGCGGCGATGTCCTGCAGGTTCTGCGTGACCCCGCCCAGCTCGCTCGCGCGGGTCCCGTGAAGGTGTCGCTCGGTCCTCAGGGCCGAGTTCCAGCTGGCTTCGTACGCGGCGTACTCAGACTGCGTTATCGCGCCGGCGCGGTCGAGCCGCGCGAGCTCGGTGCTGACGGTCTTCGGTGGTTTGCGTCGTTTGTGGCGCGTTGCGTGGCGGGTCGCGGCGGCGCTGCTCGCCCCGGGCGCGGCGATGAGCGGAAGGATCGATCGCAGGGGCGCAGGCGTGATCGCGGGGACCGTCAGGAACGGGTCGTTGCGCACAGTCGCCCTCCCGCTGGGGGCGAGCACCACCACCGGGTCCGCTGCTGCGCTGCTTGGAAATAGGGCCGCCCCGACCAGCAGCCCCAACAGGCGCGGGCGCACAACCGCGATGCTACATTCAACCCCGTTCTCGCGCTCATTTGCTGAGGAGGCGATCGCAGATGCATGATCGGAACCGGGGGATGCGCAAGGCATGCGCGCTGCTCCTCGCGGTGCTCGTCTCGTTGTCTATCGCCGCATGCGGCAGCAGCAGCGGCCCCGGTCAGGCCAACACCCTGCTCAAGCAGACGTTCAGCGGGACCCATGCCGTCAACAGCGGCAATCTGAGCGTCAACCTGACAATCACCCCAACCGGTTCGAGCACGCTGAAGACCCCGATCAGCCTCAGCTTCGGGGGGTCGTTCCAGAGCCTCGGCAAGGGCAAGCTGCCGAAATCCGACTTCAACGTCAGCCTCAGCGGCGAAGGAACGGGAGGAACGCTGGGGATCATCTCCACGGGCAGCACCGGATACATCACGCTTCAGGGCACCAGCTACCAGCTGCCGCCCGCAACGTTCCAAAAGCTCGAGTCGAGCTTTTCGGGCCTTGCGAGCAATCCGAGCGGAGGGTCGGGGTCGGGAGCTCTGTCGAAGCTCGGAATCCAGCCCCTTCACTGGTTGAGCAACCCGTCCGTGGTCGGCACCGAAAGCGTCGACGGAACCAGCACCACGCACATCCGCGCGACGATCAACGTCGCGGCTCTGCTCGCCAATCTCGATACGTTCCTGCGGAAGGCCTCGTCGGTCGGAGTCTCCGGCGCGAACGGGATTTCCTCCACGCTGTCCGCGGCGACCCGCGCGAAGATCGCGGGCGAGGTCAGGAACCCCACGTTTGATGTCTGGACCGGCAACGGCGACAAGACCGTCCGCAAGCTGGCGATCCAACTGACGCTGCCGGTCAGCGGGCAGGTCTCGACGCAGCTCGGCGGCCTCAGCTCCGCGGGGATCGCGCTGACGATGCGCTACGCCGATCTCAACCAGCCGCAGACGATCTCCGCGCCGACCACGGTGCGGCCGTTCGCCGAGTTCGCGGCGAAGGCGCGGTCGTTCCTGGCCAGCCTCGAACAGAGCCTGGGAGCAAGCACCGCCGCCGGAGCGCTCGGTTCGGCCAGCGGGACCACCGGCGCGTCGAGCACCGCCGCCGGGGCCCTCGGTTCGGCCAGCGCGACCACCGGCGCGTCGAGCACCACCGGCGGCTCGACGAGTGGATCGAGCAGCTCGTCGGGTTCGAGCAAGAGCGTTCAGCGCTACAGCCAGTGCATCATCAACGCCCACAACGACGTGTCGAAGATGCAGCAGTGCGCGGCGCTGATCAACGGTCAGTAGACCGCCGCCCAGCCTCCTACTCCCGGCCCACGTCCTCCTCGTCCTCTTCGAGCTCCTCCGCGTCCTCGTCGCCGGCGTTCGCCAGGCCGCCCGGAGCGTGGTGGACCTGGAACGTCTCCAGGAGCTCGTCGCGCCGGTTCTCGTCGACCGGCGTCTCGTCTGAGATCAGGACCCAGTCGGCGCCTTCGTACTCCTCCATGTTGAAGATCTCGGAGTCGAGCTCGGGGGAGTCATCGACGATCACCAACACCTCGGTCTGGGGATTGAAGTAGGTCCCGGGACGGTTGACCAGCTCCTCGAGCTCGACGCGGCGCGGATCTGCCATGGCAGTCGGCAGAGTATCGCTTGACCGCCCGGTCGGGAGCCAAACGACCGTTGCCGGCCTCGGTGCAGCGTCAGAGCCCGCTTAGGTCAGCGATCTGGCGCTCGATCTCCTGCTCGACATCGAGCGGCGGCTTGCCTTGCCTGGCGCGGCGGTGGTTGCGGGCGAGAACAAGATCGCGGATCTCCGATCGCAGCTCGGCATCTATCTGCGGCGCGGTCAGCCGCTTGAGCTCCTGCTCGACGTCGAGCGCCGGCTCGCCCCGGCGCGCCCGCCGGGCGTTACGGGCCTCCAGCATCTGGCGGATCTCGGCATCGCGTTCGACGAGTGCGGCAGCCGAGCCCGGCTTCGGAGCGCCGGCTGTCTCGCGGTCCAGCACCAAGCGATTCTTCCCATACTCCTCCCACGTCTGACGTGCCGTCACAAGCGCCGCGAGCGCGAACACGATCCCGACCGCGCACACGATCCAGAGGACGGTGCCGAACGCTGCCTGCACCCGATAAGTGTTGCGCACGGGGCCCAAATGCGCACGGGGCCCAAATGCGCACGGGGCCCAAATGAGGGACGAGGCCAAATGGGCACGGGGGCCCAAATGGGCGCGGGGCCCAAATGCGCACGGGGCCCCACGCCTTCACGCCGTCGCGGCGTCAGCCGAGGTTGCTGGGGGGCCCGATCGATCGGCTATCCTTTGTCATAGCTATTGACTGACTAGTCAATCGCCCCAAAGGAGAACCGCAAATGGTTGATTTCACGCTCACTGACGAGCAGAAGAGCATGCGCGAGATGGCGCATGAGTTCGCCGAGAAGGAGATCCGTCCGGTCGCCTGGGAGTACGACCGGGACGCCATCTGGCCCCAGCAGATCATCGAGAAGGCCTGGGAGCTCGGGCTGATGAACACCCACCTCCCCGAGGAATACGGTGGTCCGGGGCTCGGCTTCCTGGACGGCGCCGTGATCGAGGAGGAGATCGCCTGGGGCTGCTCGGGCATCGGCACCTCGCTCTCGTGCAACGGTCTCGCGACCGCGCCGATCGTGCTCGCAGCCTCAGAGGAGCTCAAGAAGGACTACCTCGGCCGCCTCAGCGAGGCGCCGCTGCTCGCCTCGTTCTGCCTCACCGAGCCCGACGCCGGCTCGGACGTTTCCGGGATGAAGACCACCGCCACGCGCAAGGGCGACAAGTGGGTGATCAACGGCTCCAAATGCTTCATCACCAACGGCGAATACGCCAATTACTACACGGTCTACGCCAAGACCGACAGGGAGGCCGGCCACCGCGGCATCTCGTGCTTCATCGTCCCGCGCGACGCCGGCGTGGTCGTCGACAAGCACGAGGACAAGATGGGTCAGCGCGCCTCGAACACCGCGACGATCACGTTTCCCGAGGTCGAGATCCCGCTGAACCATCTGGTCGGTGAGGAGAACCACGGGTTCAAGATCGCGATGATGACGCTCGACCGCACTCGTCCCGGGGTGGCATCGATGGCCGTCGGGGTGGCGCGGGCCGCGATGGAGTTCGCGATTGACTACTCCAAGGAGCGCGTCCAGTTCGGAGTGCCGATCGCCATGCACCAGGGGATCCAGTTCATCATCGCCGACATGGCGACGAAGGTGCACCTGGCGCGGCTGGCGACCTGGAACTCGGCGGTGCTGCTCGACCAGGGCAAGCGCAACACGCTCGAGTCCTCGCACGCGAAGCGGTTCGCCGCCGACATCGCGATGGAGGTCACGACCGACGCTGTACAGGTCTACGGCGGCTACGGCTTCATCAAGGATTACCCGGTCGAGAAGCTGATGCGCGATGCCAAGATCCTTCAGCTCTACGAGGGCACCGCGCAGATCCAGCGGCTCGTGATCGCGCGCGAGACGCTGCTGCCGCGGCGTGCCGAGGAGCCGGCCAAGGCGATCGCTTAGCCGGCTACCGGCCGCGGAGGCATGTCATCCGCGCTCATCCTCACGGATCTGGTAGAGCGCGAAGCCTTCCCGTTCGAGGTCGTCCACCACGGAGCCCAGAGCCGCGCTCTGGTTGTTCTCGGGCATATCGGTGATGGCTTGCCAAGCTCGGTCGCCTTGCTCGCCGTGTCTCGTCAGCCCGGTGCGCAGGCTCTCGCCGATCACGGCCGCGGCTTTCTCGCGGGTCACCCTCGTCACGGTGTGGACTGCCTTCCTGGCGAGCTCCACGGGTCGGCTCGCATCCCCGACTCGGGCTTTGCCCTCACCGATCAGATCGAGCGGGTCGGGCGGTCTGACCGGCTCGTTCTCGGAAGGACGGACGCTCCCATCGCAGTTCTGACAGCGCTCGTCTGCGCTGGCGTTGACCGATAGGCACTTCGGGCATTGCCACTGCCTTTTGTTGAGCCAGCGCCCTGTCGGATCAGGCATCAGAATCCTCCGAACTGTAGATACAGCGGACTGCTCCGTTCATGGTTATTCCCGTCTACGCATCCGTTAGGCCGGCGACCCGTCTACATCCATTTCCTGCGCCGGAAGTAGAAGATGAGAAGGCTCAGCGTTGACCAGGAACGGCACCGACAGGCCGCCGCCTGCGGGGTCGTGGGGCTCACGGGGCGGAGGCGATGAGCCTCGTGCCGGGACCAGCGGGGATGACGAGCGCCGACTTCGGCTTGGCGGGCTTCGACGAAGGTTTCTTCGTCATGGCGTAGATGCCGACCGCGATTACCCCGATGCAGATCGCGCCGCACGCGAACGACAAGGCAAAGCCGCTGAGCCGGGATCGTGTGCTCTGAGTGCCCTCGGTCGCAGGGCGGTTCGCGAACTTGAGACCGAGCAGCAGGAATCCGAACATGACCACGACCCCGGCGCCGGCGGCCAACGCCACAAGGCAGATCTTCCACATCGCGTTCCAGTCGACGATCGGTGATGCGAGGACGAACATTGAGCTCGTCAGGCCAGGGCCGGGCTCGCGGCCGTCGCCCGCTCCGCCTCGAGCTCCGGCGTGATGTTCGTGCGGTCGAGGTCCTCCGCCGTGACCCGATTGCGCTTCGAGAGGGTGTAGAGCCCGAAGGCGATGGCCGCAGCGAGCACTGCGATCACGGCCGCGCCCAGGTTGCTGTTCGTGCCGAAGAGGTTCGAGATGTTCCAAGCCGCATCGCCCACTAATGCTGCCGAGGGAAGTGTGATCACCCACGCGAGCACCATCTGTCCGACAACGGGCCAGTGCACGACGCCGCCCCGCTTGCCGAGGCCCGCGCCCATGACGCCGCCTGAGACGACCTGCGTCGTCGACAGGGGGTAGCCGTAGTAGGACGATGCCAGGATCGTGGCCGCGCTGGATGACTCGGCCGCGAAGCCCTGCGGCGACTCGACGCTCGTGATCCGGTTGCCCATCGTGTTGATGATGCGCCAGCCGCCCGTGGCGGTGCCCAGGGCCATCGCGGTCGCGCAGATGAGCTTGACCCAGAGCGGCACGCTGAAGTGGACCGCACTCAGGTGGCCGGTGGAGATCAAAGCGAGGGCAACCACGCCCATCGTCTTCTGGGCGTCATTGGTCCCGTGGGCAAGCGAAACGAGCGATGCCGACCCGATCTGGCCGTATCGGTAGCCGCGTCTGGCGTCTTCTTGGCCCAGGGTCCGGATCAGCAGGTAGGCAGCGGACGTGGCGAGGAAAGCGACGATGCCGCAGACGAAGATCGCGAGGATCCCCGGAGCCACGACTTTCTGGACGATCCCGTGGACGCTAACCGCGGAGCTTCCGACAGATGCAAATGACGCTCCGATCAGGCCGCCGATCAGGGCGTGGCTCGAACTCGACGGAATCGTGAAGTACCAGGTGATCAGGTTCCAAATCATCGCGCCGATCAACGCCGCCTCCACGACGGCGAGCCCGTCAATGCCGGCGGTCGCCGACGAAGGCACGATCCCCTTGGCGATCGTGGTTGCGACGCTGATCGAGATGAACGCGCCGAGGAAGTTGAGACACGCCGAAATGAGAACCGCAACCATCGGCTTCAGCGCGCCGGTGGCGATCGACGTCGCCATCGCGTTGGCCGTGTCGTGGAAACCGTTGGTGAAGTCGAACGCGACCGCGGCGACGATCACGAGGACGAGAACGAAAGTGGTGCTCACAGCGCGCAGGAGCCTTACATCGGCCGCCAGCACCCGTGTTAAGGGAATGTGAACGAACGGTGCCTATTCGGTGGTGCTGAACTCCCAGATCGCGATCGCCAGCATCACCAGGCCCAGCACGACGATCACGCCCACCTCCAGGAGCGCCGGCACGTGCCAACCCCACCAGGTCACCCCCGGATCGAGCGCCTTGCGCGCGAGCGGGGAGATGCTCAGGTGGTTGAAGACCAGCCGGCGCATCGGATCAACCGCGTAGGTGAGCGGGTCAAGGCGGTTGAGCACGGCCAGCCAGGCAGGCAGTCCCGCGACCGGGAACAGGGCTCCGGAGATGAAGAACATCGGCATGATGATCATCTGCATCACGCCGAAGAACGACTGCATCTGCTTGATCCGCACCGCGATCATGACCCCGAAGGCGGTGATCGCGAACGCCAGCAGCAGCTGCAGCGTGAAGATCCCGAGGATCAGGAGCGCCGAGTAGGGGACGCCTACCAGCGGGGCCAGCAGGATCATGATGACGCCCTGCGTGCTCGCCACCGTCGCGCCGCCCAGACATTTCCCGATCACGATCGAGCTGCGGCGAACCGGGGCGACCATCATCTCGCGCAGGAACCCGAATTCGCGGTCCCAGACGATCGAGGCGGCCGAGAACATCGCCGTGAACATCACCGCAATGCACAGGATCCCGGGGTAGATGAACGTTTTGAGATTGACCCCGTGGGTGCCCGCGCTCGACAGCCGCTGGAGCCCCGATCCCATCACGAACAGGAACAACAGCGGCTGGATCAGCGCGGCGGCGATCCGGATCCGGTCGTTGACGAAGCGGATCAGGTCCCGGCGCCAGACGATCCGGATCGCCCGCAGCTCGGAGTTGATGCTGTGCGGCGGGACGTGGACTCGGACGACCTCTGTCTCCGATCGCGTCGGCGCGGTGGTTACGGGCGCGCGATCCACAGTCGTACTCATCGCCTGCCTCCTCCCATCATCTGCACCATCACGCGGTTACGCTGCTTGGCCGGATCCTCCTCGGCGTCACGGATCGTGGTCCCGGTGTGAGACATGAACACGTCGTCGAGCGTCGGCCGGGAGACGCTGACCGACTTGATCGACACACCTAGCTCCGCGAACAGCCGGGGAACGAACTCCTCGCCCGCCGGCACGCCGAAGATGACCGCCCCCTCGGCGACGCGACCCTCGATTCCGAACCGTTCCTCCAGCGCGGCGATCGCGGCGTCGTTGTTGTCGGTGTGAATCAGGATCCGGTCCTTGCCGATCTGCGCTTTGAGCTTCTCCGGTGAGTCGAGCGCGACGATCTGGCCGTTGTCCATGATCGCGATCCGGTCGCACCACTCGGCCTCGTCCATGTAGTGAGTGGTCATGAAGATCGTGATCTCTTCTCTTTCCTTGAGCTCACGGATGTAATCCCAGATCGAGCGCCGCGTCTGCGGGTCCAAGCCGATCGTCGGCTCGTCGAGGAACAGGACACGCGGCGAGTGCATCATGCCGCGGGCGATCTCGAGCCGCCGCCGCATTCCGCCCGAAAACGTCCCCACCGGCGAGTCCTTACGCTCCCACAGGCCCACCATCTGCAGCACCTGTCGCATCCGCGGCGCCACCAGGTCCGATTGCAGTCCATAGAGCTCGGCGTGCAGCTTCAGGTTCTGCTCGGCGGTGAGGTAGTTGTCCAGGGTCGGGTCCTGGAAGACGAGGCCGATGTTGCGCCGCACGTCGTCGCGCTCGCGCACCACGTCGTGTCCGGCGACGGTCGCCCAGCCCGAGGTGGGCTTCACGAGCGTGCAGAGCATGTTGATCGTGGTCGTCTTGCCGGCTCCATTGGGGCCGAGAAATCCGAACACCTCGCCCGGCGCGACCTCGAACCGCACCCCGCGGACCGCCTCGATCTCGCCGAAGCTCTTGGCCAGCTCGCGCACGACGATCGCGGGCTGATGCGCCGACCCCCTCCCGTTGATCGCATCAGACGTCACGCGATCGAACGTTACGGGATCAGTCATCTGTGTCCTCGGCGAGGATCCGGTACAACCCGCGGCGGGCCTCGGCGAGGGTCGCGCCAGCCCGCTCGATCTGGTCTTGGCTGCCGGCATGAACGACCTGCGTGGCGGCCGCGTGGATCTGGTGGAGCTGCCGCTTGAGTTCCCCCAGAGTCGACGCTTCCTCCTCACCAGCCCAGGGCGGCACCGCGTCGTGGCGTTCGCTGAGGTGGGAGCGTCCGGCGTTGGTCAGCTCGTAGAGCTTCGCGCCATCGCGCTCCACGGCGCGGATCAACCCCTCATCCTCGAGCAGGGCCAGCGCCGGATAGACCGCTCCGGGGCTGGGGCGCCAGCGGCCGCCACTGCGCTCCTCGATCGTCTGCATCACCTGGTAGCCATTGCGTGGCTCCTCGGCGAGCGCCAGCAGCAGCGCGGCGCGGACGTCGCCGCGGCGCCGGCGCCCACGCCCGCCTTCGAACGGGCCGCCGATGATCGGTCCTTCTGCGAGCCGCCACGGCGGGCCAAAGGCCCGATTCCTCTCAAACCCTCTGCTCATGCGGTTCTCCTCTCAAGAGTGGCGATATATAACGATATATCGCGATACGTCGCGAGTGTCAAGACACGCGCAGCTCGGCCGCGGGATTCCCCCGCCATCGAGAATGCCGAGGGTTCACGGCCTTGGACAGCGAGGCTGCTCAGAAAGGCTGAATTATTCAGCCTTATCGGGAAGCCTGAGCGCGGGAGGCTCCGGGCTGCTGTCAGCGGCGGCGCGTCGCGAACCGAGAGGGCCGGGCTGCTGTCAGCGGCGGCGCGTCGCGAACCGAGAGCGGCGCTCGAAGCGCCCGCGCGCCGTCAGCCCTCGCCGGCGCCCCGCCCCGGGCCGCCGCGCGAGCGGATCCAGTCGGCCACCTGCTGGCTCATGTCGCCCATCTGCGAGCCGAGGCTCGTGACGTTCTCGCCGGCCTCGCGGAAGAACGAGCGGAAGCGCTCGGCGTAGTACTCCATCGCGTCGCCGGCCTCCTCGCGCACGTCTGACTCCTGATCGCGGGTGCGGTACTCGCCGCGGACGATCCGGTCGTAGTCGCCGGCCTGGACCCACTTCATCACCTCGGACACGCGGCGGACCGCGTAGCTATGGGTCTGTCCGATCTCGTTGAAGAACCGGGTGACGCGGTCGCTGGGGTCACTCCAGCTCTCGTACTCCATCGCCTGGGCCATGAAGGCATCGAGGTTCAGCTGGTCGGCGGGCATGCCTCCCGCGGTCACCATCAGCGCCCGGCACACGATCTGGGGATCGCGGACGGCCAGGGTGGCGGCGCGGTCGCAGCTCAGCTCGGTGGCGCGATACCACTCCAGCAGCACGGCCTTGACGGCCCGGAACGGAATCCCGAGAAAGAACGGGAGCCCATTGCTCACGCTCAGCAGGATGTTCAGCGCGGTCACGTAGATCATGTGACCGGAGAGGATGTGGCCGAGCTCGTGGGCGAGCACCACACGGCGCTCTCCGGAGCCGAGGTTCTGCAGCAGCGTCGCGTCGAACACGATGATCGGGTTCTCGGATCCGATCGCCTGAGCGCCGCCCGGCACTCCGGAGCTCACATACAGGTCGTAGACGCGGGGCATGTCGAGGATCCGGCAGAGCCCGACGTGCGCGGCCCACAGCTCGGGCAGCTGCTGCTCGCCGACCTTCACCGAATTGCCCAGGTAGAACTGGCGCAGCGCCCGCTCGTAGCGCCACTCGATCAGCTTGCGGACGACGGTGTCGAGCATCGGCACCGCTTGCAGCGCGGCCGTCGCCGCCCGGTCGGCCGGGTGCTCGTAGGCCTTTGAGGAGATGTTCCGGTAGGGCTCTATGTTGTCGGGGAGGATCTCGGTCATGCCAGCAGCGTATTCCTCGGCGCTGCCGTTGGCGAGCGATAATCGCGGCTGATGCGGACCGTCACCGTCGGCGAGACGCTTCCGGGCACCGTCCACGAGGCGGAGAGGTGCTGGTATGACACCGACCGCTGGCCGGCGTGGGTCGAGGGCTTAGCCAGCGTCAGAGAGGTCGCCGGCGAGTGGCCCGGTGTCGGCGCCACGGTCACGTGGGAGTCGGGTCCGGCCGGGCGCGGCATTGTGACCGAGCGGGTGCTCAGCTACGAGCCGCTCGCGGGCCAGACCGTCGAGGTGCAGGACGACTCGATCCGGGGGCACCAGACGGTCACGTTCACGCCCGTGCGGGAGCGCGTCGAGGTGGCGCTGGCGCTCACGTACGAGCTCCGCAAGCGCTCGGTGTTCACCCCACTGGTCGACGTGCTGTTCATCCGCGGCGCGATGGAACGGTCGCTGCGGGCGACCCTGATGCGGTTCGCGGCGGAGCTCACGGCGACGCCTCCGCCAGGCGCTGCGTAGCCCGCGGCGTCGCCTCGGCCTGGCGTTCGGGCAGCCTCACGGCGACGCCTCCGCCAGGCGTCGGGTAGCCCGCGGCGTCGGCCTCGGCCAGGCGTTCGGGCAGCCTCACGGCGACGCCTCCGCCAGGCGTCGGGTAGCCTCGCTGCCATGTTCGTCTTCAAGGTCGGGGTGGTCGGCGCCGGCACGATGGGTGGCGAGATCGCGCAGACGATCGCCAACGCCGAGATTCCCGTCGTGCTCAAGGACGTGGAGCAGAAATTCGTCGATGCGGGGCTCGAGAAGGCCCGCTCGCTGTGGCAGGGCCGGGTCGATGCGGGCAAGCTGGAGGCCGCCGAGCGCGACCGCAAGCTCGGCCTGATCACCGGCGCCACCGACTACGACTCCTTCGGCGACGTCGATTTCGTGATCGAGGCCGTCCCCGAGCGGATGGAGATCAAGCAGGCGGTGTTCTCCGAGCTCGACCAGGTGACGCCCGGTCATGCGATCCTCGGCTCGAACACCTCCTCGCTGTCGATCACCGAGATGGGTGAGGCGACGAGCCGTCCCGACAAGGTGGTCGGCTTTCACTTCTTCTATCCCGCCTCGGCGATGCGGCTGATCGAGGTGGTCGAGGGCGAGGACAGCTCGGCCCAGACCATCCAGGACGCATCGAGCTTCGCCGGGCGGATCCGCAAGACGCCGATCCGGTGCGCGGAGGCGCCGGGGTTCGTGGTCAACCGCATCCTCAACTCGAGCGTCTCGGAACTGTGGCGAGTGCAGGAGGAGACCGGGCTCGACGTCAAGGAGCTCGACAAGCTCGTGGCCGAGTCGAAGTCGGCTCCGATGGGGCCTTTCTTCCTTGCCGATCTGCTCGGGCTGGACACCGTCCTGGGTGTCGCCGAGTACCTGCGAGAGTCCTACGGCGATCGGTTCTTCGTGCACGCGCAGATGCGGGAGCTGGTCGGCGCCGGCGATCTCGGCGCCAAGACGGGAAAGGGCTTCTATGAGCACGGCAGCTGACATCGACACCGCTTCGCTGGTCGACCGGTTCACGCTCAAGGCGCTGGTCGAGAGCTGCCTGGTGCTCGAGGAGGGCATCGCGTCGATGAAGGACATCGACCTCGGGATGATGGCCGGGGCGGGGATCATCCCGCCACCGTTCGCGCGCGCCGACCAGATCGGGCTCGACGAGATGCTGAGGAAGCTCGAGCAGGCTCGAAGCGAATGGGGAGAAGGCTTCGAGCCGCCGACGATCCTGCGCCGGCTGGTCGCGCAGGGCCGCCTCGGCAGCAAGACCGGTCAGGGCTTCTTCCCCTACGCCCGCCCCGATGCCGGCTTCGAGGAGAGCCCGGTGAAGCTCGAGACCCGTGAGCAGCTCGCGATCGCCTGGCTTGACCGGCCGCCCGCCAACTCGATTTCTCCGGAGGTGGTGCAGGCGCTGCAGAAGGCGTGGGACGCGGTTGCGAGCTCGGGGACGGTACGCGCGCTGATCTTCGCCTCCGCGAACCCGATGGTGTTCTGCGCCGGTGCCGACATCAAGGCGTTCACGAGCATGGACGCGGCGGCCGGTCGGGCGCTACTGGACCAGATGCACGGCCTGCTGCGGACGATGGAGAGCTCCAGCATCGCCACGATCGCCGCCATCAACGCGGTCGCGTTCGGGGGCGGCTGTGAGCTGGCGATGGCCTGCGACTTCAGGATCGCCGCGGAGTCGGCGAGCTTCGGACAGCCCGAGATCAACCTCGGCATCATTCCGGGCTTCGGCGGCACCCAGCGGCTGCCCCGGCTCGTCGGCGAGGCGAAAGCGCTCGAGCTCAACCTGCTCGGCGATCCGATCGCCGCCGAGGACGCCTACGAGCTGGGCCTCGCGAACCGGATGGTGCCCGATCACGAGCTGTTCGACACTGCGCTGGCGTGGGGGCGAAGGCTCGCCGAGCAGGCGCCGCTCGCGGTCGAGCAGATCAAGCGCGTCTCCGCAGCCGGCGACCTCGACGAGGGGATCGACGCTGAGAAGCAAGGGTTCGCGACGGTGTTCGGCTCCGAGGACGCCCGCGAGGGGATCTCGGCCTTCGTGCAGAAGCGGACCGCGCGCTTCACCGGCAAGTGACGCTCGCGACCAACACCGCAGCGCGGATGGCGGAGCTGATCCACGCGGCCGAGTCCGTGGTGGCGCTGACCGGCGCGGGGATCTCGGTTCCGTCGGGGATCCCTGACTTCCGCTCGCCGGGCACCGGTCTGTGGGCGAACGTCAACCCGATGGAGGTTGCGCACATCGACGCGTTCCGACGCGACCCGGAGCACTTCTGGCAGTTCTACGGTCAGCGTTTCCAGACCCTCGAGGACAAGCGCCCGAACGGCGCCCACCAGGCGCTCGCCGAGCTCGAGCGCGCGGGTCTGCTCGACGCGGTGATCACCCAGAACATCGATCGGCTCCACGCCCGCGCCGGGTCCCGGGAGCTGATCGAGGTGCACGGGACAATCGCTCACTCCTCATGCCTCCGCTGCCGGGCCCGCTACGAGCTCGCGGAGGTGCGCGCGCGCCTGGCCAAGGATGACGGGGGCGTGCCGCGGTGCGAATGCGGCGAGCCGCTGAAGCCGGACGTCGTGCTGTTCGGCGAGTACCTGCCCGCGGACGCGCTGCTGCGGGCCGAGAAGCTGGCCGGCGAAGCCGACCTGCTGCTGTGCATCGGCTCCTCATTGGAGGTCTATCCGGTCGCGCAGCTTCCGGCGATGACGCTCGCCTCCGGCGGCCGGATCGCGATCCTCACCCAGGGCGAGACGCCCTACGACAGTCGCGCGAGCGTGCGCATGGGCGGCGACATCGTCGACGAGCTCGACGCTGTGCTGGCGGCACTCGCGCTGACTCGCTAGCGACTGTTCGCCGTCCTCGAGCTGACGCGTCAGCGACTGCTCGGCGGACTCGCGCTCACGCGTTAGCGACCGCGCGCGCCCGCAGCACGGCCTCGATCCGCCCGAGCGTGAACTGCACCGCCTCCCGCTGCGAGGGCGCGAGCGGTCCCGACAGCGCGGCTTGCGCCGCCTGGCCGGCGGGCTCCCGTTGGTCGCGCAGCTCAGCGAGCCGGTCGGCGAGCTGGGGCCCGGCGGGGTCGCCCGACAGCTCGACCAGCGCGGCGTCCAGCGCGACCAGCAGCTGCAGCGCGGCCTCGCGGTCGCGGCCCTGGTCGAGGTCGAGCCGCGCGCGCAGCGCGAGCTCCTCGCAGGCCAGCGGCAGCTCGCGCCCGCTCAGCACCGCCGCCAACCGGGCCTGGGGCTGGAGCACCTTCAGCCGTCGCTGGCGCGGCGTGGGTTCGATCAGCTCGCGCGCCTCGCTCCACAGCCCGTCCGCCACCTGCTCTCCGGCGCCGAAGCCGATCCTGGCGACCAGCGCCTGATGGCTCGAGACCGGGTGGAGGTAGGGATCGGCCGTCACCAGCCGGAAGGCATGGAGCGCGCGGTTGAGAACCTCGAGGCCGGAGGCGAGATACGCGTCGCCCGCACCCCGTAGCCAGGCACGGGCCGCATCCTCGTCGGCCAGCGGCTCGCCGACGTCGACGATCGTCGCCCGTCCGGTGCTCACGGGAGCAGGCTCAGGCTCAGGTTGAGCATCATACTGCTTCTTGCGGGTTCCGATCAGCCGCCGGCGCTCGGGCGCACCGAGCGTCGCGAACACCAGCACGTGGGTGGGCGGGGCCTCCGGTCGCTCACCCGGCCCCCGCAGCAGGTAGCGGCCGTCGGGCGGCCCGAGCGCCCACGGCAGCTCAACCTGGACGAACCGAAACAGCGCTCTGATCGCCGGGTCAGCCGCCGCGGGTGGTGCGGATCGCGTATTTGCTGGGGGCGATCGGGACGATCGGCTCGGGGATCAGGCTGATGCGGTTGATCAGCTGGATCCACTGATTGGGCCGCAGGATCGACTTGATCTCATCGGAGAGCTTCTTGTTGGCGCCAAACACGGGCGTGAACGTGACCTGGATCTTGTTCGCGTGGTCGGGCAGTGCGAGCGTGCCGGGCTGGCCCTTGTAGCTCATCAGCGAGATGATCTGGTTCGGCGCCAGCGCGCCCTGGAGGGTGAGCAGCCGGCGGATCGTGATGTCGGTGATCGACCCCGCGCCCTGGTGGCCTCGGATCGGGATGTTGTTGATCTTCGAGAACACGACGCTGGTCCCGCTGGCAAACGCCGGGTTGCCGCCAGAGCCGCACTCGAGTCCGGACACGGTCGGGTACAGGCCTGAGGCGGACAGGAACTCGATCGTGGCCAGCACGCGGCGGTCGATCAGGCCGGCCTGGATGTCCCGGCGCCCGCAGGCGTAGATCTGCACGTGCGGATCGACCAGCACCCGGCTCTGGAGCTGCTCCTTGGACATCAGCAGCACCTGCCCGATCGACGGATCCTTGGCGCCCGGGCCGAAGAACGGATCGACGCCCGCCGCCCGGTACACGGCGGTGGCCTCGAGCAGCTTCCAGCCATCCAGGATCGGCTTGGGATCGATCTCCGGGGCGTTCTTGCCGGCCGGCTGGATCATGAACACCACGTGCGAGGCGTCGGTCGCCGTGGGGGCCGCGAGCCGGCCGAGGATCGTCCCGGCGACGACGATCGCGCCCGCCTTCAGCGGCTTCAGCGTGTACTGGTTGCGACCAAGATGCAAGACATCGGAGAAGTAATCCTGGAAGTTCGAGATCTCGGCCGACGGGTTCTGCAGCTGCAGGCTGCCCCCGGCGGCGTAGGACGCCGGGCGGGATGGATCGGCGAACAGGCGCTCCTTGACCATCGCCTGAGACTGCGCCGGAGCCGGGTTGGCCGGCGCAGGACTCACCGGCAGCGTGGTCGGTGAGGACTTGACCTCCTTGGTCGCCTTCGCCGTGCTGGGGGTGGGGCTGGTGCTCTGCGTCCCGGCGCTCGCCGGCGCCAGGGGCTTCGGGGTCGGGGCGGGGGCCGAGAGCTCCTTGGCCAGCTGGGCGGCGGTCAGCTTCACCGGCTTGGGGACCGGATACAGCCGCGGGATCTGCCCGAGGTGCGCATAGGTGTAGATGTTCCCGGTCGAGTCCTGGAGCTCGATGTAGCGCCCGAGCTGCTGGCTGGCGCCCAGCTTGACGATCTTGCCGTCGTTGACCGCGATCACCGGTGAGTTCTGCTTGGCGAAGATCGAGACTCCCGTGCTCGCGGGATCTGAGCCGATCGCCTCCGCCGCGTTGCCCGAGTGCACGCGCTGCTTGACCAGTCGCTGCACGTCTGAATCGGCGTACTTGGACGGCGCGGCGACCGGGAAGTGGCCCTCGACCAATCCGGTCAGCGCGCTCACGAACTTCCCGGGCAACCCGCCGATCAGCTTCGCCCGCAGCAGCACCGACTGCACGTACCACCACGCGTGGTTGTAGGCGAACACGGCGTCGGAGAGATTCGTCGACGCACCGGCGGCGTGGAGATAGCGGGCCGCGGCGAAGATCGCATCGGCCGGGTTATACGGGTCGGCGACGCCATCGCCGTTGGCGTCGACCCCCCACTGCTTCCAGGTCGAGGGCAAAAACTGCATCCACCCAACTGCGCCCGCGCTCGACACCGACAGGTTGCGTCCGTAGTCGGTCTCGATCTCGTTGATCGCCGCCAGCACCTGCCACGGCACGTCGTACTGGATCCCTGCCGCCTGGTAGATCGGCAACAGGAACGGGGGGATCCGGAACGAGTCGATGAAGAAGTTGGGCACGCCCAACGGCGCCGGCCCGGGCAGCGCGAAGGAGAACGTCGGGTTCGACGGGTTCGGCACCCCGCCGGAACCCTTCGTGGAGGGCGACTTGGACTTGGAGCTGCGCTGGTTGTTCGTCGCCGGCTTCTTGGGCTTCGGCTTGCTCTTCGGCTTGGGCTTTGGCTTCGGCTTGGGCTTGGACTTGGGCTTGCTCCCGGAGGCGCTCCTGTGGTTGGGGGTCGTCGCGGACTTGTGCCGGGCGGGTTGCTTGGCCTTGCTCGGGTGGGGCGTCTTATGCGATGTGGTAGTGGTCGTCGAGGTGGTGCTCGGCGAGGTCGTGGTGCTTGGCGCCGTGGTGGAGGTAGTCGGTGTCGAGGTACACGACTCGGTGACGTTCTGGACCGGGCCGGTGACCGGCAGCTGGATCGACGACAGCGGCGTGCCCGGGGGCACGTTGACGGTGAAGTTCATCGTCTGTCCGCCGACCAGCGTCACCGTGACCACGCACGTGTCGGCCGAGGCCGTCGACAGCGGCGCGGCGCCCCACACGGCGAGCAAACCCACCGTGGCAACCACGACCAAAAGCTTTCGGCTCCTCAGCACTCTGGCCTTACTCCTCCCACCATCGGCGTGCGCACGTCGGATCCGCCGCGACCACATGGCGGCATGAAGAGGACGCTACTGACTGAAAGCGTGCTTTGCAACGCTGAACTATTCGCATGCGGAGGTGTTCGGGATCGCTGACCCGGCGGCGTAATTCGGGGCCATCAGCTATGCATCGGCGGGGCGCGGCCGGGACTGTAGCGTGGCCCGGCCCGCCCTCCTCGGGTACGGGGCAAACCACGAAAGGTACCTAACCTTCAACTTAAGGGTAAGGGATATTTGGTTTTGGGCTCCGCGGGACGGGAACGCTAGGGTGATCGGATGGCAGAGACTCTCGAGAAGGCGGACACGAACATGAGCGAGGACAGGAGCCTGCGTGACCGCGTAGCGCGGCAAAGCGAAGAGGCGATCGGGAAGATCGCGCAGGAACTGCTCGACAATCCGGTCGTCTCCGGCGCCCTGTCCACCGCATTCGAGGCCCGAGAGCGGGCCGCCCGGGCCCAGGAAGTGGCGATGGGCGCGCTGAACCTGCCCTCGGCGAGCGATCTCGAGCGACTGACGCGCCGGCTGCGGGGCGTCTCCCAGCGCCTCGAAGGGATCGAGGACGCGCTCGACCGCGTCGAGCAGCGGATCGAAGGGATCGGCGCGACGAGGGCGATCGAGCAGCGGCTCGCGGCGATCGAGGAGCGACTGGGGCAGATCGAGGGGGCGCTCGGCGAGCGCTCCTCGGCCTGAGCGCTCGGTCGGCTAGGTGACGGAAAGCTGAGTCAGCCCCTCCAGGGCCAGCTCGCCCATCCGCTGCTCGGCGGCTCGCAGCGCGTCGGTCTCAATCCGGACCCGGACCGGCAACAGCACATCTGAAACGATCAGCAGCGAGGCCGCCTGGATCGCGCGGCGGGCGGCGAGCGCGAACAGCGTCGCGGTCTCCATCTCGACGGCGAGCGCGCCGGCGCTCAGCCAGTGCCGCTCCTGGCCGTCGGGAGCGTCGTAGAAGAGATCGGTCGAGGCGACCGTGCCGGCGCGGGCGACCCCGTCCCCGCCCGCCTGGAGCGCGGCCGTCAGCTGCGGATCGCCGGCGAGGCGGTCGAGCGCTCCCAGTGCGCGGCTGGTGCCGTCGGCGGAGATCGCCTCGGTCGCGATCAGCAGGTCTCCCAGCGCGAGCGAGGGCGCGAGCGCGCCACAGGTCCCGACCCGCACCAGGCGCCGGGCGCCGAGATCGGCCAGCTCCGAGATCACGATCGCGGCACTCGGCCCGCCCATCCCCGTGCTCTGGATCGTCAGCAGCCGCCCGTCGGATGCGATGCCGCTGTAGCCCCACAGCCCGCGGTTGTGATTGAACATCTTCGGCGCCGAGAGCAGCGACTGGGCCAGTAGCAGGGCGCGCCCCGGATCGCCCGGGAGCAGCACGCGGTCAGCGAGCGGAGCGGTCGGATACAGGTGGATCGGGCCGGCCAGAGTGGCGAGATTAGTTGTTTAGACTCACGCCGCGCTGATGAACACGTTCAAGTCCAACGAGGAGTTTCGCGAGGTGATGGACCGCACGTTCGCGCTAATGAGCGACGACCCCGAGATCGGTCCAAAGCTCCGTGAGGCCGACACCCCACAGCGATTCGAGTTCACCGACCTGGAGATGGTCGTCAACATCCGTTCCGGGAGGCCCGAGGAGCCGAATCTGGCCTGGGAGTGGTCCGACGAGGTGTCCTGGGAGCCGAAGGTCAAGATGACGATGAGCTCGGAGATCGCGAACCGCTATTTCCAGGGCAAGGAGAACATGGCGATCGCGATCGCGCGGCGGAGGATCAAGACCGGTGGCGACGTCAAGGCCGCGCTGGCGATCCTGCCGATCACCAAGCCACTGTTTTCGCGCTACCGGGCGATGATCGCGGCGGATTACCCGCATCTCGAGATCTGAGGTCTCGGGCCTGCTCCGAGGGCGCGGTCTTGGCGTGGGCGCGCGCGGCTGCCCCGATCTCGATCCAGGTACGAAAATCAACCCGGCGTATTGACATTGGCGGCGTTGGCGGGTAGACCTAGCTGGCACGAGCAAGGCAACAGGTCGGAGCGTGGAGAGGGTTCTGCCGAGGTGGGACACCCCCCGCGAGGCGCCGCCGGAAACGTGACGAGCGCCTACGGCCGACGCAGCGGGCCGTTACGTCCGCGGGTAGCGGGACCTCGTTCTCATCGGGGTCCCGCTTCCGACTTTAAGCGGGGGGCCCGGCGCACTCCGTGAGGGCGTTGCCCACGAGCGCGCCGGTTCGGTGAGCGAGACTGTGCGTATGCGCAGCGGCGAGGATTGGGGGATGGGGCTGTTCGAGACCGTTCGTGACGAAGGGCTGCTGGCGGCCGGCAGGCCGGTCGTGGTGCTGTTCTCGGGGGGTCGCGACTCAACCTGCCTGCTCGATCTCGCGGTGCGCATCGCCGGCCCCGGCGCGGTGAGCGCGCTGCACGTCAACTACGGGCTGCGCGACGGCGCCCAGGGCGACGAGCGGCATTGCGCTCGGCTGTGCGAACGGCTGGGGGTGGCGCTCGAGGTCCGGCGCCCGGAGCGGCCCGAGCGCGGAAACCTCCAAGCCTGGGCGCGTGAGGAGCGCTACGCGGCGGCGGCGCAGATCGCACGCTCGCGAGGCGCCGATGTCGCCGCAGGCCACACCGCCACCGATCAGGTCGAGACGATCCTGTATCGCCTCGCGTCCTCGCCCAGCCGCCGCGCGCTGCTGGGGATGCGCCCGCGCGAGGGTTCGCTGGTGCGGCCGCTGCTCGGTTACACGCGCGAGGAGACGGCCGCGTACTGCACCGCGCGAGGGCTGCCGTGGCGCGAGGATGAAAGCAACCAGATGGATACCTACGCGCGCGCGCGGATCCGCTCGCGGCTGGTGCCGGCGCTGCGCGAGGTACATCCCGCGGCGCAGGAAAACGTGCTCGCGCTGGCGGCGATCCTCCGCGCCGAGGCGGCGGTGCTCGACGCGGCCGTGGAAGCGGTGCTCGAGGGGTGCCGCGAGATCCCGCTGGCCCGGCTACGCGAGCTGCCGCCCGCGCTGCGTGCGCTCGTCGTGCAACAGCTCGCCGACGGCGCGGCGGGCGCGCCGGCGCCGGGCGCGGCGCGACGGGCCGAGGAGGTGGCAGCGCTCCCGGACCGCGGCCGGGCCGCGCTCGATCTGCCGCACGGGGTGCGGGCGGTGGCGGAGCGCGGCGTGCTTCGATTCGAACGGACCCCGCCGCTGGCGGGAGGCAATCCGGGCGACACCACCAGGGCGCGGGAACCGCGCCCCATAAACTGAGTCTCCGTGACCGACGACGACGCGATCGGCGAGATCCTCGTCCCGGCCGACGATCTCGCGCGCCGGGTCCGCGAGATCGCCAGCGAGATCTCGCGCGACTACGCGAGCAAGGATCTCGTGCTGATCGGCGTTTTAAAGGGTGCCGTGTTCTTTCTCTCGGACCTGATGCGCCATCTGGAGATCCCCGTGGAAGTCGATTTCATGGCGGTTGCCTCGTACGGATCCGCGACCAAGTCATCGGGCGTGGTGCGGATCCTCAAGGACCTCGACGCCGCGATCGAGGGCCGCGATGTGCTGATCGTCGAGGACATCGTCGACTCGGGACTGACGCTCCAGTATCTGCTGCGCAATCTGGCCGGCCGCAACCCGAGCTCGCTGGAGGTGTGCGCGCTGCTGATCAAGCCCGAGCGCAGAAAAGTCGATCTGCGCGCCCGTTATGTGGGCTTTGAGATCCCCAACCGGTTCGCGATCGGTTACGGCCTGGACCATGGCGAGCGCTACCGCAACTTGCCCTACGTGGCTGCGTTGAGGGAGTGAACGGTGCCCTGCAACCCTGGCCAGCGGCCCAAAGGTAGGTGCTACGCTTGACCATTCCTCGCCCCGAGCACCCGCTTCGCATGCGCAGATTCCAATTATGAGCAGGTTTTTCAAGAGCGCCGCATTCCCGATTTTGATCGTCGTGGTGCTGGCGTTCTTCGCGCAGAAGCTGATCGGGACCTCCAGCCACGCGCCGAAGCAGACGTTCGGCAACCTGCTGACGCAGCTCGAGTCGGGCCAGGTCAAGAGCATGTCGATCCACACCAAGGACAACACGGTCGACGTGACGACGACGGGCAACCTCAAGTACTCGGTCGGCTATCCGGATGACTACGCAGCGACGCTGATCAATGACGCTCAGAAGGAGACCGCGGCGATCCCCGGCGGCTCGCTCGACGTCCAGGGCAAGACGTCGAACGGGTGGCTGTCGCTGCTCACCTACATCCTCCCGTTCGTGATCTTCATCGGCTTCTGGATATTCCTGATGAACCAGGTCCAAGGCGGCGGCTCGAAGGTGATGTCGTTCGGCAAATCGCGCGCCAAGCGAATGTCGGTCGACTCGCCGAAGATCACCTTCCGCGACGTCGCGGGGGTCGACGAAGCCGTCGAGGAATTGCACGAGATCAAGGAGTTCCTGGAGAACCCGAAGAAGTTCCAGGCGCTGGGCGCGCGGATTCCGAAAGGCGTGCTCCTGTACGGGCCGCCTGGCACCGGTAAGACGCTGCTGGCGCGGGCGGTGGCGGGCGAGGCCGGCGTGCCGTTCTTCTCGATCTCGGGCTCGGACTTCGTCGAGATGTTCGTCGGCGTGGGCGCCTCGCGCGTGCGCGACCTGTTCGAGCAGGCCAAGCAGAACTCGCCCTGCATCATCTTCATGGACGAGATCGACGCCGTGGGCCGGCATCGAGGGGCTGGGTTGGGCGGCGGTCACGACGAGCGCGAGCAGACCCTGAACCAGCTGCTGGTCGAGATGGACGGGTTCGAGATGAAGGACAACATCATCTTGATCGCGGCCACCAACCGACCCGACATCCTCGATCCGGCGCTGCTGCGCCCCGGCCGCTTCGATCGCCAGATCGTCGTCGACCGGCCCGACCGCATGGGCCGCAAGAAGATCCTCGAGGTGCACACGCGCGGCAAGCCGCTGGCCCGGGAGATCGACGTCGACGCGCTGGCCGGGCAGACGCCCGGGTTCACCGGCGCCGACCTTTCGAACCTGGTCAACGAGGCGGCGCTGCTCGCGGCCCGCAGCGGCAAGCGCGAGATCACCCAGGACGAGCTCGAGGAAGGGATCATGCGGGTGATCGCGGGCCCGGAGAAGAAGACCCGCGTGATGAGCAACAAGGAGCGCAAGATCACCGCCTATCACGAGATGGGCCACGCGATCGTCGGCCACTACCTGCCCAATAGTGATCCGGTCCACAAGATCTCGGTCATCTCGCGCGGCCAGGCGCTCGGCTACACGATCTCCCTGCCGACCGAGGACAAGTTCCTGACCACCCGCGCCGAACTGCTCGACACGATGGCGATGACCCTCGGCGGCCGCGCCGCCGAGGAAATCATCTTCGGCGAGGTGACGACCGGCGCGTCGAACGATCTGGAGAAGGTCACCGCAACCGCCAAGCAGATGGTGATGCGGTTCGGGATGTCCGAGAAGCTCGGCCCGCGGGTGTTCGGACACGACCACGGGATGCCGTTCCTGGGCCGCGAGTTCTCCGCCGAGCCCGACTATTCCGACGAGATCGCGCGGGAGATCGACGACGAGATCCGCAGGATCGTCGAGTCGGCTCACGTCCAGGCCAGGAACATCCTGACCACCCACCGCGCGTCGCTCGGCAAGCTGTCGGAGATCCTGATCAAGCGCGAGACGATCGAGCGCGAGCAGTTCGAGGCGCTGCTCTCGGGGGGCACCGAGGAAGAGGTGTTCGGGGCCGAGGCACCGCCGCCGCCCGAGGTGCCGCTGCCGCCGGCGTCGCCCGAGCGGGCACCGGGCCGCGAGGGCCCGCGGCCGCTGCCCAGGCCTGGGCTGGCCGGCGGCACGGCGGAATAGCTGACGGCCTCGGGACGCCGCTGCCGGCGTCCTCGCGCGCTCGTGTGCGGAGCCTGCGTCCTGGCAGCGACGCCCTGAGCCTCGTCAGCGGCTACGCACCCGCTGTAGATACCGCGCGGCGTCCGCCTGTTCCGGGGTGCTCGTGGTTCCGGGCAGCGGCGGGTTCAGACCGGCGTTGTGACACGCCTGCAGGCCGGGGCCGAGCGGCGGCGCGGCGGCCAATCGCGGCGGCTCGCGGAAGGCGGCGTGGCGGAAGTCGAAGTAGTCGGTCATCGGCTGTGCGTTGGCGTCGCGGAAGGTCATCGCCGGCAGGTTCCACTTACGCTCGATGAACGCCGTGATCGAGGTGTGGTCCTGGACCACGTGCGAGACGTAGTCACGCCTCGCCCACGGTGAGACCATGACCAGCGGCACGCGGAACCCGTAGCGGTTGTAGGCGCCGGGGGCGTCGCCGGGAGCGAGCGCCGGCGGGATCGAGTCGGGCTCGATCGCGGGCGGCGGCGGGACATGGTCGTAATAGCCGCCGTGCTCGTCGTAGGTGATGAACAGCGCGGTGTGCTTCCAGGTGGGAGCGTGGATCAGCGTCTGGACGACGTTTGCGACGAACTCCTCGCCGACCTGGATGTCCTGCGGGTTCTCCTCCGAGGTCGTGTCGTAGTTCGGATCCAGGAACGTGAACTGCGGAAGGTTGCCGGCCGCGGCGTCGATCGCGAACTGGCTGAACGGACTGGTGCGCGCGACCTGGGACGGGTTGTTGCGGAAGTTCGGCAGGATCAGCGGGCTGGCGATCTGCTGGTAGTAGACGCGCCAGTCGATCTTGTGGGCGTCGAGCCGGTCGAAGATCGTGCCGTTGGCCGCCGAGGGCAGCAAACCCGCGGTGTTCGTGGAGATCGTCCCCGACGCCGTGGCGGCGAACAGGAACCGCCGGTTCGGGTAGGTCTGCGCGAGCAACGAGCAGAAGTACCGGTCCCCGATCGGGAAGTGCTTGGCGAGCGAGTAGGTGAACGGCAGGTCGCTCCTGTCCCAGAAGGTCATCGCGATCGGGCCGCTCGCCCGGACGAAGCCGTCGTTGCGCCCGCCGTCGTAGGACTCGTGGCTCGCGTTCCACGCCTGACTGGGTTCCCCGTCCAGCTGGCACGGAGAGCTGCCGTGCGTGGCGTACACGCGCTGGCCACTTGAGTCGGGGTTGAAGTTGACGATGCGCCGGTGGTGCCGCGTGAGTCCGTCGACGCGGGCACGTCCCCTGACCTGGTAGGGAACCATCCCCAGCAGGTTGTCGAACGAGTGGTTCTCCATCATCAGCACGACGATGTTGCGGATCTGGGGCATGCTCGGCGTGCCGGCGGGCAGGTGCGGGAACGGCAGGCTGTTCGGCTGGCGGAGCCCGTGATACCTCCTCGGCGGCCGCGCCCACGCGGGAAGGCCCCCGGCGGCGAGCAGCGGCGGCGCCTCCGGCGGCACCGCGCAGGAGCGTGCGTCGAGTCATTGCATCGGTCATTGGCTGCCCTCCAGCTCGTTCGTAGCGGGTCCGCATCTTGTCATCAACCAACCCGGAGAGGTTGAAGTAGTTGTGTTCATCGTGAGAACCGCGCGCACTCAGCGATGTAACGTGCCTGCTCGAGCATGCCCGAGCAAGGTGGAAGATTCACGCGCCTCCTGCTATCGGCGACGCGGGTGTGGCTGCCGCTGGCGATCGCGCTCGCCGGCGTGGTCCTGATCGTGCTCGGGCACGGCCGCGTCTCGACGGTCGGTGACACCCACACGCTCCTGTCGGCGGCGGGCGTGGCCCTGCTGCTGGTGGCGCTGACGGTGTGGATGCTCAACTGGATGTTCCGAATGAGCGTCGAGAGCAACCGCGACCGGGAGCGGGAGGAGGAGGCCCGCGAGTACTTCGATGAGCACGGGCGGTGGCCGGATGAGGACGGGCAGTGACTCGCCGGCCGGCCGACTTCCGGATCATGGGGGTGGTCAACGTCACGCCCGATTCGTTCTCCGACGGGGGCAGGTTCCTGGATCCCGCGGCGGCGATTGCCCACGGGCTGGAGCTCGAGGCCGAGGGAGCGGCGATCCTCGACATCGGCGGTGAGTCGACCCGCCCCGGCGCGGACCCGGTGAGCGCCGAGGAAGAACTGCGGCGAGTGCTGCCGGTGATCGACGGATTGATCTCGGCCGGCGCGTCGACGGAGATTTCGATCGACACCCACAAGGCGGCGGTGGCGGTGGAGGCGCTGCGCGCGGGCGCAACGATCGTCAACGACGTGACCGCGTTCCGCGGTGATCCCGAGATGGCGTCGGTGGTCGCGGCGTGCGGCGCGAGCTGCTGCTTGATGCACATGCTGGGCGAGCCGCGGACGATGCAGGACGCTCCGCGCTACGAGGATGTAGTCGACGAGGTCAAGGCGTTCCTGGAGGGACGGGTGGAGCTCGCGATCGCCTCCGGGGTCCCGATCGAGCGGATCATGATCGATCCCGGGATCGGCTTCGGCAAGACGGTGGCCCACAACCTGGAACTGCTGCGGCGGCTGCACGAGCTCGTGGTCGTGGGTCCGCCGGTGGTGATCGGCACCTCGCGCAAGTCATTTCTCGGCAAGCTGACCGGTCGCGACGTCGATCACCGGCTGGCCGGAACGGTCGCCACCAACGTGCTCGCGTACGCGGCAGGAGCGCAGATCTTCCGGGTCCACGAGGTCGCCCCGGTGCGGGATGCGCTCGCGGTGGCGGCTGCTACGGTCAACCCGCCATGGAGCTCGACGACGACGACGAGGTAGAGGGGGACGACGAGGAGGGCGTGGAGCGATCCGAGCCCGAGGTCGCGATCGAGATCACCGGCCTCTCGCTGTTCACGCACGTGGGCGTGACGGCAGCCGAGCGGGAGGTCGGGCAGCGGCTGCTACTGGACCTCCGGCTCGACGTCGGCGACTGCGACGCGACCGTCACCGATCGACTCGAGGACACGGTCGACTACGCCGAGGTGTGCGACAGCGCGAACCTCGTCGCCCAGCAGCGCTCCTACAAGACGCTCGAGCGGCTGTGCGCGGCGATCGCCGATCGGCTGCTCGGCCAGTACGACGCGCAGTCGGTGTGGGTCAAGGCCTCCAAGCCCGAGCCGCCGCTGCCGTTCTCGGTCAGCGAGGTGTCGGTCGAGGTCTGGCGCGAGGCCGAGTGACGGTCGGCTATCTCGGGCTGGGCTCGAACCTGGGCGATCGTCGAGCACGGCTGGACGCCGCGGTCGCCGAGCTGCCCCGACGCGGCGTCGCGGTGCTCGCCTCCTCGTCGGTGTATGAGACCGAGCCGGTGGGCCTGGTGCTCGATCAGCGGGACTTCCTGAACGCCTGTGTGCGGATCGAGACCGCCCACGATCCCGAGCCGCTGCTCGACGCCTGCAAGCACGTCGAGGGCGTGGTCGGGCGCGCGCCTGGTGGCGTCCGGCACGGGCCTCGGGCGATCGATGTCGATCTACTGCTCCTGGGGGATCTCGAGTACGCATCCGAGCGGCTGACGCTGCCGCACCCAGAGGTCCGCTCGCGGCGGTTCGTGCTCGTGCCGCTGCTGGAGCTCGATCCGGAGCTGACGCTGCCGGGAGGGGAGTCGGTGGCGGTGACGCTGGCCCGATTGGCTCCCGGGCAGGAGGTGAGGCTGGCGGGAGCGCCACTCGTCTGATGGCGGGTGACGATAATCCCGCCCATGCTCCTCGTCGTCGACGTCGGCAATACGCAGACACACTTCGGCGTGTTCGACGATGGCGCGTCGCTCGCCGAACACTGGCGGTTCGCGACGGTCAGGGAGTCGACCGGCGATGAGCTCGGAGCGGCGCTCGCGAACCTGCTGGCGCTGCGCGGGCTCGCGCTGACCGACGTCGAGGCCTCGATCGTGTCCTCGACGGTGCCCCAGCTGTCCGAGGAGTGGACGGCGATGGCGGACCGCTACCTGGGCCACCGGATGCTGGTCGTGGGGCCATCGATCCGGACCGGGATGCCGATCAGGATCGATAACCCGCACGAGGTCGGCGCCGACCGGTTGGTCAACGCGGTGGCCGCCTACGATCGCGTCAAGGACACCTGCGTGGTGGTGGACTTCGGGACCGCGATCACCTACGACGCCGTGTCAGCGGCGGGCGAGTATCTGGGCGGGATCATCAGCCCCGGTGCCGAGATCTCGATCGACGCGCTGTACGACCGCGCCGCGAAGCTGCCCAAGGTCGAGCTGGCGCCGCCCCGGTCGCTGATCGGCAAATCGACTGTCGACGCGATCCGCAGCGGGATCGTCTACGGGTTCGCCGGTCAGGTCGACGGAATCGTGCGCCGGCTGCGCGGAGAGCTGGGAGCGGGCACGACCGTGATCGCGACGGGCGGCCTGGCGCACGCGCTGGTCCCGTTCGTGCGCGAGACCGTCGACCAGGTCGACGACCTGCTCACGCTGGCCGGGTTGCAGCTGATCTGGCAGCGCAACCAGACGTAGTGGGTCTCGGGGTCGCCTACGCTGCGGGCTCCGCGGCTGCCGGGGCGGCGGGCTGCGCGGCTGTCGGGGCGGCGGGCTGCGCGGCTGTCGGGGCGGCGGGCTCCGCGGCTGCCGGGGCGGCGGGCTGCGGGGCGAGCTCGGGGATCGGCACGTCGGGGGTCCGGGCCACGGTGGTGGCGAGGATCAGGAACGCGATCCGCCGGCGGTCGGTCGGGTTGTCGGCCGCGACCTGCTCGTAGATGTCGACCAGATGGCGGATTGCCGCGAACACCGGCGCGTCGTCGATCTCGTCCGGGACGTCGCAGGCCAGCCGCGCGAGCGCCAGCATCTCGGCGCCTGCCTCCGATCCGCGCATCGTCGCAATCGCGCCGAGCATCAGGAACTCCGAGACCCGGTCGAGCAGCACGTGCGGTGGCTGCTCGCGCTCGCCGACCGCGGGACCGGCCGGCCGCAGGGGTTCGCCGGCGGCGAGGCGCAGCGCCTGGCCAGAGGTGATCGAGCGGATCTGGTCCGTCGAGAGCCCGACCTGGAGCGCGCTGCGGAGCTGGAAGGCGGCCGACATTGCGGTGTTGCCGTAGGGCGCGTCGCTGGCGAACACGATCTGCCCGGGGGGCACGAGCGCGAACAGCGCCCGCAGGTCGGCGGGCATCCACCAGGCCGTGTCGAAGAGCAGATTCGGGTGATCGGGCGCGACGCGCCAGATCCAGGACAAATCGCAGATGCCCGCGTGGGCCAGGATCAACCGGGCGTCCGGGAAGTCCTCGGCCAGCTCCACCGCGTGAAGCCCCAGCGCGGGGATCCCGCGACCGGCGTGGATCAACACCGGGAGCCGCCGCTCGTGCGCGAGCGCGATCAGCGAGCGCACGCCTGGATGGTCGAGGGTGAACGCCTCGGCACGCGGATGGAGCTTGATCCCTTTGGCACCGGCGCTCAGGCACCGCTCAGCTTCGCGGAGCGGATCGTCGTGGGGGTTCACGCGGCAAAACGGGATCAGCAGCGATTCGGCGCTGCGGGCCGCCTCGAGCACCGCGTCGTTGGCGGGCGGATAGCCGTCGGGCTCGTGCATCGGGAACACGAACGCCCCGCGAGCATTGGCCAGCTCGAGCGCGGCGATCAGCTGCTCGGGCGTCTGGCTCATCCCGTCGGGGTCGTTCTGTCCCAGGTGCGTGTGCGCGTCAAACAGCTCGATCCCCGGCACCTGCTCGAGCACGATCTCGGTCCAGGGCATGATCAGGGGACCGATATCCATAGACCGGATTCGTACCATGAATCAATATGGCGCCGACTCTCAACGATGCGTGGACCCTCGGCGGAGTGCGCATCGCCAACCGGGTCGTGCTCGCGCCGCTGGCCGGGATCGGCAACTGGTTCGTGCGGCTGCAGGCCAAGCGATACGGCGCCGGGCTGGTCATCTCCGAGATGGTCTCGAGCTTCGCGGTCCACTACCGCAACGAGCGGACCTGTCGTGAGCTGTTGCGAATCCATCCCGACGAACACCCCGTGTCGATGCAGCTGTTCGGCCACGATCCCGAGGTGATGGCTTCGGCTGCGGAGCAGGTCGCGGCGGCGGGCGCCGACCTGATCGACCTCAACATGGGCTGCCCGGTCCCGAAGGTCTGCAAGACCGGAGCCGGCGCCGCGCTGTTGGCGGATCCGGTGCGAGCGGTGGCGCTGGCACGAGCGGCCGCGCGGGGAAGCGGCCTGCCGGTGACGGTGAAGCTGCGGAGCGGCCAGCGTCCCGGCGATCTGAGCGGCGTCGAGGTGGCTCGTCGCCTGGTGTTCGACGGTGGTGTGGCCGGCCTCTGCATTCATCCTCGGCACGCCTCCCAGCGCCACAGCGGCGTCCCCGATTACGAGCTGGCCCGGTCGCTGGTGGCGGAGCTGCCGGTGCCGGTGCTGATCTCCGGCGGACTGCAGAGCGCCGAGGCGGCGTGGCGCGCGTTCGACCTGACCGGTGCCGCGGGCGTGTTGCTGGCCCGTGGGTCGCTCGGCAACCCGTGGCTGTTCGAGCAGCTGCTGGGGCGGCGCCCGGGCGAGCCCGACCCGGATGAGATCCTCGCCGAGCTCGACTGGGTGCTCGAGCGCGCGTGCGAGCACCTCGGAGCTGACCGCGCCTCACGATACCTGCGGAAGTTCTACCCCTGGTACGCGGAGAAGCTCGGCGGTGGCCGGGCGCTCCAGGCGGCGCTGCAGCGGGCGCCGACCGTGCAGGACGCCCGGGCGCTGTTTACCGACGCCGCCTGCGCCGCCGCGTAGTAGGGTCCGCGGCCGCTTCGTCCCTCGAGGAGAGGATGGGTCCGGTTCCTGCGATCGTGCGTTTCTGGGTGGCCACCGTTGGGGTGCTCGGGCTCGCGGTCGGGCTCGCACCCGCCGCCGCCCGCGGCCAGGTACAGCCGGCCGCGCTGCTGACCCCAGCCGGCGGCTATCACGGCCGCTATCAGCATGGACCCGCAGCGACGTTCCGCGTCGGCGCGGCGGTCGAGAGCTTCTCGCCGCCGCTGCACGGCCGGGCTCCCGGTGGCGATCCCGCCGACTGTGATCACACCGGGCGCTTCGACGGCCCTCGCCAGTTCGCCTTCGAGGAGCCCTACATCGATCTCAACCACAACGGCCACTACGACCTCGGCGAACCCTACGACGACTGCAACCACAACGAGCGCTGGGACGGGAACCTGCTGGGTGGCGGCGCCAACACGCCGCGCTTCTTTGACCGGGTCGCCGATCCGGTCACCGCCAGGGCAATGGCGGTTTCGGCCGGCAAGCGGACGATCGCGGTCGAAGTCGTCGACCAGGAGGGGCTGTTCAACGTCTACCAGCAGCGGATTCGCGCCAAAGTGCGGACCGACGGCTACCGGCTGGGCGGGATCTTCATCTCCGCCACCCACGATGAATCGGCTCCGGACAGTCTCGGGCTCGGTGGGGTGGTCCAGACCAGCTCGGGGGTCAACAACTACTGGGTCGATTACCTCGTAAAGCAGAGCGCCCGGGCGATCGAGCGCGCCTACCGCTCCATGCGCCCCGCCCGGATTCGGTACACCGAGGTGCTGGAGCCTCGCAACGTGCGCCAATGCTGGTCCTCCTATCCATTCGTCGATGACCAGCACGTGCCGGTGCTCGAAGCGGTCGACAGGCACGGCAGGGCGATCGCCACGCTCGCGAGCGTCAGTCAGCACGACGAGACACTCGGTTTCAATGGCGGCACGCCGCAGCTCGATGCGCAGAACAACTGGGTATCCGCGGACTGGGTCGGCTTCTTCCGATCGGCTCTGGAGCAGCGGTTGGGTGGCGTCGCGATCGAGATGGCCGGGTCGGTGGGATCCGCGGAGAGCCCCGAGGTGTATGCGCGCGCGATCTCGCGCACGCCCCAGCAGTTCATCGACGCCTCGCATCCCGCTGGCTGCAGGACGCTGTTCCGCGTCGGGCGGGGTCTCGATGTCGCGGGCGCCCTGCACGTCCCGCTCGGCTACGACGGCGAGACCAGGGCCTTCGGCGATGACATGGCGAAGCCGATCGTTGGAGCGTTGCGCTCCGGCGCGTACCACTATTCGCGCTCCAACACGATCTGGGGCTCACGCGCGAACATCTGCATTGCGCTCCAGAACGCGCTGTTTGAGTTCGGCGCGGCCGCCGGCGTATTCTCGCAGCGGCCCGGCTACAACAGCAATTGCACGAAGGCCTCGCCGGTGCTCCCGAACGGATCTTCGCCGGGTCAGGCGCTCCGCTCGGAGGTCGCGGCATTCAGGATCGGGGACGGCGAGTTCATTTCGATCCCGGGCGAAGCGTTCCCATTCACCTTCCTGCGCTCGTTCCTCGGGCCCCAGGACATGCAGACGCCGAGCGATTCCCTCCCGCCGTGGCTGATCCCGCACATGCATACGCCGTTCCGGTTCATCGACGGGCTCGGCGAGGACATGCTCGGCTACATCTTTCCGGCCGGAAACGCCGTCGGGATCCCGTCGGCGGCGAACCTCAACCCATCGGACATCGATCGCTTCGGGTGCGCCCACTCCGATGACTCGGAGTCGACATCGGCCGATGCGGCCAACATCATCGGCCGCGCGCTGGTCGGGCTGCTCGACCGCAAGGGCGGCGCCCCCGAGCGAATCGTCGCCGGCCGCTATGTGCTCGCCGATCACAGGCTCTCACGCGATCCGCTGGGCGGGCCGGAGCTGAAATGCACGGTTTCGAAGAAGTTCGTGGCCGCTCCCAGACCGGCCGGCGCGGTCGAGCTGGCCGGCGGTGAGATCGTGCATCCGCGGGTGTGGATGTCGCTCAGCGGGCTGCCGCAACGGAGGCCGGACCGGGATACCCGGGGCTACTTCGACGCACGCGGTGCGCGGGTGTGGCTCAACGTGTTTGCGGACCCCGGTCCTTTCCGCCGTGCTTAGATGAGGGTTCTCCCAGACGCCCGCTGAGCTTTCGCCGGATCCCGCCCGCAGGTGTCTATACTCGTCCGCCCACGCGAACCGGAGCGTGCCATTTCCCGCTGGTACGGCGGGTTTTTTCTCGTCCAGATCGCCCCAAACCACAGGTCACACGCAATGCCCAAGGACGTCATCCTCACTCCCGAAGGGCTGGCCAATCTCAAGGCCGAGCTCGAGCATCTGTCGACAATCCGCCGTCGCGAGGTCGCCGCTCGAATCAAGGAGGCGCGCGAGTTCGGTGACATCACCGAGAACGCTGAATACGACGACGCGAAGAACGAGCAGGCGATGCTCGAGGCGCGGATCGCCGCGCTGGAGGACAAGCTGCGGTCAGCCACCGTCATCGACGCTTCCGATCTCGGCACCGACGTGGTCCGCGTCGGCTCGCTGGTTCACGTCAAGGACGAGGGAGGCAAGTCAACCAAGTACACGATCGTCGGCTCCGCTGAAGCGAATCCGATGGAGATGAAACTCTCCAACGAGTCTCCCGTCGGCAAGGCCCTGATCGGCCGCAAGCGTGGCGAGGAGGTCATCTTCTCCACGCCGAAGGGCGAGCGAAAGCTGAAGATCACGAAGATCGACGTCGCTTCCAAGTAGGCGCGGTCCAGTGGGCGAGGAACGCGCCGCCTCCTCCGAGCTGCTGGCGGTCCGCCGCGCGAAGCTCGACGCGCTGCGCGCGCAGGGCGTCGATCCGTTCCCCCATCAGTTCGATGGCGTCGAGCCGATCGCGGCCATCCGTGAAGCTCATGCGTCGCTGGTCGCGGGTGAGGAAACGTCGGTCTCCCATCGCGTCGCCGGCCGGCTGGCGGCCCGGCGCGGCCAGGGGCGGATGGCGTTCCTCGACCTGGTCGATCGCTCCGGTCGAGTCCAGCTCCAGGCCCGCGTCGACGAGCTGGGCGAGGCCGGCATGGAGCGGCTGCTGGGACTCGACCTGGGGGATCTGATCGGGGTCGATGGCATCGCGTTCTGCTCGCGCCGGGGGGAGCTGACGCTGCGGGTGACCGCGTTCGTGCTGCTGGCCAAAACGCTCCGGCCGCCGCCGGAGAAGCACCACGGGCTGACCGACGTCGAGACTCGCTATCGCCACCGCGAGCTCGACCTGATCGCCAACGAGGAGGCTCGCGCGCTGTTCGTGACCCGCGCGCAGGTCGTCTCGGCGGTCAGGCGATTGCTGGACGCCGACGGCTTCATCGAGGTCGAAACGCCGGTTTTGCAGCCGCTTTATGGAGGAGCGGCGGCCCGGCCGTTCGTCACCCACCACAATGCACTCGACCGTGATCTGTTCTTACGGATCGCGACCGAGCTCTACCTGAAGCGGCTGATCGTGGGCGGCCTCGAACGCGTCTACGAGCTCGGCAAGGACTTCCGCAACGAGGGGGTCGATTCCACGCACAACCCCGAGTTCACGATGCTCGAGTGGTACGAGGCGTACGCGGATTACATGACGGTGGCGGAGCGATGCGAGCGGCTGGTCTCGTATGTCGCCTCGGAGGTCGGTTATGAGGGCCCGCTCGATTTCTCGGCGCCGTGGCATCGCGAGACGCTGGTCGAGGCGATCCGTACCCGGACCGGGATCGACGTGCTGGGGTTCCGGGAGCGCGATGCGCTTGCCGGGGAGATGGCAGCGCGGGGCCTGAACGTCCCTGAAGGCGACACCTGGCCCCAGCTGGTCGACGAGCTGCTCTCCAAGCACGTCGAGCCAACCCTGATCGAGCCCACGCTCCTGCTCGACTACCCGGTCGAGCTCTCGCCATTCGCCAAGCGCCATCGCTCGGTTGAAGGGCTGGCCGAGCGATTCGAGGCGTTCGTCGGCGGGATGGAGTTCGCCAACGCGTTCACCGAGCTCAATGATCCCGACGAACAGCGCCGCCGATTCGAGCAGCAGCGTCTGCTGGCCGGCGCCGGCGATCTCGAGGCGCAGCCCTACGACGAGTCGTTCATCGAGGCGCTGGAGCACGGGATGCCGCCCACCGGCGGGATCGGGATCGGGATCGATCGGCTCGTGATGGCGCTGACCGGGCGGAGGTCGATCCGGGAGGTCGTGCTGTTCCCGGCGATGCGGGACTGAGCCGTCGCCGTGGGGCGGCTTGGCGGGACGCTTTGGGCGTCGGGGAAGACGCCGCCACTCCAGACGCCACCGATTCAGACGGCACCGCGCCGGACGCCACCGCTCCAGACGCCCGCTCCGGCCGCCGCCGCTCCACCGCTCCAGACGCCCGCTCCGGACGCCGCCGCTCCACCGCTCCAGACGCCCGCTCCGGACGCCACCGCTCCAGACGCCCGCTCCGGCCGCCGCCGCTCCACCGCTCCAGACGCCCGCTCCGAGGGCCACCGCTCCACCGCCTTCCCCGCCGATTCGGAAGGGCTCCAATGTGACGCGGAACCAGTGCCGGACGATGCCCGTAACTTTACGGCCCTCTGCGGGCCCTTAAGTTACGCCGAACTCGGGCGGTTTACTTGGCGGAACGTTACGGCCGTTGACGAGGTCCGGGCGGGTCGAGGGGGCGGATCATGAGGCGGCCGGCGCCCTCGGCTCTCCGGCCCGTGCCCCGCCCGCCCCGCGCCCTGCCCGCCTCGAGCCCGCCGCCCCGGCGGGCCCCGAGTGGCTCGCCGCCCCGAGCCGCCGCCCCGAGCCGCCGCCCCGAGCCGCCGCCCCGACGCCGCGAGCGCCCCGCCGGCCCCGCGCCCCACGAACCCCGCAAACAGCGCTCGGTACCAGAAGGGACCGAGAGGTCGATTGCTAGACTGGCTTATGGCCCGAGAAGAAGACCGTTTCGCTCATCGTTCTCCGCCGAGCGGTGGAATCTAGATGGGAAGAGCGGGATATCGGCGTCCCTGCAGCCGGCCTTTTGTCTATTGACGACTCTGGCACCGTAGGGAGATAGACAGGAAAACCCCCGACCGACCACAGCCTGAGTACCCGGCCCGAGAGAAGAACCATGTTCGAGCGATTTACAGAGCGAGCCCGCCAGGTGGTCGTCCTGGCGCAAGAAGAGGCGCGAACGCTCAAGCACAACTACATCGGCACCGAGCACATCCTGCTTGGCCTCCTGCGTGAGGAAGAGGGTCTTGCTGCACGGGTGCTCGAGTCGCTTGACATCACCGTCGAGCGGGTGCGGGCGCAGGTCGTGCGGATCGTAGGATCGGGCGAAGAGGTCACCTCCGGCCAGATCCCGTTCACCCCGCGCGCCAAGAAGGTCCTCGAGCTGGCGCTGCGCGAGGCCTTGAGCCTCGGTCATAACTACATCGGCACCGAGCACATCCTGCTCGGCCTCGTGCGCGAGAACGAAGGCGTTGCCGCACGGATCCTGCTCGACTTCGACGCCGACTCCGAGAAGATCCGCAACGAGGTGATCCGGATGCTCTCCGGCCCCGGCAGCCGTCAGCGCGGCGCGGGCGCGGCCGCCGGTGCGCCGGCCGCCCAGGGCGAGGGCAAGAAGTCCTCGAAGCTGCTCGATCAGTTCGGGCGCAACCTCACCAAGCTCGCCTCCGAGGGCAAGCTCGACCCGGTCGTCGGCCGAGAGACCGAGATCGAGCGGATCATGCAGATCCTGTCCCGGCGCACCAAGAACAACCCGGTGCTGGTCGGCGAGCCGGGCGTCGGCAAGACCGCCGTCGTCGAGGGCCTCGCCCAGCGGATCACCAACGCCGACGTGCCCGAGCTGCTGAAGGGCAAGCAGATCTACACGCTGGATTTGGCCGCTCTGGTCGCGGGATCCAAGTACCGCGGAGAGTTCGAAGAGCGGCTGAAGAAGGTGATGAAGGAGATCACTCAGCGCGGCGACATCATCCTGTTCATCGACGAGCTCCACAACCTCGTCGGCGCGGGCGCCGCCGAGGGCGCGATCGACGCGGCAAGCATTCTCAAGCCGGCGCTGGCGCGCGGAGAGCTGCAGACGATCGGCGCCACGACCCTCGAGGAGTACCGCAAGTACCTGGAGCGCGACAGCGCTCTGGAGCGCCGCTTCCAGAAGATCACCGTCGACCAGCCCACCACCGAGGAGACCGTGCAGATCCTCAAGGGGCTGCGTGACCGCTACGAGCAGCACCACAAGGTGAACATCACCGACGAGGCGCTCGAAGCGGCCGCCGACCTGGCCGACCGCTACATCTCCGACCGCTTCCTGCCCGACAAGGCGATCGACCTGATCGACGAGGCCGCGTCGCGGATGCGGATCAAGTCGATGACCTCCCCGCCCGTGTACCGCGAGCTCGAGGACGAGATCGAGGAAACCCGGCGGGCGAAGGAGGCGGCGATCGAAGCCCAGGAGTTCGAGAAGGCCGCCAACCTCCGCGACAAGGAGCGGCGCCTGACGCAGAAGAAGCGCGAGCTCGCCGAGCAGTGGGAGGCGGGCGAGTCCACCGAGCGCCCCGCAATCGGCGAGGAGGAGATCGCCGACATCGTCTCGATGTGGACCGGCATCCCGGTGTTCAAGCTGACCGAGGCCGAGACCGCGAAGCTGATGCGGATGGAGGACGAGCTCCACAAGCGCGTGATCGGCCAGCACCCCGCGATCGAGGTCGTCTCGAAGGCGATCCGGCGCTCGCGGGCGGGCTTGAAGGATCCCAAGCGCCCCACCGGCTCGTTCATCTTCCTCGGGCCGTCCGGCGTCGGCAAGACCGAGCTGGCGCGGACGCTGGCCGAATTCCTGTTCGGCGACGAGGACACGATGATCCGGATCGACATGTCGGAGTACATGGAGAAGCACGCGGTCTCACGGCTGGTCGGCTCACCGCCGGGCTACATCGGCTACGACGAGGGCGGCCAGCTGACCGAAGCGGTGCGGCGCAAGCCCTACAGCGTGCTGCTCCTGGACGAGATCGAGAAGGCCCACCCGGACGTGTTCAACATCCTGCTCCAGATCCTGGAGGACGGACGGTTGACGGACGCTCAGGGCCGGACGGTCGACTTCCGCCACTGCATCGTGATCATGACCTCGAACATCGGGGCCGCGGAGATCGCGCGCAACACGCCGCTCGGCTTCGCCGTCTCCGACGACGAGACCGGGATCACCTACGACGACATGAAGAACCGGATCATGGGCGAGCTGAAGAAGGTCTTCCGGCCCGAGTTCCTGAACCGGATCGACGAGGTGATCGTGTTCCACAAGCTGGCCAAGGATGAGATCAAGGAGATCGTCGAGCTGCTGCTGCGACGGATCCGCGAGTCGATGGCCGACCGCGAGCTGCAGCTCGAATTGTCTGAGGATGCCAAGGACATGCTCGTCGACAAGGGCTGGGATCCGGCGATGGGCGCGCGCCCGCTGCGTCGCGCGATTCAGCGCTACGTCGAGGATCCGCTGGCGGACTTCGTGCTCCGCCAGCAGGTGGCCTCGGGCTCGACGGTGCTCGTCGAGAAGCCGGAGCAGGCCGAGGACGGCAGCGACGGTGAGGTCAAGCTGACCGTGATCGAGCCGGCCCCGAAGCCAACGCCGGTCGGTGTCGGCGCTACGGATGGACCCGAGGAGCCAGCACCGGAGCGCGATTCTCCGGAGACTCCGTCGGACGCTGAGTAGCGCCCAGCGGCCGCGGATCGCCGCCATTGCGGCGGTGGCCGCCGCGGCGCTGGTCGCTGCCCTGGCCGGATGCGGCGGAGGCTCGAAGGCGACCGTGACGGGCCAATCCGCGACCGCGACGACGGGAGATTCGCCGGCCCCGCGCCCCGCGCCAGGACCGCGCTCGCAACTGCTGGTGATCCCCGGCCGCGCGCTCGCCGCAGGCCAGCAGACCGCGCTCGAAGTTCCGTTCAAGGGGCCGTGGGACATCTCCTTCGACGTGCGAATGGCCGCCGCCACCCGGCTCGACGCCAGCTTGGGCCCGGTCACGTTTGCGATGGCCCGCGGGCCGAGCGGCTCACCCGTGATCAGCTCCGGCGGGAGGACCGATCCGCTCTCGATTTCCCGTGGCTGGCCGCGCGGCCAGTGGCGTCACGTCGAGCTGACCCCGGCTCGCCTGTCAATCGACGGTCGCGAGTACCCGCTCACGCGCCGCACCGGCCACCGCCTCGAGTTCTCGGTCAGCCGCGGGCGCGCCCAGATCAGGGCGCTGATCGTCAGCGATCCGGCCGACCGGCCGGCGCTCCTGCTCCACCGGCTGGCCGAGCTCCACGCCCGCCTGGGGCCGGGCATGTTCCCGATCGGCGCCGACCTCGCCGATCACCTGCACAACTCCACGCGCTCCTGGACCAGCGGCTTCTGGCCCGGGGCGCTCTGGCAGGCGGCCGCACTCGAGCCCGACGCCGGGATGTTCGCGCGGTGGGCGCTGGCGGCGACCCTCCGTCACTTCGGAGCGGAGCGCGACGACACCCACGACGTGGGCTTCATGTACGAGCAGTCCTCATTGGCGGCCTATAGGGCGCTCTGCCCCTCGGGCCGGGCGCCGGTGGCGCTGTGTTCGCGGTTGAGGCGGAGCGTGCTGAGTGCCGCCGATGAGCTGATGGCGCTCGCGGCGAGCAACGCTCGCGCCGGCACGATCCCGACCAACTCGGTCGGTCCCGACGCCGACACGATCGTCGACAGCATGATGAACATCGCGATCCTGCCGTGGGCCACCCGTCTCACCGGCAACCCGGCGTACGCGCGGGTCGCCGAGCGCCACGCCCATCGGGTCGCGGCGTTGCTCGTTCGTCCCGACGGCTCGACGATCCAGGCCGTGAACTTCGATCGGGCGACGGGGCGCGTGGTGTCGTTCGCCACCCACCAGGGGCTGTCCACACGGAGCACCTGGTCGCGCGGCGAGGGCTGGGCGCTGTACGGTTTCGCTCAGGCCGCTTCGGAGCTCCGCGATCGTTCGCTGCTCGGAGTGGCGATCCGGGTCGCGCACTACGTGTCGGGCCACCTGTCGGGATCGGCGGTTCCGCGCTGGGATTACGACGCCCCTGCCGGGGCGCCGGTCGACGTCTCGGCGGGTGTGATCACCGCCGCCGGCCTGCTGCACCTGGCTGCGGCGTGCAAGCAGCTCGATCGCTCCTGCCCGGCCGCGGCGGGCTGGACGGCCCTGTCCGGCAGGATGCTCGCCGGGGCGCTCGGCTTCGCTTCCGAGCAACCCCCGATCGGCTTCCTCGGATCGCAGATCCTGAACGAGCACGGTCGCGGCTGCTGGTGCGACGGGGGTGAGCTGAGCTTCGGTTTGAGCTACGCCCTGGAGACGGAGCGAAGTTCGTGACGAAACAGCGACGTTTCTGAGTTGCCGTCGGGGCGACCGCGTAGCCTCGCGTGTAGATGCCCCGCAGCGCCTCGATCCACGTCTGCTCAGCGTGCGGACACGAGACCGCGCGGTGGGCGGGGCGCTGCCCCGGCTGTGCCGAATGGAACACGCTGGTGGAGGAGGCCCGCCGGCCGGTCCGCGCCGGCGGTGGGCGCAGCGGCGCGGCCGCGGGCCGCGCCCGGGCGCAGGCGGTCGCCCCGGTGCCGCTGCGCAGGATCGCGGCGCAGGAGCAGGACCGTTTCAGCACCGGGATCGGTGAGCTCGACAGCGTCCTCGGGGGTGGAGTCGTCCCGGGATCGCTGGTGCTGATCGGTGGGGCGCCCGGAATCGGGAAGTCGACCCTGACCACGATGGCGCTCGCCAACCTCGTGGCGGCCGGGCGCCGGGTGCTGTACGTCTCGGCGGAGGAGTCCGCCGCCCAGATCCGACTGCGGGCGGAGCGGCTGAGCGAAACCGGCGCGCTCGATATCCCGGTGATCGCCGAGACCGACCTGCACGCCGTGCTGGCGACGCTCGAGGGAGAGCGTCCCGAGGTGTGCGTGATCGACTCCGTGCAGACGCTCCACAGCACCGAGCTGGCGAGTGGCGCGGGATCGGTAGGACAGGTCCGGGAGGTGGCGGGCGAGATCATGCGGGTCGCCAAGGCGCTGCGAATCGCCGTGCTGCTCGTCGGCCACGTGACCAAGGACGGGGCGCTGGCGGGTCCGCGGGTGCTCGAGCACCTTGTCGATTGCGTGCTGCAGTTCGAAGGCGAACGCGAGCGGACCTACCGAACGGTCCGCGCCGTCAAGAATCGCTTCGGCTCGACCGACGAGGCCGGCGTGTTCGAGATGCGCGACCACGGACTGGTCGAGGTTCTCGATGCCTCCGCGCGGTTTGTCGGCGAGGCCACTCGCGCCCCCGGCAGCGTCGTGCTATCCGCGATGGAGGGCTCGCGTCCGCTGCTCGTCGAGGTGCAGGCGCTGGTCTGCGCCTCCGAGCTCGTCCCTCCCCGTCGCGTGGTCTCCGGTCTCGATCGCAATCGCGCGGCGCTGGTGCTCGCGGTGCTCGGGCGTCACGGCGGCATCGGCCTCGGCGCCGCCGATGTGTTCGTGAACGTCGTCGGAGGCGTTCGCGTCGATGAGCCCGGGGCCGATCTGGCGGTGGCGCTGGCGGTCGCCAGCGCGGCAAAGCGGATCTCGCTGGTCGCCGGCACCGGCGGGCCACTGGCGTGTTTCGGCGAGCTGGGGTTGACGGGCGAGCTGCGCACGGTGGCGCACGCGGATCGGAGGCTGGCCGAGGCGGCGAAGTTCGGGCTGGCGCCGGTGATCTCGCCCGAGGATTGCCCGACGCTGCGGGGTGCGCTGTCGGTGGCGCTGTCGGGCGAGCGCCGGCCGGCGGCTCGGGCTGCCTGACCGGTTCGGCCCGTCCCGCGCCGCCGGCGCGGATTGGACTGCTGCCGCGGGATGCTCGGCTCAGGACGCGAGGGTGCGCTGACGCGGCCAGATCCCCAGGCCAGTCCGATGACGGGATGCAGCTACCGCTCAGCACCGGCCTGGGCAGCTGTCTCGGATCCTGACCGCGCAAACGACCTGTTCGATCGCCCAAATCATCCCGCCACCGCCTGATCTGGGCACCTGAACACGAAATCCATGCGCCCGAGCCCAAACCTCCCCCTTCCCAACCCGATTTGGGCAATCGAACACGTCAGATGTGCCCGCTCTATCACAGAAACACCGAGCGTCCTCGTCGAGCCGAAAGGTTCCATAGCTGCTTCACATTCGCGCCGGCGCATGTGTCGACGCGCCAGGCTTGAGGCGCGCGGGGCGTTGGACCCTGAACCATAAGAACCGGGTAAAATGGCCATCGATGCCGTCTCGTTCCGGGGAAGAGCTCAAAGAAGAGCTCGAATCTCGACAGGAGTCCCGGATCGTCAGGGCGCTCGAGATGGTCGCCCCCGGCACGGCGCTTCGCGAGGGGCTCGACAACATCCAGGATGCCCGCACGGGCGGGCTGATCGTGATCGGCGACGCCGATGAGCTCGCATTCCTGTTCTCGGGCGGGATCAAGCTCGACCTCGACTACTCGCCGGCGATTCTGTACGAGCTGGCGAAGATGGACGGAGCGATCGTGCTGAGCGCCAACGCCACCAAGATCGCCCAAGCGAACGTCCAGCTGACTCCGGACCCGACGATCTTGACGATGGAGACCGGCACCCGCCATCGAACCGCGGAACGGGTCTCCAAGCAGACCGACGCGCTCGTGGTTGCGATCTCCGAGCGGCGCGAAATCGTCTCGTTGTATGTCGATGGCATCAAGTACATACTCGAAGACATCCCCGTGGTGCTGGCGAAGGCCAACCAGGGGCTGGCGACGCTCGACAAGTACCGCAGCCGCCTGGACCAGGTGTCCACGCGCCTGACGGCGCTCGAGTTCGAGGGCGGGGCGACCCTGCACGACGTGCTCACGGTGCTCCAGCGCGCCGAGCTCGTGACGAGGATGGCGGTCGAGATCGAGCGCTACATCGTCGAGCTGGGGACCGAGGGGCGGCTGATCGAGATGCAGCTCGACGAGACGATGGTCGGGGTCTCCGCCGACAAGGCGGCGCTCGTGCATGACTATCTGATCGAGGACACCGACGAGACCTTCTCGATCGCGTTTGATCAGCTGGTCCGCCTGCCCCATCAGGATCTTTTGGACTTCGGTCGGTTAGCAGAGCTACTCGGCTACGACCGCAAGGTGAACACCCTCGACTATCCCGTCTCGCCCCGGGGGATCCGCATCCTGGGGCGCATTCCACGACTGCCGAAGCTCGTAGTGCAGCGGATCGTGGGCGAGTTCGGTGGACTCGAGGGGTTGCTCGCCGCCACCGATGGCGAGCTGGAGACCGTCGACGGAGTCGGCGAGATCCGGGCGAAGGACATTCGGGAGGGCCTTCGCCGCCAGCAGGAGATCAACCTGGTCGACAGGTACCTGCAGACGTAGTGCTAACGGCGTGCGGGTCTCTCGCCCCGCCGGCCCCGGACAGAGGAGGACACCATCACAGAACTAATGGAAGAGCATCTGGAGGAGGATCTGGAGATCGCCGATCCGCTCCCGCACATCGAGTTCGAGATCGGCGACAGCGTCGTATACCCCCATCACGGTGCCGGGAAGGTGCTGCGCAAGGAGATGAAGGAAGTTCTTGGCGAGTCACGTGAGTACCTCACCATCAAGATCCTGCACAACGACATGACGGTCATGGTGCCGACCGAGAATGCGGCGCTGGCAGGCCTGCGCCGCGTGATCGATGAGGAGACGGTCAAGAAGGTGCTTGCCGTCCTGCAGGACGAGTGCTCCGACATGCCCAAGAACTGGAATCGGCGGTTCAAGCACAATCGCGACAAGATCAAGACAGGGGATATCTACGAGCTTGCGGAGGTGGTGCGAAATCTCGCCATCCGCGAGTCGCAGAAGGGCCTCTCCACGGGTGAGAAGCAGATGTTCACCCGCGCGAAGAAGATTCTCGCCTCGGAGCTGATGTATGCGCTCGAGATGAACGAGGAGGAGGTCGAGGTGCATTTGTACGGGCTGCTTACGGAGTCCGGAAACGGCAACGGCGAGGTGGCCGTCGCGACGAAGTAGCGCACGCGAATCCGAGATGGCGGTCGCGTTGATCGTGGCCGCAGGACGTGGGGAGCGCCTTGGTTCTAGCCGGCCCAAGGCGCTCGTCATGCTGGCGGGCAGGCCGATGCTCGAATGGAGCGTCGTGGCGTTGCGGGCGGTGGGTGTCGTTGACCGGATCGTCGTCGCGCTGCCCGCCGAGGAACTGGCTGCTGCGCCCGCGGGCACCACGGCGGTGGCCGGCGGCGAGTTCCGCTCGCAGTCGGTCCGCGAGGCTCTGCGCGTGTGCGGTGGAGGGGATCCGGTGATCGTTCATGACGCGGCTCGGCCGTTGGCCTCGCCGGCGCTGTTCGAGCGCGCGCTGGCGGAACTTCAGCGCTCAGCCGCCGACGCGGCGATCGCGGCGTCGCCGGTGTCGGACACGATCAAGGAGGTGGGCGAGGACGGGCGAACGGTCCTGCGCACGCTCGAGCGCAACCGCCTGTGGGCGGTGCAAACGCCGCAGGTGTTTCGCCGCGCGGCGCTCGAGCGGGCTCTGGCGGGAGCCGCGGAGGAGCTGCTCGTTGCCGCCACCGACGACGCCTGGCTGGTGGAGCGGGCGGGGGGCACGGTGCGAGTCCTGCCTTCCGAGCCCGACAACCTGAAGATCACGACCGCGGCGGATCTGCACGTGGCCGAGCGGCTGCTTTCGGAGCGCCCCTCGTGACGGTGCAGAGCGGTCTTGGCTACGACTGCCACCGGTTCGCCGAGGGGCGGCGGCTTGTCCTCGGAGGTATCGAGGTCGAGCACGATCGTGGCCTCGCCGGCCACTCGGACGCGGACGTGCTGACCCACGCGATCATCGACGCGCTGCTCGGGGCCGCCGCCCTGGGAGACATCGGTCAGCACTTCCCGGACACCGACCAGCGCTACCGGGACGCATACTCGATCGACTTGCTCCGCACGACGATCACCTTGCTGGACGAGCAGCGATTCGCGGTCCGTCACGTGGACGCCACGGTTTTGATCGAGCAGCCGCACCTCGCGTCGGTGCGCGACCGGATCCGTGGATCGCTCGCGGAGGCGATGGGAGTGGCCGTCGAGCACGTGAGCGTCAAGGCGACCCGGGGGGAAGGCATGGGCTTCGTGGGGACGGGCGAGGGGGCGGCCGCGCTGGCTGTGGCGACGATCGAGCGGCGGCGATGAACCGGCCACAACCGTCTGTGCTCCTCGGGCTGTTCGGCGCGACGAGCACAAGTCGGTTGATCGCGTCTGCGCGCGGCGGCCAGAGGTTGATCGCGGTGAGCGGGCCGGGTACGCTCAGGCGCAAGGGGCTCCGGAACCAGACACCCAATCGGGGAGGAACCATGGCTTTGCAAATCGGTGATACGGCACCAGACTTCGAAGCGGATACGACCGAGGGCAGGATCAGATTCCACGACTGGATCGGGGACTCGTGGGCGGTGCTGTTCTCACATCCCAAGGACTTCACGCCGATCTGCACGACCGAGCTCGGCTACATGGCGAAGATCAAGCCCGAGTTCGATCGCCGCGGCGTGAAGATCATCGGGCTGTCCGTCGATCCCACCGGCCGGCACGCCGAGTGGGCCAAGGACATCGAGGAGACGCAGGGCTACGCGCCGAATTACCCGATCATCGGCGACCACGACTTCAGCATCTCGAAAGCGTACGGAATGCTGGCCGGCGACGTCGCCGGTGATCCGCTCGCGCGCACACCGGCCGACAACCAGACCGTGCGCAATGTGTTCGTGATCGGCCCCGACAAGAAGATCAAGCTGATCCTCGTGTATCCGATGACCACGGGCCGCAACTTCGACGAGGTCCTGCGCGTGATCGACTCGCTGCAGCTCACCGCCAAGCACAAAGTCGCCACGCCGGTCAACTGGCAACAGGGCGAGGATGTGATCATCGCCGGATCGGTCTCAGATGACCAAGCCCGAGAGATCTTCGGCGAGTGGGAGTCACCGAGACCCTATATCCGGATTGTGCCCCAGCCTTGATCCTCCAGCAGTATTACTTGGGGTGCCTCGCGCACGCCTCGTATCTGATCGCCGACAAGGACAGCGGCGAGGCCGCGGTCGTCGACCCCCAACGGGACGTCGAACAGTATCTGCAGGATGCCGACCGGCTCGGCTGCCAGATCACCCACGTGTTCCTCACGCACTTCCACGCGGATTTCGTGGCCGGCCATCTGGAGCTCCGCGACCGCGCTGGGGCCACGATTCGCCTCGGGGCGCGGGCGAGCGCTGACTATCCGTTCACGCCGATGAGCGACGGCTCTGCGGTCGCGCTTGGCCGGGTGCGGCTCGAAGTGCTCGAGACGCCGGGTCATTCGCCGGAGTCGATCTCGATCCTCGTCCACGACCCCGACCACAGCGCCCATGCACCCTACGCGGTGCTGACCGGTGACACGCTGTTCATCGGCGACGTCGGCCGACCCGATCTGCGGGCCTCACTCGGCTGGAAGGCCGATGAGCTTGCGGCCATGTTGTATGAGTCGCTGCATCAGAAGCTGGCTCCGTTGCCCGACGAGACGCTGGTATATCCCGCGCACGGCGCCGGCTCGTTGTGCGGGAAGACGCTCAGCACCGATACCGTTTCGACGATGGGGGTGCAGCGGCGCTACAACTACGCGCTGCAGCCGATGAGCCGGGAGCGGTTCAGCGAGCTCGTGACCGCCGACCAGCCCGACGCGCCGGCGTACTTCACCTACGACGCCGTGCTCAACACGCGCGAGCACCCCACGCTCGAGGAGGCGCTCGAACGCGAGCTGAGGCCGCTGTCGCCGAAGCAGTTCCTCGCGCTCGTGCACGCGGGAGCCCAGATCCTCGACACCCGGGACGCGACCCTGTTCGAGGGCGCTCACCTCCGCGGCGCCGTCAACGTGGGCCTCGGCGGGAGCTTCGCGACCTGGTGCGGGACGGTTCTCGATCGCGAGCGGCCGATCGTGCTCGTCGCCGAACCGGGGCGCGAGGTCGAGGCGGCCACGCGCCTCGGGCGGATCGGCTTCGACAACGTCGACGGCTACCTCGACGGGGGGATGCAGCCGCTCGAGGACGCGCCGGAGCTGATCGAGCGAATCGATCGGATCACGGCCGGAGCGCTCGCCGAGCAGCTCGCCGCGGACGCACCGCCACTGGTGATCGACGTCCGCACCCCGGCCGAGTGGGAACAGCAGCGGATCGACACGGCGGTCAGCCGGCCCCTGTCCCAGCTCCTCGCCGGCCTGTCCACGATCGACCGCGAGCGACCGGCAGTCACGTACTGCGCCAGCGGCTATCGCTCGGCGATCGCCGCCAGCCTGATGGTACGCGAGGGCTGGCCGCACGTCAGCGACCTGGTCGGAGGTCTGGCCGCCTGGGAGTCGGCCAGCCTGCCGATGACCAGCGGCGCCTAGCTGGGGGATTCAGCCCGTCCGCGCCGCCCGCCGCGCGGCGGCCCGCTCACGCAGCTGCTCGTATTCGACCAGCCGTTTGAGCTGTAGCAGGCTGCGGCGCAAGTGGGCGCCGACCGTCGGGGCGGCGATCCGCTCCGCAATCCAGCCGGACAGGCCCGCCCCGGCGACGCCGTAGGCCAATCTCAGCTCCACGCGGGTGAGCCCGCGGTCGAGCTCACGCAGCCGGTAGCGGCCACGCTGGTCGACCCCGGTAACCGACGTCCACGCCATGTCGTGTGGCTCATCCCACTCCACCACCTCGATCAGCCCACCAACCTCGGCCGAGCCGATCCTGAACAGCATTCGGTAGCGCGCACCGAGGCCGGTGGGCGTGTCGCTGACGACTTCCCAGCGTGTGACGCCGGAGAAGAACGCCAGCGCGCGTTCGGGATCAGAGACGACCGACCACACCTTCTCGATCGGCGCGGCGACCTGCGTGTGGGCGTTGACTCTCATCCCAGGATCGGCATGCGGCGCTCGGTGGCGAGCGTCTCGAGTGTGTCCTGCATCAGGCTCATGAGGTGTTCGTAGACCTCATCGACGTCGGGTTCCGAGCCGAATTCGGCGCGCACCTCGATCGCGGGGAGCGTCTCGATCGTGATCTTTGCCGGGAGCGGAATGTGACCGAGCATGTCACCGATGTTCAACCCCCAGGGGAGCGACAGCGAGATTGGAAGCACCTTCAGGCGGAACATCTTGTCGAGTCCGAGCAGCCGCGCCAGCCATTCGCCGCGGCTCAGGAACAGCGCGGTCTCTTGGCCACCGATCGAGACCACGGGCACGATCGGCACATCCTGCTCGAGGGCCAGCCGGATGAACCCCTTCCGTCCGCCGAAGTCGACGCGGTTGCGCTGCCAGCTGGGACGGTGGACCTCGTAGTCGCCGCCCGGGTAGACGAGCAGCGCAGCGCCCGATTCGAGTGCCTTGCGAGCGTTCTCCGGGGACGCGGCGACGGTGCCGAACTTGCGCAGTTCCGCGAGCGCCGGCATCGAGAGCACCAGGTTGTGCGCGAGCTGGTAGAAGGCTCGCTCGACGCCGAAGTACGTGTTGAATGCCAGCGTGAAAACGGTCGTGTCCGGCGTCAGGTTCCCGCCCGAATGGTTGCCGACGAGCAGCACGGGTCCCGACTCGGGGATATTGCCGAGCCCTCGTACCTCGCCGCGGAACCAGATGCTCGCCATCAGCCACAGCATCGGCAGGCGCTCACGAATGAAGTCCGGATCTCGTTCGTCGAGATCCGCTCGGGGGATCCGCCGCTGCGCTTGCTCGGCGACCTCTCGTAGCAACCGGTTCAGCAGTCCCGGGCGCTGAGCCGATCGCGCGTCATCGGCGTCTTGCGCGACGCCGCCGTGCCCGTTCTGGCTTGGTTTGCCGGCGAGCGTCTGTGCCATGACGACGATGTTATGCGCTCGCGGAGGGCGCTTCACCTGGGGCACGTGAGCGCAGGCCTCGACGGCCTCCGCGATACGTCCGGAGGCACGCGTCCGCGGGCGCTAGGGTTGCCGCAACTTGCGCGAGATCTTCCTGCACGACACGCGCACCGGGACGGTGCGAAAACTCGAGCCAAGACAGCCGGGCAAGGTCGGGATCTACGCGTGCGGTCCGACCGTCTACGGGCCCATCCACGTTGGAAACGCCCGTCCGTTCGTGGTCTTCTCGCTGCTGAAGCGACTCCTCGAGCACGAGGGATATCAAGTGACTTTTGTGGCAAATATCACCGATATCAACGACAAGATCTATGCCGCAGCGCGCGCCGGCGATACCGGGAGCGCTGAGCTCGCGCGGGAGATGACCGACCGATACGTCGCCGACACCGACGACCTCCGCCTGGGCAGGCCCGACCAGGAGCCGCTGGCGAGCGAGACGATCGACCGCATCGTCGAGCTGATCGGACGGTTGATCGACGGCGGGCACGCGTACGCGGCGCGCGGCGACGTCTACTTTTCGGTGCGTTCATACCCGAGATACGGCGAGATATCCCACCAGCAAGTGGATCAGATGGACCAGGGCGAGGGGGTCGAGGGCGCCGAACGCAAGCGCGACCCTCTCGATTTCGCCCTGTGGAAGGGGGAGAAGCCCGGCGAGGACACGGCCTGGGACGCTCCCTGGGGCCGCGGGAGGCCGGGGTGGCATATCGAATGCTCCGCGATGGCAGAGGCGCTGTTGGGCGTTGATTTCGAGATCCACGGCGGCGGCTCGGATCTGATCTTCCCCCACCACGAGAACGAGGCTGCCCAGACGGGCGCCGCCCACGACGCCCCGCTCGCCCGCCTGTGGGTCCACAACGGGATGGTCCGGCTCGAGAAGGCGAAGATGGCCAAGTCGGTCGGCAACACCTTCGTCCTGCGCGAGGCGATCGAGCGCTACGGCCGCGATGCGCTGGTCATGTACTTCTGCGGCGGCCATTACCGCCAGCCGCTGGAGTTCGACGACGATCGCCTGGTCGAGGCTGCGGCGCGCGTCAGGCGCGTGCGCGAGGCCGCGAGAGGACTGGTCAGAGGGCCGTCACCGCAATGGTCGGAGCCGCTGCGAGACCGCTTCTTCGACGCACTGGCGGATGACTTCAACACCCCGGAGGCGCTCGCGCGCGTGTTCGAGTGGGTGAGGGAGGCGAACCGCGAGTCCTCGAGGGAGGTACAGCGCGCCGGGGGCGCGGTGGGCGATGACGATCTGCGGGAGATGCTGGAGCTCCTGGGGCTCGGCAACCTCCTTGACGCCGACGGGGCCCAGGCGCCCCAGAACGTGCTCGATCTGCGTGACGCGCGCGAGAGCGCCCGTGCGGCTCGCGAGTGGGACGAGGCCGATCGCCTGCGCGAGAAGCTGCGCGAGCTCGGCTGGGAGGTCAGAGACGGCCCGGACGGACCCGAGCTGCTCCCGGTGCAGTGATCATCTACGGCCGGAACCCGGTGCGCGAAGCGATTCGCGGCCCCCGCTCGGTCAGGCACGCGTGGGCCACGCAGAACGCCTCGCGGGAGCCGTGGTTGTCGAGCGGCGGTGTGCCGGTGTCGATCGCGACCGGGGAAGAGGTCGAGCGGCGCTGCGGCTCGGAGGGGCACCAGGGGATCTGCGCCGCGGTCGCCGAGTTCAGCTACGGCGAGCCGGCCGCGCTCCTGGGGGCTGCGGCGCCCGTGATTCTCGTGCTCGACCAGATCCAGGATCCGCAGAATCTCGGGGCGATCTGCAGGACCGCGGAATGTGCCGGGGTGAGCGGGGTGGTGATCCCGGAGCGCCGCGCCGCCGACATCACCGCTGCCGTGTGCAAGGCCTCGGCCGGGGCCGTGGAGCACCTGACGGTGGCGCGGGTGCGCAACATCGCCGACTTCCTGCGCGACGCCAAGGCTGCTGGGCTCTGGTGCTACGGCGCAGATGCGGGCGGGGAGATGCGCTATGACGGCGTCGACTTCTCGGGCGGGGTGGTGCTGGTACTCGGCTCAGAGGGACGGGGCCTGCGGCCGCGCGTGGCGGCGGCATGCGACGGATTAGTGTCCATTCCGCTTCGCGGCCGGGTCGAGTCGCTGAGCGTAAGCGCCGCCGCCGCCGTCCTGCTGTACGCGGTGGCGGAAAGCCTGCCTGACGGCGAGGCTATCGCCGGCGCTTGACACGGAGGCGTTGCTATGTCAAGCTCGCGCCGGGAGTTAAGGATCAACTCGAGCTTCAGGCTCGCCATAGATGGAGAGGGTGCGGCCACATACCCCGCACCAGATCATCAATAGATGCGGCGCCAGGGGAGGTAGCGCGTCACGAATTCCGACGGGTCCACGCGCCGACGGGGCCGGGAAAGGAAGAGGTCGTGGCTCGACTTTCTGCTTCTCCTAATGCTCAACCTCAGGTTGAGGATAGCTATCTCATCGCGCTTGCGAAACAGGGGTCTCCGGACGCCTACGACCGGATCGTCCGGAGGTATTACGGGTTCGTACGGCTGAAGGCGTCTTCGTACTTTCTGGCTGGTGGCGACGCCGATGACCTGATCCAGGAAGGGCTGGTCGGCCTGTACAAGGCGGTCCGCGACTACCGCACCGATCGCGAGTCCAGCTTCCGCAACTTCGCCGAGCTGTGCATCACACGGCAGATCATCACCGCGGTCAAGACCGCGACCCGCAACAAGCACACGCCGCTCAATCAGTACGTCTCCTTCTCGACGACGCCATCGGGCGGATCCGGAGATTCTGAGCCAACGCTCGACGAGATGCTGCCGGGCTCGCCGGTCCACGACCCGATCAACCAGGTGATCTCCTCGGAGGAGCTGCGTGCGCTGGTCGCGTGCATCTCGACGGCCCTGTCGGAGCTCGAGTCACGCGTTCTTGCCCTCTATCTCGACGGACATTCCTACGAGGAGGTCGGGCGCCGGATCGGCTGCGACTGCAAGACCGTCGACAACGCGCTCCAGCGCGTCAAGCGCAAGGTCGGCCAGCATCTGGCCGATCGCAGCGTTCCCGCCTAGCGCGTCGGCCAGGCGCCCTGATGAACTCGGCGCCGCCCTCCCGGAACCTCGACAGCTGCACCGACAGCTCGCGGGCCTGCAGAAGATGCATGTTCGGCTCGTCCTCGACGATCATGATCTTCGCGGCCACGGGCGCGAAATCGTAAGAGCGCGACTCCGCGAGGGGCGTGGGGTTCTTACACGCAGCTGATGCTCCGCTGACCGTCCCCTTTCAGATGGCGGTCACGATTTCGAAACCAGATTTGGAAACCGACCAGGAGGGTCCCAGTATGAAATTCCTACGCAGACACTCGATGTTGATCGGCGTGGCAGTTGCCTGTGCGGCAGCGGGAGCGGGTGTGAGCGCGATCGCGAATGCTGGTGCCACGGCGGGTACGGCCGCGCAACCCAAGCGCGCGCACGCGCTCGGACGCCACCTCGGCGGTCGCAGATTGCTGTTCCGAGCGGTCCACGGAGACATCGTCGTCGCCACGAAGACCGGTTTCGGGACGGTGACCTTCGACCGCGGGTCGGTGCAATCGATCAGTGGGCAGCAGCTGACACTCAAGGTCGGGACGAAGCGGGCCACCTACAAGACGATCACTGTGACGATCCCGAGCAGCGCGCGGGTGCGCGACGATGGCCACCTCGGATCGCTCGCCGACGTCAAGCCAAACCAGCGTGCGATCGTCATCCAGGCCCCGGCTCGGACGTACGTGATCGCCCGGACGCCGCGATGACGATATCAATGGATCGCGACTGATCGAGGCTGGGCTCAGCCGCCGATCGGGCCGAGCTGCGGCTCGCGACCGTACGTGCTGAAGCAGCGAAAGCTCGAGAACTGGCGGTGATCAGGCCCGTGGAAATCGGAGGAGCCCGTGGTCAGCAGACCGAGCTCGGCACAGCGGTCGGCCAGCAGCTCGGTCTGCTCACGATCATGCGTCGCGTAGAAGCACTCGACGCCGTCGAGTCCAAATGCGCGGAAACGATCGATCGCGTCGAGCACATCCCGGGGCTCGGCGATATCCCAGAACGGATGTGCCCAGACGGCCACGCCCCCGGCATCGTGGATCGCGCCGATCGATTCTTCGATCGAGGGGTGAAGGCGAGGGCGAAACGCCGGGGCGCCCTCGATCAGATAACCGACCAGAAAGGCCGAGGGATCCGTTCGCCCTTCGGCCCCAAGGCGTTCGGCGTTCGCCGGATGGCTTACCACTGCCTGCGCGAGATGGGGCCTCCCGACCGACTTGCCCCCGGATAGGCGGGCCTCGATCGGGCTCTCGTCGAGCTCGAATCCGAGCTCTCTGAGCGCAGCGGCCATCTTCTCCGCGCGGTGTTCGCGGTCGGCCCGGTAGGCGACGAGCCGCTCTGCCAGCACCGCGTCGCGGTGATCGATCCGATAGCCGAGGATGTGAAGATCGGTCCTACCGTCATCGATCGCGGAGATCTCAACGGCCGGAACAAGGCCGATCCCCTGATCCTCGGCCGCCCGGGCCGCTTCTTCCACTCCCGCCACGGTGTCATGGTCGCTCAGCGCCAGGAGCTCGACGCCCGCTCGCGCAGCGGCCCCGACGACCTCGCACGGGGTGAGCGCGCCGTCGGACTGACGGGAGTGGCTCTGGAGATCGAAGGTCGGCGCAACCGTGCTCACGGGCGGTGGAGAGTAGCCGCTAGACGAAGCCGCGTGAACGGGAACACGAGAAGGGTCTCCGGGGGGACCCGGCTCCATCCGGATCCCCCCGGAGGGCCAAGGAAGTGGGGGCGCAGTTCCTTGACCGTCTGAGCGCTATATATCCACGCCCCTGTGGCCGTAAACCTGATGGAGGTTGATGCCCAGCGCTGCCTATGGCCGTTCGGGGTCTTCCTGCGTGCCCTCGTTTTCCGCCAGCGCCTGCTCGTGCTCTTCGTCTCCGACCAGCTCGTGATCAGCCAGCCCTTGCTCGTGCATCCCAGCGCGCTCCTGGTGCAGCTGCGCCTCGGCGCGTTCCTTGGCCGCCTCCTGCTCCGCGATCCGGGCACGCCGCTCGGCGGCGTCGGCCCGATCGGTTCGAACCGTGGCCTCTTCTCGATGTTCGGTGATCGCCCGCTCGCGCCGTTGCTGCAACTCGCGTTCCTGGGCGCGCGCTCGGGCGCGCTGGCGAGCACGCGGCATTACGAATGCGAGCAAGGCGACGATGATGATGACGACTACGACGATGGCGATGATGACGCCAGTAGACATACGAACCTCCTCCTCGATTTGCTGATTTGAAGCCTGCGTGCGGCCGCGTCCGCTCCTGCCTGCAGAGAGGAATATCTCAGGCCACGGCTCACCGCGCCATTGGCGATCACGACGACCAGCGCCCAGTCGGGCCCCGGCTGCGCCCCGGAGTCCTCGCCATCGCTCAGCTGACTGCGCGCCCGATCTGCTCCGCTTTCTCCCGCACGGCTCGGAGTTCGCCGGCGAGCTTGCCGAACTGACGACCCGCCTCCCCAATCTGCTTCGAGACGTCCCCGAGGTCGAACTTGATCGATGCTTTTGGCACCGGGACCCCGAGCACCTTGCGTGAGTGCGGCAGCGCCTTGCGGCCGAGCAGAATTCCTCCCGCTACACCGATCGTCGCGGTGGCGGCTGGAATCACGATGTTCGTGATCGGGGCCTGACCGTTTCGCGACGCGGAGCGGCCGTTTGCAGTGGCGGGCCGCGTTGCGCCTTGGCTGTTGGAACGTGTTTGCCCTCCGGCGCGCGAGCGTGCGCTGGTCCGTGCTCGAGTGGCGGGCCTGGTGGCGCGTGGGCGGCTCGCCGCGCTCGAGGACGAGCGGCTTCGTTTCGCGCTCGAGGACGAGCGGCTTGGTTGTGCGTTTGAGGACGAGCGGCTTGGTTGTGCGTTTGAGGACGAGCGGCTTCGTTTCGCGTTTGAGGACGAGCGGCTCGGTTGTGCTTTTGAGGGCGAGCGGCTTTGTTGTGCGTTTGAGGACGAGCGGCTTGGGCTCGCCCCACCGCGGTGGGTTGTTCTGTGCTCGGTAGTAGCCATCGACGTATCACCTCTCCTGTCGGTCGTACTGCGTGACGGTGACGGTGTCAGCTAGGGCCTGTAAGGAGGGTTACCCCCGCACGGTCCTTCTCAAAAGCGCGCGTTCCGCTCGATACAGCCCCCACACCTCGGCTGGGTCGAGCGCGCGGTCGTAGGTGCGCAGCTGATCGATCGCGCCGATGAACGTGTCCGACGGCTGATAGTCGTCGAGGCCGGCGCCGACCGTCAGCCGGCCGGTCGCCGCCGGGATCCCGAAGGTGTGCTCGACGTCCTCGGGCACGCCGTCGACGTACACGCAGATCGTTGCCGTGTCCTTGTTGTATACACCGGTGACCTGGTGCCAGCTGCCCACGCGGGGGTCGAACCGCCCATCGTCGTAGCGCATGTTGGCGCGCACGCCGCACTGCGCCGAGCTACAGGTCGAGCGCGCCGGGACCGCGAACGTCCACCAGGTGCCGTCTCCGACCGACAGGATGGCGCGCCTCCCGACCTCCCCTGAGAGCGATTGCTCCCCTTGCGGAGCCGTCTGGATCCCGAGCGAGAAGCTCGAGCCATCGCTTCCCGGCTCGCTGACCGCAGAGCCCGACTGGCCGGTCCGCGCCGAATTCAGCCACGCCGAGACCGTGAACGAATGATCGGTTTCGATCACGCGAGCATTCGCCACAGCCGATTGTCCGGGCGCGGTGATCGCCAGCGCGGAACCATGAATCCCACGCGTCCAGCCCGCGCCGCCGTGCAGCAACAGAGGATGTCCGTGGCCGCTGGCGTCCCCGACCGTGGTCCCGTGTCCTTCGTCGAAGCGCCACAGCCCCGTCGTCCCAGGTGGGGTCGCAGCGGGTTCCGGTCGCAGGGCCGAGACATGCTCGGAGGCGCGAATCAGCGACTCGTTCATTCCTCGCACGAAGCCCGGCGGCATCGTGAACACACGACGGTCGTAGGAGACGAGCCCCAGCTCCTGCTCATATGAGCCGAGCTCGGTGAAAACCGCCCCGGACAGGCCCTGGACCCACATCTCCTGTTCGAGCTCCGCGTACTGCTGGCGAAGGAACGCGGTGACCACGGAGGTGGGCCACGAGAGGGCCGGAGAACCGATGCTGGTCAGGACGCCGGGCCACGCATCCCGGCGCGGCGGGAACGGCAGCACCCCGCCGTATTCGCCGATCACCGAGGCGCGCCGATCGGCGTGGACCGCGAACGGACCGAAGTACAGATGCGTGTCGAGGATGTCGCTGTTCGGCGACTCGATCGCGTTGCAGCAGTTGGCGCTGCCGCTGTCGCTGTCCACCAGCCGTGATCGGTCAAGGCGCTTGATCTGGCGCGTGATCTGCGTCTCGTCGAACTGGTCCCAGCCCTCGTTGAACGGAACCCAGGTGACGATCGACGGGTCAGAGCGATGCTGGATCACGATCGCGCGCAGCTCGCGGGCGAACTCGGCCTTGCCCGCCGGCGTCGGTGGTGGATGGCCCAGTATCGGCAAATTCGGGATGTCCTGCCACACCAGGATCCCGAGCTTGTCCGCCCAGTAGTACCAGCGGTCGCTCTGCACCTTCTCGTGCTCGCGGAGCATGTCGTAGCCGAGCCGCTTTGCTGCCAGGATGTCGAATCGCATCGCCGCGTCGGTGGGAGCGGTGTACAGGCCGTCGGGCCAGTAGCCCTGATCCAGCGCTCCGGATTCGAACATGAAGTGGCCGTTCAGGAGGATTCGCGTCGCGCCGCCGACGCGTCCCAGCGAGATCGATCGCATCGCGAAGTAACTGCTGACCCGATCGACGGTTGCATGGCGAGAGACCAGGCGAACTCGAAGCCCGTACAGATACGGATCCCCGGGCGACCACAGCCGGGGATCACGGAGCCGCAGCGCAAAGGGTCGGCCGGGATGACCTTGGCCGGTCGCCACCACGTGGCTGCCGGCAAGCGCCTGCGCGATCACGGTCGTGCCCGCGCCGCCGGTGGCGGCGGCGCTCACAACCAGTCGCTGATGCGCAAGGTCTGGGGTGAGGTCCAGATCGGTGATGTGCTGGGCCGCGACCGGTTCGAGCCACACCGTCTGCCAGATGCCACTGGACGCCGTGTGGTAAATCCCATTTGGGATCCCGGGGATCTGTTTTCCGACGGGTTCGCCGGCGGCGCCGACAGGGTCATAGAAGCCCACCAGCAGCTCATTTGCCCGGCGACGATGCAGGAACCGGGTGACGTCGAGTGAGAACGCCTCGTAATCTCCGAAGTGCGTGCCCGCAAGCCGTCCGTTCACGTAGACGCTCGCCTGCCAGCTGACCGCGCCGAAGTTCAGGATCACGTGCTCCCCGCGCCACGCAGCCGGGAGCGTGAAGACTCGCCGGTACCACCCTCGCATGTCGCCGCGCTCGATCCCTGACAGGGGCGCCTGAACCGGGAACGGGACAAGAATTGTCTCGGCCAGGTCCTGACCGAATGGTGGATTCTCGCCTGGTTGCGCCTGCTCGTACTGCCACTGCCCATTCAGGCTCTGCCACCGGTCTCGCTGGAGCTGGGGTCGCGGATAGGCGGGGAGCGGGGACACGGTCGAGACAGAGAGCGTCCACGGCGTCAGCAGCGGGGGCAGGTTGCGTACGTAAGGGGAGGTGGCGCCTGCACCTGGGGCCGCGGCGACGAGCAGGAGCGCAACGATCACCGCCGTTGCCAACCCCCTGACCGCGATGTGGCGTCTCATCCGTTCATCAGCTCGCTCGCCCAGAGACCCCTGGCGGCCGGACGGTCATGGACAAAGGGCCGCCATCGCCCGTCAGACTATTGATTTAGTGTTCTCGCAGTGACGTTTACCCCGACGGTGCGCCGCAGTGGTGCACCGTCACCTGACGATCCGGGCGCGGCAAAGGTCAGCGAGCGCCGCTTGGTGCTCGTCGTCGGAGCGATCGTGTTCGTCGACACGATGTTCTATGCGGCGATTGCGCCGCTGCTTCCGGCACTGGCGCACGAGTTGCACCTCTCGAAGCTGTCGGCCGGGGTGATGACCGCGAGCTATCCGGCCGGCACGCTCATCGGCTCACTTCCCGGCGGCGTCCTCGCCTCTCGCGCAGGCCCCAAGTTCACGGTCTTCACCGGCCTGGCGCTGCTCGCCGGCTCGACGCTCGCCTTCGGCTTCGTGCAGAGCGCCGCAGGACTCGATGCCGCACGCTTCGTGGAGGGTGTGGGCGGCGCATGCTCCTGGGCCGGTGGCCTCGCGTGGATCGTGTCCGAGGCACCTGCCGACCGTCGAGGTGGATTGATCGGCGGTGCCCTGGGAGCGGCAATCGGAGGTGCGCTGTTCGGGCCCGTGATCGGCACGATCGCGGGCGCTGTTGGCCGGGGCCCGGCGTTCAGCGCCGTCGTCGTGTTCGCTGTGCTGCTGATCGATCAGGCTCGACGCCTGCCCGCGCAGCACACCGTGTCGGGGCAGGGACTGCGCGATCTCGTAAGAGCGCTGTCCAACCGCGGCGTCCTCGCCGGGATGTGGCTCGTTGCCCTGCCTGCAGTGGCGGCCGGACTGCTCAGCGTGCTCGGGCCACTGCGTCTTCATCGGCTGGGCGCGAGCGCGGTCGGCATCGGTGCCACGTACGTGATCGCAACCGCGGTTGAGGCGGCGATCAGCCCGCTGATCGGAAGATTCTCGGATCGACGCGGACGCCTCATTCCGCTGCGCTTTGGCCTTGCTGCCGCGACCGGAGTGCTGTTGTGCTTCACGCTCCCGGACGGGCCGGGGCTTCAGGCGTGCGTGGTAATTGCGATCACGGTGACGCTCGGCGCGTTCTGGGCACCGGCGATGGCGCTGCTCTCGGAGGCGGCCGACACGCGCGGCCTCGACCAGGGGCTGGCCGCGGCGCTCATGAACCTTGCCTGGGCGGGCGGCCAGATCGTGGGCTCGGGCGGCGGTGGCGCAATCGCGAAGTCCGCCGGCGACGCGCTGCCCTTCGTGCTCACCGCTGCGCTGTGCGCGACGACGCTGGTGGTGCTCGGCGCTGGGCTGCCCTCGGCGGCCCTCAGTGCACGACCGCGATGATGACCACGACCACGATTACGAGCGCCAGCGCTGCCGCCGCGATGCTGACTGGCCGCTGGCGCCACCAGAACTCAGGCTTCGCGCGGTCGCGGCTGTAGCGACCCTCGGGAGGCGTGCCGACCCAATCGTCGTCGTCATCGAACTGGCTCACAGGTGCAGATTACGCCGGCGCCAGAGCGCGCAGCCACTTCGAGGGCAGGAAGGCAGGCAACGGTCCCGGGTAGCACGGGAACACCTCTCGCGACGCGGTCGTGGATCGGCGCCCGTCGAGGAGACCATGTAGATCGGCGAACTCGAGGAGGAGCCGGACGGTCGACAGGATCTGCAGTGTGGCCGCGTTCGGGGGGTCGATGCTCAGCGTCCCATCAGCCACCAGCGCGTCGGCATGGTCGAGCAGTCCAGGAAGGGCCGCGAGGTCGGTCCGGACCCCCGCCTCATCCGCGCGGCGCCCATCGGGTTCGTGCGCCCGCCCGTAGTAACGAACGAGCGGCGTGGTGACCCGCGCCACCAGACCGGGCGCCGGCAACGATACGCTTTCGGCTGCCCAGCGGCGGAGGGCTGGGTGTCGGGCGGCCCCGAAGCGGGCCAGCCGTCGTGGTACCGGTTGCAGCTGCTGCTCGCCCCAGCGCTCGGCTTCCTCGACCCGCGCCCGAAGCGAGGGGTCGGCCGGATACAACGCCGGCTCCGGCCACAGCTGATCGACCGCACGAGCGATCCGTCTCGAGCCCTGGACCCGCCGACCCTCGACGTTCAGCGCGGGAACCGTGCCGCAGCGAAAGCCGGCCAGCCTCAGATGCACGCGCTGGTTCAGCGGCAGCACGTTGACCAGCCGGTGCTCGACCCCTTTGAGCTCGAGCATCCTGCGCGCCGCCTGCGAGGGGTGCGAAATTGCCATCCAGTAGAGCTTCACGACCACGCGCTGACTGTATACCGGCCGCCCCCTGCGCGGACCAATTGGGGGCGGCTTTCTACACTTGGCCCATGCGTCGAGGATTTCTCACCCGCTCGGTCGGCTATGCAGCCGAACATGTTCCGGGAGTGCGCCGGGTTCCCGTACTCAAACTGCTCGTAGCGGCGGAGTTGGCGCTGCTGGCGCGCGATCACGTCGCTCGCTTAACGCCCCAGGAGCGGCGCAGGGCCCTCACCCTGATTCGTCTCGGCCGTCATCGGCGCAACCTGTCGCCGGCAGAACGCGAGGAGCTCGCCGGGCTGATCGCACGGATGGAGCCGCGGGCGTTCGCCGGGCAGGCCGCGGAGCGGCTGTCGCCATTTCCGCTGCCCGGGCGGTTGCTGTACGGCCGGCGCCGCGGCCGGCCGACCCGAGCGCGCGGCAAGTAGGCACAAGGAAGCCATCAGAACGAGGCGTTCGCGATAGCGCGGCAATGAGCTTCGATCGTCCGGACCATGCCTGTGCACTAGCGGGGACGCTCGCGAACCACCTCGCGGGCTGACTTGTCATCGCGCAGGCCCAGGAAGCGCGGGTGGCGCAGCCGGCCGTGGGACGTCCATTCGGTGAATCCCACCTGTGCGATGAGCTCGGGCTCGACCCACGTGACGCTCCGCTCTCGAATCGTGGCGGCGTCTGCGAACGGCGAGCGGGTGCGGTGCAGTTGCCGTAACCGGTCGCCGAGCGTGCGCAGCGTCGCCTCGTCGAAGCCGGTGCCGACCTTGCCGGCGTAGCGCAGCTGCCCCTGATCGTAGTAACCGACCAGCAGCGCCCCGAACTCCGATCGCGATCCACGGGGTGCGGTGAAGCCGGCGATCACCAGCTCCTGCCCGTGCTCGCACTTGAACTTCAGCCAGTCGCGTGAGCGCGTCGAGGTGTAAGGGCTGTCGGCTCGCTTGGCGATCACACCCTCCCAGCCCTTTCGGCACGCTTCCGCGAACAGCTGCTCGCCGACCTCGTTGCGATGCGGCGTCAGTCTCACCCCGTCGTGGAATGACAACGCGGAGCGCAGCAGCCGCTTGCGGGCCAGAAGCGGGAGGGCGCGGGCATCCTGTCCGTCCAGCCACAACAGATCGAACACGTACAGGAACACTCGAACCGGGCGCTGGCCGCGCTGCGCCAGACGCGCGAAGCTCGTTCTCGCGCCCTCGAAGGCCACGATCTCGCCATCGACCGCGAACCGTGCCTGCCGCTCGTCATGGAGCGCAGTGGCCAGTTCCGGATAGCGCGCGTTCATCGACAGGTCGTTGCGCGAGAGCAGGCGCAGACGCTCGCCCGAGCGAACCGCCAGGCAGCGAATCCCATCGAGCTTGCGCTCGAAGATCCATTCCGGATCGCTGAAGCGCTGGTCGGTCAGGACCGCTTTCATCACGTTCGCATGCTCGGGAGCGGGCGCAGGGCGCAGCAGGGCGCGCTCCCGATCCTTCAACAGCTCGAATTGATCACTCATCAGGCTCCTTCGTCACGCCGGCGACTCGCTTCTCGCTATAGCGCCACAGACGATCAGCCATGCGGGAGAACCTACCGCGGCCGAATCAGATTTACTCCAAGGCCCGATCGACAGGAGATCCGATATGAAGCTCAGCGCCCGTAATCAGCTTCGTGGCACCGTGTCCAGCATCCGCGAGGGAGAGGCGATTGCCAATGTCGTCGTTGACGTAGGCGGGCAGCGGATCGTGTCGTCGATCACCGTTGAGGCGGTGGCGGACCTGGGGCTCACCGAAGGCACGGAGGTCACGGCGATTGTCAAGGCGTCGGACGTGATCATCGCCATCGATGCGAGCTGAACCGTCTGTGTAAGCGCTTCACGGCTGGGACGGCGGGGTAACAGACAGGCGATGGCAACGATCCGCGTCCCCAGCGATGTTGCGTCGAGCGCCGGCCGTGCCGCGCACGAGCTCTCACTGGCGGCGCTACTGGGAGGGAATCTGTTCGGTCGCGTGGCGATGAATTCTGCCCTCCAGGACGTCAGTGACAAGTCGGAGCGCGGGAAGGTGCTCAATCGCGCCTGGCGACGCTATGGAACCGTGAACTCGGTGGCGCTCGTGGGGTTGGTAGCGGGGTGGTTGCCGGCACGCATCAGCGACGCTCACTCGCGCCGGCTGAGCCCACGCGAGCGGCAGTTTGCGGTGGCCAAGGACGTCGCCGTGGGCGCCGTCGTCGTGACGGGACTCGCATCCGCCGCTGGCGGCGTCAGCTTTGCACAACAGGCCTCAGACGGCGCGGTGCCGATGCAATCGGGCCGAGATGCGGCACCTGAAACGCCAGCGCGCGCAGCGCGGCTCAAGCGCGTGGTCAACGCGCTCGGGGCCCTCAACCTCCTCGCCGAGGTGGCCCTCGCGATCATCAATGCGTCGCTCGCCCAGATGGGCCTTCGTGGAGCGCCCGCGGGGCGTCTGCTGCGCCCGCACGGGTGACGGCTGGTTTCCCTCGAGGACTGGTTCCCTCGGGCTGGTTCCATCGGGGGCTGGTTCCATCGGGCGTGCGGGAACTCAGCGCCAGGGACGGCCCCAGTAGTTTGTTCGGGGCATTCTCGGGGCAACCTCCCATCTACGGTAACGAGAGAGGTGCGCAAACAAGTACGCGCCGGCCCGCGGGTGTCGGCGGGGAAGAAAGGACCATAGTCGATGCCCTCATCACGACGCGGGTCGACGCGCTCGAACCGCAACTCGCAGTCCAGTCGCCGTAACGGCCGGTCCTCGTCGAGCGCCAAACGTCCCAACCAGGACGTGCCGGACTATTCGGTCATTGATCCCCGCGACATTGACGAAGCGGTCGATGTCTATGTGGACGCACCGGTAGTCAAGGTCGACGAGATCAAGTTCGAGTTAGACGATTTCCGGGCTCACCTCGCCGTGCTGGCCGAAGCCGGACACTTCGTCCAGATCAACGCCGGCGTAGGGGTTCGGCTTGGGAAGGTTGAGCTCGACATACAAGGTGTCGAGACCCAGGCGATGATGGAGGTCCGCCTGCACCACGTCAGCCGGATTCTCGAGCGCGTCCTCACGACCCTCGACCGTAACCCTGAGCTGCTCAAAAGCGTCGGTGACGCGTTGGGGGACGTGGGTGGCGGCGCCCACGATTTGCTTACCGACACCGGCGACACGCTCAAGAGCGCCGGCAAGGGCGCAGAGAGCGCCGTCCAGGACGTCGGCCGCGGGGCCGGACAGGGGGTCCAGGGCCTGGGCCAGGGAGCGCAGCAGGGGGTGCAGGGTCTTGGGCAGGGAGCGCAGCAGGGTGTCGAGGGCCTCGGGCAGGGAGCGCAGCAGGGGGTGCAGGGTCTTGGGCAGGGAGCGCAGCAGGGAGTGGAGGGTCTCGGGCAGGGAGCGCAACAGGGCGTCCAGGATCTCGGGCAGGGCGGCCAGCAGGGCGGCGGCGCGCCCCAGAGCGGATAAAGGAGTTCGGTGCATGGCGGAGAAGACGACGAGATCGCAGCGTTCCGGCCCACGACGCGGCCGAAGCGCGTCCCCCCGCAGCTCAGCGGGGTCCTCGAGTAGCCGCAAGGGGAGCAGCCAAGGACCGGACGGAGCACGCCCGGCGCGGGACGCGCGACGCGCAGCCAATGATTCCGACCGCGAATACCGGCGCTACGAGGGGCGGGAGGAGGAGGATCCGGCTGGCCCGCCGGACGTGCTCCTGGACGTGCCCGAGCTGCGGGTGGACTCGATCCACTTCGAGCTCGATGACCTCGACGCCCACGTGGCCCTCAAGGCGAGGGTGCTGAACCTCGTCAAGCTGAACGTCGGCATCGACGTGCATCTCAGCAGGGTCAAGCTCGATATCAAGGGCCTCGAGGCGGAGGTGGTCCTCAAGGCTCGGCTCGAGCACGTCACTGCCATCGTCGATCGCCTGATGACGAGCCTAGATCGCAATCCTGAGCTCGTGAAGGGACTCAGCCGGGCCGTCTCGGAGGTCGGCCGCGGCGCCGGTGAGGCCGTCGACAAGACGGGCGACGCCGCCAAGGACGTTGGGAAGGGCGCCCAGGGCGCGCTGAAGGACGTTGGAAAGGGCGCCGGCCAAGCCGTCGGGGATGTCGGTCAAGGCGCGGGCCAGGCGGTCGGCGAGGTCGGTCAAGGCGCCGGCCAGGCCGTGGGCGATGTCGGTCAAGGCGCGGGCCAGGCGGTCGGCGACGTGGGTCAAGGCGCCGGCCAGGCGGTGGGGGATGTCGGTCAAGGCGCCGGCCAAGCTGCCGGCAATCTTGGTCAGGTCGTGGGGGGCGTCGGTCAGACCCTGGGTGAGGCCGGACAGGGAGCGGGCCAGGCGGTGGGCGGCGCTGCCCAGGGCGCCGGTCAGGCCGGACAGGGAGCGGGCCAGGCGGCCGGCGGCGATGCCCAGGGCGCCGGTCAGGCCGGACAGGGAACAGGCCAGGCGGCCGGCGGCGATGCCCAGGGCGCCGGCCAGGCAGCGGGACAGTCGAACGGCGGAGGTCCCGCAACTCCGCGAGGGCTCGCCAAAGAGGTGGCGAAGATGGTCGCCACCGAGATCCGGCATGCCGCCTCCGACGAGGCGCGAGATCTCGGGTTGGCCGCGACGCGGACGGTGCAGAAGCTGGGCGAGCGCCGCGAGCAGCGGCGGGCGGAGAAGTACCAGGCCACCGAGGCGGCCGTCCGCATCGCCGACGAGCTCGGCATCGACCTTGCGCGGCTCGAGGGCACCGGCAGCGAGGGCCGGATCACCGCCAACGACGTGCGCCACGCGGAGAAAGCGTGAGCGACCGAGAGCCCGACCTCGAGATCGCCGCCGCAGTCCGGGCCGAGCAGTTGCGCTTCGAGTACAAACCCGAGGTGCGGGTGGCCGTGCACGCGGACGCGCCGGCATCCGCCGAGTCGGTCTCGGAGCGCGAGAACCTCCCGGACACACTCGAGCCCGGGGTCACCTACCGGAACTTTGCGATTCGCTGGAGCGTGGCTGCGCGCCTCGATGATCCGGAGCACCGCTGCGGTGGGAGGTAGCGACGATGGCCGAGCGCAACACTGATTCTGGTGGGAGAGTTCGAGCTTCCGCTCGCAGCCGGCAATCGCCGCCGACGCGCCGACGGGGTTCGCGGTCACATCGATCCGCCAACCGAGACGAGGTCGGCGCGCCGGTCCGGTCGGCGGCCAGACGAGCCAGTCGGGCGAAGGTGCCGGCGTCCATTGCCGGTGCGGCCGCACTCGGGCTGGCCGCGGGAACGCTCGCAGGCGCTCGGCTCGGATCTGACCGAACACTCGCCGGCATCCGTCTGACCCGGCGCCGGCCACTCGGCGATCGGGCGATCCGCATCGCGCGAACCACGATCGGGTCGGGTGTGCAAGCGGGCCGGATCGCGCAACGGCTGAGCGGGATCGAGTCAGAGCTCCACGAGCTGCGTGTCAATGCCGCCCCGGCACAGCGCAGGTCCCCGGTTGAAGTCGTCCTTGGAGCGCTCACGCGCCGTCCGGGCGAGCCCAAATGAGCGCGATGGCGCCGGGAAAGGGCTCACGTGCTCGGTCGCGCCGCGCGTCGGAGCAAGCCCAGCCAGCCCCTGCCACGCACCGGCGGCAATCGCTCTCGAAATCCGTGGGTGACGCCGGACGGCGGGCAGCGCTGGCTGGTGGGGCGGCGACGGTGGGCATCGCCGGCGCGCTCGCTCTGGGTAAAGCGCTGCGCCCGAAGCCGCGCAAGGTTCTCGGGATCCCGACCCAATTCGACCTGGACGCCGCAGCCCAGCGCGTGGCCCGAACCGGTCAGCAAGTCGGGCGCATCGGACGACAGGTAGGCAAGCTCGCGGGAGACATCGAGCGGGCCGGCCAGACTACGGAGCGGGTCGGCAAGCTGCTGGCGAAGTGAGCCACCACCACTCCTGGACCAGCTACTCCATCTGTGGTCGCCGGGCGGCAACCGGGCGTAGGCGGCCGGCCAGCAGGGGCGCCGATCGTCTGCTGTAGTTGAGCGCCGTGTCTTCCCCCACGTCGGACAGCTCAGCTCACCGAGTGGTCGTGATCGGCGGCGGCTTCGCCGGGATCCAGGCGGTCAAGGGGCTGAGCCGCCTTGCGGTCGAGGTGACGCTGATCGATCGCCGCAACTTCCACCTCTTTCAGCCGCTGACCTACCAGATCGCCACCGGCGCCCTGTCGCCGGGAGAGGTCGCCTACCCGCTGCGGGCGATCTTCAAGTCGGCCGCGAATGTGCGGGTCATGCTGGCCGAGGTGACAGGCTTCGACCTCGCGGCCCGGGAGGTGCTGCTCGCCGATGTCCCGGATGTGGAGGGATTGCGGTCGGTGCCGTACGACACCCTGATCGTCGCGGCCGGCTCGAGCTACTCGTACTTCGGGCACGAGGACTGGCGGGCCTACGCCGCCGAAGTGAAGACGCTCGAGAGCGCGATCACCGTCCGCTCGCAGATCCTCCGCGCGTTCGAGCGCGCCGAGCTGGCCTCGGACCCAGACGTGCGGAAGGCCGAGATGACGTTCGTGATCGTGGGAGGCGGACCTACGGGCGTCGAGATGGCCGGTCAGATCGGTGAACTGGCCGGCGACACGCTGAGAAAGGACTTCCGCACGATCGATTCCCGCCAGGCCCGGGTGCTGCTCATCGATACCGGTCCGCGACTGCTCGCGGCATTCCCGCCCTCGCTGTCGGCCAAGGCGGCCCGTTCGCTGGAAAAGCTCGGGGTCACGCCGATCCTGAACCGCACCGTGGTCGACGTCGACGCCGGCTCGGTGACAGTTTCGGATGCGTCCGGGGCCCGCGAGCGAGTCGCCACCGCGACCGTGATCTGGGCAGCCGGGGTCATGGCATCAGGGCTGGGACGGCAGCTCGGCGAGCTCGGGGGCACCGACGTCGACCGCGATGGCCGGGTCACGGTCGAAGCCGACCTGACGCTCTCGGGGCATCCCGAGGTCATGGTGCTCGGCGACATGGTGCAGGTCCGCGACCCCTCCGGAAACGTGCAGTCGCTGCCCGGCGTCGCACCCGTGGCGATCCAGCAGGGCCGCTACGCGGCGACCCTGATCGGCGACCGACTCGCCGGGCGGTCGACGGGGCCGTTCCGCTACCGCGACAAGGGCAACGTCGCGACGATCGGCCGCGCGCTGGCGGTCGCGGACCTCCGCGTTCTCAGGCTGAGCGGGCTGCCCGCGTGGTTCGTCTGGCTGTTCGTCCATCTCTGGTACCTGATCGGCTTCCAGAACCGATTGCTGGTGATCATCCAGTGGTCGTTTAGCTTCTTGACGCACGGGCGCGCCGCGCGCCTGATCGTCGATGGGTTACCGGCTGGCAGCAATCCGCGGCGAGAGGATTGATTTCACCCGTAACTCCGGCTCAGCTGGTCGGCGGGGGTGGCAGACCGAGCCGGCGACGGATCGTCCGCACGGCTCGCTCGACCGGCTTGTTGGCGGCGTCCACCCGCCGCTCGTAGGCGTGAAGCTGGCGCAAGGACGTGGACGCAGCTGCGGCAGCCGTCAAGCTCGCCCGGGCCTGGTTGACGCGGTAAAGCGTTCGGGCGACCATCTCCGTCTCGGGCGGGAACGGGATTCGCAGCAGGCGGCGGTCGAACGCGTGCTCGACGCGGACGGCGCGACGGAGATCTGCCTTGGCTCGAGCGAGATCGTGCTGATCGCGATCTTCCAGCGGATCGAACGCCGAATCGAGCCCGCGGTTTCCCGCCCTGGCAATCGACAGGTATCGGGCCGCCAATTCCCGCCGCGGAACGCTGGTCGCCAGCTTCCGGGCGGCCGGAGGGGCGGATGCCTGCGCCGTTGCCGAATGATTGTCGGCGGCGCACCCCCCACCGAGCAGGCCGGCACTGCAAACGACTACCACGCCGCTCCATCGGGCCCGGCGCGGAGAGCTCACGCTAGCCTCTTCCCGGTCAGCACGGCGTGAGCCGCAACCTCGCGCGCATAGTCGTCGAAATCGCCGACCGCCAGCTGCTGCGGGCCATCGCACAACGCAGTCGATGGGTCGTTTGCAACCTCGACCAGGAGTCCGTCGGCGCCAACCGCGGCGGCGGCACGCGAAAGCGGGCCAACAAGTCGGCGGTCGCCGGCCGCATGACTTGGGTCGACGATCACCGGCAGGTGCGTGTGCAGCCTCAGCCACGGAATGGAGCTGAGGTCCAGCGTGAATCTGGTCGCGGTCTCGAATGTGCGAATGCCCCGCTCGCACAGGATCACGTTCTCATTACCTTCCTTGAGCACATAATCCGCGGCCATCAGCAGCTCTTCGACGGTCGATGACAGCCCGCGCTTCAGCAGCACCGGCCGGTCGAGTTTGCCGGCGACCTCGAGCAAGGCGTAGTTCTGCATGTTGCGCGCACCGATTTGGATCACGTCGGCGTACTCCCGGATCGCGTCGGCGTGTTGGGCGTCGAGCAGCTCGGTGACGATCGGCAGACCGGTCTCCATTCGCGCCTCGGCGAGGATCTCGAGCGCAGGGAGACCGAGGCCTTTGAACGCGAACGGCGAGGTGCGGGGCTTGAACGCGCCGCCGCGCAGCATCGACGCGCCGGCGGCAGCGACCGCGCGCGCGACGCTCAGCGTCTGATCTCGGGACTCGACCGTGCACGGTCCTGCGATCAGGCAGAACGTCTGACCACCACCTACCACCCGGCCATTGATTTCGAGCACCGTCGCCTCGCGGTGGCCGAGCTCGGACGAGGCGAGCTTGTACGGCCGGGATATCGGCACGACGCGATCGACGCCGGGGAGCCCTTCGAGACCCAGCTCGGCGACGCCCTCGGGATCGCCGATCGCGCCGATCGCCGTCGTGAACTCCCCGGGCAGAACCAGGACATGCAGTCGCTCGATCGCTTCGAGGCGCTGTTTGACATCGGCGATCTCGGCCTCGGTCGCCTCCGGTGTCATCACGATCATCACGGTCGACTCAGGCTAGTCGTCCAGACCCCGTCGCGGCGGCTCGTGGAGGGAGCGGGAATCGGGCACCGCCGTCAATCCGGATGCGGACGGTGTCTCCCACGCGGGGAGCCGGGATCGGCGAGACGGTGTAGAGCCGTCCGTGCTCGAGCTCGAGCTCGAGGCGAACGCCGTCCTCGAGCGCGACGGCGCGGGTGACGCGAGCCCGAAGCGGGCCGTCAGGCTCGAGCGTGACGTGCGGCGGTCTGGTGAGCAGCGTCTGGCCACCCTCCTCGAAAGTTCCGTCGAAGCCGAGAAACCGCGCCACCAGCGGGCTAGGGGGATCCTCCAGGAGCCCTCGCGGAGTCCCCGCCGCGACCACCTCGCCGTCGATCATGATCAGCAGCCAGTCTGCGAGCGCCCACGCCTCGGCTCGGTCGTGGACGACGACCAGCGTCGCCCTGGTCGGCGAACGCAACGCGGATACCGCGTCCTCGAGCAAGGTCGCGCGCGCCTCGGCGTCGAGGCCGGCGAATGGCTCATCCAGCATCAGGATGTCGGGGCGCACGGCGAGCGCGCGAGCGATGTGCACGCGGCGCCGCTCACCGCCCGAGAGGGTGCCGGCCAAGCGCTGCGCGAGGTGCTCGGCCCCCATCGTGCGCAGCGCTTCGAGCGCCCGGCCCGAGCGCTCGGCGCGAGGTACGCCCCACCAGGCGAGCGCGAGCGTGACGTTCGTGAGGACGCTGCGGCGGGCGAGATCGGGAGACTGCAGTGCGATCGTGACGCGACCATGGCGCTCGATCCGTCCCTTCGACGGCGCAAGGACTCCCCCGAGCGCGTCGAGCAGCGTGCTCTTGCCGGCGCCATTCGGCCCGAGCAACCCGACGAGCTCGCCGACTCGCAGCTCCGCGCTGACGCCGCGCACGACCTCGCGCTTGCCGCGATGGACGCTGAGCTCTTCGCAGCGAAGCGCAACCGGGTTGCCGGACCGTGCGTCGGTCACGTCTGCGTGCGGAACCGCAGCCGGATCCCGTTGCCCTGATGTTGAAGCACGCCAAGCCCGCCCATCAGGATCAGGATCAGCACGATCAGCACGATCCCGATCGCGACCGCGTCGTCGTAGCGGGCGGCGTTGGCCTCGAACAGCGCTGCGCTCGCGAGCGTCTGGTCATAGCCGTACACGTTGCCGCCGACGATCACGATCGCTCCGACCTCAGAGAGCGAGGTGCCGAGTGCGGCGATGATCGCTGCCATCACGCCGATCCTCGCTTCGCGCAGCGCCAGCGCGCACAGCTGGCGGCGTCCGGCGCCGAGCAGCCGCGCCTGGCCGAGGAGTCCGGGCGCAAGGCCCTGGATCGCCGCTGCTGAGAGGGCGACGACGTACGGAAGGGCGAGCACGGTCTGCGCGATGAACACCGCGCGCCGCGTCACCATAAGATGCAGCGAGCCGAGGGCGCCCTGCGGCACGAACAGGAAGAACAGGAACAGACCGACGAGTACCGGCGGCAGGCCGAGGCTCGCGTTGGCGAGGAGCTGCAGCGCGCGCCTGCCGCGGAACCGTCCCAGGGCGAGCGCGAGCGCGATCGGCAGGCCGATTACCGCGGCGCTGACGGTCGCGATCACCGCGACCTGGATCGTGAACCAGATGACGCTGAAGAGGTACGGATTTCCGTTCCCGATCAGTGGCACAGCCCGGCGAAGCACCTCCCATACGAGGTGCATCTTCAGCCGGTCCGGAAGCGGAGGTGGATGCCGCTGGTGCGCTGCTGGATCAATGTGAGGGCACCCAGCAGCACGAGTATCAGCGCCAGCAGCACAATCCCGATCGCCATCGCATAGGGGTAATCGGCGTAGTCGTTGACCTGCTGGAGCACCGCGCTGGCGAGCGTCTGGTCGTAGTTCTGGATATTGGCGCCGACGATCACGACGGCTCCGACCTCGGAGATGGTGGAAGCGAGTGCTGCGATCACGGCTGCCATCACGCCGATCTTCGCCTCGCGCAGCGCGAGCAGCGAGAGCTGGCGTCGGCCGGCGCCGAGCACGCGGGCCTGGGTCAGGAGGCCCGGCGGGAGCGCCTGGATCGCGGCGGGCGTAAGCGCCACGATGTACGGGAGCGCGAGAATCGTCTGCGCGATGTACACGGCCCGGAGCGTGAACGCCAGGTGCAGCGAGCCGAACGCGCTCTGCGGGAGGAGCAGGATCAGGACCCAGACGCCGACCAGCACCGGCGGCAGCGCGAGGCTCGCGTTCGCGAGGACATGCAGCACGCGGCGGCCGCGGAACTGACCGAGGCCGATCGCCAGCCCGATCGGCAGGCCGATCACGAGTGCTATCGAGGTGGACACGATCGCCACGCGGATCGTGACCCAGGTGACACTGAGGATGTAGGAGTTCCCGCTGGAGAAGATCAGCGGGATTGCACTGCGCACCTCGTGCCAGAGATATCCCATCAGGGAGTCGACTGGCGCGGAGCCTGCTGGACGTACACGAGCTGACCGTTGGCGAGCCGATAGACACTTCCAACCTGCGTGCCGCGACCGATCGTGCGGGCTCCCGGCTTCGGCAGCGGCGCGACCGTCTGCCCCGGTTGGATCTGGATAACCCTGGCGGTGGCTGCGTGCAGCCCGTGGCTGGTGATCGCACCGCCGAGGTGCAGCGAGGAGAGCGCGGCGAGCAGGAACGCGACCGACAGCACGATCCCGAGGTCGAACAGGTTGACGAGGCCGTCGAGCGGGTCGCCGGCGCGGTCGCGGCGGCTGCTCGCGTGGGGGGTGACGGAGATCATGGCGTCGTTCCTTTTGGTGGGACGGGATCGCTGAGCACTGCCGCTACATATTGGAGGTCGGAGAGGTCCTGGCCATACAGGCGGTCGCGCGATAGCGAGAGGCCGTAGGCGACCGCGCCGATCATCAACCCGACAACGGTGACGCTGAACGCCACTCGGAGGTTCTGACTGAGCGCCGCCGTGTTGCCGCTGGCGAGGCCGGTGAGGGCCGGCGAGAGGGGGATCAGGGTGCCCATCAGACCGAGCGCCGGGCCGGCGCGGACCAGCAGGCGCGTGCGCCCGAGACGGCGTTGGGAGTCGAAGTCGAAGTCGGCAAGCGCCTTGTTGACCTGATGATCGCTGCCGTCGGTGCGCGCGTGTTCGACGATGAACGAGAGCGTGGAGGCCATCGCCGGGCTCTGCGCCAGCTCGCTGACCGCGCCCTCCGCGCCAGCACGGTCATTCTCCAGCAGCGCCGAGCGCGCGCGGTCCGCGCCGAGCGAGAGCGTCTCGAACCGTCGTCGCCGCCGGCCGCGCAGCTCGATCGCGAAGCTGCCGAGCTCGAAGATCACGAGTGCCAGCGCCAGCAGGGCGAGGATCAGCACCGGTACCTCGAGCACGCTCGCGACGTGGAAGATCACCTCGTCGATGTCGTGAGTGGTCAGAGCGAAAATCGGAAGCACGGCGATGGTCCCAGCCAAGATCAGCTGCCGAACAGAAGCGCACGCCAGTCGCGGCGGCCGCGCAGCTCGCTCCCGGCACCGAGGCCGAGGAGCAGGACGACGATTAGCCCCGCCGCGAGCACCGGCAGCACCGAGGCGCTGCGCGCGGGGCGCACCGAGGGAGCCGTGGCGAGCGGGGTGTGCACGACCTGCACGAGCGGGCTCGCGCTGGGCGCCAGCGTCGTCACCTCGCTGATCAGGCGACCGTCCACGACCGGCGCCTGCGGGCTTGCGCCGATCGCTGGCGTCCGGCGCTTCCTCACCGGCACGGAGGTGTGCCGGGTTGAAGCGGGGGTGCTGTTCGTGCTCGGCTTGACTGACGGGACAGGCGGCGGGGCAGATCCGCCCACAGGCGGCGGGGCAGATCCGCCCGCCGTCGAGCCGCCGGAGGCTGCCGGCGTCGTCTGACCCGTTGAGTGGCGCTGTGGTTTCTGCTGGCCACCCGTCGTGCTCTTCTGGGTGTGGCCCTGGCCGGGCGTCGCCGTCGCGTTCGCGCTACCGGTCCCCGCAGGTCCGCCCGGATGGTTACCGTTGCTGTGATCGGGTCCGTTCGGGCTGTTTCCGTTTCCGCCCGCGCTGTCTGCGCGGACCGTGATCGTGTCGGTCCCGCCCGAACCGGTGCCATGGTCGGTGACCTGCACGGTGACGGGATACACGCCGGGGACGAACGAGTGCGTGGGCATGCGACTGGTCGAGGTCCTGTTATCGCCGAAGTTCCAGCTCCAGGTGAGTGCCGAGGCGTGCAACGCCGCGCCTGCGTCGGTGCGGACGGTGGCGCCGAAGCGGACCGTCACCGCCTTGTTCGTCGTCGAGACCGTGTGTTGGGTCGCGACCACATCGAGTGCCGGTCCGTTCTCGTACACGACGATCACGACCGGCGAACCGTCCTCGATCACTTGGTCGTTCGCGTTCTGATCGGCTCCACCCCGCCACGGCCGCACGTAAGTGCTCTCCTCGCCCCCCTGTGCATACGAGATCACCGGCAGCGCCCCCCCTGCTTGAAACTGGCTCGGATCCGTCAGATCGGCGCTCGCGAGCGGCGCCTGGAAGCCAAACCGCGGGCTGTATACCTGGACGCTTGTCACGTCGGCGAGCGGAACCTTCAGGCCACAGCTGAGCACGTTCGAGAGCGCCCACGATGAGCCGACCGGCGGCGCGTAGGGCTGCTCGCCCGGGTACAGGTAGGTGTACGTTGGGCCCGAGTACTGCGGGCAGTGCTCCAGTGTCGACAGAGACACCGACGGGCTGCTGACGCTCCCGCTCGAGGCGGGGTAGACCGTCGCGCGCACTACCGTTGGATCCGCGCTCGCGCCGCTCGCCGCGATCGCTCCCAGGCATGTCAGGACGCTGAGCGTAGACACGAACCGCCGCCCGAGGATGAGCCGGGGGCGACGGTTGGCAGACTGTCGCTGTGCCCCGAAACGAGTTCGCGGGCCTGACACGGGCCTAGTGTACGTCGATCGTCCTCAGTTTCGAGAGGCTCGGAGGCTGGCCGCTGGGGAGGTATTCGAGCCCGACCACCCACCGCGATCTTCGCTTCAGCTTCCCGTGCAGGGCGAACCGCGTGGTGCCCGCAGCGAGCTTTGTCTTGGCGGCGATCTTGAACCGTGCCGGCGCGCCGGACGTCGTGCTGAGGGCCAGCAATTCGACCGTTCCGCTGGCGGCGGGCGTGACGCGCCCGGTTAGCTTCAGCGTCCCGTGTTTGACCTTGATCGCGCCGACGATGCTCGCGTTCGGCTTGGCGCCGATCGTGACTCTCGCGGTCCGGCTGCTGGCCAGCACCACCTTGCCGTCCGCGAACTTGACCTCGATCTGCCAGCGGCCCACCGCGAGCGATCCGGCGAGCGCGAAATTGCCGTCGGTCGCGTGCAGGCGGTTGGCGGCGATCCGCCTGAAGCCGTGCTTCGACCCCGCGCGCCGGGCCGAGACCGTCAGTTTCCCGTTGACGTGTCCCGTTCCAGGAGCGACCGACCCGGAGACCAGCGCCTTGCCGCCAACCGACTTCACGGTCAGCGCCGAAATCGTGCTGTGAACCGTCATCTTCACTGGTGCCGATGCCCCGGGCGAGAGCAGATCGCCGAACACCGGTCTGATGGTCGCCACCTCGACCTGCGCGATCTGAGGCGTCGTCACCTCGTAGGTGCCGCTTGAGGTAGGCCGCAAGGTGATCTTGTAGCTACCGTCCGTACTCGCCTTTGCATTGGCGACAGGCACCGCGAGCCCGCCCTCGATCTCGCTGACCGATACGGTCTCGCCGGAGGGAATTGGATAGTCCGGCTGGGCATTAGTCACCGTGCCGGTCACCGTCAGTCGCTTCCCTGCGTGATACGAGCGCGGCAGCCCGGTCTCGGTGATGATGGGCGAGGCATCGGGCTTGAATGGCGCCCCACCGGGGTCGCTCGTGTTGGCGAGATAGCCCTTCAGCTGTGCCTGGAAGGATGGCGACGTGAGGAGGTTGAGTAGGTCCTTGGCCGCGGGCAGGTTGATCTGCTCGTCGGGCTTCGCCGGGTTGATGATGTAGGCGTGGAAATAGTTGATCAGCGCGTACTGGCCGCCGGGAGCCGACGCGCTGTCGTCGCGCGTCACGATCATCAGGCTGGGGATCGCGCCGGCCGGGTCTGTCCCGGAGGCAAGGTAGTCATAGGTGCCCCGGTCGGACAGGACGTAGCACGAGTTGGCACCGCTCGGGTAACCGTTGCAGGCGTTGGCATTCTGGACGTTCGCCCCCTGCTGTGCGCCGGTCACGGCGTACCACTGCGGGAGCTGGCTCCCGGTCGGGAGCACGCCACCGCTCGGACAGGGCTGGCCGGAAGCCGTGACGCCATTACCCGCCGCGATCGGTGTCTCGCCACCGCCGTCGGTGGAGTTGACCGTGCAGAGCAGCAACCCCGCCGGGGCGAGGTGCGAGCTGCTCGCCAGCGCCCAGATCTTGTGCTCCTCGACGGTCGTTCCCGGCGTGCCGCCGCGGGAGACGAGCGTCGCCTTCGGAGTACCGCCGCCGTTGATGCCCGCCGCCGCGATGTCCGCGAATGCCTGGGCGACGTTGTGCGCCCCATTCGCCGCGACGCCTGCGGGATCGCTCTTCGGTCCCGCGAGCACGAAATCGTTGGTGAACAACGCGCGACCGTACTTCTCATAGGAGTATCCGTTCGCCACGAACTGGTTCTCCAGCGTGGCGGCGTGAACGATCAGGACGCTCGCTCCTTGAGAGCCGGTCTCGGCCTCGGTGATCGCGGTACCGGTTCCACCCGGGACGTACTTGAAGGTGTACTGCGGATAGGCCTGATGGAAGTCCTTCTCGACCAGGTTCGCCACCAGGCCGGAGTCGCTGACGTCGCTGGTGCCGACGGCCGTGAGCGTCGAGGAGCTGTCGGCGGTCGCAGGGGCTGGAGTCAGAAGCACAGCGCCGGCAACGAATAGGCCGACGAGAGGTACGGTGAGCAGCCGGAGTCTCGCGCTGGATCGCGAGAGTTGAGCAAAGATGGAAGTCTTGAGCATTCGGGCACTATATAGACGTTGCATAGGCAGCCGGCCTAGCAGCTTCGTGGCTGCTGCAGCTGCGCTTGTCGCCCTCGCGGCGCTGGTGGCCGGGTGCGGCAGCACGTATTCCAAGGGCGATTTCATCGCGCGCGCCGACGCGATCTGCGCGACCGCCGTGCGTGACACGCGTTCGGCAGCTTCGCCGCACGCCGGGCCACAGCAGCTGAGCGCCCTGGCGCAGTACCTGGCCGAGATCGTGCCCGTGGTGCAGTCGGAGGTGAGTCAGATTCGCGCTTTGAAGCGGCCGAGCGAGGACGCGCGCGATCGCGCCACGCTGTCGCGCTACTTCCAGGCGGCGGCCCAGGAAGCCGGCTACTACCAGGCCCTCGCGGCGGCGGCAAAGCGAGGCGACGCGCAGGGCGTGGCGAGTGCCGAGGCTGCCCTGAGAGCAAGTCCCGTGGCCTCGCTCGCCGCGAGCTACGGGCTGCGTTCCTGCGGGACCCCTGGCGCGACCGTCACTTGAGCGGCCGACCACTTCACCGCCGCACCTCAGCGCCGGCCCGCCACCGCCCGTCCGCTGGCAGTACGCTCGGCACGGACAAGCGGTTATCGCTCGCTGCAATCCCCGCAACTGTCCTACCCAATGCGATCCGAGGAACTCGCGATCCAGGACTCGGTCAAGATCGGCGCTGCGGCCGCCGCGCTCGGTGTGAGCGTGGACACGTTGCGGCGCTGGGAGCGGGCAGGAAAGGTCACCTTCGAACGCCGCGGCAACCGGCGCTATGTGTCTGCCGCCGAACTGGCGAAGCTGCTCAGAGAGCGCAGCGCAAGCGGTCTCACGAGCGCCCGCAACCGCCTCCAGGGAATCGTTGTCGCAGTCAAGCGAGACGAGGTCATGGCCCAAATCGACATGGTCTGCGGCCCCTACCGGGTCGTCTCGCTGATGTCACGCGAGGCGGCCGACGAGCTTGACCTGAAACCGGGCGGCCAAGCGACCGCAGTCGTGAAGGCGACCACGGTAATCATCGAAACCCGTTGAGGGTGACCCGGCCGCAGTGTCGGCGCGAAGCGGTCGTTTACGACGCGGCGATCTGCGCAAAGCGTCTCGGAGCCCGCGTCACTCCGCGAGTGTTTCGCCGGCGAGCGGGCGGTGCCCGAGGCGCTCGAGCACGCGCACGAAGGTATCGTGGGGCTGCGCGCCTGGCACGAGCACCCGGTGATCGATCACCCAGGCCGGGACACCGCCGGCGCCAAGCTCGATCGCCGCGCGTGTCTGCGCCTCGATCCGCTCCAGATATCGCCCGTCTCGCAGGGCGTCGGTGATCTCGCCGTCGTCGAGTCCGACAGCGGTTCCCTCCTCGATCAGCACGCGCTCGTCACCGATGTCGCGGCTCCGCGCCCAGTAGGCATCGAACAGTCGGGGGTGAAGAGCATCCAACGCACCGCGGTCGCGTGCGAGTTCGGCGAGCATCAGCGCGCGACGCGAGTTGGGCACTTTGTCGAGCGCCGCTGCGTGCGGCAGCCCCGCTTGCGCGAACATCGCTCGCAGGCGCTCGGCGAATTCCGGGCCGTATCGGCGCTCGAGCTCGGCCCGCTGGATGCCGTCCGGGGGGTATTCAGGATGCAGATCAAATGGTCTCCACTCGATCCGCGCGCCGAACCGGCGCTCCAGCCACGCCGCCCGTTCAAGGCCGACGTAGCAGAACGGTCATATGTAGTCGCTCCAGACCGCGATCAGCGGGACACCGTCGAGTGCCTCGGCCATAGCCGACACTCTAGAGACCGCGCACCCCGGGCAGGTCGACGAGGACCTGTCCGACGACAAGTCCGTCAGCCGTGTACGCGATTCCTGAGGAAGACAGAAGGTGCCGCTCGAACGCCGCGGGAGGCGCTATCCCGCCACCGTTCGCGCGCTGCGCCCGTGTTCGAGCCCCCAGCTGAGGATCCGCTCCGGATGAATGCGTATCAGCGGCGTCGGCAGCGTGATCGCCTCGGCCCGCCCGCGGACCTCGATCCCCCGCGGGCGCCACGGATCGGTGCTCTCGAGATCGTCGATTACCATCGCAGCTCGCCCGCTGCGGGCGACGTCGCGGAACTTCTTCGAGCGCTCCAGCTCGTGGCCGCCCACGTCGATTGTGTCGCGCGCCGCGTTGTAGATCCATCCGACCGGGACCACGTGCGGCGTGCCGTCTGCGCCGACCGTCGCGATCCGGCCGAGCTGGAGGCCACCGGCTAGGTACCGAACCTCGGCGTCTGTAAACACGCTCATGAGCGACATCTTCCGCGAAGTTGCCGACGTAGCGATAATTCGCCTGACGAAGGGCGCCGATCGGAGACATGGCTGACCAGCCGATACCAGCGCGCGGCGTGAATGCCGAGGGCGAGCTTCAAGCAATCGTGCGCTCGACCGATTGGCTCATGCGCGCGCTCGCCGCCGCCCGGCAGGTTGATCCGCCCGACTGGTGGATCGGCGCCGGCGCGATCCGAACGGCGGTGTGGGATCAACTTCACGGCTACGAGGAACCAACCCCACGAGCGGACATCGATCTCATCTTCTTCGATTCCCACGATCTCTCCGAGGAGCGCGACCATGAAATCGAGACGGCCCTGAAACACGCTCTGCCGGGTGTCACGTGGGATGCCAAGAACCAGGCCGCTGTGCACCTCTGGTTCCCGAAGAAGTTCGGGTACTCCGTCGAGCCCTTCGAGTGTGCGGCCGATGCGGTCGCGACGTGGCCCGAGACCGCGACCTGCGTCGCGGTCAAGCTTGCCGGCGATGACGAGCTCGTCGTCCATGCGCCCCTCGGTCTCGATGACCTGTTCGCGATGGTCTTTCGACGCAACCCCGCGCGTGCCACCATCGAGGAGTACGAGCGGCGGCTCGCGAGCAAGCGAATCGCGGAGAAATGGCACCGAGTGAGGATCCTGGCCGCCGACGACGGCAGCCGGAGTTGAACGGCGTCATCACCGGCGGGGGCGCTGGATCGCGAGGAACGGGCGGTCACATCATCGGGTCGAGCGGGGTCATAACGGTGACAGCCCAACGCTCTAGGAGGTCAAATCATGACAACGCAGTCGCCGTTGACGAAGCAGCCATCGGACACTCAGCCGGGCGCGAGCGAGACGTCCGCGTTTCTGGCTCCGATCGACAAGCCGAAGGGTCTGATCCTGCGGATCATGTACGGATACTCGCGCCGCCAATGGGGAAAGGTCCCCCGGCCATTCAGTGTGTTCGTCGCGCGAATGCCATCGGCGTTCGGCAGCTTCTTCGGAAAGGTCTCGAAGCTCGACAAGAAGCTCGAGTTGTCATCGGAAACGGCGGTGCTGGTCCGCGCCCGGGTCGCCAGCATCAACATGTGCACGTGGTGCATCGACGGCCAAAGGTGGTTTGTGCTCCGCAAAGAGCCACAGCAGTTGGCCAAACTCGACGCCCTGGACGAGTATCGAACCAGCCCGCTCTACGACGATAAACAGCGCGCTGCCCTCGACTTCACGAGCGAGCTGACTCAGCACAAGCACGTCAGCCCAGAGACGTTCGCGAAGCTCTCGCACCACCACACAGAGCGTGAGATCTGCGACCTCGTCTGGCTCATCTCGAGCGAGCATCTCTACAACATCAACAACCTAGGCCTCAATATCGGCTCCGACGGGCTGTGCGAGATCAGCAACCGACGGCAGCCCGCCACCGGCGGATGATCCTGCGCCCGGACAGGCGAGTGTCAGAAGAGCGGTTTGACGAGCTCGTCCAGCGTTGGCATGTCCGCGATTTCGGCTGCTAGGCGCCGGGCTGCGCGGCGGTAGGCGGGCGCATTGAGGACCTCCTCGATACTCTCGCGCAGCGGACCGACGTGCTCGGGCCCGAGGGTGCGAACGCCGCCCGCCGCGTCCTCGTAGCCGGGGAGCACGATTCCGGCGCCGGCGTCCTGTACTGCTCGTCCGTTCTGTGGCTGATCGGCGAACAGTGGGCAGATGACGAGGGGGACACCGGCAGCGAGCGCTCCGAAGGTGGTGCCCGAGCCGCCGTGGCACACCACGAGTGCGGCCTGCTCGAGCACCGCGTCCTGCGCGACCCACTGCTCGACACGCGTGTTGGCGGGGACGGGTCCGATGCTCGCTATGTCGGTTGCGCGGCCGACCGTCAGCAGCACCCGCGCCGGTAATCCCGCGAGAGCTTCCAGCGCTGCCCGATAGACGCCGATCGCCTCCGGCAGATGGCCGAGCACGCTACCGAAGGTCACATAGACCAGCGGCAGCTCCCCGCCTGAGCACCGCTTGATCGCGCCAGCGCTCGGTGCCGGTGACAGCCGGAACCTGCGGGTGTCCGGCCACGGCGACGGATCCAGTGACGGTGGAAATGAGCTCAGGTATGGGCTCGAAGCGATCGCTGCGGACACCCCCGGCGCGAAGCGGTCGATGATCGGCGCGACCATCGCGCGGACCCGAAACTCGATCGCCGCCAGTGAGATCCCAACCTGCACCTGCGCGATCCCCGCCTCGTGCGCGGCGATCGCTGAAGCGTACTCGCACGGCTCGCGCACCACCAGCTCCGGCCGCCAGGTGTTGCGCAGCTCCCGGGCGGGGGCGAGCATCATCTCGGTGCACCGGGCGGCGAACAGTTCCCGATCGATCAGGCCGACTACTGCTTCCGGGGGGCCTGCGCGCACCCGCTGCCAGATCTCCTCGATCAATGCTCGCGGAGGCTCGTCACCCACCCGATAGCGCAATCCGGTCCGCTCCGCGGTCTGCGCGAGCGCAGGAGGGACAAGAACCATCGGCTCGTGCCCCACCCGCTGGATCGCCCGCCCAACGTTCGCTAGCGGCATGAGATGCCCCTCTCCGCCCAGCGAGCAGCCCAGCAATACGCGCACGCCTCGACCCTACCGCCCTCCTGCAAGATGGTGTGGACCAGCGTCTGCGGACCTCGCAAACCACGCGTCCCGTCAGCATCGACTCCGCCGACAGAACTGCAAACGCCGCTACGGCCACGCAGGGGTCGCAGCGCGAGCGTACGATCGCGCCAACGGCAACCAAACGGAGGTAGTCATGGGGCGAAGGACTGTGAGCGGATTCTCCTCGCGGCTGGAGCGATGACAGACCGCCCACTTGGGACTCAGATCGACGCCGTGATCGAGCAACTCGACGTCCACAGGAGGGACGACGCTGGCGCCGCGGTCCGCGAGGTATTGGATGAGTATGCGCGTGCGCTTACCGGCGGGATGAAGTCGACGGCCGTCCGCGGGACGGATCGCGGTGCAGAGATCCTCATCCTTGGAGCTCGGCGGATCTCCATCATCAGCGTCGATTTCGATGCGTCAATTGTCCGTTTCGAGACCCGCGGCTTGCGGGATGCCGTCATTTCGCTGGAGACAAAGGAGCTGAACATCCCTGAAGGAACTCCCGTCAGCGCTAAGCGTCGGTGGCGCTTCACGTTTCCCGACGGCAGCGCCCTCGCGATCGATGGGACGCTGAGGTATGGCCGGCGAGACGAGCTCGACAGATTCGCCGCTGACGTCATGGCCGACGTAGTTGTGCAGGAGTCGGTCCGCGACCAGGAGCCGCATGACGATCAGCCGCTGGACACGGGTGCATCGAAGCGAACCGGCACGACGCGTCAGCCGGTCACAGACATATGGGGTAACCCCATCACCAAGCCCAAGCGCAGGAAGAACCGCTAAAGACCCGGACCGAATGGCTTCTACCGACGGTCGACTGGCTCAAGGCACGACAGCGCTCACGGCTTGATCTCGCGCGCCGGAAGGCCCGAACCGCTAGGCTCCGATCGGGGCCCGACGAACGAATAGGGGTGCCCCGTGAGCACGGTGGTGGCAACGCGGAGGACTAGCGCGTGGGGAGTGGTATGCCTGGGCGGCGGGCATCCTTTTCGTCATCGCGGTGGTGGCGGAGTCTGTGGTCGCGATCGGCGTCGGATTGAGCCAGAACGACTCGGCGGCGTCATGGCCACGTTCGGGCTGGTTCTCGACCTCGTCGGGTTCGTGCTCTTCCTGATCTTCGTCCTCGCGAGCAGTGTCATCTTGCTGAGGCGCGGAAACGCGGTCCGCAACAGGCCACTCGCTCAGACCGGCTGATCGCTGGTTCTCGCCAGAGCAGCGACTGACTGGGACTCGCGCTTCCGCATTGGGACAACGAGCACGTGTCCGACCCACCCCAGTCGTCGTCGCGTCGGTGCGGCCCTGGGCGGCTCGCTCGGCAAACGGCCCGGCCCGACACCGCCAGGCGCCGCCGGCGCCGCGGCCGACGACTGTCACGCCGGGTCGCTCAGACTTGTTCGACATCGTGGTCGCTGAGCGGAGGTGTCGCGGCAGCGAGCCTGGCCATCGCGGCCGGTCCGGTGAGCCGGGCGGGGGAGGGGTCAGCGGCGGCTTGGGTGCTGATCCGGTCGAAGTTCAGCTCCTTGACGCTGGCGCCCACGACGGTGTTGCCGGCGCGACCGCCGAGGGCCCAGACGCGTTGATAGGCGCTCACCAGTCCCGCCGCGATGGCGCGGACATCGCCCGCAGCGCGATTGTCGAGGACGTTGACAAGCGCCAGGGGCGCCACGCGCGCAACGTCGACGAATGCCTGCCGGGTGATCAACCGTCGCGGCACCGTAGCGCCGACGAACGCGTCGATGACGACGGCGTCCCAGCTAGCATCGGGCTGGGTGGCAACGAACGCTCGTCCGTCGGCTCGGCGCACCCGCAGACCCGGTGCTCGCCGCAGGCCAAAATGCTCGCGAGCGAGCGCGAGAGCGCCAGCATCGACCTCGCAAACCTCCTGGCGTCCGCCAGGGTCCGCCGTAGCGAGCGCCCGCGGCAGTGCGCAGGCTCCGCCACCGACATGGAGGATCCGCCGCGCGCGAGCAGTTCGCAGCACGATCCGCATCCACCGCAGGTAATCGAACTCGAGGTGCGATGGATCGGCGAGATCGACGTACGAGGCATCCATGTCGTCCTGGCGCAGCAGCCGCCCCGACGGACGCAATGGGTCACGCTCGACAACGAGATCGCCACGACGAACGATGATCGGTGAGAGAGCGCGAACCCGGGGCACGTATCAGAAGGCTGTCAGGCCCCGTGGCGTCGCGTGCGCGTGAGCTATCCGCCTGGGCAGAAGACGGCGTACTCCTTAAGAACGCTGCCGCGGCTCGGCGACCGAGTCGGCTCTCGGTGATCGCTGTGGGTCCTCAACGCGAGCGCTCGCGCCAAGATCCGACTCATCCAATCCCCCGACGTCGAGCCGCCCGCCGATCGACCCAACGTCTGGCGGAGACCGCCGATCGTACGCAACCGAGGCGCCCCCGCGCTCGCCCGCGCCGCCGCGGTCACAGTGGCGACGGTTCTCGTCGGCGTTGCAGTCCGGCAACACCGCGCCACGAGAGGGCTCCGGGGATCACGGGTAAGGAAAGCGAGATCGCCCGGTACAGGAGCACCGCGGTGGCTGCTGGCGCCGCCGGGGCTCCGTACAGGATGAGTGCGCCGATCATGCCGCCTTCGACTACTCCGACGCCGGCTGGCAGAGGTAGCGACCCGACGATCGATCCGACGAGGTAACCCATGATTACGACGCTGATCGCGGGCGTTCGGCCGTAGGCGTGAAACGCCGCCCAGAGCACGGCGTTGTCGAATACGTAGTAGGCGAGTGCGCCGCCCAGCAGCCAATTCGAACCACTCAGCAGCCGGCGGGCCTCCGCCGCGCCGCCGCGGATGGCGCGGATGCCTGTATCGCTCGCTCGCCTGGTGGTGCGGGGACGCGCCGTGTTCTTGGACCAGTTCGGGCTCGCTATTGGGGAGTGGCCGATCAGCCATGTCCCGGCGGTGAGCGCGACCGCTATGGTCGCGGGAAGGAGCGTGAGGGCGGCCTTATGCGGTCCGGCTGGCCAGCCCGCCCACAGCAGCAGGCCGAGCCCTCCCAGGACGAGGACTCCTGGAGCGCTGATCAGCAGTATGAACGCGATCGCCGAGCGGCTCATGACGCGGAGCGGGACCTTCTGGGAGAGCACCGAGCGCGCTGCAGCTGCCGGCCCGATCAGCCCTCCGGCCGGCAGCACGGTGCTGGCCGCAAGTCCGCGCAGCCCCGCGCGGACGGCTTGGCGCCGGCTCATCCCCGCGCCGAACACGAGCCTGAAGGCCAACATGAAGCCGAGTATCGAGAGCACCTCGAGGGCGCCGGCGATAGCCACCCAACTTGCGCACGCGGCGATGAGGCGAGCGGGGAGGCGTGTGAGCGGCGGGATCGCCGGGACCACGACCGCGATCGCCGCGATCAGCCCGAGCAGTCTCCAGCGATGCTGTCGCGTTCGCAGACGAGGTGAGGGCTCGGGCGGCATCGGTCCGTTATGAGCCCGAGGGGATCCTCTTCATCGCCGTCGGCGCGCGGCCCGCGGTCCGTGATCTCCGGCGCAGCCTCGCCGGGAGAGGGGCTCCAGCGGCTTTTGTGCAGACAGCGATCAGCAGCACGCCGCTTACGAGCTCGTTCACCCACGCTGCGTTGGTGGTCGCGTAACCGAGGACCCACGGACTGAACGCGAGCCAGACGCCACCGGCCAGCGTGGCGAGTGCGGCGGGACGCAGGGCGCCGATCAGCAGGGCCAATGGTCCGAAGGCGAAGACTAGGAACACGTGATTGGCGACCGCCGGCCGGCTGCCGGCAAACCCCCACAGCCAGGGTCCGACCGCGACCCACAGCATTACCGACCCGGCGGCCAGTGGGAGCCGGTATTGCACATCGAGTGTTCGTAACCGAGTCATTGAATTTCCTCCGGCAAGGCGCGTGCAGAGAGGGCAAAGAGCAGAGACATCGCGGGAAGCACGGAGATGAGCACGATCCCGACAGCGACGGCGGTGGCGGTCAGCGCGGCGTGGCTGGCCGCCGCGGTGTGAATCGTCAGCGAGCCGACCAGGTGCGGTGATTGCGCAAGGATCCAGCCTCCGATCAGTGTCGAGGCGCTCACGAGCGTCGCGACCCGGGCCATCCGATAGTTGCGCACGCCGAACGCCAGCGACGAGGTCGCGACCGAACAGAGCGCCGAGACGGGCCTCGCTGCGCGCTCGAGCGCCCGGCTGGCCGCGCAGGGCGAAGGCCACGCCGCGCAGCACGATCGCCAGCAGCGCCAGCGTCAGCGGTGCCAGCAGGGCTGTGCCGAGCGCCGCGAAGGCGACTGGAAACGCGGAGAACAGGATCGTGATCGAGAAGATCAGCCAGACGTGGTTTGCCTCCCACAGCGGACTGATCGTGCGCGCGATGCTGGCGCGCTCGGACGTGCTCCGGCGGGACATGAGGTCGAGGATCCCGGCGCCGAAGTCCGCGCCGGCGAAGACCGCGTACATGGTCAGCGAAAAGGCCAGGATCAACGCCAGGGCAACCGCGAGGCTCATCTCACGCCACTCTCAGTGCCGGTTCCCGCAGCGCCTTGGGAGTGCCGGCGGTCAGTCGCCGCACCGCCCGTACCGTGAGCCCGCTGAGCCCGATGTAGAGGAGTGTGAAGGCGGTGAAGATCGCGCCGACTCCGGGCGCGGTGGTGATCGCGCTCGAGGTGCGAAAGACGCCATAGACGATCCATGGTTGGCGTCCGAGCTCGCTGACCAGCCAGCCGAACTCGTTGGCGAGGAACGCCAGGGGCCCCGCCGCGGCCAGTGCCAGCAGGGTCAGGCGGTCCTCGGGGCCGGGGCCGTTTCGGCGGCGGCGCAGCCAGTAGAACAGGCCGATGCCGACCAGACCGGTGCCGATCGCGACCATCCCGATGAACGCCAGGCGCACTGGCGCCGCCAGGGGTGGCCGGTCTGCCTTGGGAAAGGCGCTTACGCCCTTCACGGTTGCGTTCGGCCGGTCGAGGGCCAGCAGGCTCAGCAGGTGGGGGACCTTGAGGTTCAGGATCGGAACGTGGCCCGGCACGGGGATTCCGCCGACGTTCAGGCCCGCGCCGCGCTCGGTCTTATTCACGCCCTCGATCGCGGCGAGCGTGCCCGGCTGGTGCTGTGCGACGGTTCGACCGAGTAAGTCACCGACGCCGACCTGCAATGGCGCGATGATCGCTGCCATCGACATCGCCACGGCGATCGCTTTGCGGTGGTATGCGTCGCGCCGGCCGCGCAGCATGCCCACGGCATATACGGCGGCGACACCAAACGTCGTCGCCAGGTAGGCGCCCAGGACCATGTGCGAGGTCTCGGTCGCCCACGCCGGGTTGAACATCGCCGTGAGCGGGTCGACGTGCGTGACGCGCCCATGAACGATTTGAAATCCGCGCGGCACGTTCATCCACGCGTTGGCGGTGACGATGAAGAACGCCGACGCCGCCGAGGCGAGCGCGATCGGAATCCCGGATAGGAAATGAACGCGCGGGGAGAGCCGCTCCCACCCGTAGAGATAGATGCCAATGAAGATCGCCTCGATGAAGAACGCCGCTCCCTCGAGCGAGAACGGCAGGCCGATGATCCCGCCCGCGTAGGCCATGAACCGCGGCCACAGTAGCCCCAGCTCGAAGCTGATGATGGTGCCCGAGGCGGCACCGACGGCGAACAGGACCGCGAACACCTTGGCCCAGCGCCTGGCCAGCGCGCGCCACACGGGGTCGCCTGTGCGCAGATGCATTCCCTCCGCGACGAGCATCATCAGGGGCAGACCGACGCCGAGCACCGCGAAGAACAGATGAAAGCTCAACGAGGTGCCCATCTGGGCCCGCCCGGCCGTGAGGTGGCTTACCGCGCCGAAGGGGAGAGTGATCGCCGCCATGGATCTACTACGGACTGTAGCAGGCTCTGCGAGCCGGTCAACTACAACCGCTAGTAGGCACGAGCCAGCGTGTGGATAGGCGACTTCTCGGCCGGCAGACACCTACGATCCAGCGTAGTAGGATGTGCTAACGGCAACCATGAACTCCCAGACGGAAGACAGGATCCTGCTGACCGGCGCCACGGGCTACGTCGGCGGTCATCTCCTCGATCGACTCCAACAGACGCAGAGCCACGTGCGATGCCTGACTCGTCGACCAAAAGCCCTGGCGCACCGAGAGGGGCCGCGCACCGAGGTCGTGGCCGGTGACCTGCTTGACGCGGGATCGCTCGTGAGCGCCATGAAGGGCGTACGAGCCGCGTATTACCTGGTTCATTCGATGGGCGAAACGGCCGACTTCGCGGAATTCGAGCGTCGCGCAGCGACCAACTTCGCCACCGTCGCCCGCCGCGCGGGGGTCGGTCGGATCGTGTATCTGGGCGGCCTTGGATCGGGACAGGGCCTGTCCGCCCACCTCGCCAGCAGACATCAGGTTGGCGAGATACTGCGCAGCTCTGGGGTGCCGACGATCGAGCTGCGGTCATCGATCGTGATCGGCGCCGGGAGCGCGTCGTTCGAGACGATCCGCGCGCTGGTCGAGCACCTGCCGGCGATCCCGGCGCCGCACTGGGTCGAAACCCAAGCCCAGCCGATCGCAATCGAGGATGTGGTCGAGTACCTGATCGCCGCTCTAGGTTTCCGTGGCCTCGGTGGCGATGTGATCGAGATCGGCGGCTCTGACCTTGTGACTTATGCCGAGGTGATGCGCGAGTACGCCCGCCAGCGCAACCTGCGCCGGCAGGTGATCCCGACGAGGCTGGTGACGGCACGGGTGTCCCGTCTGTTCCTGGGGTCACTGAGCCCCGCCTATGGGGACATCGCCGCCGCGATGGTGTCAAGCCTGCGCAACGAGACCGTGGTGCGGGAGCCCAGGGCCCGCGAGGCCTTCTCCGTCAGGCCGCGAGGTGTGGCCGCAGCAGTCGAGCGCGCTCTGCGAGCCGAGGATCAAGCATTCGCCGAAACGCGGTGGTCCCACGCTCTCGCATCATCGCCGCGGTGCCGCTGGGGAGGCATCGCGGTCGGGCGCCGCATCGTGAGCACGCGCTCGACCCGGATTCGTGGACGCGCAGAAGAGGCATTCGCGCTGATCCAGCGGATCGGCGGCGCGACCGGCTGGTATGCGGTGGACTGGTTCTGGTCGCTGCGCGGCTTGCTCGACCGGGTCCGGGGGGGCGAGGGGGTCAGGCGCGGGCGCCGCGATCCGTACGAGCTCCGGGTTGGCGACGCGATCGACTTCTGGCGCGTCGAGCGCCTCGAGCGGGGGCGAGAGCTGCTGCTTGTAGCCGAGATGAAGATCCCCGGGCGGCTGTGGCTTCAATTCGAGGTCGAGCCCAGCGACACCGACGCCCAGATACACCAGACGACCATCTTCGATCCGGCCGGCTACGCGGGCCTGATCTATTGGTACCTGCTCTATCCCGTCCACCACAGCGTCTTCGGCTCGATGCTGCGCGGGTTGGTCCGAGCCAGCGGCCAGGTGAACGGTTCGCGTCGGCGGCTAAGAATCCGGGGGCGGCGACCGAGTTCGGGTCTTGTGCACATAGAGCCTCACGAGCAGGCCGCCGACGGCAGGGAGCGCCAGCGGGCAGGGCTGACCTGAGACGAACGGCGGAGCGAGCGTCGCCGACCCATAAGCCACCCCGGCGACGAGCACCCCGCTCGCGCGCAGCAGAGCCGATGACCGCGTGCAGAAAGGCCCGGACAATCTACGACACGATGTAGTAGACTCTTGGCCTGATGGAGTCATACCGAGCCCCCGCGATCCACGAGCTACGTGCCCCGAGATGAGTGACAACGTTAGGCCGATGCCGGTTGGCCGGGTGCGGCGAACCGCGAAAGTCGGAGGCTTACTCGGCCGCGAGACCGCCAAGGCGTATGCCATGAAGGCGGCGAACCTCGGGCGATCATCGGAGGACCGCAGGGCCGCTAATGGCCGCCGACGCCAGGAGGCTGCGGAGCACCTCGTCGACGTGCTGGGGGAGATGAAGGGTGGCGCGATGAAGATCGGACAGATGGCTTCGATGATTGACCTGGGCGGCCTGGCATCCGATGACCTGGACGACTTTCAGGCCAAGCTCAGCGAGCTGCGCGACAACGCACCGCGGGCTTCGTTTAAGGACACGCGCAAGGTGATCGAGCAAGACCTTGGCGATCGGATCCCGCACCTGTTCGCCGAATTCGACCCAGCTGCCGCAGCCGCGGCGTCGATCGGACAGGTCTACCGCGCCCGGCTTCGAGCGGGTGAAGGAGTCGGCGCCCGCGACCCGGGACCGCGTGGGCGAGATCGTCCTTCGCTTCTTCTACGGCTCCCTGTATCGCTTCGGGCAGTTCTCCGGCGATCCTCATCCTGGCAACTTCCTCTACTTGCGCGACGGACGAGTTGCGTTCCTTGACTTCGGCATGACCAAGGCGGTTCCCCGGTGGCGAATCGACGCGGAGCTAGCGGTGCTTCGTGCCGCCTTCGAGGACGATGCTGATTCGGTGCACAGAGGGCTGGCCGCTCTGGGATTTTTCGAGCCGGGCGATCCACGCTTCGATCCGAAGCGCCTGCTCGATCACGTCTGCGCTCTGAATGCTTGGTACGCCAACGACGAGCGGGTCACGATCACCCCGGAGCACGTCAACTCGTGGCTCGTCGACGCCGGAAATCCCCGCTCGCAGTACTGGGACCTGATGAAGAACGAGACACTGCCTCCCGACTCGCTGTTCGCGAGCCGGATGCAGGCGATGACGCTCGCCGCAGTCGGACAGCTCAAAGCCACGGCGAATTGGCACCGCGTGATGTCGGAATGGATATACGGCGCGTCTCCAGCCTCGCCTCTTGGTTTGGCCGAGGCCGAGTTCTTTGGACTTCGCGCCGCGCCAGCGAAGTCGGTGGCGTGATCACGCCCGCTCAGCCGGTCGACTCTGGGCTCCGGTCGCAACCCAGATCTCGGAGTTACACGATCTCCTACACATCATCGTTGGTAGCGGGAAGATCTCGGCGTGACACGGAGTCCTAGATGACAACGCCTCATTCAAACAACCTCGTCCGGCGTCTGATTAGGCACGCCGGGCGCATCGAGCTAACACAAAGGAGCAACACTCATGACTCGCACACGGCTGCCATTTGCCGCCGGCATCGTCGTGATCGCCGCGATTGTCGCAGTGATCATCGCGATAAGCGGTGGAAGCACCACCAGCGCGAAGACGCCCATCGCGTCTGGCTCGGCAATCTCACTCAAGCAGACTTCGCTTGGAAAGACACTTGTCGACGCCAACGGCCGGACGCTTTATCTGTTCCAAGCCGACGGTCGGAATGTCAGCAACCTGTCCCAGGCCGGCCGGGCTGTCTGGCCCCCGTTCACTGCCGCCGCCAATCCGCGGGCCCTGGGCGGAACCCTGGCTTCGCAGATCAGCACGATCAAGAAAGTCAACGGGGTTGCCCAGATCGCCTACAACGGTCACCCGCTCTATTACTTTGTCGGCGACCACAAGCCCGGCCAGACGGCAGGTCAGGGGCTGAATGAGTTCGGCGCCCGCTGGTACGTTCTCGCTCCCAGCGGCGCGGCTGTCACATCAGCCCCCAGCTCCCCGGCACCGGCGGCATCGAGCAGCGGCGGCTCGAGCTACGGCTACTGAGCTAGCCGCTCCTCTATCGCCACCGACCTTGCGTCCCCTGTCGGTACGTAAGCATCGGGGTACCTCAAATGACAGCGGCGCCGACGCCACTCGCCAGAGCGGCGACTTCGGCGCCGCTGCCGCCGTTAACAACTACTCGTCGCCGGCCAGGGACGTTCGGATCCGGCAGGCCTCCGAGATTATGTAGTAGACCTATTGAGCGTCCGGAGTTTGTAGATGGCTGCCTGCCGCACCTGCCAAGCTTCCGGGCCTTACGGAGATCGCCCCGTCGGGCTCGGCGCTCGCGCTGCCGCGCCTGGTCGTAAGTGCTCGTCCACGCTTGCTCCTTGGCCGATACCGACTCGTGGGTTGAGCCGCGGCCTGGAGAGCAGGCTGCCGGTGGACCCGCAGTGATCCAGGCGCGCGCGGGCGGTTAGTCGCGTGCGGGCGCGCGCAGCGAGGCGCTCGGCTGCGCTCGCGTCCGGGCCTTGCGACCGTAGGTGGCCACAACGAGCGCGAGCCCGGGGGGTATCGCGGCCAGAACGACCACGCAGGGTTGGCGTGAGAGGAACGGAGGGGCCAACGTGGCAGAACCGTCCGCGAGCTGCCCGGCCAACACGGCCACCGCGATGACCAGCGCAATGAGGGCGACCGCGGCGATGCACAGCAGCGCGGGAAACCGCCAGCTGGGCGGCTCTCCGAGCAGGTAATCGATCCGCGCCGGATCAATCCCGATCGAGTCATCGGACGCAGAGGCGTCGGAGAAACTCAGCATCGCGCGGGCGAGCGCGGACCGGTTCCCGGGCGCAGCGTTGATCGCCCCCTCATCGGCGCCGAGCTCGGCCAGTGCCTGCTGACGGCGAACGAGACCGGCAAGCCCGGGAACAAAGAACAGCGCTCGCGCGAGGACACGACCCGTCGCGAGGCGCAGCGGGTCATGACGGCGGGCGTGGTGGCGTTCGTGAGCGAGTACGGCGTCCAAGGCTGACTCATCGAGTAGCGCCAACGCACCCGTCGAGATGTACACGCGAGGTCGAAGCAGCCCCGCGCAGAACGCTCGCGGGCGCTCTTCCGCTATGAGCAGGGCCCCCTTCAAGGGCTGCGAGTCGCGCCCCGCGACCCCGAGACGGAAGCGTCTGGCGGCCGCCAGCTCCCGCACTGATCCGAGAACCGCGATCGTGGTCACGAGCAGTCCCACGGTCGCGAGGGCCAAGATGACGACCGCATCGAGGTTCGCCGTCGGGTAGTTCCACTTCTGTCCTAGGATCGACACGTGATGCGAGGTCGCATGGGGCGTGACTCGCCACGACTCGAACACTCGCGCGAAGACGAAGAGCGACGACGCCAATCCGAGCGCGCCAAGCAGGAGTACAGCGCGGGAGACCCGCGCGGCCGCAGTCGCTGCGGGCACCTGCTCGATAGCGCCAGATCGGTCCGGGATCCTCTGGGGCGGGCTCGCAACCTGCTGCCTGTTCATTGGATGGCCATCTCCTACTATGAATCGTAGACGAACCGCGCTCCGAACGACGGCCGAGGAGCGATCCTAGTCAACCGGCGGGGTCGAGCCATCGTCCGTTCGCGGGCAATGCCGTGCTTGGAGTGGTGAGGGCCCGCGTGGAGGCTGATCGAGCGCCGTGAATCGTTCGAGGACGAGTCGCTCCCGGTCGTCCACGGGTCCGAAGCAATCGCCCCCAGGGTCGGAGCGCTGCTGGCGCAACCGGCGAGCCGCCCCGGTCAGATGAAGCCATAGCCGAGGATGAGCGCGGTTGATTCTCATTAGAGGTTCGGGAGGCAGAAGATCTTATGATTTCAAGCTACGACGAAATGTAGTACATGCTCGCGGGTCTGCGCCCAGTTTGCTACGTTGAAACCACACGGCGCGGCGGAGCGCGCGTCTGCGCACAAGCGCGCCTCGCGCTGGCGATCGGCAAACGAACGCGCGATCTATTTGCTACAATCCGTCGTAGATGGCGTCCGGGAGGAGAACCAAGTCGAACCATGGCTCTGTCCCGCCACCGCTGCACGAACTCGAGGCAGAGGTCATGGAGGAGCTCTGGTCCTCTGGCGGGGAGACCTCGGTCCGGTCGGTGATGGAGAGGATAAACGAGCGCGCGAGCAAGCCACGCGCGTACACGACCTACATGACGATCATGGCGCGGCTACACACGAAGGGGCTCCTGGCTCGCCGTCGCGAGGGCAAGACCGACTATTACGCGCCCACGCACGATCGCGACGAGTACATGGCCTTGCGCTCGGCCTCCGAGGTCGAGGATCTGGTCGCCCAGTACGGCGATGTGGCGCTCAGTCACTTCGCCCAGCAGATGGCGGGTCTCGATCCTGCCCGCCGACGCGCGCTCCAGCGTCTAGCCCGCAAGCGCTGAACCCGCCCCGCGAGGCCGCAGCAGAGGATCGCGCGCGTGGGCGGTGTTTACCAGCGTGTAGTGGACGGTTCCGCGTAGACAAACCATCAGATCGCCAGCTGCTATCAGCGCGATCTCGACCCCTGGATTAGACGCCCGGAGCCCGCCAGGTCCTCCGGCCCTCGTCCAGTTGGCGGGGCTCCTCCACCAGGTGACGTCCTCCACAAGCTGGCCCGCACTCCGCCGCCGTCGTCTCCGCCGGGTGCGATCGCCGCACCGCTCGTCCAGTGCAGGCTGTCGGCGCGAGGTCGGTATCTGGAGCAAGGGCGTAACGCACGTGTCCCAGGAGCCCGCCGGTCGCCAGCGCGCTTTGACGCAAATGCCCGGAGCGTTTTCACCTCGAGGGCGTTTACCTTTAATAGACTTATCCTACTACTCGCCGTCGTGGCGGACCCGCCGGCACGACGTTCGAGGCTTGACCTGGCTGGAGCTGAGGACGGATGAATCTGAAGCGCTCATACCGATGTGCGATCCCGGGTTCCCCGACGATCCCAACTAACCACGGCGCTCCGCCCTGCACCGCGTCGAGCGTTCGAGTGAGCTCGGCTACCTCACTCGCGCGTCCTACGAGAGTGTCGGGCCAGTCTGACCCCATGCTTCCCATCGTGACCTCTAGCGAGCGTACTCGGTGCGTGCGTCAGGCCCAACAGCGCTCAACAGCTCTCCAGCCGCTTGGCGTTCGCCGGTCGATGGTCTTCGTCGAGATGCACACCTGCGACCGGGGTGAGATCGCCGCCGCCGTCCTGCGGCGCGCTGCGGCCTGGACGTGCACGCAAGCTGCCAACCTGTCCAAGCCGTGACGAGCGACAACGCGTTCGTCTACGCCGGAACAGACCGTGCACCCGAGACATGCCTATGCAACTCGGCCCGCTGGGCCGCTCGCGCCCAAATTTCTCGGTTAGAGAGCAGACGAGCGCGAGCGCCGATCGAAGTGCTCTGCCAGCAGTGTTCGCGCCTCCTCATAGAGGTCGTCCAGATCCGGTCCGATCGGCGGCCGCGCCGCCCTCGCTTAGTCCAACAGCAGTGGTCCGGCGGGCCGAGCCGCGATGTCCGGGGTGCCACGGATGCTTCCGTCGCTACACGAGCTGATGCCCGACCCTCGACCCTCGACGCTCGCGGCCTGTGCGCAGTGCGCGATCGTAGCGGCCGATGCCCCGGATTGGGGAGGTGGCTCGCCGCTAGGCCCGGTCTGCCGGTGGCGCGATACGTCGCTGGCGTCGACGCCGCTGAGGGGGGCGCAGTCAGAGGCGAGCCCGTATGGATACCGCTTGTGCCGGTGCCGTTCGATGACGCGGAGTCCGACGTTGACCCCGTAAACGGCGGCGTTTCCGTCTGATCCGCGAGTGAGCTCAAGACGTTGGCTCCGAAGTAGTGTGCGAACTTGCCCAGTGTGAGATCGTCATGGCGAGGGACCAGTCGACGATTGGAGGCTTGGATGAGCGCCGGACCCCGACGGTCGTGGTGATGGGGTTCATGGACGGCAAGGTGGCCTACGAGCACATCTACTGGGAGCAGGCGTCGGTGCTCGTGCAGATCGGCCTGCTTGATCCAGCCGGCCTTCCAATCGCTGGTCCGGAGCAGGCGGAACGCTTGCTCGAACTCGCCGTCTCGTGATAAGCGGCGCCGCGCAGCTGCGTCGGCCGTCGATCGGTTTTGCGGCGATCTGCCTTGGCTATTTCGCGATCATCCTCGACGGCAGCGTGCTGAACGTAGCCGTGCCCGCGATCCGTGCCGATCTCCGGGCTTCGCTCGCCGGTGCTCAGTGGGTGCTGAACGCTTACACGCTTACGCTCGCCGGACTGTTACTGACAGCAGGCGCGCTCGGTGACCGCATCGGGTTGCGACGGATGTTCCTGTTCGGCGCGGGCGTGTTCACGGCGTCATCCGCGGCCTGCGCTGCGTCGCCGTCCATCCTCGCCTTGATCGCAGCGCGCGTCGCGCAGGGTGTGGGCGCGGCGGCGCTGTTGCCCGCGACGCTGGCGCTCATCCCGTATTTGTTCCGAGACCGTGCCAGCCAAACGCGCGCTGCCGTCGTATGGGTAGGGATTGGAGCGGGAGCGGTCGCCCTCGGCCCGCTGATAGGAGGCCTGCTGATCGACGCATTTGGATGGCGCAGCGTGTTCCTGATCAACTTGCCGGTCGGTGTCGTCAGCATGCTGCTCGGAAGGATCAGCATTGCCGAGACGCCGCGTCGTCCACGTGGCGTCGATCGGTTCGGCCAACTGACCGCGGTCATCGCCATGGGCCTCGTGACGGCCGGGGTCATCCACGGCGGGCAGTCGGGGTGGCGGTCACCGATCACGATCGGCATGCTCGTCGCCGGCGTGCTGGTCGGAATCACATTCTGGATCGCCGAGGGACGGATCCGCGAGCCGATGCTGCCGCCCGTGTTCTTCGCGAATCGCGTGCGCACCGTGGCCGTGATCTGCGCCGCGCTAATGGGTTTCCTGTTCTACGGAACCCTCTTCCTGATGTCTCTCTACTTCCAACTGCTGCGCGGCTGGACCCCCGGATCGACGGGTGTCGCGCTGCTCCCCCTGACGGTGGGAACCCTGGCCGGGCCGTTTCTGATCTATCGTCCGTTGTCTCGCCGGTTTGGCCATCCGGTGCTACTGGTGGCAGGCTTCGTCAGCTGCGCACTCGGCGTAGCGGAACTCGCGCCGACGGACGCCCACAGTCCGTACTTGCTGATCGCGCTCGGCCTGCTCCTGATCGGCCTCGCCAGCACCGTGTCGTTTTCGGCCCTCACCTCACTGCTGCTCGCAAGCGTCAGCGAGGAGCAGTCCGGACTCGCCTCCGGCGTGCAGAACACCACCCGGCAGGCCGGTGCCCTGATGTCGGTAGCGATCCTGGGCGCGGTACTCAACGCCCATGCGATCGGCCCCCGGCTCCCATCGGCATTCGCCGTTCTGGGCGTTGTCGTTCTGCTCGCCATAGGCGTATCCTCGCGATCACTCGGCGGCCGGCACAAGCCAATCGCACAGGCCTCTACGACATCACCCGCGCGTGAGCCGCTGTGAAAGCGACCGTCTGCGTCCACCACGAGGCATCCGAGCAGTGCGCGAGGAACGCGTCAATCGACCGCTGGTCAGAAGAAGAGCCCGCCTTCGGAGTCGAACCGAAAACCTCTTCATTACAAGTGGCCAATTGCAGGGCTGTTGCAGTACATACGGGCGTTTGAGTTCGTCTCAGTGCAGTTGACGCAGGCAGAATTGCTGAGCGGAGAGAACGGTGAAACATAGATCGAGGCGACTCATCCCTCGGGGATCAGCTCGTGTTCGTACGCATTGTGGGCACGGGTCGCATTGGCTTGATGATTGCCTTTGCGTGTTGCTGCGTGCTGGCCGGGAAGTGGTGCCGGTTCACTTGCCGACGACACCGCCTCCCGGGTTTGCACTCCCGGAGAAGCGGGGCGGGCTCTTCGGCGGCAAGAAGTAGCCGCTACTCGACGACGACTCGTCTATCCGGGCTTTGGCAGCCGCGGGCGTCGATGGATCGCGTGAGACGGCGGCGGTCGAGCGCCGAGGACCGTCCGTGCCCATACGGTCTATTCCGCCAGCCATCCATGGCCGGCGGGCGACCCCCCTCTCGCGGGCACCCCGCTCCGCCACAAGCACGGGTAGGCGACGATGGCTCGGGACAGACGGTGAGCCGTTTGGTGATGGTCGTCGTCCCGGGGGAGCGCCTACCGCCGGGTCGGTCGCGCTACTCCGTTCAGGCGTAACGACGGAGGTAGCGCCCAAGGCGGTCGCTCTCGATCGGGTCGCGTGACTGTAGGTCGAGCCAGATCGATAAGCCCGCCTTGCTCACGAGCTCGAGCTCTGCCGATTCGCGGCCCGCCGTCGGTCACATCTTCGCGCCGCCGGGTGCGATACGAGTGAGAGATCGATTTGCCGGTGCCGAGCCGCCGGGGCGAGAAAGGAAGAACGATGCAGACCGAAGACAGGAGCCAGAGGATTGCCGTCACGGGAGCCACCGGTCGGGTCGGATCGCCCCTCGTCGAGATCCTTAAGCAGCGCGAACATGATGTGGTCCCGATCGCGCGCTCTAAGGGTGTCGACGTGGTCAGCGGCGAGGGGCTCGATGAGGCGCTCGTCGGGGTCGAGAGGATCATCGACACGGCCTCCGGCTCCTCGCCCGACCAGGAGGAGGCGACGGTATTCTTCACCGCATCGGCGCGGAATCTGCAGCGAGCCGGCGCCGCAGCCGGGGCGAAGCGGATCGTCGTTGTCTCGATCATCGGCATCGTCAAGTTCCATGCCGGTTACAACGCGGCGAGGGTGGTCCAGGAGCAGACACTGCTCGAAGGCCCACTCCCGGTCCGGATCGTTCGCGCTGCCCAGTTCCACGAGTTCGTCGATCCGCTGGTCGGGCGGACGATCCAGGATGGCGTCGCCTACGTGCCGGAGATGCGAACGCAGCTCGTGGCCGCCCGCGTCGTCGCCGAAACGCTCGCCGACGCGGCCGAGGAGCCCGCGATCGAAAACGGCAGGATCACCGAGGTGGCAGGCCCACAGGAGGAGCGTCTCGGCGATACGGCAGCGGCGCTCTTCGCCAGCCGAGGCGACTCCATCGAGATCCGCGAAAGCCGCGGCGGTCCGTTGGCGCAGCCCGACGACCCGGACGCTGCGGCCTATGCGGAGGGCGCCGCGCTACCCAATCCGGGGGCGAAGCTCGCCGGCCCCAGCTTCGAAGAGTGGCTCGCGGCGACCGGGTGTAGTTCCTCGCTACCGGATCCGGCGAGTGCCGACCAACCTCCCCGGCCCAGCGGCTGCTTCGATCCGCCCGAGGACCTAAGCAGCAGCTGGCGCCTCGTGGCTGCGTGGGCGACGAAGCGCAGCCGGACCGCGGGCGGGCTCAGAGGGAGTCTTGCCGGTGGGCTCGGCGAGCTAGCTCATCGGCGAGTGTGGAAAGCATGATTGCGATCCATTCGCGAGCCGCGACATCTGTGATCGTTCCGTCGTCTGCAACGGTGTCGCGGGTTAGCGGCACACGCGTACACGCCGGTTCGACGATATCGGCGTCCACGTAGCCGAGGATCTTGCGCAGGGAGTCGTGACCATCGGCGCCTCCGGTCGGCGCGGCTGGCCCGGATACGTTGATCCATGCAACAGGCTTGCGGTAGGTTCCGCCGTCCCCCACGGTCCATTCGAGCAAGTTCTTGAGCGAGCCGGGAAGGGCGCCGGCGTATTCCGGCGTGCGGATCAGGATCGCATCGGCTTTCGCGATGTGCCCGCGAAGGTCCGCGACGGCCGGATGAACGTGGTCATCCTCGCGATCGTCATCCGGGTTGAAGTGCGGCAGCGACGCGATGCCGGTGTAGATCGTCGTCGCCATCCCGGCCAGCGCCACTTGCTGCGCCGTACGGAGCGCCGCACTGTTCGTGGAGCCCTCTCTCAAGCTTCCTGAGATCGAGAGCACGTGCGCCATGAGTCCCGGGACGATATCGGGCATGTTGTCGCATCCCGAAGCCTGAGGCGTGTCGTGGGCGCGCCGACGTCGCCGCGAGGCTTCTCGTCCTGATCGGCCGGGCGACGATGCAGAATCCCCTCCCTCACGGCCCTGTCGGCGAAGATCCCGCAGCCTCCCTCCCGCCGAGAGGGCTCGCCGCCTACCGGGCCACGTTTGCGCCCAGCCCGCCGCTGGAGACGGCTATATCGTCGCGTTTGTGGCATGAAAACGTGACTCTCTGGGGATCGGGCGCGTTCGGAAGAAATCACTGAGGACAATGGCGCGTAATGGCGATTAGATCGGGACGCCGATAGCCTGTGGGCGGGCGACGCCGCATATCGTTTTCAATCCTTGCAGGCGCGCTCTGCATCCTTCCGCTCGCGGGATGTTCCGCCGTCACAACGGGAGCCATCAATGTGACGGGAACAACCGCGACATTGACGGCATCGTTGGCATGCGGGGACAATGGCAACCGAGAGGGAAACTGCTACTGGTACTGGGAATGGGGCACGGCCAATCAGTATCAATACCATTCACAAACATGGGGCCCGGTCGGCACAACATGTGGTGATGGCTGCAAGGTTGCTGTGACATATTCGCTCTACGCCTTGGCGCCTCACACTACATATCACTTTCAGGTCTGTGGAAAGGGCGACGGCGTTACTCAGTTCATCTGCGTTGGCCCGACTGGGGGAACACCGGGAACGTTCACAACGACGGGTACCGCCCGACCGCTGCCGGCAGTAACGACCGCTGGCCTCCACCTGTTCGAGCCCTTTAACCAAAACGAGCAGGTGGTGAATGGCCAAGCACAAGGAGAGGCAGGCGTCCTCGATTACGTATGGGGCGCTTCTCAGCCGGCCAATGGGATACCGGTATGGCATGACGCATACACCCCATATCCCCTGGACCCGGCATGGAACGATGTGGCCTGGTGGAAGGCCAACCATCCAACGTGGCTCTTGTACAAAAGTGACCGTACGACGCCGGCGGTCAACAGCGGTCAATCGGCGCCGTTTCTCGACTTCACAAATCCCCAGGTCCAGCAGTACATCGCCTCCGTGGCGTCCGGCGCTCTGGGGAAGGGCTTCAACGGCATTGGCTGGGATCCCGCTATCAACAACTCCGCCGGCGCTGCGGGTCATTACGATGCTTCCGGCAATTGGGTGCAGCAATACGACGGGACATATTATGACCCGGTGTACGCGGAAGCAAGCGCCGCTGGACTGGCGGCCATTATCACGATTGTTCGTCAACGGTATCCCGCCACTAGCGACGCGCTCAACGATCGCTTCGAATGCAATACCAGCCGGCAACCTGTCGCCGTCAACGCCAGCGACATCGACATAGACGAGGGAAGTTTCACCTCTAACACCGTTGGTACTCATTTGACGACAGAAGCGGGTTACGGGTGCGCCAGCTGGTGGCTTGACACTGTCAACGGCTACATACAGTTACAGGCTGATGCAGGGGGTGATCACGCAGTCGCGCTCATAAACTCTGAAAGCTATACGGTCACACCGTACATGACCGACACCAACATGAAGGCGCGTGCAGATCTGCAATACGGAATGGCCAATTATTTTCTCATCAAAGAAGCGCACACATACTTCAGTTGGGGTCCAGCAGGGAACTCTGGATATGGTGGTCCCCCCGTTCCGCAGCACGAATACACGACGGCCAATGCGATTGGCGAGCCAGCCGGTGAATACTATTCATCACAGGGTGTGTACATGCGCGGCTATACCAATGGCTTAACAATCGTGAACCCGGATCCCACCCGGACCTTCACTATCAGTCTACGTTCCGGTTACCACGACCTCTATGGGACCAGTGTCAACAGCTTGACGCTCGGACCAGCTTCGGGAGAGGTCCTCTTGGGCAACTGAGGACCATGACCTCCCGAACGCTTCGGCCTGGCGCGCGTGTCGGGCGACAGCCTATACGGTGCTACCTCCAGTGACAAAGCTCACCGCACACAGAATCAGGGCCTTGTCTCCATGAAGCCGGGGGTTCTAGGCGATTTGCCGTGTAACCAACCCGTGTCGACCATAGTCGACTGGAACCCTAGTGATTGGGCAAAGCAGCACGGACTGCGACAGGCGTCCAGTGCATAACAACGTTCCTGCGTATGTCGGTAACGGTCACGGCCCATTTACAGGATCCGGGGCGACGTTGGGATTCACGGGCTCCAATGCAGAAAGAATTGGCTGCCCGATCGTCCGCTCCTTCTCCGGTAATGTTGCCGGTCAGAAGATTAGACCCATTCCCCGGCGGCCGGTCTCATCTGGAGCAAGCGTACGCCTCAGCATAAGGCAGCCCTTCAACCTTCCACGGAGGACCAGCGCCAGCCGAAGGCTGGTGCTTTGGGCTAACAGCAGCAGGGAGCCCGCGGCACGAATCCTGCTCCGAGGCTGGTGCTCACGGACAGTTGGGGTCGCGCGGTCACGTCGCTCTGGGCGGCTTCTCGTTGACGGGACCGACTGGATCAGTCAGAGATCGGCGACCAGCAGGGCCCTGGTCAAGACCGCGTCGTGACCAGTTCGGCCGTGATCGTCTACCTCATGTCGCACGGAATCCGCGAGGACGCCGCCTCGAAGCTGATCGTCAACGGCTTCGTCGAGCCGATCATCAAGCAGCTGCCGATGGAGTACGCGGTGGAGATGAACCGCCTGATCGAGCTGCAGATGGAGGGCTCGATCGGCTAACAGCCCGACCCCGCCGCTGCCCTCGAAGCGGCTCCTCCGAGCTTGGCGGCCGTCAAGCATCGCCCCCTCTCGTGTAGCGCACGTACGCGTCCTCGACGAGCTTGACCATCTGCCAGTAGGCGATGAGATCCCGCTCTGCGTCCGTCGCGTTGGCGAAGAAGCGGCGGGCGATCGTCAGCTCGCCCCGATCGGGTCCCGGCGCCTGCTCCGCGATCCAGGCGCGGTCGATCCGCCTTTGAGCAATCAAACGTATCGCGGACTCGAGCTCCGAGCCAGTGCAATCACCGAGCCGCTTGAACACGCCGCGACCAATCTCGAGCGACTCCTCTGGATTGACCTCGCCCATCGCCACATGATCCTCTCTCACTCAGACCGATTCGGCGAAACCGCCGCATGCCGACCGCCCCGCGCGCAGATGACTGACGCCCGCGCCCAAGAGGACCCGCTTTCAGTCCACCACGCCCATCGGCGTCGAAGGCATCAAACTCGTGGCCGGACCGGCGACAAAGCAGGTGTTGCGGATCGGGCGCGGGCACGACAGGCATGCGGCGCTCCTGGTGTTCATGCGGCGGTGGCCATGACAGCGAAGCGCCTCGGTGCTGCTAGGGCCGGGGCGCGTCAGTCCAGCGAACCTTCACTGGGACGGGCATGATCGAAGTACGCGGGCGCAGGTCATGCCGATCCTCGTCCATGGCTGGCCAACGTTGCGATCAGCACCTGGAGTGCCGAGACCTGATCCAGTCTCAGCGCAGAGTGCCAGCCGGCAGCACGAACCTGAGTGGCGGCCGGGAGGGTGCATCACGGCCGCCGCTGAGCCGCGAGCCGTGCAGCCCGCGCGTCGAAGCGGAAGCAACGGCTGACTCGGGTGCCCCAGCGTGGCTGATGATCCACGCGATGACCGCAGGGAAATCGGCGCCCTCAGCGAGGATCGCGGCACGCTCGATAACTTCGCCCCCGGACGCGTGAGGCCGCGCTAGCCGCGTCACCAAGGCGAGAATCGCGTCGTCCTCCACTCCTCACACCGTACTCCCCCCGCGGAAACACCCCGCGCCGATCGTTGCGGCGGTCGATATACGCGATTCCGCCGACCCGCTCCTGTGCCCCGTCGTCCGCCGCTGGCCGCAGAGCCCGTCTCATGTCTGGATGGGTCGGCGTACGCCCAACGCCACAATGTCTCCAACGATGGAATGGAGCCAACATGTCTGAATCAATCATCCGCGCTGATGCCGCGGTCGTGACGCTGATCAACGTGTTCACCGTCGACCCCGCCAATCAGCAGCGGCTGGTCGAGCTTTGGCAGCGCGCAACAGACGAGGTGATGCTCCACCTGCCGGGCTTCGTCTCAGCCAACGTTCATCGCAGCCTTGACGGCACGAAAGTCGTCAATTACGCCCAGTGGGAGAGCCAGGACGCGTTCACCGCGATGCTTCAGAACCCCGAGGCGAGGCCCTATCTGACCGAGCTGTCCGAGATCGGGACCCCAGCCCCCGTGCTGTGCGAGGTGGTATCGGTGCACCACGCTTGAGCCTGGGCCACCGGGTCGCACAGGTCAGCCCGGGAGTGTCAGGGAGCCTCGATCGGCAGTGCGAGACCCTCAAGAGTGGCTGCCGAATCGGGACCGACGATCGGAACGTTCAGCGGCGAGGGCCCCTGCTCGGCTGCTGAACGAGCGTGTCGCTCCGCGAGCCGGTTGGCCCTGCGCATTGTCGCGGGGCCCGATCCCGCGGCGACTCGCGCACTAGGCCACCGGGGGGGCCGTCGCGCGCCGCCGCGAGGTTGTCGTGTTGGTGTCTAAGGGACGTCGCGGAGTTCGAGCACGAACGACTCGATGGCGATGTCGGGGTTGACGTGGTTGGAGCTCATGAACGCGGCCACCTTCCTACCGGTGAGTCGCTCGACGATCTCGACCAGCTCGACGCGCATCGACTCCTGGTAGGTCCGGCGGATCGCGAGCACGGCCTCTTCCTTGCCATCCCGCACGAGTCTGAGCTCGCCCTTTGTCAACGAGTCATGCAATACGCAGACGATCAGGTTCTCGTGCACGTAGCAGCGCGACTTCGGAGATCCGCGGCCCGTGTACTCCGCCATCAACGCGACGATCGCGTTCGCGAGCGCAGCAGCAAGCTCCCCCGGCGGGTCGGTCATCGGGTTTCTCGACCTCGAGCGACGATACGCGAGCGCGGATCGGACCGGGCCAGGTCTCGTTCCGCGAACTCGCCACGCAATCTCGCCAGCGAATGCGCGGTGCGTTGACCGTCCCTCGCAAGATTCGATTTCCCCCCGCTTGCCCGACCCGGCGGGCCCGCGATTAGCGCCCTGATGGCCGCGGTCAGGTCGCTTCCGCTACTGGGTCCGTGCATCGGTGAACTATCCTCGGCTCGTGAGGAGCCAACCGGGGTGCCACGGACCAGAATCCGGCGGCCAGGCGTGTGACCGCGTACTCGTTCCGCCTCTACAGGGGCAATCCCAAGCACAGTCATCGATCGCGCATGAAGGACCGCTCAGCAGTCGATCCTAGCGCGGAGACGGCTCAGTCATCAAAACTCGCGGCAACACTTCACGGGTCCCGGGACACGCCCCTTCGACTATCTCGTCAAGCGCTACCTGGGACCGTTCGATGGTGTTCGTCTTCGTGCTCGGGCCTAAGCGTGACGGGAGGCAGCCGCCGGAGCGGATCGCCGGACGGGGAAATCAGGCGGCTACCCTTGCTCTTGCGGCAACGTCGGAGCGTGCGCGCCGAGACGGGGCCAAGAAACCCACCTTGGATTGGCGGGGTCTCGCAGGCCTCGTCGAGGACAGGAGCGGACCTGATGGAAGTACCTCTCGCCGACGGTAAGCCAGCTCAGCTCGGGGGTGGCAAACTCCTTGCGGCTATCTCGACCAGCATCGTCGCGATCCTGCGTGAGCACTACGGTCGCGGGCCGATGAAAGCCAAGACCTACGCGCTCGACGACATCATCGTCGTCGTGATGCGCGGCAGCGGCTTCACCTCGCTGGAGCAGACGATCATGGACAGCGGCGAGCCCGACCGTGTCGTCGCGATGCGCCACGACTTCCAGCGCATGATGACCGAGCGCTTCACCGACACCATCGAGGAGCTCACAGGTCGCAACGTCGTTGCGTTCCTCTCCCAAGCCCACGTCCAGCCCGACATCACGATGGAGATCTTCTTCGTCGACGGGCCCCTCGAGGGCTTCGGCGCAGTTGAAATCACCGAAACCGAATAGGCCCCAAGACTCGGCCCACCGCGACGCTTGGTGCGCCAAAGCTGCGCATTCCAGAGCACAGCACTGTCCTGTCAGCGCGGAGCAGGTGGCTCCCGGGCCGGCGAAACTCCGAGACCCGCTGTACGTCGTCTGTACCGGTTGTGTTCCCCGCTGCCGTGCCGCAGGCTCTGGGTGCTCCTGCCCTCAGAGACGCAGAAGTGTCCGACGCCGAGCCCAGCGTGTCGGTCCGTAGCCTCCGCTCTCGAGCGCGGCACGACCCAGCCCTGATGGGCCGACTCGGGAGTGCGATCATCGGTGACGGCATGGACCTGGAGGCGGCTGGACGAGCAGCAAGTCAGACGCGGGAACACACGACGCACTTCAGACGGCACGGTCCGGTTCGTGGAACGAAGGCGTGTGCCGTTGTGACCGCGTCGGGCGTGATCTCGCGGTGCTGTGAGCTGGCGCTGTGGGATGTTGTGAGCTGGTAGGGGGCTGGTGGGTTGCGTCACAGTTTTGGCGCTGGGGGCATTCTTGGTTGTGATGGCTGCCCGCACGCCCTGCGGTCAGGACCTCCATCGCATGTACTCCTCGCGCGCCTCTCGAAGGGCTGCGGTCGCGAGGCAGACAGGTCAATAAGAACCGAGCGAACGCACTACCACCGAACCAACGAACCAACTAGCAACCGACACCCAGACGCCCGAACCGTCCACGTGATGCACAACGGAGCGGGTAAGAAGCAACCACCGCAAATTCCAAGCTGGAAGGTCGGATTACTGTGGTACGCTAGTCGGCGCGCTCAGCGAGCCGCATGCTCTTCTCGCTTTCCGGGCGACGTTTTCAGCCAGAGGAGCAGAGAGGCAGGCGGCTATGGCCACCGCAACAGTGAAGGCTCGTTCATGATCCATGCCTGTTGCCCCGGCTGCCGCGTGCGGTTCGGCCCTGCGACGGCGGCGCACCTCGGTGCTTGCCCGGAGTGCGGGGAGCCGCCTCGACAAAGCGCCAGGTTGGAGGCCATGGTCGGTTTCCGCCTCGTCGGTCCGGAGCATTCCTCACGCTCACTGTCCGAGGCGGTCGCTGTCTCGCTCCCGGTTCCCGGCTCGCGTTCGTGAGTGAGGATCGAGCACAGCCCCGGAGGTGAGTGATGCCACGCAGAAACAAGGTCAACGCCTCGACCGGACCGACCATCCAGCGGATGAGCTCCAAGGAGAGGCACGCGGCCCGCGTCGCTGAGGTCGCGAACAAGCAGAGCGAGCTCAAGCAAGAAGCTGCGCAGCGGCGCACCAAGCGCGAGGCGGACGCCGCAGCGAACAGCGATGCTCCGGCGACGCCGCGCAAGCCCGTCGGCGAGAGGGCATAGCAATACTCCCCGATCTACGCGAGACGCCCGATCGCGGCCAGTGCGAACGGCGCGGGCTCCATGCACGCCGTCGCGTCGCACTCAGTAGAGCGTGGCACCCCCCGCGAAGTCAGAGGCGCCGCTTGCGCCGGGAAGAAGAAGGCCGTCATTCGTGGCGACCTCACAGCTGTTTTGATAACGGCCCTACGACGCTCCTTTCCCAGGCGTATAACCGTTTGGTTTGATCGGCCATCGCTTCGGTCGAGCCTCCCGGTTTCGTGGCATCGCGACGAAGTTTGAGCTTGCTGCAGACAAACGCTCGCAATAGGAGTACTGTCGACAAGTGGACTGGCCCTGCGGCCAGAATTCTCAGCCCAAGCCCGGATGCCACCAACGGCGCTTCGTGCGCCACGAGGCGTGAGGCAGGGGTTACTGGTTTTGACTGCGGGGCCGGTGCGGTACTCCTGTCGGCGTTATCCCACCGGCCCGGTGGCTTCGCCCCAATCTGATTGAACGCGCGGGGTACGCCCTGTTGCGCGACCCCAAGTGGAGAGGCGGGAAGACTCGAACATGACAACGCGGACGCAACCCAATTGGGCAGCGGGCAGGCGAGGCGAGTTGCTCTCGATCGCGGGTCGCGGCGGCGACCGCCCGCAATTGACGGCCGGGCGACGCGTGAACACTCCGCGAGAGGATGGCGGCCGGACCAACGCAGACCCGCACGGTCCGAGCGACCTCCGCTACGCGTACCTGACGCAACCGCACGACTAGTTACTTGCCGCGGAAGAACTCATGAGAGACGAAACGGCCGCGGAGTGATCTCGCGCGGCCGCATCGTAGTAATGGGTTTGCTCTTGCTGAAGGAGCGTTTGGGAGTGTTTCACCGCTCCCGGACGGCGAGCGTGTCGGCGTTGTAGGCCAGGATGCTCCATTCAGTCCAGATCTGCCGGCCCTGGTCGCCCTTCAGGCGGGATCGGTCCAGCCCGTAGCGGCGTTTGAGGTGGCTGATCCGGCCCTCCGCGCCCGTTCGGTAGCGCCGCATCCGGCGCTGGGTGCGTTTCGAGCCGGGCTCTTGGCGGCCGGCGATGAACACGTTCTTCGGTGCAAGGCCCTCGAGCGCGTTGTTCGTCGGAGTGACGTTGAACCCACCATCGAGTGCGACCTCCTGGATCCGTATCCCGAGCCGTGTGAGCTCCTCGACGGTCTGCGGCAGCAGCGTGTCCTCGGCCGGGTTCCCGATCTCGGTCGACGCGGGCAGGATCAGCCCTCTGGCGCCGCGCTGGGTGTGCTCGGTCACTTCTGCTAACTGCGTAACGAATCCGAATTCGTTGGGCTTCCCCAGCTTCCCCTTGCGGATCGGCCGGGCGTCCGGGTCGAACAGCGACACGATCCTGTCTTTGATCGGCTTGCCCGCGACGCGCTGTGTGATCTGCCGGGCGACTTTCTCGCAGCGATCGGCCATCTCCTCCAGCGCAGCGGCTGCCTTCAGCTTCGCCTTCGCGCCACGCCCGTGCGCCTTGCTGCGGGCGATCGACGCCAGCCGTCGCGCCTCCTTGACCGACTTCGAGAGCAGCTCCCCGGTCTCGCCCGTCAGCTTCAGCACCTCCTGCTTGGCCTCCCCCGAACGCCGCCGAATCGTGCGGGTGATCGTTCTGAGCTTGTGACCCATCGCCCGCGAGCGATCCCTGACGCGCGCCTTCTTCTCGCCGATCAGGGCGGCGAGCTTGCGACCCTCGCGCGCCAACACCTTGACCCCACTGGAGGCCAGCCCCGCGTCCGTCGGATACTTCACATCGGCCTCGATCACGGTCGAGTCGATCCGCACCGCACGCGGCCGGAACCGCTTCTCCCTGGTCGCCTTCACGATCATCGCGCGCGTGAGCTCCGCGACCGTCTCCGGCCCGATCCGCCGCGTGAGCTTGCGGACCGTCGACTCGTCCGGCACCCGCTCCGAGAGCGAGATCCGACAGAACCGGCGCAGATGGATCGAGTCCGACACCTCCGCCACCAGCGTGCGGTATCCCCACCGGTAGCGCTGCTTGAGCACGATCAACCGCACGTACGTTTCGAGCGGGATCGTCGGCCGCCCCTCGGTCAACACCAGCCGCCCGGTCTCGTGGAACTCCTGACGCCAGCGCTCCACCAACGGCCACAGAACCTCGTGATCGGACAACAAACCATCCAGCGCCGCCAGATCCTCGGGCAACTCCTTCACCTCGATCGGCAACGCGTCCTCCCACAGGCACTCCGGCTGCTCTGCCAAGAGCGTCAGCATGAACTCCCCTTTCAGCGAGAAACGCCATTACTTGCAGGGAATTCTCACTGTCAGACCGGACGGATAAGCCCTGTCACAGACGCCCGACTTTTTCCGCGGGAAGTAGTTAGACCTACCGATGCCGCCTCCCGACGAAACCGAGGAGCGCACACATGCCCCAAGTTGAGGTCCTAGCCACAGGCTCGGAACGTAATCCCGAGGCCGCGCCGGCTCGCTCGCTGCGTCGTGCGACTGCGCGGCGCGCGAGCAATAGGCGTGCAACCGCGGGTAACCGTCAGGGCGACACCGAGGCGAGCATTATCGACTTCCTCGCCCAGCATCCGAGGAGCACCGCGGGTGATCTCGCGAAGGGCCTGAACCTCAATCCCGGCAATGTCTCAGCCCGCCTGAACCAGCTCGCGAAAGCCGGCGAGATCAAAAAGGAATCGCACGGCTACAGCACGATGTAGGCGGCGCGGCTTACGATAGGGAGAGCTATGGCCTTTGAAGTCGGCAACCGCGTCGTGGCCGAGGCCGAGTCAACGGACCGGCGGCCGCGCCCGGGTGTGATCGAGGAAGTCCTGCGGGGCGACCCGTCGCCTCGCTATCGCATCCGCTGGGACGACGGGCACGAGACCATCTACACGCCCGCGAGCGGCGCGCTTCGAGCTGAACAACGCCCCAAGCGACCTCCAAAAGCGCCACCACGGAAACGTAAGACGTGACGATTCACCGCGCCGGGGACCGGTCCGGCGCCACCTAAGCAGCCGACGCCGGCATCCGGGACCTCGCAGGTCGAACGACCAACGGCTTGCCCGCGGGGCGCAGCTGCTGCAGGGCAGGAGAGGGCCTGCCGGGTGCGAGTAGCCCTGCCAGAGTGATGCGGTTGGATGGCCTGCGGGCACGCGGCCGTGCCCGCTGAGCGCCGTGGGGCGGTGAGCCCCGGAAGCGAGGACACTCGAACGTACTCGCGATGAGACTGCCTCGGGTCGCACGGCCGGAGACGACCCAAAAGGGGATCTTATGAACCCCTGTGCACGCATCGCAGCCGGACATGACTGGTCCCCGAGGGCTGGCGACCCGCGGCGAACTCGCTGCTGCGATCTCATACCGTGGTCCAGTCGCTCGCACGCACAACCGACCGTGGCCCAACCAAGGCGAAGGCCGCGCTCGGGGACACGGCCTCTTTGTGGTGCTCCGGGACAGCCTCACCCGCGGCGAGCGGACGCTCGCGGGTGCGCCGGCGAAGGAGCGGCGCTGCTCGATCTGCGCAGACGCTGGCAAGCGCCATGAACGTGGACGTCAGCCACGAGACCGAGGAGCTGACCGGCCGCGGACTGGTCGGGTTCATAAGCGACAACCACATCGACCCGACCTTGCCGTCGAAGTATTCGTGCTCGAACCACTCGCCGACCCGGTCGGTCGATGACTCAACTGTCGCCCTAGACCCTGCGGTCGACGGCAGCACGGGCCCGGCGAGCACTCGGACGGCGCTCTGCAACGCAGGTAGGAGCAGCAGCCTCCGGCCGTTCCCAAGTCCTGGCGCCTGACGAGGCTCTATCCGACGCACCGAGACTTCTCGTCCCCGCCGAGGCCGTTTGACAAACTGGATCCCATCCGGCAGATAGGTTGCGCAGCAGGAGTCTGAGCCGTGGCGCACCACCGTTGACGCGAGAGCGCTGTTGATCGATCAGGGTGACCCGCCGGCGCGAGAGCGATCGCTAACGTGGTACCACATGATGACCGCGCAGCCGATGATCGCTCGGGGCGCCCACAAGGCGCTGCTCGATACGATCGATCAGCAAGGAGCCGCCAAACTCCACCTCATGGAGCGGGAGCGACTGCTGGAGGCGGCGGAGCCTTGTTGTTCGGCGAGCCTGACAGCGAGCGGATGGTCCGTTCAGCCGAGGTTCTGATCGAGGCCTTGGAGACCAGCGGGCGGTGGTCAGTACAGGGCTGTAATCGGCTTCGCGAGCACCTACACGGCTGTGGTGCTCCGGCCGGGGAGTCGTAGAGCCGAGCGCTAGGGCCAGCAGGCGTCGAAGGGCGCGACGTGCGACAACGTGAAGATCGCAACGTTCCGCTCCCCCACGGCGACACTCGCGACGTCTATCGCGGTACCTCGCGGAATGCCCCAGCCAGAGCGGGGTTACCGGCGAATCGAGAGCCACGGACGACCAACGTCTGCGGACCGCGGTCACGACCTCGACCGCCCGGCGACCGGCGGACCTTTGGCCTCGTTTGCTGAGCAGCAGGCGGCGGCGCGAGCGATTCGGCAGGCTGTGGGCCATGATCCAGCCGAGCGAGGAGAGCCCGATGGCCAAGAACGCTGATCTGATCAACGCGGCCGGGAAGCATTCAGTCGCGGCGAGCTCCCGGGCGGGAGCGAGGCGCCGGGTCGTCGCCTGGCTGCGGGGCGCGCATTGTGCTGCTCAGCCGCTCACGGTTACAAACCCGCGAAACGCATCCCGGCAGAGCGGTGGCGTGCGGTTCGATGGCTGATCGCAAGGATCTCGAGTTCACCTATACGCTGATCGATCGCATCGTTCGGCTGAGCCTGGGGGAGCTCACGGATTTCAGCGGAGCGAGGTACGACGGTGATTTTTCGTTGAGTCTCGAGCAGGCTCAGCGGCGCAAGCACGAGTACATCGCCGAGCAGATCGGCATCGAGGCCGGGCGGCGTGTGCTGGACTTGGGCTGCGGGTGGGGTCCGCTGCTGAACTTCATCCGCGACCAGGGCGCGACGGGGGTCGGTGTCACCTTGTCCTCGGCACAGGTGGCGGCGTGCCAGCGGCATGGCCTCGACGTTCACCTCTACGACGCTCGGAAGGTGACCCGCGAGACCTTCGGGCCGTTCGATGCCGTCACGAGCGTCGGCGGCTTCGAGCACTTCTGCTCTCCGGAGGAGTACCGCGCCGGACGCCAGGAGGAGATCTACCGCGAGTTCTTCGCGCGGGTCGAGAGCTTGCTACCTGACGACGGCCGCTTTTATCTTCAAACGATGGTGTGGGGGCGCAACATGATCCCGGCGGAGCAGATCGACATCGACGCCCTCAAAGGCCTCCCGCCACCGAACTCTGACGCCTGGGTCCTAGCTCTGTTGGGGCGCCAGTTTCCCGGCTCGTGGCTTCCCTTTGGCCAGGAACAGATCGTCCGCTGCGCTGATCCTCACTTTCGGTTGTTGGCGAGCACGAGCGGCCGGCTGGACTACATCGAGACGATCCGCCAGTGGAACGCGCGGATCGGCGCGCCGAGCGTCAGAAAGACCCTGTTGAAGCTTCGGCTGCTCCCGCGTTGGCTGACCAGCTCGGATTTCCGGCTCGCGTTCACCTCCGGCGTGAGCGCCAACAAGGTCTGCTTTGAGCGCGAGCTCCTTGACCACTACAGGCTCGTATTCGAGAAACGGCGATGAGCCGAAAGGGCCACAGCGCCGAACGTCGCATCGCCAGCGTTGGCGGACGTACGGGCAGACCTCGGCAGCGCCGCCCCTCTGAGCAGAAGAGAGCGCAACCCCCGGCCACCTTGCGACACCTGCTTTGCTGCCCGAGGCCGCCGCCCACTGCCGTGGCAGCTCCCCCGCTTCGCGCTCAACTGAGGGAAGACGCCGACGCCGCCGGAGGACTGGAGCTTCCCCGCCTTTCGCCGGATCGTGCTGCCGGCGAAGTCGACCTCGCGCCAGCGCAGCGCGAGCAGCTCGCCCATCCGAAGCCCGGTGAACACCGCCGTCAGGAACAGCGCGGCGTCCTGCTCAGACGCCGCCGCCCGGACCAATGACCACACCTCCTCGGGCGAGAACACCTCCAGGCCGCCGCTACGCGCGAGTGGCGGCCGTTCGACGTCGGCCACCGGATTGACCTGCAGGCCCCAGACCTTGCGCGCCCGCGCGAAGATGCCGTGCATCAAAACCAGCGACTTGATCCGCGTGCTCGGCGCACCGCTCAGCGACACCAGCCACGACTCGATCGATGCCGGCGTGATCGTCTCGAGTGGCTCCCCGCCGAACCGCGGCAAAAGCTGCGATCGGACAATCGACTCGTACCCGAGAGCCCGCCGGGAGACTCGAACTCCCAACCCCTTCATTACAAGTGAAGTGCTCTGCCAGTTGAGCTAGGCGGGCGGCGGACGCTCAGTGTCGCACGGCGCTGGGCGAGCCAGGGCGCGAAAGCTCGCGCTCCCACCAGTCGATCGTGTCGCGCATCGTCTCCCTGAACGGGATCTTGGGACGCCAGCCGGTGACGGCGGCGATCCGCCCGTTGGCGCCGCGAAGGTCCATGACCTCGTTCGCCCGCACGCGCGCGTGATCGACCTCGTGCTTGACCTCGAGTGGTGCCAGCAGCTCGGCCAGCAGCTTGACCTGATCGCCGGCGGAGATCGAGTGGCCGGAGCTCACGTTGTAGACGCCCGGCTCGGCGCGCTCGGCGAGCAGACGGTAGGCGTCGACGACGTCGCGGACGTCGGTGAAGTCGCGGCGGGTGTCGGGGTTGCCGGTCACGAGCTGTAGCGTGGGAGCGCCCGCGAGGCGCGCCTCGGCGGCCTGGCGCGCGAGCGAGGAGACGATGAAGATCGGCAGCTGTCCCGGCCCGGCGTGGTTGAACGGCCGCGCGCGGACGATGTCAAGGCCGTGGGCATCGGCGTAAACGCCCGCGAGCAGATCGCCGGTGGACTTCGAGACCGCGTATGGATTGGCGGGTCGCAGCGGCGCGGACTCCTCGACCGGTAGGTGCTCGGGCGCCCCGTAGACCTCGCACGAGCTGACCCACACCACGCGCGTTCGAGGGGCCACGTGGCGGACCGCCTCGAGCACGTTGACGGCGCTGGCCACGTTGTCCATGATCGTCTGCCTCGGTTCCTCCCAGGCGCGGCCGACGTGGCTGAGCGCGGCGAGGTGGTAGAGGACCTCGGGCGCCACCGAGCGGACCGCCTGGCGGACGGCGTCCGCCTCGCGCAGGTCAATGGAGACGCCCTCGGCGCCATCCGCACCGGGCGCGCCGCTGCGGGAGATCCCAACTACCTCATCCCCGGCCGCCACGCATTGCCTTGCCAGGTGCCCTCCCGCGAATCCGGACGCCCCGGTGATCAGGACTCGCAACGCCCTACGACGTGGGCTCGACCGTTACCGCGTGCTCGAGCGAGCCGTGGCCGTTGCTGGAGAAGTCCGTCTCGGGACCCGGTGGCGCCGGCTCCGGTTCGGCGTTGAGGCGTCGTTCGAGCTCGCCCAGCACGACCCCGAAGAGCAGATGACGCCACGTCGCTTGGGCAAAGGCGCGGTGATTTCCAGCCAGCGGCGGCAGCTCCTGGCGAGCCGGGTGAAAGCGGTCGCTCAGCGCCGTCAGCGGCCATGAGGTCAGGTGCTCGGTGAGCGCCACGACCGGGCCCCGGGTGACCGGCGGCAACGGGAGCAGCGGCGCGATATTCGCGTAGAAGGCCCCGAAGGCGGCCCCGTTCTGGATGTGGAGCGCGAGGCCGGCCGGAAACCAGCCCTCACTTCGCCAGACCGCTCTGCCGAGCAGCTCGACGTCGTCGTAGGGGCTTGCGAAGACGAGCTTGTCGAGGGGCTGCTGGAGCGCCCACACCGCGGCCGCGACGACGCCGCAGACGGCTCCCCTAAGCGTGCGCGTACGGTCGAAATTAGGGCTCAAGACACGCAACTGTAACGGGCGGCGCCAGAACGGGTACGCCTATGTGCGATGGATCACGAAGTGCTGCACCGTCGGGCGCGCGAACAAGGAGCGAGCCCGCTCGTCTACTGGTTGGTCCGGGCGGTGTTGCAGCCGTTCTTCCGGATCTACTTCAGGCTAAGCCGGATCGGCCGCGACCACATACCTGTGGACGGCCCGGTGATCCTGGCCGCCAATCACCGCAGCTTCCTCGACCCGTTCGTGATCGCGACGATGGCCCGCCGGCCCATGCACTACGTGGCCAAAAAGGAGCTGTTCAAGCGCGGTTGGCAGGCCTGGATCCTGAATGCGCTGGGGGCGTTTCCGGTCGACCGGGGCGCCGGCGACGCGGAGATGATCGAGACCGCCAGGGCGATCCTCGACCGCGGTGACATTGTCCTGATCTTCCCGGAGGGAACCCGGATCCGGCCCGGTGCGCTGGGCCAGCCGAAGCGCGGCGTCGGCCGCCTCGCGCTGGAGACAGGCGCCCCCGTGGTCCCGATCGCGGTGATCGGCACCGAGGCGATCCGCCGCGGCTGGCGGATCCGTCCGCGCAAGGTCCGCATCCGAGCGGGACGCCCGCTCCGCTTCCCCCAGGTGCAGGGCGCCTCGCCGGCGCTGGCGACGGCCGTGACCGAGCGGATCTGGCCGTGCGTGATGCTCCAATGGGAATGGCTGGGCGGCCTGCCCCCGATCCGCCGTGCCGCAATCGTCGGGGCGGGCAACTGGGGGACGAGCCTTGCCGTGTGCCTGGCGAGGGCCGGATTCGAGGTCGACTTGGGATGCCGGACCGCCGAGCAGGCGGAGAGCCTGGCGGCCTCGCGTGAGAACCAGCGATACCTCCCGGGCATCGAGCTGCCAGATTCGGTCCATGTGCTCCGGGCGGCGGAGCTCGAGCTCGGCGGTCATGACCTCATCTGTCTCGCCGTGCCCGCCCGCTCGTTGCCCAATGTGCTGGCCGCGCACGGGGAGCGGATTCCCCGTCGCTCGGGCCTGCTGGTCCTCTCGAAAGGCCTCGTGCCGCCGCTCGGCACCCTGCCTTCGGCGTTCGCGGCGGAGCGCTGCGGCGCACGCGCGGTCGCGGTCCTGGGCGGACCCTCGCATGCAGCGGAGGTGGTCGAGCACGGCGCGTCGGTCATGCTCGCCTCGCTTGACCGCGGCTTCGCCCGCCAACTCGCGGACGCCCTGCTCGCCGCCGGCATCGATGTATCGATCACCACCGACGTGACGGGCGTGGAACTCGCCGGGTGCGCCAAGAACGTCGCGACGCTCGCCGCCGCCGCCGCGTCGATCGCCGGTCCGAATGTGGCCGGGGCAGCGGCCGGCAAGGTGTTCGCCGAGGTCGATGCGCTGGCCCGGCTGCGCGGCGGTCGGCCGGAGACGTTCGCTGGCCTGGCCGGCGCCGGCGACCTGGTGGCGACGGTCGTCTCATCGAGCTCGCGCAATCGCCGGGCCGGCGAGCTGCTCGCCCAGGGGGTTCCGGGAGCCGAGATCGGCCGCGCACTCGGGCAGGCCGCCGAGGCGGTAGACGCGGTCCCGCTGCTGACGACCGTGGCCCGGGATGCCCGCCTCGACACGCCGGCGCTCGACAATCTCGCCGCGCTGGTGGAAGGCCGGATCGAACCTGAGCGCTGGACCGCGACCGTCACAGAGCCGGTCCGTCGGGAGCGATCACGCCGTGTGCGCGCCGCGTAAAGCGGGGGTACGCTCTCCGATGCCGTGTCCGAACCGCTGCCCACCGGGAAGGCAGAGCTCGATGCCCGCTTCACCGAGCTTTATCGCGCGCACCTGCGCGACGTGTATTCCTACAGCTATTACCGGGTCGGCAACCACCACGACGCGGAGGACCTCACCGAGCAGACCTTCCTGCAGGCCTACCGCCACTTCGAGCGGGCGCTCAGAGAATCCAATGGCAGGCCGCTGCGGCCGTGGCTCATCCGGATCGCGCACAACCTCGCGGCGAACTTCTATCGTGACCGCTCCCGCAAGCCGGAATCGGCGATCGAGGATGCCGGCATGATCTCCGCGCCACACACGACCGAGTCGCTGGTCGAGGGCCGCGAGGAGCTGCAGTCAATTCTCGCCGGCGTCCAGCAGCTTCCCGACGACCGCCGCGAGGCGCTGATCATGCGGTTTGCCCTCGGAATGGATAACCGCGAGATCGCGCGGGCGCTGGGGAGGACCGACGGTGCCACGAAGGTTCTGCTCCATCGCGCCATCCGCCAGCTGGAGGGGATGGTCGCCGAGGGAGCCGCCAGCCGAGAGGGCGACGGCGGATGAGTACCGGGGTGCACGACTTCGAGGAGCTACTGCGCGAGGCGCTGAGCCCGGTCGATCCTCCGGAGGACCTCGTGGAGCGCCTCGAGCTGACGCTCGTCAACCTGACCGAGCTGGCCCAGGATGAGCTCGACACCTGGGAGCTCTCGGCGATGCGCGACCCACGCAACTGGGTCCGCCCTGCGGCCGCCGCGGTCGTCGGCGCGTCGGCCGGCACGGCGCTCGTGGTGCTGCGCGTGCGCCGCCGTCATCGTTCGCGCAAGCAGCAGTCAAAGAATCTGCTCGAGCTGGCCGAGCGCACCTGGCACGACTTCGCCGAAGAGGCCCGGCACATCCTGCCCGGCCGCTGAGCGCGGCGGTCGGCGGGCCCCCGGCGCCCGCTGCTAGCGTCACTCCAATGGCCGTGTGCTACCGACATCCCTCGCGCGAAACCGGCGTCTCGTGTTCGTCGTGCGGACGGCCGATCTGCCCGGACTGCATGACCCCGACGCCGGTGGGGATGCGCTGCCCGGAGTGCTCGCGGGACCGCACCAAGGTCAAGACGATCCGCTCGACGCCGGCCACGCCGATCGTGACCGAGGCGCTGATCGTCATCAACGTGATCGTGTTCATCGCCGAGACGGCGGCCGGCGGGTCGCTGGGGGCCAACAGCGGCGGCACGATCTTCAACCATGGCGCGCTGTTCGGCCCCGCGATCGTCCATCAGCACCAGTACTGGCGGATCGTCAGCGCCGGGTTCCTGCACGATGGACTGCTGCACATCGCCGTCAACATGCTGTCGCTGTACTTCGTCGGACGGGTGCTCGAGCCGGCGATCGGATCGCTGAACTTCGCCGCGATCTACCTCAGCTCGCTGCTGGCGGGCTCGTTCGGGGCCCTCCTGTTCCAGCCGCATGCGTTGACCGTCGGCGCCTCAGGCGCGATCTTCGGCGTGTTCGGAGCGCTGATCGTGGTCGCTCACGCCCGCGGGATCCCGATCTGGCAGAGCGGGCTCGCCCCGGTGCTGGTGCTCAACCTGCTGTTCTCGGTCAGCTTCAGTGGCATCTCGATCGGAGGCCATCTCGGGGGCCTCGTCGCGGGGCTGATCACCGGCTGGATGGTGGTCGAGTTCGGGGAGCGCCGGCGGATGCCGGGGATCGTGCTGGCGGGCTGTCTGGTGGTGGCGGCGCTCAGCGTGGTGGGCGCGGTCGCGGTGGCGGGGGGGCACGGGCTGGCGCCCAACGGCATCGGTTTCAGCAGCTAGAGATTTTTGTTCGTTGGGCTCGCCCGGGCGAAACCCAACCGGGCGCGCCCCCGCAGGGCGCGCCTCCTCATAGCTCCAGCGTCAACGCCTGCGCCGGCGCCTCCGGGAACAGCTCCGGGTGCAGGACGTGGGCCAGCAGCTCGAGGCCGTCGACGATCCGCGGTCCGGGCCGCGAGAAGTATGCGGCGGCATCGACGGCCACGACCTCGCCGGCGCCGAGGCTGCTCAGCTGGTCGCGATGCATCTCGGCCTCGCGGTAGGCGATCTGAGCGTCATAGCCGCACGGCATCACGATCACGATGTCCGGCTGCACCGCCGTGGCCTCGTCCCAGGAGCGCTCCTCCGATCGCTCGCCCGCGAACCCGAGCACGTCCTCGCCGCCGGCGTAGTCGATCAGCTGAGGGGTCCAGTGGCCGGCCGCGAACGGCGGGTCGAGCCACTCGAGCGCGACGACCCGAGGACGCCGGGCGCGGCGGACTGCCACGCGGACCCGGTCGATCCGGGCGGCCGCCTCGTGCACCAGCTCCACCGCCGCGTCCTTGTGGTCGATGGCCTGTGCGAGCGTTCCCGCGTCGCCGAGCACCTCACCGACGGTATGGGGGTCGAGCGAGATCACGCGAGGACGCGATTCGATCTCCTCGGCGACCGCGCGCACGTCCTCGTAAGAAACGGCACAGACCGAGCACAGCGCCTGCGTGACGATCAGATCGGGGCGGAGATCGTGCAGCATCTCCGTGTCGAGCTCGTAGATCGACTGTCCGGCCAGTGTCCGCTCCTTGACCGCGGCATCGATCTGCGCGGCGCTGAGGCCGTGAGGGAGAACGTCGCGGGTGATCCTGGGCAGCTCGCGGACCGCGGGCGGGTAGTCGCACTCGTGGGTGACCGCGATGACATCGGCCCCCGCCCCCAGGGCAAACAACATCTCGGTCGCCGATGGGACGAGACTGACGATTCGCATCAAGCTGGCTTGGCGCGGCGGCGTTGTTTAAGCAAGGATCGGGGAATCAAAGCAAGGAGAACGATATGGCAGAGCTGCTCAGCGACGAGGAGATCGGCTCCCGGCTGGCCGGGAGCGATTGGAGCAAGGAGGGCGAGGAGATCGTCCGCGGCTGGACGTTCAAGGACTTCGCGGAGGCGATCTCGTTCGTCAACCGCGTGGCCGAGCTCGCGGAGGCGGCCAACCACCATCCGGACATCCTCGTGCACGGCTGGAACAAGGTGCGGCTGTCGGTGACCAACCACTCCGCCGGCGGCCTCACGAACGCCGACTTTGAGCTCGCCAAGCGGGTCGATGAGCTTGGCTAGGGTCGCGCGCAGCCCGGCCGGATCGGCACCCTCGGCTGCTACCGTTCGCCGCGTCGGTTCATGAGCGACGACGATCCATCGCGAAGTAGCAGCGAGCGCACCGAGGGTTGCGCCGCCGGGCACAGAAGCGGCTCCCACCGGACGGAGCGCTGCATCGCCCCCTCGGCTAAGTGAAGGTCCTGTTCATCATCCTGACGGGCCTCCTGGTCCTGGTGAACGCCTTCTTCGTGATCGCCGAGTACGCGCTCGTGCGCTCGCGGCGCCCCCGGCTGCAGGCGCTCGCTGACGAGGGCGCCAGGGGGGCCCGGCTGGCGCTCTCCCAGCACGAGCACATCGGCGACTACATCTCCGCCTGCCAGGTCGGGGTGACGATGGCCTCGATCGCGATCGGCGCGCTTGGCGAACCGGCGATCGCGCACCTGCTCGAGCCGCTGCTCGGACCCGCGATCGGTCATGCGGCGTCGGTGGTGATCGCGGTGATCGTCGCCTACCTGCTGATCACCGTCGCGCAGACGATCGTGGGTGAAATCGTGCCGAAGCTGTACGCGATCCAGCACGCCGAGGGCGTCGCCCGCCGGATCGCCCCCCCGCTGCAGTTCTTCCGGACCCTGTTCAACCCGTTCATCGTCGTGCTCAACGCCTCGTCGTACTCGATCCTGCGGATGCTGGGAACCGATCCTGATGCCGTGCCCGAGGGCGGGACTCCGGATGAGCTCAAGCGGATCATCGCCGAGTCCCAGACCGGCGGCCAGCTCGACATCGGCGAGGCCAGCATGCTCACCGGCGTCTTCCATCTGCACGAGCAGGAGGCGCGCCAGGTGATGACGCCGATCCCGGCGGTCGTCACCGTAGACGTGGCGGAGACCGTGGAGGCGGCGTTGCGCCGGTGCGTCTCGACCGGCCACTCGCGGCTGGTCGTGACCGAGGAGCAGAACCAGGACCGGGTGAAGGGAATCGTCCACGTCAACCAGCTGGTCAAGCTGATGATGGCCGAGGGCCTGGAGGCGAACTTCGAGCGGCTCGTGCGCGATGCGCCGATCATCCCGGAAACGAAGCCGCTTGACGATCTGCTGGCCGATCTCCAGCGCGAACGGACGGAGCTGGCGATCGTGATCGACGAGTACGGCCGGACCTCCGGGATCGTGACCCTCGAGGACATCATCGAGGAGGTCGTGGGCGAGATCTCCGACGAGACCGACCCTGCGGGCGGCGCGATCAGGCGGCTGGCCAACGGGGACTGGTTCGTGCGCGGGCACGTCGCCGTCACCGATCTGGAGGATTACGGGCTCGATCTCCCCGTCGACACCGATGCCTACAACTCGGTCGGAGGGTTCGTGTTCGCCGAGCTCGGGAGGCTGCCGAAGCGAGGCGACACGGTGACGGCCAACGGTTATTCGATCCGGGTCGAGTCGGTGCGCGAGAACCGAATCGAAGCGGTTCGCATCCGCCAGCGGCGGGCTGTCGTGTGAGAGCTGGCACGCGCTCGCGACATTCGTTACATTTGACGCGCACACAACTGCCGTCACTGCGTTGATCGCAAAGCTTCCGGTGGTTGAGAGGAGAGAGAAGCCGGCCCTTTACGCGGGCCGGCTTCATTACCCGGGGAGCTGGCCCTAAAAATAGAGCCGGCCCGCTGGGGACGGGCCGGCTCTGTGCTTCTGGGGAGGAGGTGCTGCTATGAGGTACGTCGCGCTGTGAAGTGTGAGCGCGCCACCTCAACGACCCTTAAAGAGTTAGTCGTAGCTGTAGAAGCCTCGCCCGGCCTTGCGCCCGAGCGCGCCCTGCGCCACCAGCTCGGCCAGGAGCGGCGGGACCGAGGTCCCGATCGCCTCGCCGATCGCCTGCGCGACATCGAGGCCGACGAAGTCGAGCAGGGCGATCGGCCCCATCGGCAGGCCGGCGCCCAGCGTCATGCAACGGTCGATGTCGACGGGCTCGAGTCCGGTCTGCGACATCAGCTCCACCGCGCTGAACAGATACGGGAACAGCAGCCGGTTCACGACGAAGCCGGGTACGTCGGGCACCTCCACGGGCGTCTTTCCGAGCTCGTCGCACAGCGTGCGCGCACGCTCACGGGTCCGGGCGCTCGCCTCGGGCGGAAACGCCAATTCGATCAGCTCCATCCGGGGCACCGGGTTGAACACGTGCAGGCCGACGAACCGCTCCGGATGACCACTGGCCAGCGCGAGCTCCGCGATCGAGAGCGACGAGGTCGTCGTGCCCAACACGGCCTCGGCGCCGGCGCGCCGGGCAAGCTGTCCGAGGTCCGCGAGCACCTCCGCCTTGCTGCCGCGGTGCTCGACCACGGATTCGACCAGGAACGTCGCGGCTCTGAGCGCGTCGAGATCCGTCACCACGGTAACGCGCTCCCCGTCGAGCTCCTGGCCTGCCTTGGCGCACAGCTTGGCGATCGACGCGCGCGCCCGATCCGCAGACTGGTCTGAGCGGGCCCACAACAGCACCTCGCCGTGGCGCGCCGCCGTGACCGCCAGGCCACACGCGATCGCGCCAGAGCCGGCAATTCCGAGTCGTTCCTGCAAGGCTTCTCCTGGTTTCAGTCCGATCGGCGACGCCGGGTACAGTACGTGACCGTTCACTGGGACGGCGGTCTGATCGTGTCCCGGTCTGACCCTCAGCAATCAAGGAGCAGCGCATGGCGGTAGGTCGCGAAGTAGTCATCGTCGAGGCGGTACGCACCCCGATCGGACGCGGGCATCGGGAGAAGGGCTACTACAAGGACACTCACCCGAACGAGCTGCTGGGCCGCTGTTACGCCGAGGTGATCGCGCGCGCCGGGATTCCCGCGGAGGAGGTCGAGGATGTGATCGCCGGCTGTGTTCAGCAGTACGGCGAGCAGATGTTCAACGTCGGCCGCAATGCCTGGCTGCAGGCCGGGCTCCCCGTGGAGACCCCGGCGACGACGGTCGACCGTCAGTGCGGGTCCGCGCAGCAGGCCGTCAACTTCGCCGCGGCGCTGATCGGCGCCGGCGTCCACGACGTCGTGATCGGCTCAGGCGTCGAGCACATGGGCCACATTCCGATGGGCGTCGGCTTCAACTGGGTCGATCAGGTCGGTCAGCCGTGGCCGCCGGAGCTGATGGAGCGCTACAACCTGATCCCGCAGGGCCTCTCGGCGGAGATGATCGCCGACAAGTGGGAGATCCCCCGCTCCGAGCTGGATGAACTGGCGCTCCGCTCCCACCAGTTCGCGCATCGAGCCACCGAGGAGGGCCGCTTCGAGCGGGAGACGGTGCCGTTCAAGGTCAACGGCTCGACGTACGTGGCGGATCAGGGCATCCGGCCCGAGACGACGATCGAGGCTCTCTCTGAGCTGAAGCCCGCGTTCAAGCCCGACGGCAAGATCACCGCCGGCAACAGCTCGCAGATCTCCGACGGGGCGGCGGCGGTGCTGCTGATGTCGCGGGAGAAGGCCGACGCGCTCGGCGTCAGGCCGCGGGCGCGGGTGCTCGACCAGACGACGGTCGGGGTCGATCCGGTGATCATGCTGACGGGTCCGATCCCGGCGACGCAGAAGCTGCTGCAGCGAAACGCGATGGGCATCAACGACATCGACCTCGTCGAGATCAACGAGGCGTTCGCCCCCGTGGTGGCCGCTTGGCGGCGCGAGCTCGACCCCGACATGGAACGGGTGAACGTCAACGGGGGGGCGATGGCGCTCGGCCATCCGCTCGGCTCGACAGGGGCCAGGCTGATCACCACGCTGCTGCACGAGCTCGAGCGCTCGGACAAGGAGGTCGGGCTGGTGACGATGTGCTGCGGCGGCGGCCTCGGAACCGGGACGCTGCTCCAGAGGGTGTAGCTCGGACGCGCGCGTGCCCAAACCCGCGCACGCGCGCTGCGCGCCCGCGCTCAATCCGCCTGCGCGCCGGCGCCTAATCTGCCTGCTCGGAGGGACGGATCAGCAGCTCGTTGATCGCCACGTGGCGCGGGCGGGTGACGATGTAGAGGATCGCGTCGGCGATGTCGTCGGCCTGCATCCGCTCGATGTCGGCGAACCGCTGCCCGATCTGCTCTCGGATCTCGGGCCGGTTGTGGCCGGCGAGCTCGGTGGCGACGGCTCCCGGCTCGACCAGCGAGACGCGCAGGTGCCGGGAGGCGACCTCCTGGCGCAATGACTCGGCGAAGGCGCCGACGCCGTGCTTGGTCAGGTTGTAGACGCCGCTGCCCCGCCGGGCCACCCGGCCGGCCACCGAGCTGATGTTGACCATGTCCGAGACCCGTCGAGGCTCGTCGGCCGCCGCGCTGAGCAGGTGGGGGAGCGCAGCGTGCGCGCAGTAGAGCAGCCCGAGCACGTTGATCTGCACCATCTGCTGCCACTCCTCGAGCGGCGCTCCCTCGACCGGCCCGAGCAGCATCATGCCCGCGTTGTTAATCAGGGTGTCCAGGCGCCCGAGCTCGGTGATCGTCTGCGCCACCGCCCGCTCGGCCTCTGGCTGGGTGGTGACGTCGGCCACCAGCACGAGCGCGGTGGCGCCCGCGTCGCGGATCCGGCCGGCGAGCGCCTGCAGCCGGTCCTCGCGGCGGGCGGCGATCGCGACCGAGGCGCCTCGGGAGGCGAGCGCCAGCGCCGTCGCCTCGCCGATCCCGCTCGAAGCGCCGGTGACCAGCGCGACGGTGCCGTCGAGCTCGCCCGGGCTCACGCCGCTGCCCAGCGGAATCCGGTCTCGCTCGGCGCCGGCGGCAACGGGCTCGAGGGCAGGCCGGCGGGTGGATCGTTCTGATTGAAGCCGGTCGGCGCGAGGTCGTTGGGGGTCTCAGGATGAAACAGCGACGCGAGGTACTGGGCCTGCCCGCGCCCCGAGCCGAGCTCGAATTGCCCGCCGCCGTAGGCGCCGATGCCGTGCTCGGTGCAGTAGTCGTAGGTCGCGCAGAGCTTCGACAGACCACCGATCCGCGACGGCTTGATGTTGACCATCCTGGGCGGGAATGGCAGCGACTCGATATCGGCGATCGAATGGATCGGCGCGTCCCAGGTGATCCGGTCGTGGACGTCGGCGAGCACCGCTGCCGTCTCCGCCGTGACCACGTCCGGATCTTCCAGCCAGGCGGTCGGGAACGCGTCCACCACCCGCTCGTAGAGGACCGGGTCAGGCGGCTGGTCGACCACCGTCCCGCGGTAGAGGCTCTTGAAGTCGACGGAGTCCACTGCCTCGGTCGCGACGAGCGCCGCGATCAGCCCGGGAGTCCACGAGCTGGTCGGATCGAGTTTGAAGCGCAGCGTCGGATAGTGGGAGAGGCGACGTTCGATCGGGTCAAGCGTGGGTGGTTCGCCAAGCCGCAGCGAGACCACGAAGGTCACCGGTTGCGGCTCGCGATCGAGCACTTCGTGCAGCGGCCGGCCGGCCTGCTGGAGCGCCAGGTCGAGCGCGGCGCTGTGGAATGTCCAGCGGCGGTAGAGCCTCGATACCTCGCGCACCGGCTCCACCGGAAACAGATCCAGACCGTCGATGAGCTCGCAGAACTCCCCCAGCGCGTAGCGTCCGGCGAGCGCGTGCACCGGCCCGGCGTCCTGAAACGCGATGTGGTCGAGGGCGTCGTAGACGACGTCCTCGCCGACCCCCTCGAGCCCTCCTCCTTGCAGGTGCACGATCGTCGACAGGCGCTCGAAGCCGCTCGAGACCTCCGCGCGTCTGCCCTCGAGCGTGTAGCCGTCGACCTCGAGCGGCAGATCGGCGAGGAGATCGAAGGTGCTCACGGCTCGCGTGCCCCGGCCTCGAGCCGGCCAACCAGCTCCTCGAGCCGGAGCTCCTCGAGACCCTGGCTGACCGCCTCGAGCTCGGTTGCGCAGTACTCCACCAGGTCCCTTCCTTCCTTGACGAGCTCGAGCGTCTCTCGGAGCCCCGCGTCGCCGGAGTCTAGCCGCCGGATGATCGCCTCGATTCGAGCCACGGCCGACTCGTAGGTCCGCTCGTTCACCCGCCTTCGCCCTCGCTGATCTGGGCATCGACGACACCGTCATGAAAACGCAGCTGCACCTCCGCGGCCTCGCGAGCGGCCTCGGCCGAACTCAGCGGCTGACCGGCGCGATCCTGAACGAGCGCGTATCCGCGCGCCAGCGTCCGCTCAGGATCGTGAGCGGCGAGCGCCAGCGCCAGGCGCTCGAGCTCGCGCCGGCGCCTGGCCGTCTCGGAGCTGCGGGCACGGTCGGCTCCTCGGCCGAGAACCAGCAGATGGACGCCGCCGAGTTCCCGTCCGGCAGAGCAGGCGCGCCTGGCGCTCGCGCGCAGCTCGCGCAGCTGCTGGTGGAGCCTGACTCGGTGGCGGCGGACGTGTTGCGCCGGCGCGCGGGCCAGATGACCGAGCGCGCGCGCGCGGGCGAGGATCGCCCCGCGACCGTGGCCGTGGAGGCGACGGGCGTAGGCGGCCACGTCGGACCGCGCGGCGCGACAGTCGACCGAGACCGCCGTCTCGGCCGCGTGGGTCGGCGTCGAGCAGGTGACGGCGGCGACGTCGTCGATCAGGGTGCGGTCGGTGTGGTGGCCGACCGATGCCAGCACCGGGACGCGGAGCAGCGCGACCGTTCGGCACAACGCCTCGTCGCAGAACGCGAATAGATCCGCCAGCGAGCCGCCGCCGCGGGCGACAATCACCACCTCGATCGCTTCGATCGCGGCGAGCTCCCGCAGCGCCGCCGCGATCCGTGGGGCGGCGTGTCGATCCTGGACCGGCGCGAACGCCCACACCAGCCGACCTCCCCAGCCTCGTCGGCGCAGACCGGCCAGGACGTCGTCGCGCGCCTTGCCGCGCTCGCCCGTGACGACGCCGATCGTGCGCGGCAGCAGTGGGCGCGGCAGCCGTTTCTGCGGCTCGAACAGCCCATCGGCGTGGAGCCGGCGCCGGAGGCGTTCGAGCTGGGCGAGCAGATCGCCCTCGCCGGCGATCCGCAGCTCCGCCACCGCGAAGCTGAACGATGGAGACGAGGTGGCGCTGCCCGGGTAGTAGTCGCAGCCGCCGCCGACGACGATCCGCAGCCCATCGGCGAGGTCGACGCCCAGTGAGTCGAACTCATTGCGCCACATCGAGCAGGGGAGCGCGCCGCGCGCGTCGCGGAGCTCGAAATAGACGCGCGCGCGAGCAGGCCGGAACCCCCACACCTCGCCGACGAGCTGAACCCGCGCGAACTCCTGCAGGCGCCGTTTGAGCTGCGCCGCGTAGCTGCCAACCGGGTAGGGACCGGGCAGCTCGCTGTCCGGGATGGCGTTGGCGGATGCGTGCTGTGGTCCGGTCATCGGTGGGCCGAGGCTACAGCCCGGATCGGAGGGCGGGTACGATCCTGCCTCCATGGACCTAACGCTGTCACCGGCCGAGGCCGAATTCCGCGACGAGCTGCGCGGTTGGCTGGAGGCGAACCACCCCGGCACTGAGCCGGACGGCGACGAGGCCGCGTTCGAGTTTCGTCGCGCCTGGCAGCGCAAGCTGCAAGAGGCGGGATGGGCGGGCTTGTCGTGGCCCAAGGAGTACGGCGGGCGCGGCGCGACGCTGATCGAGCAGGCGATCTTCAATGAGGAGACGGCGCGCGCACACTCGCCGCAAGTGGCCAACGTGCTCGGGCTCGCGATGGGCGGGCCGACGGTGATTGCGCACGGGTCCGAGGAGCAGCGCCGGCGCTACCTGCCGCCGATCCTCTCGGCGCAGGAGATCTGGTGTCAGGGTTTCTCCGAGCCGGATTCGGGCTCGGATCTGGCGTCGCTGAAGACCCGGGCGGTTCGTGAAGGGGACGAATGGGTGGTCACCGGTCAGAAGGTGTGGACGACCTTCGCTCACCACGCGAAGTGGTGCATGCTGGTCGCCCGCACGGATCCCGACGCGCCCAAGCACAAGGGCCTGACGTACTTCCTGATGGATATGGAGCAGGAGGGAGTGCAGGTGCGGCCACTGCGCCAGATCACCGGCGAGGCCGAGTTCAACGAGCTGTTCATCGAACAGGCCCGAATTCCGGAGGAGAACATCGTTGGCGGCGCGGGTAACGGCTGGGCGGTTGCGATCACCACGCTGATGCACGAACGCGCGACGCTCGCCTTCAGCCTCCAGGTCGCGGTCCAGATCGCCCTGCGCGAGCTGTTCGAGAAGGCGCACAAGGCGCGCGGCAACAACGGCCGGCCAGCGAGTGAGGATCCGGTGATCCGCCAACGGCTGGCGCAGTTGCTGATCGAGGCCGAGGTGCTGCGGCTCAACGCCTATCGGGGCCTCAGCGCGACGATGCGCACGGGCGTGCCCGGTCCCGAGGGCTCGCTCGGGAAGTGGCACTGGTCGGAGATCAACCAGTCCCTGACCGAGCTGGCGATGGAGATCGAGGGTCCGAGGGCGATGCTCGATAGCGACCGCTGGACCTACCGCTTCTTGCGGGCGCGGGCCAACTCGATCGAAGGCGGCACCACCGAGATTCTCAAGAACATCGTCGCCGAGCGGGTGCTCGGCCTTCCCCGGATGCGCTGACGCCGTGAACTTCGATTTCACCGACGACCAGCAGGCGATCAAGCGAACGGCGCGGGAGTTCCTGGCCGCGCGCTACAAGCCCGAGATCATGCGCGAGCTGGCCGAGGACGAACGCGGGTTCACCGACGAGCAGTGGCGCGAGCTGGTCGAGCTCGGGTGGCCCGGCGTTACGATCGCCGAGGAGCACGGCGGACTGGGACTGGGCGCGGTCGAGCTCGTGGTGATCGCCGAGGAGATCGGGTACGCGCTGGCGCCCAGCCCGCTGCATTCGGACGTGTGTGCGGCATTGCTGCTGAGCGCCGCCGGGAGCGAGGAGCAGCAGGCGAAGTGGTTGCCGGCGCTCGCCAGCGGGGAGCTGCGCGGGACCCTGGCGATGTGGGACGAGCAGGCCGGCTGGGCGCCCGACCGCTCCGAGGTCGAGGCGAGTGACGGCGCGCTGAACGCCACGAAGATCGCGGTGCCCGATGCCGGCTCGGCCGACTTTGTGATCGTGACCGCGGCCGATGGTGATCACTACCTGGTCGAGTCCGGCGCCGATGGGGTCGAGGTCATCGCCGAGCCGGGACTCGACCCGACGCGCAAGCTGTTCCGCGTGCGGTTCTCGGGCGCGCCGGCGGCGCCGCTCTCCGGGCACGATCCCGAACGGGTCGACCATGCCTACGCCACGATTATCACCGCGCTGGCGGCCGAGAACGTCGGCGTGGCGCAGCGGACGATGGAGATGGCGGTGCAGTACGCCAAGGAGCGCAAGCAGTTCGATCGCCCGATCGGCTCCTACCAGGCGATCTCCCACCGCTGCGCGCAGATGCTGCTCGAGGTCGAGGGAGCGCGGTCGCTGACCTACTGGGCCGCGTGGGCGCTCGATCACGAGCCCGAGACGGCGCCGCGTGCCGCCTCGATGGCCAAGGCCTACGCCGGCGATGCGGGTTTCCGCGTGGCCGCCGCGGCGCTCCAGGTCCACGGCGGGATCGGCTTCACCTGGGAGCACGATCTGCACTACTTCCTCAAGCGCGCCACGGCCAACGCGCACGCATTCGGCGACGCTCGCTGGCACCGCGACCGGGTCGCGGAGCTAGCGGCGGTCTAGGCGGCGGTCCAGCTCGGGGTCCGACTCGCCGGGGGTCGCCACGATGTGGTGGGTAGCGTCCTCGGCCAGGATCGCGGGGTTGGCGGTCTCGGGCCGGCGGCGGAAGAACTGCGGGAAGAACGGCCACGAGGCGAACATCAGGACGACGCCGAGGATCAGGCCGCCGATCCCGACGAAGATCGGCGTCTGGATACCGAGAAACGGGTGCGAGTAGTTGTTCCCGGCCGTGTTGTAATAGCTGTACGCCTTGATCGCGACATAGGCCATCATGATGCCGCCGACGACGGGGATCAGCCCAGCGAGGAAGAAGTTGCGAGCGCTCTTGAACAGGTCGCGCCGGAAGTAGAACGCGCAGGCGAGTCCGGTGAACCCGTAGTAGAAGCAGACAGCAAAGCCGAGCGCAGAGATCGTGTCGCCCAGCACATCCTGGTTCGGATTGAAGGCCAGCAGCGCCACCGTCCACACGATCGACAGGCCGCCCATCAGGAGCGTCGAGAAGCTGGGCGTCAAAAAGCGCGGATGGACGCGGCCGAATGCCGACGGGATCGACTTCCAGCGCGCCATCGAGAGGGTCGTGCGCGCGGTGGGCAGGATCGTGGTTTGCGTCGAGGCCGAGGCCGAGGTGAGCACGGCGATGATCACCAGCTTGTCGAGCGGCGAGCCGAATACCCCGTGACCGAGCGCGTTGAGGACGTCGGCCGAGTTGCCGGACAGGAACGCCGTGCCGTGGTACGCCTGCGCCGCGGCGGCGACGAGGACGTAGATCAGGAGCAGGATCACGGTCGAGACGACCGCCGCCTTGCCCGGTCCGCGGTGGCGGTCGCGCGACTCCTCGTTGACGGCCACGCCCGAGTCCCAACCCCAGTAGATGAAGATGCCGAGCAGGACCCCGTCGATCAGGGCACCCCAGCTCAGGTCGAACGGGTTGAACCACGACGCGGTCACGTGAATCGAGTGGGTCGGGTTGTTGGCGTAGACCTTGATCAGCGCGACGATCGTGAACGCCGCCAGGGTGACGATCTCGAACCCCAGCAGAATCGTCTGGATCCGTGCCGACAGCTCGATGCCCCGGTAGCAGATCCACGTCATCAGCGCGATCCAGACCACGGCGCCGACGATCAGCCAGAAGTTGCCGGGGGCGCCGGCGTTGCCCGAGCGGAACAGCGAAAACGTGTAGTTGCTCGCGATCGCCGCCAGCGACGCCATCACGATGATGTCGGCGAGGAAGATCGCCCAGCCGTTGATCCAGCCGAGCTGGGGCCCGAACGTCCGCGTCACCCACGCGAAAGTCGTCCCGGCGTCCGGGTCGGCGAGGTTGAAGAAGCGGTAGCCGACGGAGACGAACAGGATCGGGATGAACGAGACGATCAGGACCGCGGGCGCGTGCACGCCGATGCCGCCGACGGCGACGATGAAGCCGAGCGTCGCCGCGAGGCTATATGCCGGCGCGGTCGACGCGATCGCGATGACGAGGTTCGAGATGTAGCCGATCGCGTCGGACTTGAGCCCCTTGTTGCCAGGGGCGGTGGGATCTAGACCTGGCGCTGCCGCTGTTTGTGGGACGGTTGTGCTCTCCAACGCGCGGCCAAAGTTATGCGGATGCTCCCAGCGCCGCAAGCCCTCCGTGCATCACAAAGTATTGCTGGATTTGTACGAAATGTCCAAGTCGCCTGACGCTACGGTCCTACTGGCATGCCGGAACGCCAGGTCTCAGTAGCGGTGCTCGGCGCCGCGGGAACGATCGCGCCGGCGATCGTCCGCGACCTGGCGCAGTCCGACGAGGTGGCGCGGATGACGCTGCTCGACCTCGACGGCGCGCGGGCGGAAGCGGTCGCGAGCGGCTACGGCGGCGGCAAGGCCCTCGCGCAGGCCGCGGACGCGCGGCAGACCGACGCCTTGGCCGGCGCGCTCTCCGGCGCGGACGTGCTCGTCAACACCGCCTCCTACCGGGTCAACCTCGACGCGATGCGGGCGTGCCTGAAGGCCGGTTGCAGCTATCTGGACCTCGGCGGGCTGTACTGGGTGACCAAGAGGCAGCTGGAGCTCGGTGCGGAGTTCGAACGGGAGGGACTGCTCGCGCTGCTGGGGATCGGCTCCAGCCCCGGCAAAACCAATCTGATGGCGGCACGGGGCGTCGCCGAGCTGGGAGACGGTGGCGGCGTTGGCGGCGTTGGCGGTGATGCTGGCGGTGGCGCGGAGATCGAATCGATCGACGTGTTCGCGGCCGGCCGGGATGCCGCGGCCCCCGCCGACGGGCGGCTTCGCCCCCCGTACGCGATTCAGACGCTGCTCGATGAGCTGACGCTCGCGCCGATCGTGCTCCGCGACGGTCGCCCGACTGAGATCGAGCCGCTGATTGAGGGTGGGGCGGTCGACTTCGGGCCGCCGATCGGCGAGGCCGACACGATCTACACGCTTCACTCCGAGCTGGTCACCTTCGGCGAGAGCTTCCGCTGCCGGGCAGCGAGCTTCCGGCTCTCGCTGACGCCGGCCCTGCTGAGCAGGCTGAAGGAGCTGACCGGTGCCCCGGCGGAGGAGGTGGCCAGGGCGGCGCGGGAAGCGGCGCCGCAGTCAGCCCAGACCGTCTCGGTTCATCTCGTCAGGGTCGCCGCGGCGTCGGGGCGGACGGCCAGCGTGCGGGCCCAGAGCCCGCCGCATTTCGGCATCGGCGGCTCGATCATCTCCACCGCCGCGCCCGCTGCGGGCTCGGTGCGGCTGCTGGCCCGCGGCTCGCTGACGGCGATCGGAGCGCTGCCGCCCGAGCGGTGCATCGATCCCGGCGAGATGTTCGCGGAGTTGGAAACCCGGGGCTGCGTGTTCTCCGTCGCAGTGGAATGAGGCGCGTTCATGTCTCGCGCCAGGTGCTGGCGGGGTGCGCGGGCATGCACAACGGCCCAAATTGATCGCCCGATTTGCGATATGGGCCGCGGAGCACGGTATCCGTGTCGAATCGCCCAGATCGCGAAACGCGCGCGTGACTTTGGGCGGTTAAGCAGGTCGTCGCCGCGCGCACCGGTCCGTCGCCCCGCGGTCCGGGATGCGGAATCGGTCCGCTAGCCGGCGACCACGCCGCGCCGTGCGAGCTCGCCTCTGAGCAGCGCCAGATCGGAGTCGACCATCATCCGGATCAACTCCTCGAAGCTGACCTCCGGCTCCCAGCCGAGGACTCGCTTGGCCTTGCTCGCGTCGCCCACCAGGTGCTCGACCTCGGCGGGGCGCAGCAGCGACGGATCGAGCACGACACACTCTTCGGTCGCGAGCCCAGCGTGGTCGAAGGCGACCTGCAGGCACTCGCCAACCGAGTGCGAGGTTCCGGTGGCGATCACATAGTCGTCGGGTTGGTCCTGCTGGAGCATCAGCCACATCGCCCGCACGTAGTCCCCTGCGTACCCCCAGTCGCGCTCGGCGTCGAGGTTCCCCAACCGCAGCTTGACATCGAGCCCGAGCTTGATCGCCGCCGCATGCCAGGTGATCTTGCGCGTGACGAACTCGAGCCCCCGGCGAGGGCCTTCGTGGTTGAACAGGATCCCGCTGGTCGCGTGCAGTCCGTAGGACTCGCGGTAGTTGATCGTGATGAAGTGCCCGTAGGCCTTCGCCACGCCATACGGAGAGCGCGGATAGAACGGGGTGGTCTCCGTCTGCGGCGCCTCGCGCACCTTGCCGAACATCTCGCTCGAGGAGGCCTGGTAGAAGCGTGCCTCCGGGCACACCTCGCGCATCGCCTCGAGCAGGCGCGTGACCCCGGTGCCCGTGAATTCGGCGGTCAGCGTCGGCTGGACCCACGATGCCGCTACGTACGACATCGCCGCGAGGTTGTAGATCTCCTGCGGGGTGCAGGCCCGTAGCGTGTCGACCAGCGAGCGCTGGTCGAGCAGGTCGCCCTGGTGCAGCGTGAGCCGATCGCGGATGTGGTCGATCCGCTCGAAGCGTTCGGTCGAGGAGCGGCGGACCATGCCGTGAACCTCGTAGCCCCGTTCGAGCAGGAACTCGGCGAGATGGCTTCCGTCCTGGCCGGTGATGCCGGTGATGAGGGCACGGCGGACGCTCACGATCGCGTTCCCGCCGGCGCGGCCACCTGCTCTCGCAGCCACGCGACCGTTTCCGCGATCCCGTCGCGCAGATCGATCCGCGCTTCCCAGCCGAGCATCCTGCGCGCCTTTTCCACCGATGGCCAGCGCCGCACGACGTCGACCTCGAAGCTGGGAAGGTGCTCGAACTCGAGCGTCTCCGGATCGAGCCCGCATGCCTGCCAGATCAACCGGGCGATTTCGGCCACGGCCAGCTCCTCGGAGGCAGAGATATTGAAGTCCTCGTTCTCGCCGGCGGGTGCCGCCATCGCGGTGACGATACCGTCGGCGATGTCATCGACGTGGGTGAGCGTCCGCGTCTGCTCACCCGAGCCGAAGATCTGCAGCGGATGCTGACCAGCGAGCGCCTTGGCGATCAGGTCCGGAACCGCATGGGCGATACCCGGCTCGTCGGGATCGGGCACCTCGCCCGGACCATAGGCGTTGAAGGGGCGGCAGATCGTGTAGCGCAGCCCGTGCTGGTCGTGCGCCGCGCGCGTGTACACCTCGCCGGCGAGCTTCGAGAAGCCGTACGCGGAGCGCGGCGTCGGGCAGTCGCGCACATGCTCCTCGGTGGTCGGATACTCGCTCGCTCGCTCGAACACCATCGAGGAGGACACATACACGAGCCGCTGCACTTCGTGTTCAATCGCGGTGCCGACGACCTGGCCCGTGAGCGCGTTGTTGACCTCGGTCAGCGTGTAGGGCAGTTTGTGGAAATTGGCGATGCCGCCGACGATCGCCGCCAGGTGAATGACGTGCGAGCAGCCCCCGAGCGCTTGCCGCGCCACGTCGCGTTCCCGCAGGTCCCCGAGCTGAAGCTGGCAGCTTTCTCGCATCCAATCCGGGGCCGGGCGATGGTCGGCGACGCGGACCTCCCAGTCAGGGTCGCGCAACAGCCGCCTCACCACCGCGCGACCGATCATCCCCGTACCGCCGGTCACCACCACCCGTCTCATCTGAGCTCGCCGAGCTCTCGGGAGACGATGCCCTGGGGGACGCCGGTGAGCACCGAGGCCTCAGGGGCATAGACAAACACCTGGCCAGTCCCGAGGGCGTTCCACGCGTCCACCAGCAGGCATTGATCCGCTGCCTCGGCGAGAATTTCACGCAAGCAGCCTGGGCCTTCGAACTCGGGATGGTTGGTGGCCACGATCACGACGTCGGCGCCCCGGACCGCGTCGGCGAGCGATTGAGTGGGGGTGGGGGCGTGCGGATCGCACACCGCTACGTCCGCCAGCTCGCGCTCGAGCAGCCGGATCAGCTTGTGCGAAAGCGAGTCGCGCTCGTCGTCGGTGGCGCGCTTGAAGGTCAGGCCGAGCACCGCGACCTTCCGCGAGGCCAACGTTCCCAGCCGCCGCTTTACGCCCTCCACGAGGAACAGCGGCACCGCCTCGTTAACGCGCGAGACGGCAAGCAACATGCCGGGGGCGTTGGAGCGCTCCTCGGAGAACGCGAAGTCCTTGCGCAGGCAGGTGCCTCCCGTCAGGCCGGGCATCGCCATCCCGCCGCGAGGGTAATCGTGGTTGATCAACTCGATCACCTCGAACACATTGGCGCCGTAGCGGTCGCAGTCCATCATCAACAGGTTCGGCAGCGCGAACGTCGCGTAGCGCAGGATGTTCGTCCAGATCTTTGCGAGCTCAGCCTGTACCGGAGTCGTCTTGACGATCGGGGCCCCGAACGCGCTGAACAGGCTCGCGGCTCGCTCAGTCGATGCCTCGCCGACGCCGCCGATGATGCAGGGCAGCGTCGAGATCTCGGTCAGGAACCGTCCGGCCGCGATTCGCTCCGGAGCGTGGGCGACGAAGACATCCTCGCCGATCCGCAGGCCGCGGCGCTTCTCGAGGTAGCCGGCCACGAACTCCGTCGTCCCCGGTGCGATCGTCGAGCGGAGGATCAGAGCATGACCGCCTCGAAGCAGCGGCAGGAGATCGTCGAGCGCGGCGCGGACCTCGCGGAGATCGCTCTCCACGTGCGAGAACGAAGGGGTCCCGATCGTGATCACGATGTCGTCGGCGCGCGCCGCGTCCGCCGCGCGCTCGGTCAACTCCAGCCGACCACTTCGCAAAACCCGATCGAGCAACTCCTGCGCGCCGGCCTCCTGGAACGGCATCCGGCCGGCGCGGAGGGACTCGAGCACTCGCTGGTCGTGGTCCACACCGAGCACGCGCAGGCCGCGATCGGCGAAGCACAGGGCCAGCGGTAAGCCCACGCGCCCGAGGCCAATGACGGAGACGAAATGATCGTTCAATGGGGTTCGACGGACTCGCCGGACACGCTGGGCAGGGGCGCGAGCCCGGGTTCTGCAGGATGGCCGCGGACCTCGCCGGCGTAAGCCAGCAGATCGAGCCGGGCGATCTCGCGCTCGCCCTCGACGCGGGCGGGGTGGTCGGGCGGAAGTCTACGGATCAGCGCTCGGATCCGGGCCCTCAGCTGGAGCGCGAAGTGGGGCGTCGATGCGCCCATCAGCTGGCGGACGTCCTCGACCGTCACCTCATGGCTCTCGCGCATGCGATCTGGGTGCTCCGCCTGGCTCATTTCTGCGGCACGGCCTCGAGCAGGCTGTCCATCTGCGCTTGGACGGAAGCCGAGATCGCGCTCTCGTCACCGATCACCCAGCCGTGGTTGTAGACGGCAGCCGTGGGGCCTTCCTGGGTGTAGCCCGGGGTGGCGTAGTCGAGGAAGAAGTTCAGCACTGCAGGTGGGAGCCTAGACGGATTGTCGACCAGCAACTGCGCCCCGAAGCTTCCGCTCGCCGACAATGGCGCCGCGGCTGCGGCATCCAGCGGCCGGTGCTCGTTGAGGAGCACATACCCGTGGCCGGGACTGCGCATCGCCCAGCCGAAGCTGCCGGGCACGTGTGCGCACGGCTGCGTGTAGACGCATGGCGGATCCCGGTACTCCGCGAACGCGACCGAGCTCGAGACCGGGTCGGCGGCGCTGATCCGCTTGACCTGCCCGTATTTCGCGAGCTGGGTCAGGACGCTGTTGGGGATCACGCTGGAGGGGGAGAGCACGTAGATATGGGGTTTTTGATGTGCGAGCAGCGCCTGCCGCGTGGCCGCCGGCACGCTGGAGCCGTTGACGAACAGGACCGGATCCCCGCTCTCGGCCGCCCAACCGGCGGCCGGCATCGCGTACGACGCGTTATTGCCGGGGGCGATCACGACACTGGTGGCCGCGCTCGAGCCGTGGGCGGCGCTGTAAAAACGGTCGATGGCCGCCGCCAGCGCGTACGGATCGCCGCCGGAGATCGCCGCGGCGCGCACGCCCTTGGGCCTCGCGACATCGCCCACACGAATCACCTGGGCGCCGCCGACCGCCCCCGATCCGGACGGGCTCAGCTGTTGCAGGGCGTCCGATGTCGCGGGTGGAAGCGAGGAGCTACCGGACAGCAGCACCGGCGCGCGGATCGGGGGTGCCATCAGCACGGAGGCGGCAATCGCGGCCTGCCAGTCGTCGGTCGGCGCGACCGTGACGACACTCGGGTGGGTGCCCTGGGCGGAGGACGGATAGACGGCCAGCGCCACCCCCGCCGCGTCGGCGATCGGGTCCGCGCCGGCCACCCTGGTCGTGTTCTTGGTGGCGAGGGCCGGGATGCCGAGTTTCGCGGCGGCCTGGGGAGTCTGCGACTGCACGACCGAAATGACTGTCGAAGAGCCTCCGCCCAGCCGCGATCCGCCCCCGCAGGCCGCCAGCGCCAGGCACGCCAAGAGCACTGTGAAGGCGGTCGATCGCATCGCCGGCGGACGTTAGCGAGCGTGGGTCAGATCGGCGCCGCCGATCCCGCTCCGGGCGATTGCTGGCACCGGCGGCCCGCCGGCAGGGGGTCGCGCCGCGGTGCCGAACCCGGCAGGGAGTCACGACCTGACGCCGAACTCTTCTGTATATTGCCGCGCGCCTAATCCGCGGGCCACCCAAATCCGCGGAGCGGGGGACCCAAGATCCCTGGGGCGAATCCCGTGGTGGACCCACGGGAGGCGCAAGCTCTTTTAGCGCCAGCCCGACAGCTAACCCCGCAGGCTCACGAAAGAGAAGACTTGCGGGTTACCCATCTGATAGCTCCCGGCATTGCTGCATTGGCGCTCACTGGCGCGTCCGCGGCATCCGCCCATTCCGGCCCGCCGACCCAGCCCAGCTCCGGCGGCGTCGGCATCGGCGCCCCACCGGCCCCTCCAAGCACGCCGTCTCACCCGGTCATCCCCGGCTACGCCGCGAAGATCGTGAGGGGCGTCGCCTACGCGCCCTCGATGGCTCCGATCCAGGTCAAGCGCGCGATCTGGGCCGGCAACAAGATTCGCAAGAAGCCGTACATCTGGGGCGGCGGTCACGCGGCGTTCGCGGCCGCCGGATATGACTGCTCGGGCTCGGTGTCCTACGTGCTGCACGCCGCCGGGCTGCTCAGGAACCCCGATGATTCCAGCGACTTCATGTCGTGGGGCCAGAACGGCCCCGGCATGTGGATCACCGTCTACACGAATCCCGGCCACGCGTTCGTCGAGATCGCCGGGATCCGGTTCGACACCTCGGCCGAGGCCGATCCCAACCCGCCCCCGGGCAGCGGCCCGCGGTGGCGGCCGCTGTACCCGGATCCGCCGGGCTTCATGGCGCGCCACCCGACCGGGTTCTAGGACTCCGATTAGGAGGGGGAGGCGGGCACGGCTTTGGCCCGCCCGGGCGAAACCCAACCGGGCGCGCCCCCGCAGGGCGCGCCCTCGTAAATACATGACCGAGCGCGGTCGCGGAGGGTTGCGGCTCACTCCCCCGCCCGGTGCCGCAGGATCTGGTCGCGCTCGGCGAGCCGGTTGGCGCGCCGGAGCTCGGCCTCCCGGAGCCGTCGCTGTTCGCTCGACGTCCTCACGATCAGCTCTGGAACCGGCGTGGGTCTTCCCTCGCTGTCCAGCGCGACCATCGTCAGGTAGGCGGTGTTGGTGTGGCGAATCTCTCCGCTACGGGGATTCTCGGCGTCGACGCGCACGCCGACCTCCATCGAAGTGCGCCAGGCGGCGTTGACGGTGGCGCTGAACGTGACCAGTTCGCCGACACGGATTGGGTAGAGGAAGTTCATCCTGTCCATCCCGACGGTGACCACACGGCAGCGCGAGTGCTTGATCGCCGCCAGCGCCGCCGCCTCGTCGCAGAGCCGCATCACCGTCCCGCCGTGGACGTTGCCCGCGCTGTTGGCGTCGGTCGGGCCCATCCAATGGACGATCTGCCCGCGCGAGTCCGATACGGGTTTCGGGTCCATGCGCGGGCATGCTATTCCGCGCGGTCGCTACGCTTCAGATGCCTGTCCAGCAACCCGCCAAGGAGGATGCGATGCCGGGCCTTTCCGGGCGCATGTCCACCGTAGTAAAAGCCAAGATCTCAAAACTCCTGGATCGCGCCGAGGATCCGGGCGAGACGCTCGAGTACAGCTACCAGAAGCAGATCGAGCTGCTCCAGAACGTCAAGAAGGGAATCGCTGACGTCGTCACCTCGAAGAAGCGGCTTCAGCTGCAGGAGCAGAAGCTCCAGGACCAGGTCCTGAAGCTCGACACACAGGCCCGCCAGGCGCTCGCCGCCGGCAACGAGGAGCTTGCCCGCACCGCGCTCGAACGCAAGAACGTCGCGCAAACGGAGTTGCAGTCGCTCGACACCCAGATCACGCAGCTCGAGCAGCAACAGGAGCAGATGACCGCCTCCGAGCAGAAGCTGCGCGCGAAGATCGAGCAGTTCCGCTCCAAGAAGGAGGTCATCAAGGCCCAGTACTCGGCCGCCGAGGCCCAGGTCAGGATCTCCGAGGCGGCCACCGGCGTCGGCGACGAGATGGCCGACGTGGGTCTCGCGATGCAGCGGGCGCTCGACAAGACCGAGAACATGAAGGCGCGGGCCGATGCCGTGCAGGAGCTCGAAACGGCGGGCACGTTCGAGGATCTCACCGCACTCGGGTCCGGTGACGATGACATCGATCGCCAGCTCAAGGAGCTCTCGAGCACGAGCGAGGTTGACGCAGATCTCGAAAAGATGAAGGCCGAGCTCGGGAGCGGGTCCTCGCAGCCCGCCGGTGAACTCGGCGCCGGGAAGGCTGGGGGTGCTGCCGAAGGGCAGGCACCGTGATCGTCCGGATCGCCACCGAGGGCCAGTACGACGTGCCCGACCACGATCGGGATGCGCTCAACCAGTTGGACAACGAGGCGGCCAACGCCTGTGCGGCGATCGATGAGCAGCGGTTCCACGCCGCCTTCGAGCACTTGCTCGAGTTCGTGCGGACCAACGGGAGGCCGGTCCCTGACGACGATTTGCGTGGTTCGGACCTGATCCTGCCGCCGCCCGACGTCTCGCTCGAGGAAGCCCGGGAAGAGTTCAGCGGAGAGGGACTGATCCCGGGCTGACGCCGCCCGGGCGGGAGCTTGGGCTGACGCCTCCCGGTCGGGGGCTCAGATCGGGATCCCCCACAGGGGGAACCAGCGCTCGAGTTCCTGCTCGACGGGAAGCTCGGCGCCGATCTGTGCCTTGCAGCGGAGCTCGCGCTCGGTGTCTCGCTGTTGCTCGCCGGAGGCGGGCACGAACGGATAGAACGCCCCGCGCTTGTAGTTGTAGATCCAGTACAGCGCACGCTTCTGTGCGTCCTCGAAGGCGAACACGGCGCACAGCACCCGGTCTCCGTAGCCGCCGGCCTCGAGCGCTCCGCTGACGGCATTGATGCCGACGACGAGGTCGTCGAAGTCGCGGCCGCGGAGCACCAGCCATCGAAAGCCGTAGCTGTCATCGGAGCTGTCGACCGTGGTTCCGCTGTCTTTGGCGGTGGCGCGGACGACCTCTTCCATGTCGCGCACGATCGACTCGAAATCGGCGGTCGGCAGTGGCTGGAAGACAATCGCGGCGGCCCCGCGGGAGGTGATCTCGAGCTCGGTCTCGAGCTTGACGTACGCGGTGCTCATCGCGAACAACCGGTCGGGCGCGGGGCCGGCCAGCTTACGGCGGCCGGTGAGGACGTCGAGAAAGCCCATCAGGAGGCCGAATTATCGCGCAGACCTGCGGCTAGGCCGTGCCCTGGAGCTGCGCCTCGAGCTTCTCCAGCGCCGCGATCCGCGCTTCCAGCGGCGGATGGGTGGAGAACAGGGTGGCGACCGTCTGCTTGGCCTTCGGCGGGAAGATGTAGAACGCGGCGAGCTCGCCGGAGGCGGCGCGGAGATCCTGCTGGGGGATGCGCTGCATGCCGCCGCTGATCTTGAGCAGCGCCGAGATCAGCGCGCTCGGGCGTCCGGTGATGATCGCCGAGCCGCGGTCGGCCGCGAACTCGCGATAGCGGGAGAGCGCCTGGAGCAGGACAAACGAGATCATGTAGACGAGCGCCGAGACCAGGATCACCACGATCCAGCTCGGCCCGTTGTCATCGTCACTGCCGAAGGCGCCCCCGAACCAGAAGCCCATCTGCACGATGAAGGCCGCGATCGAGGCGAAGAAGCTCGCGATCGTCATCACCATCACATCACGGTTCTGGACGTGGGTCAGCTCGTGCCCGAGGACGGCTTCGAGCTCGGCGTCATTGAGCAGATTGAGGATGCCCGTGGTGGCGCATACGGTGGCGGTCTTCGGCGAGCGCCCGATCGCAAATGCGTTCGGCATCGCGGTCTCGGCGATCGCCACCCTCGGTTTGGGCAGATTGGCCTGAATGCACAGCCGCTCGACGATCGCGTGCAGGCGCGTGGCGTCGGCGGAATCGCCGGGGCCGACCTGGCGGGCGCCCATCGAGAGCAGCGCGATCTTGTCCGAGGTGAAGAACTGGACCGCGAACAGGCCCCCGGCGATCACCGCCACGGTCACCGCGCCGGTGCCGGCCGCAATCAGGACTCCGATCAGGACCGCGTAGACCAGACCAAGCAGGAACAGAGTCAGCAACATCCGGGCTTGGAGCCCGGGATCTCGGCCAAATGAGGTTGAGCGTGCCATTTCGAGTACCACAATGGTGGCAGACGCGAGTGAATGGTTTCGTAAGGACGGAAAAAAGATGGGGTCTAGGCCCCATGCCCCCGCTCCCACTCAATCGTCCGGCGAAGACCCTCCTCCAGCGTCACCTGCGGCGCCCATCCGGTCAGCGATCGGAGCTTTGAGAAGTCGACCCACTGGCGGTCGATTTCACCCCGGGGCGTGCCGGCGCCTGTCACCAAGGGCTGCACCCCGGCGCCCACCAGCCGGCAGATCAGCTCCACCACGTGGAGCACGCGGTGCGGCGTGCCGCCGCCTGCGTTGAACGCCTCGCCCATCCCCTCGCCGCGCCCCAATGCGTCGGAAATCGCCAGGTAGGCCGCCACCGCGTCCTCCACGTAGAGGAAGTCGCGCTCCGGGGAGCCGTCGGAGCGGACCACTGGCGAGCGTCCAGCGAGCGCGGCCGAGACCGCCTCGGGAACCAGCCGCGAGCCGTTCGCGTCGCCGCCGCCGTACATGTTGGCGAACCGCGTGACCGCCACCGGAAGCTGCCAGGTGTGCCAGTACGAGCGCGCCAGAAGGTCGGCCGCGGCCTTGGAGACGTCGTACGGGTACAGCGGCGAGAGCGGAAAATGCTCCCGATACGGAAGCTCGGACGAGGTGCCGTAGGCTTTGTCGGACGAGGCCACGACCAGCCGCTCGATACCGTGCAGCCGGCACGACTCGAGCAGCAGCCACGTCCCGCGGATGTTGGTCTCAAACGTGGACGCCGGCGAGTGGTTGGCGGTTGGGATGATGGTCTGCGCGGCGAGGTGAAAGACGTCCTGGATCTCGTACTCAGCGAGAACCCGAGCAACGAGCCCGTCAAGGCAGACGTCCCCGTGGACGACGTTCACGCGCTGCCCGAGTTCCATTCCCAGCAGCGCCGATCGCGCCGGCTCGTCGCGTCGCAACACCGTCACGCGGGCGCCCGCATCGAGGAGCGCCTTGACGAGCCAGCCGCCGAGCAGCCCGTAGGCGCCTGTCACCAGGATCGATCGGTTTGTCAATCCCAGAGTTTCCACGGCGCCCGACCGGCGGCCCACAGGTCGTTGAGGATCAAGGCGTCCTTGTAGGTGTCCATGCAATCCCAGAACCCCTCGTGACGGAACGCGTATAGCTCGCCGGAAGTGGCGAGGCGCGAGAGTGGCTCACGCTCGAGCACCGAGTGCTCGTCGAGCAGGTCGATCACCGAAGGCTCGAAGCAGAAGAAGCCGCCGTTGACCCACCGCTCGCTGCGGGGCTTCTCCACGAATCCGTGCACCCGCCCGTCGCCGTCAAGCTCGGCCAGGCCGAACGGGAGCTCCGGCCGCACGACCGTCATCGTCGCGCGGGCGCCAGCGCCGTCGTGCTCGACGAGGAGGGCGCGCAGATCGATATCCGCGACGCCGTCGGCATATGTCGCGCAAAAACGCTCCTCGGCGAGAGCGGCTCTTGCCCGGCGCAATCGTCCGCCGGTGGGGGTGTCGGCGCCGGTGTCGAGGCACTCGACGATCGCGCCTGCGGGCCACGCCTCGCGGCGCGCGAACTGCTCGATCAGCTGCCCGTGGTGGCCGGTCAGCAGCAGGAAGCGACGGAATCCCTGGGCGAGATAGATCTGGATCACGTGCCACAGGATCGGCTTGCCGCCGATCTCGACAAGCGGCTTCGGAATCGACCGCGCGTGCTCCTGTAGCCGCGTTCCGCGGCCGCCACATAGGATCGCTACCGATGGCAGCACGGGCGCAATTATCGGGATCCCTGCGAAGTCGCGCTGTAACTAACCTCCGTTCGGAATGCAGCCCGAGATTCACGTCCTCGGAATCTCCCTGAAGTCGTTCGGGATCGTGTTCGCCTGCGGATTCATTGCCGCGGGCGCGATCCTCGCTCGCCGGCTCAAAGAGCTCGACAAGCCGGTGGACTGGGCGTATGAGATCGCGTTCGCGGCGCTGATCGGCGGCCTCGTCGGCGCCCGGCTGTACTACGTGATCCAGAACTACGACCGGGTCAAGCACAACCTGTTCGGCAGCCTGTTCTCCGGCTCGGGCCTGGTCTGGTACGGCGGGGTGATCGGGGGCGCGATCCTCGTGCTCGCGTGGGCCAGGTGGCGCGACATGCTCTCCGTGTCGCTGCTTGACCTGGCCTGCGTGCCGCTGGCGATGGGCTACTCGATCGGCAGGATCGGCTGCCAGGTCTCCGGCGACGGCGACTACGGAAAGGTGTCGAGCCTGCCGTGGGCGATGAGTTATCCGCACGGCACGGTTCCGACGCCGCCCGGAGTCACGGTCCAACCGACGCCGATCTATGAAACCGTCGCGATGGGCTTCGTCGCCTGGTGGCTGTGGCGGATGCGCGATCAATTCCGCCCGGGCGCCCTGTTCGCGTTCTACCTGGTTCTGTCCGGGACGGAGCGCCTGCTGGTCGAGTTCATCAGGCGCAACCACCGGATCTGGCTGGGGCTGACCGCGCCGCAGCTCGAGAGCATCGCGCTGATGGTCGCGGGTGGCGTGTGGCTGTTCTTGCTCGCCCGCCGCGGAGGCATCCGGTTGGGGGTCTCGAGGACAGCCGTGGCGCCGGCGTGAAGGGTGCGCTGATCGCGGCGGCAGCCGCGAAGGACGGGCTCACGCCCCGTCGCCGAGCGTCCGCACGATGAACCGCAGGCTCACCGCGTGGAGCTCCGGGTCGTGCTGGACCGAGCGGTGGTGGCCCCCCGGGACCGCGATCAGGCGGCTCTGGGGATGGGCCGCGCGAGCGGCCAGCTCGCGCGAATGCTCGACCGGCACCCGCTCATCGCCCTCGGCGTGCATCAGCAGCAGGGGCTTGTCGAGTGCCTGCACCGTCGCGTGGAGATCGTTCGCCGCCAGGAACGCGTCGAGGGCGGGGATATCGGCGTCAAACTGCAGCGCCCCCGAGCGCAGGCCACGGCGCATACCCTCGGCGCTGGCGGGACAGATCGCGACCACCGCCGCGGCATCGGCGGCCCGAGCGGCAACGATCGCCATGTATCCGCCCAGGCTCGAGCCGCGCAGCGCGATCGGAGCCGCCCCGTCGCCGATCGCAGAGCGCAGCAGCGCCGCGATCGCGCCGACGTCCTCGACCACGCGATCGTCCATCGGCCCGGCGCTCTCGCCGTGCCCCCGCTGGTCGACGGCGAGCGCCGCCAATCCGAGCGGGAGCGCCGCGCGGGCATAGTCGTGGTGGCTCTCCTTGCACGACCCGGCGCCGTGCAGGATCACCACGCCGCCGCGGATCGTGGCCGGTTGCTCCGGAATCCACAGGGAGTACGCGAGTCCGGCGTGCGATCCGATCTCGGTCGGGAGCACGGGATTTATCGTCCGCTGGCGCCGCACGGCGGCGATCATCCCACGCCGGGGTTGGCATGGCATGATCGAGCGCTCGTGACCGCGACGATCGCACCAAGCTCGCACGTCTACCCGCTCGGCACACGGGTCAACGAGCGGGGTCGCCTGGAGATCGGCGGCTGTGACGCGGTCGAACTGGCGCGAGAGTTCGGAACGCCCGCGTATGTCGTCGCGGAGGACGACCTGCGCGACCGCGCGCGGGCGTTCCTCGAGGCGCTGGCAGCTCGTCACGGCGACCATGACGTGCTGTTCGCCTCGAAGGCGTTTCCGTGCACCGCCGTTTGTCGGGTGCTGGCCGAGGAGGGCCTCGCCTGCGATGTCGCCTCTGGCGGGGAGCTCGCGCTGGCACTGCGAGGCGGCTTTGATCCGGCTCGGATCTATCTCCACGGCAACGCCAAGTCCTCGGCCGAGCTGCGGCAGGCGCTGGAGGCGGGCGTCGGTCACGTGGTGCTCGATTCCTCTGATGAGATCGACCGGCTGGCCGCAGTCGCGGGGCAGCGCGGCGTACGGCAAGAGGTATTGATCCGGGTGACGCCGGGGGTGGCCGGAGACACCCATCACGCGATCTCGACCGGTCAGGCCAATTCCAAGTTCGGCTTTTCGGTCGGACAGGCCGGCGAGGCGATTGCGCGCCTTGGCGGTGTCCCGCAGCTCGAGCTGGTCGGACTGCACTTCCACATCGGCTCGCAGCTGTTTGAGCTCGAACCGTTCCGCGAGGCGGTGCGGGCGATCGCAGGGCTGGGCGAGTTTCCGATCTACAACCTCGGAGGGGGACTGGGCGTCGCGTACACGGCGGCGCAGAGTCCGCCGGCGATCGTGGAGTACGTCTCGGCGATGGTGCAGGTCGTCCACGACCTGCTCGGGCCCGACAAGCGGCTGCTGCTCGAGCCCGGGCGCGCGCTGGTCGCCAACTCGGGGGTGACGCTGTACACAGTCCAGACGGTCAAGCGCAATGTCTCGACCTGGGTGGCCGTCGACGGTGGCATGTCGGACAACCTGCGCCCGATGCTGTACGGAGCGGTCTATGAGGCGATCATCGCCGATCGGGTGCTGGCGTCAGCAACCGAGCGCTGCCAGGTGGCCGGCAAGCACTGCGAGTCAGGCGACGTGATCGTCCGCGACGCCCCCCTGCCCGATCCCGCCCCCGGCGATGTTTTGGCGACGCCGGCCACCGGCGCCTACGGCTACTCGCTGGCCAACAACTACAACGCCGTGCCGCGGCCGCCGGTGATCTTCTGTCGCAGCGGCGAAGCGCGGCTGGTGGTGCGGCGCGAGAGCTACGAGGACCTGGCCGCCCGTGACGTCTGACGCCCGGTTTCGAGTCGGCCTGCTGGGGCACGGCACGGTGGGGGCGGCGTTCGCGCGGCTGCTGCCCGAGCAGGCCGAGCGGATCTCGGTCCTCACGGGTCTGCGCCCGGAGCTGTCGGGCGTGCTGACGCGGCGCAGCGGTTCGTTCGAGGAGCTGCTCGCCGGATCGGATCTGATCGTCGAGCTGATCGGCGGGATCGAGCCCGCGCGCGAGTACGTCCTGCGCGCGCTGCGCGCCGGGCGCCACGTGGTCACCGCCAACAAGCAGCTGCTCTCTCAGCACGGCGAGGAGCTGTGGGAGACGGCCCGTGCGCAGGGGGTGCAGTTGCGGTTCGAGGGCGCCGTGGCGGGAGTGGTCCCCGTGATCCGCGTGCTCCAGGAGTCGCTGGCCGGCGCCACGATCGACCGCGTGCACGGAATCGTCAACGGCACGACCAACTTCATCCTGACCGAAATGGCCCGGACCGGAATGACCTTCGCGGAGGCCCTGGCGGAGGCGCAGCGGTTGGGCTATGCCGAAGCCGATCCCGCCGAGGATGTGAACGGCCGTGACGCGGCAGCGAAAATGGCGATCTTGGCCAGACTCGCGTTCGACACGCCGGTCCACCTCGATCAGGTGCGCTACGAGGGGATCGAGCACATCCAGCCGGACGACCTCCAGTACGCGCGGGAGCTCGGACTGGGGCTCAAGCTGATCGGAACCGCGGAGCGGATCGGCGGCGGGCTGTCCGTGCGGGTGCACCCGGCGTTCCTGTACCCGGGCCATCCGCTCGCGTCGGTCAACGGACCGTTCAATGCCGTCACCGTCGAATCCCAGGCGATCACCGAGATCACGATGTCCGGACCCGGAGCCGGCGGACCGCAGACGGCGAGCGCGGTGCTCGGCGATGTGATCAGCGCGATGATCCCACCCGCCTCGACGCCGCCGACGATGAGCGTGATGGAGATCGTGCAGGACGTCTTCTCGGCGTTCTACATCCATCTCGACGTGGCAGACGAACCCGGGGTGCTGGCGCAGGTCGCACACGTCCTGGCAGAGCAGGACGTCTCGGTGAAGTCCGTCGTCCAACGCGGGCTTGGCAATCAGGCGCGCCTGGTGATGGTCGTGCACCCGGTGGCCGAGGCGCAATTCGCGGCCGCGATCGAGCAGATCGCGCAGCTCGACGTGCTGCGGGCGCCTCCGCGGGCCATCCGCGTGCTCGAGGAGGAGTTCGGTTAGGGTGCCGCGCTGATGCGGGCCATGCAGATCGTCGAACTCACCGGGCCGGACACGGGACTGAAGCTGGTCGAGGCGCCCGAGCCCGAGGCGTCGCACATGCTCACCCCCGGCCGCGGCGTGGTGGTCGACGTCCGGGCGGCGGGCGTCTCGTTTCCCGAGGTCCTGCAGACCCGGGGCGAATATCAGGTCAAGCCGCCGCTGCCGTTCGTGCCGGGAAGCGAAGTCGGCGGTGTGGTCCGCTCGGCGCCCGACGGCGCGGCGGTCAAGGCGGGGGAGAGGGTCGCCGCGTTCTGCATGCTGGGCGGCTTCGCCGAGGTCGCGGTGGCGCCCGAATTCTTCTGCTTTGCGCTGCCCGAGACGCTCGATTTCGCGCAGGGCGCCGGACTGGTGCTGAACTACCACACGGCTTACTTCGCATTGAAGCTTCGCGGCCGCCTGTCCGAAGGGGAGTGGGTATTGGTTCACGGCGCCGCTGGCGGCGTCGGAACCGCCTCGCTGCAGGTCGCGCGCGGGCTCGGGGCCCGGACGATCGCGGTCGTCTCGAGCGACGAGAAGGAGCGCGTGGCGCGCGACGCCGGCGCGACCGAGGTCGTCCGCTCCGACGGGCCGTGGAAGGACGAGGCTCGCGAGCTCAGCGGCGGCGGCGTGGACCTGGTGCTGGATCCGGTCGGAGGCGACCGTTTCACCGACAGCCTGCGCTCGCTGCGCGAGGGTGGCCGGGTGGTGGTCATCGGGTTCACCGGCGGCTCGATTCCAGAGATCAGGGTCAACCGGCTGCTACTCGGTAACACGGAGGTGATCGGCGCCGGCTGGGGGGCATACGTGCTCTCGAAGCCCGAGCTGATCGCGTCGATCGGCACCGAGCTGGCGCGGTTGATCGACGGCGGGATCGTGCGACCGGTCGTGGGTGCCCGGTTCCAGCTGGAGCAGGCGGGGGAGGCGCTGAAGCTGATCGATGGACGCGGCGCGACCGGAAAGGTCGTGCTCGAGGTGGCGTAGGCGGGCGCCCTGAGCGGCCCGGGGACGCTCTGGTCACAGAGTGGCGCCGCGCGGTCCTAAGGACTCGGCTCTGACATGCTGCGGCCCATGTCGGGACTGATCGAGCGCTACCGGGACCGCCTGCCGTTCGCCGCCGAGGACCCGGTGGTGTCGCTCGGCGAGGGCTCGACGCCGCTGGTGCTGGCGCCGCGGCTGTCCGAGCGGGTCGGCGCCGAGGTGTGGCTGAAGTGCGAAGGTGCCAATCCGACCGGGTCGTTCAAGGATCGGGGCATGACGTGCGCTGTCTCCGCCGCGGTCCGGGAGGGCGCCACCGTGGTGCTGTGCGCGTCGACCGGGAACACTGCCGCGTCGGCCGCGGCGTATTCGGCGCGCGCCGGCCTGCGCGGCGCGGTGATCGTCCCCGAGGGCAAGATCGCCGCCGGCAAGCTGGCCCAGGCGCTGATGCACGGGGCGCGGGTGGTCGCGCTGCGCGGCAACTTCGATCAGGCGCTGGAGCTGGTGCGGGCGCTGGCGAGCCGGCATCCGGTATCGCTGGTCAATTCGGTCAACGAGTTCCGCATCGAGGGTCAGAAGACGGCCGCGTTCGAGCTGGTCGAAGAACTCGAGGGAGAGCTCGACGCGTTGTGCATCCCGGTCGGCAACGCCGGCAACATCACCGCTTACTGGAAGGGGTTCAACGAGAGCGGGCAGCGGCCGAGGATGCTCGGGTTCCAGGCCGCCGGCGCTGCGCCGTTGGTACACGGCGCGCCGGTCGAGCATCCCGAGACCGTCGCGAGCGCGATCAGGATTGGGAATCCCGCGCGCTGGGAAGAGGCGATGGACGCGATGACCGCATCGGGCGGCGCCGTCGCCGCGGTCAGCGACGAACAGATCATCGACGCGTACCGGTTCCTGGCCGCGCACGAGGGCGTCTTCTGCGAGCCGGCGTCGGCGGCCAGCGTTGCCGGGCTGCTCACCCACGGCGCTCCGGAGGCACGGCGGATCGTGTGCGTGTTGACCGGTCACGGCCTGAAGGATCCGCAGACCGCGCTCGCGCAGCAGGACGAGCCTGGGTTCGTTCTCGCCGGGGCGGGGCGCGGCGGCGCGGTGGTGCCGTGCGAGCCGGAGCTGGCGGCGATCGAGCGGGCGGTGCTGGAGTGACCCTGGAGCGGCGGCGCCTGGTCCGCGTCCCCGCCTCGACCGCCAATCTGGGTCCCGGGTTCGACGTGCTCGCCGCGGCGCTCGCCCTGCACCTCGAGGTCGAGGTGATCGAAACGGGCAGCTTCGCGGTGGTCACCGAGCTCGAGCTGCCACGCGACCGCGGCAACCTCCTGGTACAGGCGTTCGAGCGGCTTCATCCGGCCGACGACTTCGAGTTTCGGATCGCGTCGAAGATTCCGCTGTCGGGCGGACTCGGATCAAGCGCCGCGGCGATCGTGGCCGGCCTGCTCGCGGCCGACCACATCTTCGAGCTCGACGCCGACGTGCGGTCGCTGGCCGTCGAGCTCGAGGGTCATCCGGACAATGTCGCGGCGGCGCTGGAGGGTGGCTTCGTCATCTGCGATCAGGCCGTGGTTCACCGTTTCGAACCGCCGATGGGGCTCGAGGCGATTCTCGTGGTCCCCGACGAGCCGGTGGAAACCGAGGCTGGACGGGCGGCGCTGCCCGCCACCGTGCCGATCGCCGATGCGGCGTTCAACTTCGCGCACGTCGCGATGCTGATCCGCGGTCTCTCGGTTGCCGACTGGGACCTGATCTCCGCAGGCCTCGAGGATCGCCTGCACCAACCCCACCGCGCCCATCTCTATCCCCGCTCGGCCGAGCTACTGGCGCGTGCGCGCGAGACTGGCGCGCTCGGCGCGACGATCTCGGGCGCAGGGCCGGCGGTGCTCGTGTGGTGCCACTACGAGCAGACCGGCGGGGTGATGGAGGCCCTGATCCGGCGGACGGAGGGGTGGGCAAAGGTGATCCGGGCCCCGTTTGAGACCCAAGGCGCGGACGTGCGACGGCTGTAGCGCCTCGGTTCTAAGAGACACCCGCCTGCGACTCGCTGAGCACGGGAGCGAGTCGCTGGCGGGCGTCGTCCATCCCCAAGCGCCGAAGCACCTCGTCTGCGACGGTGAGATAGTCGACGGCGAGATCCGGCCGATAGTCGAGGATCGAGATCGCGCGTTCGGCGGACTCGGCGTAGGCGATCGAGGCGCGGATGGTGTTGTCGAGCAGCTTCTCACCGAAGTGCTCGCGCAGCGAATCGAATGCCTCGCGCGAGTGTCGCGTGCGCATATCGGCGATGTTGAGCACCACCCCGAGCCATTCCAGATCAGGGTTGAGGTTCTCGCGGGCGAGCTCGATCACCTCGAGCGCCTGCTCGACTCCCTGCAGCGCGAAGTACTGCGCCTCGGCCGACAGCAGCGCGTAGTCCGAGGCCACGAGCGCGTTGACGGTCAGCAACCCCAGCGCGGGAGGGCAGTCGATGACGATCAGGTCGTAGTCGGAGCGAAGCTCCCTCAGTGCCCGCTTGAGGGTCAGCTCGCGGCCCATCTTGCCCCCCAGCATCAGCTCGGCCTCGGCGAGCCCGAGATTTGCGGGAATGATTCCGTCGTGGACCGCCTCGCGGGTCTTCGCACGTCCAGCCAGGACGTCGCCGATCGTCGGTGACGCGTCGGGATCGACGTCGAGGTAGTCGGAAAGGTTGCCCTGCGGATCGAGATCGATCGCGAGCACACTCAAGCCAAGCCGGCGGAAGACGTCGGTGAGCGTCCTCACCGCGGTCGTCTTGCCGGTGCCGCCCTTCTGGGAAAGGACTGCGATCGTCGCCATTCGCGGCGCCACTATAGAGCGGATGCCTCGAGCGGCTCGGCTGGGCGGCGGGCAGCTCTCAGGTTGCCTGCGAGCTGGTCGAGCCGCGCTCCGCAGCGTGGCTGTAGCGCATACCTGAGATCGCCGGCACGTCCACGAAATGCAGGTGGTGGCGTCCGATCACGATCTCATCAGCGTCGGCCAGCGTGCTCCACTCGACCCGTTCACCGTTGACGAACACGCCGTTCAGGCTTCGATCGTCGAGCACCCGAAGTCCGTCCGGCTGGCGGACGATCAGAGCGTGTCGCCGAGATACGGTCGGATCGTCGAAGCGGATGTCGGCGGCGAGGCTCCGGCCGATCCGCGTCCACTCGCGCTGGAGCGCGAACGCAAGAATCTCTCCGTCCCCCGAGCGGTAGGCGATGTACTGCCCCGGCTCCTCCAAACCGTCCCGGAGCTCGTCGAGCCACACCTGGTCCTCAACATCCGAGGTCACGTCGACGACGGTCGTCTGGGCGGTCGTGAACAGTGAAGCCCGGACAAATTCCCGGCCCCCGCAGTTCGGGCACGTGGGCAGCTCGTCAACAGCGTCGAGCGAGACTGGGTAGTCGCAGTCCGTGCAACGGAAGGTTCCGGTCCCCGCAACGTTGCCCGACATCCAAGCTTTCATGGGGCACAACTCTCCTTCTAACGGGATGCAGACTTCTCGCCGAGGCGTCTAAACGGACCGCACCATCATAGCCGGTGCGTCAAAGGATCCCTAAAGCGTTTTCAACAAACGTTTGCGGCCGAGAGACCAGATTGAAGCGCAAAAGGAACGTCGTGCTGCCCGCTCCAGAACAGGAAAAACGGCAATTACCAGCCGTTCGTGCGTGACAAAATCGCGTCCCGGGGAGGAGCGAAAAGGAACCCGATCAACAGCGCCGAAAGACCACGCCATGGGTGCGCCGGTGCGAGAACACATGGACGACCTCGGGCTGGCGCTGCTTCGCCGTGGCGTCGACGAGCTGTCCGCCGAATGCGAGCGGTGCGCCGGGTGCCACCGCACGCCCCTGATCGGAGAGCGCGTGTACAGCTACAGCTCGGGCACGGTCCTGTGCGAGCTCTGCAAGGCGGACCGGGGCGAGGCGCCGCAGCATTCGCGGCTCGTGCATGGTCCCGAGTTCGGCCACACGATGCGGATCGGCGAGCAGCGCGCCGCAGCCTGAGCACGTTCCGCGGCCACCACGGCCCGGCCATAAAATCCTCGCCGTGGATCCGATCACCGTCTCGACAACGATCTCCAGGCCGCGCGAGGAGGTGTTCGAGTATCTGGCCGACATCGCCAATCACGCCGAGTTCACCGATCACTACCTGGTCGACTGGCACCTGACGCGCGAGGATCCGTACGGGAACGGCGCCGGTGCTCGATTTCGGGTCAAGGCGCCGCTCAGCCGTTTCTCCTGGGCGGACATGACGCTCGCCGAGGTGCAGCCGCCATTCCGCATCGTCGAGCACGGCAGGGGCGGCAAGTTCAACCGGATCCGGATGCTCTCGACCTACACGCTGTCGCCCGGCCCGAGCGGGACGACGAAGGTCGAGTACACGCTCGAGACCGAGCCCGTGATGCTCTCCGACAAGCTGATGGAGTCGTTCGGAGGTCGCTCCTGGAACAAGCGTCAGGCGGCCAAGGCGATGCGTCGACTGCGGACGATTCTCGAGGAAGGACGCGACCGCGGCCGCCGCGCCACGGTCGCCGCTCGGTGAGTCGCTGGCGGCTAGACTCCCGCGCGCCGTGAGTGCCCGTGTTCTCGCTACGAGCGTCCGCCGGCTTCGCTTCTTTGCCTGCGCCCTGCTGATCGGCGTCGGCCTCGCCGCGTGCGGCAAGCTCTCACACCCGACCGCCGTCGACAGCGAGGGCGAGTACGTCGACGCCGGCCCGATCACCTACCAGGTTCAGGTCTCGCGCCAGCTGAATCCATACGCCGCCGACGACCGGCAGTTTCTCGCCGGGGCATCGGGGCCGCCGCCCGCGGCGGCTCAGGAGTGGTTCGGGATCTGGCTGTGGGCCAAGAATCAGACCCACGAGGACGCGACCACGACCGACTCGTTCGACATCGTCGACACCGAGGGCAACAAGTACTACCCAGTCCCGATCAACACTCGTGTGAATCCGTTTGCCTGGACGGCGCAGACGCTGGCCCCCAGCGGCACAGAGCCGACCCCGAGTACCGCGAGCTTCTACGTGCCTTCCCAGGGCGGGCTGGTGCTGTTCAAGCTGAACGAGACGGTCTACTCGAACCGCCCGCTGACGTTGCAGATCTACGCCGCCGGCCAGACGAAGCCGTCCACGGTCTCGTTGGACCTGTGACGGACGACGAACGGTGGCGAGACAGCGACCCGCCTCCGCGCGGGCCATCAACACCCCCGAGCATGCGCTTCGACCCGCTCTCGACCGGACTTGGAGTATTCGCGGCCGTCGCGATCCCGATCGTCGTCGTCGGCTACACGCGACCGGCCGGCGCCAACACGACGATCATCGTCGTGGGGGTGCTGGTCGGGCTGGTGGCCGGCTTCCTGGTTGGGCGGTGGGTCGCCCGTCGCGACGGCGTGGTCTGGCGAGGCCCGCGGCTGTAGCGGTTCTTCTCACCGCGCTGAGCGCAGCATCGGCCGGACCCGCGCGGGCCGCTTGGAGCCGCCCGGTCAGGCTTGCACCCCCGGTGATGCTGGACATCGCGGGGCCGCAAGTCGCATTCTCGCCCGCCGGCCTGGCAGGGATCGGATTTGCCATCCAGGATCAGGACAGCCCCGCTGGGGCCACTGCCTTCGCGTCTCTGCGCAGCGCATCCGGCAGCCTCTCGGCGCCAAGCCGGATACCTGGCGCACAACAGGTGCTCGGGCTCGCGTGGGCCGGTCGCACGCTGGAATTGCTGGCCGGCGACAGCCCAGCGGGACAGGCCTGCTGCAGCGCGGCCGAGGTGCTCGGCATGAGTTCCGGCGCGCGGTTCGGGCCCCAGCACCGGCTCGTCGGCGGTCTGGTCGGAGCGACCGTGGGGGAGCTCGTGGTGCTGGGGCGGCGGACACTCGCGGCGATCGCGTCCGAGCGCGGCGTGTGGATCTCGCAATCGAGTGGCGCGGGTCGGTGGGGCCCCGCCCGTCTGCTGGCCGGCGCGCGATCGCAGCCCGAGACGCTCGCGGCCATCGGGCTGCCGAAGGGCCAGACGGCGGTGGCATGGGTGGGCGGTAACTCGAGCGCGACTGGACCCCGGAGCGTGTTCATCGCCACCGGAAGCTCGACCCGTGCGCCGCTGCGCGCACACGCTGCGATCACCGTGGGACCGAGCGACGGCATCGATGAGATGGCGATCGCGCCGGGACCGGCGGGGGCGACAGTGGCATGGATCGAGAGCTGGTATGACGGCCGCGGCAACTACCACTCGGAGGTCGCCGAGGTCGATCTGGCTCACCCGCGGCGGATCACTGCATTTCCGATTGCGGGCACGATCGCCTCGGACCTCACGTTCGCTGGCGATGCTCACGGGGACCAGGTGCTCGGCTGGAAGACGTGTACCTGGAGCGCGACCTGCTCGACCCGAGCCGCGGTCCGATCCGCCGGAAGGTCGTTCGGCCGTCCCCAGCAGCTCGGCTCGATCGACGCTGCGGAGGCGCCCGCGGTGGCGGTGTCCGCTGGCGGCGCAGCGCTGGTGGGCTGGATCGATCGCGGTCACGTGCTGGCGCGGGGCCTGCAGCCGCGCGCCACTCGCTTCTCCGCCCCCGACCTCGTCTCGGCGACCAACTACGCCGCCAATCTTGCGCTGACGTTCGGCCCTGCCAACACGGCGCTCGCGGCCTGGTCGCAGGGCACACTTGCGCCGGACGTGGTCGGCGCCGTGTACCGGCGCTGAGGGCTGCTCGCCCCCGCGCCGGCAATCAGAGCCTGGCCGCGAGCGCGGCGAGCAGCACGTCGTGGACCGCCGGCGCCGCCGTCGCACCGCCCGCCCCCTGCTCGGGGAACAGCGCCCCGACGACAATCTTCGGGTGGCCGACCGGCGCGTAGCCGACGAACCAGGCGTCGGTGTTGTTCGGCGAGTTCGCGTTCGGGTTGGTGGGGGAGGCCGTGTCGCGAAGCTCCGCGGTCCCGGTCTTGCCGGCGACCGTCACGCCGGGGATCTGGGCGCTGGTACCGGTGCCGAACTGAACGACCGCGATCATCATCTCCTGCACCAGGTGCGCCACGTGCCGGCTGGTGACGCGCACGAAGTGGGGGCGCTGGTCCGCCAACAGGGTCGGGATCGGTCGCCGGCCACCCATCGCCATCGTCGCCGCGACGTCGGTCATCTCCAGTGCGCTGGCCTGGACCTTTCCCTGGCCGATCGCCGATGAGCCGACTGCGAGCGCGTCGCCGATCGTGGCGGCCGACGGGATCGTGCTCTCCGCGGCGCCCGCGATCGGCACCGGCTGGTTGAAGCCAAAACGCTCGGCGGTGGCGACAAGCCGCTGCCCCCCCAGCTTCGCGCCCAGCGGCGCGAACACCGAGTTGCACGAGACCGCGAATGCGTTCAGGAAGGTCCCGCCGCAGGCCTCGCCGTTGGCGTTCTGGAGCGTGAAGCCGGCGATCGTCGCGCCGGTCTGGATCGGGAATGAATCGTCCAGCTTGACGATCCCGGCCTGGAGCGCAGCCGTCGAGGTGATGATCTTCATCGTTGAGCCGGGCGGCTGGACCGCCGAGAAGGCCACCCCGCTCAGCGCCAGCAGACCGCCGGTGCGGGGCTCCATCGCAACGATTCCGGCGAACCGTCCCGCCTCCGCCGCGATCGCGGCACGCTCGATCGCCGGGTTGATCGTCGTGGTCACCGTGCGTCCGGCGATCGGCCGCGCGCGCGACAGGACCCGAGCCCCCGCCAGCAGCGTTCCCCCGGGCGTGCCGGCGAGCTGCCCTTGAAAGATGTGCTCGAGTCCATCGATCCCGACCCTGGCCGTCGGGGGGTAGCCCGCCGCGGCGTAATGAGCCCTCTCATCGGACGGAATCGGGCCGAGCACGCCGACGATCTGCGCGGCCACATCGGGAATCGGGGAGCTTCGGTCGGGACCCGCGGCGAGCGGTGTGCCGTCGCTGGCGAGCAGCGTCGCCCGCGGCGGGAGCACGGTCCGCCGGGTCAGTTTCTCTCCGCGGTGCAGGCCGGGAAACAGGAGCATCCCGGAGAAGCGGATCGACGCGCCAGAGCCGCTGCCGGCGAGCGGCACGTCGAGGGTCTCGTGCAGGACTCCGAACAGCCGCGTTTGCGCCCGCATCCGGACCGGGATCACGTCGTCGAGCCGTGCTCCGATGTGGCTCCAAGCGACCGAGTTGAGCGTCGCGATCGCCGCGGCTTTCCGATAGGCGGCGGCGAACCCCGATTCCGTGATGCGCCGGCGGGAAGTTTCACTCAGCAGGGCGTACATGCGCGGGTAGTCGCGGCGCGTCCAGGCGCTCACGTACTCCGAGACCAGGTGGCGCTCGGCGCGGCCTGGACCGCTGGCGACGACAACCCCCACGGCGAACGCCCCGATGGCGATCGCGAGGAGCGGAGCCGCGCGCGTCAGCAGCCGCCGGCGCCTTCTGAATCGTCCGGAGCTCGATCCGCTGCCCACGACGATTGCGCCTGCGTGTGCCACCTCAAGGCTGAACGGTAGAAGATGGGTCGGGTATCACCTGAATCGATGGAGGACAAGCGGCAAGTCCAGCACCGATGCGTGGCTAATCTCCACTTCGGTGACCGGTATCGACTGGCTGATCGTCGCCTTCACGGCGCTGCTTGCCGTCTACGGCTATGTGCAGGGCTTCATCGTCGGCGGGCTGTCACTGCTCGGATTCGCGGTCGGCGCGTTCATCGGCACGCGCGTCGGTCCCTTGATCCTTCCTGGCGGTTCACACTCCCAGTACGCGCCGCTGTTCGGGCTCCTCGGCGCGCTGCTGGCCGGCGGGATGCTCGCCAGCGGCTTCGAGGGGGTGGGCGTCCACGCCCGATCCGCCCTGCGGCTGCCCGGGCTGCGCGCGGTCGACGGCGTGCTCGGCGCGGCGCTGACTGCGTGCGTGGGGCTGGGCATCGCATGGATCGTCGGCGCCGTCGCGCTCGACGCCTCGAACTCGACGCCGTTGCGCAAGGACATTCAGCAGTCGGCGATCTTGAGCGAGCTGAACCAGCTGCTGCCGCCCTCGAGCGGGCTCCTGCACGCGCTCGCTCGGTTCGATCCGCTGCCTTCGGTCCGCGGGCCGGTAGCCGACGTGCCGCGGCCCAACGCGGCGGTCCTCAGGAGCAGCGGCGTGGCGGCGGCGAAGGACAGCGTGGTCCGAATCATCGGAACCGCGTGTGGCCTGGGGATCGAGGGCAGCGGCTGGGTGGCCGCGCCGGGCGTGGTGGTGACCAACGCGCACGTGGTCGCCGGGGAGAGCGACACGACGGTGCAGCTCGACGGCCATCCCCCCAATCTTGCCGCCCACGCGATCGCGTTCGATCCGCATGACGACATCGCGGTCCTTCGCGTCTCGGGGCTGTCGGCCCGGCCGCTGACGCTGGCATCAAACCCGGCGTCGGGCACGTCGGCGGCGATCCTCGGGTTCCCGTTGGACGGCCCCTTCGACGCCGAGCCGGGGCGCATCGGCAGCACCCAGATGGTCAACACCGAGGACGCCTACGGCAACGGGCCGATCGTCAGGAGCATCACCTCGTTGCGCGGGCTCGTCCGGCCCGGAAACTCGGGCGGCCCGGTGGTCGAGCCAAACGGCCAGGTCGCCGCCACCGTGTTCGCCGCGATCACCGGCGCCGCAGACCGGCGCCCCGGGGGGTTCGCGGTACCCAACGCGCTGGTTCGCGCGCAGCTCTCCGCGGCGCTGGCGCACGGTCACAGCGTCGGAACTGGGCAATGCGCCGGGTGAGCGGCCGCCAAACCACCCCCCTTAAATCAAAACACCCGCCCCTTAGAAGCCAAAGGGCGGGCGATGGTCTGCACATCGCCCGCCCGTAGGCCGCTAGCGCCCCCGGGCGCCCTTAGGCGTCACCCCCCAACGTCCTCGGCCATCTGATGCACCAACTCCAGCCCCAGCGCCCCCAGGAGCTGTGGATGATGGTGCGCGAGGTGTCGCTGAGTCGCTTCGAACAGCTCCTCCTGGGATTGCCCCGCGAGCCGCACCCCGCACTCGCAATAGGCGACCCTTCGGTGACCGTTCTTGCGCGCGGTCATTGGGCTGCCGTTCGGTTGACTCTGTTCCTCAGTTTGCGCCCCGCCGAGCACATATGCGTCTGTGACCCCGGTCTGCACGGTCGGCAGCATGCTGCGTGCCCGTTGTCGATACGTTTCCAGATCGTTGCCGGTCGCAGCACCCGCTAAGGAGAGAACGCGAATCCAGCTGTGCGGACGGCTGTCCGTGGAGATCGACGGCGCGCAGCTGGCCGATGGTCTGCGCGGCAAACAGGTGCCGCTGCTGCTCTCCTACCTGCTGCTCAACCGCGCCAGGCACGTCGGGCGCGAAGAGCTGATCGGAGCGCTGTGGCCCGACCGCGCCCCCGTCTCTCAAGACGCGGCGCTGCGCACGCTGCTCTCGAGGCTGCGCTCCGCACTCGGCGCGGAGGCGCTGGCCGGGCGCGATGAGCTGATCCTGAACCTGCCGGCGCCGGTGTGGATCGACCTGGAAGCTGCCTCGATCGAGGTCGAGCGCGCCCAGCAGGCGCTCGCCGCGGCCGACGCCCGTGGCTCCTGGGCGCTGGCCCAGGTCCCCCTGAACATCGCCGGACGCAGACTCCTGCCCGGCGCGCAGGCCCTGTGGCTGGAACCCCGCCGCCGCGAGCTCGAGGATGTGAGACTGCAGGCGCTCGAGATTGTCGGCCGCTCCGGCCTGATGCTGGGCGGCGCCCAGCTCGCCTCTGCCGAGCGCGCGGCGCGGAGCCTGATCGACGCCGAGCCGTATCGGGAGTCGGGCTACGTCCTGCTGATGGACTCGCTCGAGGCGGAAGGGAACATCGCCGAGGCGTTGCGGGTGTTCGACAGCTTGCGCACGCTGCTCCGGGATGAGCTCGGGACCTCCCCCTCGCCTGACGCGATGGTCGTCTATGAGCGCCTGCTACGCCCCCAGAACCGCCGCCGCAGCGATGAAGATGCTCCTCACCGCGGCCCGGTGCCGATCGAGCTTCCCGGGGAGCTGGTCATCGGCGCCGCGGCGCCGCTGGTCGGGCGCAAGCGCGAGCTCGAGGAGCTGGGGCGGCTGTGGTCAGCGGCGCGAGGGCGGCAAGGGATCCGTCAAGCCGGCGCCGGCAAGGTCGTGCTGCTGGCCGGAGACCCGGGAATCGGCAAGACCCGACTGGTGGCAGAGATCGCACGCGCCGCGTATGCCGCCGGGGCGTTCGTGCTAGCCGGTCGCTCGCCCGAGGAGGCGATCGTGCCCTATCAGCCGTTCCTCGAGGCACTGCGCCACTACGTCCTGAACGTTCCATTCTCACAGCTGCGCGCGACGGCTCGCGAATACGGAGCCGAGCTCGGTCGGCTGATCCCCGAGCTGCGCCGCCGCGCCCCCGACCTGCCGCTACCCGTGTCGGCCGAGCCTGAGACCGAGCGCTACCGGTTGTTCGAGGCGGTCGTCGGACTGCTCGACGAGATGTCCGTACACGCCCCGGTGATGCTTGTGCTCGACGACCTCCAGTGGGCAGACCGACCGACCCTCCTGCTGCTCCGTCACCTCGCCCGAGCACCGCACCCGGAGCGGCTCCTCATCCTCGGGGCCTACCGGGCGACCGAGGCCACGATCGAGGGGTTCGGGGATGCGCTCGCAGAGCTGCGTCGCGAGCGGCTCGTCACCCAGCTCGACATCGGCGGTTTGGCCGAGCACGAGACCGCCGAGCTGGTACACGTGAGCACGGGCATGATGCCGTCGCGATCTTTCTCGCGCGCCCTGTACGCCGAGACCGAGGGCAACCCGTTCTTCGTCGAGGAGATCGTCCGCCACCTCGCCGAGGCGGGGGTGCGGGCGGATCTCGCCAGCGCCCACGAGCTCCAGCGGTTCGGACTGCCTGAGGGCGTCAAGGATGTGCTCGCGCGGCGACTGGATCGACTCGACGCCAACGCAATCGAATGGCTCCGCGTCGCCGCGGTCATCGGCCGGGACGTGGACGAGGCCCTGCTCGAGCGGGTGGTCTCGCTGGACGAGGAGGACTTCTTGAACGCGCTCGACCAGGCCCTGGCGGCGGGGTTGGTCGTCGAATCCCCGTTTCGACGCGGCTACTACAGCTTCTCGCACGCACTGATCCGGGAGACCCTCTACGAAGGAATGTCAGCGCCGCGACGCGCGAGGATCCACCGCCGTGTGGGTGAGGCGCTGGAGGACCAGGGGGCCGAGCGCAACCTGACTGCGCTGGCGCTGCACTTCACCCGCGCCGCCGGTCCCCAGGACGCCGAGAAGGCGATTGAGTACGCCTGCCGGGCCGGCGAGCAGGCCACCGAGATGCTCGCCCACGAGGAGGCGGCGGGTCACTACGCGCAAGCGCTGGAGGTCCAGGAGCGGTTCTCTCCCGAAGGGGCAACCCGGCGCTGCGAGCTGCTGCTGGCCCTCGGCGAAGCGCGGATCCGGGCCGGCGAACGACCGCTGGCGTGGGAGGCCTTCCGGGAAGCCGCCGCGCTGGCGGCTCGGCTGGGGGACAGCAACCGCCTCGCGCGGGCGGCGATCGGCGCCTCGCGACGCTACATCCAGCCCCCTGGCGTGATCGACGAGGAGCTGATCGGGCTCCTCGAACAGGCGCTCGATCTGATCGCCCGCGACGACACCGCCGTGCGCGTGCGCCTGCTGTCAAGGCTGTGCGGCGCGCTCTACTACTCGCCGAGGAGGGCGGAGATGCGCTCGCTCGCAGCGGAGGCGACCGCGCTCGCCGAGGAGCTGGGATTGGCCGAGCCGCGCGCCCTGGCCGCCGCGGCCCGGCGCCGCGCGTTCTGGGGGCCTGCGTACCTCGAGCAACGGCTGTCCGACTCGACCGAGCTGTTGACGCTGGCCCGCGAGGCAGGTGACCTCGAGCTCGAGTTGCAAGGTCACGCGTGGCTGGTCGTGGATCTGCTCGAACACGGCTATTGGGGTGCGGTCGACGCCCAGATCGAAGCATTCAGCGCCGGTGCCGAGCGGTTGCGCCAGCCCCTGTACCTGTGGAACGCGGCCGTCTGGCGGGCGATGCGCGCGTTGCTCGACGGCCGCATGGAAGAGGCGGACCGGCTGGCCGGCGAGGCGCTGGCCATCGGCTCGCACGCGGACACCGTGACCGCCCCGCAGTACTACGCGGTCCAGCTGCTGGCAATCCGGCAGGAGCAGCGGCGCATGGTCGAGCTCGAGCAGCCCGCGAGGGAAATGGTGCAGTCCAATCCACACCGCCCCGCGTGGCGAGCGGCACTCGCCGCGCTGCTGTGCGACACCGGCCGGGAGGGCGAGGCGCGACACGAGATCGATGCGGTGGCCGCCCAGGGCTTCAACGACATTCCCCAGGACGGAGACTGGTTGATCGCGATCACGCTGCTGGCCGACACGTGCGCCGACCTCGAGGACAGCGCGCGGGCAGCGCAGCTGTACGAGCTGCTGCTCCCCTACCGCGACGTCAACGTCGTGATCGGCCTCGCCGTCGTCTGCTTGGGGTCGGCCGCCCGCTACCTGGGCCGGCTGGCCGCGGTGACGGGACGCAAGGAGGAGGCACGCCAACACTTCGAGCGGGCGCTGGTGGCCAACGCGGCGCTGAAGGCTCCTGTGTGCCTGGCGCACACGCAGATCGACTACGCACGTGCACTCGGTCCTTCTCGCCGGGCAGCGGAGCTGATCGAGGCGGCCGAGCGGACGGCTGGCACGCTGGTATTGGCGAAGGCGGCGTGGCGGCTGGCACAGCTGCAAGCCGCTTGAGGGCGCGGCGCCACTTGCACCGGGCGCTACCCTCGGCGGACTTGTGTCCAAGACGCTCGTCATAGCCGAGAAGCCCTCCGTCGGACGCGACCTCGCGCGCGTGCTGCCGGGCGCGTTCACCAAGCACGAGGGGTATCTCGAGGGGCCGGAGCACATCGTCAGCTGGGCCGTCGGTCACCTGGTGGCGCTCGCCGACCCCGACGAATACGACGATCGCTTCAAGAAATGGCGGATGGCCGATCTCCCGATCGTCCCCGAGCGCTTCAAGCTCGTCGTTCGCGATGAGCGCTCGAAGAAGCAGATGAACGTGGTCAAGCGGCTGCTCGCTCGCGACGACCTCGACTCAGTCGTGAACGCGTGCGACGCGGGGCGCGAGGGCGAGCTGATCTTCGCCTACCTGTACGAGAAGGCGGGGTCGAAGAAACCTGTCCAGCGGCTGTGGCTGAACTCGATGACGACCGACGCGATCAGGGACGCGTTCGCGCAACTGCGACCCGGGGTGGAGCTGGCCTCGCTCGAGGCGGCCGCGCGGTCGCGCTCGGAGGCGGACTGGATCGTGGGCATGAACGCCACCCGTGCGGCCACCATTCGCTTGCGCTCGTCGTTCGACGGCGCGGTCTCGCTGGGGCGCGTGCAGACGCCGACGCTGGCGATCCTCGCGCGCCGAGAGCAGGAGATCCGGGACTTCAAGCCCGAGCCGTACTGGGTCGTGGACGCGCAGTTCGACACGGTCCAGGACGCCCCGCGCCCGTATGAGGGGCGCTATCACGACGGTGCCAAACCGCGTGTGGCGAGCGCCGATGCGGCGCGGGCTGTGGTCGAGGACTGTCAGGGCGAGCCGGGCGAGATCACCAAACTCGAGAAGTCACAGCGCAAGGAGCGCGCGCCGCTGCTCTACGACCTCACCTCCCTGCAGCGCGACGGGAACTCCCGCTTCGGGTTCTCCGCCCGGCGAACGCTGGCCGCCGCCCAGCGGCTGTACGAGGAGCACAAGGCGCTGACCTATCCGCGCACCAACTCCCGCTTCCTGACGCGCGACATGATCCCCGAGATCAAGCCGATCGCGAGGCTGGTCGGCGGCCAGCCGGAGTATGCCGAGGCGTCGCGCTACGTGCTCGGCCTCGACGTGCTGCCGCTGGGACGCGTCGTCAACGACGAGAAGGTCAGCGATCACCACGCGATCATCCCCACGCGCGCCGAGCGCCACTCGGTCGAGAACATGAGCCAGGATGACCGGCGGATCTATGACCTGGTGGTGAAACGGTTCCTGGCGATCCTCCATCCCGACGCGGTGTTCGAGAACACGCGCGTGGAGACGACCGTTGCCGCGCACGTGTTCCGGACCCGCGGCAAGGTGATGCTGGTGCCGGGATGGCGAGCGGTCTACGGGGAGGCGGCCGACGGCGATCCCGGCGCGCGCTCGGACGAGGACGAAGGGCGCGAGCAGCAGCTGCCCAAGCTCGAGGAGGGAGAGGCAGTCGAGGTCAAGGAGATCGCCTCCGAGGAGAAGGAGACCAAGCCGCCGCGGCGTTACACCGAAGGCTCGCTGCTGGCCGCGATGGAGACGGCCGGAAAGCTCGTCGACGAGGAGGAGCTGCGCGAGGCGATGAAGGACTCCGGGATCGGGACGCCGGCCACGCGCGCGGCAATCATCGAGCGGCTGATCCAGGTGGGCTACATCGAACGCGACGGCCGGGCGCTGGTGGTGACCGAAAAGGGACTGAACGTGATCCGCCTGCTCGGCGAGCACCCACTGACCTCGCCCGGTCTCACCGGCGACTGGGAGCACCGGTTGGCGAACATCGAGACTGGATCTGACTCGCGCGAGGCGTTCATGGGCGACATCGTCAAGTTCACCGAGAGCACGGTCTCCGAGCTCGACACGAAGCTCAAGGACGTACGGATACCGCGGGCCAAGCTCGGCCCGTGCCCGGTCTGCGGCCGCGACATCGTGGAGAACCGCAAAGGCTATTCGTGCTGGGCTCGAGAGGATCCCGGGTGCGGATTCGTGATCTGGAAGTCGAAGGCCGGCAAGCAGCTCCCGGTCGCCGTCGCGCGTGAGCTGATCAAGGCCGGCCGGACCGAGAAGCCCGTGACCGGATTCAAGGGCCGCTCCGGCAAGAGCTTCCGTGCCAGGCTTGAACTCCAGCAGACCGAGGAGGGCAAGTGGCGCGTCGAGTTCGACGAGCCGTGGGCCAAGGAAGGGGCGAAGCCGCCGGAGGCGGAGGACGCCGAGGCCGGCGGGACCGAGCGGGCTCCCGCCGCGGCGGCGTAGTCCCGGGATTTCGGCCGAGCTCAGACCGGCACCACCGCCGCTGGGCCCACAGCTGCTGGCTGATCCGCCGGCGCAGATGCGCCGAGCGCTTCACGTCAGCACCTAGCGGCACCATGTGCTGCGATGCCGCTCACGCTCGTACTCGGCCCCGCCAACTCCGCGAAGGCGGGGGAGGTCCTCGGCGCCTATGGCGCGGCCACTCATCGCGGCGCACTGCTCGTGGTGCCGACTACGGCCGACGCTCAGTACTACGGCCGCGAAGCGGCGGCTCGCGGCGATGTCCTCGGCTCGGTCATGACGTTCTCCGGGCTGGCTGTCGAGATCGGGCGCCGTGCCGGCTACTCCCGGCGCCGGTTGACGGCGTTCCAGCGCGAGCGAGTTCTGAGGGGGGTCATGGCGGAGGTCCGGTTCGAGGTCCTCGGCGAATCGGCGGCCTCGGCGGGCTTTGCCGCCGCCGCGGGCAACCTGATCTCCGAGCTCGAGCGCTCGCTGGTCACGCCCGAGCGGTTCGCAGGCGCGCTGCAGGCTTGGGCCAGTGGCGATCGGCGCCGGCGCCCTTATGCCGATGATCTTGCCTCGCTCTATCGCGCCTACACTCGGGCGCTGGATCGGCTCGGGCGCGTCGATGCCGATCTTTTCACCTGGTCCGCGCTCGACGCGCTGCGGGCGGCGCCCGGCCGCTGGGGGAGCGACCCGGTCTTCTTCTACGGGTTCGACGAGCTGACGGCGCTCGAGCGGGACGCGGTCGAGACGTTGTGCCGGATCGTCGGCACCGAGGTGACCGTGTCGCTCAACTATGAGCCCGGCCGGGTCGCGTTCGCCGCCCGGGCGCAGGCGGTGGAGGAGCTCCGGCCGCTGGCCCAGCGAGTGCTGGAGCTGCCCGCGCTCGATCAGCACTACAAATCCGGCTCGCGCGTTGTCCTTCATCACCTCGAGCGTTCACTGTTCGAGGCGGGATCGGAGCGACTCGATCCCGGCGATGCGGTTCGCCTGCTGGAGGCGGGTGGCGAGCGCGCCGAGGCGGAGCTGGTGGCCGCCGAGGTGCTCTCGCTGCTGGGCTCGGGCGTGCCCGCCGAGCAGATCGTCCTCGTCTGTCGTTCCCTGCCCGATACTGCGCCGCTATTCGAGCGAGTCTTCGCCCGGTACGGGGTGGCGCTCACGACTCAGCGTCGGCTCCCGTTCTCTCACACCCCCCTCGGGCGGGGTCTCGTGGCGCTCGCTCGCTGCGCGTGGCTGGTGGACGCGCCGGCCGAGGCGCTGCTCACCTATCTGCGCTCGCCGGGCATGCTCATCCAGCCCGAGCTCGTCGATCGGCTCGAGCTCGACGTTCGCCGCGCCGTAGTCAGGACCGTCGAGCAGGCTCGGGAGCGGCTGGGGTGGACGCTCGCCGAAGTCGATGTTCTGCGGACGGCGCTGGTTCCGGGTGGCGAGCTGGCGCATCAGGCCCGCAGGCTGTTCGCTGCTCCGCATCGAGGCTCCGCGCCGCAGCTCGGCTCGGACGAGGAGCTGGATGCCCGAGCGCTCGCGACGCTGCTGCGGGCGCTCGAGGACCTCAGCGACCTGGGCGAGCTGGGCCAGCTGGGCGAGCTGGGCGAGCCGGGCGAGCGGCCTTCCGGCACCGAGCTGATCGAGCTGATGGAGGAACTGGAGGTGCGGCACGGCCCGGAGACCCGTCCCGGCGCGGTGCTGCTCGCCGACCCGCTGGGAATCAGGGCCAGGCGATTCCGGGCCGTGTTCGTCTGCGGCCTGCAGGAGGGTCGGTTTCCGCGGCTCGGCGCGCCCGAGCCGTTCCTCGGGGACGAGCGCCGATGGGAGATCGCCGCCGCCTCCGGCCTTCCACTCCGCCCGAGCGAAGACTCGCTCGAACGCGAGCGCTACCTGTTCTACAGCTGCGTGTCGCGAGCGACCGAGCAGCTCGTCCTGAGCTACCGCAGCTCGGACGAGGAGGGCAACCTGGAGCTGCCCTCGCCGTTCCTCAGGGATGTCGCGGACCTACTCGTCGGCGACTGGACCGAGCGTCGGCGGCGGCGGCTGCTGTCGGACGTGATATGGGCGCCGGACGCGGCGCCCACCGCGTGCGAGCTCGCCCGCGCCGAGGCGGCGGCAGCGGCTCCGCAGTTCGGCGAGCCGCCCGTCCGCACGCAGACGTTGAGTGCGGCGGCGCTCGGCCACGTGCGCCACCGCGAGCTCGTGTCCGCGGGCGCACTCGAGCTGTACGCCGATTGCCCGGTCAAATGGCTGGTCGAGCGGGAGCTCGCGCCGGCCCGGTTCGAGCCGGCCCCCGATCCGCTCGCCCGCGGCAGCTACATCCATGACCTGCTCGAGGAGCTGCTACGGCGCCTCGGCGCCCCGCTCACCGCCGAGACGCTGCCGCGGGCGTTGGCGCTGCTCGACGAGCTGATCGAACAGCGTCCCGCGCCGATTGCGCCGGGACGGCCGGAGCCGCTGCGGGCGGCGGCGCTGAAGGCGATCGAGGCCGATATCCGCCGCTATCTCGTGCACGAGGCGGCGGACGGGTGCGGGTGGGAGCCCCGCGGGCTCGAGCTCCGGTTCGGGTTCGCGGAGGAGCCGGAGTCGCTGCCGGCGGTGACGCTGGCGGACTCGCTGCCCGCGGTGACGCTCGGGGAATCGCTACCCGCGGTGACGCCGGGTGACGGTTCCGAGCCGGTCCTGTTGCGCGGGGTGATCGATCGGCTGGACGTCGACCCCGGCGGGAGCGGCGAGGCGATCGTGCGGGATTACAAGACCGGCAGCACCCGCCCCGAGTACGCGGGGGCGCGTTGGCGGGAGGATCGCCAGCTGCAGGTCGCGCTGTACATGGTCGCCGTCCGCGACCTGCTCGGGCTGGTGCCGGTCGCCGGCCTGTATCAGCCGCTCGGAGGCGGGGACCTGAGGCCGCGAGGCGTTTTCCTGGAGGGCGCTCCGGTCCCCGACAGCGTCCTCGGCAACGATGCACGGTCCGCCGAGGAGCTGGAGGAGGTGCTGGCCGATGCCGTGACTCGAGCCGTGGCACTGGCCGCGGAGCTGCGCAGCGGTACGCTCAGGCCCTGCCCGCAGACGTGCTCGCGTGACGGCTGTCGCTATCCGGGGATCTGCCGCAGTCAATGAGCGCGCTCAGCTCAGCCCACGGGGCCGTCCACTGGACCGACGAGCAAACGCTGGCGATCGAGTCGCGCGCGGGCAATCTGCTCCTCGATGCGGGGGCGGGGAGCGGGAAGACATCGGTGCTCGTGGAGCGGTTCGTGCGGGCCGTCCTCGAGGACGGCGTCGATGTCGGGGCGATCCTCACGATCACGTTCACCGACAAGGCAGCCGCGGAACTGCGCGACCGCATCCGCCACCGTCTGCGCACAGTTGGAGCTGACGACGCCGCGCGGGCGACCGAGGCAGCGTTCATCTCGACGATCCATGGCTTCTGCGCGCGCGTGCTTCGGGCACACGCGCTGGCCGCCGGACTCGATCCACGCTTCATCGTGCTCGACCAGCCGGAAGCCCAGCGGCTCGCCGACGGTGCCTTCGACGATGCTCTCGAGGAGCTGGCGAGCGAGGGTCGCGGCGGGATCGACCTGATCGCCTCCTACACCACGGGAGCGCTGCGCGACGCGATCCAGCGTACGTACGGGGAGCTGCGTTCGCGCGGCGCCAGCAACCCGGAGCTGCCTGCGCTGCCCTCGGCTCCCGACCTCGAGACGGCGCGAGCCGAGCTGCTGCGCGCGGCCGAAGTGGTTCTGCGTGAGCTCGGCGAGCTTACCGAGCCAAGCGTCCGCGTGCTCGACGCGCTCGAGCGACTCGCTCGCTGCCAGAACGTGCTGATCGTCCCCGAGCCGGCGCTGGACGAGCTCGACCGCCTCAGGCTGCCCGGCGGCAACGGGGCCGCGCTCTGTACGCCGGCGTGCAGCTCCTACAGGGAGGCGCTGGCCGTGTTCCGGCTGGCGTGCGAGCACCGCGACGCCGTCGGCGTGCACCGGGGGCTCGATCGGCTGCTCCGGGGCTTCGGCGCTCGCTACGCCCGGCACAAACGCGCGCGCTCGGCATTGGACTTCGAGGACCTCGAGCTGATGACGCGCGACCTGCTCGCCGGCCAAGCCGAGCTGCGGGAGCGCTATCGCCGTCGGTTCGCACATGTGATGGTCGACGAGCTGCAGGACACCAATCGGGTCCAGCTCGAGTTGATCGAGCATGTCGCGCGCGGGAACCTGTTCACGGTCGGCGACGCTCAGCAGTCGATCTACGGGTTCCGGCACGCCGACGTCGAGCTGTTCGAGGCACTCGGTGAGCAGCGGGCACGCGACGGCGAGCGCGCGACATTGCAGACGAACTTCCGCTCGCGGCGCGAGATCCTCGAGGTGATCAATGGCGCGTTCGCCGGAGTGTTCGGGGAGCGGTTCATGCCGCTGGTGGTTGGGCGGGCGGATCCACCGGCCGGCGAGCCGCGGGTCGAGCTGCTGATCGCCGACAAGGCGGGTGACTACGCCGTGGAGGGGTTGGCCTCGCCATGGCGGACGGCCGAGGCCCGCGCGCTGGCACGGCGAGTGCAGGAGCTGATCGCGGCGGGGACCTCTCCGCACGACGTTGTCCTCCTGAGCCGGGCAACGACCGACCTGCGTGCCTATGAGCGGGCGCTCGAAGAGCATGGGATCCCCACCTATGTGATCGGGGGACGCGGCTACTGGGCCCATCCGCAGGTGATCGACGTCGTCGCCTACCTGCGGGCGCTCGCCAACCCACGCGACGAGCAGCAGCTCTACACGGTCCTGGCTTCGCCACTGGTCGGCGTCTCGTTCGACGCGCTGGTCGTGCTCGCAGCCGCGGCCCGGGCGGGGGATAGGGACCCATGGTGGGTGCTGCGCGAGCCTGGGGACGCCTTCGATTCGCTCGCCTCGGACGATCGTTTTCGACTCGTCGATTTTGCTCGCTGGTTTGGCGAGGAGCGCGGGGCGGCAGCGCGGCTGGGGATCGAGGAACTGATCGAGCGTATGCTCGAGCGGACCGGCTACGACCTGGCGATGCTGGCGATGCCGGGGGGACGCCGTCGCCTGGCGAACGTGCGCAAGCTGATGCGGCTGGGGCGGGAGTTCGAGGCCGTCCGTGGACCTGATTTGCGCGGGTTCCTCGAGCTCGTGCGGGGCCGTGAGGCCGGATGGGCGGGGTTCGGCGACGCGCGCGAAAGCGAGGCTCCGGTCGAAGGCGAGGCGCTCGAGGCCGTCCGCCTGATGACGATTCACCGCGCCAAGGGGCTCGAGTTCGAGATCGTCTGCGTCGCCGACCTTGGACGGGGACCGAGATGGGGGGCCGAGCTGCTGCGGCTCGGTCGCGACGGGCGCTTCGGGCTGCGCCTCAGCGAGCCCGGAACCGGCAAAGCGCTGCCCGTCCTGGACTACCGCGGATTGGGGGACGAGCAGAACGCCGCCCAGGAGCGCGAGGAGCGCCGGCTGTTCTACGTGGCGATGACCCGGGCCCGCGAGCGGCTGATCCTGAGCGGCGCCGCGAAACTCGATGATTGGGAACGGGAACGCTCGCCGATGGGCTGGATCGCGCCGGCGATCATCGATGGCGGCGTGGAGGCGCGGTACGTGGACGACCCGGTTCTGCCCATAGAAGAACAGGGTCGTCCACGTGGGGAGACGCTTGGGGCGGTGGGGTCGGTCGGGGCAGTCGGGTCATCTGGGGCGCCCGTGTCGCCGGGGCGGCCCGGGTCGGTCGGGTCGGTTGGGCCCGTATCGCCGGGGGGGCCCGGGTCGGTCGGGTCGGTTGGGGCGCCCGTGTCGCCGGGGGCGCCCGTCAGGGGCCTCAGCTACTCCGGGCTCGGCGAGTATGCGCGCTGCGGCTATCGGTTCTATATCGAGCGCGTGCTGGGGGTGCCGCCCGTGCCCGAGCCGACCGGGGCGTCCGGCGCGGACGGGTCGGGCGACCACGAGGCCGTCGCCGAGACGGGGCGCCTCACCGCGCTGGAACGGGGGATTCTCGTCCACGCCCTGCTCGAGAAGCTCGACTTCCGTCGGCCGGTGGCGCCTACGGCGGCGGAGATCAGGAGAACCGCCGAGCGGGCCCCGAGCCCCGCGGACGCGGGTCAGATCGCGGCTCTGATCTCCCTGTTCATCGACAGCGACATCTGCGCGCGGCTCTCAGCGGCGCTCGACGTTCGCCGCGAGGAGCGATTTGGGTTCCTGCTGGACGACGAGGTGCTGATCAGCGGGGCGCTCGACGTGCTGGCGCGCGAGCCCGGCGGTCGAATGCTGGTCGTCGACTACAAGAGCGACCGTCTCGAAGGGGCGGACCCGCGCGAATTGGTCCTGACCCATTACGCCACTCAGCGCCTGGTCTACGCGCTTGCCGCGCTCCGTGCCGGCGCCAGGGAGGTCGAGGTGGCGCACGTGTTCCTCGAGGCTCCCCGCGATCCTGTCGTGGCCGCGTTCACGGCGTCCGATGCGCCGCGGCTGGAGGGCGAGCTGTCCGAGCTTGCGGCCGGAGTCCTGCGGCGTGAGTTCATCGTTACCGAGCAGCCGCACCGAGGGATCTGCAGCGGCTGCCCGGCCGAGGGCGGCCTCTGTTCCTGGCCGCTGTCGATGACCAGGCGAGAGGCCCCGGATCGGCTGTTCTAGCCCGAAATTCCCCTCGGTCGAGCGGCACTCCGCACCGGGACCGGGTCCGCCTGCCCGTGGTCTAGTCGGTGGGACCAACTAGCAACTAGCGCTCGAACTGGACGTTGATCTGCTCCTCGTCGTGGCGTTCCTCGACCTTCGCCAGCGCAGCCAGGGTCTCCTTGTCGGCGGGTGCCGCGGGAGGGCCGAACAGGCTGCGCGGCCATAGCCTGCGGGTCACCACCGTGTTGATCTCCGCCGCGTACAGCGTCAGCTGGGCCCCGAGGTGCAGCCACACAAGGAGCGCGATCACCAGCGCAAACTGCGCGTAGGTGTCGCTCGCGTGCCGGTAGACGTGGTTGATGTAGTACCCGCCGGCGAGTTCGAGGATCTCCCAGAACACCGCGGCGACCGCGGCCCCGACGACCAGGCAGCGGGTGCCGATCGTCGCGGCGGTCATGAACCGGAACGCAGCGAAGTAAAGGCCGAAGTTGACCGCCAGCGAGAGCACGATTCCCGTGACCTTCAGGAGCGGTCCCCCGAGCCCCGTGACGGCGCCCGAGACGGCGGTCGCGAGGATGAACAGGACGCCTAGCACGGCGAGCAGTCCCAGCCCGCGCAGGCGCGCTCGCAGGAAATCGGGCCGGTCCTTGAATGGCACCGCCCAGACTCGGTCAAACGCGTTCTGGGCCGCCTGGGTGACGCCAAGGCCGCCCCACAGCGCGGTGAGCAGTCCGATCACGAGCGCGAGCACATGACCGCTGAGCGCATGGACCTTGATCTGCTTGCCGATCACCGGGAATTGACCGAGGACCGAGTTCTCGATCGAATGCTGTGCGCCCGGGTTTCCCTGGAGCACGAAGCCGAGGATCGTCGTGAACACGAGCAGCAGCGGGAACAGCGAGAAGAACGCGTAGTAGGCGATCAGCGCGGCGAGGTTGCCGGCCTGGTCGTTGCTGAACTTCCTGACCACCGCCATCGGAATCGCGAGCCAGCGGTGGCACTGTTGGACGCGATCGAACGCACGGATCGGACGGAGAACATCCACCCCGGAATAGATACCCCGGTCCGGGTACGTTCAGCCCGCGGCTGGGAGTCATCGCAGCCAATTTGGGCCGTGGCGAGAAGTTATTGCAGGCGATTCAGGCGGTGGCGAGGAGCGCGTCGTCGCCGGCGGGGACCGCCGCCGGCCGGCGCTCGTGCAGGACCACGGTCGCGCCGGCGCTGGGGCTGAACGTGATGCTGCGGCGGGCGGTCTGCTCGGGACGGTCGCTCGGCGGCGAGACCAAGTGGCGGCGGAGCACCGTGCGAACGACGATCTTCATCTCCTGAACCGCGAAGCTCGCCCCCAGGCACCGCCGGCGACCACCGCCGAACGGAATCCATGTGTAGGTGCCCGGAGGGTTCTCGAGAAAGCGCTCGGGGCGGAACGCATGGGGCTCCGGGTAGATCGCCGGATCGTGGTGCACCAGGTACCCGCTGGCGAGAAGGGCGACGCCGGGCGGGTATTCAAAGCCGCCGATCCTCACTCGCTGCTTGACCAGCCGTGGCTCTGCGTTGGGAAGCACGGGCCGGAGCCGCTGAATCTCCTGAATCGTCGCGGTCAGGTACTCCTCCTCCTGGCCCGCGTCGATCTCCGCGGCCAACCGCTCGACGACACGCGGCTCTCGCGCCAGACGCTCGAACCCCCAGGCGAGCTGAGACGCCGTCGTCTCATGCCCGGCGACCAGGGCGGTCACCAGCTCGTCGCGGATCTCCTGTGGCGACATCGCAGAGCCCTCGGGCCTGCCGCCCGCTCGGCCTCCGGCCTCGCCTGATTGGGCGGCATCCGAGTGATCCGGTTCGTGACGCGCCTGGAGCAGCATTGAGAGCACGTCGTCGCGCTCCCCGTCTGGATCCGCTCGGCGCTCTGCGATCAGGTCGAAGATCAGCTCGTCGCTGCGCTGCACCATCCGCTGGAAGCGCTTTTGCGACGGTACCCAGCGCGCCAGCCGCTGCAATGCCGGGAGCACTGACAGCGGGCTCTCGGTGAACGCCAGCACGGCGGTCATGGAGTCGCGAAGATCGTCGAGTCGCTGACCCTGATCGAGGCCGAACACGGCGCGCAGAATGATTTCCAGCGTCAGCCGCTGCAGGCGGGGGTGCAGGGCTAGCGGTTGCTCCCGCGGCCACGAGTCGACCTCGCGCTCGGTCAGCTCCGCCATCAGCCCACCGAGTCGCTGCATCTTCTCGCCGTGGAACGCAGGCAGCAGCAGCTTGCGCTGCTCCAGATGCACGGCCTCGTCGAGCAGAATCACCGAGTTGCGTCCGATCAGCGGCTCGAGCACCCTTGAGCCTTCCCCGGGATGAAGGACATCGGGCGGCGCCGTGAACAGCTCCCTTATGTCCGCGGGGTCAGAGAGGATCACGAACGGGGGCTGGAACGGCAGCTGCACCGTGATCCGCGAGCCGTACCGTTGCCGCAGCCGCTCGAGCGAGGCAGCCGGGCGCTTCCAGGTCGCGATCAGCTGGATCGCGGCCGGCGTGCTCGGGCCGGGGGGCAGGGACTGTCTGAGTTCGCGCTTGCTCATGCCGCCGTTCTTGGGGCGTCGCTGGGCCGTTCGAGTGAATGAATACTGGTCGCTATGTCTTTTATTGTGAGATCGATCACGGAGAACTGCGGCGGAGCGGGCGGTTTGAGGGCGGATCGAGGCGGGTTTGAGGGGGACGGGGCGACATCAGGGCGGATCTGAACCTCACCCGATGGCTTTGTGGTCTGGATGGCCCGTCTGGGGCGCGCGGACCTGTTCAGCTGCCCAAATCGGCAGCGCCCGCGCCGAATCTGGGCGGTGGAACAGGATATGCGTGTTGGATTGCCCGAATCGCGAGTTGTGCACGGGGATTTGGGCAATTAAGCATGTCCGCGCCGGGCGAGACGACGATCCGGCGGGGGAGCCGCTAGCTCCGAACGCCCTCGACGTCCAGCAGGAGTCGCTTTCGCTCGAGGCCGCCGGTATAGCCGCCGAGTGCGCCATCGCTGTGCAGGACCCGGTGGCAGGGCACGACGATCGGCAGTGGATTGGCGCCGAGCGCGTTGCCGGCGGCCCGCGATCCTCGGGGGCTGCCCGCCGCGGCCGCAACCTGCTTGTAGCTCGACACCGAGCCGAACGGGATCCGTGCGGTGGCCTGCAGGACGCGGCGGCCGAACCCGCGGGTGAGCCGCCAATCGAGTGGCAGCTCGAACCGCCGGCGCCCGCCGGCGAAGTACTCCTCGAGCTCCCGTCTGGGCTCATCCAGCTTTCGTGGCACCGCCAGAACTCGCGGCGAGACGGTTCGGGCGAGCTGTTCCAGCACCGCCGCTTCGTCCTCGCCGTTGACGTAGGCAAGCCGCACCAGACCGCGGTCGGTGACGGCGACGAGCAGCTTGCCAACCGGTGAATCGAGAGTGGCGTAGGCGACATCGAGCAGTCCAGCCGCCGCGGCGAGATCGGTGAGATCGGGCAGTGGCTGATCGAATTCGGTCGAAGCGGCGTGGCCGAGCGCCAGCTCGATTGCATCGCGTGGCGCCGCTCCTTCTGGGCGTGGGTTCGTCATGGTTGGTACTCCATTCGCAGTCGCTTGAGACCTTCGTGGACGTTGCGGCGGGCGGCCTCCTCCGTCGTTTCCATCACCGCCGCGATGTCCGGGTAGGCGGTGTCGGAGACAAACCGGAGCGCGATCGCCGTCCGCTGCTTTGGTGGCAGCTCGCGCACGCGCGCCCACAGTTCCTCCTCGGGCTCGCCGGCCGCGTCGATCCCCTGCTCCGGTACGGACGCCACCGCGACCGGCTGGCGGTGCCGTGCGCGGACGTGGTCGATCGCCTTGTGGTGGGCGATCGTGAAGATCCAGCTGCGGAGGTTCGCGCCGTCGCGCAGCTTGGGATAGGCGCGCAGCGCGGAGAGCCACGTCTCCTGATAACAGTCATCGGCGTCGTGGCGCCCGACGGTGGCTGCGAGGAAGCGGTGGACGTCGCGCGCATGGGCGTCGATCAGCTCTTGAAACGGGGGGAGTGGCACTGATGATGAAACGCGGTTACGGGTCACGTTGTGAGGTTCCGATTGTGCTGAACCGCTCGTTTGAGTCCGGGTTTGAGCCCGGCAAAAGTCCGCTCAGCGCTTGATTGCCCCGCGCATTCGCTATACAAAGCTTCTATGGCTCGCGCAATTTGGTCCGGCGCGATCAGCTTCGGGTTGGTCAACGTACCCGTCAAGCTGTACAGCGCGACTTCACCCAAGACCGTTCGCTTCCACCAGCTCTCGAGCAAGACGGGCGCTCGCATCCGCCAGAAGCGGGTCGATCCCTCGACTGGCGAGGAAGTCCCATTCGAGGAGATCGTGAAGGGCTACGAGATCACGCCCGACCGCTACGTGCTGATCACGCCGGAGGAGCTCGATGCCCTCGATCCGAAGGCGACGAAGACGATCGACATCGAGGAGTTCGTCGACCTGCCGGATATCGACCCTATCTACTACGACCACTCTTACTATCTCGCGCCGACGGCCGGCGGGGCGAAGCCCTACCGCCTGCTGTTAGACGCGATGCGCGAGTCGGGAAAGGTAGGGATCGGCCGGGTCGTGCTGCGCACCAAGCAGCAGCTGTGCGCGCTACGGCCTACGGGCGACGTGTTGACGCTCTCAACGATGTTGTTCGGCGACGAGGTCCTCTCTCCAGACCGGCTCGACGAGATCGACTCGATCGGCGAGGCGGAGGCGAGCAGTCGCGAGCTGACGATGGCCCAGCAGCTGATCGACTCACTCTCCAGCGAGTTCGATCCGGCCAGGTATCGCGATGAATACCGCGACCAGGTGCTCGATCTGATCGAGCGCAAGGCATCGGGTGAGCAGATCGCGGTCCAACCAGACGCCGAGGAGCCCGAGGCGGCTCCGGACCTGATGGCGGCGCTCGAGGCGAGCCTGGCCGCCGTGAAGACCGACGGCGCGGAGAGCGCGCCGGTCACGACGGGGCGCAAGCGGGCACCGTCAGAATCGGGCAACGGCAAGGCGCCCGCGAAGCGGCCCGCCAAGGCAAAGCGCTGAGCCGACCGCGCCGGCACGCCGACCGTGGCTGAGCCGGCGATCGCGGCTGAGCCGGCGATCGCCACCGGGCCGGCGACCGCCACTGAGCCGCCCACCGGCCACCGGGCCCGCGACCGCCACCGGGCCGGCGATCGCCACCGGGCCGCCGACCGCCACTGATACGCTTTTCCGCACTGCGCGCCGTGCTTCGATCCCGCTCCTGACGGCGACTTCCTCAATGACAACAAAGCGTCTCGCTCCACCTGGGGCCAGTGGCCTCTACCACCCCGAAAACGAGCACGATTCGTGCGGCATCGCGCTGGTCGCGAAGCTGTGGGGGGAGGCCAGCCATGCGGTCGTCGAGAAGGCGCTGGACGCGCTGGAGAACCTCGAGCATCGTGGCGCCGAGGGCGCGGATCCGAATACCGGCGATGGTGCCGGGATCCTGCTTCAGATTCCCGACGGCTTCCTGAGAGCGGCCGTCGCCGGAGTCGAGCTGCCGCCGCCTGGGCGCTACGGCGTGGGCGTCTGTTATCTACCCCCGGACCCCGAGCGCCGAGTGCTGCTCGAGCAGCTGATCGAGGAGACGATCGAGGCCGAAGGGCAGCGGGCGATCTGGTGGCGAGACGTCCCGGTCGACGAGCGCCACGTCGGCGAGACCGCGCGGCTCAGCGCCCCGGTAATCCGCCAGGTGCTGATCGAAGCCTCGGAGGAGATCGAGGATCAGGACGCGTTCGAACGCAAGCTGTACGTGATCCGGCGGGTGATCGAGCGGAGCGCCGGACCCGATCTGGCGTTGCCGAGCTTCTCGAGCCGAACCATGGTCTACAAGGGCATGTTGATGGCGCCGCAGCTGCCGCGGTACTTCACCGACCTGCGCGACCCACGGCTGGCGTCGCGGCTGGCGCTCGTTCACTCGCGTTTCTCAACCAACACCTTCCCGAGCTGGGAGCTGGCCCATCCGTACCGGATGATCGCCCACAACGGCGAGGTCAACACGCTGCGCGGCAACGTCAACTGGATGCGCGCGCGCGAGTCACAGCTCACCTCAGAGCTATTCGGTGACGACCTGGAGAAGGTGATCCCGGTGGTGCGTGAGGGAGGCTCGGACTCCGCGATCTTCGACAACGTCCTCGAGCTGCTGGTGCTCGGCGGCCGCTCGATTCCCCACGCCGTGATGATGATGGTTCCGGAGGCCTACCGGACGCGGACCGATCTCGATCCTGACGTCAAGGGGTTCTACGACTTTCACTCCTGCCTGATCGAGCCCTGGGATGGACCTGCAGCGGTGGTGTTCACCGACGGACGCCTCGCCGGGGCAGTGCTCGACCGCAACGGGCTGCGGCCAGGCAGGTGGGTGCAGGACACCGAGGGCTACGTCGTGCTCGCGTCGGAGACCGGCGTGATGACCGTCGCTCCAGAGCACATTCAACGGAAGGGCAGGCTCGCCCCGGGCAGGCTGTTCCTCGTCGACCTCGACGAGGGCCGGATCGTGGAGGACGAGCAGGTCAAGCGGCGCGTAGCCCGCCGCAAGCCGTATGCGGAGTGGTACGAGCAGTCGGTCGTCCACATCGACGACCTTCCCGACCGCGAACCGCGCGCGCCGCGGATCGAGCCGCTGCGCTCCAAGCAGCTCGCCTTCGGCTACTCGCAGGAAGACCTGCGGATGATCATCGCCCCGATGGCCGCCCGCGGCGAGGAGCCGCTGGCGAGCATGGGCAACGATGCCGCGCTGGCGGTGCTCTCCGATCGCCAGCCGCCGCTGTTCTCCTACTTCAAGCAGCTGTTCGCGCAGGTCACCAATCCGCCCATCGACCCGCTCCGTGAAAAGGTCGTGATGAGCCTTCAGGCGGGTGTCGGTGCGGAGGTCAACCTGCTGGCCGAGGTGCCCGACCAGGCCCACCAACTGGTGATGGACCAGCCGATCCTCCGAAACCACGAGCTCGAGAAACTGCGCCAGGTCTCGCACGATGTGTTCGATGCGGCGACGCTCGACATCACGTGGCCGATCGAGCAGGGCCCCGACGGAATGGAGTCTCGCCTTCACGATCTCTGTGCCGAGGCCGCGCGCCATGTCGAGCATGGCGCCAACATCCTGATCCTGTCCGATCGCAACGTTGGTCCCGAGCGCGTGGCGATGCCCTCGCTGCTGGCTGTCGCCGCGGTCCATCACCATCTGGTCCGCCGCGGCACCCGGTTGCGCACCGGGCTGGTGATCGAATCCGGCGAACCTCGCGACATCCACCACATGGCGACGCTGATCGGCTATGGCGCGGCGGCGATCAACCCTTACGTGATGTTCGAGTCGCTCGACGAGCTCGCCGACCGCTCACTGCTGCCCGAGGAGTTCGCCCGCGAGGAGGCCGAGAAGCGGGTCGTGGGCGCGATCGGCAAGGGCCTGATGAAGACGATCTCGAAGATGGGAATCTCCACGATCCAGTCCTACTGCGGCGCACAGATCTTCGAAGCGGTCGGGCTCGAGCGCGAGCTGATCGACCGGCACTTCACCGGGACCGCGTCGCGGATCGGCGGAGTGGGCCTCGATGTCCTCTCGACCGAGGCGATGGAGCGCCACTTCCGAGCCTATCCGCGCACCGAGCGCGACCTGCTGCCGGTCGGTGGCGTGCTGCAATGGCGCCGCCACGGCGAGCTGCACGTCTGGAACCCGGACACGATCGCCAAGCTTCAGCACGCGGTCGGGGGCCAGAACGGAGATCCACGCCAGACCTATGACGAGTTCGCGCAACTGACCAACGAGGAGGCAGGCCGCCATGGGCTGCTGCGAGGGCTGATGAAGCTCCGCACCCCGCCCGAGCCGATCCCACTTGGGCAGGTCGAACCCGCCACTGAGATCGTCAAGCGGTTCACCACCGGGGCGATGAGCCTCGGGGCGCTGAGCCGTGAAGCCCATGAGACGCTGGCGATCGCGATGAACCGGATGGGGGCGCGATCGAACACCGGCGAAGGGGGCGAGGATCCGTCGCGATACGCGCCGGACGCAAACGGCGATCTGCGGCGCTCGGCGATCAAGCAGGTGGCCTCGGGCCGCTTCGGCGTCACGATCCACTACCTCGTCAACGCCGACCAGCTCCAGATCAAGATGGCCCAGGGCGCCAAGCCCGGCGAGGGCGGGCAGCTTCCGGGCCACAAGGTCGACGGCTACATCGCCCAGATCCGGCACTCGACGCCCGGCGTCGGCTTGATCTCGCCTCCGCCGCACCACGACATCTACTCGATCGAGGATCTCAAGCAGCTGATCTACGACCTGCGCTGCGCGAATCCGACCGGCTCGGTGTCGGTCAAGCTGGTCTCAGAGGTCGGCGTCGGCACCGTCGCCGCGGGCGTCGCCAAGGCGAATGCCGATCACGTCACGATCGCCGGGCACGACGGCGGCACCGGCGCCTCGCCTCAGTCCTCGATCCAGGCGGCCGGTGTGCCATGGGAGATCGGACTCGCCGAGACCCAGCAGACGCTGCTGCTCAACGATCTGCGCTCACGAATCACGGTGGAGGTCGACGGCGGCATGCGGACCGGCCGTGATGTCGTGGTCGGCGCCCTGCTCGGCGCCGACGAGTTCGGCTTCTCGACCGCCCCGCTGATCGCGATGGGCTGCATCATGATGCGCGTTTGTCACCTGAACACCTGTCCGGTCGGGATCGCCAGCCAGGATCCGGAGCTCCGCAAGCGGTTCCGGGGCACGCCGGAGCACGTGACCGGTTATCTGATGCTCGTCGCCGAGGAGGTCCGGGCGATCATGGCGTCGCTTGGCGTCCGCCGCTTCGAGGAGATGATCGGGAGAACCGAGCTGCTCGACATGGACGATGCGATCGGCCACTGGAAGGCCCGCGGGGTCGATCTTTCGATGGTCTTGAGTAGCCCTGAGCTGCCCCCGGGGGCCGAGCGCCACCGAACCCGTCCCCAGGTGCCGGTGCTCGACGACGCGCTCGACTGGGAGCTGGTCCGCAAGTGCGCGCCGGCACTCGCTCGCACGGAGCCGGTCAGGCTCGGGCCGGTCCCGGTCCGCAACGTCAACCGTACGGTCGGCGGCATCCTCTCGGGTGAGATCTCCCGCCGACACGGTGCCTGCGGGTTGCCGGAGGGGACGATCGAGGTCTCCTTCCACGGGTCGGCGGGCCAGAGCTTCGCCGCGTGGCTTGCGCCCGGGGTCACGTTCTCGCTGCGGGGAGAGACGAACGATTACGCCGGCAAGGGACTGTCGGGCGGTGTGGTCTCGGTTCGACCGCCCGATCGAGTCAGCTTCCGCGCGGAGGAGAACATGATCGTCGGCAACACCGTGCTCTACGGAGCCACCGCGGGCCGCGCGTTCTTTCGGGGCTTGGCCGGTGAGCGGTTCGCGGTCCGCAACTCGGGCGCGTGGGCGGTGGTCGAGGGTGTCGGCGACCACGGCTGCGAGTACATGACCGGTGGCCGCGTCGTCGTGCTCGGCCCCACGGGTCGCAACTTCGCGGCGGGAATGAGCGGCGGCATCGCGTACGTGTACGACAAGGACCGATGCTTCGAGGGCCGCTGCAACCTCGAGCTCGTTGAACTCGAGGAGCTGATCGCCGAGGACGTGACCGAGGTCCAGGACCTGATCAAGGAGCATGTCGCTCGCACTGGATCGCTCGTCGGGCGCAACCTGCTGGCGTCCTGGGACCGCGGCGCGCGCCAGCGATTCGTCAAGGTCATGCCGCGTGACTACCGGCGCGCGCTGGTGGAGCTGGCCGCGCGCGCTTCGGAGGAGCCGGCGGTCGAGGCATAGCGCGATGGGCGAGCTCGGGGCGTTTCTGAACATCCATCGGGTCGGCTTCGACAAGCGCGATCCGCAGCGGCGCGTGCGCGATTACCGGCAGTACTTCGCGCTCGCGCCCGAGGACGAGATCAAGCGCCAGGGGGCACGCTGCATGGATTGCGGGATCCCCTTCTGCCACGAGGGCTGTCCACTGGGCAACCTAATTCCCGACTGGAACGATCTCGTCTACCGCGACAAATGGCGCGAGGCGATCGACCAGCTGCACTCCACCAACAACTTCCCTGAGTTCACGGGGCTGATCTGCCCGGCCCCATGTGAGTCCGCCTGCGTGCTGGCGATCAACGACGACCCCGTCACGATCGAGCAGATCGAACTGGCGATCGTCGAGCGTGCGTGGTCCGAAGGCTGGATCACGCCGTCGCCGCCGGACCGCCGGACCGACAGGCGCGTCGCGGTGATCGGCTCCGGGCCCGCGGGGCTGGCCGCCGCCGACGAGCTCAACCGCGGCGGCCACAGCGTCACAGTGTACGAGCGCGACGAGGGTCCGGGCGGCCTGCTGCGCTTCGGCGTCCCCGACGCCAAACTCGAGAAGCGGATCATCGATCGCCGCGTCTCGATCCTCGAGCAGGAGGGGATCGAGTTCGTCTACAACACTGACATCGGGCGCGACATCACCGCGGACGAGCTTCAGGAGCGCTACGACGCCGTGGTGGTGGCGATCGGCTCACGCGTCTCCCGCGACCTCGACGCCCCCGGCCGCGCGCTGGAGGAGATCCATTTCGCGATGGACTACCTCTATCAGCGCAACCGCTGGGTCGCCGCTCAGCAGGGGCGGCCATCGCCGCCGCCGGCCCCGGGCACGGAGATCACGGCGGCGGGCAAGCGGGTGATCGTGGTCGGCGGTGGCGACACCGGCATGGACTGCATCTCCAACGCACATCGTGAGGGGGCGCGGTCGGTGGTGATGCTCGATGTCTATGCGCAGCTGCCCGCCGACGGACGCGACCCCCGCCATCCCTGGCCGCTGCCGCCGAAGCGCACGCCGAGCACCTACGCCCTCGAGGAAGGCGGCAAGCGCCGTTGGGGGACCGAGGTGACCGGCTTCGGTGGCAAGGACGGCTCGGTCAGCCACGTCTATGCCCGCCAGGTCACTGGTACCTCCTCGCGAGACCTGACTCCGGTCCCCGGCAGCGAATTCGTGCTCGAGGCGGACCTGGCGCTGATCGCGATCGGGTTCGAGCATCCCGAACACCAGGGTCTGGTCGAACAGCTCGAGCTTGGCTTGGATCGCCGCGGCAACATCCGCACCCAGCAGACCTATCGCACCTCGCGGAAGAACGTCTACGCGTGCGGCGATGCTCGGATCGGACAGTCGCTGGTGGTCACGGCGATCGCGGAGGGCCGGAAGTGCGCTCGAATCGTCAACAAGGACATCGGAGGGAGCCCGATGGACGCCGATCGCGAGATGCTCGCCCTCGGCGCTTGGAGCGGCGAGGCCGACCGGACCTTGCGCCACGAAGCCGAGGCCGCCGGAACCGTGCGACCGGGCGAGGAGTTCTTCAGCGGTCCGGCGACTCGCCTGCGCTGAAGCAGCCCGACGGCGAGTGGATGGGTCGCGGTCCCTTCTTCACGTTCAGGCCGACCTGGGTTGGAAAGCAACGCGCAATCTTGCGCGCGTGATCCAGGAGCACCGCGTTTTCTCTTGGTTTCTCCGGGAGTGCTACGTTTAAGCAGCGTTGAGCGAATTCGCGCGGAACGCGCGAGCGCAGGGAGGCAGGTTTAGGAAAGCTTGGGACGGGGAAACTCGCCCCTGTCGGTCAGGGAACTGCGCCCCCACTTCCCTGACTCTCCGGGGGGTCCAGAAGGATCTGGGCCTCCCGGGCCTCTTTAAGCGCAGTCGTGTGCGACCTTGTAGTTGATATGGCAACGGCTGGCACGGTCGCACTTCATCACGGCAGCTCGTTCGCAGACACGATCACCCGGCTGCTGAACTCCACCGGCAACTTCTTCTCGCAGCTGGCCAGCCTCAGCTGGATCTCGCTACTGGTCGGCGTCGCGTTGTATGGGCTTTATCTGCTGCTGCGGTCGCGGGCGCTGTTCAATGCGGTCAGGGCGGCCTATCCAGGCGTGCCGGTCCGCTGGCGCGACGTCTGGGGGGCGTACATGGTCGGCTACGCCGTGAACAACGTCTTCCCGTTGGGCGGCGGAAACATCGCGCAGCTGTTCCTGACCCGGATGTCGATCCCTCCGAGCAGCTATCCGACGATCGCCGCCGCGCTGTCGACGGGAGTCATCTTCGACTGGTTCATGGGGCTGCTGGTCATGTGCTTTGCGTTCACCCAGGGCGTCTTCCCGAAGCCGCCCGATTTCTCCAAGCTGCCGGCGTTCGACATCAGCTTCTTCGCCTCCAACATGAGGTTCACGCTGTTCATCCTGACCGTGCTGGGGGTCGGGTTCCTGGTCGCGTTCGCCCTGCTCTCGGCGCGGGTGCGGGCGTTCTGGCAGCGCGTGCGCCAGGGTTTGGCGATCCTGCGCGATCGCCCGCGCTACCGCCGCGAGATGGCAAGCTGGCAGTTCGCAAGCTGGATCGCGCGATTCGCCTCCTACTGGGCGCTGCTAAACGCGTTTCACATCGGCGGCTCGGTGCGCAACGCGCTGCTCGTGCTCGCCGTGCAGGTCGTGGCGTCGGTGTTCCCATTCACGCCCGGCGGAGCCGGCGTCCAGCAGGCGCTGCTGCTGGCGATCTTCGTCCATCAGCCGGATGTCGCCGCGTTCTCGGTCGGCCAGCAGATCGCCACGGCGGTGCTCAGCTCGGCACTCGGCTTCGGGGCGCTGCTGTTCATCTTCCGCTTCAAGAGCTTCCGCGAAGTGATGCAGCGGGGTCGTGAGCACCGCCGCAGCGAAGCTGCCGTGGCCGAGCACGAGCGGCGCGGGGCAACCGTGACGCCCTGACCATCTTGACCGCGCTGAGCGACTTGGCGCCCTGACCAACTTGACGCCCTGGACCAACTTGACGCCCCCGTCACCTTTGATTAGGGTGGGGTTGTGGCGACCCTCCCATCGGTTTGCGTGATCGGCGCCGGCTCGTCCGGAATCGCCGCCGCCAAGGCCTTGCACGAGCGCCGGATCCCGTTTGACTGCTTCGAGAAGTCCGACCGGATTGGCGGGAACTGGGTGTTCGCGAACAAGAACGGGATGTCATCTGCATACCGCTCGCTGCACATCAACACCTCTCGGGAGCGGATGGAGTACACGGACTATCCGATGCCGCCGTCCTATCCGGACTTCCCGCACCACACGCAGATCGCGAGGTACTTCGACGATTACGTCGAGCACTTCGGCTTCCGCGAGAGGATCATGTTCGAGACCGGGGTGCAGCACGCCTCGCGGGCAGCCGACGGGGTGTGGAGCGTCAAGCTCGATGGCGATGAGACGCGCCGCTACGACATGCTGGTGGTCGCCAACGGCCACCATTGGGATCCCCGCTGGCCCGAGCCACAGTTCCCCGGGCGCTTCGACGGCGTTCAGATGCACTCGCACCACTACATCGAGAACAGCGACTTTCGCGACAAGAACGTGCTCGTGGTGGGAATTGGCAACAGCGCGATGGACATTGCCGTCGAGTCGAGCTTCGTTGCGCGCAGGACGTTCATCTCCTCGCGCCGGGGGGCCTACATCCTCCCCAAGTACCTGTTCGGCCGGCCGCTGGACCAGATCGGCGTAAATGCGCTGACCCCTCTCTTGCCGTTCGCGTTTCGGCGCGCGATCTTGATGGCGATGTACCGGATCGGCGTCGGCAGGGTTCAGGACTACGGGCTGCCCGAGCCGGATCACAAGCTCGGCGAGGCTCATCCAACGATCTCGGCCGACTTCTTGAACCGGATCGCGCACGGGGAAATGACGTGGAAGCCGAATGTGGCCGATCTGGTGGGCGATCAGGTGAGGTTCGAGGACGGATCGCTGGAGCCCGTCGACGTGATCGTGTGGTGCACCGGCTACAAGGTGAGCTTCCCGTTCTTCGATCAGGAGTTTGTCTCGGCCCCCGATAACGACCTGCCGCTGTACCGGCGCGTGTTCAAGCCGGGGGTCGCCAATCTCGCGTTCATCGCGTTGCTGCAGCCGCTCGGAGCCACGATGCCGCTCGCGGAGGCACAGGGCCGGTGGATCGCGGCCTACCTCCGCGGCGAGTACCACTTGCCGGCGGTTGCAGCGATGGAGGCCGACATGCGTCGCGAGCGCGAGCGGATGTTCAAGCGCTACGTCGCCTCCAAACGTCACACGATGCAGGTCGACTTCGACAACTATCTGTACGAGCTGCGCAAGGAGCTGAAGGCCGGAGCCGCGCGAGCGCGCGCCGCCGGGTTCCGGCTGCCCGTCGAGCCCCGTGCCCACGGAGCCAAGACCGCGGCAGCGGCGTGACCCAGACGATCGAGCACGGAAAGCGAGAGGCGACCAAGGCGCAGAACCGCGCCGCGATCCTCGCCGCCGCCCGCGAGGTGTTCGCGGAGCTCGGGTATGACGCCGCCGGGGTGCGCGACGTGATCCGCCGAACCGATCTCGCCGCGGGCACCTTCTACAACTACTTCGCCGACAAGGAGTCGGTGTTCCGCGCGGTGATCGACGAGAGCGCGACCGAGGTCCGCGCCCGCCTGCGCACGGTTCGTGCGACCGCGCGGACGTTGGAGGAGTTCGTCGGCGACGCCTACCGCGCGTGGTTCGGGTTCCTCGTGGAAGATCGGCTCATGTTCGAGTTGATGCAGCGCAATGCCGGACCGATCCGGGCGCTGTTCGGCGACCCGATACTCGGGGCCGGCGTGGAGGACCTCCTCGAGGACCTCCGCGCCGCGATCGAGCGCCGAGACCTTCCCCCGCTCGATGCGAGCTACATGGCCGGCGCCATGGCCGGCGTGGCGCTGGAGCTGGGGGTGCGGATGGCGGAGCGGACCCCTCCCGACGTCGAGGGCGCGGCATGGTTCGCGACCGAGCTGTTTCTGGGCGGCATCGAGCGACTGGGCACGAGCGCCGGGTAGTCGCTGCGCCCAGGCCCTGACCGCGGCAGGCCGAATGGATCGCCGGCCTGCAACGATTCGCCGTGTCTCGCCGATGCCGACCTTCTGCCGCCACAACCGTCTGATCCAGAACTGCCCGATCTGCTCACGGGAGCAGTCGATCGAGCTGCGCCCGGTGCTGTCGTCGAGTGCCCCCAGGACAACCCAGCCGCGACCCGCCGCTCCGCGCGCCGCGCGTCAGCGGCCCGGCTCGAGCCAGGCCACGCCCGGCGGCGTGCGTGTGCGCAGGCTCGCCCGCGATGTCGACGATGGCTACCGTTCACCGCTCGTGCCGGGGCTCAAGGCGAGCGGGGATGCCGAGCGGCTGGCGGAGGAGGTGGCGTTCGCGGCGCGGCGGCTGGTGGTCCTTTCCGAGGATCCGCCGGGTCTCTACGCGGAGGTCTCTGGTGCCGCCGGCGGCGATCTCGAGGAGCGGACCTGGCTGGCGTTTCTGATCGCCTACCTGGCCCCGCTCGAGAGTGAGGACCCGTTTGCCTCGATCCGCCAGGTCAGGACGCCGTGGCGCTCCAGCGGGGAGATCTCCCTGGAGGGGGTGCAGACCGGGCCGCGCACGGCATACGATCCGAGTTACGGCGCTCGCACGGTCGAGGCCTATCGCAGCTGGTCGCAGCGCGCGGGATCGCAGGCGGCGGCGTTCAGCGGCGATCCCGGCTGGACTTCGGAACGCCGCTTTGAGCGAGTGTTCGAGCGGCTCGCGCTCCCGGGGCTGGACCGGGACGCTCGGTTCGAGCTGCTGGTGACGCTCGGCCGGCTGGGCGTGTACGACCTTCGTGCCGGGACGCTCGCGCTCGGCGGCGAGAACGACGCGACGCTCGCAGCCAAACGGGTGTTCGGAATCGGTGATCCACTGCTGCTCGAGCGCCGGGCGGCGGCGCTGGCCCATGCCTGCGAGGCACCTCTCGACTCCCTCGATCTCGCCCTGTTCAACTGGGGTCGGTCACCGGCGCCGGGGATCGGCGAGGGGGCGACGACGGAGCGCGTGACGGCGGGCCTCGGGGAGCGGAGCGAGCCCGATCCGGGGTTCCTCGCAAGGGCTCGGGCGGCTCTCGCGCTGTAGTCGCAGGTTGCCTGCGCGAGCGCCGCGGCGACAGGGCTCCGTCCGGCGCACCGCCTACCTTTCGCGGCGTCCGCATCCACCAGTCGGAGGCGCAATGCCCCTGTGTTTCATCGAACCGCAGAATGCGATCCGCGTCATCGCCGACACGGTCGGGCGCGACGCCCGCCGCCAGATCCTCGGCGAGGTCGTACGCGCCTGGGTCGACGAGATACCCGAGCCCGAACTCGACTCCCACTACGCCAAAGCGGTCGCCGACCTGGATGAGCACGATCTGTCGTTGCTGGCGTCGTGGCACGCCTCGCTGGAGGTCGGTCATCCAGTGCCCAACAAGGAATTCTTGGTCAACGTCTTTCCGTCCCTGGGCGAGAACCGCCGCGAGGCGCTGAAGATCGCGGCCGGCTTCCGAGGCGAAGAGGCGTTTGAGGCGGGGGTCGGGGAGGAGCAGGCATTGGACACCGTGCTGCCGTGGCTCTCCGAGGACCGCTGCGTCCAGCTCGCCAACGAGTGCCTCGAGCTCTACTGCTGGGACCGCCTCGGCGTCGAGAACTAGCTAAAGCAGGTTAGGAGGCGCGCCCTGCGCCTACAGCGCGCGTTCGATCTCTTCGATCGCCTGCTCGGTCGATTGAAACCAGACCGCGCCCAACCCGAGCTCGCGGGCGGCGGTACAGTTCAGCTCGATGTCGTCGACGAACAACGCGGCCCGCGCGGGAATCCGCAGCCGCTCGAGCGTCAGCTCGTAGATCCGCGGCTCGGGCTTGCGCACGCCCACGAAGCCTGAATCGACCACCACATCGAAGATCTCGTCGACTGGGAGCTTGGCGCGCCACAGCTGCTCCCACTCGCGCACGTTGTTGGTGCAGATGGCGAGCTTATAGCCACGTCGCTTCAACTCACGCATGTAGGCGATCATCCGCTCGTTCGGGTGCAGGTGCTCGAAGTACCGCTCGCCGAAGCCGTGTAGCTCGACCGAGCGCCCGAGCTGCGCGCTGAGCGCGTCGCTGATCGCCCCCAGGAACTCCTGCTCGCTCATACGCCCTGTCTCGAGCTCGAACAACGGGTTGGCGCCGCGAAGCGCCGCGACCGCCATCATCGCCCTGCCGAGCGACTCGAGCGAGATTCCCGACGAATCCTGGAACGCGGCGAACGAGTCGAGCAGCGGGGAAGTCAGCACCCCGCCGAAGTCGCTGATCACCGCCTCGATCCGGCTCATCCGCCCCGCGCGAGGAGATACACGCCGGCCCCCTCCTCGCCCCGCCGGTGCCAGCGAAACAGCTCGGCTCGGAGCTCCAGGCCCTGATCTGTCACCAGGGCCCCCGGGGCGATCACTTCGCCGGCCGCGCGCCGCGGATACTGCTCGCTCTCCTCCTCCTCCTCCAGCCACAGCTCCAGCCCGGCCCGCGCCGGCGTGCCTTCCGCGGTGTAGGTCGTCGACAGGCGCGGCTCGGCGACGACGGTGGCGCCGCCAGAGTCGAGCAGAGCGGCCGCCACGACGTCCCGGCCGTGACCCTTGGCCTTGCGGGGACGCAGCGCGAGGAGCGCGATCCCGTGCCCGGAATCGAACCACGCGCAGACGCGACGAACCGACCTATAGTCGCGCACATCTACGTCGCGGTGCGCGCCGCGAAGCCCGGGGCAATCGACGGTCAGCTCGGCGTCGCCGATCAGCGCCCGGCCGCGAACGCGGCACAGCTGGTCGAACCCCACGACTGCCTCGTCCGTCGCGATCGGCGCGGGCTCGCCCTCGCCGCTGACTTCAAGCTCGACGCGATCGCCGGCAAGCTGCCAGCTCTCGTCCTGCTCGGAGCCGGTGAGCGTCGCCTGCCCGACCGGGCGTGGCGCTCGCACCGTCGCGGGCGCCAGGAGGACGATCGGCGACCCGGCGCACCACGCGGCGCCCCACGGGCCGCCGTCGAGAGTCCCGAACGCGACGGTCCGGAGCTGCCGTGCCGCGGCGATCGTCAAGGCCGAAGCTGTGGCTGGTCGATGTCGCGGGCCGTCGAGTCGACGTCATACGGTCGGCTCGTGGCGCGCGCGGCCCGGACGACGAGCCGGTCTTGGAGTTTGCGCAGCGGCGCCAGCCGCATCAGCGCCCGCGTCGGTGGCGCCAGCAGACAGATGCCGATCACGTCGGTGATGAACCCGGGGACGAGCAGGAGCGCGCCGCCGGCCAGCACCAGGGCGCCGTCGAGCGCCTCGCGCGCGGGTGGCCGACCCTCCGCGACCGCGAGCGTCAGGCGCCGCCAGGCCGCGCCTCCCTGCGAGCGCAGCGCCCAGCTTCCGAGCGGCCAGCTGGCGATCAGCAGCAGAATCGTGTACAGGACGCCGATCGCCTCGGCGACCTTGACCGCGACGAAGATCTCGGCCAACGGCCAGATCAGCAGGAGGAGCAGGGCGACCATCAGATCAGCAGGAGGAGCAGGGCGACCATGTTTCCAAGCCTACTGCGGGGCCGCGGGCTGCCGACGGCGCCGGCTAAGCGAGCGCGCGGGAGGGTCCCTCGAGCTTGACGCCCGGCAACCGATGCAGCCCCACCAGCTCGATCAGGGTGCGGATCTGCGGCTGGGCGCCGCGTAAGTGGATCTTCCGCCCGCCGGTCCGCAACCGGCGAGCGAGCATCGCGAGGTCGACCATCAGCGAGACGTCCGCAAACACCAGCTCGGTGAGGTCGACAATGACGTCCGTTTGGGCGCGAATCGCACGGGTCAGAGCCGGACGCCGACACCCCTGGGTGGTCCGGTCCTCGTCGCCGCGGCAGCGCAGGATCCCTGGTTTGTCATCGAAGTCGACGATGGGGGGCAACCTACCGAAATGCGCTAGCTCTGCGCAACCCCACCGAAATGCGCCGTCTCTGCGCAATCCTCCCGTTGCAGTCTCCTACACTTGTGGCCATGGTTTCAGTTGACGAGGTCACCGAAGCGCTCCGGGACGTGATTGATCCGGAGCTGGGCCTGGACTTCGTGGAGCTCGGGTTGATCTACGACGTCGAGGTGGAGGACAGCACCGTGCGCGTCACCTACACGTTGACCAGCCCGGGCTGTCCGATCGGTCCGCAGGTCTCCGAGCAGATCGAGGAGTTCGTCGGCGAGCTCGACGGCGTGCAGGACGTACAGCCGACGATGACCTTCACGCCGCCGTGGACCCCCGAGCTGATGAGCGAGGACGCGAAGTTCGCCCTGGGGTTTTGAGGACCCCGGTCAGCCGCCGCCAGAGCTTCCGCGCAGCTCCCGCGCGAGGTCGATCGCACGGATGTCGTGCTCGCCCGGCAGTTTGTCGAGGACGGAGGCGACGACCTGCTTGACGTCATGCTGTTCGCGCCCGAGATCGTCGAACAGCGACTTCAGCGCGGTGTAGACGATCTTCAGCTGCGCCGCCGTGAGCTCGAGCCGGTACGCGATCTCCCCGGGCTGAATCAAATCCTCGGTCATTGTGGAGCGCAACGGTATCCCCACGACTGGTGCTTGGCAACCAGCGGTGTGAAACGTGTCTAGGACGGCGGTCGCTTGCGCTCGGGCCGGGAACCCCGCGCCCGCTTTGCGCGCATGTCGGCGGCGGGTCCGCGCTTCGAGCGACCGTGGCCGGCTGGGAGGAGGGGCGTAGGAGTGCCGGCGCCCTGGCCGTTGTTGGAGTCCACCGTCGCCTGGCGGCTCGGTGCGCGCGAGGGCCCATCGGCCCTCGCTCGCGCCGCCGCCAGCAGCTCGGCGAGCGACGCCTGGATCCCCTCGGCGATCAGGTCGATGTCCGGCAGCGCGTCGTAGTCGCCGAGCAGCCCGTAGTCGATCCCCCCGTTGTAGGACATGATCGCGACGGCGAGCGCGTGATGGTCGGGCAGGAACGCCACCGGGAACAGGTCGACGAGTCGGCGCCCGAGCACGTACAACGGCAGCTGTGGGCCGGGGATGTTGGTAACGATCAGGTTGAACAAGCGCGTCGAGAAGTTCAGCCGGCTGGCCTGCGCGAGGATCGTCGGCGGCGCGAGGTTGTTGACCGCCGCCAGGGTGGCCGCTCCGACGGCCTGCTTTGACTCCTTCAGCCCGTCCATCGCGCTGTGGACGAACCGCAGCCGGGCAAGCGGATCCTTGATGTAGACGGGCAGCGGTCCGCGCATGACCGTGAGCCGGTTGCCGAGCGTGCCCTGGTCGTCCTTGGAGCGGACCGACACAGGTACCAGAGCGCGCATCTCGAGACCCTCGGTGCGAACGCCGCGGGAGCGCAGCCAGCGGGCCAGGGCACCTGAGACGACGGTCAGCACGACGTCGTTGACCGTGCCTCCCAACGCGTCCTTGACCTCCTTGTAGTCGGCCAGCTCCTGGCGCACCACGGCGAAGCGGCGATGTGGTCCGATCTCGACGTTCAGCGGTGATTCGGGGGCGGGATTGAGCCCCGCCCAGACGATCTCACCGACGCCCTCGGCGGCGTCTCTGAGTACGTTCAGCGTGCTCGCGGGGCGCGTCACCGCCGCCAGTGCGCGGGAGGCGAGCTCCGCCGTGGTCAGGACCGCGCCACGCAACCCCGCGAGAACCAGCTCGGCGGGAGAGGGTTCCCGGTGCGGTTGCCAGGGCTCGAGGTCGGTCGCGGAGGGGGCAGGCTCCCGGGAGAGATCGAACAACACGGTCGCAAGGTCGACGCCCGAGACTCCATCCACCAGCGAGTGGTGCGTCTTGAACATGAGCGCGAAGCGATCCTGCTCCAGCCCCTCGACCAGCCAGCTTTCCCACAGCGGCCTCGAGCGGTCGAGCGGCTGAGAGGCGATCCGAGCGACCAGCAAGAACAGCTGCTGCTCGGTACCGGGGGAGGGCAGGGCCGCGTGGCGAACGTGGTACTCGAGGTTGAAGGAGGGATCGTCGACCCACAGGGGACGGCCGGTCTCGAGCGGCGGGGTGGCGAGCTTCTGACGGTAACGGGGCACGAGGTGCAGTCGCCCGCGGACGTGGCTCAGGTAATCCTCGAACTTCGGCGGCGGGCCCTCGAACAGCAGCACCGCGCCGATGTGCATGTGCGAGGCCGGTCCCTCCTGGTGAAGGAAGGACGCATCGATCGAAGTGAGGCGGTCGAGGTGCTGCTGTGGCATGACTCTCCTTGAGGCGCGAGACCGTCCGACGCAGGGGTGAAGGGTACCCTTCACTGCGATGGCCTGGGATTTCTCGACCGAGCCGCCGTTTCAGCAGAAGCTCGACTGGATGAGCGCCTTCGTCCGCGAGCAGATCTGGCCGCTCGAGACGCTGACCGAGGAGCTCGGCTGGGAGGGTCTGATGCGCGCCATCAGACCACTCCAGGACGAGGTCAAGGCCGAGCGCCTGTGGGCCGCGCATCTCGAGCCCGGGCTCGGCGGCCAGGGGTTCGGGCAGGTCAAGCTCGGGCTGATGCACGAGATCCTCGGTACCTCTCCGATCGCGCCGCTCGCTTTCGGCAATGCGGCGCCGGACTCGGGAAACTCCGAGATCCTCGCGCTCGCCGGGACCGCCGAGCAGAAGGAGCGCTACCTCCACCCGCTGCTGGCCGGCGATCTGAAGTCGGCGTTCAGCATGACCGAGCCCGACAGCGCGGGATCGGATCCCACGTTGCTCAAGACCTCGGCGGTACGCGATGGGGAGGGCTGGCTCATCAACGGCCACAAGTGGTTCTCCTCCAACGGCTCGATCGCCGACTTCCTGATCGTGATGGCCGTGACCGATCCCGAGGCCAGGCCCCACCAGCGCGCTTCGATGTTTGTCGTCGATGCCGACACGCCGGGCGTGAGGATCCTCCGTGACGTTGCGACGATGGAGCATCCATGGGATAGCTTCGGCCGCTACGGCAACCATGCCGAGATCGTCTACGAGGACGTGCGCGTGCCGGCTGACGCGATCCTGGGAGCGCCGGGGGCTGGCTTCCTGATCGCCCAGCAACGGCTCTATCCAGGGCGCATTCATCACTGCATGCGCTGGCTCGGCGTCGCGCGGCGCGCATTCGACATGCTCTGCGAGCGGTCTCTGTACCGGTACGCGCACGGCTCGACGCTCTCGCGCCACCAATCGGTCCAGAACTGGATCGCAGACTCGGCGGCGCAGATGCAGGCGGCGAGGCTGATGACGCTCCAGGCGGCCTGGAAGATGGACACCGAAGGGGTGCTCGCGGCCCGGATGGACATCGCGATGATCAAATACTTTGGGGCCCAGGTCCTGCACGACGTGATCGATCGCGCGCTCCAGGCGCACGGGGCGCTCGGCTACTCGACCGACCTGCCGCTGGAAGCCATGTACCGGTTCGCGCGGGCGGCACGGATCTACGACGGACCCGATGAGGTGCACCGCAGTTCGGTTGCCCGTCAAGTGCTGCGGGGCTACGAGGCACCGGGTGACGAAGTCCCTTCGGAGCACATCCCCTCCCGGCGCGAATCCGCTCGGCGCCAGTTCGCCTCGTTGCTGGAAGCGGTCACGGCCAACGACTGACCCGGCTGGCGCTCTCCTACACTGTTCCCCGATGGCTTCCCACCCACAGAAGCTGCTGCTCGCTGCGCCCCGGGGATATTGCGCGGGCGTCGATCGGGCGGTGCAGACGGTCGAGCGGGCGTTGGAGCTCTATGGCGCTCCGGTTTACGTCCGCAAGGAGATTGTCCACAACAAGCATGTGGTCGAGCAGCTTCACGATCGTGGCGCGGTGTTCGTGGAGTCCGAGCGGGAGGTGCCGGCGGGGGCCACGGTGGTGTTCTCGGCCCACGGAGTCTCGCCGAGCGTCCATGCCAACGCGCGGGTGCGGGAGCTGCACACGATCGACGCGACCTGTCCGCTCGTCACCAAGGTCCACGTGGAGGCCAAGAAGTTCGCGGCCGAGGATTACACGATCGTGCTGATCGGCCACGCCGGCCACGAGGAGGTGGAGGGCACGATGGGTGAGGCCCCCGACCACATCGTGCTGATCGAGAACGAGGAGGACGTCGGCGGCCTACAGGTCAAGGATCCGGCAAAGGTCGCCTACATCTCGCAGACGACCCTTTCGGTGGACGAGACCCGCGCGATCATCAATCGTCTCCGAGAGCGGTTCCCCGCGATCGTCGGTCCGCGCACCGACGACATCTGCTACGCGACCACCAACCGCCAGGCGGCGGTCAAGCAGCTCGCGCGCGAATGCGAGCTGGTGCTGGTGATCGGCTCGCGGAACTCCTCGAACTCCAACCGGCTGGTGGAGGTCGCGCGCGAGCACGGTGCGGACGCGCACCTGATCGACAACGAGCGTCAAGTGCGCGAGCAATGGCTGGAGGGCAAGCAGGTCGTGGGCATCACCTCGGGGGCCAGCGCTCCCGAAGAGCTCGTGCAGCGGCTCGTCGCGTTCTTCCAAGCACGCGGCACCGACGACGTCCAGGAGCTCGAAGTCGTTCAGGAGGACGTGCGCTTCATGCTGCCCAAGGCCATCCGCCAGGCGATGGCGAGCGTCTCCGCGTAGGGTTCGGGGAGCCGTTCCGCGCTGCGCACGCTGGTCGTCTCCGACCTGCATCTCGGCTCGCACACCAAACGCGACGTGCTGCGGAGTGCCGACTGGCGGGCGGCGTTGCTGGGAGCGATGGAGGGCCTCGACCGGCTCGTGCTACTCGGCGATCTCCTCGAGCTTCGCCACGGGCCGGCGCGCGAGGCGCTGAGCGCGTCGCGGGACGTTCTCGAGGAGATCGGCGCCGCCTTGCCCGCCGACGCCGAGGTCGTGATCGTCGCCGGCAACCACGATCACCATCTGCTCAGCAGGTGGTTCGAGCGACGGGGGGCAACCGTCCAGCCGCCCCCACTGGGACTCGAAACACTCGTCGACTGGCGCGAGGACGACACGCTGGCGACGCTCGCTGGGTTGCTCGCGCCGGCCACCGTCAGGGCCGCGTACCCGGGCGTGTGGCTGCGTCGGGACATCTACGCGACGCACGGTCACTACTGCGACCGACACACCACCGTCCCCTTGTTTGAGCGGATCTCGGCCGGCGGGATGGCGCGCGTCATCGGCGAGCCGCCCGCCGGCCCGGCCAGCGTCGATGACTACGAGGCGATCCTGGCGCCGATGTACGCGTGGGTCGATGCGGTCGCCGAGCACGGCGGCGCGCGGTTGGGGCGGGGTTCCCATGGAGTCTCGACGCTGGCGTGGAGCACGCTCACCGCGAGGCCGCGCCGGCGGGGCTTGCGCGGGCGGGCTCTACGCAGCGCGTTCCCGGCCGCGGTCGCGGCCCTGAATCTCGCCCGGCTCGGTCCGCTCCGGGCCGACATCTCGGGCCCCGAGCTTCGCCGCGCCGGGCTCAGCGCATTCGGCGAGGTCCTGGCGCGGCTGCAGGTCGCGGCGCCGTTCGTCGTGTTTGGACACACTCACCGGGCCGGGCCGTTGCCGGGCGACGAGCTGCGCGAGTGGCGCGCGCCGACCGGCGCACGGCTGCTGAACACGGGCTGCTGGGTCCACGAGCCGGGCTTCCTCGGGCCCCGCCCCGATCAGAGTCCCTACCGGGCGGGATTCGCCGCCGTGATCGACGATGGCGGTCCACCGCAGCTGATGAACCTGGTGGACGGGGTCATCTCGCCAATCCCGGCGTGAAGCACACGGCATGGCAGCGGACCTCGTCAGCGAGCTCCAACTCGAGTTGGCCGGCGGTGCTCCGCTCGTGCGAAAGCAGCTCATAGCAACCCGGATGGTCGATCTCGAATGCGCGGCCATTGGCGCGGACCGAGCCATGGCCGTCGAATACCGCCCACACGCCGCCGGCCTCGTAGGGGCCGCTGTAGGGGCCTTCGACGTCGTCGCTCTGGGGTTCAAGCCTCGCGCCTGGCGCATCCTCCGGGCGCAACGGCTCGACCACCGGGCGCTCGATCCCCAGCAGCTGCTGAATCGCCCCCTCGGTCTCCCCATAGCCGCCCTCCCCATAGTGGTATTCGAACAGCGTGCCCTGCTGGTTGAACAGGTAGCGAGCCGGCCAGCCGAGGTTGCCGTACAGCTGCCAGCACTCAAGCTCGAGGTCGACGGTCACCGGATAGGGGATCTCCAGGCGCGCCACGGCGGCTTGCACTTCCGCCGGGTCCCCCGATGGCGCGAAGCCCGAGGCGTGAACGCCGATCACCCGCAGCCCGGCAGCCTGATAGCGCTCGTGCCACGCCTTCATGTAGGGCAACGTTCGGATCGAGTTGGCGCGGCAGAAATCCCAGAACTCGACCAACACCGGACGACCGAGCTGCTGGTCCATCCGCAGCGGCGCGACGTTGAACCAGGGAAGCCGGGCCGGGAACGGAGGGGCGGCGATGTGATCGACTGGCGCTCGCATCTGATCGATGGTAAAGCTGGGCTCGGAGCCGGTCGTACGACCCGCAACCGCCGCTATACTGAGTGAAGTATTGAATCCAGACCGTCTTTGAGGAGTTTTCGACGATGAGCCCGTCCGGAGCAGAGGTTCTCCGCCAGATCAAGAGCCAGATCGAGGAGGTGGATCCGGCCGCCGTGCGCGAGCAGCTCTCCAACGGCGCGGTGGTCGTTGACGTGCGGGAGACCGAGGAATGGTCAGGGGGACACATCCCCGGCGCCAAGCACGTGCCCAAGAGCTATCTGGAGTCGCGGATCGAGGGCGCCGTGCCCGAGCGTTCGCAGCACGTGATCCTTTACTGCCAGTCGGGCAACCGCTCGGCATGGGCGGCGCGGACCCTGATCGAGGACCTCGGCTATCAGCACGTCGAGTCGATGACGGGCGGCTTCACGTTGTGGAAGGACCGGGGTTACGAGGTGGACATGCCCCGGACGCTGAGCCCGGAGCAGCGTGAGCGCTATTCGCGGCACTTGCTGCTCCCGGAGGTCGGGATCGAGGGCCAGCAGAAGCTGCTCGACGCCAAGGTGCTGCTGCTCGGGGCCGGCGGTCTTGGTTCACCGGCGGCCCTCTATCTGGCCGCCGCAGGGGTCGGGACGCTCGGGATCCTCGACAACGATGAGGTCGATCTCTCGAACCTGCAGCGTCAGGTGATTCATTCCAGCGAGCGGATCGGCGTGCCCAAGGTCGATTCCGCCGAGCAGACGATCAACGCGCTGAACCCGGAGGTGAAGGTCGAGAAGTACGCGATCCGCCTGGGCGCCGAGAACATCATGGAGATCCTGCCGGGCTACGACGTCGTCGTCGACGGCCTTGACAATTTTCCGACCCGTTACCTGCTCAATGACGCCTCTGTGCGCCTCGGGATCCCGGTCGTATCGGCCGCGATCCTCGGGTTCGAGGGACAGCTGTCGGTATTCAAGCCGTATGACGGACCGTGCTATCGCTGTCTGTTCCCGGTGCCGCCGCCGGCCGAGTTGGCTCCCTCGTGCGGAGCCAACGGCGTGCTTGGCGTGTTGCCCGGGACGATGGGGCTGCTTCAGGCGACCGAGGTGATCAAGCTGATCCTGGGCGAGGGGGAGCCGCTGATCGGTCGGCTGCTGATGTACGACGCGCTCGCCGCGCGGGTCACCGAGGTCAGGGTCCGCCGTGATCCCGACTGCCCGATCTGCTCACGCGAGCCCGAGTCGATCTCGGATGACGAGCTGGGGGTCTTCCCCGACTACGAGGCGTTCTGCGCCGGCGCACACTAGGGTTAGCGGCGATGGCGATTGTCCGCATCCCACCCGTTCTGCGTCCCTCGGTGGGCGGTGAGAAGGAGCTGAGCGCCGACGGTGGGACCGTGGGCGAGATCCTCCGCACGGTGGCCGCCGACCATCCCGACACGCAAACCCAGCTGTTTGCTCCCGATGGCGGACTCAACCGTTACGTGAACGTCTACCTGAACGACGAGGACGTGCGGGTGCTGGACGGGCTCGATACGGCCGTCGCGGATGCGGACACGCTCGTCATCCTGCCGGCGATGGCGGGCGGCGCCCGCTAGTCCGCTCCGGCTCGGCGCCCGCACCCGGCTCCAGGACCACGGACCGGACGCGCGCCCGCGCCATCGGACTTCATCCGTCCGGAAGGTTTTGACGCGCCGGGCGTCTATAGCTCCGAATGTCCACATTCGAAGGGAGCCAGATGCCTCGTCTGATCAGCTTTGCCCGCGCGCTGGGACGGCCGCGGTCTGCCGTCATGCTTCTCGCCGGCGTGGTCGGCTTTGCCGCCGCCGGACTGGGCGGTCTTGCGCTCGCCAAGACGTTCACGCTCCAGGTCGCGAAGAACGCCAAGGTCGTGAACTTCAACACGCACGCCGCGTCGCACAAGACGATCGTGGTCAGCTCAAGCGGCGCCGCGCTCTACACGCTGAGCGGCGAGACCACGCACCATGCCGAGTGCACGAGCAGCATGTGCCTTGGGTTCTGGCCCCCGCTCAAGGTCAAGTCCGCGAAGAGCCTCACCAAGGCCACGGGGATCAAGGGCAAGCTAGGGGTCTGGCACCGCGATGGGTTCATCCAGGTCACGCTCGCGGGGCACCCGCTCTACCGCTTCGCTCCCGATACCCAAAAGCGCGTCGCGACCGGCGAGGACGTCACAAGCTTCGGCGGGACCTGGCACGTAGTCACTGCGTCCTCTCACAATCGCAGCTCGGGCTCTACGACAACCGGCTCGACGACTACGTATCCGGCGTACTAACCCGCCGAAGGAGGGTCGCCGGGTGCAGGCCTTCGCACCCGCGGCCCTCCCAACTCTGGCGCGCCGGTGTGTGGCGGGCTCGGCGGAAACCCCCGCGCCGAGCCCCCCACCCGGCGCACCGGCCCGAACCATCTGTCCTGGCGTCATCTCACCTGCACCAGGGGCGGCCCCGCTCGAACCCTCGCAGGGACCCCCGTCCCGGACCTCTTGCCCTCGCTACACTTCGTAAAGCAATGGCCGCCGAGAGCCTTCAGAACAAGCCTTGCGGGGGGCGGTACGGCGACATCGTCCAGGCGATCGGGCACACGCCGTTGGTGGAACTGAAGCGGCTCAGCCCCAAGCCCGGCGTCAGGATCTGGGCGAAGCTCGAGTCGCGCAATCCAACCGGCTCGGTCAAGGACCGGGTTGCCAGGGCGATGGTCGAGGAGGCCGAGGAGAAGGGGCTGATCGGTCCCGGTCAGACGATCCTCGAGCCGACTTCCGGCAACACCGGCATCTCGCTGGCCATGATCTGTGGCCGAAAGGGCTACCGGCTGAAGGTCGTGATGCCCGAGAACGTGACGCCCGAGCGCACCCAGCTGCTCGAGATGTACGGCGCGGAGATCGTCTACTCAGAAGGCTCCAAGGGCTCCAACGGTGCCGTCGAGATGGCACTCGACATGGCCGAACGCGACGCCTCCTACTACATGCCCTACCAGTACGGGAACCAGGCGAACCCGCAGGCCCACTACGACGGCACCGCGCTGGAGATCCTCGAGGAACTCGACGACATCTCCGCGTTCGTCGCCGGCCTCGGCACCGGCGGCACCTTGATGGGCAACGGCCGCCGGCTGAAGGAGGAACTCGGGGACGGTGTCAAGATCGTCGCTGCCGAGCCGATGCAGGGCGAGCCGGTTCAGGGCCTGCGGTCGCTCGAGGATGGCTTTATCCCTCCGATCATCGATCTGTCGATGCTCGACCGCAAGATCTTCGTTACGAACACCGACGCGATCGTGTTCACCCGCAAGCTGCTCGACGACGAGGGGTTGTTCGCGGGGGTCTCGTCGGGCGCAATCGCGCGGGTGGCCGTACGGATCGCGAACGAACTGGATGAGGGCAACGTTGTCTTCATCGTCGCCGACGACGGTTGGAAGTACCTTTCTTCTGGGATCTACACCCGACCGGTAGACGAGATCGAGAACCTGGACGCCACCGTCTGGTGGTGAGCGACGAGGAACCGGCGTCGAGTCGCAGACAGCTGCTGGGTGCTGCCGCCGCGGCTGCGGGCCTTGCCACCGTGGATTTCGTTTCAGCGTGCGGTTCTTCCTCGCACCTGCACGTGGGGAAGATCCCACCGGCGGCGGGCCAGAGCGACGTTGACTATCTGAATCACGCGCTCGCGCTCAAGCAGTACGCGGTCGCCGCGTACACGGCTGCGACGCCGTTGCTGAAGGGCCGTGAACACACCGCGGCCAAGCGCTTCCTGGGGCAAGACCTGTCTCACGTGTCGCAGCTGATGAGCCTGATCAACCACGTCGGCGGTACGCCCAATCCGCCGCGGGCCACTTATGACCTCGGCCATCCCAGCGGCGCAGGTGCGCTATTGAGGCTGCTGGACACGGCCGAGAACGAAACCATTGCGGGCTTCCTGCAGCTGGTCCCCAAGGTGTCTCCGGGCGTGGTTCGGGCCGAGCTGTGCGCGATCCTTGCCAACGATGCGCAGCACGTCGCCGTCCTGCGGCTGGCGCTGCGCCGCAACCCGATTCCCGCCGCGTTCGTGTCGGGCCGCGACTAGCGAGCGGGACGAGATGGATATCGCCAGTAGCCGCGGGCTCACGCGGCGCGAGCTGGTCCGCCACAGCCTGGTGCTGGGCCCTGCCGTGTCGGCGTGCGCGGCGGCCGGACTGCTCATCGGTCCCGAACCGGCCGGGGCCGCGGCTGCCACCGACGCGGAGCTGCTGATCCCGCTGATCGGCACCGAGCTGCTGGCCGCGTTCGGCTATCAGCAGGTGCTGAACGCCCAGCTGCTCTCTGCGCGGGGTGACAGGCTCGCGCAACGGGTCCTGGATCAGGAGCAAGAGCACATCGCCACGCTCGCCGGCGAGCTCGCGCGCCGCGGCGGTACACCGCCGGCACCGATCTCGAGCGTCAGCGAAGCCGACAAGGTGCTGAGCGCCATGCAGGTGCCAGAAAGCCTTGCCAGCCTGCACAGCGCGCACGACGCGATCCTGCTGCTGTCCCGGTTCGAGTTGATGCTCGAGGGCGCCTACATCAGCGCGATCAAGAACTTCCACAGCCCGCGGCTGCTACGGCTCGGCGGACAGATAATCGCCAACGAGGCGCAACACGGGACGATGTTGAGCGAGCTGCTGCACCCCGGGGACGTAGAAAAAGCGGTGCCCTCATCGAACGTGCTCGGGGTCGGGACGTGACCGCGTCGCGTCCTGCGGGACCAGATGGCCGAGGACGCCCGGAGACCCTCAGCGTGTCGCTCCTGACTGTTGCGGTGTCGGAGAGAAGTAGTGGCCCTGGTCGAGATCGTCGATGAGCCCGGGGTGCGTCGGCTGCCATCCCACCAGCTCACGGGTCAGCGCGCTGGAGGCCGGGCTGTCGGTCGCGAGGAAGCCGGCCAGGAAGCCGAAGTGCTCGCCTGCGTCCTCGGGAGAGATGGCGAGGACCGGGAGATCGAGGTGGCGTCCGATCACCTCAGCGATGCTGCGGATCGGCACTCCTTCGTCGGCAACCGCGTGCAGCACCGATCCCGCCGGGGCCTGCTCCAGGGCTAGGCGGAAGAGGAGCGCGGCATCGAGCCGGTGCACGGCGGGCCAGCGGCTGGTCCCGTCGCCGACATAGCCGGACACGCCCTTGTCGCGGGCGATGCCGACCAGGAACGCCATGAAGCCGTTGTCTCCGTCGCCGTGGACCGTCGGTGGGAGTCGCACAACTGACGAGCGGACGTCGCGAGAGGCGAGGGAGAGCGTCAGGTGGGCATTTGCGACGCGGTTGTGCGCACCGCTTACGCTGATCAGCGGCGGCGTGTCCTGGTCGGGCCCTCCGTCTTGTTCGGTCGCCACACGACCCGGTGCAAGGCCGAGCGTCCCGGAGGCGATGAGGAACGGTCGGTCCGAACCCGCCAACGTCTCGCCGAAGGTCTCGATCGCACGGCGATCGGCCGCGGCAGCGCCCGCGAAGTCCCCCGTGAACGCAAGGTCGTGCCTGTACGCGAGGTGGATCACCCCATCGGAAGCGGCGGCTGCACTCCGCAAGCTGTCGAGATCATCCAGCGTGCCGCGATGCACCTCGGCCCCGGCGGCGGTGAGGGTAGCGGCCGAAGCATCTGAGCGGGCGAGCCCGACGACCTGGTGGCCCGCGCCGGTGAGCTCGGGAACGACGGCGGAGCCGATCCAACCCGACGCGCCGGTGACGAAAACACGCATGGGTACGCGACTCATCCGAGAGTCACTCGACGAGCTCAAGCGGTGACCGCGGGCACATGATCACCGGCCGACGTGGTCTGAGCGGCACGACCTGCGAGAGCTCACCGACGAGCGCGGGGGGCGCGGGATGCTGGCCAGGCCGCGCAGGATGATCGCGTCGGCGACGGCACGCTCGTCGACCACATAGAGCGACTGCTGCACGAGCTCTTTGAGGACTGTTACCCGTGGTTCCATGGGGGTGATATCGGCTTCTGGGTCGGTGTGGTTCAAGTCTCAGTCCAAGTTACAGGTTCAGGAAGCGACTCCAGAAGAAGGTCGGATCGAAAAGCACGGCGATTGCGAGCGCCGCGGCGCCGAGCATCGACGCCACCATCACCGTCTGGCCAGTCCGGAACCGCTGAATCGCCCAGTACAGCGCCAGCAGGAGGCCGATGGGAGGAGCTGCAAGCGCCAGCAGTACCGCGACGGCGATGTGGATCCAGTCGATGTCCCCACGTGGCGCGGGTGCCGCGATTCGCGGCGTTGCCGGCCGCCGGCGCGAGTCACGGGCCGCGCGCGCGGCCTCGAGGTCGGCCCCGCAGATCGCACAGCCTGCCGCAAACGGCGAGACGGGCTCACCGCATTGAGGGCATTTGCTGACTCCACGAGGCACCCGGGAAACGATAGGGGTGGGGCCTGAGCTACGGGGCGGAGCGGGGATGAGCTCCGATTTGCGGCTGGTAGCCTCGCCCGGAGGATGCGAATCGCCCGCCCGCTGTACGACGAGATGGTCAGCCACGCGCTCGAGGTGGCGCCGAACGAGTGCTGCGGCATGATCGCCTCCCGCGACGGTGAGGCGGCCAATCTGTACCGCGCCACCAACGCGGCGGCGAGCCCACTGCGCTACGAGATCGACGGTGCCGAGCAGTACCGGATTCAGAAGGAGATCGACGATGCGGAGCTCGAGTTGGGGGCGATCTATCACTCGCATACGCGCAGCGAGCCCTATCCGTCTCAGACCGACATCAATCTGGCCTTCTATCCCGACGCCCTGTACGTGATCGTGGGCGTCGCCGGCCAGGAGCCGGAGGTGCGCGCATTCACGATCCGCGACGGACGGGTGGCTGAGGCCGAGCTGGTCGTGGACTGATGCGGCACGGCGATGCTCCTCGCGAGCCGCTCGTCTGTCCCAGCTGCGCCACGAGGTATCGGGAGGAGGAGCGGTTCTGCCCCCATTGCCGGATGCCGCTGGTGCTCGCCGCCCAGGTGGACGTCGAGGAAGGCATCAGCGAGCGGCAGAAGCGAGCGCGAAAAATCAAGCCGCAGCTGGCGGAGGGACAGCTGATGCGCGTCGCCGGAGCGCGCAACCAGGCCGAGGCCGAGTTCATCCAGGGACTCCTCCTCGAGGAGGGCGTGCCGAGCATGTTGCGTCGGAGCGCCGGGTTCGACGTGCCGGACTTCCTTGCCGCCGGCCCGCGGGACATTCTCGTTCCGCAGTCCGGTGTGGCCACGGCGCGCGAGATCCTGCTCGAGGCCGAGCTGATCGCGCCCGCGCGCGAGGGTCCGCCCGTGGCTCCGATCCGACTGCTGGCGGGACTGCTGGCGGCGCTCGCGGTGGGCCTGCTGGTCGTGTGGCTCATCACCGAGGTGTTGCGCTGACGGTGCTGGCGCGGCGCCTTGCCGCGCAGCTGCTGTCCGGGCCGCCCGCGCACGATCCGCGTGCCGTCGTGGAGCGGCTGCTCGCGGTCCAGGGGCAGGACGGGCGCGGTGTCCGGCTGGCGATCCGGGCCAGGACCCGGGGTCTGACCGTCGCCGATCTCGAGCGGGCGCTGAGCGAGGAGCGGACGCTGCTGATCGCATGGCTGGGCCGCGGCACGCTGCACCTGATCCGCAGCGAGGACTACCCGTGGCTACATGCCCTGACGACGCCGCCCCTGGTCGCTGGCAACGCGCGCCGGCTGGAGCAGACGGGCGTGACCCCAGCGGCGGCCGAGCGCGGGGTCCAGACGATCGAGCGCTCCTTGGCGGCCGACGGGCCGCTGACTCGGGTGCAGCTCGGGGAGCGGATCGCGGCGGCGGGGGTTCCGACCGCCGGCCAGGCGCTCGTGCACCTGCTGATGCTGGCGACGCTGCGGGGGATCACCGTGCGAGGCCCGATGATCGGTCGCCAGCACGCCTACGTGCTGGTGCGTGACTGGCTCGGACCGCAACCGCCCGTTGACCGTGACCGGGCGCTCGCCGAGCTTGCCCGCCGGTATCTCGTAGGACACGCTCCGGCCGACGACCGGGACCTCGCGAAATGGGCGGGGTTGCCGTTGCGGGACGCGCGGCCGGCGCTGGCAGCGATCGCCTCCGAGCTTGACCAGCGCGAAGACGGCCTGCTGGAGCTGCGCCACGCGGAGCGCACCGCGGCGGGGCCCCACGCAGAGCATGGCGCGGCGATCCCGCCACCGCGGCTGCTCGGCGCGTTTGACCCGGTGCTGCTCGGCTGGACCTCCCGGGCCCCGGTCACCGGCGAGCACGATCCCGCGATCGTTTCCGGCGGCATGTTCCGGCCGTTCGCGCTGGTCGGCGGGCGCGCGGCGGCGAGCTGGCGGATCACCGGGCGCGAGGTCGAACTCGAGCCGTTTGTCGAGCTCAGTGCGACGGACGCCGCCGCGCTGAGGGCGGACGGCGAGGACGTCGTGCGGTATCTGCGGCTGTGACGCCGCGCGGAGGCAGACCGTCAGGCGCCTCTCACGATCCGCGCGAGGTGGGACCGCCACGCCTCCTCCGTGTGCACGAACGGGCGCCCGCGGAACGCTTTCGACAGGGCGGCTCGAGATCCCTGGGGATGCAGGCGGCAGACGAACCGAGCGGCCGCGTCCTCGCCCGCCTCGCGCGCGAGGAGATCGATCACCGTCCCGCCGAGCAGCGGGGCGTCACGCACGCCGGGCGGGAACTGGGGACGGCCGCCTTCTCGCAGCCGACGGGCGATCGCGGGCCGCGCATGGTCGGTCTGACCCGAGAACCATCGCGCGGCGCCCTCGACCAGCCAGGCCCAGCGCAGCTCGAGAGCGCTGCGGTGGAGACTCCGCGCCCGGGCCAGCTCGTGGTTGTTCTCGATGATCACCCGGCGGGCGTACAGTGCGGCGGCGCTCAGCGAGAGCATCTCCCGAGAGCCAGAGACGTTCGATGCCCGCTCCTGGAGCGTGCCGGGCGCCAGCACGTGGAGCTCCTGACCACCGCCCCAGCCGGCCACATACCTTCGTGCCGCTGGGGCGGTCATGAGCCAGACGATCGGCACCATCGGGTTCGCCAGCGACAACGACAGCGTGCTGCGGTGCACGATCACGGTGAAGCCGTCGACGCCCGTGGGGAACAGATCCAGCAGACGCTCGCGGGTATGTTCGAGCGAACGCAGGACCGCCGCTGCGTCCGCAGCGTCGGCCGAGTCGTGCCGCGCGCGGAACGAGGGCGAGGCCGATTCGACCCACGGCATTCGCTTCAGCTAGGCGACCGGGCGGCCGCCGCCAGTCCTCAGACGAGGACCGCCTGGCGGTCGGAGGCGATCGCGCCGATCTCCTCGGAGGCGCGTTCGAACTCCTCGTCGGAGAGCACTGGCGTGCCTTCGAACGGAAGCTCGCGGGTCAGGTCGAGCCACGACCGGCATCCGCCGTACTCGTCGCGGACCTTGACCGTGACGGGCCTGGGGATCCGATAGGTGCGAAGCAGGATCACGTGGAGCGGATGACGGCGCTTCCAGGCGAGCCGCTTCTCGGCGTAGTCGGTGGTCCACACGTAGAACGGTGAGAGCGAGTCGACGGCCCGGCGATCGGTGACGGTGTAGTGCCCGGCGACCTCGGCCCAGGCACGGATCCGCACGCGGTCCGGCTGGGTGATCTCCTGGTCGCGGTGAAACGCGTTGGCGGAGGGCTCACCGTCGCTCCAGACGCCTTCCTCCAGCGCCCGGGCGAGCTCGGGCTGATGCGAGGCCCGCACGAGATCGGCGCGCTGGTGGTCGAACGTCGGATACAGGAAGAAACGGTCATATTCGAGCTTGAAGTGCTTGTCTGGCTCGCGAATGCCGCCCTTGCGGAGCGTCAGGAGCTGCTCGCCCTCGGCGAGAGCCCGCACAGTCACGGCCCATTCTTTAAAAGCAATCGGCATGTGTGAGTAAAGGGGGGGACGAAGGGATTGACAGACCGGGTTACAGACAGTCCCGTGCGCAGCAAATCAAGGCGGCATCGGGGGAGTCGGCATTCTACGCGAGATCGACAAAAACCCCAAACCTTCCTGCAAATTAGCGAACTTCGCGGAGCTACACCGCTATAGCTTTGTGCTGGCGGCCGCCTCCAGCACCTCGATCAGCGCCGCGAAATCATCGTCGCCGTGACCCCGTCCGGCGGCCGCCGAGAGGATCTCGCGGGTGAGCGCCGCGGACGGGAACGGGGCTCCCACGGTCTGCCCCTCGTCGAGACACAGCCGGACGTCCTTGAGCATGTGGTCGAGCTTGAACAGTGTCGTGTAGTCGTGCTCGCGCATCGGGCCCGCCTTGAGCTCGAGCATCGTCGAGGCGCCGGAACCTGCCCTCATCACGGTCATCAGCGCGTCGAGATCCAATCCCGCGCGCGCCGCGACCAGCAGCGCCTCGCCCACGACCACGGCGTTGCTCGCGGCGACTGCGTTGTTGATCAGCTTCACCATCTGACCCTGGCCGAGAGGGCCGCAATGGACGATCACCTTGCCCATCGCGTCCAGCAGCGGCCGGGCGCGGTCGAAGTCCTCGGTGGTGCCGCCGGCCATGATCGTCAAGGTCCCGTCCAGTGCCCTGGGGGCCGAGCCGGTCACGGGAGCGTCGACCATCTGGAGCCGGCGCTCGACGAGTCGCTCGGCGATCGAGCGGGTCGCGGCGGGCCCGATCGTCGAGCAGTCGACGCACAGGGTGCCCGGCCGGGCGGCCGTCGCAGCGCCGTGCTCACCGAGCAGTGCGTCCTCGACCTGCGGGCCGTCGACGACCATCGTCACGACTATGTCGCCCTCGGCGGCGGCCTGCGCGGGCGTGTCGGCGAGCGTCGCGCGGTGCTCCTGGCAGAAACGCTCGGCCTTGGCGCGCGTGCGGTTCCACACCGTCAGCTCGAACGCCTCGGCCACGTTGGCAGCCATCCGCGAGCCCATGATCCCGAGTCCGAGAAAGGCGACGCGCGTCACGAGTCCGAACCATACCCGCCGCCGCCCGGCGTCTCGATCCGCAGGCGCTGCCCGGGCGCGAGCTCCCCGATCGCCTTCGGCGGCAGCTCTTCGCCGTCGAGCAGGTTGCGGCCGCACTGGCCGGCGGCGCCGCCGTCCGCGCCGGGTGGCGGGTGGCGACGGCGCTCGGTGATCAGCGAGTAGTGCAGCGGCTCGAGCGCCTCGAGCTCGCGGATCACGCCATCGCCGCCGCGGTGGTCGCCGCGGCCGCCGGAGCCGCGCCGCAGCCCGTAGTGGACCATCCGCAGCGGAAACTCGAGCTCGAGCGCCTCGATCGGCGTGTTCAGCGTGTTGCTCATCGCGACGTGGACCGCGCTCGGGCCGTCGGCGTCGGGACAGGCGCCCTGACCGCCGCCGATCGTCTCGTAGTAGACGACGTCCTCGCTGCCGATCGTGACGTTGTTCATCGTGCCCTGCCCGAGCGCCCGGCCGAACGCCTTCAGGACCACGTCGGCGACCCGCGAGGAGGTCTCGACGTTGCCGCCCACGACCGCGGCCGGCGAGCGGGCGTTCAGCAGGCAGCCCTCGGGCGCACGGACCTCGACCGGCCGGTAGGCGCCGGCGCTCGGCGGGATGTCGGGATCGGTGAGCACCCGGATCGCGAAGTAGCAGGCCGAGCGCGTGACCGCGAGCGGGCAGTTGAGGTTGCCCTCGTGCTGGCGTGCCGTGCCGCTGAAATCGAGGATCAGCCGGTCTCCGTCGACGGTCGCTGCGAGCGCGATCTCGAGGTCTCCCTCCCGTGCCTCGAGCACGTCGCGGGCGCGGTAGCCGCCGTCATCGAGCGCCTCGAGGCACGAGCGAGTCCGCCGCTCGGCGTAGTCGAGGACCTCCCGGAACGCCTCGCGGACCGTCTCGCGTCCGACCCGCTCGTCGAGCTCGAGCAGCCGGCGGACCCCGACCCGACCGGCGGCGAGTTGCGCGCGCAGGTCCGCGCGCCGCTGCTCGGGCTGGCGCATCTGCGCGGTCAGCTCGGCGATCGCGTCCTCGTCGAGGACCTGCGGCTCGATCACCACCCCCTCATCGCTCAGCGTGCGGCTGTCCGCCGGCATCGATCCCGGCGTCGGGCCGCCCACGTCGGCATGATGCGCGCGGTTGGCGGCGAACGCGATCAGCTCCTCGCCGGCGAACACGGGCGTGATCACCGTGATGTCCGGGAGGTGGGTCCCGCCGCGGTAGGGGTCGTTGAGGATCCAGGCGCGGTCCGGCGCGTGATCCTCCTCGAGGACCGCGGCGACGGCCGCCGGCATCGCCCCGAGGTGGACCGGGATGTGCTCGGCCTGCATCACCATCTCGCCGCTGGAATCGAACAGCGCGGTGGAGGCGTCCCGGCGCTCCTTGATGTTGGCCGAGTGGGCCGAGCGGATCAGGACGGCGCCCATCTCCTCGCAGATCGCGCGCAGCGCGCCGGTCAGGATCTGGAGCTCGACCGGGTCGATCATCGCTCGCGGCTCAGGCGGATCGTCCCGGTCTGATCCACTTCGCCCGACCACTGGGGCGGGACCAGCAGGGTCGACTCGGCGAGCTCGACGACGGCCGGACCTCGAACGGAGGTTCCCGGCGAGGGAGCGCCCCGCAGCACCTCGAGCTCGACGTCCTCGCCTGCCAGCGTGGCGCGCCGTTGCTCGTGCTCGATCTCCCCGCGCTCGTCGGCCTGCGCCAGCGCGACGTCGACGCCCGGCACGGTCGCGGTCACCCGGATCGTCACCAGCTCGAGCTCCTGGTCGGCATCGCGGTAGCCGTAGCGGTCCTCGTGCTCGGCCTCGAACGCTTCGCGCAGATCTCCCGGCTCGGGGCTCGTGGCCGCTGCGATCGGCAGCTCGAACGCCTGCCCCACGTAGCGCAGCTCGTAGATCGCGCGCAGCTCGGCGCCTGTGTCTCCGAGCGCCCGCCGGGCCTGCTCGCCCAACTCGCTGACGTGATCGGCGAGCGCGTCCGCGCTCAGCTCCTCGCCGCTGAGGAACACGCTTCGCTGCACGTCGCGCCGCCGGGGAGAGACGACCAGCCCGAGGGCCGCGAGCACGCCCGACGCCCGCGGGCAGACGATCGTCTCGATCCCCAGCTCGTCGGCGATCGCCGCCGCATGCAGAGGCCCCGCACCGCCGAACGCGAGCAGCGCATAGCGGCGGGGATCGATCCCGCGCTGCACGGTGACCACCCGCAGGGCCCTGACCATCTCGGCGTTGGCGACGCGGATGATGCCCTCGGCGCAGCGCTGGGTCTCGAGGTCGAGCTCCTCGGCGAGCCGCTGCACCGCGTCCTCGGCGGCCTGGCGGTCGAGCTCCACGTCGCCCGCCAGCGGCGCGTCGGTCGAGAGATAGCCGAGCACGAGGTTCGCGTCGGTGACCGTCGGCTCGGTCCCGCCGCGCCCGTAGCATGCGGGTCCCGGGTCGGCTCCGGCCGAGCGCGGGCCGACCCGCAGCGCGCCGCCGGGATCACGCCAGGCGATCGATCCGCCGCCGGCGCCGACCGTATGGACGGCGAGCATCGGCAGCGCGAGCGGCCGGTCGGCCACCTCGCCGGCGCTCTGCTCCTGAACCGCGCCGCCGTCGACGACGCACACGTCGCACGAGGTGCCGCCCATGTCGAAGCACAGCGCATCGGCGACGTCGGCCGCCCGGGCCACGAACGCGGCGCCGGCGGCGCCCGCGGCCGGGCCCGAGAGGACGGTCCACGACGCGTGGCCGGCGGCCGCCGCGGCGTCGATCAAGCCGCCGTTCGACTGCATGATGGCGGGCTCCGGGATGCCGTCCGAGGCGGCGCGGTCGACCAGCCGTCGCAGATAACTGGCGAGCAGCGGCGAGAGGGCGGCATCGACCTCGGTGGTGGCGGCGCGCTCGTATTCGCGGAACGTGCCCACGGTCTCGTGCGAGAGCGAAACGTGGGCGTCGGGTAGCGCCTCGGCGAGCGCCTCGCCGATCGCGCGCTCGTGCTCCGGGTGGCGGTAGGAGTGCAGCAGCACGACCGCCACGGCCTCCGGTTCGGCCTCCGCCAGCCGACGGGCGAGCGAGCCGGCGCCCGATGGGTCCATCGCCACCAGCGGCCCGTCGGGGGTCATCCGCTCCGCCGCGCCGAAGCGCAGCTCCTCTTCGACCAGCGGGGCCGGCCTGGTCGCGCACAGCCGGTAGAGCTCGGCCCGGTTCTGGCGCCCGAGCTCGATCAGGTCGGTGAAGCCCTCGGTCGCGATCAGCGCCGTGCGCGCGCCGCGCCCCTCGAGCAGGGCGTTGGTGGCCACGGTCATCCCGTGCGAGAACTCCTCGATCTGATCGGCGGGCCGCCCGGCGCGCTCGAGCACCGCGTGCACCGCCGCGATCACGCCCTCGGATTGATCCTCGGGGGTGCTCGGCGCCTTTGCGGTGGCAAGGTCCCCGTCGAACGCGAGGACAGCGTCGGTGAACGTCCCGCCAACGTCGACCCCGAGCAGCATGTGGATGCAACCCTACCCGCAAAAAAAGGGCCCGCGCATGCGGGCCCCTTATAAAACCGAGCCAGACCGGGCTACGCCGCCAGCGCCAGACCGGGCTACGCCGCCAGCGCCAGACCGGGCTACGCCGCCAGCGCGGGCTCCAGCTCCTCGGTCTCCGCCAGGTGCTGATGCGATGGGCAGTAGCCGTTGTGGGGCAGCGGCATCCGTTGGCAGGGAGTTCCCTTGCGCGTGCTCGCGCGGCATTGGAGCGGGTTGCCGTAGACGTCGTAGCCGTTCTGCGGCTGGCGGCGCAGGAACTCATCGGCGCACTCGAGGTAGCGCTCGATCACATGGAGCACGCGCGATTGGGCGGTCATCGGGAAGTACGCCCGGATGTCACAGAACAGAGTGCGCGCGGGGCGGGCGAAGTAGTGGCGATCAGTCGCCAGACGCTCGACTGCGGCCTCGCAGGCGCGGAGCACGCGCTCGTGGTTCGCGTGTGGACAGACGCTCCATCGATCCTCGATGATCTCGTCCGCCAGCTCGCGATAGATCGCTCGGCTAAACCGGTACATGCAAGCTCATTCCTCTCGGTTCCTGCCGGCCTAGCTTCCCTCCGGAGGCGCGAGTATCACCTTCTGATGTGAAGCCTTCGGGGGCCTGGGTATTAACTTGACGTTAAGCTGGAAGTTGGTGCAATTGCGGTTTTGCCGACTCTCGGAGTTGGGTATCAGCTCCAGTTGGTGAGCGTCAGCCCGAGGCCCCGGCTGATCGTCACATGGCGCCCGTCGAAGGCGGGATCGCGCTCGGAGTAATCCCGGCGCTGGTGGGCGCCACGGCTCTCGGTCCGCGCCAGCGCCGAGGAGGCGATGTGGCGCACGAGCGGATTGGGATCCTCGCTGAGCAGCCCCAGTCCCTGGCCGTCGCGCTCGAGCCCGGCCCAGCGCCACAGCGCCTCCCGGCTGTCCGGCGAGATCGGCGGCGAACCGTCGCCGCCGTGTTCATCGCGCGACGCGCCCAACGCCGGGCCAGGCTCGCCGATTGCCGATCGCGCCGCCCGCGCGCCGAACACGAAGCACTCGGTCAGCGAGTTCGACGCGAGGCGGTTGGCGCCGTGCAGCCCCGTGCACGAGCATTCCCCGACGGCGTAGAGACCCGGCACGCCCGCGCGGCCATCCAAGTCGGTAGCGACGCCGCCCATCATGTAGTGGGCGGCCGGGGCGACGGGGACGGGCTCGCGCTCCGGGTCGATACCGGCGCCGCGTAGCGCGCTGACCACGTTTGGGAACAGGGCCGGGTCCACGTCGCGCATGTCGAGCTCGACCCAGCCCGCGCCGGTCAGCGCCATCTGGCGCTGGATCGCGCGGGCGACCTCGTCGCGCGGCGCGAGCTCGTCGACGAATCGCTCGCCGCGGACATTGAGCAGCCGTGCTCCCTCGCCGCGAATCGCTTCGGTGACCAGGAACCCGTCTGCGCCGTCGATGTCGCGGGCTCCCGGACCGCGGGCCGCGACGGCCGTCGGGTGAAACTGCATGAACTCGAGGTCGGCGAGCGTAGCGCCGGCGTCCAAGGCCAGCAGCAGACCGCCGCCGACGGCTCCGGGGGGATTCGTGGTGCGCGACCACAGGGCCGCGGCGCCGCCCGTCGCGAGCACCACGGCGCCACTGTCGATCGCGCGGCCGTCGTCGAGCCCGACCCCGACACAGCGCCCTTCGGCGGTCCGGATCTGCGTCACGCGGCGCCCCTCCAGCACTTCGATCCGCTCGTCCTGCGCGACCAGCGCCGACAGCTGGCGGATCAGCCGCCGACCGGTGGCCGCGCCGCCCGCGTGGACGATCCGCCGGGCCGAGTGACCGCCCTCGAGGCCCAGCGCCAGCCGGCCGCTGCGATCCGCGTCGAAGCGCACGCCGAGCTCGGACAGGTGCTTGACCGCGGCCGGCGCCTCCTCGCACAGGACCCGCGCCGCCGACTCGCGCACCGCTCCGCGGCCGGCCGCGAGCGTGTCGGCGAGATGCAGCTCGGGGCTGTCCTGCTCCGACATCGCCGCCGCGAGCCCGCCCTGAGCCCAGTATGTGGAGGACTCGGCCAGCGGCGTGGCCGAGACCAGCAGCGCGGGCACGGCCTGGCGAGCTGCCGACAGCGACGTGTAGAGGCCGGCGGCGCCGGCACCGACGACCGTGACCTGTGTCTTCAGTGCCGCCACCGACGGATACCGTACTCGCCATGGCGCCGCTGCCGGTGTTCCTCGCGCACCCCTCCTCGCTGGCCCACGACACCGGCCCGCACCCCGAGCGGGCGGAGCGGATCATCGCGATCGAGCGCGAGCTCGAGCGGCGTGAGTGGCTCGGCTGGCGCCGCGTGGAGTCGCCGGCGGCGGAGCGCTCGCAGCTCACGGCCGTCCATCCAGAGGCCTACGTCGCGTCGATCGAGGCCGCCGCCGCACGCGGCGGCGGGCAGCTGGATCTGGACACGGTGATCAGCGAAGCGTCGTTCGGGGCGGCGCTGCACGGGGCCGGGGGAGCGGTGGCGCTGGTCGACCTGCTGCTCGACGGCTCGGCACCGACCGGCTTCAGCGCCCACCGGCCGCCCGGTCACCATGCGACGCGCACGCGGGCGATGGGGTTCTGCCTGTTCAACAGCATCGCGGTGGCGGCCACGCACGCGCTCGAGCGCCCCGGCGTGGAGCGCGTGATGATCGTCGACTGGGACGTCCACCACGGCAACGGCACCAACGACATCTTCCACGCCAGCGATCGGGTGCTGTTCGTCTCGATCCATCAGTGGCCGCTGTATCCGGGGACCGGCTCCAGTCGCGACATCGGCGCGGGCGCCGGCGAGGGGTACACGGTCAACTTGCCGGTGGCTTCCGGATCCGGCGATCTTCGCTACCGCTCGCTCGTGGATCACGTCGTGGCGCCGCTGGCGGAGGCGTTCGCGCCGCAACTGGTGCTCGTCTCCGCCGGTTACGACGCGCACCGGGAGGACCCGCTCGCGTCGTGTGCGGTGACCGAGGGCGGCTTTGCAGCGATGGCACGGTCGATCCGCGGGGCCGCGGAGACGCTTGGCGCGCCGGTGGGATGCGTGCTCGAGGGGGGCTACGCACTGGACGCGCTGGCGCGTTCGGTGGCGGCGACGATGGAGGCGCTGGCCGGGCCGCCCGATCGTTCTGAGCCCCCGCAGGCGCCGATCTCGCCGGCTGCCGTGGAGGCCCGAGCGAGGCTGGCGCGATGGTGGCCGGCGCTTGCCGGGAACTGAGCTCAGCGCACCTCATCGAGCAGCGATCGCCAGGCCGCGTGCACCTTGGCCGCCATCCGGTCGGTGGAGAACTGCTCGGCGCGCGGGCGCCCGGCGACGCGCGGATCGGGGTTCGTGAGGTGCGGCGCCAGCGCTTCCCGCCACGCCTGTACCGCGAACGGTCCGCAGTATGTTCCGGCCACACCCGCCAGCGCCTGCGGCGCGATTCCCACCGGCGTCGAGAGGACCGGAACGTCGCATGCCAGCGCCTCGAGCACGGCCAACCCGAATCCCTCGCGATCGGAGGGCGCGATGACCGCGTTGGCGGCGTTGACCCACAGCGGGACGGCGCGCGGCTCGACGTTGCCGAGCGTGAGCAGGGGGACGTCAGCGGCGAGCGAGACGGCCAGGTCGTGTCGTTTCTCGGGCCGGCCCGGATCGGCCGCGAACAGCAGGTAAGCCCCGGCGCGATCGAGTCCCAAAGCGGCGCGGGCCTGCGCGCGTGGGATCGGCACGAAGCGGTTTGTGTCCACGCCGGCCGGCAACACCGCGCGCGGGCCGCCGAACGCCGCCCGCGGCACCTTGGCGGCGAGCTCCTCCGAGACCGTCGCGACCAGGTCCATCGTCCGCAGCCCGGCGAGCGTGATCGCGCGTGAGCGCGGATCGGCGAGATCGGTTCCGTGGAGCGTGACGGCGCGCGCCTGGGCTCTGACCATCAGCGAGGGGAAGATCGACAGCCCGAAATGGCAGTGCACGACGTCAAAGCGTTCGCGCCGGTAGTGGCGGTTGAGGAACCGTGCGCCGCGCACGTACGCGCCGAAACCGCCGGGGGCGAACGCCGAAAGCTCCACATCGAGATCCGGGATCCGCCGCAGAGCCTCGACTTGATCGCGCACGAAGCTTCCGAGCGCGGGCCGCGCGGGCGTGGGATCCATGTTCGTGACGACCAGCGCGCGCACTCGGAGGCGAGCGTATCCGCCTTTCCGGCCAGTGTCTGCGTCCTGGGGCGAGCGTCTCCGCCCGCCACTCTGGCACCATCCGCGAGGTGCCCGTCCACCCAGAGGATCCGGTCGCGGTGTTCGACTCCGGCGTCGGCGGCCTGACCGTGCTGCACGAGCTGCTCGTCTCGCTGCCGACCGAGGACTATCTGTATCTCGGCGACACCGCCCGGTTTCCGTACGGGACGCGCACGCAGTCGGAGCTTCAGCAGTTCGCGGTCGAGATCGCGGAGCACCTGTTGGATTCGAACGCCAAGTTGCTCGTGGTGGCATGCAATGCCGCGAGCTCGGCGGCGCTCGAGGTGCTGGAACGACACGTGGCCGCCCGCGGCGCGGAGGTCGACGTGATCGGCGTGGTGGCGCCCGCCACGCAGCTGGCGGTGGCAGGCAGCCGGACGGGGAGGATCGGGCTGCTGGCGACTCCCGCGACGGTCGCGAGTGGCGCCTACGAGCGCGCCGTGCGTGCCGCCGACGCCCACGTTCAGCTGGAGAGCGTGGCCTGCCGCGATCTGGCGCCGATCATCCAGGGCGGCTTTCCGCTTGACGGCGTCGTCGTGGAGACGGTCCGCGAGTACTGCGCCCCGCTCCGGGTGGCGGAGGTCGACACGGTGATTCTCGGCTGCACGCACTATCCGCTGGTGGCGCCGATGCTCCAGCGAACCCTCGGCCGCGGCGTGTCGCTGGTCACCTCCGGGGCCGGCGTGGCACGCAGCGTCGAGCGGGCGCTGGCGTCGCGGCGGCTGCTCAATCCCCGCAACGATGAGGGCAGCTACCGCTTCCGCTGCACGGCCGAGATCGAATCGTTCCGGGCGCTCGGGACCCGGTTTCTGCAGATGCCGCTCGAAGAGGTTGTCCACGTCGAGCTCGCGGCCGTGGTGCCCGTATGACGACGGCGGCCCGGGAGCGCAGCTACGGCCGCTCCTACGACGAGTTGCGGCCGACCACAATCGAGCCGGGCTTCATGCGCACCGCCACCGGCTCGGCGCTGATCTCGGTCGGAGAGACGCGGGTGATCTGCACGGCCTCGGTCCAGGAGAGCGTCCCGAGGTTCCTGGCCGGCTCGGGCCGAGGATGGGTCACCGCCGAGTACGGGATGCTGCCGGCCTCGACCGGGGAGCGCAAGCAACGCGATGTGAGCAAGGGACGGCCCGACGGTCGGACGGTTGAGATTCAGCGGCTGATTGGACGCTCGCTGCGCGGCGTGATCGATTTCAGCGCGCTCGGAGAACGGACGGTCTACATCGACTGCGACGTGCTGCAGGCGGACGGAGGAACGCGGTGCGCGTCGATCACGGGCGGGCTCGTGGCGCTCCGGCTCGCGTGCGAGCGGTTGCTCGAGCAAGGCGTGGTGGAGCGGATCCCGCTGAGCGGCACGGTCGCGGCCGTCTCGTGCGGGATCGTCGAGGGAGCGCCGCTGCTGGACCTCGACTACTCCGAAGACTCGATCGCCGAGGTTGACGCGAACGTCGTGATGACCGGGGAGGGGGGCCTGATCGAGGTTCAGGCGACCGCCGAGCGGACCCCGCTCTCGCGTGCGCATCTCGACGATCTGCTGGCGCTTGCGGCGCACGGGATCGATGCCCTACGCTCGCTCCAGGACGAGGCGGCCGCGACGGCGAGCAGCTGAGCGGCATGGGACCCGGTCGTTCGCTGGTGCTGGGGACCCGCAACCGGCACAAGGTCCGCGAGATCGGCCGGCTGCTGGCGGACGAAGATGTGCGGGTGCAGCCGTTGACGGATGAGATCGAGCTGCCGCCCGAGGTGGGCGAGAGTTTCGCCGACAATGCGCTACCTAAGGCGCGCGCCGCCGCCTTCGCCACCGGGCTGCCCGCGATCGCCGATGATTCCGGGATCGAGGCGCAGGCCCTGGGCGGGGCGCCGGGCGTGCGCTCGGCCCGCTACGCGGGAGCCGTCGCGACCGACGAGGAGAACCTCGCGAAGCTGATGCGGGAGGCGCCGGCAGGCAGCGCGCTCAGATACGTGTGCGTGGTGGCCTACGTCGATCCCCGGGTAGACGAGGAGCGGCTGTTCTTCGGGGAATGCACCGGGACGCTCGCCGAGGTGCCACGTGGAACGGGCGGATTCGGTTATGACCCCGCGTTCCTGCCCGACGAGTATCCGGACGGTCGGACGATGGCCGAGTTGAGCGATCAGGAGAAGGACACGATCAGTCACCGTGGACGCGCGATTCGGGCGCTTGGCGCCTGGTTGCGGGGACGCCCCGCCCGGTGAGGGCGCATGAACGCCCCGCTGACCGCGGGTGGCAGCCAGGGGGAGGATCTGCGGACGTCGCGACTGTCCGATCGCCGAGCCGAGGAGCTCTCCCCTCCGGAGCGGCTGCTACTTGAGGTTGATGGCGGCGGATGCGGCCACCGCCAGGGTGACGCCCGCATACCCCAAGTAGCCCTGCAGGGTCAGGATCAGCACCGCGATCAGGCAGGCCAGCACGGTCGCCAGCCATCCGAGTCGAGCGAGATCCACGGACCTATTCTGGCCGTCCGTGGCGTTCCCCTGGCGGCCACGCCATCAGTTCGACCGGATCCACGGGCCTATTCTGGCCGTCCCTGGCGTTCCCCTGGCGGCCACGCCATCAGCTCGACCAGGTTTCCCGCCGGATCGTGAACATAGGACCGTGGCGATCCCCAGTGCTCGGCCCGGCGATCCACCTCGTGGCCCGCGTTGCGCAGGCGCGCGAGCGTGTCGTCGTAATCGCGGCAGACGATCGCGAAGTGGCCGGTGGCGGCCCGGGCGTCGTGCGCCGGCATCAGGTGCACCTGCGGTGCCGGCCGCGGTCCGTCCGACTGGAGCCACTGCGCGCGCCGCGCGATCCCAGCCGGAGCTTGCACGGGCCGAAAACCCAGGATCCCGTAGAAATCGATGCACGGCCCCAATTCCGACGGGCGAACTGTGCGGGTGACGTGGTGGATCATGGCGAGTTGCCCGCTACTGTGACGTCCCCGCCGGCGGCCTGAGCGTGGCCGCCGGCGACCTGAGCGTGCTCCCTGGCGAGCGCGAATCTCCATAGATTTCCGCAATTTGCGAAAATCTAGCCGGTAGTTTTTCGTGGGCTGCACGGTTGACTGGCAAGAATGAGCCTATTCACGGGGCAGCGGATCGAAGAATGTCCGAGTGCCGTGTTAGCGTCGAACATTCCTACCACCTCTGAGGAGGGAGAAGATGACCAAGTCCGAATTCGTCGACCAGGTTGCCGATCGCGCGGGATTGAGCAAGAAAGACGCAGCCAACGCGGTGGACGCGGTCCTGGACACGATCGAGGGCGCGCTCAAGCGCGGCAGCGAGGTGACGTTCTCTGGCTTCGGCAAGTTCAGCGTCTCCAACCGCAGTGCGCGTGAGGGTCGCAACCCCGCCACCGGCCAGACGATCCAGATCCAGGCCTCGAAGGTGCCGAAGTTCACCGCCGGCGCCGGATTGAAGAAGTCGGTGAAGTAGTACTTGGCGCAGGTTCCGAGCGCCGGGCCGTCCGCGCCCTCACCGACCACGGCAGCTGAGCGGTTCGGCGATCGGCTTGCTCGCCGGGTCGCAGGCCGTGGCTCGCAGCTCGTGTTGGGGCTGGATCCCGATCCGGCCCGACTGTGGCCGCGGGCGATCGAACTCGCGGGCGGCGCCGGCAGCCCGCCGGCCCGGCCCGAGGCGCGGGCGGCGCGGGCGGTCGTGCTCCACTGCACACTCGCGATCGAGGCCGTCGCTGAGCAGTGCGTCGCGGTCAAGCTCCAGGTCGCGTGCTTCGAGCGGCTCGGGGCCCCTGGGTGGGCCGCGCTGCGCGACGTCGCGGTGCGGGCGCGGGAGCACGAGCTACTCGTGCTCGCCGATGGAAAGCGGGGGGATATCGACGTCTCGGCGGCGGCGTACGCCGAGTCCTTCCTCGGCGAGACGGCCACCCCGTATGGGCCGGTCGAAGGGTTGGGGGCCGATGCGCTGACCGTCAACCCGCTGCTCGGCGTCGATTCGCTGGCGCCGTTCGTCGCCGTGGCCCGGGAGCGCGCACGCGGATTGTTCGTGCTCGTGCGGACCTCGAACCCCGGCGCCGCGGATGTGCAGGAGCTGGAGCTGGCCGGGGGCGAGTCGGTCAGCCACCGCCTGGCGAGAATCGTCGCTGAGCTCGGGGCGCAAGGAGTCGGCGCGGCTGGGTTGGCCGACGTGGGAGCGGTGGTCGGCGCGACGGCTCCCGAGCGGCTCGAGGCACTGCGCGCGCTCATGCCCCGTGCCGTCTTTCTGCTGCCGGGCGTGGGAGTCCAGGGCGGCCGGGTCGAAGACCTGGCGCCGGCATTCGCTCCGGGTCCCGCGGGGGGGCTGATCGCGGTTTCACGGGGGCTCGTCGATGCCCACCAGCGGACAGGAGGCGATCCGGCGGTCGCGGCCCAACGGGAGGCGGCAGCGCTCCGTGAGCGTGCCTGGGGGCTGGCGGGCTGATTCTCGGCTTTGCGTCCAAGCCCCGCGGTGCAGGGGAATCGCGCCGGTATGATCGGCGTGCGATGGTCGCTCGGAGTCGTGCGCGCTACCTGGCGCCGATCGCGCTTGCTGCGACGATCGCCGGGACCTACATCATCGTGCATAACGCGTTGACCACGAAGCACACGGCGACGCAGTCATCGCGCGCCCCCGCCGCCCCGAAGCGACCGCGGGGCAGGTTCGCCAGAGCGAAGTACTACGCGGTGCAGTCCGGTGACAGCCTGACGACGATCGCCGCCAAGACCGGAATATCGCTCGCTTCGCTGGAAGCGCTGAACCCGCACGTCGATCCGAACAGCCTCCAGGCCGGGCAGCGACTGCGGCTCCGACGATGACGCGCACCGTCGGCCGGCGCGCGATCAGCAGAGGTCTCGTGGTGCTCATTTGTGCGCTGGTAACTCTGTCGCTCCTACCGAGACGGGCGGTCGCGGCCGACGTTCCCCACCTGAGCGCCAGGGCGGCGATCCTCGTAGCGCCGGCTACCGGACAGGAGCTCTACGGGCTCGATGCCGACCGAGAGCTGCCGATCGCCTCGACGACGAAGCTGATGACCGCGCTCCTGACCCTCGAGCACACCCGGCTCGCCAAGGTGTTCGCCGATCCGGACTACCAGCCGGCGGCGGCCGACTCCCAGCTCGGCCTGGCGCCGGGGGAGAGGATGAGCGTTCACGATCTGTTGCTCGCGATGCTGCTGCCCAGCGCCGACGACGCAGCCGAGGATCTCGCCTACAACGTCGGCCACGGCTCGATCGCACGGTTCATCAGCATGATGAACCAGCGGGCCCGCCAGCTCGGGCTCAAGCACACGCACTACTCGACACCGATCGGGCTCGACACGCCCGGCAACTACTCGAGTCCGTCAGACCTCGTCAAGCTCGCCGCCTACGTGCTGCGAACGCAGCCGTTCTTCGCCCGAGCGGTGGCGTTGCGTACCGCGGTGCTGCGGACCGGCGATCGAGTCCGGATGGTGAGCAACCGCAACGATCTGGTCGGCCGAGTGTCCTGGATCAACGGGGTCAAGACCGGCCACACGCTCGGGGCAGGCTACGTGCTTGTCGCCTCCGGCAGGCGCGGCCGGATGACGCTGCTGAGCGCGGTGCTGGGAACCCCGAGTGAGGTGGCCCGAGATCAGAGCACGCTCGAGCTGCTGGGCTACGGCTTCACCAGCTTTCGGCTGATGACCCCGATCCGGGCCGGCGCGGTGCTGGCCCGTCCGACGATCAAGGACCGGCCCGGCAAGCGGGCAGCGGTGATCGCGGCCGACTCGTTCACCCGCGTCATCCCGCGGAGCGCCCGGGTGCGGATCCGCGTGAGCGTCCCGCGCCAACTCGCCGGACCGCTGCCGCGAAACGCGGTGGTCGGTAATGCGGCGGTGTTTGCCGGGCGCCGTCGAATCGCCTCGATCCCGCTCCTCCTCGCGCAGGCGCTGCCAGCGGTCAGCGCACTCACGCTGGCCAGTCACTTCGTGACTCGACCGTCTACGGTAGTGTCGCTGCTGGTGCTGTTGTGTGCCGCGATCGCGCTGGGCATCCGTTGGCGTGCGCGCGCGGGAGACGGGCGAGGAGGAACTGAGCGAGCATGATCATCACGGTGACGCTCAATGCGGCCCTCGACAAGACGCTCGAGGTCCCCAACTTCACCCCCGGGCGCCGGCATCGCACGGTCGACCAGACCACGGTGCCAGGCGGCAAGGGGGTGAACATCGCCCGGGCGATCAAGCGTCTCGGCCAGCCGGTGATCGCGACCGGCCTCGCCGGCGGGGCGACCGGCCACCGGATCCTCGACGCGTTGGGTGACGAAGCGATCCTCAATGCGTTCGTACGGATCCGCGAGGAGTCACGAACCAACACCGCGGTGCTCGATCCCACCACCGGGATGCACACCGAGATCAACGAGCGCGGGCCGTCGGTCTCGCTCCACGAGCTCGAGCTGTTTCGCGAGAAGCTGCTGTATCTGGCCAAGGGTGCGAGCATCTGCGTGTTCGCCGGGAGCCTGCCGCGCGGGATTGACACCGACGTCTACGCCGGGCTGATCCGAGAAGTGCGAAGGCTCGGGGTCACCACGATGATCGACACCGACGGTGAGCCGCTGCGGCTGGCGGTGCGCGCCGAGCCCGATGTCGTCTCGCCGAACGAGCTCGAGGCCGAGGAGCTCGTGGGTCATGAGTTCAACGATGGCGCTGACCGCGCTCAGGCGGTCGTCGAGATGAGGCGGCTGGGGGCGGCCGAAGCGGTCATGACCGTCTCGGATGGTTGCTACGCCCAGGTGCTCGAAGGGGGCGGGCCGGCGCTGTACCGCGTCCGCGTCGAGGAACAGGAGGCGCGCTCCAGCATCGGCTCCGGCGACGCATTCTTGGCCGGTTATGTTGCGGCGCGCTACGCGGGACGCTCGGCGGTGGACTGCCTGCGCTTTGGGGTCGCCTGCGGCGCAGAGTCAATCCATCATTTCGGTGCCGGGGTCGTCGAGCAGGCGAAGGTCGAGCGGCTGCTCGAGGAGGTCGAGGCCGAGCGGCTCGAGATCCCGGCCGAGATCTCCTAGGCGCGAGGTCCCGCGATTCTGTTCGCGTCCTCCGGATCTCCTGAAAGTGCGGGGTCGCTCGCCGGTCGGCGAAGTGCTCGCTGCTAGCATCGACTGCCCGATGATCGCCGCCGTCATCGTCCCCGCCTCGCCGCTCGAACGCCCCCTCCGCCTGCCGTCCGCGGGCCCGTCTAGGATGCCTCAATGGAAGTAGAGATCGGGCGTGGAAAGAAGGCTCGGAGGGCCTACGGGTTCGACGACATCGCGATCGTTCCTTCACGCCGAACCCGGGATCCCGACGATGTGGACATCTCCTGGACCCTTGGTCCCTACCGGTTCGAGCTTCCGCTCCTTGCGGCGGCGCTCGACGGCGTCGTTTCTCCGCAGACCGCCGGCGTAATCGGAAAGCTGGGCGGGCTGGCAGTCCTGAACCTCGAGGGGATCTTCTGTCGCTACGAGGACGCCGATGCACAGCTCGAGCGGATCTCCACCTTCTCCAAGGACATCGCGACTCGTGAGATGCAGGACATCTATCGCGAGCCCGTCAAGCCCGAGCTGATCGCGAGGCGGATCGAGGAGATCAAGGCACAGGGCGTAGTCGCAGCCGCGTCGCTGACGCCGCAGAAGGTCCGCAAGCACTACGACGTGGCGCTCGAGGCGGGGCTCGACGTTCTCGTGATCCAGGGCACGGTCGTCTCCGCCGAGCACGTCTCCACCGACGAGACCCGACCGCCGCTCAACCTCAAGGAATTCATCCGCGAGCTCGCGCCGACGCCGGTGATCGTCGGCGGCTGCGCCTCGTATCACACCGGCCTTCACCTGATGCGCACCGGCGCCGCCGGAGTGCTCGTGGGAGTCGGACCGGGCGCGATCTGCACCACCCGGGGCGTGCTCGGGATCGGCGTGCCCCAGGCCACCGCGATTGCGGACGTCGCCGCCGCGCGATCGCAGCACATGCTCGAGACCGGCGAGTACGTGAAGGTGATCGCCGACGGCGGGATGCGCAACGGCGGTGACATTGCCAAGGCGATCGCGTGTGGCGCCGATGCGGTGATGCTCGGCTCGGCGCTGGCACGAGCCTACGAGTCCCCCGGCCGCGGCTACAACTGGGGCATGGCCACGTTTCATCCGTCGCTCCCGCGCGGGACGCGAGTCGCGACCACGCTCAACGGGTCGATCGCCGAGATCATCAAGGGACCGGCCCGCGAGAACGACGGGACGTTCAATTTGATGGGCGCGCTGAAGACCTCGATGGCGACCTGCGGCTACCGGGATATCGCCGAGTTCAACCGCGCTGAATTGCTCGTGGCGCCGGCGCTCCAGACCGAGGGCAAGCACCTCCAGCGCGAGCAGGGTGTCGGGATGGGCGCGATCGGCAAGGCGACGGTCGGTGTCGCCGACTAGCTTGGCGGCTGCAAACACTTCGTCGGCCGACGTCCTCGCCCGCTCACGCGCGGAGCACGCCACACTCGCCGCGTCCTCGACCGACTCGGTTTTCGCTCGCCAAGCCGCTACCGAACACGTCGTGGTCCTCGACTACGGCGGCCAGTACTCGCAGCTGATCGCGCGGCGGGTGCGGGAGTGCCGCGTGTTCTCGGAGCTGCTGCCTTATCACGTCGGCGCCCAGGAAGTGGCGCGCCGGCGACCCAGGGGCGTGATCCTGTCCGGCGGTCCAGCGTCCGTCTACGAAGACGGCGCGCCCCCGTTCGAGCCAGAGCTGTTGGAGCTCGGCGTTCCGGTGCTGGGGATCTGTTACGGCATGCAGTTGCTGGCCCGCGAGCTCGGCGGGCGAGTGGAGGGGGCCGAGGTGGGTGAGTTCGGCCGGTCGCACCTGACCGTCTCTGAGCCTGGGCGCCTGCTGGCGGGCACGCCGCCCGAGCAGACGTGCTGGATGTCACATCGCGACTGCGTGTTCTCACCGCCGCCGGGATTTGAGGCGCTGGCGTCGTCGAGCGGTTCCCCGGTCGCCGCGTTCGAATCGGTGCAGCGAGGCGTGTACGGGATCCAGTTTCACCCAGAGGTGGTGCATACACCGTATGGGCAAGCGGTGCTGACCAACTTCCTCGAAGACATCTGCGGCTGCGAGCGGACGTGGAGCGCGAGCTCGGTGATCGATGAGCAGCTCGAGCGAATCCGCGCCCAGGTTGGCGACGGACGGGCGATCTGCGGTCTGTCGGGCGGCGTCGACTCGAGCGTCGCCGCGCTGCTTGTTCACCGCGCGATCGGTGATCGGCTGACGTGCGTGTTCGTAGATCACGGCCTGATGCGCAAGAACGAAGGGTCCCAGGTGATCGCCGCGTTCCGCGATCACTTCCGTGTGCCGCTGGTCGCCGTCGACGCCTCAGAGCGATTCCTGGCCCGGCTGCGCGGTGTGAGCGACCCCGAGGAGAAGCGCAAGCGGATCGGGGCCGAGTTCATCCGGGTGTTCGAGGAAGAGGCCGTGAAGCTCTCGGGGGTCGGGTTTTTGGTGCAGGGAACCCTGTACTCGGATGTGATCGAGTCCGGCGGCGGGACCGGTGCGGCGACGATCAAGTCCCACCACAACGTCGGTGGGCTCCCTGAGGACCTGCAATTCTCGCTGGTCGAGCCGCTGCGATCGTTGTTCAAGGACGAGGTCCGCGCGGTGGGGGCCTCGCTCGGGTTGCCGGAGCGCCTGGTCTGGCGCCAGCCATTCCCGGGCCCCGGACTGGCGATCCGGATCGTCGGCGGCGAAGCCACCCGCGAACGGCTGGACATCCTGCGCGAGGCGGACGCGATCCTCCAGGACGAGATCCGCAAGGCGGGCCTGTATCGCGAGCTCTGGCAATCCTTCTGCGTGCTCCCCGACATCCGCACGGTCGGAGTCCAGGGCGACGTGCGCACCTACGGCAACGTGATCGTGATCCGGGCCGTGACCAGCGACGATGCGATGACCGCCGACTGGGCGCGCCTGCCCTACGAGCTGCTCGAGCAGATCGCCTCCCGGATGATCAGCGAGATCCGTCCCGTGGGGCGGGTGGTGCTCGACATCACGAGCAAGCCCCCGGGCACGATCGAGTGGGAGTAGGGCCCTCCGGGCGACGATCGAGTAGGAGTAGGCCCTCCGGGCGTGTTCGGTCGCCCAAATGGGTGGGGCGGCGAGCGAAATGGGTGATCGAACACGATCTTCATGTTCGATCACCCATTTCGGCGGGTCAGCCCCGCGATTTGGGCGAATGTGCAGGAAATCCGTTCCCAGATCGCCTGCACGGAAGTCCGACAGCCCTAAGCCCCCGCCAGGGCCAGGATTGCCGGCACGTACCGACCAAGATCGGCGGGGAGGCCATCGCGGGCGAACCAGCGCGCCTCGTCGATCTCGCCCCGGTCCACGGTCAGGGCTGGGTCGAGCAGCTCGGCGTGGAAGCAGTGCATCGTGTCGTGACGATGATCCGCGTGGCCGGAGAGCGTTCCCAGATCGGCCCAGCGCTCGAGCGTGAGGCCAAGCTCCTCGGCCATCTCTCTCCGGGCCGTGTCACGCGGTTGTTCGCGTCGCTTGATCGTTCCCCCCGGCAGATCCCATCTCGGCTGGCCGTAAGTGTGGCGCACCAGCAACACCCGCCCCCGGTCCGTGATGACGCACTTGACGCCGCTGACATCGGGCCGCGCGATGAACCACCAGACCCGCAGTCCGAGGTAGGCGCATTTGAAGCCATAGCGCCGAAGTTGAACCGGTAGCTGCACAGATGGAGGGTAGATAACCGATTCCTTTTGCCGAACCCATGGAGGGTGGGGACGCCAATTCGGAAACCAGCCACCGGGTGGGGCCCACCCGAGTCGTCGAGCCGCGGCTATCATTGCCGCGAGCCGCGCGCGCGACGCGCGGCTTGTGCATGCCATGAAGACCTACGTAGCCACCCCCACCGATCGCGAGCGCAACTGGCTGCTAATCGACGCAACCGGGCAGACGCTCGGCAGACTGGCCACACAGATCGCCGACGCTTTGCGCGGCAAGCGCAAGCCCACCTACACCCCTCACGTCGACACGGGGGACTTCGTGATCGTCGTCAATGCCGAGAAGATCTCGGTGACGGGCAACAAGCGGGCAGACAAGCGCTATTACCGGCACTCCGGGTATCCCGGGGGGCTGAAGTCGCGGACGCTGGCCGAGATGCTCGAGCGTCGGCCGGAGGAGGTCATTCGCTTGGCCGTCAAGGGGATGCTTCCCCGCAACCGCCTCGCGCGCAAGCAACTGACGAAGTTGAAGGTATACGCCGGTCCCGAGCACCCGCACACCGCCCAGAAGCCGCAACCGATGGAGATTGAGCAGTGACCGAGGCCGAGCACCCCGAGGACGAACAGCGCACCGACGAACAGGAGCCGGAGACTCCGCCTGAGCCGTCTGCGGAGGCCCCGCAGGCTGCCGAGGGTGAAGCTCAGGCAGAGCCCGAGCCACAGGAGGCCCAGGTCGTGCCCGAGCCACCGGCGGCCGAGCCACAGGAGGCCCAGGCCGAGGCCCAGGTCGAGCCCGAGCCACCGGCGGCAGACGCCCCGGCAGAGGCCGCGCCACCAGCGGCGGCGGCCGAGGCAGAGCCCGAAGAGGAGGTCGAGCTGGCGCCGCGGCTACGACCGGACATTCCGGGCGCCGACCTGATTCCCGACATCATCCCCGAGGGCGAGGAGTTCCTCGATGCTGAGGCCCGGGCGGCGGCGGAAGCCGAGGCGGAGGCGGCGGCGGCGCGCCGGGACGACGAGGCCGAGGACGAGGCCCAGCCGATCGCCGATGCGGCAATCGATCTCGCCGCCGGTGCGCGCTATACCGCCACCGGCAAGCGCAAGAGCTCCGTGGCCCGCGTGGTCCTCAAGCCGGGGACCGGGAGCTATGCGATCAACGGCAAGGAACTGGACAGCTACTTTCCGCGCGAGACCCTTCAGCGCATCATTCGCCAGCCGCTGGAGACCGTCGGATACGACTCACGGATGGATGTTGTCGCCAGGATGCACGGCGGCGGCGTGTCGGCTCAGGCCGGGGCGCTGCGGCACGGCATCTCCCGCGCGCTGATCGTGGCCGATCCCAATCTGCGCGGCGAGCTCAAGCGCCGTGGCTTCCTGACGCGCGATCCGCGGGTCAAGGAGCGCAAGAAGGCGGGCTTGAAGAAGGCGCGCAAGCGGCCGCAGTTCTCCAAGCGCTAAGCGACACGCCTACCGGATGGCGCGCCAGCTCTTTGGCACGGACGGAGTCCGTGGCCGCGCGGGTGATTTCTTGACGGCCGATCTCGCGCTCGCGCTTGCCCGGACCGCCGTGGCCCGGACGCCGGCGCAGCGACCGCAGGTGCTGATTGTGCGCGACACGCGCGAATCAGGAGAGATGCTCGAGTCGGCGATCGCCGCGGGCGTGACGGCCGCCGGCGGCGACGCGCTGCTGGCAGGCGTGTTGCCGACGCCCGCCGCGCCGCTGCTGGTCCGAAGGCATGGCCTCGACCTCGCGGCGGTGATCTCCGCGTCTCACAATTTGTACGAGGACAACGGCATCAAGCTGTTCGCGGGAGACGGTTTCAAGCTCGATGACGACACCGAGCACGCGATCGAAGCCGAGCTCGACGCGCCACTCCCAGCTCCGACGCGGATCGGCCGGGTCCGTCAGTTGCGCGGCGCGCTCGAGGACTATCTGACCGAACTGCACGCCCGTTTCGCCGATCTCGATCTGAGCGAGCGCCGGATCCTCCTCGACTGCGCCAACGGCGCCACTTACCTGGCCGCGCCCGAGATCTTCCGGCGGCTGGGTGCGGAGGTGGTAGCGATCGCCGACGAGCCCGACGGGCGCAACATCAACGATCGATGTGGCTCCACGCACCTGGAGCACGTCGGCGGACGGATCGCCGGCGGTGGCTTCGATCTCGGCTTTGCCTTCGACGGTGACGGCGACAGGGTCCTCGCGGTCGACCGCGGCGGAACACTCGTCGACGGCGATGAGCTGATCGCAATCGCGGCTCTCCATCTCCGCCAGCGAGAGCGTTTGGCGGGCAACGGCGTCGCGGTCACCGTCATGACCAACTACGGGTTCCATTCGGCGATGGCCGGCGCCGGGATCGAGGTCGCGACGACCGCGGTCGGCGACCGGTACGTGCTCGACGAACTCCGTCGCCGGGGATGGGCTCTCGGTGGCGAGCAGTCGGGACACATCATCGATCTTGGCTTTGGGCCCAGCGGCGACGGGATCGCCAGTGCGCTGCTGACGCTGGAAGCGCTTGGAGCTCGTGACCTAAGCGAGCGGGACGCGATGGAGAAGCTTCCGCAGCGGCTCGTCAACATCCGCGCCAGCGACCGGGGTTCGCTCGCCGTCGCGCTCGAGGATCCGGTGGTACGGGCTGCGATCGGGCGCGAGGACGCAGCGCTCAACGGGCGTGGGCGCGTGCTCGTGAGGGCGTCTGGCACCGAGCCACTGATCCGGATCATGGTCGAGGCCCCGAGCGCGCAGGAGACCGACGAGGTGTGCGGGCGACTGACCGAAGCTGTGGAGCGCGTGCTCGGCTAGCCGTGAGCGCCAGGAAGGTTTCGCTCGAGGCGGGCGTCCTCGATGGGTGCTGACCTTCAAACCCTGATCGGATTGGCTGCTTATCACAATGACCCCCCCCACACTCGCCCACCCCGAAGGACTCCACGCCCGCGGGCGCTCCCGCTCCTGGCTCGCCGGGCCGCTCCTCGCGCTCGCGCTTGCGCTACTGGTAGCGGGCTGCGGCTCCTCGAGCTCGGCGACGACCCACGCGGCGACGACCGCGTCGGTTACCAAACAACGGGCCGAGGCCGCCAGGCTTGCCGCGGAACGTGCCGAGCAGCATCGCAGAGCCGACGCCCGCCGCGTCCGCCTGGCAGCCGCGCATCGCGCCAGGGCTGCCCGGCTGCGCGCGCAGCGCGCCGCCTCACGCACCCGCGCGCTCGCGACGGCCACCCCGCAGGTGCCAACCGGTACCGCCGCGCCCCCCACGACGACTCAAGCGGCCCCGCCGCCGACGACCACCCAAGCGACCCAACCGCCGACGACCACTCAGGCGCCCCCGCCTCCGAGTACCGCCCAGGCACCCCCACCCTCGACGACCACACAGGCGGCCGCCCCGACGGGGATTCCTCAGCGCAACGGCGGCGATATGGACGGCGACAACAACGGCGGCCCGTCCGACGGAGACGGCGGCATCTGAGGGCTGTGGATCGCAATCGGGTGAACGCGACTCGCGTCCGCGTAAAAGCGCTCTAACATCAGGCGTTCGTTCTCTGCCGGCGACAGCGGGGGACGCGGGTCGCCGGTGCGGCCCGACATCTGAAAACAGCCCTAAATCGATCAAGGAGTCACCAGACGCATGTGCGGCATCGTCGGCTACGTCGGATCTCGCGAGGCCCGGCCGCTGCTGCTCGCCGGCCTCGAGAAGCTCGAGTACCGCGGCTATGACAGCGCGGGGATCTCGGTACTCACGGGCGACCAGATCGAGGCGGTCAGAGCGGTCGGCAATCTGACCGCGCTGCGCAACGTGATCGATGCCCTCGAGGACACTGGCGCCGGCACGGTGGCCGTCGCCGAGCGTCCAGAGCCCGCGACCGGGATCGGACACACGCGGTGGGCGACCCACGGACGGGTCACCGAGGAAAACGCCCATCCCCACTTCGACACCACCGACCGGATCCACATCGTCGTCAACGGGATCGTGGAGAACTACGTCGCGCTCAAGCAGCATTTGATCGAGGAAGGGGCCGTGTTCACCTCAGAGACCGACGCCGAGGTGATCGCGCACCTCGTCGCGCGCCACCACGACGGCGACCTCGTCGCCGCGGTCCGCCGGGCGTACGCCGAGCTACGCGGCCATTACGCGTTCGTGGCGATGAGCGCGGATCAGCCCGGATTGCTGGTCGGTGCGCGCAAGGAGTGCCCGCTGATCGTCGGCCGCGGCGAAGGCGAGCAGTTCATCGGCTCCGCAATTCCCGCGTTCCTGCGTGAAACCAGGACTGTCCAGTACATCGGTGACGACGAGATCGTCGTTTTGACGCCCAATGGGGTCGAGTTCCAGACCGCCGAGGGCGAGGTCCTCGAGCGCGAGCAGGTGACGATCGATTGGGACACCGAGACGGCCGAGAAGCAGGGTTACGAGACGTTCATGCTCAAGGAGATCTACGAGCAGGCGGATGCCGTCGCCGAGACGATCGGTGAGCGCGCGGCCCGCGGCGTCGGGATCGATCTCGGCGATCTGGGGGCGCTCGACGACGAGCTGTTGCGAACCATCCGGCGGGTCGTCGTGGTCGCGTGCGGGACCTCGTATCACGCCGGCCTGATCGGGCGCTACGCGATCGAAGAATGGGCGAGGGTCCCGGTCGAGGTCGACATCGCCTCCGAGTACCGCTACCGCAATCCGGTCGTCGGCGCCGGTGATCTCGTGATCGGAATCTCCCAATCAGGTGAGACCGCGGATACGCTCGCTGCGATGCGCACGGCGCGCCGGCGCGGCGCGACCGTGCTGGCGCTCACCAACCTGATGGGGTCCCAGGCCACGCGCGAGGCCGATGGCGTGCTCTACACCCGCGCCGGCCTGGAGATCGGGGTCGCCGCGACGAAGACGTTCGTGAGCCAGGTGGCGGCGATGTACCTGCTGGCGCTGCGTCTGGCGGAGCTCCGCTCGACGCTCGAACCGGCTGTGCTGACAGCGGCGATCTCCGACCTCAAGCGGCTGCCGCACCTGATCGCGGGTCTGCTCGAGCAGGCCGCCGAGAGCGGGAAACGGATCGCGGCGGCACACTACAGCGCAGACTTCTTCCTGTACCTGGGCCGCCACGTGGGGCTCCCGGTTGCGCTCGAAGGTGCGCTCAAGCTGAAGGAGATCTCCTATGTTGCAACGGATGCGTATGCGGCCGGGGAGATGAAGCACGGTCCGATCGCGTTGCTGGACGAGAGCACACCGGTGGTCGTCGTGGCGACCGATTCGCCGGTGCTTGAGAAGGTGATCTCGAACATCCAGGAGGTTCGGGCACGCGGCGCGCGGGTCGTGGCGATCGCCAGCCAGGGAAACACGGCGATCGAGGAGCACGCGGACGAGGTGATCTGGATCCCGCGCACGGATTGGATGCTCGCGCCCCTGCTGGCCGTGATCCCGCTGCAGCTGCTGGCGTACTTCATCGCCCGACGCCGGGGCCTCAACGTCGATCAGCCGCGAAACCTGGCGAAGACCGTGACGGTGGAGTGAGCGGGGAGCCCTCAGGCGGGGGGGAATCGGGATCGACCAGCTCGAGATTGAGCGGCTCGAGCGGGCGCTTGCGCGGAGGCCACGATTGGCGGAGCGGCTGTTCACCGAGGGCGAGCGCGCCTACGCGGCTGCCCGGGCACGTCCCGGTCAGCATCTCGCCGCCCGCTTCTGTGCCAAGGAAGCAGTCGCAAAAGCGCTCGGGCTCACGGGCTGGAGCTTTCGTGACGTCGAGGTCGTGGGCGGCGACGGCCCGCCCGTGGCACGGCTGCACGGGGCTGTGGCGGAGCGTGCCCGGGAACTAGAGGTCGAGGTGCGAATCTCGTTGACGCACACGCGCAGCGACGCTGTGGCGGTCGCGATCCTGGTATGACGCTTCCGAACTGGCTCCAGCCGCTGCCGGACGCCGCGCAGCAGCGTGCCCTGGACGAGTGGGCGATCGGCGTGCTCGGAATCCCGGGGCTGGAGCTGATGGAGCGCGCCGGCGCGGGGCTGGCGAGGTTGGTGTCCGAGCGGGTCCCGGCGGGGCGGGTCGCGGTGGTGTGCGGGAAGGGCAACAACGGCGGCGACGGACTGGTCGTGGCCCGCATGTTGCGCGAGCAGGGACGCGATGTGTCGGTGCTGTTGACGGGTCCGGCTGACGAGCTCCGCGGCGACGCGAGGACGAACCTCGAGCGCCTCCCTGGAGCGCCTCCGAGGCCATTCTCGGCCGCGGCGCTTCAGGGAGCCGCGGCGATCGTCGACGCGATCCTCGGCACCGGCTTTTCGGGCGAGCCGCGCGACGCCGTCGCAAGCGCGATCGACGCGATCAACGCCGCCGAGGGCGCGGTGATACTCGCGTGCGACGTACCGAGCGGGGTGGACGCCTCGACCGGCGAAGTCGCCGGCGCGGCGGTTCGGGCGCGCGCCACCGCGACCTTCCACGCGGGCAAGCCCGGGCTGTGGATCGCTCCCGGCAAGCCGCACGCGGGCGCGGTCACGGTGGTCGACATCGGCATCCCCGACGGGGGCCCTGCGGCTCCTGGCATCGGGTTGATCCGGGACGCGGTTCGCGATTCCATCCCCCGGCGAGGCGCGGACTCGACGAAGTTCGCCGCCGGCAGCGTGCTGGTCTGCGGCGGATCGATCGGCCTGACCGGCGCCCCCAGCATGGCCGCCGAGGCCGCGATGCGGGCCGGGGCCGGCTACGTGACCGTGTGCGTGCCCGCCTCGCTGAACCTGATCTTCGAGACGCGACTGCTCGAGGTCATGACCGTTCCGATCCCCGACCGCGACGGGAGGCTCGACGTCAGCGCGCTGGAGCAGGTGCTCGATCGCAGCGAGCGGGTCCAGTCGCTCGTGCTCGGCCCCGGACTGGGGAGGGATCAGGAAACGCTTCGATTCGCGCGCGAGGCGGCCAGCGGCGCAAAGGTGGCGCTGCTGCTCGATGCGGATGGTCTGAACGCGCACGCCGGCGCGCTCGAGGCGCTCACGAGCAGGCCGGCGGCGACCGTCTTGACACCCCATGCGGGGGAGCTCGCGCGGCTGCTCGGCAGCGATAGCGGGTCGGTCGGAGCCCACCGCCTCGACTCCGTGCGCCGGGCGGCGGCCGCCGCCGAGGCGATCGTCGTCCTCAAGGGCGACGACACGTTGGTGGCAGAGCCCGATGGACGCGTGGCGGTCAGCCAGGGCGGAGCGGCCGCGTTGGCGACAGCCGGAACGGGCGATGTGCTCTCCGGGGTGATCGGAGCCCTGCTGGCCAAGCGAATGGATCCCTTCCACGCGGCGTGCGCGGGGGTACTCGTCCACGCGGCGGCGGGACGGCTCGCGGCCAACCGCCTGGGTGCAGAGGGTGTGATCGCCCGCGACGTGATCGAGGCTCTGCCGGGGGCGCTCGCCCAGGGAGCGCCGCGGGGGGAAGTGTGACGCTGCGCGCGCTCGCCCGCGTGAACCTCGCGGCGATCGAGCGTAACGTCCGGCGGCTTTCCGATCAGCTGACGGGCGGCGCGGCACTGTGCGCGGTCGTCAAGGCCGATGGCTACGGCCACGGAGCCGTGCCCGCGGCCCGAGCGGCGCTGGCGGGCGGCGCCAGCCGGCTGGCGGTGGCGACCGGCGAGGAAGCGGCCGAGCTGCGCGCCGGCGGCGTAAGCGCACCGATCCTCGTGATGGGCGCGCTCAGCGCCGAAGAGCTTCCGGTCGCGCTGGCGGCGCAAGCCGAGCTGGTGGCGTGGAGCGAGCGGTTCGTGGCGGATGTCCAGGCGGAGGACGTCCGGGCGGCCGCCGAGCCGGTCCGGATCCACGTCAAGCTCGACACCGGGATGGGACGGCTCGGAACACGCGAGGAGGCCGAGGCGTGGGCGGTAGTCGACGCGGTTCTGGCCGCGCGTCCGTCGCTCGAGCTCGTTGGGGCGATGACCCACTTCGCCACCGCCGATGAGGACCTCGAGTTCCTCGCGACTCAGCTTGCGCGCTTTGACTCGTTCGTCTCCGCGCTCCGCCGGCGCCACCCGGGCGTCGTCGTCCACGCCGCTAACAGCGCCGCAACGATCCGGGCGCCGGCGAGCCACTTCGACATGGTGCGCTGTGGGATCGCGATCTACGGTTGCGATCCGATGAACACCGACCCCACCGTGCGCGGCTTGGAGCCCGCGCTGGAACTCAGCTCCTATGTCGCGGCGGTGAAGCTCGCGCGCGCCGGCGACAGCGCCGGCTACGGGCGCCGGTTCATCGCCGAACGCGAGACCTGGCTGGCCACGCTGCCGATCGGATATGCGGACGGAATCCGCCGCGCGCTCACGAACAACTGCGAGGTGATCATCGGCGCTCGTCGGTTCCCCCTGGCGGGCACCGTCAGCATGGACAATGTGACCGTCGAGCTTGGCTCCGAGCCGGCGGCAAACCCCGGTGATCGCGCATTGATCATCGGCCAGGACGGCGCCGCGCGACAGACGGCAGAGGACCTCGCAAACAGAATCGGAACGATCAATTACGAGATCGTGTGCGGAATCTCAGGCCGCGTCCCACGCACCTATCACCGCGACGGGGAGCCGGTAGCGTGATCGATCGGCTCACCGGACTGGTCGGGATGGCCGACAATGCGTGGCTCGTCGGCGGGGCGCTGCGCGACGGGCTGCTGGGCCGGGGGACGGGCGACTACGACGTCGCGGTTCGGGGCGAGCCGCGGGAGCTGGCTCGGGCGCTGGCCAGCTCGGCTCGAGGGCACGCATTCGCGCTCTCGGAGACCTTCGGCGGCTGGCGCGTGGTGGCGCACGATCGAAGCTGGCAGGTTGATCTGTTGCCGCTCATGGGCGAGACGATCGAGGACGATCTCGGTCACCGCGACCTCACCGTCAACGCGGTCGCGCAGCCGCTCTCAGGGGGCGGCTACGTCGATCCATTCGGGGGGCTCGAGGACCTGCGCCGGCGCCGGCTGAGGATGGTCTCGCCCCGAGCGTTCGCCGACGATCCGCTGCGGACGCTGCGCCTCGCCCGGCTCGCATCTGAGCTGGGGTTCGCGCCCGAGCGCGAGACGGCGGCGTGCGCCGCCGACAGCGCGGCGGCCATGCGGGAGGTCTCCCCGGAGCGGATTTTCATCGAACTGCGGCGGCTCATCTGCTCAGATCGCCCGCTCAAGGGACTGGAGCTGATGGACAGGCTCACCGTCACCGAGGTGATTCTGCCCGAGGTCGCTGGGCTGCGCGGGATCGAGCAGAGCCACTTCCACCACCTCGATGTGTACGAGCACACGCGGGCAGTGCTGTCGGAGACAGTCGCGCTCGAGCGAGACCCGGAACCGGCATTCGGCGAGCACGCCGAGGCGATCAGTGCGGTGCTCCGGGAGCCGCTCGCCAACGAGATGACCCGGGGAGAGGCGCTGCGCTTCGGCGCGCTGTTCCACGACGTCGCCAAGCCGCGAACCCGCCACGTCACCCCGCAGGGCCGCGTCACGTTCATCGGCCACGATGCAGCCGGTGCCGAGATGGCCACGGCCGCGCTCGCGCGCCTGCGTGCCAGCGAGCGGCTGCGCGAGTACGTGGCGGCTCTGACGCGACAGCACCTGCGACTCGGCTTCCTCGTGCACGAGATGCCACTCACCCGCCGCGCGATCTACGGTTACCTGAAGGCCTGCGAGCCGGTACAGGTCGAGGTCACGGTACTCAGCGTCGCCGACCGGCTCGCCACCCGGGGGTCGGGTTCAGGGGAGGCGATTGACAGGCATCTCGCGCTCGCCCGTCAGCTGGTGGGAGAGGCGCTGGCGTGGCGCGCGGCTCCGCCGCGGGCGCCGGTTCGGGGCGATGAGCTGGCCCGGGCGCTTGGAATCGATGCAGGGCCGGAGCTCGGGAGGGTCCTGGGCGAGCTGGAGGAAGCAAGCTTCGCCGGTGAGATACACGGCCGCAAGGAAACGCTCGAGCGGGCCCGGCAGCTGCTCGGCGCGGCTTCCGGGCCGCGTGGCGAGGGAGCTGATCAGTAGGCTGCCGTCGGTGACCGAATCCGACTGCATCTTCTGCAAGATCATCGCCGGCGAGCTGCCCGCTGAGATCATCGATCAGGACGAGCGCACGGTCACCTTCATGGACATCAATCCCGCCACGCGCGGCCACGCGCTGGTGGTCCCGCGACAGCATGTCAAGAACCTGCTGGAGGTCGGACCGGAGGATCTGCAGGCAACCATGCTCGCTGCCCAGCGGCTCGCCGGGAAGGCGACCGAGCGGCTCGGGGCCGCCGGCGTGAACCTGCTCAATGCGTGCGGCGCCGCGGCGTGGCAGACTGTCTTTCACTTTCACGTTCACGTGATCCCCCGCTACCAAGGCGATCCATTGCGGCTGCCGTGGATTCCGGCCGAGGGTGATCGCGACGAGATCGCCGCCGCGGCGCAGCAGCTTCGCTGAGCCGCGGCTCCCGGCCGGCGGTGTTCTACTCGAGCACGCTCTGAAAGCGGCCTGCACGCCCGGTCGCGTCAGCAAGCGATCCGCAGCTCGCCCTGCTACTTTTCCCGCGGTTGATCGGGCCCACGTGAGGCTCGCACCGTTCCAAAGTATGTAGTTGCGCGAAGGGGTGCACATGGCAACAGGTACCGTCAAGTGGTTCAGCGACGACAAGGGCTTCGGCTTCATCACGCCTGATGATGGCGGTCGCGACCTGTTCGTCCATTTCTCGGGCATCAGCGGGGACGGCTACCGCTCGCTGGCTGAGGGCTCGAAGGTCTCCTACGAGGAGGAGGCCGGGCCGAAGGGTCCGAAGGCCGTAAACGTCGCCAAGCTGTAGCCAGAACCGCCTCGGCGAGCGGCCGAGAGCGGGGCGCACGGCGGAGTCGGCCGCCTGCGCGCGCCGAGCGGCGAGCTCGGGCGGCGCAACTTGTAGGCGAGGAGTCGTGTTCAATGGTCAATATGAAACGTTCTTTAGCGCTTGGCGCGGTTGTGGCCGCCGGGACGGTGGCGGTGCCAGCGAGCATCGCTTCCGCCGCCATCATTGAGCTCGGGGCGACGAAGACGCCGCTGGCGGCGCCCGTCTGCCCTCCCAACGTCGCGCCCGCGCAATGCACAATCATCCTCACCCGCGTCACTGCGCTCGAGACGATCAGGGACGGCACCACCTATCCGACGATCGCCAAGAAAGCGGGGAGGATCGTCGCCTTCACCGTCGGCCTCTCCGCCCTCTCGAGCACTCGCGCCACGCGGCTGAGCGACATCAAGTTCCTGGACCATCAGTACGGGGGCACGACTCGGCTCGCGCTCACGGTCCTGAGGCCGTTTGGCGCGAAGGGGCTTCGCCAGTGGAGGGTGGTCGCCGAGAGCACGATCTTCCATGTCCAGCCGTACCTCGGCGAGGTCGTGCAGCTCCCGCTCGAGACGTCGCTTCCGGTTGCGCGCGGCGACGCGGTCGCGCTGACCACGCCGACGTGGGCGCCGGTGCTCTCGATCAACCTTCCGGGGCCCAAGTTCGCCTACCGCCAGAGCCGCACCTCCAACTGCAGCAATCCCCCGATCAGTTCGCAGGCGCAGCTGACCACCGGGGGCAGCGCGCGCTACCAGTGCAACTATCCCGGAACACGCGTCGAGTACAGCGCCACCGAGGTCACGACGCCGCCGTACCCCAGCAACTACGTGCACTCCCGCCGGGGCTGAGCTTCCGAGGCGCCTCAGCAGGCGCCGGGATTCTGCTGGCAGAAGGCCGAGCTCAGACCGGCACCACCGCTGCTGGGCCCAGAGCTGCTGCCACCACCCCCGGTTGCGGTGCCCGTGGCCCCTCCCGGGGCGCTGGTGCCGCCGGTGCTCGGCCCAGCCGCGGTGCCGGAGCTGGCGGCGGCTGGCGACGAGCCGCCGGAGGAGCTCGGCGCAGCGCCTGAGGAAACGGGCGGGCTCGCCGACGCGCTGGCGGCGGGGGTCGAGCTGGTGGAGGTGGTGGAGGGCGTCTTGGTCGTGGTGGTGGACGGGACCGCGGTCGCCGCTCCGGTCGTCGGGACCGTCAACGGGGGCGCTCCGGTGGTGTTGGCCGAGGTCGTGGAACCGCCCCCGCCACAGGCGGCCAGCGCGGTGCTCACGACGAGCAAGGCGAGGGTTGCGATCGAACGGCTCATCAGCGCGGGGAGAGCGCTAGGAGCCGAGAGGCTCCATGCGCCTGCCGCAGTGCGGGCAGTCGTTGAGATCCTTCTGTGTGAGCTGGTCACACCAGTTGCAGAAACGTAGGTTCTCGACCGCCCAGGGCAGCTCCGAGGCGGTGGGGGCGAGCGGCAGCAGCTGCGCGACGACCTCGAGCGGTTCGCTGGTCTCGCGATCGACGTAGGCGTGGTCACGCTCGGCCTCGATGATCACTTCCCTACCGGTCGAGGGCGTCCGCATCCTGTACTTCTGGCGCGTCCTCATGCCTCGGCCATGCTATCAGCGGGCCCGACGGCAATCATTCACCACCGGCTGCCGGTGCGCCCCATCGCCGTGCGCTGGGATAAAGTGCCGCCCGCAGAACATGCTGAGAGCCCTCGCACCGATCCCCCGTGGTCTCATGCTCGTTCCGGGGGCACTGCTGCTCGTCGCCCTGGGCGGGTGCACGCTCAAGCATCCGACGGCGGACACGGTCAGGGGTAAACAGCTGTTCGTGCAGAAATGCGGCGCCTGCCACACGCTCAGCCATGCGGCTTCGGTCGGCACCATCGGACCGAACCTTGACGACGCCTTCAGGCAGGATCGTGTCGACGGCGTCAAGAGCACCTCGATCCAGGGGCTGATCGACTACTGGATCCAGTATCCGAACAGCGAGGGCGTGATGCCGGCGCGCCTGTACACCGGCCAGGATGCCCAGGACGTGGCGGCGTACGTGGCCCACGTCGCCGCGATCCCCGGTCAGGACGAGGGCGCGCTGGCGACGGCGGTCCAGAACGTGTCCCAGAAGCCCGCGGCCGAGAGGAACGGGATCGTCGAGATCGACGCCGATCCCACCGGTCAGCTCAAGTTCCTGGCCTCCAGCGCGACCGCCACGGCCGGCAACGTCACCCTGCGAATGAAGAACATGTCCTCGGTGCAGCACGACATCTCGATCAGGGGCGCCGGGATCAACAAGGTCGGACCGATCGTCTCCAACGGCGGGGTCTCGACCGTGACCACGGCGCTGAAGCCCGGCAGCTACGTCTTCTACTGTTCAGTCGATGGCCACGAGGCCGCCGGCATGAAGGGCACCCTGACCGTCAAGTAGCGCCGGCGCGGGCACGCAGCCGCTGCCACAGCTCCTCACCGCGGCCGGCGCTGACCGCCCGGGCCGCCCGCTGCTCGTCGAGCTCGAGTCCGTGCAGACTCGCATAGTCGAGCATCGCCTGGCGCTCCTCGCCCTCGCGGGCAACCTTCATGAACAGCCAGCAGAAGAGCCCGATCGTGAGCAGGCTCTCCTCGACCATCATCACCCCTGCCGCGGCGGTCTGATCGGCGAGCAGGCTGATGTGCCAGTGGGCATCCCCTGCCCGGTAGTAGGGATAGAAGGCGGTGCCGGCGAAGATCATCGCGTTCGCCAGCACGGTCCCGACCAGCCGCACCGCGATGATGTAGACGAGTCGCCAGGCGTTCGTGAACCAGGCGGGCTTCGGCAGCGGTCCGAGCAGCGCCATCCACATCGCGATCCCGAAGATCAGGAAGGTTGCGTGCTCGACCGCGTGAACCAGGTCGTGGCGAAGCGCCGCCTGGTAGAGCGCCGGAATGTGCCAGACGTAGAAGTTGACGGCCCAGACCACGAGCGCGACGACCGGATGCGTCAGCACGCGGAGCCTGCCGATCACCTTGTTGCGCAGCAGCGGGGCCAGCAGCGGACCTGTGAAGCCGAGCACGATCAAGAGCGCCGCGATGTCTCCGATCAGCAGGTGCTCGGCCATGTGAGCCACGAGCAGCTGATCGGCCAGCGTGTCGACCGGCGGACTCAGCGCGAGCGCCAGCACGAGCAGGCCGGCGGCATAACAGCCCTTACGCCAGCCCGGGATCGGTCGCGCCTGGACGGCGAGCGTCCGCGCTCGCAGGTCGTAGGGGATCCAGAACAGCAGGACGACGATCGGCAGGGCGATCGAGCCGGCGGGGCCGACGGCGGCGATAGGGAACATCGAGCTCAATGGTGCCACGGGGATCGCGTGAAATAGGTGGGATCTCCGGTCGCCGGTGGGTGTCGCGCGCGGGCGATTGAACGGGTGGTGTCGTCTCCTAGAGCGCTCGCGCCACCAGCACGATCGCGACGATCACCGTTAGGGTCACGACCACGTAGATAACGATCCGGAAGGCCTCGGCCTCGGTGCGCGGCGGGTTGATCGTCGGGTCGACCTCCGGCAGCCCGGCCTTACAGCACGTAGACCGACGTGTACACGATGATCCACATGATGTCGACGAAGTGCCAGTAGATTCCCGGGACCTCCATGCCGCGGTGCTGCTCGGGGGAATAGTGGCCGCGGAACGAGCGGATCGTGACCATCAGCAGCAGGCACAGGCCGATGAACACGTGGGCGCCGTGGAGCCCCGTCAGCGAGTAGAAGACCGTCGCCTGCGCCGAGTCATGGGGCGCGAAGCCGACGTGGATGTACTCGTTGATCTGGACGGTGAGGAAGGTCAGGCCGAGCAGGAAGGTCGAGACCATTCCGGCCTTCAGACCGAAGCGATTGCCGTTCTTGACCGAGGTCAGCGCCCAATGGAGGGTCAGCGACGAGGAGACCAGGATCGCGGTGTTGACCCCGGCCACCGCCTCCGGCACCGCCGTCCCATGGGCCGGCCACGGATTGTGGGTGACGATCCGAATGAAGAAATAGGCGGTGAAGAACGCCCCGAAGATCATCACCTCGGAGATGATGAACAGCAGCATCCCGAGCGTCGCGGGCTCGACGCGGGAGGAGCGGTGCGCGGGGGGCGGGCCGTGGTGCTCGTGTGCGACTGCGGCGGCTTCCATCCGTCCTCCTAGGCCCTAGTCGGCGCGGTATCGCTGAGGACCACGTGCTCGACCGGCTTGCCGGTGGTGCGCCTGACCCGCTCGATCAAATCGGCGCGCAGCCAACCGGACTTGGTCTCGGAGAAGGTCGAGATCACGATGTCGTCGACGCGGAAGTACTGGAGCGCATTCATGATTGCGGTGTAGGGATCGGGGTCGCCGATCATTCCGGAGGCGAACAGGCCGGCGGCGTGGAGCCGGTCGAGCAGCAGCTTCAGTCGCGTGCGGGCGCGTCGGACCGCGTGGCCGTGGCCGCCCTCCTGCGGCACGACGACGATGAACAGGTGCCGTTCCTTGTCGGCGCCAGCCTTGGCCTTGAGCGTGTCCAGCAGCTCGTCGCCGGTGGCGGTGCGGTTCGCGACCGCGAGCGTCACATGGAACTCCAGCTGCCCCTCGGCATCGGGGTCGGCGACGACGTGCTCCACGGGCAGCCCGGAGGCCTGGGTCACCCGCTCGATCAGGTCCCGACGCAGCCACCCCGAGCGCGTCTCCGGATAGGTCGAGATGATGATCTCGTCGGGCCGATACTCGTGGACGGCGTCCATCGTCGCGGTGTAGGGGTCCGGGTCGCCGACCTCCCCCACCGCCTCGATCCCCTCGGAGCGGACGAAGCCGACCGCGATGTCGACCCGCGCCTGGGCCGCGTCGAACACCGCGTCGTCGTAGATCACCAGCCCAGCGCGAGGACGGTTCTGGGGAATGCACAGGACGAACCGCGCCTCGCCCGCGGCGACACGCTCGCGTACCGCCTCGATCAGCGCCCGGCCGCCGAGCGTCTCGTTGGCCACAACGAGGATCGTCTTCACTGCAGCCACCTCACGGCGGATCGCGCCAGGGTCACTCGTGTCGCTCCTGGCTGGGCGGCGTCGACATCGCTCCCGCGGCAACCGACTTGGCGGCTTCGGTCGGCGGCTTGAAGATTCCGTGGACCGCGCCGGGGACGCCGTACTCGTAGGGGCCGCCGACGACCGTCGGGACCGCGTCGAAGTTGAAGATCGGTGGCGGGGAGGAGACCTGCCATTCCAACGTCAGACCTCGCCACGGGTTCGATGCGGCGCGTGGGCCGCCGCGCCAGCTGGCGACGATGTTGTAGAGGAACAGCAGCGTGCTGAACCCGAGGATCCACGCCGAGATCGAGATGAACAGGTTCCAGGCCGCGAACTTCGAGGCGTACTCGGCGACGCGCCGCGGCATCCCCTGGATCCCGATGATGTGCATCGGCCCGAAGGTCAGATTGAAGAAGACGAAGGTCAGCCAGAAGTGCAGCTTGCCCAAGCGGTCGTCGAACATCCGCCCGGTCATTTTCGGGAACCAGTAGTAGACGCCCGCGAAGATCGTGAACAGGGACCCGCCGAACAGCACGTAGTGGATGTGGGCGACGATGAAGTACGTCTGGCTGACATGGATGTCGAACGGGATCATCGCGAGCATCACGCCGCTGATTCCGCCGAGCGTGAACATCGTCAGGAAGCCGAGCGCGAACAGCATCGGGGTGTCGAGGTGGAGCACCCCGCGCCACAACGTCGCCAGCCACGAGAAGATCTTGATCCCGGTGGGGATCGCGATGATCGCTGTGGTGATCATCATCGGGATCCGGATCCACGGCTGCATCCCGGAGACGAACATGTGGTGCGCCCAGACGGTGAAGCCGAGCACCACGATCGCGAGCAGCGAAAAGGCCATCATCCGGTAGCCGAAGATCGGCTTGCGGGACTTGACCGCGATGACCTCGGAGATGATCCCGAACCCTGGCAACATCATGATGTAGACCGCGGGGTGGGAGTAGAACCAGAAGACGTGCTGGTACATCAGCACGTTGCCGTTCTTGCCCGCGCCCACGAACGCGTCGAAGAAGTGGAAGTGCAACGACGTGTCGAGCAGGATGAAGAACTGCGAGGCGGCGATGAATGGCGTGGCGATCACGACCAGCAACGAGGTCGAGAAGTTCGCCCACACCAGCAGCGGCAGCCGGAAGAAGCTCATCCCCGGAGCGCGCATGGTGATGATCGTGACGAGGAAGTTGAGCGCGGTCGCGATCGAGGAGGCGCCCGCGAGCTGGACCGCGATCGAGAAGAACAGCTGCCCGATTGGCATCGTCGTCGACAGCGGTGCGTAGGCGGTCCAGCCGGCCGCGAACGAGCCACCCGGGGCCAGGAAGCTCATCAGCATCATGATCCCGGCGAGCGGGAGCATCCAGTAAGAAAGCGCGTTCAGGCGCGGGAACGCCATGTCCGGCGCGCCAATCATCAGCGGCAGCACGAAGTTTGCGAGCCCGGCGAACACCGGGATCACGAACAGGAAGATCAACAGCGTCGCGTGGACCGAGAAGACCCCGTTGTACTCCTCGGGCGTCAGGAACTGCATGCCCGGCTTGGCCAGCTGGGCGCGGATCAGCATCGCCAGCAGTCCGCCGACGAGCAGGAAGAAGAACGAAGTGACCGTGTACTGGATGCCGATCACCTTGTGATCGGTATTGACGCGGAAGTAGTCGCGCCAGCTGCGCGCGCCGTGAGCGGAATGCTCCTCGGGCCGCGTCGGCCTGCCGGCGGCCCAGTACAGCCAGTAGTCGGCGGTGCCGATCCCGAACAGGAAGAAGATCGGCACCGCGAGCAGCGCGACGATCGTGATCGCGTGGCCATCGACGATCGGGTGCTCGTGCATCAGCCACCGGATCAGCACGGTCAAGGCGAACGCGAAGGCCAGGCCGAGGACCTCGGACAGCGCCGCCCGGTACCAACCCGGGGTGCGCAGCTTCGCTGGCAGGGGAACGCGCGTCCGCCGTGGCCGCTGCGCGACAGGCTCGGGCGCGAGCGCAGCGGAGGTCGTCGCCATCAGATCGCCTTCCCGTGAACCAAGGCCTGCACGATACCGCTCACTTTGCCACGCTCGACAGGAAGTTGACAAGCGCCTGGATCTGGGTCGAGGTCAGCGTCTGGGCGAAGCTCGAGGGCATGATCCCGGCGTGGTAACCCGGTGGAATGTACGCGTAGGGCTTGGTGATCGCGGTTTGGATGCACTGCTGCAGCGTGGAGCCGCGGATCGGCTTGGATGCGGCGCTGGCGCAGTCGGTCCGTAGCCTGACATCGAGGTCCGGTCCCACCGTCCCGGTGGCGCCTGCCGCCGCCAACGTATGGCACGAGGCGCAGCCCGCCGAGCCGGTGAACACCGCCTTGCCGGCCGCGGGACTGGTCGCAGAGCTCGATGACGAGCTGCTGCTGGTCGCGGCCGCCGACGAGGACGCGGCGCCCGGAACGCCCGGCTGAGCGGCACCCGGCGGAGGCACGCCGATTGGGGGCGCTCCGCCCGGTTTCTGGGATTGCAGCCACGCCTGGAACCTTGCCGGGGTGACGACGTAGGCCGCGGTTCGCATCAGTGAGTGGCCGGCCCCGCACAGCTCGGTGCATTCGACCGGATAGCTCCCCACCCGGGTCGGGGTGACCCGCAGCGTGGTCGTGATGCCCGGCACGGCGTCGATCTTCTCCGAGAAGTCCGGGACGAAGAAGCTGTGAATCACGTCCAGCGAGCGGATCTTGAAGACCACTGGTTTGTTCAGCGGCATATAGAGATCGGCAGAGACAACCTGCTTGCCGTCCGCCTGCGGGTAGGAGAACTCGAACGCAAACTGCCGCTCGGTGACGTTGACGGTCATCTCACCGGTCTTGCTCGCCTCGTTATGACGCAGCGTGATGTACGCGAACGTGCACAGGCCGATGATCAGCACGGCCGGGGCCGCGGTCCAGACCACCTCCAGGCGGGTGTTGCCATGGATCGGGGGGCCGTCCTTGAGCTCTTCGCCGGGACGCATCCGGAACTTCCAAACCGAGAACAGGACGACGGTCTCGACGAGCACGAAGATCGGGATCGTGGCGATCAACAGCACGTCGTAGAGCGTGTGCACGTTGCTCGCCTGCCTTGAGGCGTCGGCGGGGAACCAGGGGATGATCAGCGCGAGCGGGATCAGGATCGCCGTGGCGATCACCCCGATCACCAGCATCTGCAACAGAGGGTGCTTACGCAACGCGGTGTCCGTGGCCCTCGAGAATCACTCCGCGAGGCATCCTATGCATTCTCGGCGACGAACGGCGCCGGCGCGAGGCCCGCAGAAATTGCCTGAATCAGCGATGTGGCCGTGAGTATGATTGCTGCAATCGTTGCAAACTACTGAGGAGACGCCATGCAGGTGCGCGACGGTATGTCTGACGTCGTTCTCACGATCGGCCCGCGACACACGGTCCGTGAAGCGGCTGTCGCGATGTCACGGCGCAACATCGGTGCGGCCGTCGTGATCGATCCCGATGAGCCCGGACCCGGCGTGATTACCGAACGTGACATTCTGCACACTATTGGGGCCGGTCAGGATCCGGACAACGAGCTGGTGGCGGACCACCTGACCTCGAAGCTGACCTTTGCTTCGCCGGACTGGTCGCTCGAGCAGGCGGCCGCCGCGATGGTCCGCGGCAGGTTCCGGCACCTCGTCGTGGTCGAGCGCGGCGAGCTCGTGGGAGTGCTCTCGATGCGCGACATCGTGCGGTGTTGGACTGGCGATGGCGCTAGCTGTGATGTCCCGGCCGAGGCGGCCAGCGCGTAGACGCCGGCGGCCCCCCGGTGACATTGACGCCGGGCCAGCTCAGTGGTGCTCTTCGGGCAGCGACTCGACATCGCGGCGCGTGTCCCTGATCCACCGCGTCACCGCGACGACCAGGATCACCAGGCCGATGATCGAGAACAACCACCCGAGCGTGGTGCCGACCACGATCAGCGTGATGGCGATCGCGCACACGAACGGCAGCAGCGATGGGCCCGGGAGATGGATCTCCTCGCCCGCGGGGGGAGCGTCGCGCTCCGCGCCGGCCCCGTCGCCGACGCTCATGCGTGTACGTAGATCGCTGCGGCGAGGAACGTGATCCCGAACATCACCAAGCACAGCGCGCCGGCGACTAGTCCGGAGCGAATGTTCTTACGTGCGAGCTTGCGATCCATCGAGTGCGCCGATCAATCTACAGCTTTACGTCGGCCACCATCGCGCCGAACAGCAGCGCCAGGTAGAGCAGCGAAAACAGGTACAGGCGCAACGCGGCCCGCCGGTCCGCGCGGCGATACAGCCTGACCGCCCCGCCGATGAACGCCCAGCCGAGGATCATCGACGCAACCAGGTAGATGGCGCCGAACTCTCCGGCGCAGAACGGCAGCTGGGAGATCGCATACAGGAGCAGCGTGTAGAGCAGGATCTGCCGACGAGTTTCATGCTCCCCGCGCACGACCGGCAGCATCGGCACGCCGACCTTGGCGTACTCGTCCTTCATCAGCAGGCTGAGCGCCCAGAAGTGCGGCGGCGTCCAGTAGAAGATGATCGCGAACAGGTAGACCGCGGTCCAGGAGAGGGAGCCGCGGGTCGCCGCCCAGGCGACGAGCGGCGGAACCGCCCCGGCGGCGCCTCCGATCACGATGTTCTGCGGCGTGCGACGCTTCAGCCAGATCGTGTAGACGCCGACGTACCCAACGAACCCACTCAGGGCCAGCGACGCCGCGAGCACGTTGACCGTCAGCGACAGCAGCGCGAACGAGAGCCCCGCCAGCACGAAGCCGTAGATCAGCGCGGCGCGCGGCGAGATCCTTCCGGCCGGTATCGGCCGCGAAGCGGTCCGGCTCATGCGGGCGTCGATGTCGCGGTCCCAGTAGTGGTTGATGGCCCCTGCACCGCCGGCGGACAGGTATCCACCGGCGCAGGTCAGTCCGATCTTCGACACCGACGGGTGGCCCGCGACCTCCATCGTGGCGACGGTCGTGAACAGCAGCAGCGTCTGGACCTTGGGCTTGGTCAGCTCGACGTAGTCCGCCACCAGCTGCCGCGAGCGCGAGGCGGCCGACGTGGCCCGGACGGCGCTGAGCGACGAAGCGTTCACCTGGTGCTCACGCCCCGGCCCGTGTGAAGCGCTCGCTGCCGCCGGTCCTCTGGGTGACCCCGGTATCGCGCTCGATCTGTCGGCGGATGTCGCGCATCGGCTCGACCGAGCGCACCCGCGGGATCGCATCGAAGTTGTTGACCGGGGGGGGTGAGGGGACGAACCACTCGAGCGTGTTGCCCTTCCACGGGTCTGGCCCCGCGATGACTCCGACTTTCAGGCTCCGCACGATGTTGATGATCGTCAACAGGATCCCCACGCCAAGGATGAACGACCCGATCGTGGAGATCAAGTTGTAAGTGGACCACCCGAGTCCGGGCTGATAGGTGTAGATCCGGCGCGGCATGCCCGACAGACCGAGCGCGTGCTGGACGAAGAACGTCAGGTTGAAGCCGATGAACATCACCCAGAAGGAGAGCTTGCCGAGCGCCTCGTTCAGCATCCGTCCGGTCATCTTCGGGAACCAGTAGTAGATCCCCGCAAAGATCGAGAACACGGCGCCGCCCATCAGGACGTAGTGGAAGTGGGCGACGACGAAATACGTGTCGGTGAGCTGCCAGTCGACCGGGAACACGGCGAGGAAGATGCCCGTGATCCCGCCGACGATGAAGATCGCGATGAAGCCCACGGCGAAGTACAGCGAGGCGGTCATCACGATCGAGCCTCGCCAGAGCGTGGCGATCCAGTTGAAGATCTTGACGCCGGTCGGGATCCCGATCAGGAACGAGCTGAGCATGAAGAACCCGAGCACCACGATCGGCACCGGCGAGGCGAACATGTGGTGGGCCCAGACGAGCGTGGCGAGGAACGCGATCACTGCCGTCGAGGCGGCGATCGCCTTGTAGCCGAAGATCGGCTTGCGCGAGTACACCGGGATGACCTCGGAGATGATCCCGAACCCGGGCAGGATCATGATGTACACCTCGGGATGGCCGAAGAACCAGAACAGGTGCTGCCAGAGCACCGGTGAGCCGTGGTCGGTTGGATTGAAGAAGTGCGTGCCGAAGTGACGGTCGGTGAGCAGCATCGTGACCGCGGCGGCGACGACCGGCAGCGCCACGATCAGCAGCACCGCGTAAACCAGGATCGCCCAGATGAACAGGGGCAGGCGGCCCCAGCTCATCCCTGGCGCGCGCATGTTGACGATCGTCGCGTAGAAGTTGATCGCGCCCAGCAGCGAGGAGATCCCGGTCAGGTGGATCAGGAAGATCCACGCGTCCTGACCGCCGCTGGGCGAGAACTGAATGCTCGACAGCGGCGGATAGCTCCACCATCCGGCCTGCGGCGGCTGCCAGAACAGGGTCATGTAGAACACAATCCCGCCCGCCAGCAGCAGCCAGTACGACAGCGCGTTGAGCCGGGGGAAGGCCATATCGCGCGCGCCGATCATGAGCGGTACGAAGTAGTTGCCAAAGCCGGCCATGATCGGGACGACGAACAGGAAGATCATCGTCGTGCCGTGAAGCGTCAGCAGCTCGTTGTAGTGCTCGGCGGTGACCAGGCTGTTGTTGGGCACGCTGAGCTGGAGCCGCATCATCAACGCCTCGACCCCTCCGAGCAGGAAGAACACGAACGTCGTGACCAGGTACATGATCCCGATCTTCTTGTGATCGGTCGTCGTCACCCAGTCCACCCAGCGCTTGCTCCGGCGCGGGAACCTCACCTCGTCGGAGAGGACTTGAGGGACCGATCGGATCGCGGGGACGGTGGCGGACATCTGTCTCCTACAGGTTTCCTGACGCTCGCAGAGACTGTCGCAGTTGCGAGACCTGATCGTTGGCCGCGGCGATCGCCTTGGCCTGATAGACGGCCCATGCCCGATACTGCTGCGGGGTGACGACCTTGACGAACGCGATCATCGCGTAGTGCTGCCTGCCGCACAGCTGGGCGCACTGCCCGCGGTAGACCGAGCCGGCATGCGGCGCCTTGAACCACGTGTAGGTGGTGTAGCCGGGAACGGCGTCCACCTTGCCGCCCAGTGAGGGCACCCACCAGCTGTGGATCACGTCGGTGGCTTGAATCTTCAGGATCACCGTGGTCTGCGCCGGAACGACCATCTCCACGTAGGAGTACGGGAGCTTGCCGGCGAACGCCCCGTTGTTGCAGTTCGCGCCGTAGGTGTAGCGCCAGATGAACTGGCGTCCCTGGACGCAGACCGTCAGCGCCTTGTGACTGGGCGGCGTCGGCTCGGCGAGCGAGGCCGACAGGAATCCGCTCGTGCTGGAGTTCGGCGGGTTGATGATGCTGGGCAGCTTGATGAACGTGATCACCGTGAGCACGACCAGAATCAGCGCCGCCGCCACCGTCCAGCCGATTTCGAGGCGCGTGTTGCCGTGGATCTGGGCTGACGCCGCGCCCTTCTTGGCTCGGAACTTGTAGACGGAGTACAACAGCGCGCCCTCGACGAGGACGAACACGACAGCCGCCATGTACAGGATGATCTTGTACAGACTGTGGATCGCGTCGGCGTTCGGCGAGCCCCCCGACTTCGGGGTGAGGAAGTTGGCCAGCGCACTCGGCGCCAGGACCAACGAGCCGATTGCCACGAGGGCTAGGGCAGCTCCCAGCCGGCGGCTGCGGCGGCGGGACTTTGCATCGCTCACGTCGGGTCGCAAGGCCGCGGCATTCTATCCCGCCGGCGGGTGCCTCCGTCGCCCGTCGGGTCGATGCGCCGCGACGGTCTGGAAGACGGGCGAACGTATACTGCCCGCTCCTTGAGCGTCACGAGGGGCATCCGAGCGTCGGCCTGGATGCTCGTCGCGGTCGGTGTGGCCGCGCCCGTTCTGCGGCGGCGTCTGAGGCTGCCGCCTGCCGCCGTGCTCGCTGGCGCCGGGCTCGCGCCGGTGGCGCTGTGCGTGGCCACCCGCCGCACCCGGGTCCGCGACGCCGCCGTCTGCGGGCTGAACATGTGGGCCTACGTGGCGGCCTACGAGATGCCCCACGACGATCCGCGGCGGCTGGCGCAGCGGGTCCGCGTCACCTATCCGATCGCGACCGATCGCGTGCTCGGCCTCGGTGTGCCGCCGACGGTCCGCTTGCAGCGAACCTTCTCAGACCCCGGCAAGGTGAACCGGTTTGAGCGCCTGCTCGTGTGGTGCCACTGGATGTGGTTCTTCGTGCCGCACGGTACCGTCGCCTACGTGCTGCTACGCCGCCGGGAGAGGTTCCCGGCCGCCGCCGCGCGGACCTACGCGGTGTTCGACCTCGGCGCGATCTTCTACTGGGCGATCCCGACTGCGCCGCCGTGGTGGGCCGCCGCACACGGTCAGCTCGAGGATGGGCAGGCGCTCCGCGTGCGCCGGATGATGATCGAATACGGTGAGCAGTTCTGGGGGGAACGCTGGGGCGGTCTCTACGATGTCCTCGGAGGAAATCCGCTTGCCGCTATGCCGTCGCTGCACTTCGCCACGTCGCTGATGGCAGCCCACCTGCTTTCCGAGGTGGGCCCGGTCGCGGGTGCAGCCGGGTGGACGTATGCCTCGCTGTTGGGCATCGCGCTCGTCTATCTCGGTGAGCATTACGCGGTGGACCTCCTCGCGGGCGCGGCGCTGGCCGAGACCGTCCGCGTGAAAGCGCCGCAGCTGGAGCCGGTGGCGAGACGGTTCTCCGGACTGGTGCAGGCGCTCGAAGCGCGGGCGGCCACGGAGTAGAGGCCTGCATGCCCCACGACGCTCCAATCGAGCGGCGGGCGCGGGCACCCGATGAGGCGGCCGGGGTGAGGAGCGAGCGCCCAGAGGTGCCCGCCGAGCCGACCGTCCACGAGGAGATGCCGCGTGTGCGGTTCACGCGCAAACAGCTGCTCGCCTCGATTCTGTTCGTCGTATCAGCGATCGCCTTTCTGTACTTCGTGCTGCCGAGGCTGGTGGGCCTTCGGGTGACCTGGAACCGGATCCGGCAGGGCAACATCTGGTGGCTGGGGCTGGGTGCCGGGCTCGAGGTGTGCTCGTTCGCCGCCTACGTGGCGCTGTTTCGCGCCGTGTTCGTGCGAGGCCACTCCCGGATCGGGTGGCGGGAGAGCTACCAGATAACGATGGCGGGACTGGCCGCGACGCGGCTGTTCGCCGCCGGCGGCGCGGGCGGCATTGCCCTGACCGCCTGGGCGGTGCGCCGCTCTGGGATGGGGGCGCGAACCGTGGCGTGCCGAATGATCGCGTTTTTGACCCTTCTCTACGGGGTCTACATGGGCACGCTGGTGATCTGCGGGCTCGGGTTGTATCTGGGGGTGTTCGAGGGACCGGCGCCGTTTGCGATCACCGTCGTGCCGGCCATCTTCGGAGCCGTGGTGATCGCCGTGTTCCTGGGCGCATCGCTGCTCCCGCGCGATACCGAGCGTGTCGTGGGGCGCTGGACCAGGGAGCGCGGATGGCTCGGGCGCGTGACTCGGTGGCTCGCTGCCGCCCCCGCCACCGCGGGGACCGGTGTACGGACCGCGATCGACCTGGTCCGCTCCAGGGATCTCCACCTGCTTGGTGCAGTCGGGTGGTGGGGTTTCGACATCGCGGTGCTGTGGGCATGCTTCCACGCCTTCGGCGATGCTCCGCCGCACGCGGTGATCGTGATGTCGTACTTCGTCGGAATGCTCGGCAACACGCTGCCGTTGCCGGGAGGGATCGGTGGCGTCGACGGCGGCATGATCGGCGCGTTCTCAGCCTTCGGCGTGCCCGTCGACATCTCGATCGTCTCGGTACTCGCGTATCGTGCGCTGGCGTTCTGGCTGCCGACCCTTCCGGGAGCAATCGCCTATCTGCAGCTGCGGCGGACGGTCAACCGGTGGCAGCGCGCCGAGGCTCCAAGCTATACTTAATGAAGTAATGAATCAGCGTGTGGAGAACGTCGTGATCGTGGGCAGCGGCCCGGCCGGGTATACGGCGGCCCTGTACACCGCGCGAGCCAATCTCGAACCGTTGGTGATCGAGGGGTTCGCCTGGGGCGGGCTGCTCCAGCAGACCACCGATGTGGAGAACTACTCCGGCTTCCCCGACGGGATCATGGGCCCGGAGTTGATGCAGCGCTTCCGCGACCAGGCCGAGCGATTCGGCGCCCGACTGGAGACCGACGATGTGACCAGCGTCGAGCTCTCGCACGACGGCGGCCTCCACAAGGTATGGGTCGGCGATGATCTCCACGTGGCGAAGACGGTCATCCTGGCGATGGGTGCTCAGCACCGGAAGCTCGGCGTGCCGGGCGAGGAGGAGCTGGGCGGCCGGGGGGTGAGCTACTGCGCGACCTGCGATGCGGCCTTCTACCGCGATGTTCCGACGATCATCGTCGGCGGCGGCGACTCCGCGATGGAGGAGGCGATGTTCCTGTCCAAGTTCGCCTCCAAGGTCGCGATCGTGAACCGTCGCGATCAGTTCCGCGCGTCGAAGATCATGCTCGAACGAGCGCGCGCGATCGAGAACATCGAATGGGTGACCCCATACGTGGTCGAGGAGTTCGCCGCCGGCAAGGACGGTTCGCTGCGGATCGCGCGGCTGCGAAACACCGTCGACGGCTCAGGGCGAGACCTCGAGATCACCGGCGCGTTCATCGCGATCGGCCACGAGCCCCAGTCTCAGCTGGTGAGCGGACAGCTCGACATCGACGATGCGGGCTACGTGATCACGCAGGGACGCTCGACGTTGACCAACGTCCCCGGCGTCTTCGCCGCCGGCGACCTCGTCGATCACACCTACCGCCAAGCGGTTACGGCGGCCGGATCGGGCTGCCAGGCGGCGCTCGACGCGGAGTGGTACCTGCGCGACACCCCCTTTCCAGTAGCCAGCGCTGAGGACGTCGCCCCGGCCGCTACCTAGTACGGGCAGCGGTTCATCGGCTCCGTGTTGCGCGACGGCGCCCTATGTCCGGCGGCCCGCGCGAAGTCCTGGGTCCAGGTTGCGCCGTTGCCGGCGATCCCCACGTCCCGGTGCACGACCCCGGTGCCCACGCTGGTGTAGGTGGGGTTGAGGATGTTCCGGCAGTGGTCGGTGCTGCCCATCCATGCGTTCACGACCGCGCGCGGGGTCAGAAATCCGGTCGCGATGTTCTCGCCGGCGGTCGTCCAGGCAAATCCAACCGCGGTGATCCGGGCCGCGAAATCGGCACCGTGGGTGAAGTCTCCGGTGGCCACCATCATGTTCGTCCACCCCTGCGCGGCGCGGTCGAGCCCGCGGCTCTCGCGCAGCCCCGGCAGGCCGTGAGCCGCCCGCTGCTTATTGATCAGGCAGACGACGGCGTGCCTGCTCGCCTGACGCGACGTCGCGCCCACGGGGCGGTTCGCGTTTGCACACGCCCGGGTAGCGTCGATGCCTCGCTGATGAAGACGGCGCGACTGGGCGCCGACCGGGGAGGCGAGCACAGCGGCGCTCAGCAGCGCCGCCACCACCACCGTCGCCCCGGGGCGCAGACGGCTGACGCCGAGACCGCTCCCGGGAACCCGTCGCAGCATTCCGCTCAGCCGAGGTTGGTCCACACGGTCTTCGTCTCGAGGTAGGCCTCGAGGCCATCGCGGCCGTGCTCGCGTCCCAGTCCGGACGCCTTGACGCCGCCGAACGGAGCGCCCGCGTCGACCTCGCCCCAGCAGTTGACGTAGACGGAGCCGGCCTTCAGCAACGCCGCGAGGCGGTGGGCCGAGCGGAGGTCGCGCGTCCACAGGCCGGCGGCAAGACCGTACTCGGTGTCGTTGGCACGGGCGGCCACCTCCTCGAGCGATTCGTAGGGCAGCGCCACGAGCACCGGGCCGAAGATCTCCTCTCGGGCGATCTTGAGATCGTCGCTGGTCGCCGTGAACAGCGTCGGCTCGATGAAGTAGCCGTCCGAGGACTGCGCGGTTCCCCCGGCCACCAGCTCGGCACCCTCGCTGCGTCCCTGCTCGATGTAGTCGAGCACGCGAGCGTGCTGCTCGCTCGAGACGACCGGCCCCAGCTGCGTACCGGGCTCGAGGCCTGGCCCGACCCGCGACTTGCTCGCCTGCTCCGCCAGCGCCGCGATCACCTCGTCGAACTGATCGCGATGGACGAACAGCCGGCTGCCGGCGTTGCAGGACTGGCCGGTATTGAAGTAGATCGCCTGAAAGGACCCGGCGATCGCGGCCCCGAGATCGGCGTCGGGAAGGATGATGTTCGGTGATTTTCCGCCGAGCTCGAGCGTCACGCGCTTGAGCGCCTGTCCGGACTTGGCCCCGATCTCCCTGCCGACGATCGTCGAGCCGGTGAACGCGATTTTGTCGATGCCGGGATGGTCGACGAGCGCCGCACCGGTCTCGCCGTCCCCCGTGATCACGTTGACCACCCCTGCCGGGATGCCGGCCTCGAGCACTAACTCGCCCAGCCGAATCGCGCTCAGGGGGGTCTGCTCGGCGGGCTTGAGGACCACGGTGCAGCCCGCTGCGAGGGCCGGCGCGAGCTTCCACGCCGCCATTAGCATGGGGAAGTTCCACGGGATGATCTGGCCGCAGACGCCGACCGGCTCCTTGCTCGTGTAGCACAGCATGCCCGGCTGGTGGACCGGGATCGTGGCCCCGAAGATCCGCTCCGGCCAGCCGGCAAAGTGACGGAAGTGGCGGATCGTGGCGGCGACATCGACGATCCGGGCCAGCTTCAGCGGTTTGCCGTTGTCGAGCGATTCGAGCTCCGCGAGCTCCTCGGCGTGCTCCTCGATCAGGTCTGCGAGACGGCCGATCATCGATCCCCGCTTGGCCGCCGTCGCCTCGCGCCACGGCCCACCCTCGAGCGCCCGTCGGGCCGCCTGGACGGCGCGATCGACATCGTCCGGGCCACCTTGAGCAATCGCCGTGATCGGCTTGCCGGTCGCCGGATCGACGGTCTCGAACGTGCGCCCGTCAGCGGCCGGGACGGACTCACCGTCGATCAGCAGCTCGTGGGAGCGCCCGGCGAAGTCGCGGGCGGGCGTCGACAGCTGCTCGGGCAGGGCGGTGACTGACATGCGGGTGGCTCCTAGCGTCCGTCGCTACGGGGTGAGCACGATCTTCAGGGCTTCGCGACGATCGTAGACCTCGTAGGCCTCGGGAGCGTCATCGAGGGCCATGTGATGGCTGACCAGCGGCGTCGGGTCGAGCGTGCCCGCGGCGAGCATGGCCAGCACCCGATCTACGTGTCCGATCACGTTTGCGTGGCCGGTGCGGAGCGTCAGCGCCTTGATCCACACCACGCCCATGTGGACCTGGCAGGGTTCCGCGTAGACCCCGATGGCGACCACGGTGCCGGCTTTGCGCGTCAGCCGGATCGCGGTGTCGAGCGCATCGGGATGGCCGACGGCGTCGATCGCAGTGTCTACGCCGCGCTCTCCCGTGGCCTTCCGGATCTCATCTCGCGGGCTCTGCTCGGTGAGGTGGACCGCCGTTGCTCCAAAGCTCCGAGCGACAGCCAGCCGCTCCTGCACCGTGTCGACTGCGAACACCGGTCCGGCGCCGGCGGCGAGGGCCACCTGGACCGCACACAGGCCCACCGGCCCGAGCCCGAGCACGGCGACGCTGTCGCCGGCCCTGACCCCCGCCTCGACCACCGCGTGATAGCCGGTTCCCATCACATCACCAGCGAACAGCGCGACCTCGTCGGAGACCCCGTCGGGAACCGGGCGCAGCGTCATGTTGGCCATCGGCACGAGGGCCTGCTCGGCCTGGGTGCCCTGGAGCGATCCCAGCATCGCGCCATGTCCGAACACCCGCATCCGGTCGCACTTGTGGTAGGCGCCTCGCAGGCAGAACCAGCATGTGCCGCAGGCGCTGTGGTAGCACCCCAGCACGCGGTCGCCGGTCCTGACGCGGGTCACGGCATCACCAGCCGCCACGACGGTGCCGACGAACTCGTGCCCGATCGTGAAGCCCGGATCGATCTTGACCCGCCCGTGGTAGATGTGCAGGTCAGAGCCGCAGATTCCGCTCGCCTGCACGGCGACGATCGCCTCATCGCGGCTGCTCAGTTCGGGAAGCGGGCGCTCGTCGACTCGGACTTCACCCGGGGACTGGAAGGTGACTGCTCTCATGGTCGCTCCAATCATGCCGGGTCGGGGGGGTGCAAGCAGAAGCCGTCTCCGGTCTGGCGGCCGAGCCGACCGGAGAGCACTAGGCGCCGAAGTATCGGGGCCGCACGGTAGCGCTCCTCGCGCCGCTCATCAGCGAGCCCGTCGAGCACCTCCAGGACATGATCCAGCCCGATTTCGTCGCCCCATCCCAGCGGACCCCGGGGATGGCTTAGGCCGTGGACCATGCCCGCGTCGATGTCGGCGGCGGTTCCGACCTGCTCGCCGAGCGCGAACGCCGATTCGTTGATGATCTGGCAGACGATCCGGCCGAGCACGAGGCCGGGCGCATCGGAGACCCAGATCGTGTGCTTGCCGAGCGTCGCGAAGAACTGCTCCGCGGCATCGGCCGCCGACCGCGCGCTATCGGGGCCGCGGGTCAGCTCGACGAGCTGTGACCCCGTCAATGGCGGGAGCGCGTGGAAGCCAACGGCGGCGCCGGCGGGATCGAGCGCTGCGAGCGAGCCCGCGGCGCAGCAGATCGCCTGCGGACCGCCCTGGAGCGGCGCCTCCGGCTCCACATTCGCGCCGAGATCGAGAATCAGGAACGGCGGGCGCTGGTGCTGCGCATCGCCGGGGGAGACCACATCCCACCCGGCGTTCCGCGCGGCCTCCTCGAGCTCCTGCGCCAGCGTCGAACCTCCGTGGATCACGACCAGCCCGTCGCCCCCGCCCGGGCGCCCGGGATCGGGATCGGGGGGCCGGTAGGAATCGGTGCCGCGGCGATAGTCGTAGTAGCCGCGCCCCGACTTGCGCCCGAGCCGGCCGGCGGCGACCGTCTTGACGGTGATCGGAGATGGGCGCCAACGAGGCTCGCCGAAGCTCTGCTCATAGAAGGAACGGGAGACGTCGAGGCCCGTGTCGATGCCGACGAGGTCCATCAGCTCGAACGGTCCCATCCGGAAGCCGCCCCCCATCCGGCAGATCCGATCGATCTGCTCGATCGTGGCGATGCCTTCCTGGAGCAGCTTCAGCGCCTCGAGACCGAACGGCCGATTGCAGCGATTGACGAGGAACCCGGGGCCGTCGACGGCGTCGATCACGTGCTTGCCCATCGCCTCGCCGGCCGCGCGCGCAACCGCCAGCGCCCGGTCGCTCGATTCCTCGCCCGCGACCACCTCGAGCAGCGGCATGATCGGCGCCGGGTTGAAGAAGTGCATACCGACGACGCGCTCCGGCCCCTTGACGGCGCTGGCGACGGCGGTCACCAGCAGCGAGGACGTGTTGGTTGCCAGCACGCACTCCGCGGCGACGATCCCGTCGGCCAGCTGCTCGAACAGCTCGCGCTTGATCTCGAGCCGCTCGGGCGCGGCCTCGATCACCAGCTCACACGGCGCCAGGTCTTCGAGGCTGTGCGCCGGTTCGAGCCTCCCGCTCGCCTGTTCGGCCTGCTGTTGTGTGAGACGCCCGCGCCGAGCGCCCCGCTCGAGCTGCGAGTTGATCTGCATCAGCCCGCGCTCGAGCGCCTCGGCGACCGGGTCGTAGAGCAGCGTCTGCGCGCCACTCAGACATGCCAGCTGGGCGATTCCGGCCCCCATCGTCCCGGCGCCGGCAACGCCGATCGTGGCCGGTGCCTCGGGCACCTCGGTCAGGAAGGAACGAGCGCGTTGATCCCGGTCAACGCGCGGCCGATGATCAGCTTCTGGATCTGCGAGGTTCCCTCGTAGAGCGTCGTCACGCGAACGTCGCGCAGGTAGCGCTCGACCGGGTAGTCGTCGACATAGCCCGATCCTCCGTGAACCTGGATCGCGGTGTTAGCACAGCGGATCGCCGCTTCGGTCGCATACAGCTTGGCGGTAGAGGTCTCCGTGGTGTTCGGCTGGTCGGTGTCCTTGAGGTAACCCGCGCGCCAGACGAGCATCCGCGCGGCCTCGGTCTCGACCGCCATGTCGGCGATCATCGCCTGGACGAGCTGGAAGCTCGCGATCGGGCGGCCGAACTGCCGGCGCTCCTTGGAGTAGCGGACCGAGGCGTCGACGCAGCCCTGACAGATCCCCACGCATCCCGCCGCGACGCTGTAGCGACCGGAGTCGAGTGCGCTCATCGCGATCTTGAAGCCATCGCCGATCTCGCCGAGCAGCGCGTCGTCGGGGGCCTCGACATCGTCGAGCGAGATCGCAGCCGTGTCCGAGCCGCGCAGCCCCATCTTGTGATGGATCTCCTGCGGCTGAAAACCCGGCTGATCGGTATCGACCAGGAAGCACGCGAGCCCGCGGTGCGCCTTCTCGGGATCGGTCTGGGCGAAGATCAGCGCCACCTTCGCGTGGTTGCCGAGCGAGATGAACATCTTCGCGCCGTTGATCACCCATCCTCCATCGGCCTGGCGGGCACGGGTGCGCTGGTTGGCGGCGTCCGAACCGGTGTCCGGTTCGGTCAGCCCGAAGCAGCCGAGCCATTCGCCCGAGCACAGCCTCGGGAGATAGCGCTGCTTCTGCTCTTCGGTCCCCCAGCGCAGGATCGCCGAGCAGACGAGCGAGGTCTGGACCGAGATCACGGTGCGCATCGCCGAGTCGCCACGGCCGATCTCCTCGACGATCAATCCGTAGGTCAGGTAGTCAAGACCGGCGCCCCCATAGTCGCGAGGGACGATCGCGCCAAGATAGCCCTGGTCGGCGATCTTCCCCACCAGCTCGAGATCGAAGTGCTCGTTGCGGTCATTCTCACGCGCGCGCTCCACTACCTCGTTGTTGGTGAAGTCCCGTGCCGTCTCGCGGACCAGCCGCTGCTCGTCGCTCAGCTCGAAGTTCATGGCCAGGGCACAGTAGCGCCTGTACGCTGCGGGAGCCCGATGCCTCCCGAGACTCGCTACGCACGCAGCGGCGATCTCCACATCGCATACCAGGTCGTGGGGGACGGGCCGCTCGACCTGGTCTACGTGCCGACCTGGATCTCGCAGGTCGAGCATTACTGGGAGGAGCCCGGCGTCAAACGCTACTTTGAGCGGCTGGCGGCCTTCTCGCGCCTGATCATGTTCGACCGGAGAGGGTCTGGCCTGTCGGACCCGGTACCGGGGACTCCGACGCTCGAGGAGCAGATGGACGACGTGGTCGCGGTGATGGAGGCGGCCGGCTCCGAGCGGGCGGCCGTGTTCGCACAGCTCGATGGTGGCGCCATGGCGGCGCTGTTCGCCGCGACCCATCCGGAGCGCACTACCGCGCTGGTCCTCTACGAGGCGATGGCCCGGATGTCGTGGGCGCCGGACTACGACTGGGCGCTGCGGCCCGAGGAGCGCGAGGCGCGCCTGCAGCAGAGCTGGGGGGACGGCTCGCGAATCTCGGCGCTTGCGCCGAAGTCATCATCGAACCCCCGCGTGCGCCACTGGTTCGCCCGCCTAGAGCGGTTGGCCGCCAGTCCGGGTACGGCCGCAAAGCTCTTGAGGACGAATGCCGAAGTCGACGTCCGAGCTGTTCTGCCTTCGATCCAGGCCCCGACGCTCGTGCTGCACCGCGGCGGCGATCGGTTCATCGATCCCCGGCATTCGCGCTACCTCGCCGAGCATGTCCCCGGGGCGCGGTTCGTCGAGCTCCCCGGCGAGGAGGCGATCACGTTTGGGATGGACAGCGATCCGCTGCTCGATGAGATCGAGGAGTTCCTCACCGGCGCGCGCCCCGCCGTCAATGGCGAGCGGATCCTCGCCACGGTGATGTTCTCGGACGTCGTCGACTCAACCGCACGGGCCGCGGAGCTCGGTGACCGGCGGTGGCGCGATCTGCTGGGCTCGCTTAACTCGACGATGGGCCGCGAGCTGGTGCGATTCCGCGGCCGCGCGGTGACGACGATGGGCGACGGGCTGTTGGCCACGTTCGACGGCCCGGCGCGTGCGATCCGCTGCGCAACCTCGATTCGCGAGGCGGCCCGAGCCCAATTCGGGCTGGAGGTGCGTAGCGGTCTTCACACCGGCGAGATCGAGGTGATCGGCAACGATGTCGGCGGGATCGCCGTCCACATCGGTGCTCGCGTCGGCGCCACCGCCAGCGCGGGCGAGGTGCTCGTCTCGGGCACGGTCAAGGATCTCGTGGTGGGCTCCGAGATCCGCTTCGAGGACCGGGGCGAGCGCGAGTTGAGGGGCGTGCCCGGCCAATGGCGGCTCTGGGCCGTGGCGGGCTGAGAGCACGGAGCGGCTCCCGTCGCCGAGGCGACGGGAGCCGCTGGTTGCGAGTGTTCCCGGCTCTACGAGGTCTGGGGCAGCGAGGTCACCGGCGGCAACGTGACCGCCACCGTCACCGGCGGGGAGACGCCGCCCACGTTCTGTGGATCCTCGAGAACGTGAGCACGAAGCGTCTTGGTGCCGGCGGTCCCGAACACGCGGACGAACTGGAACCTGGAATTGAACCGCACCACGCTGACCGCGATGGTGTGCCAGTCGCCATCCGTACCGAGCTTCTCCAGATAGACCGTGTCACCTGCCTTGTCGGGGGCGACCGAGCCGGTGAATGTCACCTTCTGCCCGGCCTGCGCAGAGGACTGGCTGGCGGTCAGTGCCACGGCATCATGGACGCCCTCCAGCAGGCCGGCCGTGTGACGGTGCGGCGGCAGCGTCGTCTGCACCACGTACAGCTCATCGTGCAACGGGCTGACCGGGAAGCTATAGCTTCCGTCGCTCGCGGTCACCCCGGCAGTGTCACAGGTGAACTGCTGCTGTCCAGCGATCTTTCCGCACAGCGTCACCGGAGTGTCCGGCTCAGGCGTCGTCGTGCCCTGCATGTACAGCTTTCCGAAGATGGTGGCCGACTGTCCGATCTGGATCACCGGATCGGTGCTGTTGATCGTGAAGTCGGGCACCTGGTGTTGCTGGACCGTGACGCTCAGCGGGTCCGACGCGCTCACGATGTTGCGCGGGTCTCCGGAGAACAGCACGCGGACGATGCGCTCACCGGGAATGCGCCACCGGTAGGCGATGCTGTAGTTCGATCCCGGGCCGAGCCGGGTGCTCGCCAGCGTCCTCCAGTCGTCGCTGGCGCCCCTCTCGACCTGGAGGAACACGCGCTCGAACGCGTGGTTGGGCGTCACGTGACCTGAGAAGACGATCGGCTGGCTGGTGTCGGCAGTCGCCGTGCTGGCGGTGAGGCTGACGAGCGCGGCCACCCGCTCGTGGACGGTACGGCTGTGTGTGCCATCCGGTCCTCGCACGAACCAGCTGCGATTTGTGTACACGATCCCTTCTGCACGGGTGAACTCATAGAACCCGAACGAGTCCGTCTTCGTGTGTCCGATCAGCGAGAAATGATCCGACGGGTTGATTCGGTGGTACAGCCTGACCGGCTGCCCCGACGGGCTCCCGCCCCTGAGCTGACCGTAGATGAGGACTCCCTCCCCGGCGAGGATCGGATTGGGTGTCGCATTGACGGTCAGACCACGGTTGTGGACAGGTGCGGCAGTGGCGACTGCGGGCACGGCGACGGCCACGAGGGCAGTCAGCAGCGACCCGAGTAGGGCAAAGCGTATGCGCATGGCGACTCCTCTATCCCAGCTTGGTATGTACGCCGCCGCCGGATCCCGGCTCCCACCCGGGCGGTGGCTGATGACGTCGATAAGAACACCGACCCGCTGACCAAAGTTGCGCTGTTCTTGTGACACTGAAAACGTCGCGTCCAGAGCGGGGATGACTGGCCTCCTCGCGCTCGCTGTGCCATGCCCTCGGCCGCAGCGGAGTAGACTCCCGCGACGGTGGACCCGTTCGCGCTCGTGCTGCTGGGTGGTCTAATCGCAGTGATCCTGTGGGCGTGGCTGCTCGGCAAGCACTATCCGGGCTCGGGGCTCGAGCAGCTGGGATTGAGGTCCGCGCGCGAAATTGTCGAGAACCAGGAGGCGCTCGAGGCCGAAGACCTGGAGCAGATGCTCGCCGCCCACAATGCCCGCCGGCGCAAGCGCGGCGAGGCCGAGGTCACCGTGGCCGACGTCGAGCAGCGCGTGATGGACGATGTGCGCGAGCAGCGGCGTCGCCGCGAGGCTTACCTCGCCGACCAGGACCTCGACCAGCTGCTCGAGGCGACCAACGCTCGCCGCCGCGCGCGAGGGCTTCCAGAACGCACGCGGGAGGAAGTACGCCACGAGTTCGGCTCCGGCCCGACGGTGCCGTAGCGCAGCGACCTGCACGCTTGGCTCGCTGTCTGATCATCGGCTGCGGGTGTAGGGGTCTCGCCCTCGCCGGTCTGCTTCGGGCAGACGGCCACGCGGTGCGCGCCACCACCCGCGAGCCGACCCGGGCGGAGGTGATCGAAGCCGCCGGCGCTCAGGCGCACATCGGCGATCCCGATCGGGTCGCGACGCTCGCGCCGGCGCTCGAGCACGTGACCGTTGCCTGCATCCTGCTCGGCTCGGCATCCGGTCCGCCGGAGCAAATCGCGGCGCTGCACGGGCCCCGGCTAGAGATGCTGCTCGCGCGGATGCTCGACACGACGGTACGCGGCATCGTCTATGAGGCGTCCGGACGCGTCGACGCCGAAGTCCTCCGGAGCGGGGCGCGGCGCGTCCGTGAGACCTGTGAGCGATCGCGGATTGCGCACGCGCTGCTCGGCGTCGACCCGTCCGATCAGGACGCGTGGGTAATCGCGGCGCACGACGCGGTGAGAGCATTGCTCGGCGACAGCGACCCTCACAAAGGCAGTGAGAGCAGCGGCTTTGGCCGCGGGCGGGCGCTAAACTGGATGGAAATAGATCAAAGCTGACTGGAATTCGTCTAAAAAGCGGATCCCCACGAGACCAGGAGCGAGAACCGTGGCTGCCTATGCGAACGATGTACTGGTCGAGCCCGAATGGCTCGAGCAACACCTGAACGACGAGTCGATCCGGATCCTCGAGGTGGACGAAAATCCCTCCCTCTACCGTGAGGCTCATATCCCGGGAGCGATCGGTTTCGATTGGCGCGCGGATCTCCAGGATCAGGTCAAGCGGGACTTTCTCGGCTCCGAGGACTTCGGGCGGCTGTTTGGCGGCCGCGGGATCTCCAACGACCATCAGATCATTCTTTACGGCGACCGTAACAACTGGTTCGCCGCGTACACCTACTGGTACCTGCGCTACTACGGGCACGACAACGTGAAGCTGCTCAACGGGCCGCGTGAGCGGTGGATCGCCGACGGGCGCCCGACGACCACGGAGCCGCCGGAGCACGAGCCCGAGAGCTTCACCGCCGAGGCCGGTGACGAGTTGATTCGCGCCAAGCGTGATGAGGTCCTGGCCGCGCTCGACAATTCCCACAAGCTGGTCGACGTTCGCTCTCCCCAGGAGTATTCCGGCGAGTTGATCGCGATGCCCGGATACGAGAACGAGGGCGCCCAGCGCGCTGGTCACATCCCCGGCGCAAAGTCGGTTCCGTGGGCCCAAGCGGTCAGGGAGGACGGCACGTTCAAGTCCGCCGACGAGCTGCGCGAGCTCTACTCCGCCAAAGGCGTCCTCAGCGGCGATCCGATCATCGCCTACTGCCGGATCGGCGAACGCTCCGCTCACACCTGGTTCGTGCTGCACGAGCTGCTCGGCGAGCAGGACGTGAAGAATTACGACGGCTCGTGGACCGAGTGGGGGAACCTGGTCGACGTGCCGATCGAAAAGGGATAGTCGCCTACATGTCCGGCAGCAGCGGGGCGACCCGGTCGAACAGGTCGGCCAGGATCCGCGCCGTCGCTCCCCAGATCAGGTGATCGCCGACGACGTAGGTGTCGGTGCGAATCGGCAGGCCGCGTCGAACCAGCCGGCGGCGACCGTATCCCGTCATCAGCTCGGCGAGGGAGAGCTCGAGCACCTGGGCGACCTCGCGCGCGCTCAGCGTCCAGGTCCTCCCGGCGTCGATCATGCCCACGAACGGGTACACGGCGTACCCGGTGGCGATCGTTGGCGTCGGCTGCAGCGCGCCGACGATCTCGACCGCGCCCGCCGGCAGTCCGATCTCCTCCTCGGCCTCACGTAGCGCCGTCGCCCTCAGATCGACCTCACCCTCTTCGTAGCGCCCGCCGGGAAACGAGATCTCGCCTGGGTGGCGGCGCAGATCCTCGCGGCGCTTGGTGAAGACGGCGTGGAGCTCACCGTCCTGCAGATATAGAGGCACCAGGACGGCGGCGTCGGTCCGTCCCCGAACCTCGAGCTCGACGGCCTCCGCCGGCGACAGCAGCACGCGCCGAAGCCCATCCCGGAGCGACTGCGCTGGCGCTGACATCGCGTGACTATATTCGTGGACGATGAATGCTCTGATCATCGTCGATCTTCAGAACGACTTCTGCTCGGGGGGCGCGCTGGAGGTCCCCGACGGCGACGCGGTCATCGAGTCGATCAACCGGCTGGCCGAGCGGGCAGACTTCGTGGTCGCCACGCGTGATTGGCACCCTCCCGATCATGCCTCGTTCGCCGAGAACGGGGGGATCTGGCCGGTCCACTGTGTTCGCGACAGCGTCGGGGCTCAGCTTCATCCGGCCGTGGATTCGAGCCGAATCGACGCCGTGGTCGATGCAGGCCGGACGCGGGATCGCGAAGGCTACTCGGGGTTCGAGGACACCGAGCTCGAGCACCTGCTCCGAGAGCGAGATATCGCCACCGTTCACGTTGCAGGGCTGGCGCTCGACTACTGCGTCAAGGCGACCGCACTTGACGCACGACGAGCGGGCTTCGATGTCGTCCTGCATCGCAACGCCACGCGAGCGGTCGAAGTGCAGGCGGGCGACGGCGCTCGTGCGGTCGAGGAACTGCAAAGCGCGGGGGTGCAAGTCGTCGACTGAGGGCGCGTTCGCAGGGCGAGTCGCGCTCGTGACCGGCGCCAGCGGCGGCATCGGCGCGGCGCTCTGCCGAGCGCTGGTCGGCGAAGGTGCCACCGTTGCGCTCGCCTATTGGCGCAACGCTCCGGCCGCCGAGCGCCTCGCCGGCGAACTCTCCCGACACAACCGGCGAGCGGCCGCGTTCGGGGCCGACATGGAGGATCCGGCGGCGCCTGGGCGGCTGGTCGACGAGGTCGAGAGGGCACTCGGACCGCTCGACCTGCTCGTCGCAAATCACGGAGCTGGTGTCCGCGCTGCGTACGAGGACGTGGATGCCGCGGCGTTCGACCGGCTGCTGGCGATCAATCTCCGCGCGCCGTTCCTACTCGCCCAGCGGGTCCTGCCGGGGATGCGGGAGCGGCACTTTGGACGGATCCTGTTCGTGTCCTCCACGGCCGCCTTCAGGGGTGGCGTGATCGGTCCCCACTACGCCGCCTCCAAGTCCGGGCTGCACGGGCTCACCTACTTCTTGGCGAGCCGTACAGCGCAAGACGGAGTCACCGTCAACGCCATCGCCCCCGGATTCATCGAGACCGAAATGCTCCCGGACGATCCAGGCGCGCTGGCCCGCTCAATCCCGGTCGGGCGGGTTGGCCGGCCCGAGGAGGTCGCAGACCTGGCACTGGCGATCCTGGGCAACGGATACCTGACCAGTCACGTCGTCGACCTCGATGGCGGGATGAATCCCCGCTAGGGCGGACTCAGGTTCTCGCCGGCGGGGGTCAGGTTCTCGCCGGCGGGTCAGGTTCTCGCCGGCGGGTCAGGTTCGCGCCGGCGGGGGTCAGGTTCTCGCCGGCGCGATCAGCTCGATGTGGTCCTCGAAGCTGACCTCGCCCTCGAGCGTGCGGTGCACCGGACACTTCGCCGCGATCACGCGGAGCTTCTCGACTTGCTCCTCGGTGCAGCCCTCAGGAAGGCGGAACTCGAGTCTGAATTTCGTGGGGCAGCCGCGCTCCGCCGGGGTGTATTCGCACTGGATCTCGACTGGGCCGAGATCCCAGCCCTTGCGCCTCGCGTACATCTCAATCGTGATCGCGGTGCACGAGGCGAGGCTTGCGGCGAGCAGCTCCTGCGGGCTAGGTCCCTCGTCCTCGCCGCCGTGGTCGGTCGGCTCATCGGCGATCAGCTGATGCTGTCGGACGTCGACCTGGTGGACGAAGTGGCTGGCTGTGCGACGTGCAGTTGCCCTCATTGGCAGTTCCTCGGAGTTGGTGAAGCTATCAGTTTGATCGTAGCGCCCGTTTTGGACTAATCCTCGAGCGGATTGAAGACCAGGCCGGTGGGAACCTTCGGGAAGAAGTACGTCGATTTTGGCGGCATGCTTTCGCCGGCCGCCGCCACCGCTTGGACCTGCTCGATCGGCGTCGGCGCCATGAAGAACGCAGCCTCGTAGTCGCCAGCGAGCACGAGCCCGAGCGCCTCACGTGCGTCCCTGGCATATCCCAGCCCGGACAGATGATCGATGTCCTCGTCGGTCATCTCCAGGGGACCCTTGAGAATCAGTGCCTCCAGCACGGCCGTATCGAGCCTTCTGTACGGCTCGGCATGATCTGGGAGAGCCGCATCGGCGAGCTGCGGGTCCTTCAGGGTCAGCATGAACGGCTGCTTGCAGTGGGCGTCGATATAGCCGATCTTGAGCTCGCCGTCCGCGGCTGGCACGAGCGCCGCGGTATCCGCCAGCGCTTCGATCTCGAAGTCCCGGCGCAGCGTCTCGGCCAGACGCGCGTGCTGGTCAGAGCGTAGGCCACGGACCAGCCGATGGGTCGGAAAGACGGTCAGGCCACGGTCCTGAAGAGCGACCAGGCACATCAAGGTGGAGCGGTGCGGACCCTCGCCGCCCATCTCCTCGGCGTAGACCCGCGCCGTCTCATAGCGGTGATGGCCGTCGGCGATCAACAGCTCGGCATCGGCGAGAGCTTGTTCCGTGGCCTCGATTGCGGTCTCATCCCGGACTCGCCAGAGTCGATTCACGGTCCCGTCGTCGTCGGTCGTCTCGGACCAGGGCGGTGCTTCGGTGAACGGCGCCAGCGTGCCCCAGACGGATTCCGAGGGGTCGGAGAAGAGCGAGAAGATCGGGGACAGGTTGGTCCTGGTCGCACGGGTCAGCCTGAGCCGGTCCTCTCTGGGCCCCGGGTGGGTCCGCTCGTGGGGGCGGATCCGGCCGGGGCCGTAGTCACTCACGCGCACGCGCGCGAAGAAGCCGCGACGAGTCCGACGCCGGCCGTCGGGCCCGGTGTACTGCTGAGCGAGCGGCCACAGGGCCGGCTCTCCGTCCGCGACGAGGACTCCACCCCGACGCCACTGCGCGAACAGCGTGGCGGCGTGCGCGTAAGGGTCGCCGTCGCCTTGCGGAAGGTCGATCCGGACGACGTTGTACGGGGAGCGTGCCTCCAGCGCCGCGCGCTGCTCGGCGTCGATCACGTCGTATGGGGGTGCGACCACGTCCTGCAGGCCGCCGGTCTTGACGAGGTTGTAATGGAGCGCGCGCAGCGGTTCGATCTCTGCCACTAGCGCCCGAGCCTACTCGACGGGTGCCGGCGGGCGTGACGGCGCCCGCTTGCTGGCGCCGTCCAGTCCCACAGGCCGGCCCGAGCTCGCCTCGTGCTTTGAGGGTTGCACTGGACCGAGAAGATCGCGCCGACAACGGTCGCCGTCGCTGTCCACAACACGCAACTGCGTGCGCCTGCTGGCGTGGATGGGCCGGGTGTTCGTGAGCTGGGGTTAGACTCAGAACCGACGCGGGGCGTGGCGCAGCCTGGTAGCGCGCCGCCTTTGGGTGGCGGAGGTCCCCGGTTCAAATCCGGGCGCCCCGATCAATGGCGTCAATCTCGTATGTGGAGGTCTTCACGTTGACCTCTACATATGTGTATGTCTTGTCTGTCCTTGTGCAACCTCAGGCAACGGCTCGCGGCACCGGCGATCCCGGGCCGGCGCGCCGCCCTGAAGATCAGAGTGTCGATGCCGACGGTGGCCGACCGGGACGCCGCCCAGTCTGGAATCGTGGGCCACCGACACCTCTACAGTCTCCCTACAGGCCCCCGTAGCTCAGCTGGACAGAGCGCCGGACTTCTAATCCGATGGTCGCAGGTTCGAGTCCTGCCGGGGGCATGGAGAAGTGGCTGGAAATCGTCAATTTAGACGGCCCTTCCGCAGCTCCCTACGACGCGGACCCTGCTCGCGGGCGAAGGCGAGCGTCAGACTCTGCTTGTGCTCGCGACTAGTTTCCGACCGTCAACTACCGGCCTCGCGGCGACGCGGCTTGATTGTCGCGCCTCAACGCCGCCATCCAGTCGCCGCGCTACGCCTTCTCATGCGGCAGTTGTAGCTCGTCCTCTCCTTCCAGCGTCTCGGCCTGCTGCTTGTCGGGATCGTTTGATTCCAATGCGTCAGCGTCGCCCGAGATGTCCTCCTTGCGCCCTTCTTTGTAGGCATGCAGCGGCGTGCTGGGCAAGGATTCCTCATCGGCCTTGGTCTTGTCCTCTGGGTCCGGCATCGCCGATCTCCTTTCTCTTTAGCTGACTCACGACGATCTACCCGATGCGACGGCGTCGAAGCGTCTAGCTCGACCAGCGGAGGATGTTCGGATGGTCGAACCTGCGCGCTGGCGGTCGTGGCTGGCACCGACTGGTATGGGGGTCAGCCAGTGGTCACGTCGCCAAGCCCCATCGAACTGGCGATCGTGTGGAATTTGACGTCGGGTGGCGCGATGATCGTCGCCGGGATCGCGGCCATGAACTCGGCGATGTGTGCTGTCGCGAAGTGCTGGCGCAGAGCCTCGTCGCTCTCCCACTCCTCGATGAACACGAAGTCGTTCTCGATTTCGGTGTTCTCGTAGAGGCGGTAGCTGATGCAGCCGGCCTCTGCCCGCGACGCCGCGGCTACTGCTTGCCCGATGCCGACAAGCTGCTCGCGCTTGTCCGCATCTGTCCGCACGCGTCCAACGACCACGATCATTGCGGTCTCCTCTTGTCCCGGCCGGCGCGGACGCGCCGCCTGATCGCGGTAGGGTCGCAGGCGTGGCCGGCGCGGGTCTATGTCCCGGCGTGTCCTGCCGTCTGGTTCAGCTTCCCTTCGCACGGCGGACCGGCGCGATCGTCGGAATCGGGTCTGCCGTGAGGAACTCGACGATCGTGGTGTTGCACAGGCCCGGTTTCTCGTGCAGCAGTCCGTGGGAGGTGCCGGGGATGATCGCGAGCTCGGCGTCGGGCAGGCTGCGGTACATCTCGACCGTGTGTTCGAGCGTGACTTCGTCGTCGTCGGCGACCACCACGAGGGTCCGGCTAGCAACTCCGCCCAGCTCGGAGGCGAGGAGCGTGGGCTCCTCGAAGTCCATCCGTTTGAGCTTCGCGGCCACGACGCGGAAGTGATCAGTGCCGTCGGGTGAGAGCTCTGCATACCCGCGGGCGAGCGCCTCGTGGGGCTCGAGGTCAGGATCGATCACGGCCGGTATCCATCCGTCGCGGTGAAAGACGCCGCTGATCACGACCACGCGGCCAGCGAGGTCCGGTCGGCGCAGCGCGACCAGCAGCGCCAGGTTCGCGCCGGCGCTGTGCCCGACGAGATGTGCCGGCCCGCCAATCACCTGCTCGAGGAACGCGATCGTATCCTGCGCCATTAGCTCGTAGGTGATCGGGCCCTCGACATCCGGTGTTCGTCCGTGGCCACGACGCTCTGGGGTGTAGACGTGGAAGCGCGCTGAGAGCGGGCTGAGGTTAGGCGCCCACGCCCGGGCATCCGCCCCGCCGGGGTGCAGCAGCAGAAGCGGCGGGCCATCGCCATGCTCGTCATACCAGGTGCGGACCGCCCCGAGCTGAAAGTACTCAGGCATGGGATTAAGCTGGCGGTCAGCCGTAGCTGAGTTGCTCCTCCCAGTCGGGGGATCGCCCCTCAGGGATGAGGTCGAGCATGTTCCAGAGCGGTTCGAGCGTGCCGACATGGCGGGGATCCTGACCCGGCTCGGTGGGTGCGTAGAAGAGCTCTGAGCTCCAGAAGTGCCTGATCACGTCCTCGTCGCGATGAAACACGGTCAGCATCGGCCGCTGCGTGCCCTCAGGCGTCTCGGCGTGGTAGTCGACGTTGTACGTGTTGGTCGCGGAGGACAGGAACCGAAGCCGCCGCCACCCACGCTCCTCGACAAAAGCGAGCAGCCGCGGCAGCGGGGTCTTGGCGACGACGGCGAGGTTGATGTGCTGGCCCGCGTGGTCGGCGGTTCCCTCGAGCTGATCGATCAGCGCCACACACGATGGGCACGGGCCTTCAGCCAGCGGCAGAAGCGCCGTTTGCCCGGTCGTGGGGCCGGGTGTGTGATCGCCGGGGTCGCGCGGAAACATGAAGCTGTAGATCACCAGCGAATCCTTGCCGGGCGCGAACAGCTCAGACAGCCGCACGTCGATTGGTGCTCCGTCAGCCCTGGCGTCCTGAAAGACGTAGTCGCGGGGCACGCGCCCGCCCGGTGGCAACTCGCGTCTGGCAGCGGCAACCGCCTCCATCGCGCGGCGCAGCTCGATCTCCTGATCAAGCAGCTGATCGCGCGCCGCCCGGTACTCCCGTGACTCGCCTGGAAGCGCAATACCCATGGTCCTCCTCTCGCGGGACTCCCGTCGTCGCCTCTACACCGGCAATTCGGGCCACTGGGTCATTGACCGGCCGAGGTCTCAGAACTCATCGTTCGGTTTCACGCGATCATCGCGAACTAGCACCAGGCTTCCCGGAACCCGCGCGCTCGCATTCACTTGCATGCCCGCGTGGCAGAGGAGAAGCGGCGATCAGCATCGGTGTGACGGGTTGCGTCGATCAAAAGGAAGGTCCCCGCTCCCGCTGGTGCGGGGGCGGGGACCTGTCCGACCGGGTCGCTTGAGTCCAGGCCTAGATCGGCGCCTTGAGCGACTTCGGGTTTTTGACCAGGGACGAGAGGTTCCTGGCCGGGCCCGAGCTGGGTGGTTGGTGCTGGCCCAGGGCCAGCGAGCTTTGTTTCTGGTCTTTGACGATGTAGGTGTAGGCCGCCAGCGAGCCGTCTTCGGAGTTGCCCGGTTGGGTGATCGTTACGGATCTGGTTGATCGAGGGCTCGCGTTGAAGATCGACCAAGCGGACGCGTCGGGTTCCGGGTGGTCGACTCAGCTCGCTGGCGGCGCGGCTGGTCCTAGTCGGAGGCTTGTGATCTTGCCCTCGGCAAGCGTCATCTCGGCGTGGCCCGGCGCGCGGGACCCGGTGCTCCCTGATTGTGCTTTGAGGGTCCAGACGATGCGATCGCGGGCGACCTGCTTTCTCGTTGCGTCGACGACGATGCCGGTCAGATGTTGCTGCAGGAAGGAACCGACGTGCTCCGCGCCCCGAGTCGGCGGCGGCGGGAAACGGCTGCGTGGATGAGAACTCGACGTCGTGGGCGAAAAAGCTCATCACGGTCGAAGCGTCTGCGGCTCTCCACGCCCGCTCGAAGCTCAGCGCGGTCAGGAACTCGTCCGCTTGGGCCTGTCCGTGAGCGATCAGGTCGCGGATGAAGGCGGGGTCACGGTTGAGCTTGGAGGTGACGCCCAGCGACCGCGGCAGCCGAGTCCGCGACAGCTCGATGACACGCACCCCGATGTTCTTGTATGGGCTGTCGCCGGCCAGCACGCCGGCTTCGAGCATCTGGTCGACCTTCTCGATGAAGTGCAGTTCCTGATAGAGGGATAGGTTGCCCGCGAGCTCGTTGCGCCGGTCGGCTATGTCCCCCGCCGTCATCGGCTCGGTCTCGCGCTCCTTGGGGTTGATCTGGATGACCCAGATCTCGTCCGGTCGCGCGTCGATCAGTTCCCGGATCGGAGGGTTCTGCGAAAACAGGCCATCCCAATAGGTGCCGCCGTCCAGCTGCACCGAGCGAAACAGCGTAGGGATCGCCGCTGACGCCAGAATCGTTTTGGCCGTGATCCTGTCTCGACGACTGTCGAACGCTCGAAACTCGCCCGAGAGCACGTCCACGGCGCCGATCAGCAGCAGCGGTTGCTCGACACCGGGCTCGACTCCGAGCCGGGCGAAGTCGACCCGGCGTTCCAGCATTCGTCTGAATTCTTCAGCGCCGGCCGTGGCGAACACGTTGTCGTAGGGGCTGATCGCGGGCGTGATGAAGAACTGCTGGAACTCGCCAGCCAACACGGTCGTCGCGTTGAGCATCTGCTCGAACGGTGTGGTAGCGGAGTTCTCGGCCCAGAACTCGTCGAGCAGGCGCCCGGCGCTCGCCGGATCGCCCTCCCGCAGCGCATACCACGCCAGAAGCGCACATATCGCTCCGCCTGAGGTGCCGCTCAAGCCAACCACTTCATGGCCGCTCAGGGGCTCCTCGAACAGCCGTTTGAGCACGCCCGCGGTGAAGGCGGTGTGGCTTCCACCCCCCTGGCAGGCGATCGCAACCCGTCTGCGTTCCTGGCTAGCTCTCACGCGGCGCTCCTCGCTGTGCGCGCCGACGGCTCCCCAACCACGGCGTGGGTGCCGCTCATCCGATTAGCGTCATTCTATGGACGATCGCACGCCGGCAATGCCGGTCGCCCGAGCTGACACCGACACACTGGGGCTCGAGGCTATCTCTCGCTCAGGGCAATCGTCAGCGAGCGGGACCTAATGCCAGTCGAAGCGGAGGAAGAGGCACGATCACGCTGGCCTGGCCTTGAAAACGCTTCATGGTGCCTGCGTCCATGCTGGTCGCCCGCATCGAACGGTCGAAGATAGACGGGCGGCCGGAAACGGACGAACGCGGGCGGCGTCGCAACCGTCTGAGCGCCTGACGCGAAGATGTTGTCGACCGGGCCGAGCGCCGCAGCGGACGCGTTGAGCGCCTGGGGGTTCGTCGCGCGGTGTCCCCACCGTCCGGTGTTGAGACGATGCAGAAGGTCCTGCACCGCGGTGATCGTCTCCGCCGGGGTGAACGCACAGTGACCGGCCCGGGCGACGAAGATCTGTCGCAACAGGTCGGAATCGCCCGCCGTCCTGACGACCTGGCGGTAGGCCTGCTCGTTCTCGGGAACGACGAGGCCGTCGCCGACCGTGTGCATCGTGAGCACGGGCATCGAGAGCTGTCCGTTGAAGACGATGTAACGCTCCAGGTACCGGACCGCAGCCGGGTCAGCGCTGATTCGCGTCGTGCGGTTCAGCGTCCTCAGATCGGCGCGGAGGTTGAGTCCGGCGGCCCGGTATAGAGCACGCACCTCGGCCGCGTCGGCCGAGCGAGCCAGATCGCGTACGTAGTCCACTCCGGTGTTCCACGATGGGTTGCCGCCGGCCCGAGCTTCGAGTTCGGCTCGCAGCGCAAACGCGAACGGGAAGTCGACCTGCGTGCCCCACTCGAACTGGTTCGCTTGCTGCGCGGCATAGTCGGTCGGGGCCGGTTCGGGGGAAAGCGGCGTGAACCAGCCGGGAGTGTCCCCGAGCGCGGCAGTCAGCGCGAGCCGCGCCCGGCCCTGCGCGGTCTGCTCCGCTGCGGCGGCCGCCGACTCGGCGATCGACAAATTGCCGGTCGGGTTGGTGATATTGACGACGGCCACCGACGGTGCGAGGAGGGTCTTGAACGCGAACGCGGCGTCAAGGGCGGTGTTCCAGGTGGCGACCCCGCCGGACAACACGCCGCACATCGGCAAGGCGGCGTCGAAGCGGTTCGGGTAGCGCTGGATCAGACCAGCGGTGATGATGCCGCCCAGCGAATGGCCCCACGCGATTGTTCGTGATGGGCGCCCCACCATCTGTTTGAACACACCGAGCGTCGCGATCTGGTCGGGGAGAGCCTGCTGGATGGCCCACCCGGTCGTGGCATAGGACGAGCCTGCCAAGGCGTAGCCGTGGCTCAGCAGCCATGCGCCGGTGATCGGGTCTCCGACATCCTGGGCCGGATTGGGCGAACCGGGAACCACGTAGCCATGGCTGTACAGGAACAGCGTGCCGTTCCAGGCCGCCGGGACTTCGATCTTGTACGTCGCGCCGTCCGGAAGCGTCCCGGTCAGCGTCCGTGCGCTCGATCCCGTGGAGGCGCTGGCCAGCACCGAACCGAGTCCTACCAGCCCAAGAGACGCGGCCGCCAGCACGCTAACGAACAGCAGTCGCGGGGATCTCCGGCTCCAGGACATGATCACGCTCCAGCGGATGTAGGTTGCAGTACGAATGCGCAAGGTCAAGCGCACTCTAACCGGCCAGGACGTCTTGGCGCGTCACTAGGTACGCCGCTCTTCGTTCGCGCTCCAAGCACCGAACCCTCGACACGGCAAACATTGAGACCGGGCCGCGTTGGGAGCGGCCCGGTCTCGGTATGTCGGTGGCGTGAGCTAGATGGCTGATTCCGAATTGGCGCGCCCTCCGTGGGTGCGGCAAAAGGAATCCGTCATCTAGTGGTGGTCGTGCTGCTGGGGAGTGGCGAGCAGCCCGTCGGTGTTGCCGTTGCCGTCGGTGTAAAAGCCGACGAGCTGGCCTTCGTCGTTGACGCCATTGACCGTGGTGGCTCCGATTCCGTTCGGGTCATCCACGGTCTGGAAGCCCCGCCACGGGGTCCAGGTGAACCCGTGCATGGTGGCGTTGCTGTCAGTGCCATCCTGGTAGACGCCCACGACCTCGTCCTCGTCGTTGACGCCGAGTGCCTGGGTCATCGTGGCCCCGGGGACATCCAGCGTCGTCACGTCGCCGTCGCGCTCCAGCAGATAGCCGTGGACGTTTGCCATCGCGTCCGTCTCGAACCCGGCGACGTCGCCGCGATTGTTGATTGCCGCAGCGGTCAGGCTGGTGGCGCCGGGAATGATGATCTCGTTGAACCGGTTGTGCCTGATGCTGTACGTGTAGCCGTGGCTGTTCCCGGCCGAATCGTTGTAGAACCCGACCGCGACGTTCCTGTCGTTGACGCCGAGCAGCTGGTTCATCGGCGGGGTCGAGCTATCGGTGGTGGGGAAGTTGACGCTGTAGAAATGACCGTCGATCGAGTAGAACCCGAAATTGGCATTCATCGCTGGGTTCGCCTTGTTCGAGTCAGACCAGAACCCCACGGTGACTCCCCGGTCGTTCAGGCCGGTGACCTGGGTCTGCACCGAACCAGGGAAGTTCGCGTTGAGGTAGTCCCGCCGGTGGAAGCGCGGGAACAGCAGGTAGCCCTTGTTTGGATGGTCCTGCGCACCCGACCCGAAGTAACCGGCAATCGCCCCGGACCGGTTGATCCCCAACAACTGATTGAACGTGACATCGTGCCTGTTATCGAGCGTCCGAAACTCGTAACGGGTGGCGTGTCGCTGAGGTGACGCGAAGGCCGGACCGGCCGCCGCGCCGGCGGCCATCGCTGACACCGCAGTGGCCAAGCCGATGCGGACCACGTTGATAGCGCCCCGCCTGCGGGTGGGCTTTGGCGCGTCCGCGATCGGGCGATCGCGCTCGCTGGCATGCGTGAGATGCATGAGTACTCCTTATCTGGAGAGTGACAGAGATTTCACATCTGACGGCGGGAGAAACTGGCTAGATCGCCTGCCCCCAGCCCGATGAGTTGCCCAACATCCCAGTAAGACGCACCTGCGGGCGCGTGTATTCCATGTGGTCCAAAAACGCGGTTGCGAGGTCGACGGTTACGGGGATCCGACGCTCATGGGCCGGCTTCGCCGCCTACGCGTGGGCTCGCCCCCCACCCGCGGGCTCGCCGCCTTGGCGCGCCGGCGCGCCGCCGACGCGCGGGCTCGCCCCCCACCCGCGGGCTCGCCGCCTTGGCGCGCCGGCTCGCCGCCTACGCGCGCAGTCTTGCCGCGTACGCGCGGACGAGAAACGCGCCCGCGATGGAATACGGTTGCCGCCAGCCGCGTCTTAAGAGTTGTCGGCGGAGATTCCACGATTACAGGAGCCCAGCATGATTTACCGCAACGAGTCGAATGGCCCGGCTACGGACGACGCCGCGCAAGGATCCGGCTGGGCCTCTCGTCGCGAGCTGCTGCTCGCCGGCGCCGGCGGCGCGATGGCCATGGCCATGGCGGGCGCACCGGGTGCGGCCGCGCGGACCGGACATCGCCGCGCCAGCAGTCAGGAGGTCCTCAACGTCGCCTCCACGATCGAGGTGCTGACCACGGTCGTGACCACGACGGCGCTGCAGAAGCTCACCCTTCCCCAGGCCGCGGTCGACACGGTCGGCGCTGCCTCGCGCGAGGAGCTCGACCACTACATCGTGCTCACCCGCCAATTCGGCGGAAGAGCGGCCACGCACCGCGTCTGGGTACCCGACGCGGTGTTCGCGAACCCCACCGCGCTATTCAAGACGCTCGTCGTCGGCGAGCAGATCTGCATCAATCTGTACCTCGTCGCGACTACGATCTGGGCTGAACAGGGATTGCCGTTCCTGGTGCGCGTCGGCGCCGAGCTGGTCGGCAACGAGGGCGTCCACCGGGCGCTGGCGCGCCAAGCGCTCGGACTACAGCCGAACGACCGCGCGTTCATGAAATACAACCACGTCGACCATGCCGGCGACTCCGACGACGGCATCGCCGGCTTCACCACGCCGCAGGGCGCGATCAAGAGCTTCGAGGCGGCAGGGGTCGGCTTCGGGACCATGGGGGCCAACCCCGGCGCGTTCTACGACTTCGACGCCGTCCGCCACAACACGCCGAACCCGAGCTTCGTCAACACCCTCAAGCCCCGCTGACCCGGCTCCGCCTGTGAACGCCGCTGAGTCGCCCCAGTGCGGGGCGACTCGGGATGGAATGAGTCGCCCCCCAAACTCGTCATAACAGATAGGACTCTCGCCTATGATCACGTCCAGATATGCGCTTCAAGCCGTCACCAGAGGAACAGGAAGCACAAGCCATCACGCGACTGGTGGACCAGTCGCCGAGCGATGCCGCGCGCTCGGAGGCGGGCGCATGGGCTGAGCGGCCCGAGGTCACGCGACAGGTCGCGGCGCAGCGCCGTGTCGCGCACCAGCTGCGAACCAGTGGGCCAGCGGTTCCCGAGCGGCTCATCAGCGGGGTCGAGGAGAAGGTACGCCTCGCCTATGGGCCTCGTAACCGCCCTGTGGGGCGACGCGCTGTGTTCGTGCCCTCGTGGCGGCCGGCGATCGGGCTCGCGGCCCTCGTGGCGGTCTGCGCCGCGGTGGTGATTGTGGCGGTCGGGAGCGGCGGCGCCAGCCGCGCGAACATCCCCGCCGCAGCCAGGCTTGCCTTTGCGCCGTCGACTGGAGCCGCTCCGGCCGCTCGGAGCCCCAAGCTCCTCGACGTCTCCTACGCTGGTGTCACGTATCCGAACTATGCGAAGTTCGCCGTGCCGCCGACCGGTCGGCGCCTCGACCGGATCGGCGGACGCCCCGCCCTGACCGTGTTCTACCGGCTGCCAGACGGGACGCGCCTGAGCTACACGGTGTTCTCCGGAAAGCCGATCCCACTGCCTCGGAACGCCCGCGCAGTAATCTTCGACGGCGTTCCGCTCCACGTGTTCTCGACCTCGTCCGGGCTGTCGGTCGTCACGCTCGTCCGCTTCGGCCGCACATGCGTGCTCGCAGCGCGGGTAAAGCAGAACGTGGTGCTGTCGCTTGCGGCCGCCCCGGTCCGCGCGCGCGTCGCTGCATAGGTGCCGTCAGCTCAGCTTTCTCGCTCCAGGCGAGCGGCGATTTGCCCCCGCCCGCGATGAAGACGGCTCATGATCGTGCCCTCCTTCGTGCTCAACGCGTGCGCGGCCTCGCGGTACGACAGCCCGAGGACGTCCACCGCGACCAGTGCCTCGCGCAGCGGCTGGGTCAGCTCCTGCAGCGCCTCGTACACCTCTGCGCCCTCGATCGACTGAGCGATCGGATCGTTCGGAGCCGGAATGGTCTCGACTTCCTCCCCTGCGGAGACGACGGCGGGGCCCGGCTTGGCCCGCATGGAGCTGATCCACGTGTTGCGAAGCACCCGCAGCAGATAGGTCAAGTCGTCGTCACGGCGTAGGAAACGCGGCCGGCGGAGCACCTTCTCATAGGTGTCCTGAACGAGATCCTCGGCGTCCTGACGCGATCCACAAAGGCCGTAGGCAGCGCGGTACAGGCGCGCCAGGTGTGAACCAAGCGACTGGGGATCCAATTGGCGCATCGCATCCTCCACGGCACCGTCCAGTCTCACAAATTCGGCGCCGACACCGCTGGACGCGCGACGCGTTACCTCATCGCAGCCACGGTGTCGACCGGGAGCGCACGTGCACGAGATGACCGGCGGCGGTCCGCTGCCTCAATGTTCTCCAGCCATCGTCCCGAGCCGGTCGCGACGCACGTGCGCGGGGACTCGGCAAGCTGTGCCGGCATTTGCATCTCGTGGCGCAGCCGCTCCCGGAGGCCCCGTAGCAGTGAGCCGCCCCCTACCAGCGTGATGCCACGATCGATGATGTCGGAGGCGAGCTCGGGTGGGGTCCTGGTGAGCGTTTCCTTGACCGCGTTGATGATCTGCGCGAGCGGTTTCTCGAGCGCGGCCCTCAGCTCGCCGCTCGTCAGCAGGACCGTCTTCGGGAGCGCGGACACGGGCTCGTGACCCGAGATGCGAGCCCGGAGCTCCGCGCCGAGTGGGAACGCGGTGCCGAGCCTGAGCTTGACTTGTTCGGCTGTCGCGCGGCCGATCACCAGCTCGCGTTCGCGCCTGAGGTAGCTGACAATCGCGTCGTCGAGTTGATTACCGCCCACACCGACGGACTGGGCCGCGACGATCCCACCGAGCGAGATCACCGCGACCTCGCTGATGCCGCCTCCGATGTCGAGGATCATCGAGCCCGTCGGCTCGGCGACTGGCAGCCCGGCCCCGATCGCTGCGGCGATCGGCTCATCGATCAGATAGGCCTGACGCGCTCCGGCCGATAGGCAGGCTTGCCCGACCGCGTGCGTGTGGACGCTCGTCACGCCCGGCGGAACGCACATCACGACGCGTGGGTGCGCCCAACGGTTGTGGTGCACCTGGTGGATGAGGTGCCGCAGCAGCCGCTCGGTGAGCTCGAAGTCCGCGACCACGCCGTCCCTCACTGGACGGACAGCAGCGACCGAGTCGTCCCCGCGGCGGACGATCTGCTCTGCTCGCACGCCTACCGCGCGGACGTCACCCGTGCGCGCGTCAACCGCCACGACGCTTGGCTCCCAGAGCACGAGCCCGCAGCCGCGTACATAGACGAGCGTGTTCGCCGAGCCGAGGTCGACGGCCATGTCGCGACCGCCCAAGCCCGTCATGTATCCAAACACGCTCATCCCTCGCCCCAGAGCCGTCAGCGGGAGGGCTGTGATCGCCATGGTGCCATGCGGCTAGATTCGACACCCGCTCGAAAGAGCCTCGCGAGCTCGCAGATCTCGCGAGCGCGCAGATCTCGCTCTCGGTCGATCTGAACTCCGCCAGGAGATCGATCGGCGAGCGAAGAGCGGGTCGCGTTTCTGTCGCTGTGCGAAAAGTCACCCTCAGTCCGGCCGATGGACGGCGATGATGCGTCGGGGCGGTCGACCGTTGGGGTCGCCGTGAGGTGTCAGCAACAGACTGGGAAAGGGCAGGCCATGGCAAACCAGCAATGGCAACATTCCGAGTTCACTGTCACTGGCGAGCAGCAGGCGGTCGCGTTCTTGAACCTGCCGCTGCGCCAAGGCGCCGGTGAAGCGAGCGTCACGCTGCGAAACAACGGCAGCGCCGGGCTGATCTGGCTCGAGCCGGGCAGCCTCGGGGACGGCACTGAGCAGACCTGGCAGTCGAGCGACTTTCCGGCCCCCAACGGCGCGCAGGACGCGGTCAACTTCTTGAACGACCCCGCGCGACAAGGGCCGGGGGAGGCCAGCGCGACCCTGCGCAATGACGGCTCGGCGGGACTGATCTGGCTCGAGCCGGGCAGCCTTGGCAGGAGCACCGCTCAGGCCTGGGAGGTGACCGATTTTTCCGGTACCGACGCTGAGCAGCAGGCCACCAACTTCCTAAACCTGGCGCCACGGCAAGGGCCAGGTGAAGCCAGCGTCACGCCGCGTGGTAACGGGACCGTGGGGGTGATCTTCCTCGAGCCCGGGAGCCTCGGTGAGGGCACACAGCAGGACTGGCACTGGAAGGACTTCCCCGGTCCCAACGGTGCGCAGGACGTCCTCAACTTCCTAAACGCGGCTCCCCGCCAAGGCCGGGGAGAGGCGACCTGCTTCCTCCGCAACAACGGATCGGCTGCCGTCTTCTACCTCGAGCCCGGCACAGGCTGATCGCCGCAGCCCGCGCAAAGCTCGGGTTCAGACCCGGCGCCGCCACTACACACGAGCGAGCAGCGCGGTGACGTCTTCCTGCATGTGATCGGCCAGTTGGTCGACGTCGGGCAGCAGCGTCGGATCGGCCGTGAGCCCGAAGTTCAGCGTGTCCCCGAGCGACACGACCGCGATGCGCAGCGCGTGGTGCTCTCGAATCTCAGCGATCGAGTAGAGCGCTCGGACCGGAGCACCCAGCACATGGACGGGCTGGCGGGGGCCGGGAACGTTGGATACGTTCAAAGCGAATGATCGAGGATGTGCCAGTACCCGCTCGGCGAAGCTGCGAAGTTGCGGTGCTTGCGCTAGTCGGCGCATAAGCGCGTCGAGGTGCTGGGCATCGTGACCCTCTTTACGGAGCTGCGTGGCCCGGCGAACGGCGCGCAGGCGACCCAGTGGATCAGCCGGCCCGAGCGGCAGGTCCAAGCAGAAGAACGAATCGCGGTTACCAGGCTCGGCGCCTGCATCACCGTGGGCGATGGGGCCGTGCAGGCTCACGGGTACCTTCACGCGAACTGCACCGATGTGACCGTGGTTGGCCTCGAGCCAGCGCCGAAGGCCGCCGGCCACGACCGTCAAGGCCGCGTCATTGACCGTTGCCCCGTCGGCTGCCCGCGCGATGGAGCGGATTCCTTCGAGTTCGACCGTGGTAAAGGCCACCGCCCGCCGCGCATCTATGTGCCCGTTGAAGGGCGATCGGCGCCACGGGTGAGGCGCCTCCCGTGCCGTAGCGCGCAGACCACCGAGCCACCGCTGCTCGACCGGGCCTGACCTCCGCTTCGCGGACCCTGACGCCGGAGCTCGGGCGGGTGGAATGTCCGCGCCGCGCCCCTCGTCCCACAGCGCTGCGTGAGCCATGCGCATCGCCGTCGAGCCATCGAACAGCGCGTGGTGAAAGCGCCAGATCAAGGCGCTGCCGCCTCCGAGGAGCCGCGGAATGACATCGATCCGCCACAACGGTCCTGAGCGGTCCAGGCGCCGCTCGAAGATGCGTGCAACCGTGGCTCTCAGCCTCGCCATATCCAGCGGTTCGGAGTGGTTATCGAGAACCACATGCGCGTCGAGGTTCACACTCGGGTCGATTGCCCAGCACGGTTCGCCATCGGTCTCG